>SCNS01000019.1 GCA_005503215.1 Sphingomonadaceae bacterium 3R27C6 | reverse complement strand
GCGCCGGGGCGAGGACGGGGGTGGGTATCGGCCGGGCTGGGGCGAGATCGTCGCCCGCGGGGATGGTGGTCGGGGAGTCGGGGTCGGAAATCGGCACGACGTCGTTGAAAATCGCCCACGCCTTGTCCTGACCGTAGCGCGCCGTCATCGCCTTCAGAAATTCGAGATTGCGGATTTCATAAGTGTCCCGCCCCAGCGGCGCCGCGCTGATCAGCGCCAGATATTCGGTCAGGCTCCAGCGCGTCGGCTTGATCCCCCAGCGGATGAATTCGAGCGGCGTCAGTCGCGCGGGCTCGGCATTCACTTCGTCGATGCGCTTGTTGATGCCGTCGACCATCGCCTGGATCATTTTGCGATGCTCGGGCGCCAGCGCCTTGTAGCGCTGCATCAGCACCGCGTCGGAGAGCCGCCGGCCGCGCATCATCTTGTCGCCTTCGATCGCCGATTTCCCGACAAGCTCGGCGCGGCGGCCCTGCGTATTGTGCCGCGCCAGTTCCATCGCGGCGAGGCGGTCGTGCGCAATCGCATAGCCCGCGCCGAACATCACCGCGTCGGACGTCTCCGCCTGCACATGCGGCACGCCGAAATCGTCGCGGGTGATGTTGACCTTTTCGGCGGCGTGCGCCTGCGCCGCGAGCAACAGCGCGGCGGAACCATGGAGCAGGGCGGCGGTCGAACGGCGCATCAAAAAAATCTCCCCGGATTGTCTATTTCGGCAGGAATGTCTCGGCCAGGGCGACCCACAGCGCGGCGCCGGTCGGCGAGATGCTGTCGTCATAGGCATAGTGCGAATTGTGGAGCATCACCGATCCCGGCCCCTCGTCGCCGTTGCCGAGGAGCAGGAAACAGCCGGGAACGACGTCGAGGTAGCGCGCGAAATCCTCGCCTCCCATGCCCGGCGCGTCGAGGTCGACGAAGCGGTCGGGGCCGACGATGCCGATCGCGATCTCGCGGACTTTCGCATAGAGGTCGGCCGGATTGTGCAGGGCGGGATAGCCGCGTTCGTAATGCAGTTCGGCCTTCGCCCCGAACGAGGCCGCGACACCGGTCACGATCTCGCGCAGCCGCTGCTCGGTCGCATCTTGGCTTGCTCGCGACAGCGTGCGCACCGTGCCGCCCATGCGCGCCTCGTCGGCGATGATGTTGAACGCCGTGCCCGCCTCGACCTTGCAAATCGAAACGACCGCAGCGTCCATCGGGTCGGTGCTGCGCGCGACGATGCTCTGCACCGCGACGATGATCTGCGCCGCGACGAGTACGGGGTCGACGGTCAGGTGCGGGCGCGCGGCGTGGCCGCCCTTGCCGGTGACGACGATCTCGAATTTGTCGGCAGCGGCGTAGAGCGCGCCCGCGCGCCCCGCGAGCTTGCCCGCCGCGATGCCCGGGCGATTGTGGATTCCGAAGATCGCCTGCATCGGGAAACGGTCGAACAATCCGTCGCGGATCATCGCGCTGGCGCCGCCATCGGGGTCGCCGCCGGGGCCTTGGTAGCCCAAGGATTCCTCGGCGGGCTGGAAGATCAGATGCACCGCGCCGTCGAAATTGCGCGTCGCGGCGAGATGCTTCGCCGCGCCGAGCAGCATCGTCGTGTGCCCGTCGTGGCCGCAGGCGTGCATCACGCCGGGGGTGCAGGATTTATGATCGGACTCGGCCAGTTCGGTCATCGGCAGCGCGTCGATGTCGGCGCGGATGCCGATCGCGCGGTCCGACGTTCCGGCGCGGATCGTCGCGACGATGCCCGTGCCGCCGATGCCGGTATGGACCTCGTCGACCCCGAAGCTTTGGAGCAGGTCGAGGATGAAGCGGACCGTGCCCTGTTCGTGGAAGCCGAGTTCGGGATGCTGATGGATGTGCCGGCGCCAGGCGGTCATGTCGGTTTCGAGCGATTTGAGGTCAACGGACATGGGAACGGACCTCCTGACGCAGCGGCGAAGTCAGGCTAGCGGCGGCGCACGGCCGACCCCAATGCTTATTGGACATGGTTGCATGTTCGGCGGCGGATTTCATCATGGGCTCCCTCACGGCACGGCGTGCGCCGCGACCTGATAAAAGACCTGCGCGTGCGGGCCGAGGGGGAGGTCGAAGACGACCCATGCGACGACCATCGTGATCCCCGTCGCCATGAAGCAGAGCGCGTAGGGCAGCATCAGCGCGAGCAGCGACCCGACCCCCATCGACTTGTCCCACCGTTGGCAAAAAACGAGGACGAGCGGGAAATAGCTCATCAGCGGGGTCATGATATTGGTATAGCTGTCGCCCATGCGATAGGCGGCCGTCGTCATTTCGGGGCTGATGCCGAGCAGCATGAACATCGGCACGACCACCGACGACAACACACTCCATTTTGCTGTGGACGATCCGATGAACAGGTCCATCATCGAGGAGAGCAGCAGGACGCAGACGAGCAGCAGCGCCGGGGGAAGGTTCATGCCCTGCAATTTCTCCGCCCCGCCGATCGCGAGGATCGGGCCGATGCCCGACCAGTTGAACATCGCAACGAAATGCGCGGCGAAGAAAACGAAGACCAGATAGGGCGCGATCGTCTTCACGCCCTCGCGCATCATTGCGATCACGTCGTTCGAATTCTTCACCGTCCCCGCCGCGCGCCCGAAGACGACGCCGGTCAGCAGGAACATCAAAAACAGCGCCGCGATCATCGAGGCGTAGAGCGGCTGCAGGCGGATCGGGCCCTCGGAGTCTTGGTCGATGAAGGGCGTGTAGCCGGGCCATAGACAAAGCGCGGCGAACAGCGCGGTGACTAGCAGCGCGGCAATGCCGGCATGGCGAAGCCCCCGCCGCTCATCGCCGCTGAGGTCGCCCTTTTCGAGATCGGCGCGAAGCTCTTCGTCGACCTCCTCGTTCCAGGTTCCAAGGCGTGGTTCAACCACCTTGTCGGTGATGAACCAGATGATCGGGGTGAAAAAGACGACGATGCCGAGGATGAAATACCAGTTGCCGAGCGGGTTCATCGTCCAGCCGGGCTCGACGATCCGCGCGGCTTCCTGTGTAAAGCCGAACAGCAGCACGTCGAGCTGGCCGGGCATGATGTTGCCGGCATAGCCCCCCGACACGGCGGCGAGCGCGGCGGCAATTCCCGCGAGCGGATGGCGCCCGACCGATGCGAAGAGCACCGCCGCCATCGGGATCAGCACGACATAGGCGGCGTCGGCGGCGTGGTGCGACACCATGCCCACCACCGCGATGATCGGCGTCATATAACGGCGCGGCGTGCCCCGCAGCGAACCCCGGATCAGCGCGAAGAACAGCCCCGATCGCTCGGCGACCGCGGCGCCCATCATGATCGTCAGGATGATGCCGAGCGGGGTGAAACTGGCATAGGTGCGCGGCATCTCGGTAAACAGCCGCGCGATATTCTCGGCCGAAAACAGGCTCGACGCACGATAGGTCAGGACGCCGCCCGCGAGCTCGGCGCCCGCGGGCGCTTCCTTGCCCGAATAGGGCAGCGATGCGCTCCACCCGAGCCCCGCGCCGATCGCCGAAACCAGCATTAATATGATGATCAGGTAGAGGAAGATGATCGTCGGGTCGGGCAGCAGATTGCCGACGCGCTCGACGAAACCGAGAAACCCCCTCTGACGGGCAGGGCGGATGGTTTCAGCACTCATAATTGCGCCTCCTGCCAGGCTGGATTCGTATCGCTGTACAGAGACAATATGAGGCCCGCGCACGCGGCGCGAGCCCCACCTTGCCGGCCCGGATTCAGAAGTTCACTTCGAGTCCGAGACGGATAACCGGTCCGAACTGATCGAAGCCGCCCCCCGACGGATCGATGACCTGAACCGATTCCATCACCGGCAGCTTCTCGTTGAGAAGATTGGTAACGCCAAATGAGAATTTGGCTTCCTGCTTCCCGTTCATCGGCAGCGTATAGGATGCCGAAATATCGTTGTAGAAGCGCGAACCCGTCCGGTCGGGCGACAGCAACTCGCGGCTGATCCCCGGCGAGATGTCGGTCAGCGCCTGGCTCGACTGATAGCGGCCCTGCCAGCCGACCGTCAGGCCGCCGACCGAATAGTTCAGCCCGACGACGCCCTTATATTTGGGGTAGCCGTAAAAGCCTTCGAGCACGGTGTAGAGGTCGGGCCGCGCCTGGAAGGTGAAGGTCCGCAGGCGATGCAGATAGGTAAATGCGAGGTTGGCAGAGATGCGACCCTCGCCCAGCGGGCGGGCGTAAAACACCTGCGTGTCAAGGCCCGAGGTCTGCAGCTTCGACGTGTTGACATAGGTGCTTCTACCGCCGGTGATGCTGAAGAAGTTCGCGCCGGGGGTCGTGTCGCGGGTGATCAGCGCACACAGGTCCGGATCGGGGCCACCGGCGCGGTCGACGCAATTTTCGGCGATCGCTTGCGGGCTGAGGAAGCTGATCGCGTCCTCGATCTTGATGTCGAACCAGTCGGCCGAAATCTGGAGCCCCGGCAGGAAATTCGGCGTCAGCACGAAGCCGGCCGTCCAGCTGTCCGAAACTTCGGGACGAAGATCCTGATTGCCCGATACGATGAATGGCACGCCGATCCCGCCGCTGACGGGCACGAAGCCCGCCGGACGGCCCAGCGCGGCGCAGTTGGCGGCACGATTGGGGTTTTGACCGAGGTTGTTTTGCGAACAGGGGTCGTTGACGTTGGTCGTCTGACCCTCGCTCGGGCGGAAGGCTTCGAAGATGTTCGGCGCGCGAATGGCGCGGCTCAACGTCGCGCGCAGGCGGAACCCGTCGACCGGCTCCCAGATCGCACCGGCTTTCCACGAGGTCGCCTGTCCCGCGTGGCTATAGTCGGCGTGGCGCACCGCGCCTTCGACCGACAGCAGCTTGGCAAAGGGCATGTCGGTCAAAATCGGCACGCTCAATTCGCCGAAGAGTTCGGTGACATGATAGCCGCCCTCATAATCCTGCGACGACGCCTGGTTGGTCACGCCGGCCTTGATCAGCGGATCGGTGGTCCGGCCGTTGCGTTCTTTCCGATATTCCGCGCCGAGTGCGATGCCGATCGACCCGCCGCCGGGCATGGTCAGGAACTTGCTCGAATCGCCGGAGAGCGAAAAGCCCGCCGTCGTCTGGCGGACGAAGGCGTTGGACACCGTCGTTGTGCTGACGAAGTCGCGGGCTTCTTGCGAGCTGGCGGTCGAACCGAACGGATTGAAGGGCACGCAGGGGCCGCTGCCTACGATAGCGGGCCGGACATAGCCGACGGGTTGAAGCGAAGGGACGTCCATGCGGCAGCGGATCTGCCCCGAACCGGGATCGACGACGGCGTCGAGCGCCGCGCGCAGATTGGGCAGGAGCATGCGGTTATATCCGGTGAACTTCGCCTTGGTGCGGCCGTAGGTGCCATAGATGTCGTAGCGAAGGTCGGAGAAGCCGGTCTCGAACTCGCCCTTCAGGCCGCCAACGAACGACAGGCTGTTGCGATCGACCTGGCTGAAGCGCAGCCCGACATCGGTGTAGAGGCGGTCGAGAGCCAGCGTCGTCGCGCCAGCCGCCAGCAATTGCTGGCGGAAGGGTTCGTTGAGGAACGCATTCTGCGCGATGTTGATCGGCTGTGCCGCGCGGAGCACGGGCTGGCCGCGTCCATAGCTCGACGTGTTGTTATAGTCGGCGCCGAAATAGGCCCGCACATTGTCGCTGAAGTCGAAATGGGTGCTGAGGTTGAGGTTGTAGCGCTCGATGTCGGGAACGATCGAAATCGAATCGTCGAAGCGGAAGCAGGCCGGTCCGCAATTGTCGAATTTCCCAAACAGGCTGCCGTCGGTGAAAAGCGGCGTCGGCGCACGGCGCGGGGTGCCGTCATCGTTGAAGACGAACGCACCGAGGCCGCCCGTGTCGCCGCGCAGGCCCACGGCGCCGTAACCCGAATATTGAAAGGCTTCGCCGCCGGGAACGATGATCAGATCGGGAATGCCGTCGTTTGGCCCGGTATCGGCCGGATTGATCATCGCGACATTGTTTCGCATGTCGGCTTGGCGCGGGGTGATTTCCTTCACCTTCGTATAGTCGGCCGCGACGGTGATGTTGCCGCGACCCTGGGCGAAATTCTTGCCCGCGACGATGCTTCCGCCATAGGTGAAGCCTTCGGGACCGCGCGCCGGCTGCGATCCGCTGAACGACAGGCGAACGCCGTCGAAATCGTCCTTGGTGATGATGTTCACGACGCCCGAGACCGCGTCCGAGCCATAGATGGCCGACGCGCCGCCGGTGATGATTTCGACGCGTTCGATCAGATTGGGATTGATCGAATTGAGGTCGAGCGCCGCGCTGTCGGTGGCGCCGGCGACGCGGCGCTTGCCGTTGACGAGGACGAGCGTGCGGTTCGACCCGAGGCTGCGCAGATCGACGACGGCGAGGCCGCCGCTATTCTCGCCGCGCGAGCCCGAGGCACCGCTCTGCTGGCTCTGCTGCATGCTGCCCGAAAAGCCGATCGCGGGTTGCTGGGCAAGCGCGCGGCCGATGTCGAACTGTGCGTTGTTCGCGCCGAGCGTTTCGGAACTCACCACGCCGACCGGGGTCGGCAAGTCGAGGACCGGGCGACCGATGCGCGACCCGGTCACGACGATGTCGCTGGCGCCCTCCGTCGCCGCGCTGTCGTCCGGCGCGGATGCCGGTGCGTCCTGTGCGTGTGCGGTGCCCGCCACGCCTGTCAGCCCTGCAAAAAGGGAAATCGCGAGAAGCGATGTCGAAATCTTGAACTTGCTGCTCTCCGCCGTTGCCGGTCCCTGGATCATTTTTTTTCTCCGCCCTGAACCCTGCCAAAGCCGTCCGTTCGTCGGTTAGTGCATGGGCCCATTCTGTCTATGGACATGCGGCCATCGATCCCAATGCCGGTTCGACATAGAATCATTCGTGCGGTGCGAGGGGCGTCTGCGCAGCTTTATTGCGCCGTCGGCGAGCTAGTCAGCCTCGGCCTTCAGCCGGTTCTTCAGCATCGTCCAGAAAGCCTCGACGCTCGGGCTGCGCCGCGCGATCGGTTTGTAGATGCGGATCTCGATCGGAACGTGCCAGCGCGCATCGCCCGCGGCGACGAGGCGGCCGCTCTCGAGGTCGGCGGCGGCGACGCTGAGCGGCGCCCAGCACACGCCGCGCCCGTCGCGCGCCATCGACAGCAGCGCGGTCGCCATATGCGAACGAAACACGGTGCGGAGCGATGCCGAACCCGCCGAAATCACCTGCGCCGCCTGCAGGATGCGGCCCATGCCCGACTTCTCCTCGAACTCCAGATAGGGGAGCGGCTGGTCGCCGCTGCCCGGCAGGACGTGCGTGGGTGCCCCGTCGCCGAGCGGCGCGGTCACCGGCATCAGCACATCTTCGCCGAGCGCGAGCGAGGTGAAGCCCGCCGGATCGAGGCGGTGCTGCGCCGCCGTATGATGGTGGCAAAGGAGGAAATCGGCCTTGCCTTCGAGCATGAAGCGTTCGCACGCGGCCATGTTGTCGGCGATCAGCGTGATCGTCCCGGCCTCCTGTCCGCCGTGGAGGCTGCGGAGCCATGCGGGAAAAAAGGTTGTCGACAGCGCGTGCGTCGAGGCGAAACGGATTTCATTGCTCAGCGTGCCGCCGATTTCGCGGACATGGTCGCGGCCCAGCGTCAGGCGCCGCATGATCTCTTCGGCGAGGACGCGGAACGCCTGTCCCGCTTCGGTCAGCGCGATCCGGTGCGTATCGCGATCGACCAGCGTCGCGCCAACCCAGTCCTCGAGCGCACGGATGCGGCGGCTGAACGCCGGCTGGGTCAGGTTGCGCGCTTCGGCCGCGCGGGAAAAATTGCCTTCATCAGCGAGCTTGATGAAGTCCTCGAGCCACATGATATCCATTTGAATCCACTCGTCGCATCAATTGATACTGTCCCGGCATTGGCTTCGTCCGAACCGCTGACGGTAATCCCGGCCCGCGAAACCGCAGGAAGGGCAGAAGAATGTCGGCGCCAAAAACGCTTTATGACAAGATCGTCGACGAACACCGCATATTATCTTTCGACGAATCCGGCGCCGCTGGCGAACGATTATTGCTCTATATCGATAGAACGGTGCTCAATGAATATACAAGCCCCCAGGCGTTTAGCGGCCTCCGCGCTGCGGGGCGGACGCCATGGCGGCCCGCCGCGTCGCTGGGCGTGGTCGATCATGTCAATTCGACCAACCCCGACCGCGAGGCGGGCGAACTCGACGACGGCGCGCGGCGGCAGATCGAATATCTGGGTGAGAATGGCCGCGATTTCGGAATCGAAATCTTCGATCTCTTCGATCCAAGGCAGGGGATCGAGCATGTCGTGATGCCCGAGCTCGGTCTGGTGCTGCCGGGTATGGTCATCGCCGCGGGCGACAGCCATTCGACGACCTATGGCGCGTTCGGCGTGGTCGGTTTCGGTATCGGCACGTCGGACATCGAGCATCTGCTGGCGACGCAGACGCTCGTCTATCGCCGCCTCCGGACGATGCGCATCACGATCGACGGGACGCTGGCGCCCGGCGTCACCGCGAAGGACCTGATCATGGAGGTGATCCGCCGGATCGGGGCCGATGGCGCGGCGGGGCATGCCGTCGAATTCGCCGGCGAGGCGATAGGTGCGCTCGGGGTCGAGGCGCGGATGACGATCTGCAACATGGCGGTCGAATGCGGCGCGCGCGTTGCGCTGATGGCGCCCGATGACAAGGTGGTCGAATATATCGCGGGATGCCCGCGTGCGCCGTCGGCGGGGCTGCTCACCCAGGCGCGCGCCGAATGGCAGGCGCTGTGCAGCGACCCGGGCGCGCGGTTCGACAAGGAGATCGCGCTCGATGCCGGCGATATTCCGCCGATGGTGAGTTGGGGGACCAGCCCCGATCAGTCGCTCGCGATCACCGGCGCCGTCCCCGATCCCGATGACCTCCCCGCCGAGCGCCGCGCCGATGCGGTCCGCGCGATGGCCTATATGGGCCTCGCGCCCCATATGCGGCTGCAGGATATCGCGATCGATCGCGCCTTCATCGGCTCGTGCACCAACGCGCGTCTGACCGATTTGCGCGATGCGGCGCGGATATTGAGGGGGCGAAAGGTCGCACCCGGCGTTCGCGCGATGATCTCGCCGGGGAGCAGCGGCGTCCGGCGCGCCGCCGAGGAAGAGGGGATCGACCGCATCTTCATCGAAGCCGGGTTCGAATGGCGTCGCTCGGGCTGCTCGCTCTGCCTTGCGATGAACGACGACAGCCTCGCGCCGGGCGAACGCTGCGCGTCGAGCACCAATCGGAATTTCGAAGGCAGGCAGGGGATTGGCGGCCGCACGCACCTGATGAGTCCGGCGATGGTCGCGGCGGCCGCGGTCACGGGAAGGCTCGCCGATGTGCGAGAACTCGCGGCGGAGGAGCTTGACTGATGGAGCGTTTCATCCGCCTGTCGGGCCGCGCCGCGGCGATGCCCGCCGCCAACATCGACACCGACGTCATCATGCCCAAGGCATTCCTGAAAGGCATCGATCGTTCGGGACTTGCCCGGGGCCTCTTCCACGACCTGCGCTTCGATGAAAGCGGTGCGGTGCGGGACGATTTCATCCTCAACCGCGCGGACATGGCAGAGACGCGTTTCCTGCTCGTCGGGCCCAATTTCGGTTGCGGTTCGTCGCGCGAACATGCGGTGTGGGGGATGCTCCAATATGGTATCCGCGGCATCATCGGTTCCTCCTATGGTGCGATCTTCGCCGACAACGCCGCGAACAACGGCCTGCTGCTTCTGTCGCTGCCGCTCGAACAGGTCGCGGCGCTGATGGCGGAACTGGACGACGGGGCAGGCGAGATGACGGTCGACCTCGATGCGCAGCGCATCGCGGTGGGCGGCTATGCGGCGGGTTTCGATATTGACCCCGCCACCCGGCGCGCGCTGATGCTCGGGCTCGACCGGATCGGCGAGACGCTGACCCACGCCGACCGCATCCGCGCGTTCGAGAAAGCCTATCTCGGCCGCAAGCCCTGGCTTATGGGTGCCGAGCGATGAGCAATAGTCCCGAATATCCCGAACTCATGCCGGGGTTCCGCTGGCAGGACGTCGATGCCGACGGCGTGCGCATCCGCGCCGCGGTCGGCGGTTCGGGACCGCCGCTCCTCCTCCTCCACGGCCACCCGCAGACGCATCTGACCTGGCACAAGGTCGTGCCCGCGCTCGCGAAGCGCTTCACGGTCGTCGCTACCGATCTGCGCGGCTATGGCGACAGCGAAAAACTGCCGGGCGACCCCGCGCACGCCAATTATTCCAAACGCGCGATGGCGGCCGATCAGGTCGCGGTGATGGCCATGTTGGGCTTCGACCGTTTCGATGTCGTCGCGCACGATCGCGGCGCGCGCGTCGCACACCGCATGGCGCTCGACCATCCGGACCGCATCGCGCGGCTCGTGCTGCTCGACATCGCGCCGACCACGACGATGTATGCGCAGACGAACCGCGAATTCGCGACACGCTATTTCTGGTGGTTCTTCCTGATCCAGCCGTTCGACCTGCCCGAACGGATGATCGCGGCCGATCCCGACCATTTTCTCGACCGTCATCTTGCCGGGCAGATCAAGATCGCAGGCTCGCTCGATCCGCGCGTCGTCGCCGAATATCGCCGCTGCTATCGCGACCCCGCGACGCGCCACGCGATCTGCGAGGATTATCGCGCCGCGGCGAGCATCGATCTCGACCATGATGCCGCCGATGATGACCGGCGGATCGAGGCGCCCTTGCTGCTGCTCTGGGGCGAATATGGCACGGTGGGCACGCTCTTTGACGTCATGGAAAGCTGGCGTTCGAAGGCCCGCGACGTGCGCGGGCGGGCGCTGCCGTGCGGCCATAGTCCGCAGGAAGAAACGCCTGAACTATTGCTTGCCGAACTCGCCGCGTTTCTGACCTGAACGCGGGACGGCGCTCAGCGTGCGGGAAGGATCACCGCGCGGCATTCGCCAAAGCCGATCGTTACGAAACCGTCCGCTGCTGCGCTCGCGCGCATGATGATCTCGTCGCCATCCTCCAGGAAACCGCGTCGTTCGCCATTGGGCAGCTGGATGGGTTCCGACCCGCCGGTCGTCAGCTCGAGCAGGCTGCCGAACCCCTCGCGGTCGGGGGCCGATATCGTCCCCGTGCCGAGCAGGTCGCCGGGGTTCAGGTTGCAGCCGTTCGACGCGTGATGCGCGACGATCTGTGCAATCGTCCAGTACATGCTCGTCGCCGGGCCGCGGCTCAGGCGAAAGGGCTCGGCGCCCGCCGCACGCATGCCGGCGGTGAGGAGAAAAACCTCGAGCGTCACGCCGAGCGCACCATGCGCCTGATCGTCGGCATCCCAGAGGTACGGCAGCGGCGCAGGATCGCCCTCGGGGCGCGGCGGCTGCGCGATACGAAAGGGCGCCAGCGCCTCGGTCGTGATCACCCAGGGCGCGATGGTCGAATGGAAATTCTTGGCAAGGAAGGGGCCGAGCGGTTGATATTCCCACGCCTGAAAATCGCGCGCCGACCAGTCGTTGAACAGCGACAGCCCGGCGATATGGCGCGCCGCCTCGCCGATCGGGATCGGTGCGCCCAGCGCATTGCCTTCGCCGATCCACACGCCAAGCTCGAGCTCATAGTCGAGCCGCTGCGTCGGTTCGAAAATCGGGGCGTCGGCCTCGGGAGGTTTGCGCTGTCCGCGCGGGCGGACGACGGACTCGCCCGAGGGCCGCACCGACGAAGCGCGCCCATGATAGCCGATCGGCACATATTTATAATTGGGGAGCAGCGGATTGTCGGGCCGGAACTGCCGTCCGACGTTGTTCGCGTGATGGATGCCGACGTAGAAGTCGGTGTAGTCGCCGATCCGTGCGGGAAGATGCATGGTACAATGTGCGGCCTCTTGCAGCATCGGCGCCAGCTCGGCCTCCCGCATCGGATCCGACAGCATCGCGCTCAGCCGTTCGCGCAGCGCGTGGCGATCAGCCGGCGCGAGCGCCATCAGCGCGTTAAGCGTGTCGTCGTTGCACGCGACAGCGACGCGCTCGGGGAGCAGGCCGGCCGCCGCGATGGCGCGCAGGTCGAATATCGCGTCGCCGATCGCGACGCCGGGGCGTGGGTCGCCGTCCGCGGGCGCAAAAATCCCGTAGGGCAGGTTCTGGACCGGAAAGTCGCGATGGCCGTTCGCCGATGCGACCCAGCTCGTCCGCGCCGGATCGTGCGTCGCGTCGATGTGCGGCGGGGTCACGAGTTGCCGTTCAGGGCTTCGAGGTGCGGCCGGAGCGCCTGCGCGAAAACGGGCACCGTGTCGGCGCGCAGGCCCGCGATGTTGATGCGCCCGTTCCCGGCCATATAGATGCCATGCTCTTCGCGCAGCGTCGCGACGGCTTCGGGCGTCAGCGGCAGCATCGCGAACATGCCGCGCTGGTCGGCGATCGCCGCCAATCGCGGATGCGTTGCAGCGAGGGCCACGCGCAAGCCGTTCAGACGCGCGCGCATCGCGTCGAGCTGGTCGCGCCAGTCGGCGCGCAGCGCGTCATTCTCGAGGATCGTCCGGACGATCGCCGCGCCATGATCGGGCGGCATCGACCAGAGGCTCCGCGCGAGCGAGAGCATATTGGTGCGGACAAGCTCGGCGATCGCGCTGTTCGCCGACAGCGCCCACAGCGCGCCGACGCGTTCGCGATAGAGGCCGAAATTCTTGTCGCAGCTATAGGCGATGAGCGCGGTGGGCAGCGCATCGAAGATCATTCGCGTCGCCGCCGCGTCCTCCGCCAGCCCGTCGCCCAGTCCCTGATAGGCGAGGTCGATAAACGGGATCAGCCCGCGCGCCGCGCACAGATCGGCGACGGCCTGCCACTGCTCCGGAGTGAAGTCGCTGCCAGTCGGGTTATGACAGCAGCCATGGAGCAAAAGGATATCGCCCGCCCGCGCGGCAGAAAGGTCGTCCAGCATTGCGTCGAAATCGACATGGCCCGACGCGGCGTCATGGAAACGGTGGCTCCGCGTCGACAGTCCCGCTTCGGCAAAGATGGGGGCATGGTTGGGCCAGGTCGGGGTGCCGATCCAGACCTGCGCGTCGCGGCCCGCATGCGCGAGAAGCTCGGCGCCAAGGCGAAGCGCGCCCGTGCCGCCGGGCGTCTGCACGCCGTTCAATCGTTCGCCCGCCGTCCGGTCGCCAAATACGATCCCCTCGAGCAGCGCGGTATAGGCGGCGTCGCCTTCGGCCCCGAGGTAGGATTTGGTCACCTGCGTCTCGAGCAGCACCGCCTCGGCCGCTTTCACCGCGCGCATGATGGGTGTGTCCCCCGCATCGTCGCGAAACACGCCGACACCGAGGTCGATTTTCTGCGGCCGATCATCCGCGCGGTACAGCGCGATAAGGCTCAGCAACGCGTCGGCGGGCTGCGCAGCCAGCGTATCGAACGGCAGGCTGGTCGGGATGGCGCGGGCGGGCAGGGTGTCGAGTTTCATGCGCGAGATATCGCAGTAAATCGGCGAAAAATCTTCTCAAACTGGACGAGATAGCGTGTTTGAAAGCGAGTCTATTTCATATAATGGCTATATGATGAAAGAAATTGTCAAACTCGACTCGCTCGACCGCCGCATCCTCGGCGAATTGCAGCGCGATGGCGCCCAGAGCAACGGCGATCTCGCCGAGCGGGTAGGAAGCACGGGCCCCTCCTGCTGGCGCCGCGTCAGGGCGCTCGAGGCTGCGGGGGTGCTGGTGAAGAATGTGTGGCTCGTCGACGCGGCGCGCGTCGGACAGACCGTCAACGTCCTCTGCAATATCCGGCTCAAGAGCCATTCGGCCGAACATACCGCGATGTTCGAAAATTTTGTCCGGGACCAGGATCGCGTCATGGAATGCCTGTCGATGTCGGGCGAGTGGGATTATCAGGTGCGCGTCGTCGCAACCGATGTCGCCGACTACGAAGCGTTTCTGATGCAAAGGCTGCTCAGAAATGAAGCGGTCGCCGGTGCTGCGTCGCACTTCGCACTCAGGGTGGTCAAATATCAGACGGCCGTCCCGCTTCCGGGCGAATGATTGTCTGTCCATGCCTAACCGTCCTCGGGAAATGGCCGGTAAAATTCCGCCAGTTAGGACAAGACGCTGCCAAAAATGTCGTCAAAGGACTGGCTGGCGATTGGATCAGCCAAGGGATCAGCCAAGAAAGACATTGCAATTCAGCTACGCAAATTTGTGATTAAGGAAGCCGTGGATCACTCCCACTCAATTGTTCAATTCGCCATAACAAATTGAAAAATAACGAATAAAAAATATTTGATCCGGAATGACCGGGCGGCGATCCGTCAAATAACTACACTTGTGAAATTCAAAGAAAAAATTCCCGATTTGACGAAATCTCAAACTCGAAGACATTCGACTACATTCGAGCCTCGGCGCTTTCACGATCGGCACCTTAGCCTCAGGCCGTTCGCGGATAAATGCCGTAAGTCGATTTGAACGCATACCATTGTCGAATCATCGTTCCCGTGACCTTTCCACGAAGCTTTCGATGCCGAAGATTGAGCGTCCCGGGCCATTGGCGAATCTGCCAAGCACAAGGTGCAGCTTTTGCTCCTCGGTTCGGTATGGCGCAAAATGTGCGCCCAGTTCCATCACGCCGCCTGACCCGTTCGCGAACTCCGGCCATTGTGGCAAACCCGGGCCGTTGGGGTCGCCGCGCTTCACGAAATTTGCCCATAGTTGCGACATGGTCGCAGCAACCGAGCGGTCGTATTCCGTGAAGGGGCGGTCGGGCGAGGCGCTCAACGAATTGAAAATGTAGGGCATTTCGGCCGAGTGGAACGCGCCGAACATCTCCTGTCCCGGGCCCGGTTCGGGATGGGTGTAATAATAGGCAAAGGCGGGGGCGTGGTACATGCGCGCCCAGTCGATAAGCGACGCAAGGCCGTACAGGCGGGTCAGTTGCCGGCGCGCGGCGAGTGCCTTCATCTCGCTATCGAGCGGGGTGTCCGCCAGTAGTGCATCGGCGCCGGCGTCGCCCACGATCCGGGCGGCGAGCGCACGCACGTCCGCAGGCGCCGCGCGGAAATAACCGGGGCTCACCACGCCTTCGTCGGCGTTCAGCCCGACCATTACCGGCACGGCCCGCCGCCCGCCCGCCGCTTCCATCGCGGCGACCTGTCCGGGCAGGATCGATCCGTCGACGACAGGGCCGAGTAGCGGCATGCCGCCGACATCTCCAGCGCCGGCGAGCGGGCCGGTATCGAGCAGGGCCATCACCCGATCCGCCGGCAGATTCCGCAGCGCTGCGATACCGGGGAGCCTCGCGCGGGCGAGCAGGTCGGCGCCGCGGCGGTCGGCTTCGGTGCGGTCGGGTAGCGGCACTTCGACAATGCCGCTTTGTGCGATGGCGCGCGCGAACAGTCCGTCGGACTTCGGCGAAAGCAGCAACATATGGACGGCCATGGCGCCCGCCGACTGGCCGGCGATCGTCACCTGTCCCGGATCGCCCCCAAAGCCGGCGATATTGCGCTGCGTCCAGCGCAGCGCCGCCAATATGTCCTGCAACCCGAAATTGGCGCCGTCGCCGGGATCGTCCGCGAGGTCGCGAAAGGCGGCAAAGCCGAAGACGCCCAGCCGATAGTTGATCGACACGACAATGATGCCCTGCCGCGCCAGCGCGGCGCCGTCATAGATCGGAACCGCATTCGACCCCGACATGAAGGCGCCGCCGTGAATCCAGACCATCACCGGCAACGGCCGGCCGTCATGCTCCGCCGGCGCCCAGATGTTGAGGGTCAGGCAATCTTCCGAAACCGGCGATGGCGCGGCATATTCGCGGATCCACGGACCGAAGCCGCCGGGGGTGATCGTCTGGACGCAGCCGGGGCCATGCGCCTTCGCATCGCGCCGCCCGGGCCACGGCGGCGGCGCTTCGGGGGCGGCCCAGCGCCGTTCGCTGACCGGCGGCGCGGCATAGGGAACGCCGAGGAAGCGAACGACACTGTTGTCGACGGTTCCGCCGAGCTCGCCGCTTTCAACCTTCGCCACCGCCTCTTGCGCCGCCACGGGCGACGTGAACAAGAGAGCGCCGGTCAGGGCGGCGAGATGCGACAGAAAGCGCATCGGAATCGGGCGCACCGGTCAGGGCGCTCTGGCGGCCACGACGCGTTCGACGAAATCGAGCCGCGCGCGGATCGGGTCAGGTTCTTCGCGGGCGCCCGCCGCGTCGAAGGTCATGATGGTGTCGGCAGCGACGCCGCCGGGCGACCAGCGTCCGCCACCCGTTGCCGACGGCACGCCGGTCTTTGCGAAATTGACCCAATAATCCTGTACCAGCCGCGCCGCCGCGCGATCGGCGGGCGATGTCGCGGCGCCGTGCCGGGCGTCGACGGTGCCGAAGAAGAAGGGCAATTCGCTGGCATGAAAGGCGCCCGGCATCTGGGCGCGCAGATATTCGGGCACATAGCCGAAGCGGTAGGTGAAGACGGGCTGCCCGCGCCCCGCGATGATCCGGGCGACGTGCCGCGCGGGTTCGAGGAACATCGTGTCGGCCGAAACCGCAATGCCGATGCGCATCGCGTCCTTGCGCGCTTCG
This sequence comes from Sphingomonadaceae bacterium 3R27C6, assembly GCA_005503215.1. Taxonomy (GTDB): domain Bacteria; phylum Pseudomonadota; class Alphaproteobacteria; order Sphingomonadales; family Sphingomonadaceae; genus Sphingopyxis. The sequence continues at coordinate 75,522 of SCNS01000019.1, read as the reverse complement.
GGATCATAGACCGGCTCTGCCTCTGTCCGCACCGCCGCCAGCGGGGCATAGGCCTGATCGACACCCCCGCCGAAGAAGAAGCCGTCGGCATCGTTCGCGCCGATGACCATCGGTATCTTTGCGCCGTCGCCGGCGGCATAGGCCGCATCGATCGACCGGCGCACAATCTGTCCGTCGGCATAGAGCGGCGTGAAATCCTTCGCGCCGAACAGGCTCATCAGGTTGAGCCCGCTCATCACGCTGTCGGCCGGCAGGGCACGAAGCGCGGCGAGCGCGCCCGCCTCGTCGCCTTCTATCCCCTTTGCCCGCGCGAAATCGGCGCCGATCGCTTCGGCTTGGGCCGCGGTGCGCAGCGGGCCCATCAGATCGCGCCCGCCGCCCGACATCGAGATCGCCTTGTGAAACAGTCCTTTCGCAAGCGGGGTCGTTGTCAGCGCATGCACCGACATGCCGCCCGCCGATTCGCCGAAAATGGTCACGTTGCCGGGATCGCCGCCGAAGGCCGCGATATTTTCCTGCACCCATTTCAGCGCCGCGATCTGGTCGAGGATCGCATAATTGCCCGTGGGCGCGCCATCGGCTTCGCGCTTCAGGGCCGGGTGGGCGAAAAAGCCGAAACGGCCGAGCCGGTAGTTGAAGCTGACGAAAACCACATCCGATTCTGCAAAAGACCGGCCGGTATAGACCGGCGGCGAGCTGCCGCCGTTGACGAAGCCGCCGCCATAGATCCACACCATCACCGGGCGTTTCTTGCGCGACCGTTCGGCCGGGGTCCAGACGTTGAGATAGAGGCAGTCCTCGGACGGCTTTACCCCCAGCGGCGCGGCGTCGGCCTTGAAGGGAATCTGCATGCAATCGGGGCCGTACTGGTCGGCGACGCGAACCTGGGTCCAGCGATCGGCGGGCTGCGGCGCGCGCCAGCGCAGATCGCCGACGGGGGGCAGGGCATAGGGAATCCCCCGATAGGCGATGCTCTGGCCTTCGGCGACGCCTTGCACGGCACCGCTACGCGTGTCGACGACGGGCTGCGGCGCGGTGTCCGCCGCCATCGCGGGAGAAACGAGCGCCAGCGCGAGCGCGACGGTGGGGAATATCCGCATTGTCTGTCCTTTCACATTATCGCCGCGATGCCGCCGGAACCGGACAGCCTGTCCCGGTTCCGCCGAGTTCGAGGCATTCTCCGTCGACCGGACCGTCCGGCGCAACCCGCATGGCGGCGGCAAGCGTTGGCGCCACATCAGCCGCCTGTACCGGCAGGGCGCGTTCCTGATGCGCCACACCGGGCCACCAGAAGAGGATCGGGACGCGGCGATTGAAGTCGCTGGGTCCCGAATGCCCCATGATGAACAGGCCGGGGAGCGGCGGCGCGGCGATCTTCAGCGGATCGGTCGCGAGCAATATGTCGCCGCTGCGCCCGGGATAGAAGGACAGCGCCATACGGTCGGCGACCGGCAGCAGGTCGGGGGACAGGCGCGGATCGGGCTTCCGCCCCTGCAATTGCGCCGCTGTCCAGGCACCGGCGATGCCGGGCCGGGTGAGCGCGCGCGCCGCGGTCGCTTCGGCGATGCGGTTCTTGAGCGCGGTATCGGCGAGTGACTGCCCACGGGCGTCGACGACGACAAGCTGCGTCGGGTCGAAGAACGCCGGACGCAGCGGGTTCCAGTCGATGCCGGTCACGGCGCGCGCCGCGGCGTTGAGGTCGGCGAGCAGCGCGGCGGCATCGATCCGCCCGGCATCGCGATAGCCGCGCGCCGTCAGCCGTTCGGGGATGTCGCCGCCGCCATGGTCGGCGGTGAGCGCGACGAGGACCGGAATCTTGAGCTCGCCGATCCGTTTGAGGAGGCGGCCGACCTCTGCGTCGACCCGCGCCATTTGGTCGCACATCTCGGGCCCCTGCGTGCCATAGGCATGGCCGACCATATCGGTCGCCGACAGGCCGACCGCGAGCAGGTCGGTTCCTGGCGACCGGCCGAGCCTCTGTCCGTCGATCAGTTCGATGGCCGCGTCGATTGTGATCTGGTCATAAAACCAGGGCGGCAGTGCCGGGCCGCTCGCCGGTGGTTGGCCCGGGATCGCCGCGGGCGGATCGGGCGGCAGATGCGCGTGGAGGCTCTTGCCGCCTTGTAGGAGGATCACCGCCTCGCGCATGCGGCAGCTTTCGCGCTGGTAGGTCCAGACGGGCGGCGCAGCGAGCCGCGGTGCGAGACCCGCGTTCAGGTCGGCAAGCGGCACGAGGCGGCGCTGCGCATCCTCGGCATCGGTGCCCCAGGTGTCGAACCCCTGTTTGCCGTCGAACCAGAAGGCGCCGTCGGGATGGCGGCCGCCCATCATGATCGCCGACCGATCCTTGCCAGCGACCGAAAAGACGCGATTGGCGGGCGCGGCGGCTTTGAGCCAGTCGCCGAGCGTCGACACCTCAAGCATTCCCGGTCCGGTGCCGAGCTTGCGGCTGGCGCGTGCGGCGACATGGATGCCATCGTCGGTGCAATAGCGGTCGACCCCGGCGCGCTGGTCGTACCATTGGTTCGCGATGATTCCGGTCGCGACAGGATGCCGGCCGCTCGCGATCACCGCATGGCCCGCGCAGGTTTCGGTCACGCCTTGCGCATGAAAACCGTTCGAATAGACGATGCCCTGCGCCAGCCTGGCGAGCCCATCCTGAAATTCGCCGCGGCTCGCGCTGAACAGATCGGCCGAGAACTGGTCGATCGAAATCAGGACCACCAGCTTCGGTGCGCCGGGCTTTTCCTCGGCGGCGGCGGGCGTCGCCGAAAATGCTGCCAGAGCGATGGCGCTGGCCGCAACAGCGATCCATTTCTTGGTCATGCGAACCCTCCCGGGCGTGACGCCGGGCCGTCCCAATCGACGGCCCGGCGCCTCCCCTCTTTTTAGAAACGACCTTCCAGCGACACGCCGAGCGTCCGGAACGAGTTGAGACCGAACATGTGGTAATAGTCGCCGCGCGACTGCGAGTTGGAGTTGATGAAGGTCGGCTGGCGCTTGTCGAAGCAGTTGCGGCAGAAGAGCGTCAGCTTGAACTTGTCGTCGATCTGTTTGAGCCCGATGCTGGCGTCGAACAGCGAATAGCCCGGCAGCTTCGTGCTCGGATCCTCGGTCGAACTGAAGTTCGAACCGGTACGGGCGTAGAGCGCGCCCTGCACGAACACCGCATGGCTTTCGCTGACCGGTGTTTCATAGCGGCCGGTCAGGCTGACCGTCCATTTGGGCACGTTCGGTAAGCGGTTGCCCGAGGAGTCGATCGTTCCGTTGGCGCGGCAGTTCGGCTGGAAGGGATAGCAGCGGTCGCCCTGAAAGTCCGAGAAGAAGGCGTCGACATAGCTGACGCCCAGATTGAAGACGAGGCCTTCGGCGGGCAGCGCCGACGCCTCGATCTCGAACCCGCGCGACTTGAGCTCGCCCGCGTTCAGGAGAACATAGCCGTTGCTCGCCGTGTCGAAGGCCTGCGCCTGGAAATTCTTGAAGGTCGAGCTGTAGCCCGAGATGTTGAAGATCAGGTGGCGGTCGAGCAGCGTCGACTTGATCCCGGCTTCATAGGAGGTCGGGATTTCGGGCATGATCAGCGGCGCGCGCGGATCGATCGTCAGGTTGAAACCCGGTCCCTTGTAACCGCGCGCCACCGAGGCATAGGCCATGACGTCGTCGGTCAGGTCATATTGCGCGCCGACGCGCCACGAGAAATTCTCCTCGCTGATCCGCTGGTTGCGCGACCCCACCGCGCCGAACGGGACGACGAACCCGGCCGCGTCGCTGACCGAGCGAAGCTTGAGCTTGTCGTATGTATAGCGGCCGCCGAAGGTGAAGCGGAAGCGGTCGCTGATATTGAGCGTGCCCTGACCGAAGCCCGCGTAGCTTTTCGACGTCATCGAGCCGGTCGAGTGAATGCCGAGCCAGGCATTGAAACCGGCGGGCGGCGGTGCCGTCACGCCATTGGCACCCGCCGCGGTAATGTCGGAATCGCTCTTGGAATCATAATAATAGAGGCCGAACTGATATTCGAAAAACTGGCCGACCGGCGATGCCAGCCGCAGTTCCTCGGTGAACTGGCTGATCGTCGAAAGCTGGTGGTTCGTATCGAGAAGATTGATGCGGTGCTTGTCCGAATCGAACAGATTGTCGGCATCGAACTTCCGCCAGGCGGTGATGCTGGTCAGCGTGTGCCCGCTTTCGAATTCATAGTCGATATTGGCTTGAAGCCCGCCGACATCGAAATTGGCCCGCGTCGGCGCGCCATAGCTCGAAAAGAAATTGTCGGGATTGGCGACGATGCCGAGCGCGGCGTTTTCGGCGGCGAAGCGGCTGGTGGGCCGGACAATGCGATCGGCGCTGCCGCCCGATCCGACGCCCGAGGAGTGCGCATAGTCGCCGGCGATATAGATGCTGAGTTCGGGGGTCGGCTCCCACAAGAGCTTCGCGCGCAGGCTGGTCTGGTTCTGGCCATATTGGCTGCCGGGAACATCAACCAGATTCGTGATCACCGGGTCGGTATGCGTCTGCGACGCGCTGACGCGCAGCGCCACCGTGTCGCCCAGCGGAACATTGACGATGCCTTGCAGGCGATAGAGCAATCCGTCGCCGGGCACCTTCATCTGCGCGATCTCGCCCATGACCTGTCCGTCGAAGCGGCCGATCTCGGGACGGCGCGTCGTGATGTTGACGAGGCCGGCGGACGCATTCTTGCCGAACAACATGCCTTGCGGGCCGTTGAGCACCTCGATCTGCGCGAGGTCGAGATAGTTCATAAAACCGAGCGACGGGTTGCCCATGACGACGCCGTCGATCACCGAGGTCACGCTCGCTTCGATCGAGTTCGAGAAGCTGAGCGTGCCGACGCCGCGGATCGAGAAATTCGACGCGCCGAGCGCCGCGTTGAAGCTTTTGACCTGCAGGCTGGGTGCTACAAGCTGGAGCTGCGACGGATCGAAAATCTGGCGCGAGGCAAGCGCATCGGCGCTGACGACGGTCGCCGAAATCGGTACATCCTGCAGGTTTTCGGCGCGTTTCTGCGCGGTGACGATGATTTCGCCGAAGCCGCCGGTCTGCTCGTCGGTCGCCGCGGCATCCTGTGCGAAGGCCGGTGTCGTGACCGCGAGCACGGCGCCGAGCGCGGTGGCGGAAGTCCAAATCCTCTTCATATCATCCCCCTGTTTTGTGATGGTCTATTTGCGGTAGTTCCAGGTCCTTCCGGCGAGCGTGACGCCCGTTTCCTCGATCAGATCTTCGGCCGACGCGCCGAGCGCGAAGCGATAGGTGCCGGGCGCGATCGTCCAGCCCTTGCGTCCCCAGTCGGCGAGCAGGCGCGGGTCGATGGGCACGTCAATCCGGCGCGTCTCGCCGGGTTTCAGGTCGACGCGCGCGAAGGCGACGAGCCGGCGCGTTTTTCCGCGCGGCGTTTCGACCAGATAAACCTGTCCGACATCGGCGCCGTCGCGCGCGCCGCTGTTGCGCAGCGTGAAGGCCGCGGCGGGGCTCGCCCCGCCCGTGACCGCAAGGCCCGAGCGTTCGAAGCGGGTGTAGCTGAGCCCGAAACCGAACGGATAGAGCGGCTTCGCCTGCTGGCGCGCGAACCAGCGGTAACCGACGTCGGCGCCTTCGACATTATAGTCGATGTCGAGCGTCTGGCCGGGCTTGCCATGCCCGGCGAAGCTCGGCTCGACGGTCTCGGCGCCGGGGAGGGCGGGGCGCGCCAGCTGCGCGATCGAAGCGGGAAAGGTCACGGGCAGGCGGCCCGACGGATTGACGTCGCCGAACAGCACCCCGGCGATCGCCTCGCCGCCGCGCGCGCCGGGATACCAGGCCGCGAGGATCGCGCCGACATCGTCCTGCCACGGCATCGCGACGGGTCCGCCGGTCTCCAGCACGACGACCGTCTTTGGATTGGCCTTCGCGACCGCCGCGATCATTGCATCCTGCCCTTGCGGCAGAGAGAGATCAGGGACATCGAGCCCTTCGGTCATCCACTGCGTTCCAAAGACGATGACGAGGTCGGCGTTTTTCGCCGCGATCGCCGCCTCGGTCGGGTAACGGCCGTCGCGGAACACGACGTCCGCCTGCGGCGCGCGGGCGCGAATGGCGTCGAGCGGTGAGGAGCGGTGATAATTTTGCGCCATCAGCGCGGTGAACGGACCGTCCTTCATGGTCGGGAGCGAGACAGCGGGGCCGCCCTGACCCTGCACCTGCGACGATCCGGCGCCCGACAGCACGCCCGCGTCGGCATAGCCGCCGACCACCAGGATGCGCTTTGCCGAGGCGGCCAGCGGCAGGATATTGTCGCGGTTCTGGAGCAGGACCATGCCCTTTTCGGCGATCTCCTGTGCGACCGCGGCGCCGGCGGCGACATCGATCGGCGCCTTGCGCGGCGGGTTGCGATCGACCCCGACGGCATAGATGGAGCGCAGCACGCGCCGGCTCATGTCGGCGATGCGGCGCTGATAGCGCTTGTCGCGATTGGCGGCGTCGAGCAGCGGCTGGCCGAAGAACACCGCCGCATCGAGCTGCGAGCCCGATTGCTGGTCGAGGCCCTCGAGCGCGAAATCGGTTGCCCGGACCGATCCCCAGTCGGACATCACCCAGCCCTTGTAGCGCCAGTCGCCCTTGAGGATGCCGTTCAGCATCCGGTCGTTGCCGCACGCCTGCACACCATTGACCTTGTTGTACGCGCACATGACCGACCCCGGCTGACCCGTTTCGATCGCGATCTCGAAGGCGAGCAGGTCGCTCATGCGCAGCGCGCCTTCGTCGATGATGCCGTTGTGGAACTGCCGCCCGATCTCGGTCGGATTGAGTATGAAATGCTTGATCGTCGAAATCACGCCCTGCGACTGGATGCCCGCAACTGCCGCGCCGCCGAGCAGCCCCGAATGCAGCGGGTCTTCGCCCAGATATTCGAAGGCGCGGCCGCCACGTGGATCGCGGACCAGGTTGATGCCGCCCGCGAGCAGGACATTGAACCCCTTGGCATGGGCTTCGCCGCCGATCAGCGCGCCGCCCTTGCGCATGAGGTCGGGGCTCCATGTCGAGCCCATCGCCATTCCCGACGGAAGCGCGGTCGCCCCGTCGCCGCGTAGGCCGCCAAGGTAGGACACACCAAGGCTGGCATCGGTTTCAGTGAGCGCGGGAACGTCGAGGCGAGGGATGCCGGGAATATATCCCGCGCCAAACGGGACACCTTTGGGGATTTTCACGTCGCCAAGGGGCATGGCCAAGATGCCGTTCAGCAGGGTCACCCGCTCGGCATTAGTCATCACGGCTTCGGCGGCGGCGGCGCGGCGATCAGCGTCGTCCACTGCATCCCGCGCCTGGACTCCCGGTGCAATAGCTGACATCGAACAGGCGGCGAGCAACGCCGCGCGGCAAAGCCACGATCCCATCAAACTCTCCCTTTTGATCTGTTTTCGAATCGCTAGCTATCTAATCATGTCAGCGCTGACAATGAAAAATGTCAGCGCTGACATAAAGGGTGGACTGGATACGTATTCCGCGTCTAACTAGGCGCGATGAATCCTATTGGTCCCGCCGTGAAAAAGCCTGCTACCCTGGACGATGTCGCCGCGATCGCCGGCGTATCGGCGAAGACCGTGTCGCGCGTCGTCAACCGCAACGCCAATGTCAGCGCCGCGACGCGCGAACGCATCGAGGCGGCGATCCGCGAAACCGGCTATCGCGTCAATCAGGCGGCACGGTCGCTGGCGGCGTCACGCTCCTTCCTGATCGGCGCATTCATGCCGCACCTGTCCTCCTTCTATTTCGCGGAGATATTCCGGGGGGCGGCGAAGGCTTGCCGCCAGTACGGGTATCACCTCGTCCTCGAGGAGTTCGATCATGGCGCCGACAGCGTCGTCGATCGCTACGAGCAGGGGCTGCGCGGCGCCCATTGCGACGCATTGATCCTGACCCCGCCGGTCTGCGACGACGAAAAGCTGCTCGACGCCCTTGATCGCGACGGCCTGCCTTATGTGCGCATCGCCCCCGGCGAGCAGCTTGGCCGCTCGGTCGCGGTCGGCGCCGACGAGCGTCGGGCGGTGGAGCAGCTGGTGACGCATTTGTGGGACGGTGGACGCCGCCGTTTCGCGATCATCGCCGGCCCCGCCGATCATGCAGCCGCGATGGTCCGCGAGCGGGCCTTCTGCAACGCGCTGGGCGCCTTGGGCGGCGATCCCGCGGGCGTCGCGCTCGCTCGCATCGAATTGAATGAATCGATCGCAGAGGCCGGGCGGATTGCAACGCTCGATCTTCTGCGGGACGTCGGGCAATTGCCCGATGCCATTTTTGCGTTCAACGACGAGGTCGCGATCGGTGCGATGGCGGGCATTCGCGAGCTGGGCCGCTCGATCCCCGAAGACATAGCGGTCGCGGGGTTCGACGACAGCTATATCGCCCAGCTCGTCTGGCCGCCGCTCACGACCATTCATCAGCCGATAGCCGACTTGGCCTTTCAGGCTGTGCGTCTCGTCGCGGATCCCGAAGGTTTCAGCACAGGAAATATTCTGTTGCCGACGAGTCTTGTTGTGCGAGGCACCACCTAGGGTCAGGAAGAAGGAGGTATCGGCTCGGCAGTCGGGAGCGCGCTCTTCCCACCCAAGGCGCTCCTTATTACGCGCCAGCCGGTTTCTTTTCGCCGCTCCCCCGATGGGCGAGCTCCGCTGGCGTGCGCCGCAGCCGGTCATTCCCTGGGCAGGCGTTCGCGGTGCGACCGCCTTCGGGCACGACTGCATGCAGCTGCCGTTCCCGAGCGATGCCGCGCCCTTCGGCACGCCGCCCTCGGAAGACTGTCTGGCCGTCAATGTCTGGGCGACGGCGGCTTTTTCGACGTGGCGCTCAAGGTTGGCGGCGACAGGTTCATGATCGAGCCGGCGCGCTATGTCGCTGGACGCGCCGCCGAGGCCGCGCAGCCCGCCTATCACTATCGCTTTCCTATGTCGCCGAGTCGGTGCGCGCGGGGTCGAAGGGCGTGGCGCACGCGAGCGAGATCCCCTATTTTCTGGATACGGTCGCGACCAAATATGGTCCGGCGACGACCGCCGGGGACAGGGCGATCGCCCGAACCGTCAGCGCTTATGTCGTCAACTTCGTGAAAACCGGTGATCCGAATGGGCCTGGCCTCGCCGCCTGGCCCCGCTTTCGTGGCGGCGACGTGATGGATTTCGCCCCCGATGGCGCGGCGCGGTCTGGAAACGATCCATGGTCGGACAGGCTCGATCTTGTCGGTCCCGATGGACCCGGCTGACAGAGGCCCTATCCTTGGCTTAACATTCTCCGCTTGCGCGATGCCCGGTCGCCTGAATTTCAAATGAGCTGTTGCCCAGTGCAAGCTCGTCGCCGCAATGGCTGCACGCAACGACCATCTTGAGATCATTGCCGCAGGGGGTGTGGGTCAAAAGGACCGGCGGCCCGCGCTCGTCGGAAAACCAGCGGTCGCCCCATTGCAGGAGCGCGAGGATCACGGGGTAGAGGTCGCGGCCCTTCTCGGTGAGGCGGTAGTCAAAGCGATCCGCGTGCGCCGAATAGGGCACGGCGTGCAAAATGCCCTGCTTGACGAGGCGGTCGAGGCGGCCGGTCAAAATGTTGGTGGCCATCAGCGTGTCGCGCTGAATCTCGTCGAAGCGATTGATGCGGGTGAACATTGCGCGGACGACCAAGGTCGCCCAGCGGTCGCCGAACAATTCGATCATCGTGTCGACCAGTGGCCGACCGCCCGGTCGGCGACTGCCTACATCGCCGCAGAAGCGGCGGCGTTCATAGGCGGGGGTGACCTGAACCAGGCCCGGCCCCTCCCGCCATGCGACGTCGCGCGGGTTGATTTCGGCGCGGCAGCAATGACAGACCGGGACCGGTTCGGTCGCACTGCCGCAGGTGGCATGATAGAGCCGAACCTGGAAATCGCGGCTCGCCGCTTCCCATTTATGCTGCCAGCGCAGCATCATCAGCGCGTTGGGAAACTGGTCGCGTCCCTTTGGGGTGAGCATATAATGGAAACCGCGTCCGCCCTTTTTGGGCCGTTTGGACAGGCAATCTTCCTCGACCAGCTTTTTGAGGCGGCCGTTGACCACCGAGCGGGCAAGCCCCGTGCGCGCGACGAATTCGTCAAAGCCATGCACACCCAGAAACGCCTGTTCCATGATAAGCAGGACGGGAACGTCGCCGACCACCTCCAGCGCGCGCCAGATCGAACAGGCCCTGATCGTGCGGTCGTGTTTCAAGCCAAAGCCATCCCTTGCGTCGCCATGCCCCTAAACCAGGACGGATGCATCGACAAGGCGCGCGCCGGGAGCGGGAGGGCGGAGCCTCCGCCCTCCCGCCCGCCATCAGAAGCGCCCGGTCAGCTGCACCGCGATCGTGCGCGGACGGTCGACGATGCCATTATAGGCGTTGCCAGCGCCGCGCGTGATCGTCGTCGCGAGCGGCATCGCGCTTCCAGTCTGCAGGATGCGCTGGTTGGTGAGGTTGCGCCCGATCAGCGCCACTTCCCAGCGATCGTCGACCTGCGCCAGCGCGAGCCGCGCGCCTAGCTTCACATATCCATCCTGATGGGTGCGCGGGTCGAGGTTCGCCGCCGCGATATAGGAGGAGGAGAGGTCGGCGTTGACGTTGAATGCGACCTTGATGTCGCTCGTCACCGGCGTCGTATAGTCGACGTTCAAATTGCCCGACCATTTGGGGCTGAGCGCGTTGCGCTTGCCCGAATAGTCGCAGAAGCCGTTCGGCCCCGGCGCCTGCAAATAGAAGCACTGGCCGTCGGTGAAGTTGGTGAATTTGAAGTCGAGATAGGCGACCGCGCCGCTGATCGTCAGCCCGTCGGCAACCGCGGCGCGGAAGTCGGCCTCAACCCCCTGCGTGGTGGCCGCTGCGGCGTTGCGGACGTTGAAATTGAGCGTGCCGTCGAAGATGTTGACCTGAAGGTCCTTGTACTTGGTGCGATAGAGCGACAGGTTGAACGCGATATTGCGCCCCTTGTATTTCAGCCCCGCCTCGAAATTGTCGGCGCTTTCGTCCTCGAACATGAAGGCGCCGGGCTTCGCGACCGTGGTCGATCCCGGCAGCGAGTTCGAACGAATGTCGAAGCCGCCCGCCTTTGTCCCGCGGGCAAAGGACGCATAGAGCATCAAGTCGTCGGTGGCGTCATACTGGACGTTGACCATCGGGTTGAAGCTGTCCTCGCTCAATTTGCCCGAGACGCTGTGCGCCTCGATATTGAGCGCGCGGAACACCGCGGTGACCACCGGCAACGGCGCGGTGCTGAGTGGCCCCTTGACGATCGCCAGCGTGCGGCGTCCACTCTTCTTCTCATGGTTGAAGCGCGCGCCGGCGGTGATGCGAAGCTGGTCGGTTACCGACAATTCGCCCTGTGCGAAAGCCGAGATCAGGTCCGATTTCTGCGTATAGTCGCGGTCGTTGCGCGTATCACCGAGCGCGCTGAACGGCGCGCCGAGCGCGAGGAAGGTCGGGTTGAACCGCGTGAAGTCCTGCACGTCGAGCTTCGCATGCTGGTAATAGATGCCGCCGATATAGTTGAACGTTTCGCCGCCGGGTGAGGCGAGGCGGAGTTCCTGCGAATATTGGCGATAATCTTCGCGAAGGTTCGTGCCGTCGAGGAAGCTGATCCCCGAAAAATCGACGTCGACGATCTCGCGCGTCTTGTAGTCGAGCAGCGAGCTGACCGAGGTCAGCGTATGCTCGCCGATTTCGAGGTCGGCGTTCAGGGTCGCGCCGAACACCTTGTTGCGACTTTCATAGCCATTGTCCTCGCGGACATAATCGGGGTTCGTGCTGACGAAGAATGGTCCCTGGAACACGGTGTTATAGTTGCCGACCGCGCCGAACACGTCGCGCGGCTGCCCCTTCGCCTCGAAATCGGCATATTCGAGCTTGAGCTCGGCGGCGAACGGCCCACCCTTGTCGAACTCGATCTTGCCGCGGACATATTTCTCGTCGACGCTCGGCTCGTCGCGGTCGAGTTTCTGGTTATAGAAATAGCCGTCCATCGTCCGGTAATAACCGACGACGCGCGCTTCGACGCCGTCGCTCAGCGGGCCCGACAGCACGCCGTTGAGCTGGAATTCCTTGTGATTGAATTCATAGAGGCCGGTCACCGAGCCCTCGAATTCGTCGGTCGGGCTGCGCGTCGTGATGTTCACTGCGCCGGCGATCGCATTCTTGCCGAACAGGGTCGGCTGCGGCCCGCGCAGCACCTCGACGCGCTCCATGTCGATCAACGGCAGGCGCGAGAGCTGGTCGCGGCCGTAATAGACGCCGTCGACGAACATCGCGACCGACTGTTCGAACCCCTTGTTGTCGCCCGAGGCGATGCCGCGGATCGCGATGCGGTTGGCGATCGCGGTCTGGGTGATCTTCAGGTTCGGGACCGACGATGAAATCTGTTCGAGGTTGGTCTGGCCATAGCTTTCGACCTGCTTGCCGCTGACCGCCGAGATCGAGATCGGCACGTCGGAAAGTCCCTCGGCGCGCTTTTGCGCGGTGACGATGATTTCCTCGAGCCCGCCCTGATCCTCGGTGGATTCGGGGGTAGGCGCTGCGTCCTGAGCGAAAGCGATGCCGGGGCTGGCGAGTGCCGATGCGGTAAGCAGCGCGACAAAATAGCTCTTCATAGGGTCCTCCCATGCACCATCGTCTTGGCGACCACCGCCGCGATGTTTTTCTTGCCTTGCGACTCATAAGGGCTTTAAGTATCACTATGCAAGTCAGATAATTTGAGAGAGGATTAGCCTTGCCGGGACACGGCCTTCCACCTGCGTTGACGCGCAATTTGCGCCTGCCCGCGATCGCGGCGCCGATGTTCCTCGTGTCGGGACCCGAGATGGTGATCGCATCATCGCGGGCCGGCGTGATCGGCAGCTTCCCTGCGCCCAATGCGCGCACCTCCGCCGACCTGGAGGATTGGGTGAGCCGGATCGATGCGGCGCTGTCGAACGACCCCGAGGCGGCGCCGTGGGCGGTCAACCTGGTCGTCCATCCGTCGAACAGCCGCCTTCCCGACGATCTCGCCTGCGTCGTGCGGCACAAGGTGCCGCTCGTCATCACCGCGCTGGGCAGCCCGGCGCGGGTGGTCGAGGAAATCCATTCATACGGCGGGCTCGTCTTCGCCGACGTCAATTCGGTCGGCTTTGCGCGCAAGGCGGCTGCGGCCGGGGTTGACGGGCTTGTGCTCGTCGCCGCGGGCGCGGGTGGGCACACCGGCGCGACCGCCGGCTTCGCCTTCGTCGAGGAGGTTCGGCAATTCTGGGACGGGCCGCTCGTGCTGGGCGGAGCGATTTCGACGGGGCATGCCGTCCGTGCCGCCGAAATATTGGGCGCCGATTTCGCCTATCTCGGCACCTCGCTGATCGCCTGCGCCGAGAGCATGGCGGTGCCGGGGTATAAGGATATGGTCGTCGCGGCCGGCGCCGAGGACATTATTCCTTCAAAGGGTATCACCGGTGTGACCGCCAACTGGCTGAAATCGAGCCTGATCGCCGCGGGTTATGACCCCGCGAACATGCCCGAGGACAAGCGCCCCAACTTCTCCGACGCGCAGGACGATGCCAAGGCGTGGAAGAATGTCTGGTCCGCGGGGCAAGGGGTCGGCGCGGTGCGCGGTGTCGAACCCGTCGCGACTATCGTCGATCGCCTCGTTTCCGAATATGATGCCGCCGCCGCAAGGCCGCGATTTGCCCCCGCCGAAGGAGTCATCGCATGACCGCAGAGCTTGTCGAGACGATCGCATCGACGATCCAGCCGAACGACCACCCATATATGAAGGGCGCGTGGCGCCCGACCTACAATGAATGGAACGCGATCTTCGCCAATGGCGATGCGGAGGTGATCGGCAATATCCCGACCGACATCGACGGCGTTTACGTGCGCACCGGCGAGAACCAGATCCACGAGCCGATCGGCCGCTATCATCCGTTCGACGGCGACGGCTTCATCCACGCGATCTCGTTCAAGGACGGCCGCGCGAGCTATCGCAGCCGCTTCGTCCGCACCAAGGGATTCGAGGCTGAGAAGGAAGCCGGCCGCTCTCTCTGGGCGGGGCTGATGGAACCGCCGCACAAGTCGACGCGCCACGGTTGGGGCGCGCAGGAGTGGCTGAAGGATAGCAGCTCGACCGACGTCGCGATCCATGCGGGCAAGATCATCTCGACCTTCTATCAATGCGGTGAAGCATACCGGCTTGACCCGTTCACGCTCGAACAGTTCGGCACCGAAAGCTGGGTGCCGCTCGACGGCATTTCGGCGCATTGCAAGGTCGACCTCGCGACGGGCGAGCTGATGTTCTTCAATTACTCGAAGCACGCGCCCTACATGCATTATGGCGTGGTCGGAGCGGACAACAGGCTGAAGCACTATATCCCGATCCCCCTCGCCGGGCCGCGCCTGCCGCACGACATGGCGTTCACGAAGAATTACACGATCCTCAACGACATGCCGCTCTACTGGAACGAGGAGCTGCTTGAGCGGAACCTGCACGTCGTGCAGTTCCACCCCGACGAAAAGACGCGCTTTGCGATCATTCCGCGGCACGGTCAGCCCGAGGACATCCGCTGGTTCACCGCCGAGCCGACGTACACGCTCCATTGGCTGAACGCGTGGGAGGAAGGCGACGAGATCATCCTCGACGGCTATTATCAGGAAGAGCCGATGCCGAAATCCTATCCGAACGCGCCCGAGGGGCTGGAGCGGATGATGGCGTATCTCGACCAGGGGCTGCTCAAGCCGCGTCTCCACCGCTGGCGCTTTAACCTCAAGACCGGTGAAACGATCGAAGAGCGGCTCGACGACCGCGACCTCGAATTCGGGATGTTCAACCACCGCTATGCGGGCAAGCCCTATCGCTACGCATATAGCGCGATCCCCGAGCCGGGCTGGTTCCTGTTCCGCGGGCTGGTGAAGCACGACCTCAACGCCCGCACGAGCGAATCCTATGAATTCGGTCCCGGCCGTTTTGGCAGCGAGGCGCCCTTCGCGCCGCGCATCGATGCCAAGGACGAGGATGACGGTTACCTCGTCTCGTTCATAGCCGACCTCGAAACCGACAAATCCGAATGCGTGCTGATCGACGCCAAGAATGTAGCGGCGGGGCCGGTGTGCCGGATCATCCTGCCCGAGCGCATCTGTTCGGGAACGCACACCGTCTGGGCGTCCGGCGACGATATCGGCATGGGCGACAACAGCGTGCTGGCCGCCTGACATGATCGCCGCGGGAGAGGATAAACGGCGACAGCATCGCGAAAGCGGCTGGTGGGGCGACAAGAGTTTCGCCGACCTGTTTTTCGCCAATGCGGTGGCGCATCCCGATCGGCTGGCGCTGGTCGATGCACCCAATCGCGGCGACTTTGCCTTCGGCGAACCGCAGCGTCTGACCTATGCCGAACTCGAGGCCGAAATTGACCGGCTGGCTGGCGCTCTGGTCGTCGCAGGGATCGGCAAGGATGACGTGTTGCTCGTCCAATTGCCCAACATCAGCGAGTTCGTTGCGCTCTATTTCGCCGCCGCGCAGATCGGCGCGATCGTCAGCCCGGCGGCGGTGCAGTATCGCAGCCACGAGCTGAAAGCCATGATCGGCGTCGTCGAACCCAAGGCGTTCGTCTGTGCGACGCAGGTCAAGGGCTGCGACCATGTCGGCGTCGCGGCACCGCTACTCGACGACATCCGGCTGATGACTTTCGGCCCGAACCCGCCGGTGGATGCGCTCGACCTCTCGGTCGCAAGGGGAGACGAAGCGAGCCTCGCGGCGCATGTCGCGGCGAACCCTGTCGACGCCGACGACATCTTCACCATCTGCTGGACCTCGGGCACCACCGGCGTGCCGAAGGGCGTGCCGCGCAGCCACAATCACTGGATCGCGGTCGCGGGCGCGGGCTATGAAGCGATGAAGGTCGGGCCGGGCGACGTGCTGCTCAACCCGTTTCCGCTCATCAATATGGCGAGCATCGGCGGCATCACCATGTGCTGGCTGACGAGCGCGGGAACGATGGTGCTGCACCATCCCTTCGATCCCGGCGTCTATCTCAAGCAGATCGCAACCGAGCGGCCGAGCCTGACGATCGCGCCGCCTGCGGTGCTCAACATGCTGCTCCAGAATGAGGCGTTGCTGGCGTCGGTTGACCTCTCCAGCCTGCGCGTCATCGCCTCGGGCTCGGCGCCGCTCGCGCCCGCGATGGTGCGCGGCTTTCAGGAAAAGCTCGGCATTATCATCGTCAACGTCTTCGGGTCGAACGAGGGGATGAGCTTCATCACCGGCGAGGGCGACATGCCCGATCCCGACAAGCGCGCGAGCCTGTTCCCGCGCCGCGGCACCTATCAGCGCCCCTATGGCGAGGGGCGTGCGCATAATATCGAAAGCCGGCTTGTCCCGCCGGGCGGCGGCGACCCGATCGAGGAAGATGGCGTGTCGGGCGAATTGCAGATTCGCGGGCCGACCTTGTTCGAGGGCTATCACAACGCCCCCGAGCGCACCGCCGAAGCCTTCACCGACGACGGCTGGTTCCGCACCGGCGACCTGTTCGAGATCGCCGAGGGCGGCGATTTCTATCGCTTCGTCGGGCGCTGCAAGGATCTGATTATCCGCGGCGGGGTCAATATCTCGCCCGAGGAGATCGACCAGTTGCTCGGCGGGCATCCGTTGCTCGCCGAGGCATGCACCTTCTCGCTTCCCGACCCGACGATGGGCGAGCGTATCGGCCTTGCCTATGTCCCGCGCGGGACAAGCGACATCGGGATCGGCGAGGTTGCCGACTATCTCCGCGAAAAAGATCTCGCGGTGTTCAAATTGCCCGAACGCCTGTTCCGCTTCGACGCGCTGCCGCGCAACGTCACCAACAAGGTGATGCGCAGCGAAGTGCGCGAAATGGCGCTTGCCACTCTCGAAAAGGAAGCCTGACATGGCGAAAGACGTCTTCATCCTCGGCGGCGCGCAGAGCGATTTCGCGCGCAATCTCGAACGCGAGGGCGGTGGACTGTTCGAGCTGTTCCGCGACGTCGCCGAAGCCGCGTTCGCCGCCACGGGCATCGAACCGAAGGAAGTCGAAACCGCGCATGTCGGCAATTTCGTCGGCGAACTGTTTGCGGGACAGGGCCAGCTCGGCGGCTTCTTCGGCCATGTCCATCCCGACCTTGCCGGCATTCCGGCCTCGCGCCACGAGGCCGCCTGCGCCTCGGGCAGCATCGCGATCCTCGCCGCCACGGCGGAGATCGAGGCCGAACGCTACGGCCTCGCGCTCGTGCTCGGGATCGAGCTGATGCGCAACGTCCCCGGCCAGCGCGCCGCCGAATATCTCGGCGCCGCGGCGTGGGCGGGACGCGAGGCGCAGGAGGCGCGCTACCTGTGGCCGTACATGTTCGCGCGCGTCGCCGAGGAATATGACGAACGCTTCGGGCTCGATCACGCGCATCTGCGCGGCATCTCGGCGAATAATTTCGCCAATGCCAAGAAGAACCCGAACTCGCAGACGCGCGGCTGGGCGATCACCGACGATCATCTGGCCGAGAATGACGAGGTCAATCCGCTGATCGAAGGCTCGCTTCGTAAATCCGATTGCGGACAGGTCACCGACGGCGCCGCAGCGATCTTCCTTGCTTCGCGCGAGGTCGCTGAAGCCTATGCGAAACGCCGCGGCATTTCGATCGACAGCATCCCGCGCATCAAGGGCTGGGGCCATGCCACCGCTCCCCTGCTCTATGCAACCAAGGTCGCGGGCAGCCGCGGCGGCGATTATGTTTTCCCCAGCGTGCGCAAGGCGATGATGGATGCGCTGAAGCGCGCCGAGATGCCCGACGTTTATGCGTGCGACGGGGTCGAAGTGCATGATTGTTTCTCGATCACCGAATATATGGCGATCGACCATTTCGGCATCACCAAGCCCGGCGAAAGCTGGCGCGCGGTCGAGGATGGCACGATTGCATTGGGCGGGAAGCTGCCCGTCAATCCGTCGGGCGGGCTGATCGGGCTCGGTCATCCGGTCGGCGCGACGGGGGTTCGGATGCTGCTCGACAGCTGGCGCCAGGTCACCGGCAACGCGGGCGACTATCAGGTCGAGGGCGCGCGCAATTTTGCGACCTTCAACGTCGGCGGCAGCGCGACGACCGCGGTCAGTTTCGTCGTCGGCGTCTGATTCTTGGCCAACGTCTATCTCTATGACGCGGTGCGGACACCGCGCGGCAAGGCGCGGCCCGACGGCGGTCTCGCCGCGCTGAGCCCGCAGGAACTGGTGCGCCAGCAGGTGAGGGCGCTCGCGGCGCGCTGTGGCGATGTTGCGGCCAATCCCGATGCGCTGCTCCTCGGCTGCGTTACGCAAAGCGGCGCGCAGGGCGGGCATATCGCGCTGGTGTCGAAGCTCCATGCGGGCCTCCCCGACACCACCACGGCGCACAGCATCAACAATTATTGTGCATCAGGGCTGTCTGCGATCGGTCAGGCGGTCGCAAAGATCGCGAGCGGCGAAGTCACGAGCATCCTCGCGGGCGGGGTCGAATCGATGAGCCGGAGCCCATTTCTGGGCGACCGCGCGGCCTATTATGACGACGACAGCCTGCCGGCCCGCGCGCGCTTTGTCCCGCCGGTGCTCGCCGCCGACCGGCTAGCCAACGCCGAAGGCATCACCCGCGCCGAGCTCGACGCGGTTGCTCTCGCCTCGCAGCAAAAGGCCGCGGCGGGCGACGCCGACCCGTTCTTGCAGCATTCGCGCATCGTGACCGGCGCGCTGACCGGCGAAGAATGCATCCGGCCGCAAACCACGGCCGAATCGCTAGCCGCCGCGCCGCCTGCCTTCGGCGACTTGCAGCAGCAATATGCCGGCGCGCTCGACGGCGCGACGTTCGAGCCGCTCCACAGCATCGCGCACGCGCCGCCGATCTGCGACGGTGCGGGGCTTGCGCTCGTTGGCGCCGAAGGGCTCGGCATCGCCCCGCGCGCCCGCGTGATCGCCTTTGCCGAAAGCGGCGGCGATCCGGCCGCCTCGCTGACCGCTGGCTTCGCGGCGATGGACAAGGTGCTCGCGCGCGCCGGCTTTGGTCTTGCGGATCTCGACCGGATCGAATTCATGGAGGCCTTTGCCGTCACCATCGCCAAATTCCTCCGCGATCGCGACGCCGATCCGTCGTGCGTCAATGTCGGCGGCGGGCATCTGGCGAAGGGTCATCCGATGGGCGCCAGCGGCGCGATTCTGACGTCGACGCTGCTCGACGCCCTCGATGCCTGCAACGGGCGTTATGGAATGGTCGTCTTGACGGGGGCTATGGGTGTGGGGGCAGCCATGATCGTGCAACGGCTCGGCGGCGCCCAATTGCGTCAGTGAGGCTGTCGGAAGTGCAGGGCATATCAATGGCCTCCGCGAAGGAAACTATGGCAAAAAATCCTAATCGCGTGCGTATCGTCCTGATGTCTTACCAAGATTATTCTGCCGAAAACCGTGTCAATAATTCACGGGTCGGCGCGATATTCACAGGTTTCGGGCAGGGGCGATTGCGCCAAGGTTCAGATGGTAGCCGCCAAAATCTGATAGTACGACGCTGGCATTTGCGAGGCGATTGGCATTGTCTGTTTTGCGCCCGATATCGGACGTTCCGCTGAGCGCGTCAGCAAGCCGAATCCAGCCTTTGCAGCAATTCGCGGAATGCCCGCAACCGTCCGGAACCGGCAATGCGGTGCATCAGCAGGGTGTCGTCGTCGGCGGTCCGGGGAAGTGGCAGCGCTGCGCATAGGTGTAGCTGTGGCCCGTGTCGTTATCTTCCAGTGTGATGTGGCTGTAATTCGCGGGCCAGTTGGTGAAGATCTGCGTCTTCATCAACTGCATATAGGCGGCGTCGAAGACTTGCGCAGGTTCGGCGGGCGCGATGCCATATTCGGCGAGGCGTTTCGTCCACATCTGGCGCGTCGTGCTGTCGATGCCCA
Organism: Sphingomonadaceae bacterium 3R27C6; assembly: GCA_005503215.1. Taxonomy (GTDB): domain Bacteria; phylum Pseudomonadota; class Alphaproteobacteria; order Sphingomonadales; family Sphingomonadaceae; genus Sphingopyxis. The sequence continues at coordinate 55,616 of SCNS01000019.1, read as the reverse complement.
TTGCCGACGGTACGCCGGTCGCGCGCGCGAAATCGCCGTTCGCGGGATCGGCGAACACGGCGGCGAGGCGCAGGATCGAGGCATATTTTCCGGCGTCGGCTGCGATGCCCGACAGGGTCGCATTGGCGGCGACATTGGTGAAGGTCTGCTGGAAATCCTTGATCGTGATCCGGTTGCTGCGCGAGCCAGAAGCGCGGCGCTCTTTCGCCAAAGGAATGTCCCTTGCTTCGACGCCCGCAGAAGCCGTCTCCATTCGCCGCGAAATCGATCTCATCGGGCATCGAATTGGCCGATGATCGGATGGCGCGATCCATAGGGTGCTCTCGCGACCCGACAGCTTTCGTAGCGCGCGGATCGACATCGCAGGCCGGATGCCTGCCGCCTCCTTCAGCATATTCAAGGAAGACCCATGACCATAGTCGATCGCCGATCCTTTCTTTCTCAAGCTGCAGTGCTTCCGCTGGCCGGTGCCGCAGCCGCGAGCGAGTCCGCCGAAGCGGCGGAGTCCGGGCAATATGGTGCTTTGATGGCGGCCGAGCGCATCTCGATAAAGCACGCGATGGCGGACAGCGGGATAGGCGCCGCGGCGATATGCCTCGTCCATCAGGGTCGTCCGGTTTGGATCGAAGGCTTCGGAATGGCAGCAGATAGGGCGGTCGACCCGGATACGCTGTTCAGCATCCAGTCGACCTCGAAAAGCTTCGCGGCCGTTGCCGTTCTGCTCGCAGTGCAGGACGGTCTGCTCGATCTCGATGTGCCGATCACGCGCTATTGGCCGGAGTTTCGGGTCAACAGCCGGTTCGAAGCGACCCCGGGCGACAGAATCACATTGCGGTTGCTCCTCGCCAACCGCGCAGGGTTTACGCACGAGGCGCCCATCGGGAATAATTATGATCCGGCGGCGCCGAACTTTGCGGCGCACGTCCGCAGCATATCCGACACCTGGCTGCGTTTCCCCGTCGGCGACCGCTATCGCTATTCGAACCTCGGTTACGATCTCGCGGGGCATATCGTCGAGCGCGTTGTCGGTGTGTCTTATGCGGAATGGTTGCGGCGCCGGATTTTCGAACCGCTGGGCATGCGTTCGAGCACCGCCGATCCACGGGTTTACTTGGTCGCCGCGAACCGCGCGGCGGGTACCCACAAAGGCTATGACTCGATCCCTCTGGTAACGCCGCTCGTCGCTTCGGGGGGCGTGTGGAGCACCGCACGCGACATGGCGGCGTATGCCGCCTTCCTTGCCGGTCGCGGTCGATGGCAGGGCCGCCAGCACCTTGCCCCCGAACTTTGGGCTGAAATGCACAGTTTCGCTCTGGGCGGAGACTATGGACTCGGCGTCATGCGAAGTGAACGAGCCTATGGAAAGACGCCGCTCCGTCTCCTGCACCATCGCGGCGGCGGCTTCGGCTTCGGATGCAATTTCGTTTATTGCCCGGAAGCCGAGATCGGATGGGCCGCTCTGTTCAACCGTCCCGCGCTCGCTGGCTATCGTTTCGGCATGGATCTTATCGACAAGGCATTGGCAGGGCGTTTTGGGCCGCGCACGCCCCGCCTCCCAATCACATCGCTGGCGCCGATTCAACTTCCCGCGGATCGCGTCCGGGCCCTGCGCGGCCATTATGTCGGCAGAAATGTTAGCGGGACGATTGGCGCAACGGACGGCAAGCTCCAGTTCCGAAAGGACAAGGCCGACTCCGGCGAGCGATTGGTGGCCACCGCGCCGGACGAATATTTTGCGGTCAACGTCGAAGGCGAGACCGTCGGATATCGCTATTATCCAGCGCGGGACGACTTGCCACCGCACCTCGAATGTTGGGAAGGCGAGGCCAGCCTCGACTATAACGGTGGGCCCGACGATCTTCTGGGTCCCGATCGAAAGGAATGGCAACGCTATCTCGGCTCTTATCGCGTCCGCCAGTGGGGAAAGCCCGCGATGGACGTGCTCGTCGAGCGCCGTCACGGCTACCTTGAGATCAACGGTGTGCGGCTGATCGCCGAGACAGAGTCGGGGTTGTTTTTCACCAGTGACGGCGAGGCGGTCGATTTTCGCGGACCGACGGCGACGTGGCGGAACCTCGTTCTTGAGCCGAGCTAATCAGGGTTTGAGCGCAACAAGCGGGACGTGGCGGGGTTCGACATCGTTCAAAAGACCTATAGCTGCTCCAATCGAAAGCAATATCATGTCATCGCTTCCCAATGATGCCGCGGCAGCGGCGCTGCTCGACCGGATGTTCGAAGCCGAGTTCGGCTTTATGTCTTCGCCCGACGATGGGCTCGATCAACTCGCCGAGATCTTCCATGTAGATTGCAGGATCTACGAGCCTGCCTCGCTTCCTTATGCCGGCGTCTGGCATGGGTTGGCCGGTGTAGCGAAGCTTATCCGCTCAATGGGTCAGGCGTGGTCCGACATGGCGATCGAGAAACGGACCGCGACCCTGTCTGGAGACATGCTATACATGCGCTGCAATTTGTCCCTGACAGCTCGTGAAACCGGCGTCACACTCACCCAACCTTTCGCCGAAGTGCTTCGTCTCGCGGACGACCGCGTCATCGAAGGCACCCCTTTCTATTTCGATACATGCGCGTTGACCGCTGCGCTGGCCGTCAAGGGGCTTTAGATTGCAGCCTCGCACTCGTCTGCATTTGGCCCCTCAGGCGACGGATCGCTTGGGTGTCGCAAATGGGCTGAGCGCCGGAAAGCGTCGGCTATGATGCAGAATTTATGATATCCAGTGCGATGCGCGAATATCTGTAAATAAAAGATAATTCACAAAAAACTCACGATTCTTTCACTCCCACTCAATTGTTTTCGGTTCTATAAGGCATTGAAATGGTTGGCGAAAAAAATATTTTCACCGAAATGACCGACAGCGGGATCGTCAAAAAACTACGCTTTTGAAATCATTGGATTATTCGAGCTAATTTTTTTATCGACCTTTCGAAGACAATCGGCAGCGCAAAATAGGAAAAACAGTCGAAATCGACTCGCCAGCACACTGTATCCGTTCCAGAAATGACCGTCACGAGCCTTTTCAAAAGACCGTCAACAGCGGCGCCTAAGCGCGTAAATCCAACAAAAACTAGCGAGAACCACGAACCGCAACGAAGGCATGCCGATTGCGACCAGCGATACGGGGTTGGTGATCAGCGCGAACCAGCGCGGCCAGCTGTCGTTACTGGTCTCGACAATATCGCAGTGATGGGTGACGCGGTCGAGCAGCGCCGTGGTCATCTTGGGGTCGCCGAACACGGTAGGCCACTAGCCGAAGGCGAGGTTCGTGGTGATGATGAGGCTGGTGCGCTCATAGAGCTTGCTGATGAGGTGGAACAGCAACTGCCCCCCCCCCGAGCGCGCGAACGGCGGATATCCAAGCTCGTCGAGCACGATCAGGTCAAGCCGCGACAGCTGCGCGGCGAGGGTCCCGCCCTTGCCGATCCGGGCCTCCTCTTCGAGGCGTGTCGCCAGCTTAAGTCCAGATTGTGGGGTTAACTCACTCTTCCAGCATAGCTGAGGCAAGACCAAGATGCTCCACGAACGGATCGAAGTCACGATTGCGATGTAGCAGCGATATGCCATCTTCGATGCAACGTGTAGCAATCAGGGTGTCGATCGTTTTGCGGACCGTGATGCCTTTGGCGCGCAGATGCCTGAAGTTACGTGCTGCCTGAATTGCAATTTCGCGACCGGCGATTTCAATGAGCTCAAGTGATCCCATCAACCGCAATCCCGTGTTGAAATCGCGGTCTTTGCTAAAGCCCTGCAGCACTTCGGCCAGGATTATGTCGCCTATGAGCAAGGGCTCGCTGCCGAGCAACATATCGAGCCGCTCGGCTTCCGGCGTAAGGTTATCTTGAAAATAATCTATCCAGACGCTTGAATCGACAAGGATCATCCGTCGGTTCTCATAGCGTCAATATCCCCGGACCAAGCGAGCTTGCCCCGAAATTTCCGAATGTCCTGCTGTTTACGGAGCCGAAGCAATGTACGCAAACCGAGTTCGACCGCTTCTCGCTTTGTCTTGAGTCCAGTCGCACGCAAGGCCTCGTTCATAAGTCCATCGTCGATGACAATGTTCGTCCGCATTATGTGTATCCTTCTCTATATCTATACACATAATGCGGTCCGGGGTGCATTGCAATCCGTCGCGCCAACATAGCGAAAGCAGCACATCCCTGCCTTCCATAAACCGCCCGATGATCTTGAGATCGAGCGTCATGCGCGGTCAGAGAAAATCGCGCTCGGCCGCCTCCAACACGGCCTCCCGATCTCCGCGCGCAATACACTCGATCGGCATCTTCATATCGAGCCGGCCATGGGGCTGGCGCAGCCAGAGCCAGGCGGCCCGCGCATCGGGCGCGATCCGCGCCACCTCGCCGATCCCCTCGATCGGCCTTGCATCGATAAACTGTTCGAGCGGATAGACGCGCTTGCGCTCGCCGCGGAGCAGCCCGATCACGGCGCCGCGGCGGTACCATTCACTGAGCGTCGAGCGCGGAATCCCGAGATCGCTCTCGATCTCGCCGGCGCCGCCGACGGGGCCGGCCCATTCCTCGATCGGTCGCGGCGGCGCGTAGCGCCGCAGGCGCTGCAACCCCTCTTCGACGCCGAGCAGCTTGCCCCTGCCTTCGCCGACGCTCGTCTCGACAGCATCCTCCTGTTCATCGACGCTTGCCGTCGCCTCGAGAAGCGCGACGCGCAGCCGCTTTTGCCCGGTCGGAAGCTTGCGCTGCTCGCCGGGCGGAAGGTCCGCCGCGATCCGCGAAACCGCAGCGAGGAACTTTGCCATGCGATTGATGGCCGCCTTCGAGGCTTTGGGATTGTGCTGAGTCAGCGCGAAGCGCACGTCGGCTTCGGGCAGGCTCTGAAGCTTTACTACGCCATTGTCTGCGCTGAGGGCTGCCTGGGACATATTCGATTCCAATCTGCTTCCAGTCATATAGGCTGGATTGAGCGCATTGTCCAGATTGGCTAAACGCTTTGGTCCGTCGCTGCGCTTTCAGGTTGCGCCGTCCTTGATGATGCTCCGTTCCATAAACGACCAGCCAGCCGAGATTGAACGCGGCGCCGCCGAGCCAGGTTGCGACCGGTTCGGGCGACACGAAGGCGATGCTGATGCCGATCGCGACGAGCGACGCGGGATTTGGCGAGCAGCACGGCAGCTTTTGGGGGCAATCGCAGGGCAAAGTCGGCCATTCGATCGAAATCGAAGCTAGTTTGCTACTCCCATCCTGAAAGACCGTCATCACCTATTTTGGAATACTGTCATGCAGCTTCTTCACGTGACTGCTTCGCGCCTGATCTCGGCCATTGCGACACTAATCGGCCTGTGCCCGGAAGCGGCCATTCGGATGAAACTCGGTAGCGCAGAGCACGGTAGTGTCTTTCAACTCGCACAAGCGATGGCGGCTTGTATCAACCCCGCCTAGGAAATTGCAACTCAAGCCGCGAAGATCCACCGACGGCGCAACTAAAAACTGGGTGGGCACTTGATTGTTTCATTCGCTATGATTGGATGATGGTGGGGGCAAATACTAATAGCGCGGGCAGTCCGGCTTCAGGCGAGCGGCGTGCGGTCCGCAATCTATCGGCGCAATATAAGGTAGCGGCCGAACTCGCATTGCAAGCCCTCCGCAATGGCGATCTCGAATGGGTGCGGCTCGTCGATCCGGAGGCGGGGCGGCTCGACGATATTCTGATCGCGCGGCGCGGGCGACTGGATGCCTATCAGATCAAATGGTCGGATTATCGCGACACGCTGACCTTCCGTTCCTTGGTGAACGAAACGCGCGTTTCGGGCAAGACCTACCCGGCGCCGATCGCTTTGATGGCCGATGGCTGGCAACGCCTACGGGGGTTGCATGGCGACCGAAGGGTTCATGCTCATTTCCTGACGCACGACGCGCCGTCGTTGCACGATAAGATGGATGGGCAGGAAGGCCATTCTCATCTGCAGGCCTTTTTGCGCCACGCTTTTCCGGCGCGTGCGCAATGGTTCGTCGGTGGCGACGCGGTCCATGCAAGCTGGTTCCGCCACATCGATCAGCTTCTCGATGCTTCGGGCTTGGGACGCGACGATTTCGCGCGGTTCATTGCCGATAGCTACTTAGATCTCGGTTACGATCTTGCCGAGGTTCGCTCGCGCGAAGCGGCTGCGCGCCGTGCTGAGGTGGACGTCTTGGCTTCGAAATTCTTCGAGAAGGTCGCTGCGAGCGTCGGCGCCGTTGAACTGGCGCGGGCGGACATTCTCTCCGCACTTGGCTGGTCGGACCGCTTCGAGTTCCGATTCAAACATGAGTTTCCCGTCGACGAGACGCTCTACCGCCCGCTCGCCGGTACGATCACGCGGATCGAGCATGTGCTGGCAAATTTCCCGAATGGCTATGCCGCGTTGATCGGTCCGCCCGGATCCGGGAAATCGACGACGCTCACGCATTGCCTTCGATATCGGCGCGGTATCAAGCTCATCCGCTACTACGCCTTTGTGCGCGACGATCCGCGGGGCGGGCGGGGCGAAGCATCGGCCTTCCTGCACGATCTCTGTCTTGCGCTCGAGGAACATGGCGCCGGTCGCAGCGAGCGCTTTGAGCCGCTGCCGGCCGACCTGCCCGGACTCCGCGAAAAGGTGGCGCGGCTTCTGTCTGAGCTCGCGAGCGAGGCCCGCGCCGCCAACATGCAGGTCGTGCTGCTGATCGATGGCCTCGATCATATCGAGCGCGAACAGTCTCCTGATCGATCCCTGATTGAGGAGCTTCCCTCTCCCGAGAATGTCCCCGACGGCGTGCTGATCCTGCTCGGAACACAGCCGGCAGGCCTCGAAGGAGCCCCGGCCTCGCTTCGCCCGATCCGGGTGCAGCTGGAACGCGAACCTGAGCGCAAGATCGAGGTCGATCGCCTGTCGCGGGTGCAGGCTCGCGAACTTTTCGAGGCGGTGGTCGCTGAGGAGTTCCGGCATGACGGCGATGCCCATACTGCCTATCGTTTGAGCGCCGGTCATCCATTAGCACTGACTTATCTTTTGAGGCGCCTTGCTTCGGCGTCGAATGCTGGCGCAGTCGCGCAAATACTCGACAACGCGAAAGAGACGGGCGGCGACGTCGGGTTGGATTATGGCGCTTATTGGGATCTGCTCGCCGACGATGCCGAGGTACGCGACCTGCTCGGATTGATCGCGCGGATGCGAGGGTCGGTCGACCTCGATACGATTGCGTCGCTGGCCAATCCCGTAGTCATCGAACGGTTCGCCCGCGGCGCCTTCCACTTCTTTCACGAACTCTTGCCGGGGCGCTGGGGCTTCTTCCACAACAGCTTTCGCCTGTTTCTGCTCGACCGGAGCGGGCGCGATGCATTCGGCCGCCCGGCTCCGGCGCGCGATATCGAGTTCCACCGGCGTCTGGCAGACGCGGCGAACCAGCTGACACCGGCAGATGGACTGCACTGGGACCGGCTGCATCATCTCGAGCGCGCGGGCGAGACCGCGGCCTTACTCGCCGAGGCTGGGCAGGCGCTGTTCCGCGACCAGTTTCTTGCGGGCCGTCCGCGGGACGATCTCGACGACGATATCGACCGCGTGATGAATATGGCCTGCGAGGCCCGGGATGTGGTCGCCTTCGCGCGCATGCTTTTTATCCGCAAGGAGCTTCGCGACCGGCGGACGATGCTCGACGAAACAGATCATATCGATCTTGTTATTGAACTTGCCGAGGAAAAGCAGGCTGTGCTGCTTCACGGCGGCCATGATCTTCGCGTCGGCGATGCCGTCGCCCTGCGATGGTCGGCGAGATTGCACGCGCGCGGCGAGACGGTGCTGGCGCTGCGTATCTTCGATGCGGCCGAGCCCCTCGACGAACTCTCCGGCAGTGTTGAAGCGAGTTTTCACAAGGGCGGGGCGATGGAAGCTTGGGCACGCGCGGCCTGGCGCTTCCGACCGATGGCCGACGTGATTATGGCAATCGGCCAAGTGCGAGCCGAATATCCCGCCGCGCCGGGCAGTGGAGATCCCGGCGAGGAAGCGGAAGAATGGTCTCGCGACGTTCGGCGCAAACTCCTGGTCGAAGTCGGGGACGCCATCCTGTCGGCCGGCGAAATCATGCTCTTCGAGGAGTTTTCGGCCCTTTTGCCGGACGACGGTCACGGCAACAATGTTCGCCTTCGTCTCGATTTCGAGATTGCCCGCGACGGTGCCGCCGGCCTCCCGACAATCTGCGATCCGGTTACCGCCATGCGGCGCATTGTCGAGGCCTATCCGCCCGATATCCTCAATCCCGGCGATGCGGCGCTCCTCGCAGAGCTCGCGGTCGGACTTGGCGCGGGTGATGACGTGGTCGACGCCTATCTGACGATCTGTCCCGATCCCATCGTCTCGGACAATTTCCGAAGCGACGTTCGGGAAGCCTTCCAATCGGTCGCGCCCCTGTATGCGCAGGCGAGAGCGGCAGCCGCTAGCGGCCGCCCAATCGACGTTGGGGCGATTGCGGACGCCGAGAAAGACTGGGATCAGGGGCGGGTATTGATCCAGCGGTTGGTCGTCTTGGTGGGCACGTTTTCAGGCCAGGCACTAGCCGGGCAGACGCTCGGCGCGGCCGAGGTCGCACGCCTGCTTCGGCCGCTCGCATTGTTTCGCCGTCGCAGCTGGGATGACATCACGCATTGGCATGACTGGTCCGCGATCGGCCGCATCGCCGAAGACCTCGCGGTGCGCGCGCTCGAAACCGCGCACGCGTATGGGGCCGGTGCCTTTCACGCTGCGGCCGGGCTTTTTGAAGAAATTTGGGCCATGCCGCGACCGAGGGGCGGCTCAGGCTGGCCCGCGGATGCGCAGCGCAAGATCGCCTTGGCCGCCTACCGGATCGACGGCGACCGGCCGCGCCTGATGAAAACATTCGAGCGCCTCGAGATCGAGCTCGGAGCGGCCTGGGAATTATATGAACGCGCCGACGAATATCGCGATCGCGCCGAGGTATGGCTTGAAATCGGCGAGAATGGTCGTGCGCGCGCAGCCCTTGATCGTCTGTTTGCGGAAAGCTTCGGCGTCGATCATCACAAGGACCGGCAGATCGAGGACTGGGCGGGTTGGTTCGAAATGCTCGTCGACGGCGGCGGCGCTTCCGACCTGCGGGAGCGCGCGATCGGGCAAATACTTCCGCTTATCGCCACATTGTTCGAGAACAACCGCGGTCGAGGCGCCGCAGATGCAGCGCGCACCGTGCTTGGTGCGGTCGCTCGCGTCGACCCGGGGCACGCCTTGGCATGCGGACGCTGGATGCTCGACGCAGGCTATAGCCAACGCGGTGCGATTTTCGGCGCTCTACTTGGCGCCGAGCTCGCGAGCGGTGCCGCAGATCGCGTCGCCAAGGCCGTGCTCGCGATATCCCACATTCTGCTGCCCTATGAGGATTACGATCACGCGCTCGCCCAGGCGGTGGGGAAGGTAGCCCGCTCGTCGCTTGCCGACGACCCGGCGGTCGCCCGCGCGCTTTCGCGGTACAGGATGATCGCCAACGGCCGTGGTCAATCGGGACCGCATTATCTCGAAGAACTTCATGGCGAAGGCAGAGCCGAAAAACGCAAGGGTGGCAAGGCAGCCGGGCCGACCATCGTGATGACGGAAGCGAATGGCGCCGAACATGATCAGGCGGGACTCGAGGCACTGGCCTCCTATCCCGCGCTTCTGACGCACGCATTGGCCGGTGCGAGGCTGCACTCCGGCGCCGATTGGATCGTCGTAATCGACCAGCTCTTCGGGCAATCGCGCTCCGCGGACCGCGAAGCGGCGATCGATGCGGTGTTCGAGCAGCGGTTGTCCTTCACGCATATCGAACGCATCGCAGAACAGGCGGTCGCGGGGGGCGATGCCGCCCGGGCGGAGCGATGCGTCGAGAGGCTCCTCAAGGACGGGCGAGCGCATGGTTGGTCGGCATATTATGATGGGGGTTCGCGGCTGGCTGCGGCGCGGACGATGCTTCGCATCGACCCCGCCGTCGGACGCAAGCGCGCCTTTGCACTGCTCGTGCGCGATATTCGCGAAGAGGGGGTGGACCTCGGCACCTTGCTCGGCGATTTTCCGGCGCTTCTTCCCTTGATCGTCGAGGAGAGCCCGGTCGAAGCTCTCTGGACTGAACTCGAATCCCATCTCGCCGCACTCGTCGAAGTGCGGCGCAGCGAACTCGCCGTCCCTTCATCCGCCGGGGCAGCTGCCGATCGATGCGATGTCGCGCTGGCCCTCATCCTCCGCGATCTGGATGATGAAGCGGCCTCGTTGGCATGGGATGCGCGCCGCGGGCTGATCGATCTTCTTCGTCTCGGAGATGAAAGCGAAGGCATTGCTCGGGAAATCCGGTCCCGGCTGGCGGGGGACATTCGCGAGCAGACGGCGGCTATCGCGACGCTTGCCTGTCTTGCCTATGAAGAACCCGATTTGGCACGGCCGTTCGCGAACGACATCGCGGCGCTCGCATGGGCGCCATCGTCGGTCCTGCGGTTTGGTGCGCAAGCGGCACTCGACTACATCGGGATGGCCGTTCCGGAGGCTCCGCCGGTTCGGGGGCTTCCGGCAATCTACCAGCTTCATCTGCCAAAAGGACAGAAGGCAGGTATCGGCCTGACCGGCCAAGATGTCGACCCGTCGAAGCCATTGCCCGATACGAGCGACCCCTACGACCTCTCGCGCATCTACCATCCGATGCTCAAAGCGCTCGGGAAGATGAGCGGCTTCGGGTTCGATCGACTCGTGCGGCGATTTGCCCAGTTGATGGAAACGCTCGCGCCGGCCGATCGCTGGTCGGCAGACGAAGAAGGTCGATTGACCGCCTTGAACAGGGCGATCGGGCTTCAACTCAGTTACCGGCGCCCGCGCTCGATCTACACGCAACATGCCTTCGGACTGCTGGTCAGCGAGCTGTGGGATGCCGGGGCGATCGATCACATACCCCCCCATGCCGAACCGTATCTCCTTCCGCTTGACGCGCCCATCAGCTCGCTTTTTCCGGCGCCGCGTCCGGATTGGATTATGCTGCCGGCTTACAAGGAGCTGGAATCGCATCCGGCTCGCGACTGGATCGAAGCTGCTGCCGAGGCTCTGGAGATGCCCGATCAAACGCCGGATGGCCGGGTCATATTGGCGGAATTCCGGAAAAGCGTGAATCAGGATGGCGAGCGTCGCAGCGAGGCGAGGCTGTCGACGATCGCGCCTGCGGCTCTTCACTTCGAGACCGGGAGCGGCATCAGCCTTCACAGTTTTCAATATCACCCCCGTTATGCCGCCGCCGACTATCCAGGCTTCAAGGCGGTCGCGGACGATGCAATGGGAATTGCCGTCGCGGGCGGAAGCAGCTTTGCGCATTCGCGCTTCCTAGCTTTCAATCCGTTGCTGGGCCTGCATATGGGATGGATCGTTGCGCGCAAGGGCCTGTTCCGGTGGGTCGACGCGAAAGGTCGAACCATGGTCGAGGCTGTGGCGTGGGCCGAGGGCAATTGCGCACTTCATTCCTCCGGCATGCAGCGGTCTTTAGCCAGCGAAGGGTGGCTGATCCTCGCGTCGCGCGATGCATGGGCCGCATTGCTCCCCGAGCTCCACGGCTTTGTCCGCCATCGGATCGCGTCTCGTCGCAGCGGCCTTCACGGTCAATCGCGCTATGGGCTGAAGGTGGTGGGAACGAGGACTGACCTCGTCTAGCAGGTGTCGAATGCAGCGGAGCATGGCCGGTCACCGCATGGTGTGGGGCGAAAGCTTACAGTCTCTAACCGGCCATTTGGACGGCCGGTGATGCCATGTTGCGATCGTCCACATTGTCGCCCGCTCTATATCGAATGGGAAATAGCGGCGGTTTCTGAGGAGATGATATGAGCGATGCGGAGGACCACCTTGCGGTGGAAGGGGGCAGAATCGGCGCCATGCAGGATTTCTATTACCGCATGTGCGAGGAACTATACGTCGAATATATCGGTCTGGAGAAGGCGTACAAATCGCTTCCTTCCCAACCCGACGGGAGCTTGGAGGATCGAGCATTTCGCGAGGCTCTCGATCGGGAAGATGAAGCGCGCGACCAATTAATGGCATCAGCGATCAAGCTGATTGTGCTATCCTGTATGTGCTTAGAGGCAGCGATTTACGATTATGCGTCCTGGCATCTGCCCGCCCGCATGGTCGACAAGCATCTCGACCGCCTCGGTCTCTATGCGAAATGGGTGCTCGTCCCCCAGCTTATTGGCCAGGAATCGCTGGCCGAGGATGGCGCGGCTATGGAAGCGCTGGATAAAGTGATCGAATTGCGAAACATGCTGGTCCATTCAAAGTCGCGCCGAATGCCTCAAGCGCCTAATGAGTTACATGCGGCGATGGAAAGGGCGAACCGGAATTTGCAGGAGGTGCTTCGCGGAGGCCATCAAGCCATGCGAGCCATCATCCTGATATCGCTCGAGCTTGAGCAACGGCTCGGCGACAAGACGCTCCACCCGCTTCTTACGCTCACAAAGGGCACTATCTTTCCTGCGAAAGAAATCCCGCCGGCCATGAAGCCCTTGATGGACCGATGTCTCCAAATCAGCCGGAAATCCTCGCTGCGATCCTGAGCGCTGTCGCCGCGCGGTGCTGGCATCATTCTCCGGCAAAGGCGAGACGGGCCCAGGAAGCCGACCACTCGGAGGTAACGTCCGAAGCCGCCTCATCGGTGCCAAAAGCGGACGAACCGCTACCGGCCAGACCTGCCTGAAGGCCTGCATCTCGGCGGCGGACATCCCGAAACAGACAGTCCATTTACTATCGGTTCGGGAAACATTTCCCGGAACATTTCCCCGCTGAAATCCGGGGGCGGCTCTTCAGGCAGGGCCCGCAGCGAGGCGTTCCATGAATGACGATATCTGCCTCACGCACGCAAGGCTGGCATTGGGGTTCCTTTTAGCGGGCCGTCCGTTCGGCATTCCGACCATGACGCCGCGGTGCGTCGACTGCTCAACATCGCAGAGTGAGACGCAGTTCAACCCGATAACAGGATCGGGCTTGTGGGCCAGCAACCGCCCCAATTGCCGTTCGGACGATATATAGCCCGTCATATCGGTAACGGAGCTGCCCTCGATCTCCATGGTGCCGTCCTGATCGACCACGCGGGCCGCCATTATCGGCTTGTGATTCTCGTCCGGGCCCCTGTCGTGAACGATCAGGTGCAGGATTCCGACATAGGGAAAGCCCGCTTCCAGCAGGCCATTGGCCTGCGTGATCCCCAGCCGATCCGTACTCTTATTCCATCGAGGAGCCTTGAGCGACAGGCGCTTGATCTCGATCGCGGCGGCCTTGCCGAGGTGGAACTTGTTGCCTTGATGCGGAATGATGAGAAGGTCAATATCTCCCGGCTGTCCCAATCTCGACAACCCGAGATCGGTTCGGGGAATGTTTCCCAAGAAGACATACTCCCATCCCTCAGCTGCCTTGAGGCCGTGCACATCGGTCATGACGAAGCCGAAAAACTCATAGAGCCGGGCCGAACCGAACAATATCTCGCTGACCAGCTCATGTTCGGTCATGTCGTAGAGCTGCTTGCCCGGCGTCCGCCTGAACCCGCTTCCTCCTTCCGAAGTCTCGCTTTCAGGCATGATCGATGGAAGCTCCCGGTTCGCATCCTTAATTGTATCCGATTTCTGGCCCTGTGAAGGCGGCAATCTTCAAAAGATAATCGCTGCCTCGGCCAATCTTGTCCTTCACGGCCCTGCAAGGCATCGAAGTCTATCCAGTAGCGGTATCCTAGAGAGCGAGCATTCTGGCCCGTTGCGGAACGTCTGCTCTCTCTGTTTGGCTCCTAAGAGCAGACGGTCTTCAACCGGCCAGTTCTGTATGCGCTGTCGGCGCGCGGAAAAGCAGACGGCTTTGCTCGCTTCGGTTTTCAAGGGCCGACGTCGGCGTTTGACGGGCGCAGGCGGTGGCCTTCGCTCGGGGCAAAACCGAGCGCGGCGGATACCCGGTCGTTCCAGCCATAGGGATCGGCCCGGATGACAGGTTCGCCTTTTTCGTCGAAGAGCACCGTCTGATAGATGAGCCGGACCGGAATGGGGCGGGGAAGGGACACGAAGCTTTCCTTGCCGGTGGCGCGCGCCTTCTCCCATTCCGCCGTAATGCCTTCATCCTTCGCGAGCATTGCCGCGAAGCCGAGGGCATCCTCGACCCGTACGCAGCCATGGCTGCGCTGCCGCTGCACCTCGCCGAACAGCTCCTTGGCGGGCGTGTCGTGCAGATAGATTTGATGCTCATTCTGCATGTCGAACTTGACCAGCCCCAGCGAATTTTTCGGACCCGGCTGCTGCACGATCCAGCCGTCCTTCCATGCCATATTGTTACGGCGGAGATAGGCGGCACCCTTTCCCGCAATCTCCTTGTTCTGGATCGATCTGGGCACGGTCCAGGTGGGGTTGGCGACGAGCCGGTATATCGGCGAACCCAGCTGCGGCGTCTCGGTATCGGGTTTGCCGACGACCACCTTGCGCGTGTCGGCAAGCTTGCCATCGCGCCAATAGGCGAGGCGCGCGGAGGCGAGGTTGACGTCGATCCGCGTTGCCGGAGGCTTGCGCTCGAGCCAGCGCATCCGTTCCATCGCCACCGCGATCGTGCGTGCCCGGTCGGCGTCGGACAGGTTCAGAATCTCGAGCGCTTCGCTGCCGATCACGCCATCGGGCTTGATGCCATAGTCCGCCTGCATGCGCCGGACGGCCTTCACCATCGCCGGGCTATAGCTCTCGCCATCGGTCGCCGCCGACGCGAGATAGTCGGAGGCCACAAGCTGGCGCGCGATCGCGGGAATGCGCGCATCGCTAGACCCCGGCTCGATCGGCTTGCCGACGTCGGGTATCGCCCCCGCCGTGTCGGTCTGCTGCGTGCGGAGCGCAAGATAGGCCTTGGAGAGCGCCTTGTAGGTGTCCTCCTGCGGCGCGAGGCCGGAGAGCCAATCGTCGACTTTTCCCTTTGCCAGCGCCTCGGCAAGCCCGGCCTTCAGATCGGGATCGGGGCGCGGGATGCTGTAGATATCATTCAGCTTTGCCGGATCGGACGCGCCGCGTGCGAGCGCCGCGGCATAGCGAAGTGCCGCCTCGGTAAGCGCATTTTGATCGCCATCGCCTTCGGGCACGCCGAAGCGCATCCGGTCGAGACCGTGCGCCGCGCGCCGCCCGATCGCTTCGCGCAATTGGTTGGCCGTCGCGTTGCTCCAGCGCGCGTCCTCGGCGGAGATGCCTGATTGCGGGGAATTGGAGGAGTCGCATCCGGTGAGGGTGAAGGACAGGGCAAGCAACGAACAGGCAATCACACCATGGCGCACGGAAATCTCCTCATAGTTCAAGGGAGATAACCCGGAAGCAGCCGCGCCGTTCCAGTGCCGATATGGAGATTCGGTTCGAAGGGGAAAGTCTAGGCGCGGCCTGCGTAGAGCAGCCGCCCCGTACCGAGATGATCGAACATTGCGTCGAGGCAAGTCTCGCCCACCGCGAAACAGCCCTGGCTGCGCCCGAGCTTGCCGTGCGCGCCGATCATATCAGCATTCGCATACCATGCTCCGTGGATGACGATTGCGCGGTCCATCGCGTGATCGTTGGTTGGATCGAGACCGGCAAGCCGCTGCGACTGGCCATGTTTGCCGACATAATAATCGCGGGTCAAAAATGCGCCCTCGCTCGAGGCGTTTAAACCCGAGACGTTGGAGAATCTCTCCAGATAGCCGGTATGGCACGGGTCCGAGCCGCTGCCATGCGCTACGAGCAGCCGCGTCGTCCGGCCGCTTGCGACGTCGAGAAAATGAAGGCGCTCCTCCGACGATGGCGCCGAAAAATCGACGATCGCGATGCGGTCGTGGTGCTTGATAACATGTCTGTGTTCGTCGAGCGCCGCAAGCGCCCGCCGCAAGAGCTGCGGGTCGAGCTTGCTATCGCCACTGGCCCGTGGTGGAGGGGCTACAGGCGCGGCCGCGATGATATTGCGGGTTGGAACGCTGGTCGCCGAAGGCCCGGCGGTCGAGCGGGCGAGCAGGCCGACTGCAACGGCCGCACCGGAAATCAATCTTGTCCAGGCGCTTGGCCTGTCCTTCACCGTCTCCACCCTCGCTCTTGCGGGCTCGCTTGCCTGGCGCGGCGCCCTGCCGCTCGAAAGCCTGGGGCTGTCCGCTCTCGCAGTGGTTCCGGCTCTTGCCGGCATGGGCGTTGGTCAACTCGTACGGGACCGGATCAGCCCGCCGGTTTTCAAGCGAGGTTTCCTCGTCGTTCTGGGACTGCTGGGAAGCGAGATGATCCTGCGCGCGGCGGTCTGAAAGGCATAATCAACATCGGGAAATGAGGCGGCGGCGAAATGATGATGCGCGCGAATGATGCCAGTGGATTATGTGTGGTTTTCTAGACCTGACGTTGAAAGCGGACGGTTCGCAAACGGCCAATAGGGAAGCCGGGTGCAAAGTTGCCCGGCTTCCCACCCGGAATCAGAAATCCATCGCCGGCATCGGCGCGGCCTTGTCCTCCTTCGGCAGCTCGGCGACGAGCGCCTCGGTCGTGATCAGCAGCGACGCCACCGACGCGGCGTCCTGGAGCGAGGTGCGCACCACCTTCGCGGGATCGATCACGCCGGCCTTGACGAGGTCCTGATACTCGCCGGTCGCGGCGTTGAAGCCCCAGCTATAGTCCTCGCTCTCGAGCAGCTTGCCGACGATCCAGGCGCCATCCTCGCCGGCATTGTCGGCGATCTGGCGCGCCGGCGCGCGCAGCGCGCGGCGGACGATGTCGATCCCCGACTGCTGGTCGTCGTTGGCGGCCTTGAGGCCCTCGAGCGCCTTCAGCGACCGGAGCAGCGCGATGCCGCCGCCGGGAAGAATGCCTTCCTCGACCGCCGCGCGCGTCGCGTGCAGCGCGTCGTCGACGCGGTCCTTGCGCTCCTTGACCTCGACCTCGGTGGCGCCGCCGACGCGGATCACCGCGACGCCGCCCGCGAGCTTGGCGAGCCGCTCCTGCAGCTTCTCGCGGTCATAATCGCTGCTGGTCGTCTCGATCTGCTGGCGGATCTGCGCGATGCGGCTGTCGATATCGGTTCGGGCACCGGCGCCGTCGACGACGGTCGTATTGTCCTTGTCGATGACGACCTTCTTGGCGCGCCCGAGCATGTTGATCGTGACATTTTCGAGCTTGATGCCCAGTTCCTCGCTGACCACATTGCCGCCGGTCAGGATCGCGATGTCCTCGAGCATCGCCTTGCGGCGGTCGCCGAAGCCCGGCGCCTTGACCGCCGCGACCTTGAGCCCGCCGCGCAGGCGGTTGACGACGAGCGTCGCGAGCGCCTCGCCCTCGACATCCTCGGCGATGATCAGCAGCGGCTTGCCCGACTGCACGACGCTCTCAAGCAGCGGCACCATCGCCTGCAGGTTCGACAGCTTCTTCTCGTGGATAAGGATATAGGGGTCGTCGAGTTCGACCTTCAGTTTCTCGGCATTGGTGATGAAATAGGGGCTCAGATAGCCGCGATCGAACTGCATGCCCTCGACCGTCTCGAGCTCGGTCGCGAGGCTCTTCGCTTCCTCGACCGTGATCACGCCCTCGTTGCCGACCTTTTCCATCGCCTCGGCGAGGATCTTGCCGACCTCTTCGTCGCCGTTCGCCGAGATGGTCGCGACCTGCGCGATCTCGCTGTTGGCCTCGACCGACTTGGCATGCGCCTTAAGGTCTTCGACGACTTTGGTCACGGCGAGATCGATGCCGCGCTTGACGTCCATCGGGTTCATGCCGGCCGCGACCGCCTTCGAGCCTTCGCGGACAATCGCCTGCGCGAGCACGGTCGCGGTGGTGGTGCCATCGCCGGCCTTGTCATTCTGCTTGCTGGCGACTTCGCGCAGCATCTGCGCGCCCATATTCTCGAACTTGTCGGCAAGCTCGATTTCCTTGGCGACGGTGACGCCGTCCTTGGTGATGCGCGGTGCGCCGAAGCTCTTGTCGATCACGACGTTGCGGCCCTTGGGGCCGAGCGTAACCTTCACTGCATTCGCGAGCGTATCCACGCCACGCAGCATGCGATCACGCGCGTCCGACGCAAATTTCACTTCCTTGGCAGCCATTCTGACCTCCTTCTTGATGTCCTTTCAGTTGCTGGATGGATGCGGCGTCAGGCCGCCTTCTTGAGGGCCTCGGCCTGCTCGATCACGCCGAGGATGTCGCTCTCCTTCATGATGAGCAGATCCTCGCCGTCGATGCGGACCTCGGTGCCCGACCATTTGCCGAACAGGATGCGGTCGCCGGCCTTGACGTCGAGCGGGGTGACGGTGCCGTCCTCGGCGCGGGCGCCGGGGCCGACGGCGACGACTTCGCCTTCCTGCGGTTTTTCCCGTGCGGTGTCGGGGATGATGATGCCGCCCGAGGTCTTTTCCTCGGCTTCGATGCGGCGGACGACCACACGGTCGTGCAAGGGACGGAAATGCATGCATAACCTCCATGTTGCATAACGATATGATACACCTGCGCGCCTGTCCGGGGCGCGCGGCGCCGAAGAGCTAGGAAGCGAAATTTTTTCCTTCAAGAGGGTCGATGAAATTTTTTTGATGTTCGCTCCGGCGAGAAACAAGCCCCCCTTATCAAGGGGATGAGCCCTCTTGACTCGACTCACTCTTCTCCCAAAATCTGTTCTCGCGGCGCTTTGCCGCATGACGAGAAAGGAATGGCGACAAGGAAGGAGGCACGATCATGTCCGAGCCATTTTCCCGTTTTCTTCACCCCTTCGACGTGGCGCATCACCCGAGCCTCGAGCCCGAGGTCAAGCGCGCGCTTCTCGCATCCTGGGCCTCGGATCGCTCGGCGGTCCGTGACAGGCCTGGGCTCCGCAAACCACCCGGCGCGAGGCGCGCCGTCCCCGTCGACGACGTGCTGGCCGCGCTGCGTACGCTCGACCAGGGCGGCGGCGCGCGTCCTGCCGCCTCGTGAGCGATCGCGCGCTGACCAGGCAGTTGCAGGGCTATGGCCTGACCACGGCCGAAATCCATTATTACCGGCCTGATTACCCGTCACTGCTGCAGCTGTTCGTCTGGCAGGACTATGATCTCGCGCCCGACTTTCCGGAATTATTCGGTTTCCTGGATCATTGGCGGCGCGAGATCGAGGCCGCGCTCCACTCCGTCCGGATCGCTCACGAACAGCTGGTCCGTCCGGCGGAATGGCGCGCGGTCGATGGCATCATCACCATCCAGTGACGATGCTCGGGGTGTTGCCCGCCCGGCGGTCGACCATCCGCGCTTCGTTTCGCGGGCACCTTATGCGGCGCTGACGCGTTTCACTGCGGAGCGTTCCGAAGGAGACGGTGATGGCGACCGAATGCACGGCTTATCGCGACGTAAAGGGAGGCCTTCATTCCACCCCGGAAAAAGCGACGCTCGCCGATCTGGCGAGCGTACTCGGACGCGTTGGGGAGGAAGGCGGCATGACCGCCGGCGTCGCGAAGCTCATCTTCGAGAAACGCGATGAAATCGAGCGCGTCTTTCGTGAACATGACGAGATGCTCGGCGCGCAGCCTCCGGACGAGCGGAATGAGGAATCCCGGAACGCGAACGGCAGGGCGGCCGGTGGGGTGCGCTCCTAAGCGATCGGTGTACGAGTTTCGAACGACCAGGCGGCGCGCTACGAGGCGCGCCGCTCGTCATTAATATCGTCATTACTAATATGGTCATTGCCCAGCGCAGATTGCTCCAGGATCGGATAACGCCCGCAGCAAAGCGCGTGCGGTCCGGTCGGCCAGCAACAGAACGGCTTGGCCTCAACCGATGGAAGCCTCGGCTCGCAGTGCGGCGCCGGTGACGCGTCCCGGGTTTCGAAGCGGATACCCGTCCGCCTGCAATAGGCTTCTGCGGATATCCGATCGGCGAACCGCAATTCGATCGTACCAAGCGGGTCGCCGCCACTCATCGATCCGGTCCGGGGGTCGAGCGAGGGTGCCCATCGCGGCACGAAGCGTACGCGCCAGCGGCCACGCAGCGCACGACCCGACCCGACCGGAAACTGCGGAA
The DNA here is from genome assembly GCA_005503215.1 of Sphingomonadaceae bacterium 3R27C6. Lineage (GTDB taxonomy): Bacteria > Pseudomonadota > Alphaproteobacteria > Sphingomonadales > Sphingomonadaceae > Sphingopyxis. The sequence continues at coordinate 35,618 of SCNS01000019.1, read as the reverse complement.
CGGGTTCGACGATTGCGCGAGCGTCGTCGGGGATTGTGCCGACCGTGCCGGGCCGCTCTGCGTGATTGTCGTTGGCGGCCGGCCCGGGACCGCAATCCCGGGCCGCATCTTCACGCCGCCTTGCCATTGATCGGCACACGGCGAACATTCTCCTTCGCCGGCTCCGTCCAGGGTAGCGTGACGGTGAGCACACCATTGCTGAAAACGGCGTTCGCGCGCTCGCGGTCGACGCCCTGAGGCAGGCCGATGCGGCGTTCGAAGCGGCGGCGGCGGACGCGATGTTCGGGCGCGACGAGGCCGAGATGATCGGGCAGTCGATCGACCGGATCATCGACGCGAGCGACCACCCGCTGGTCCACGCCGCGATCGCGCGCGTGCGCGGCGGCGGAATGCCGATTGCCGGGGCGACGCCGCTCACCGGCGTGCGCGCGTCGGGCGAGCGCTCCCCCGGCGAGATCCACTGGTCGCATTGGCACGAAGACGGCGCGATGCATTTCGGGACGATCGTCCGCGACATGACCGAGCGCCGACGCGAGCATGACATGCTCTACCGTCTCGCCAACTTCGACAGCCTTACCGGCGTCGCGAACCGCAATCTTATGCAAACCGAACTTTCGGCGGTGGTGGAGGCCGGCGAGGCGGCGGCGATCCTCGTCGCGGACCTTGGCGGCTTTACCGACATCAACAATACGCTCGGTCATGCGGCGGGCGATCAGGTGCTGCTCGGCGTCGCTGAGCGGCTCGGCGCGACCCTCTCGGAAACCGACCTTCTCGCGCGCTCCGGCGGCGCCGCCTTCACTATTCTCGCCCGCGACCGCGGCGTACTCGCGCTCGACGCGCTAGCACATGCGATTCTGGCGGCGATCGCGGAGCCTGTCGTGGTCGACGGGCACGAGGTGCGGCTCGCGGGGACTATCGGCATCGCGGTCGCGCCGGCTCACGGGACGAGCGCCGCAGAATTGATCGGCAGCGCCGAACTCGCGCTGTTCCAGGCGCGCCAGCGCGGCCCCGGCACGTCGTTCCACTTTGTCCCGGCGCTGCGCGCCGAGGCGGTCGCGCGGCGGATGCCCCTGTCGGCCAGGCAGCTGGATCATCGAGCATTGCAATGAGCGAACTGTCTTGAGAGAAAGCGCTGAAAAGCCGCTCCTCTCCTCTTGCTAGGTTTCCGGACACTGCCAGTGCCTTGCCCGTCTTCAGAAACCCATCGTTCTAGGTCGTGACCGGAGAACGCGAATTAGCTTAACGACCAGTGACGATGTCTCATTATGCGCACCTCTTTTGGCGCATTAGAACTCGGTCGCGACCCTTTTGATCGTCAGGCAGCGCGCAAGAGCTAAAACTCCGAGGATGCCGCATAGTCCGCTCATCGTTGCGACCGAAAGTCCAATGGCGCTTTCCGAACCGAAAATATAATCGTTGAGCAACGCGACGAAAAGTGGTCCTCCGGCCGTGCCGACAAGCGAGGTTACGAGAAAGAACATCGCCGTGGTTTGCCCGCGTAGTCTGTTCGGTACCGACACCTGAACGAGCGCCGCGGACAGTCCCGCCAGTCCGCTGAGTAATGTAAGCGTCAATCCGAACAGCAGCAACGCGGCAATAGGCCACGTGACAAGCGGAGCGAAAATCGCGGACGGGAGTGAGAGTGTCCCGAACAAAAGGCCCGCTCGAACATGAGGGGCGCTCTTGCCCAAGCGTTGCCAACGATCGGCCAGTGCGCCCGCCGCCAGCGACCCCACAGAGCCCCCAATCGCGAGCAGCAAGCCAAACCGGAGTCCGACAGTCCCGATCGACCAATTATGAAGGCGGACAAAATACGTGGGAACCCAGGCCAGCAGGCCGACGACGACGACAAAGAACATTGTGAATCCCGCAAGCGCCCAACCCAAATGACGCCGCGTCGCCTTTGGCAGCTCACGCACGCTCGCCCGCTCTTTGGAATGGCCATGGTCGATCGCGCCGCGGCGCGCCGGCTCTGCAATCGTGAAAAGAAGGAGCGCGACCGGAATGCCGAGTAACCCGGTCAGGACAAAGGCCCGCTGCCAGGGGGCAATGCCTCCGATCAGGGGGAGCGACGATAGCGCGGGCGCCGAAAGCATCTCGATAAGCGCTCCGCCAAGGATAAGCGCCAACCCGCTTCCGACATAGATGGAAAGCGAATAGGCGCCGGTTGCGCGCGCGAGACGGTGGGGCGGGAAAAGGTCGGCAAGAAGCGAATAGGCTTGGGGCGAAAGCGCCGCTTCGCCGACGCCGACCGCTACCCGCGCTATGAACAGCTGCGCGAATGACCGAGCCAGTCCGCACATAGCCGTAGCCAGCGACCAGACGGCAACGCCGATGATGATGATATTACGGCGGGACGCGCGATCGCCGTATCTGGCGATCGGAATACCGGCGATCGCATACAGCAATGCGAACGCAAATCCTTGAAGAAGGCTGAATTGCGTGTCGCTTATGTTCAGATCCGCCCTGATCGGTTCGACCAGAAGGGTAAGCAATTGGCGATCAATGAAGGCGACGATATAGGCGATGATAAGTATGGTTACGACATACCAGCCATAGGCTTCGCTTGGCCAATCCTCTTCCCGCCTGTCGTCGCTCGGCCTCCCTTCGGTTTCGGGGTCATTTCTGTTCATTGGGCTATCTGCGCTTCGGCCTGGCGCTTCAGCAGGACGCGATCATATTTTTCATTCGGCATGCGCGGCATCTGGTCGAGTATCTCAAAGAATCGCGGCACCTTGTAACTCGCCATTGTGGTCCGGCAGAATGCGCGAAGCTCGGCTTCGTCGAACGGAATATCGGCGTTCAATGTCAGGAAAGCGTAGGGGACTTCGTCCAGCCGGGGATCGGGAACGCCCACGACGACCGCGATGCTCACAGCCGGATGCGCCTGCAGCTGCGCCTCGATATCGGCGCAATAGGCGTTTGTCCCGCCAATCTTGAGCATTTCTTTAAGGCGACCCACAATCGCGAGGTAGCCCTCATCGTCCAACACCCCAATGTCGCCGGTCCGAAGCCATCCGTCGGGCGTCAAAGCGTCGCTCGTCGCTGAAGGGTTGCGATAATATCCCTCCATCACCGTCTCGCCGCGGCACCAGATTTCGCCGGGAGCTCCTCGCGGCTGCTGTTGAAGCGTGTCGGGATCCACGATTGCCAGCTCGCAGTTGGCGAAGAGCGGCGCCTGATTGCTGCAGCAGCGGCCAGGGGGGTCATCCCATCGGTTGAACGTGGTCGCGATCGTATTCTCGGTCATTCCGTAGCCCGACATCAGGCGCTCCAGTCCGAGCGCTCTTGTAAATATCTCGTAGTTTTCTGGCCCGATCGCGTTGCCGCCGATCCATGTTCCCTGCAGCGATCCGATATCGCGCTCATGCTTCATCTGCGCGTCTACAAGATCAGTATAATGCGCAAGGCCGCCGCCGAAAGCCTCGATCCGGTAACGCTCGATCAGTTCCAGTGCCGTCTCGCCATCCCATCGGTCCATGACGACGAGGGTCGATCCCAGAAGGAGAGATGGCAGGAACTGAATGAAGAGCCCGCCCGCATGATAAAATGGGCCATGCCCCAGCGTGGGTGTCGCAGGCCCCATGGCCAGTCGCTGGCCCATATTCAGCGACTGGATCAGGACGCGATGTGTGTGCATCACACCCTTCGGATTTCCTGTGGTGCCGGAGGTGCTGGAAATGAGCAACAGGTCCGCTTGTTCGACCTGGCTCTCCGCCTCATGCAAGCGAACGCTGGCGTTGGCTAGTAGCAGCTCGTCGAAAGTCGCGCCGCTCGATGGTGCGACGCCTCCTACGACGATCAGCGTGCGAAGCTTTCCGCGGCTTTCGCCGTCGCCATCGAGGTGCGGCGCGATCTCGCGCATCATTCCGCGATGGTTCAGCCCCCAGATGTCGTTGTGAATGATGATGGCCTCGACGTCCATGGCATCGAGGATGTTACGCGCTTCCTGCGTCTTGTATCGCGTGCTCAGCGGCACGACCACGGCGCCGATCCGGGCACAGGCAAGGAAGGCAAGGACAAACGCGGTCGAGTTCACCAGCATCAGTCCGATGTGCGTGCCCTTGCCCAAACCAAGATCAAGCAGGCCTTGGGCAATCGAATCGACCTGCCGGTCCGTTTCGGCAAAAGTAAGCGACGAGCTTCCATCGATGACGAAGGGTACGTCCGGGAAATCGCGCGCCGAACGCCGAAGCGCCGTACCTACCGTGAGCGTGTGCATGTTTTCGTGAACCTCGGCTCCGGTTGAAGTTGCCACAGTATCCAAGGCATCGCCCAGTTCGTCGAGCCCTTTCATGCCACCTCTCCTCATTCTGACTTCTTATAAAAAATACTGAGGAGTATTTCTAAGGCGGTCGCGGGGCATTCGCAAGCGCAGAATCTTCGGCCTCGCTATGGCCGAAATTGCGGATATAAGTCAGAATATCTGCCGATTATTCATCGAAAATCGTGTTTTCGAGAAAGATCGAAAAACGGCGCTTGTCAAAAAAATACTACGTAGTATGTCAATAACCAACCAAGCGAATCGGCTGGAGCCAGGGAGAGAGGCTAATGAACATCAATTCGAAGGCGCGCTGGATGCTGTCGTCGGCGGCGGTCCTTTTCGGGGCGGGGTTCTGCGGGAATGCGTTCGCGCAGGACGTTGAAACGGTGGCGGCTCAGCCCGCCCCTGCGCCCGAAAGCGCTGAAGCAACGGACGGAGGGGGGGGGGGACATCATCGTGACTGCACGCCGCCGCGATGAATCTCTCTTGCGTGTTCCGGTCGCCGTATCCGTCGTGGGAAGCGAACAGCTTACCCGCGGTAGTGCCGACAGCCTTTCAAAGATCGGCGAACTGACGCCGACCGTGATTGTGGGTAGTTACAAGGCCGGGTCGGGAGGATCGATCGCAATCCGCGGCATCAGTTCCGCTGCGCAGCAATTCGGGTTCGAGCAATCCGTTTCGGTCGCGGTCGATGGCGTCCAGCTTTCTAATGGCCGCTTGTCCACCCTTTCGTTTTTCGATCTCGCGCAAGTCGAGGTGCTGAAAGGGCCGCAGGCGTTGTTCTTCGGAAAGAACAGTCCCGCCGGCGTCATATCGGTGACCAGTTCTGCGCCAACGAATTCGTTCGAAGCGCGACTGCGTGCCGGTTACGAGTTTGTCGCCGACGAATACACGCTGGAAGGCGTCGTAAGCGGCCCGATCACCGAAACGCTGAAGGCGCGGCTCGCGGTCCGCTATCGCGATGCGAAGGGTTGGATGTACAATGATGCCCGTCCGATCGCCAACCCCTTCTATACGCCAGCGCAACCCGCCGGTGCCGCCCAACTCCCCGGGGCGATCAGTTCTCGCGTCGGCGACAGCGACCTGCTCGGCCGCTTGACCTTGCAGTATGAGCCATCGCAAGTCGTGACGGCAAGCCTCAGAGTGTTCGGCGCACGCGGCAAAGATCAGGGGAACGGCCTCGGTTCGCAGGTCATCGGCCCTTGCGTCGGAGGGCAGCCTCACGCTTTCGGTGTGGTGGATCCGTTCGGCGAGTGCCGGCCGGACAATCGGCTGACGAATGCGGCCCGACCGGCGGCTATCGCGCAGACCTTTCCCCGGGCGCCTGCTGATGGGAAAAACCGTGGCCGCGTCAATGCGATCGTCGCGTCGTTGAATGTCGAAGCCGCATGGGAGCCAGCCACTCTAACGTCGACCACGGCATACTCGCGCATCTCTAACTTCAGCTGGTCCGGAACCGAGCAGAGTTCCTTCTCGGTCGTTCCGGTTCTTGATGACACCTCATCGCGGTCGCTGAGCCAGGAGATTCGCCTCCTCACCAATTCAGAAGGCCCGCTCAATGTCATGGTCGGCGGGTTTTTCCAGGATACGCGCGATGTGATCTACAACGATGTCGCAACCTTGGATTCGCTCACTTATAATCCGGCAGCCAATCGATACAGCGCCTATGAAAAACTCGGTTCGACTGACGGTCGGACTTACTCGATATTTGGCCAGCTGATATACAAGATCGGCGAGGTCGCCGAAATCGCCGGCGGCGCGCGGTATACGCGTGAACGCAAATATATGAGTTCCCGCAATCTCTACGGCTTCGATTCGGCGGCGGGGCAGTATGGCACGCTCGATACGATCTATCCCTCTTCCCTCGATCAGACTCCGGGTGTTCTCGCCGGACGCTTCTCCGACAGCAATATTTCGCCAGAGGCGACCATCTCATTTTACCCATCGCAGGATGCGACGATCTACATTGCCTACAAGTCGGGATTCAAATCCGGCGGATATGGGCTAACCACATTTCAGCAGATCAGTTCCACACTCGCGGACTTCGATTTCGGATCGGAACGATCGACGGGATTTGAATTGGGTGCGAAAGCTGAACTCCTCGACCGGCGCCTCAGCCTTAATGCTTCCCTGTTCGCCTATCGTTTCAAGGATCTGCAGGTAAACACCTACGACGCGACGGTTCTGCGCTACTCGATCGATAATGCCGGAGCCGTCCGGCAACGCGGTGCCGATATCGAGGCGCGCTTCCGGGCGAGCCGCAATTTCTCGCTCCGCGGCGCGCTCTCATACGTCGATAACAAGTTCGAAAATTATACTGGGCAGTGTTACGGCTATACCATTCCGGCCGCTCAAGCGCTGACCGCGGATGCGCCGCCAAACTGCGTATTTCGCTTGAATCCAGACGGGTCCCGCTTCCTGACGCCAGCAGGCGGCGTCGTCCTTGAGCAGGTTTTTGATGGACGCGCTCCCGCCCGTTCGCCGAAATGGTCGGGAAGCGCGGGCTTCCTGTTGACGGGAGATGTATCGAACGACCTCATCTTCGAGCTGTCGGGCGATGCCTTCTATTCGAGCGGCTATTACGCGTCCGAAACCATGGCGCCGTCGACCTATCAGGACGACTTCTGGCGGCTGAACGCAAGCCTTCGCATCGCCCAAAGCGCGGAAAAGTGGGACGTATCGTTAATCGGCCGCAATCTCACGAACAAATATTATCTTCTCTACGCCGCCGACCGCACCGGGGGAACAAGCATTCCGCTTACCGTGGGCGAGCAGCGCGGCGTGGTCGCGCGCGGCCGCGAAATCATGCTGCAGACCACCTTTCGGTTCTAGCCGACCAACATCCTATCGCTTTCGCGGGAATTCCTGATGATCGATGACAAGACCCTTGTGCGTCATATTGAATCTGCCGATATCGTCCCCCTTGCCCTGTCGCTCGCCCAGATCAGCGGCGATCTCACCTTGCTGGAACGTGTGCGACCGTTCATCAGGGGGCCCTGGGCGCATCAGGCGAAGGTACCGGATGATCTCCAGCGCGAGATATGCGATGGCGCGGCGAAAGCCTATCGTCAGATAGAGGCTGGGGGAACGCCGAAGCTTACCGAGCTCGATGACGCGATCCTGCAAAACATGCTGTCCGTCGCGGTCGGGGAAGAGGTTGCGCAGGACTATGTCGCGATGGCGCGCGAGCAGATCGCGTTCCATCGGATGCAGGCTGGGATTTCTGATCCGCCGAAGGCCGCTCGCAGGGACGGAACAAAAGCGATCATCGTTGGCGCGGGCGTATCGGGTATCGCACAGGCGGTTCGTTTCAGGCAGGCCGGAATACCGTTTGTGCTTCTGGAAAAGAACGCTTCGGTTGGGGGGACGTGGTTCGAGAACGTCTACCCTGGATGCGCGGTAGATACACCGAATCATTTCTATGAATATTCGTTCGCCACCAATGACGACTGGCCCGAATATTATTCCGGGCAGCAGAGCATACTCGACTATCTGGTTTCAGTTTGCGACCGCTTCGACTTGTGGCCCGACATTCGCCTGAGCTGTGAGGTGTCGCAAGCCCGATATGACGAAGACGCTGGAAGGTGGTCCGTTCGGTTTCTCTCCGCGACCGACGGAGAGACCGTTCTCGACGCTCAATTTCTCGTAACGGCCGTGGGGCAGCTCAATCGACCTGCTAAGCCTGCAATTGCTGGGCTCGAAAACTTCGCTGGACCTGTCGTCCATACCGCCGAATGGCGCGGAATGGGCGATGTCCGTGGCAAGCGGGTGGCTTTGGTCGGCACCGGGGCGAGCGCGGCGCAAATCGGACCCGCCATTCTTCCCGAAGTCGAAAAACTCACCATCTTCCAGCGGACGGGGACATGGATTTCAAAGATTCGCAATCTCGACCGGAAGGTGAGTGCGGGCAAGAAATGGGTGCTCGCCAATCTCCCCTTCTATGGCAACTGGTATCGCTTTCAGATGTTCTGGGCGTTCGCCGACGGCCTTTATCCGGTTCTGCGCATTGATCCTGATTGGAATGGTGGGCGCGATTCGGTGAATGCCTTGAATGCGCGCCTACGGGATCGCATGGTCCATTATATGACGGAAAGGCTGGCCGAGAGGCCCGACCTACTCGCCAAGGTTAAGCCGGATTATCCGCCCTATGGCAAGCGAGTCGTAGCGGATGCCGGCTGGTTCGACATGCTCCTCGATCCCAAAACCGCGCTTGAAACCGATGCAATCGATCAAATTCTCGAAAAGTCGATCAGGCTTTCCGACGGGCGGGAGATCGATGTCGATACCATCATTCTTGCGACCGGCTTTCATGCAGGCCGGATGCTTTGGCCCATGGAAATCATCGGAACGAACGGGACGATCCGCGACAAGTGGGGCGAAGACGATCCGTCTGCCTATCTCGGCATGACCGTTCCCGACTTCCCGAACATGTTTGTGCTTTACGGTCCCAATACGGGTCTCGGACATGGCGGCAGCGTCATGTTCCTTGCTGAATGCCAGGCAAAATATGTGACGCGCTGCATCTCGCTTGTTGAGGAGGGCGGGTTTCGCACCATCACGGTCGATCCCAACGTTCATGACAATTATCGGGCGCGTATCGACCGAGAAATGCAGTCCTTCGTTTGGGCCCACCCCAATGTGAACGGCTGGTACAAGAATTCGGTGGGCCGCATCATCATCAATCAGCCCGGCAAACTCATCGATTATTGGGCATCGTGCCAGAAGCCGCAGCAGACAGACTTTCACTTCGCTTGATAGCTATCGAAAGGATCGTGAATGATGAGTAAGAAGACATTAGAGCAGAAGTTTCCAGGTGCGACCTTGGTCGTGGGTGGGAGCGGAGGGATCGCCGCCGCGATTGTCAAGAAGCTGGCGCATTGCGGCGCCTCCATCTCCATGACCTACCGGTCGAACCGTGACGCCGCTGAGGTCATCGGCCGCGAAATCGCTTCGGAAACTCAGGCCTATCATATCCAGCAGACCGACATCACCGATCGGCTCAGCGTGAAGAAGATGTATGAGGAGACACAGGCGGCGCTCGGTCCGATAAACGCGGTCGTTTATTGCGTCGGCACTGACATCGCGCTCGACTATATCGGTGATGTAAAGGACCAGGATTTCGACGAGGCGGTGCAGATCGATCTGGTTGGTTTCTATAATGTTATCAAGGGCGCTTTGCCGCACCTGCGCGAAACGCGCGGATCCTTCACTGCGCTGACGACCGCTGGACTCCTTCGCCATCCGCAACGTGACATTCTTTCGACCGCGCCAAAGGCCGGCGTCGAAGCTCTGCTCCGCGGGGTCGCGCGAGAAGAGGGCCGCTACGGCGTTCGCGCTAATGCCGTGGGCGTCGGGTCTGTGCAAGCCGGGCTCTGGTTCCGGCTGGCAGAGCGTGTGCCAGAAGGATTCATGGATGCCGGCGCACGCAACACCGCTCTCCGACGCCACGGCGATGCAGAGGATGTCGCGAACGCCGTGGCGTTTCTGGCGTCGACTGAGGCCGGTTTCATCACCGGCCAGAGCCTGGCAGTCGATGGTGGCTATTCGATCTGATGCCAGAAACGGCTTCCGTCATGCCTGATCTGTCGCCGGAAGAGCGCTTCCTCGATGCGCTGGAAGCGGGTCGGATTGAAATGCAGTTCGATCCGCGCACCGGCCGCGATATCTTTCCGCCGCGGTCGATTGTTCCGGGAACCGGCGAGGTCGAGATCGGATGGCGCGATGCCGACCCGCAAGGAACGATCTATTCGGCCACCATTATCCGCGACCGGGAAGGACGGGCGCAGCACATGCTGGTGCTGGTGGATCTTGCGGGAGGCGCGCGCCTGATGGGGCAAATCGCGGGGGGGGCCTTGGGCGCGGCGATCGGCACCGCGGTAAGAGCGCGCGCGGGCCGGATCGCGGACCAGCCCGCGATTCTTTTCGATGTGGCGGAGACGGAAACATGACGGTGCGAGGAAAAGTCGCAATCGTCGGCGTGGGGCTCGCGGGTCTGGCGGGAGAGGAACGGCATAGCGCGATGGGGCTGTCGGCGCTGGCCGCGACGCGCGCTCTGGCCGACGCACAACTTTCGCTGGTCGATGTGGACGGATTGTTCGCAAGTTCGTCATCGCAGAATTTTCCAGCGATGTCGGCGGCCGAATATCTGGGAATACAGCCCCGCTTCGTGGAAGGCGCGATGGTGGGCGGCAGTTCTCCGCAGCAGCACGTTCTCACCGCTGCGCTCGCCCTTGAAGCGGGGCTCTGCGACGTTGCACTGGTCCTCTACGGCAGCAACCAACGAAGCGCCGGGCGATCGCTTCAGTCGCGCGCGGAGCCGCAATTTCTTGAGGATATAAACGCGCCGCGCAATCCGATCGGGTCCTATGCGCTCGCGGCCGCACGACATATGCATCAATATGGAACCACGCGCGCGCAGCTTGACGAAGTGATCGTGGCAGCGCGCGAATGGGCCATACTGAACCCGCGCGCGCGCGCCAATCGTCCGATCACTGCTGGAGAGCTTGCGGCCGCGACGCCCATCGCCGACCCTTTTACAAGTTTCGACTGTTGCCTGGTCACCGACGGGGCCGGCGCGCTGGTGCTTACGCGGGCTGAAAGGGCTGCGGATCACGCGCACATTCCCGCCTATCTGCTCGGAGCTGCCGGCACGGTAACCCATCGGCAAATCTCGCAGATGCCCGATCTGACGCGCACAGGGGCAGCGTTCACGGGGCCGGCAGCCTTTGCGATGGCGGGTCTCGATACGGGCGATGTCGATCTCGTCAGCCTCTATGATGCCTTTTCGATCAATACGATACTCTTCCTTGAGGATCTCGGATTTTGCCCGAAGGGGGAGGGCGGAGCTTTCGTCTCCAATGGCGCCATTGCCCCCGGCGGCCGTCTGCCGGTCAATACCAATGGCGGCGGCCTCTCCTTTCTGCACCCCGGTATGTACGGAATCTTCCTGATTATCGAGGCGGTCGAACAATTGCGGGGCACCTGCGGTGAACGGCAGGTGAAGGGCGCCCAGGTCGCGCTTGCCCATGGCAACGGGGGCGTGCTCGGCGCCCAGGCCACCACCATCTTTGGCACGGGAGCGACGCTCTAAGCGTCGAATGAAGGAAGTCTTATGAGCATCGATTTGAACGGCAAAGTCGCTATCGTCACTGGCGGCGGCGGCGGCATCGGTCGCGAAATCGCCCTGCTTCTGGCTGCGCGGGGCGCGCGCATCCTTGTCAACGACCTCGGCGTGAGTGTTGCCGGATCCAAAGATAACGATGACGCGGCGGCCGCCGTCGTCGATGCCATAGCCGCGGCGGGTGGCGAAGCGGTAGCGAATTGCGACAGCGTTGCGGAGTATGGCAGCGCGGAGGCGATCGTGCAGGCGGCGATCGACAGCTTCGGTCGGGTCGATATCGTGGTCAACAATGCCGGAATCTTGAGGGACCGGATGTTCCACAACATGACGCCTGAGGAATGGGGCCAGGTCCTTGGCGTGCATGCGAACGGAGCGTTCAACGTCAGCCGCGCAGCCGCCCCGCATTTTCGGTCGCAGCAGTCGGGCGCTTATGTCCATATGACCTCCAATGCCGCGATGATCGGTTCCATCGGACAAGCGAATTACGCTGCGGCTAAGCTTGCGATCTGCGGTTTGTCCCGGTCGATCGCGCTTGAAATGGGGCGCCATGGTGTTCGTTCGAACTGCATCTCGCCGTCCGCGTGGACGCGTATGGTGGGGGCGGTGCCTACCGGCTCATCGCCCGAAAAAGCGGCTTTGGTCGAACGCGCGAAACAGATGACGCCCGACAAGATTGCGCCGCTCGTGGCCTATCTCGCGAGCGAGGCCGCCAGCGACGTGACCGGCCAGATCTTCGGCGTCCGCAAGAATGAGATATTTCTCTTCAGCCAGCCTAGGGTCGTCCGCTCGGTTCATCAGAGTGACGGCTGGACGCCGGAGGCCATCGCCGAGCATGCAGCACCGGCTCTTACGCCCCATTTTACGCCGCTCGACAATGGCGCGACTTACTTCACCTGGAACCCGGTATGAACGATGCGGGCGGCGGCGCCGACAGCGTGGCTCACGCGCGGCGTATCGACGCGCATATGCATTTGTGGGATTTCGAGGGCCACGTCTATCGTTTCGAGGATTATCTGGCGGACAGCCGGCAGGCTGGCGGGATGGAAGGCGCGATATTTGTCGAGTGCCGCACGCAATACGACATCAGCGCAGAACCATCCCATCAGCCGGTCGGCGAAGCACGTTTCCTTTCGGACCAGGCACGGATCGCTGCTGCGCACGGCTTGCCGATCGCAGCCATCCTTTACGCCGACCTTCGGCTCGGCGCTGCCGCAGCGGACGTCATCGACGCGCTGCAGCATGCGTCAGGCAATCGGATGTGCGGTCTGCGCTTCGGAACCGCGCATGACCCCGATCCCGGCATCCGCTCCTATGTTGAAGAGCCGGCGCTCATCCTCGACAATCACGTCGGCGCCGCGGTGCGAGAGATAGCGCGACGCAGCTTGGTGCTCGACCTTTGGGTTTTTCACCGCCAGCTTCCCGAACTTATCGCCTTTGCTGATGCCAACGCCGATCTCAGGATCGTCGTCGATCATGCCGGCACACCGCTTGCAATCGGACCTTATGCCGGCGATCCCGCGGTTTACGAGCATTGGGCTGCGGCGATGAAGGCGCTGGCCGAACGTCCCAATGTCAGTGTGAAACTCGGCGGGCTGGGGATGAAATCGGTCAATCGCACGCTTTCCGACCGCACGGCCGACGCGGCCAGTCTTGCCGAGCATTGGCGGCGCCACATGCTGCCGACGATGGACTGGTTCGGTCCGTCCCGATGCATGTTCGAAAGCAATTTTCCGGTCGATCACGCCTGTGCCCAATTCGGGAACCTTTGGACATCATTCGATCTCGTTGCGCAGCAATGTTCGCCCGATGATCGCGACGCGCTTTTCTATCGGACCGCCTTCGACACCTACCGGCTCGACCGGGTGTCCGGTTTCGCAGCTCACACTTCGGAAGGAATAAATGATGCCGGATGACTCCCGTCACCGCGCAGGGCCGTTATCCGGCCTCCGTGTCGTCGAGATGGGGGCCATCGGTCCGGCGCCCATGGCAGCCATGATGCTGTCCGATCTTGGCGCGACGATTGTTCGTATCGATCGCCGGGTGTCGGCCGACCTGGGGGTGCCGCGACCCTTGAAGTTCGACATCATGAGGCGTGGCAGACCGTCTATCACCCTCGACCTCAAGGACGAGCCGGGGCGTGACTGCGCGCGCGACATCATCAACGGGTCCGACGTTCTGATCGAAGGTTTTCGTCCCGGGGTGATGGAGCGGCTGGGGCTTGGCCCCTCGGAATTCGAGGCGAGCAACCGCGGGCTCGTCTACGCGCGCATGACGGGATGGGGACAGACCGGCCCTCTGGCCGATGCGGCGGGCCATGATCTCAACTATATAGGGCTTACCGGCGCGCTTCACATGATCGGGCGTCGCGGCGATCTGCCAGCCCCGCCCCATGCGCTGCTCGGCGATCTGGCGGGCGGCGGCCTTTACCTCGTCGCGGGTATTCTGTCGGCTCTCTGGGAACGCAGCCGTTCGGGCGAGGGACAGGTCATCGATGCTGCGATCATCGATGGCGTGGCCTCGATGCTGACACCCCTCCATGGCATGATCGCCGGCGAAATCGTCAAAGAGGAGCGCGGCAGTAATGCGCTCGATTCCGGGGCATTTTTCTATGACGTGTACGAATGTTCCGACGGCAAGTTGATCTCTTTTGCTCCCATCGAGGCGAAATTTCTTGCGATCGCGCTAGACAGGCTGGGGATCGAACAGGCTAGCCTGCCCGCCCCGCATGACGCCGAACGCTGGGACGAGGGAAAGACGCGCATCGCGGAACGCTTCTGTACGAAGACGAGGGACGAATGGTGCGCGATCTTTGAAGGCACCGATGGATGCGTCGCGCCCGTCCTCACGCCGACCGAAGCTTTCGCTGACGCACATATGCGCGCGCGCAAAGTCTTTTTCGAAGCGGGAGGCATCAATCAAGGCGCGCCCGCCCCCCGCTTCAGCCGCACACCTCCCGCACAACCCGCCCCTCCTCTTGCTCCGGACAGCGATGTCGATGGCGCGCTGGCGGCATTTCTTTCCAAAGCGCGGGTTGCGCACCATCGAGAAACGGGGGCGCTGTCATGAACGCGACCGAGCCCAGCCGCGCCATGCCGCCGCAATCAACTCCCCGTTACACCGCGCATGATAAAGTGGACAATTTCGTCGTTGATCTCGCTGTCGCTCCCGCCGGGCCGCTCATTGTACCAGATCGTCATCCAGTTCATCGAGCCGAGCAGGGCGCGCACGATCGTTCGCGGAGACCCCGGGGCGAAATCCCCCTCCTGGATGCCTTCGTTGACGATATCGAAGAACATCGTCTCGATTTCCCGGTGGATGGCAATGACGGACCGCAGTTTTTGCCGCTGCGCCGGCGTGGTGCTGAGTTCCAGATGAAGCTTAACGCCCTGGATCGCGACCTTGGACAGCGGCAGGTTGTTCGTGATCGCATCGATATGGGCGTGGCACATGCGTTCGAGCCTCCGTCGAGGGCGGTCGCCCGACGCAGCGATTGGCCGAAGCGCGGCGAGGGTTCCCGAAATGCCGAAGCGGTGAACTTCGATGAACAGGTCGGATTTGCTCTTGAAGTGATAGTAGATGCGCCCCTTGGTGCAGTTCAGAATTTCCGCAACGGAATCGATAGAGGTGCCGCCAAACCCCTGCTCCATGAAAGCGCGAGCCGCGGCGAGCAGGATCGCATGCTTGGATTTGTCCATGTCATCAAGTGATTCGATCGTGGCATCGTCGTCGCGTTTGGGCGTAGCGGCTTCGCTGTTCATTTGCTCTTTTATCCATAGTGGAATGATCAATGTCTCACTCATCCGATAAGCAACTCTCCTCTTCCGAACAAGCCGATGGCCGTTTTTTTGGAGAACAACTGGACGACTTTCGGCTCGAAGTTCGCAGCATATTGGCGAAACTGCTTGCTGGCAGGTCTGTTGCCGATGGCGCCGCGAGCTGGATGGGTGCGGACACGTCGTTCAGTCGCGCGCTCGCAGCACAGGGGCTGATCGGGATCAGCTGGCCAGAGAAATATGGCGGCGGCGGCCGGTCGCTGCTTTTCCGACACGTCCTGACGGAAGAGCTGCTCGCTGCGGGTGCGCCCGCCGCGGCGCATTGGGTCGCCGATCGCCAGGTCGGGCCGATGCTGCTGCGATTCGGAACCGAGGAGCAACGCGCAATGTTTCTTCCCCGGATCATTGCGGCCGACATATTCTTCTGTATCGGCCTCAGTGAACCGGATGCCGGCTCCGATCTTGCGTCGGTGCGGACGCGCGCGTCGCTGGCAGAAGGCGGATATCGGGTTTCCGGAACCAAGCTTTGGACATCCGGCGCGCATATCAGCCAGTATATGCTCACCCTGTGCCGTACGTCGGACAGCGGGTCGCATCGACATGCGGGCCTCAGCCAGTTCATCATCCCGCTCGATAGTCCCGGCATCACCATTCGCCCGGTTCTGATGCATTCCGGCGAGCATCATTTCAACGAGGTCATCCTCGACGACTGTTTCGTGCCGTCAACGCTGCGTGTTGGCGCCGAGGGGCAAGGCTGGGCGCAGGTGACGAGCGAACTGGGTATCGAACGCAGCGGTCCCGAACGCTATCTGTCGACCTTTCCGTTGCTGCGGCAGATTGTCAGCGAGCTGGAAGGTGACCCCGGGGAGGCGGCGATTGATGCCATCGGCCAAGCCGCAGCCCATCTTCTGACCCTGCATCAAATGTCTCAAGCCGTCGCGGAATTGTTGCACGCTGGCGGCGACCCCAATGTGGCGGCGGCTATCGTCAAAGATCTGGGGGCGGATTTCGAACAGATGATCCCTGAAATCGGCATGCGGCTTATCGATGCCGCGCCCATGCCGGAAAGCGCCGATCCTTATGCATCGGCTCTCGCCAAAACCTTGACCTATGCGCCGGCGATATCGCTGCGTGGTGGAACCCGCGAAGTCCTTCGCGGCATCGTTGCGCGCGACCTCGGCCTGCGCTGAATCAGGAGACACGGACATGACCGAACTCATCCAACGCCAGCTCGACGGACATATCGCCACGCTTACGATCAATCGCCCGGAAACGCGGAACGCTATATCGGATCCCGATGTACTCGAAAGCCTGTTGGCCGCGCTCGACTGGATCGACAGCGAACAAGCTGTCCGCGTGGCAATTTTAACGGGGGCCGGCACCGCCTTTTCGTCGGGCGGTAATATCAAGGCAATCAAATCCGACATCGCATATCAGGGCGGAGCGGCCGGATCGCGCCGTTTCTACAGAAACACGATCCAGCGCCTTCCGGAGCGTTTCGAGCGGCTCGAAGTTCCGGTGATCGCCGCGGTAAACGGGCCGGCTTATGGCGTGGGCTGCGATCTTGCTTGCATGTGTGATCTGCGCATCGCCTCACGTTCAGCCGTGTTCGCCATGTCGTTCGTCAAACTTGGGTTGATCCCCGGCGATGGCGGAGCGTTCCTGCTCCCGCGCATCGTCGGACACGCACGCGCGTCAGAGATGACATTGACGGGCGAGGCTCTCGATGCCGAAACATCCCTTTCGATCGGTTTGGTCTCCAAGGTGGTGGACGACGACGCGCTGATGCCGGAGGCCCATCGCATGGCCGCCTTGATCGCGCAAAACTCGCCGGTGGCCGTCCGCCTCGCACGCCAGCTACTGCGAAAATGTCACGGCGCCAGTCTCCCGCACACCCTCGAACTCTCGGCGAATTATCAAGCCCTGGCGCACGCTTCGGACGATCACAAGGAGGCGATAAGCGCTTTCGTCGAAAAGCGCCCGGCCAGCTTCGGGGGGGCGTAACGATGACCATTGCAGACCCCTTGATCGTCGAATCCGCTGAACGGTTGTTCGCATCGCTCGCGCAGGAAGGAGACTTTGCCAAGGCTTGGACGAAAGTGGAAGCAAGCGGATTTCTCGATATACTTGCCGAGCGGTCGGGCGAATTGCCGGCATCCAACGCCTTCGCCGTCGCGCGCGTATCGGGTCAGTTTGCCATAGCCCTGCCGATCGTCGAAACGATGATCGTGCGCGCGGCTCTGCCAGGCGCGGTCAGAAAGGATCTCGTCGGAGCGCTCACGCTCGCCCAAGCGGGTCCCAGCGACGCGGTGCTCGCAGCCGTGCCGTGGGCGCGCAATGCGCACGCGGTCCTGTTCGAGGATGGAAGCGGTTCCGCCCTGGTGCGTAAAGGCGCCTTCTGTGTCGACGAAGGTATCGCCTACGGCGGCGATCCTCGCGACACCATTCGGTTTGAAGCTTCCGGCGTTGAGCGTTTGCAGGAACCTCATGCGCTTCATCTGCTAGGCACAGCGGCCGCCATGCGGGTGGCGCAGATGAGCGGGGCGATAGACGCCTTGCTGGCAATGACGGTGCGCTACGCAGCCGATCGCCATCAGTTCGGCCGGCCGATCGGTTCTTTCCAGTCGGTTCAACACATCATAGCAACGCTTGCGAGCGACGCGGAGGCGGCGTCGACCGCTGCAACGCTGGCGGTCAGGGGTTTCGACGCTGGAAACATCTCCGTCATCGCCGCCGCAAAGGCGCGGGCGGGGGATGCGGCGGCGGCGGCGGCGAAAAAGGCACACCAGGTTCACGGGGCGATTGGTCTAACCGCTGAACATTCGCTGCACCGCTTTTCGACCCGCCTCCTGACCTGGTCTCAGGAATTCGGGACGACGGCTTTCTGGCGCCGGGAATTGGGAACGATGGTTGTACAGCGCGGTGGCGTACGGCTCTGGCCCTGGGTTGCAAGCGGCGGAGCGACGTCATGAGTGCGCCGCTTGAGAATGTTCGCATCGTCGACCTGACGACGGTCGTGATGGGACCGTCGGCCACACAATATCTCGCGCAGCTTGGCGCCGACGTCATCAAGGTCGAAAGTCCAGAGGGCGATGGTACCCGGCATATCGGCGTGGGGCGAAACCCGGGCATGTCGGGATGGTTCCTAGGATTGAACCGCGGCAAGCGGAGCATCGCTCTAGATCTCAAGACGCCTGCCGGTCGCGAAGCACTTCTCAGGCTCTGCGAGGGGGCCGATATCCTCGTGTACAATGTTCGGCCTGATGCCATGGATCGGCTCGGACTGGGATATCGTGAGGTGTCGGAACGCAATCCGAGGCTCGTCTATGTTGGGGGCCTTGGCTACGGACGCGATGGCCGCTATGCCGGTCGCCCGGCTTATGACGATCTTGTCCAGGCGGCGACCGGATTGCCCTGGCTCTACGACCGGGCTGGTGGCGGAGAGCCGCGTTTCGTTCCCGCACCGCTAATTGACCGCCTCACAGGTATTTATCTTGCCATGACGATGATTGCAGCCCTGCGCCATCGCGACCTGACCGGAGCAGGCAGCAGCGTCGATGTTCCCATGTTCGAGGTTATGGCGGATGTCGTGCTGGGCGACCATTTCGGCGGCGAACGGTTCGAGCCGGCGATAGCGAGCTGGGGATATCAGCGAATGCTTGCGCCACATCGCAAGCCCTATCGCGCTCGCGACGGTTTCATTGCAGCGCTACCCTATCACGACCGCCAATGGCGCGCGCTGTTCGCAGCGCTTGGCTGCCAAGAGCTCTATAGCTCTGACGAGCGCTTTTCGACGAATGAAAGCCGTCTTGACAACATAGACGCCCTTTACCAAATGTTTGGCGAGTTAACGCCGCAGCGGACCGTCGACGAGTGGATGGCGCTTTTCGGCGAACTTGACATCGCCGCTATGCCTGTCCGGTCGATCGAAGATCTCATCAACGACTCGCACCTCGTCGACGCCGGCTTTTTTGAAACAGTCGAACATGAAAGCGAAGGCAGGATCCGGGACATCAGACTTCCTTCCACATGGTCGAATTACACGCCCGACTTTGCCCGCCCTGCTCCACGGCTGGGTGAGCATAATCGGGAATTGCTTACCGAGGCTGGCTATTCTGATGAAGAAATCAGTTCCATTTTCGGAGACTGTCACGAGAGTACGCGACCGTGATTTGATGGACGCGAGCGTCTCATCGAACCAGCAAGCGATTGGGGATCGAGCACCCCGCCTCGGCACGCATATCGCACACCGATTTCGAACGGGTGGACTATGCCTAAGAGATTGAGATGGAGCCGTTGCTAATCGCCGCTCTCGGCATGGCCTCGGAGACAGCGTCTTACGGGCCGATCGAAAAATACCAGCGCCACATGCGCAATGCTGATGGGTCCGTCGGCGACGATACAGTCCCTGGTTTTCTCGATTTTACGCCCAAATCGGGACAGCCGATGCGGGTACAGCTCGCAAGCTCGATAAGTGGCCCGTTGCTCGCGATCGACACGTGGGAGCTTCTCGTCGATCCCGAAAGTTCCTATTCGGCGCGATCAAGCGACCCCCATCCCGGCGACGCAATCATCAGCAGCGGGCAATTCGGTTTTGCCGCGGTGCATGATTATTCCGAAATCTATATCGGGCTAACAGGACTGGCGCTCCCTGAACCCGACAGGATCGGAGACTTTTGCGGTTTCCGTAAATGGTGAATAATGTGCCGGATCGAGGCAGAGTCGCCCCCACTGGTGCTCGTCGAATACGGGCGCGAGGGCTAGCTTCTCGACCGTCAGCTTTTCTCTCATGTGCTTTAAAACGGCCTGTCACCTGTCGGCCAAATGGCTTGACCCGAGCGTTTCCCTTTTGGCCATTTTGGCCGTAGGAGAACGATCATGGCTAGGTCAGAATTCGACTATTTACCTCCGAGACCGGCGTGGAATGCTGGTCGAAAGGTTGGTGCAAAGCGGCCATTAAAACCACGGCAGATCTGTAAGCGGTAATTTCCCCCCACATTTTCGAATGTTCTGAGATCACTACGTTGCGCGCCTGCTGTATCGGGAGCGTAACTAGCGATGGGCGATGTAACGACGTTCGAAAGTAACTTCGAAAGCAACGGGAACGGTCGTGCTCGCCCGATGGAGGTGATCCCGGCGGGTCGCGAGCGCCGGCAATGGACACCGGAGGCGAAGGCGCGGATCATCGCCGAGAGCATGGCGCCGCGGGCGAACGTCGCGGACATCGCGCGCCGGAACGACATCCTGCCGCAGCAGCTCTACGCCTGGCGCCGGGAAGCGCGCGAGCGTATGGAATCCGACGACGGCCCCGCTTTCGTGCCGGCGATGGTCGAGGAGCCGAAGGCGCAGGGGACCGGCGCCGAGATCCGCATCAACATCAAGGGCATGACGATCCGCATCCCCGACGGCGTGACGGCCGACCATATCGAGCGTGTGCTGCTGACAGTGCAGGTGTCGACATGATCATCCCGCCGGGACCGCTCGAAGTGCTGATGGCGGTGAAGCCGGTCGACTTCCGCAAGGGAATGGTGGGCCTGGCGTCGCTGGTGCAGCACGAGCTGAATCGCGATCCCTTCTCTGGAATCATGTTCGTGTTCCGCTGCAAGCGGGCCGATCGGATCAAGCTGCTGCTGTGGGACGGGACCGGCCTGGTGCTGGTGACGAAGCGGCGGATGAACTCGTCGGCGGCGAGTGTCATGACCTGCTGCCGTCCGGCGCCGGACTTGCGGTAATCCTTGTAGTGGAAGGTGATGCCGGCCTCGTCGAACCGGAGGATGCGGCTGTTCGATATGGCGACCCGGTGGGTGTATCGCGACAGATAGGCGAGGACCGCTTCAGGGCCTGCGAACGGCGGCTTGGCGTAGACCACCCAGCGCTTCTTCCTGACGGGAGCGAGGTGCCGCAGGAACGCATGGCGGTCAGCGCGCTGCGTCATGCTGCCGAAGAAGGCGAGCTGCCCGCGGTGCCCACCAGAGCGTTCGATAGACAAGCCAGAAGCGAAAGCGCGCCGGATGGCCGCCGGAATCGCCGCGCGCGGCAGCCTATGGATACGCGCGAGTTCGCGCCCCAGATCGGCGATCAGCGACGGCGGCGGATCGGCCAGTATCGCCGCTGGGCTTACCTCGGCGACGATCCGGCGCATCACGTAGCCGGTGCCCATGCCGTCGCTATCGGCCAGCACGCCGACGACCTGGGGTGCCTTCACGCCCGCGTCGTGCGCTGCCATTACCAGCGCCGCCTCGTTGGGATGCCCATAGGGTCGCCCCGCCATATAGTCCTTCGATGGCGCGCGGCGCAGCACATAGCCAGCCCCGCCCCAGTCGAACGCCCAACTCTCCATATTGGCGCCGCCCGAAAGGCGCGCGAGCTTCGATAGCGCACCAGATCCGTCGATGCGAGACATGAACGCGGACAGCATCGGGGTAAGGTTGATCATGTACGGATCGGAAGGCCTCTCATTGGAAGCATGGGTGCCACCCCAGCGGCCGAAGCGCAATGCTTTTTGCCGCTTAGTGGCGGTTGTTCCTGTACCTTTGGCACTGTCGGTTTAAGAGCGCAGGGAAGGGCAAGCCGCCGCGTCATTGGAATGACGATCGCGCACGCGCCGCTTGAAATAGCGGGCCATTGGCGGTGCCTATGCTAGGAAAGCAGATACGGCTATGGCGACGCCTGGAAGCGTGCGTGACCGCTGAACAGAAGGCGCTTATCGAACAATACCAAGGCCGGGATAGCTCATGCGCACGGCCTTGATGTTGGAATGGATCTTTTCGACAGTGAACCGGACCACAGGACCGTCGTTGAGTACAAAGCCCCTGCTGGACGGCCCCGCCCGAGAAGACGGTCATTATCTCGTCGACCGCGTGTCGTCGTCCGCAGCGTTGACGTTCAGTCGCCCATATTTTCAAGGATGAACTTGCGCGCCTCTCGATCAACGCCCTTCATATCGCGGACATTGGAACAAGCCTCACTCTCGGCGTCGCGAGTCATCACGCCTCCGCCTTGGACTGTGGACGCGCGGTCGTGGTGACGACTTCTAGAGCCTGGACCGATAGACGTCGCGCAGGACCTTCTTGTCAGGTTTTCCGAGCCCGGTTTGCGGGATGGCATCTACCAACTCGATCAACTTGGGCGTCTGGACCGGACCCTTGGCGGCGCGAACCGCCAGTGTTAGCTGGTCCACATCGGGTGCCGCCTCGCGAGAGGGCACGACAACAGCCGCCACAGCTTCTCCCCATTTTTCGTGAGGTATTCCGAAGACGCAGACGCTTGCCACGCCCGGCTGTGCGGCGAGAACATCCTCTATCTCCTTCGGAAAAACATTGAAACCGCCCGAGATGATCATGTCCTTCTTGCGGTCGACGATTGACCACATGCCGTTCGCGCCGACGCGGCCTACATCGCCGGTGTGGAGCCAGCCATGGGCCCAGGCTTCCGCGCTGGCCAGCGGCATGCCCTTGTAACCGCTCATGACAAGGGGGCCCCGGACGCAGATCTCCCCGGGCTCGCCCGGCGCAACCAACCTACCTTCGTCATCAAGCAGAGCGAGCTCAATCCCGGGAAAGGGCCGGCCCGTTGCGGCGGGGTGGGCCGCATGCTCCTCGCCCGCAAGGAACAGGATCGTGTTGGGCGCTTCGGTCTGGCCGTAGCATTGGACGAGTATTGGACCGAAGCGCTCGATTGCCTGCACCACCCGCATCGGACTCATCGGAGCGCCCGACCAGATCAGCGCACGTAGGCTCGAATGATCGGTGGTTTTGAGAGCTGCGGAATCGAGAAGATTGCCGATCATGGTGGGAACCAGCCATGTCAGCGTTGCCTTGTGCTGTTCGAGCGCGGCAAGGAACCGGTCTGGATCGAACCCGGGCTGCAAGATGATCCGACCGCCGCGCGTGAGGGTTGGGATCACGATCGAACCGGCCCCGTGCGACATGGGGGCGGGGCAAAGGAAACGGATATCCTCAGGCCAGGGGAGGGCGGCCAACGCCATCATGCTGTTCGCTACCAGCGCCCGATTGGACAGCATCACACCCTTGGGACGGCCGGTCGTCCCGCCGGTATAGGCGAGGCGGACAATATCTTCCGACGCACCGCTTGCATGGTCCGGCAACGGCGCGGCTTCATCGCCAAATGCCCAGAAATCTTCGATGCCTTCATAAGCGCCATGTCCCAGCAGCCTGAGATGCTTGATACGAAACGCCGCGGCGCGGGCACTGTAGCTGCGATCGGCGACCAAGACGCGCGCTCCGGAATCGCGCAATATATATTCCTGATCGTCGTGTCCGCCCATCGGATGGAGGGTAAGCGAGGTATAACCGCCAATATAGGCGGCCGCCATCACGGCATACATGTCGGAGGAGTTGCCGGATATCTGCGCGATCACATCGCCCCTGCGGAGACCGATCTCCTTGAACGCCTTGAGTGCAGATGCAATCCGGTCACCGAGCATGCGATAGCTCGTCGTCCGCTCATCCTCCACGAACGCTGGGCGGTCGGCGAAGCGGGCGATCGCCTGCAGGATGAGGTCACCGACAAGGCCGCCGGCGACGGGCGGCGCTACCACTTCTGCCGGCGCGGTGAGAAGTTCGCGCGCATAGTCGGGCAGGTTCCCGGTCCCTTCGATCTGAGTGTCGATCAACTCGCGGTCGAAATAGTCGCGCCAATCTGTGATCTTACCGGCGCGCAAGGTGAGAACCCCGGCATAGGGCAGCGTCACGTCGCGCCCCTCTGGGGTGGTGAAGTCCTCCACCCCCTCGAAAAAGAGCAGATCGCCTTGTTGCGACTGCCGTGTGAGGCGAAGCCGGTTTTCGCCGCTCACCGCCGAATATCGGGCAAGGAATTCCGCGATCGCCTCACGCCCTACCGCCGGTGGCTTGGTAGCCGCCGAGAAATGCCATCGAGCATCGCCGGTGAAACAATCGAGAATCTCGTCGACGCGCCCAGCGCGCCAGAGGCGGAAAATCCGCTCGACAATGGTTTCCTTGATCACGAGGCTCCTGTTCTGGCTAGATCCTGCTCAAGACGGGCCACCAGACCTCCGGTGGTGGCGAGAGGGCGGCGTGTTGACCGGTAGGCGTGAGCAGTACGCGGCGCCCGGTCGAACCAGATCGCGTCAAGAACCGGTGTCGGCCGCGCGGCGGCCAGCCACATGATCGTGTCGGCGCCCTGGTGTGGTGTGCGCAGGATCGTACCGATCCTGCGGTCCATCCACGCGAGCGATCCGCGCACGCCCTCGGTCCTGACCCAGCCTGGGTGCATCGCATAGGCCTGCAGACGGGGGAACTCGTGGTTCCAATGGTCGGCAAGCGCGATCTGGGCGCGTTTCTGCGACGCATAAGCTGTAAACCCGTTGAAGCTCTCGGGGGGGGCGTCGAGACCCGCAAGATTCAGCATGGCATTATAGGCGCCACCGGAGGTGATATTGACGATGAGGCCATCCGCCAGGACGCCGTGGCGGAGAAGTCCGCTCGTCAACGCATAATGGCCCAGCAGGTTGGTTGCATACATTCTGCCGAAGCCCTCGGTCGTCAGTGCATGGGTAGCCTCGAGTATCCCCACATTGTTGATCAGCACATTCACGTCGGGATAGCGGCGCGCGAGATTCTGGTTGGCCTCGATCGATGACAAGTCGGCCTGCACAGCGGCAATGCGCCCGCCGGACGCCGTAGCGAGTTCTTCCAGGGGGTCGCTACGACGTCCGACCGCGATCACATTGGCGCCCGCGTCTGCTGCTTCCATCGCCACTGCGCGGCCGATCCCGCCCGTTGCCCCGGTGACGAGCCATGTCTGGCCAGTGAAATCGGCGCCAAAGGCGCGTAGCGGCAAGCCCCGGGCCACATAGCCGATCGCGGTGAATGACGGCAGGAAGCGGACATAGAAGCGGAGAGCCTTCATCGGTGACGATCAGAACCTCACACTGGCCTGCACCGCGAAAGACCGGCCACGCGCTACCGAAGCATAATGGGTGTTGGCGCCGACCGACGATGCGAAAGGTACGTTCGAGGAGAAGGTCATATAATGACGGTCGAGCAAATTTTTGCCGATGACGGCAATATCCCAGTTGTCCGAGCCGAGACCGAGCCGGGCATCGACAAGCGTATATCCCCTGATCCGGCCTAGCGGATCGAGACTGTCGTGGACCTGGTGGCTGCTGCGATAGGATATATCGAGGGCACCCCGCAGGCTGATCTCGCCGAACAGCGGGCGATCGACATTGAGATTGCCCATGAGGTTCCATTTGGGCGTGAACCGGCCCCGACGTCCGGTGTAGTCACACAGGGGAACGCCGCCAACGATGTCGCCGTCCGGAACTTCACCGAAGGCGCAATTGCCGCGGCGGAAATCGAGATATTTGAAGTCGAGATAAGATACCGCACTCCCGAGCGTTATGCCCGGAGCCACAGCGAAGCGAAGCTCGGACTCGACGCCCTGTACGCGCGTCCGCCCGGCGTTGCCGACATTGAAGCCCACCGTGCCGTCGAACTGGCTGATCTGCAGATTGGCGTAGTTCGAGCGATAGGCGGTCAGACTGATCGAACCGCGATTGCCGAGGAAACTGGAGCGCAGACCCGCTTCCCAGGCCTCCACCGTCTCATCGTCAAATTCGAAATTGGCGTTGTTGTTTGCTCGGGCATTGAAGCCGCCGCCTTTGTATCCTTCCTTGTAGGAGGCGAAGATCATGGTGCGGTCGGCAACATCGAACTCCACCGTCATCGAGGGCACAAGACGGGTCTTGCCACGGCTGGCGTTGATATCGTGGCCGGATCCCCCCGGATTGTCGAGGGCGAAGCCGAGACCAGCCTGGAGTGTACCGATCGTGGCCGGCGAAGTCAGCGGCGTGCCTTCGAGGGCGCCTTGGCCGGCGATGGCATAGACGCGGCGGGCCGCGTCCTTCTCGTCGCGTGACAGGCGCAAACCCCCGATGATCCTGAGGGCCTCCACCGGGCGGAAGGTGATCTGGCCGAAGGCGGCATAGGTAATGCTCGACTGGCGGTAATCGCGAACCGCACTTACATCGGCAATTGGCGCGAAGCCGAGATTGGTGAGCCCGCGGCCGAACTCGGTCGCGTCGCTATATTCGATCCTGTTGTGCTCGAAATAGAGCCCGCCGATGAATGAGAGCGGCTTATTCTCCGGCGTGGCGAGGCGAAGCTCCTGGCTGACCTGACGATAGGCTTCGTCGGTCAGGCCTCCAAGCAGATTGGCCGCGGTAAAGTCGAGGTCCACATGGAGACGGCGGCGATAATCGACGACCCCGGTAATGGCGCTGAGCGTGGAGGCGCCGACATCGAGCTCATTGGACCATGTGACGTTCGCGAGGCGGGTCCTGTCATACTCGGCCAGATCCGACTGCCGGCGAAAGTCGAAGCGTGTGTCGGTGAGCGCGCCCGTCAATCCACGCAGGTCGAGGGCGGTTGCAAAGGTGAGCGGCTCTCCCGCGAGAGGGCCCGCAGGCACGGTGCGGGTTGCCACGTCGGTCACGACCTCGATCTCGCGCCCCACGGTCTCAAAGCGCGAATACTCCGCCTTCAGCGTCGAACGAAATCCTTCACCGTCGTAGCGAAGGGTTGCGCGCGCGGCCATATCTTCGCCGATGGGTTCGTCCCGCTGCTTCGTTTGATCGAACACATAGCCGCCTCCCTTTGCGTAGCGGATCGCCGCGCGGGCCGAGAGATTATCGCTGACCGGACCGGACACAAACCCCGTAGCCTCGAATTCGTCGAACGTCGGATTATAGGTCGTGGTGAGGCCTGCGCGCATGACGTCTGTCGGCTGCGCCGTGATGATGTTGAGGGCGCCGGCGGTCGAGTTCTTGCCGAACAGGATGGACTGCGGGCCGCGCATCACTTCCACGCGCTGCACGTCGAAGAATGGCGCTCGGGTGAGCGCGGCACGCCCGTAGTTGATCCCGTCGACATATTGGGCGACCGATTGTTCGAAGGCCGGGTCATTGCCTGACCCGATTCCGCGGATAAAGGTCTGCGAGGTCAGTCCAGTCTTCGTAACCTGAAGGTTTGGGACCGTGACCGCCATATCCTGAAGATCGCTGATCGATTTTTCAGTCAGCGCCTCTCCCCCGAGGACCGAGATCGAGATGGGCACCCGGTTGGCCGACTGCTCGCGCTTCTGGGCCGTGACAACAATTTCGGAGAGCGATGCTTCCTCCCGGTCGTTGCCCGTATCGGCGGGCCCAGTCTGCGCCTGAGCGGACACTGCTGCCAGAGCGGCCAGCGAAACGCTCGCGGCCGAAATGGTACGAAACTTCATGATCATCTCCCTTTGTCGCGCCCTTGGGCCGCTGCGGAATCGCGGCCTGAGCTTTGATAGCGGGGCAGATAATATTAAAACTGGACTAAAATAGCAAGCTAGATATATGGTCCAATAATAAAAGTAGATAGGGGAGGAGTCTGATATGGGCGATTGGTTTGTCTTCGTTGTCGCTGCTGGCGTTGCGGCCCTCTGGCTTTATCTGCTGCCCGCCGGGCAGCGAGGTCGTGCCTGGCACTTTGCCCTGGCGCCCGTTCCGGCCCTTGTCGTGTTCGGGTCGACAACATTGCCTGATTCAGACTTGCGCGCTGCGTTGGCTGTCTGGTTGCTTTCTGGGGCGGCCGCGCTGGCGCTACTCCTCGCCACCTGGATGGCTGGGACGGTTGGCCGGAATCATGGATATATGGATGTGGCCTATCCGATCGCTCCGGCGGTAATTGCATGGACTGCGGCGCTGAAGCAGACTTCACCACTGTCGCCTGCGGCGATCGCCGTCCTTACGGCCGTTACGCTTTGGGGGGCACGTCTTGCATTTCAGACCTTTGCCCAGAATCACCTTGGCGAGCGCGAACCTTATGCCTCGTGGCGCGCCGGAGGCGGCTCGAAGTGGGTCTGGTGGAGCCTTTTCCAGGTCTATTTTCTACAGGGCGTCATGCTGTGGATCTGGTCTGCCCCGCTTGTGTTTGCGGTCCTGGCTCCAAGCGGCGGTCCGCTCGTCGTGGCCGGGTTTTGCGTCTGGGCGGGGGGATTCCTTCTCCAGGCCGTCGCCGACCGTCAACTGAGCCGCTTCCGTTCTTCGTCCGCGGGCAAGCGGCAGGTCCTTGATACTGGGGTGTGGGCTCTCGTCCGTCAGCCGAACTATCTCGGCGAGGCGGTCATGTGGTGGGGCTATTTCATTATAGGGCTGGCGCATCCGCTGGGGTGGATCGCGATAGTGTCGCCGATCTTCACCACGTGGTTCATGGGCTTCGGTTCCGCTGGACCGTTCAAGGAGCGTCATATGGCCCGAACGCGGGGCGCGGCCTGGCAGGCCTATTGCGACCGTACGCCCCGCTTCTTCCCGTTCCCCAGGCCTCGCGCCGGGTCCTAGAAATGTCCACATTTTGTCCATGCTTGGGATATCGATTTCGATAATGGACTAATTATGAGTATTAGGAGGCTGCACATGAAGATTATCCAATGGGCGACCGGCTCAGTCGGTCGCACCACGCTTCGCCGCCTAATTGATCATCCCGACTTCGAGCTTGTCGGGGTCTACGTAACGAATCCCGACAAGGTGGGCCGCGATGCGGGTGAGATTGCGAAGCGGCCGCCGACCGGAATCCTCTGCACTGACAATATCGAAGAGATCTTGGCGCTGGACGCAGACATTGTCATTCATGTGCCGCTGATCTCGGTGCCTTATGATCGGCAGAACGCCGATGTTATCCGCCTGCTCCGGTCGGGCAAGAATGTGGTTTCGACGAACGGCTTCTATCGGCCGCACGTTCATGGCGAAGCCTATGCCGGGCCGCTTCTCGCCGCCGCTGTCGCCGGCGGCGTGACGCTGGCAGGTGTAGGGATTAATCCCGGGGTAGTTGCTGAGCGGCTCGTGCCAATGCACGCAGCCTTGATGGCACGTCTCGAGCGGATTCGTACGTCCGAAGTGTTCGACGCCTCCAAGTCGCCTTCGGCAGGCTTGCTGTTCGATGCGATGGCCTTTGGCGCCGATCCCGCGATTGGGGATCCCACCAAGGGGGCCATCGCGCAGATGTACGACAAGCTTTATGCCGAGACGATTGACTATGTCGCGACGAAGCTTGGCACCACGGTGACGTCGATCGTCAATCGCCACCACGTAACGCTGGCTCCGGAAGACATCACGATTGTGGCAGGCGCCATCCCCGCAGGAACCGTTGCGGCAACGACCTGGCACTGGGATGCGGTCTTCGCAAACGGGGTCACAATGGAGCACAAGATACTCTGGACGGCATCGCATGCGTTGAGCGGCATCGGCGAGGATGTCCATTGGGTAGTAGAACTGGATGGGAGGCCAAATGTCCGCGCAACGCTGGCTCTAACCGATCCTGAGCCGGACGCTCCTCCTTCTCGGCCGCCGATGGATGCTACCGGAGCGGTCATAATCAACCTCTTGCCTAATATCGTCCAAGCCGATCCAGGCTTCTTCGATTTCCCTGCTCCCAACCTGTCTGGACTTGCATAGATTGCATTACTGGACTAAACATAAAAAATGCCATTTAGCAGGAACCATGCCATGCAGCTCGATACGGCGAAGAATATCAACGATCTCAACCCCTATGTGCGCGGCTTCTACGCGCCGCAGCGCAAGGAGATGACCGCGCTCGATCTTCCGGTCATCGGTGAACTGCCGAAGGACCTCTTCGGCGCTTTCGTGCGCAACGGTCCCAATCCTTTCAACGACCCGCAGGGTCCCCATCACTGGTTTGATGGCGACGGGATGGTCCACGGCATTTATTTCGAGAACGGTCGCGCCGAATATCGCAATCGCTATGTGGGGTCGGCCGACAATGTCACCGATCGCGAAGGCGATTGCGGTGCCAGCGGCGTCCTCTTGCCTTCGACCCGTTCGCGCGGCGAGAAGGTTTACAAGGACACCGCCAACACCGATTTGGTGCTTCATAACGGCGAACTTATGGCGCTCTGGTATATCTCCGGCTCGCCGGTCCGGCTCAACGCCCGCACACTCGAGACGATCCGGGAGGAGAATTTCGGGGGACGGTTGCCACGTCACGTCTCGGCCCATTCAAAAGTGGATCCCGTGACGGGCGAGTTCGTCTTTTTCGACTATTCGCTCTACGAGCCTTGGATGAGCTTCGGGGTCGTGTCGCCCGACAACGAGCTGTCCCATTTCACCCGGGTGGAACTGCCTGGGCCGCGTCTACCCCACGATATGGGGCTTACCGAAAACTACGTCATTCTTCACGATTTGCCTGTCGTTTTCACCGAATCCGGCCTGCGCAACAATATGTGGCAGATCGAAACACAGCAGCGCGGCGCGCGCTTTGGCGTGGTGCCACGCAATGGCCGTGGCGATCAGGTGCGCTGGTTCGAAGCAGATCCTTGCTACATCTATCATGTTGCCAATGCGTGGGAAGATGGTGACGAGATCGTGATGCATGCCTGCCGGATGGTGCCGAATGGTTTGAAACCCAATCCGGACTATGGTCCTTACGCCACGATGGTCACAGTCATGGCGCTGCACGCGGTTCCCGTCGAGTGGCGCATGAACATGAAGACCGGTGAGATCCGCTATCGCCAGCTCGACGATCGGCTGGGCGAATTCCCGATCATCAACCAGAATTACACTGGCCGGAAGAACCGCTATTCCTACAACGTCTCGATGGCACCGGGCGACCTTCAGCGTTTCGACGGCCTCATCAAATATGATCTGGAAACCGGAGATAGCGAAGTCTGCATGTACGCCGAGGGGCATGGCGGATCCGAAGCGGCGTTCGCGCCGCGGATCGGCGCCACCGACGAGGATGACGGCTATGTCATCTCCTTCGTTACCGACCCAGCCACAGAAAAGTCCGAGGCGCATGTCATCGTGGCAAAGGCCTTCGCCGATGGCCCCGTCGCGCGTGTCCAACTGCCAGGACGTGTCCCTGCCGGGTTCCACGGAACCTGGGCAGCGGGCGAATTGATCCGGAACTGATACGGAAAGCATAACATGGAAGCATTTATCTTTGACGCGGTACGGACACCGCGCGGCAAGGCGCGCCCTGATGCACCGATGGCCGCAGTCCCGCCCGCGAATCTGGTGGCGCAGCTTGCCGGCGCGCTCGAGCAACGTGTAACCGGAGCGGTAGCGGAGGCGGGCGCACTGATCCTCGGCTGCGTAACCCAGGTGGGAGCGCAGGGCGGGAATATCGCGCTTGTCTCCAAGCTCAAGGCGGGTCTCGCGGACCGGACCGCAGCGATTTCGGTGAACAACTATTGCGTCTCGGGTCTGAGCGCGGTGGGGATGGCGGCGACGCGGGTCGCCGCGGGAACCGATCGCGCGGTTCTTGCTGGCGGGGTCGAGCATATGTCGCTTGTTTCCATGATGGGGGACAAGGCCACTTATTATCGCGACATGGAGCTTCCGGCTCGGATCCGCTTCATCCCCGTAGCGGTCGCCGCCGACCGTCTCGCCGCAAAATGGGGCGTCACCCGCGACATGCTCGACGCAGCGACCTTCGCGTCGCAGGACAAGGCGGCCACCGCCGAGGCCAATTCCGCCTTCTCAAAGTCGCGCATTCCCGTTCGCGGCGCGGATGGCGTGGTGGTGCTTGAAACGGACGAATGCATTCGCGCGACAACGCCCGAGAAGCTTGCGCTCATCGAACCCGCCTTCGGCGAAATGATCGCCGCGAGCGTGGCGCTGCTTGACGGCGAGTCTGTCGAGCCCCTGCACAGCTTCGCCCATGCGCCGCCGATGTGCGACGCCGCAGGGCTCGTGCTCGTCGGCGGGCGCGATGCTTTCGCTACTGCCCCGCGGGCTCGCGTCGTGGCGTTCGCCGAACTGGGCGCCGATCCACATGCTTCGTTGACCGCAGGCTTTGCCTCGATGGACGAATGTCTCGGACGCGCGGGCCTGACAATCGACGACATGGACCGCATCGAATTCATGGAAGCATTCGGCGTCACTGTGGCCCGCTTCTTGCGCGACTATCCGGTCGATCCCGCGAAGGTGAATGTTGCGGGCGGCCACCTTGCCCGCGGACACCCACTGGGCGCAAGCGGCGCGATCCTCGTTTCCTCACTTCTCGACGCACTCGATGAGTGTGGCGGCCGTTACGGGCTGGTGGTGTGCGCGGGCGGCTCGGGCGTGGGTGCTGCGATGGTCGTCGAACGCGAAGGATAACGGACATGGCAACAAGGTTCCGGACGGGTGCGGACTCGCGCCTTGAGAAGCTGATCGAGACACATCGCGCGACGCTCGACGATGCGATCGCCGCGGTGGAATCGCGGGCAAGCTGGAGTCCGTTCGCGGACTCGCCCTCGACCAAGATACATGGCGCCGAAAAGCCGGCGGCAGGCAAGGCTGCCTTCGAGGCACGCCTTGGCCGTCGTTTTGAACTCGACCAGCCGGGCATAGTCGACTGGATCGGGACTGAAACCTCGCCCTATACGCGAGAGCCGCTTGGCATCACCTATCCGCGCAGCGCGCCCGATGCGCTGATCGCGGCGGCGGCGGCTGCGATGGACGGTTGGCGCCACGTCGATCCCGACGTCCGGATCGCCATCTGCCTTGAAATGGCGAGGCGTATCTATGACCGCAACTTCGAGATGGCGCAGGCCGTCATGCATGTCGCAGGGCAAAGTTATGTCCAGGCCTTCAGCGGCAGCGGACCCAATGCACTCGACCGGGGCATCGAAGCGCTGGCCTATGCGGCCAAGGCGATGCGCGACGTGCGCCCCCACGCACGCTGGACCCGCCCCTTCGGGCGCGACATGGTAAGCCTCGAGAAGCGATACACCGTGGTGCCGCGCGGCGTTGGCCTCGTTATATGCTGCGCTTCCTTTCCGACCTGGAACGCATATCCGGCGATCTTCGCCAATCTTGCCACGGGTAATGCGGCGATTGTGAAGCCGCATCCGATCGCTATCCTGCCAATGGCGATCGCGGTCGAGATCGCCCGCGAGACCTTGTCGGACCATGGTTTCGATCCGAATCTCGCCACACTTGCGGTGGACTCGATCGAAGAGCCCGTGGCGCAGGCCTATATCGACGATCCGGCCATCCAGATCGTCGATTTCACCGGCAGCCCGCGCTATGGCTCATATCTCGAGCGTACGGTCACGGGAAAGCTGTTGTTTACCGAAACGGCTGGCCTGAATAGCGTCGTGGTGGAATCCGTCGAGGATTTGTCTCAAACAGCGCGCGCAATCGCGCGTTCGGCATCACTCTTCTCGGCGCAAATGTGCACCAGCCCCCAAACGATCTTCGTCCCGTCGTCGGGCGTCCGTACGCCCGAAGGGAGCATTTCTGCCGTGGATTTCGCGCGCGTGCTCGGCGCCGAGATCGATGCGATCGCGGAAGATGCTGCGACCGCCGCCGGGATCATGGGCGCGATCCAGGGCGATGTCAGCATCGACGTCATCGAGGCGCTTCGGGAGAAGCTTCCGGGGATACCGGGTGTCGAGATCGTGCGTGACGCGGTGCCCTATGCGCATCCCGACTATCCCGACGCACGGACGATGACTGCATTGGTGGCGAAGGTGCCGGCGGATCTGGCGGACATATATGCCGAGGAACAGTTCGCACCGGTGCTGTTCGTCGTGGAAACACCCGATGCCGATGAAGCCGTGAAGTTCGCCACGAGCCTCGCGAAGGAAAAGGGAGCGATCTCATCCTATCTCTATTCGGTCGATCCGGAGTTCGTCGACGCGTCGCTCGATTCCTATACTGCGGCGGGTGCCAATCTGTCCGTCAATCTCCACGGCA
The DNA here is from genome assembly GCA_005503215.1 of Sphingomonadaceae bacterium 3R27C6. Classification (GTDB taxonomy): domain Bacteria; phylum Pseudomonadota; class Alphaproteobacteria; order Sphingomonadales; family Sphingomonadaceae; genus Sphingopyxis. The sequence goes on along the minus strand of SCNS01000019.1, from coordinate 1,746 downwards.
CGATGTGGATCAATTTCGCTGCCGCCTATAGCGATTATCATGTGACGGGCCTCAATCCGGCAGGCAACGCCTGCCTTGCCGACCTCGCGTTTGTCGCCTCGCGCTTTCGCATCGTGCAGTCGCGCTGGCCGGGCAAGACGGCATGAGCACGCCGCTGTTTATCGCGGGGATTTCCTGCACGAAACTTGGCAAGCGACCGACCGACAGCGTCAAGGCTCTTGTGGCGGAAGCAGTGAGCGCAGCGCTTGCCGACGCCGGAGCCGATGGCTCGCATGTCGAAGCTGCCTGGTTCTCGAATACGCGCCAGCCGATCCTCGAAGGCCAGAATGCCATCCGCGGCCAGGTCGCGCTGCGCCCGCTCGGTCTCTCCGGCATTCCTGTCGCTAACATCGAGAATGCCTGTGCCAGCGGATCCACCGCTCTGATACAGGCGACGGCACAGCTAAGGGCCGGCATGATCGATGTCGCGCTCGTGGTGGGCGCCGAGAAGATGGTTTTTCCGGACCGGCCCGAGGCGGTCGCCGCAGCCTTCCTCGGAGGAACCGATATCCACGATCTTGAAAATACCAGGGCCTATGCTCGCGGTCTTGGAATCGACGTCGACGACGAGTCGAACGGCAGGCGCAGCATCTTCATGGATCTCTATGCGGCGCAGGCCCGGTTGCATATGCAGAAGTTTGGGACCACGCAGGAGGATTTCGCGCGGATCGCGGCGAAGAACCACACACATGCGCAGCACAACGGCCGGGCCCAGTTTCGCACGCCTTTCACCGTCGAACAGGTGATGACCGACCGTGAGATCGTCTTTCCCTTCACCCGTGCCATGTGCGCCCCGATCAGCGACGGGGCCGCTGCAGCGATCGTTTGCAGCGAGAAGGGATTACGCCGGCTGGCGATCGGCACCGGGCGTGCGGTTCGTATTCGAGCAAGCGTGCTGCGGTCCGCGACGATACGCGAGCCCGAGGCCTTCGACCGCCACATCGGACGCTTGACGGCGCTTGAGGCCTATGAGGCGGCCGGTCTCGGACCCAACGATGTCGATCTGGCTGAAGTCCATGACGCGACCGCCTATGCCGAAGTCCAGCAGATCGAAAATCTGGGCCTGGCGGAACCCGGTTCAGTTGGCGAACGGCTCCGCCGCGGCGATTTCGCGATCGGCGGGCGCCAACCGGTCAGCGCATCGGGCGGGCTCCTGGCCAAAGGGCATCCTGTGGGCGCCACGGGGCTAATACAGCTTCACGATCTTTGCGAGCAACTGCGGGGGGAGGCGGGGGCCGCGCAAGTGGAAGGCGCACGAATCGGTATCGCAGAAAATGGCGGAGGCTTCCTGGGGGGCGAAGAGGGAGCGACCGCCGTCACCGTTTTGGAGAGACCCGGATCCTAGCTGCGCCGACCGTGCAGGTCCGCGCGAAGGGAATCGAATGGAGAAACTGAATGATTATTGTCGATGCCGGGCGCATCACGGCGTTCAAGCGCGAGGGCTGGTGGGGTGATGTCACGCTCGTCGACAAGCTCGACGCCCATGCACGCGACTTTCCCGAGCAGGAAGCGCTTGTCGATCCGTCCAACCTGGAGGAGGTAGCGGGCATCGCGCCGCTGCGCTTGACCTGGCGCGAGGTTCAGGAAGGTGTCGAGCGCCGCGCGGCGCTGCTTCACAAATATGGCTTCGCAAAGGATGATGTCATCGTCATCCAGCTCCCAAACGGGGTTGACCTCACACTTGTGCTGTTGGCTTGTTTCCGGCTC
>SCNS01000018.1 GCA_005503215.1 Sphingomonadaceae bacterium 3R27C6 | reverse complement strand
GCCCCGCCTCTCCTCTCCGGCCCTGATCGATGACAACCGAGCCGACAGCCGACGAGCTTCGCGCAATCGCCGAACACCGCGGGATGAAACTCGTCCGGTCGCGAAAGCGAACGCCGGGCGTCGGCGACTATGGGAAGTTCGGCCTCACCGATGCGGCGGGCAAGCCGCTCCTCGGGATCGGCGAACAAGGGCTCATGGCAAGCGCCGCCGACATCGCGCACTATCTTCGCGGCGGCGCGGCCGACAGCTGGAAACTCTCGGCCGAACGCGAACCCGCGGCGAAGCCTGCCAAGAAGGCACCCAAAGCCGCCGAACCCATCGAGGAGCATTCGCCTATCCGCCGACGCGGAAAAACGAGTCCGCCACCGTCACCCGAGCCTGCACGAAGGCGGCAGGATCCGCCGCCGCCGCCGAAAGCCAAGCCGGTGCTGAGGATCGTCAAACCCGAAGTCCTGCCGGAACCCGAGCTCAGCCTGCGGCCCGCGACGGGCAAGGACCGAAAAGCTCTCGCCCGTCTGCTCGCCCAGCTTGCCGAGCCGCCCAAGCGCATATCGATCGATGCGAACGTTGAGGCGATCGGCAAAGCGAAGGCCGGGCTTCTCGTCGCCGATGCCGACGGGCTGATCGGATGCTGCGCCTGGGGCGTCGTTCCGACCTTGCAGCACGGCCTTGTCGGCCGCGTCACCCTGCTGCTGGTCGACGGCGACCATCGGCGCCGCGGCATCGGGACGGCGCTCCTGACCGCCGCCGAAACGGCGCTCACCAAGGGCGGATGCGGCACGATCGAGATCATGAGCGACATCATGATCAACAACGCCCACAACTTCCTGCGCGCGCGGAACTATGAGCAGAAGAGTTACCGCTTCGTCCGTTCGGCGGGAGGGACGCCAAAGGCCCGGCGAGACTGAGCGCGCGCCCTACCCGATTATTTTCCGCTCCCGGTCATGCGCCTTCCCTTGCCCCACGACATCGGGATAAAGCATCACCGCCGGAACGAAGAGGCGGGCGCCGTCGTCTCTCCCCAGGCGATCGGCTTTCCCTCCGAAGGATCGACCAACGGATGATATCATGTTCGAGCGCCTGACAATTCTTGCCCAGCATGCGATGCCGAAGCGGCGGCTGACCGAATTCGCCGGCCGTGTTGCCGCATCGTCGGGCCGGCTGACCCCGCGACTGATCCAATGGTTCGTCGCCAAATATGGCGTCGACATGAGCGAAGCGGAAAATCCCGACATCCGCAGCTATGCAAACTTCAACGACTTCTTCACGCGTCCGCTGAAAGCCGGCGCTCGCCCGCGGGCGGAGGCCGATTTCATCTGTCCGGTCGACGGTGCCATCAGCCAGCTCGGCGCCATCGACGATCATCACATCGTCCAGGCCAAGGGCCACCGTTTCACCACCACCGCGATACTGGGCGGCGACGCTGCCCTCGCCGCGACGTTTCGCGACGGCAGTTTCGCCAACCTCTATCTTTCGCCCAAGGATTATCACCGGCTGCACATGCCGTGCGACGGGGAGCTCAGACGCATGATCCACGTCCCGGGCTCGCTCTTTTCCGTCAACCCGACGACCGCGCGAGGGGTGCCCGGCCTTTTCGCGCGTAACGAGCGGGTCATATGCCTGTTCGAGTCCCCCACTCACGGCCATTTTGCGATGATACTCGTAGGTGCGACCATCGTCGGCAGCATCGCAACGTCATGGCATGGCGTGGTGAATGCAAAGCGATCGGGCAAGATATCGTCATGGTCCTACGCCCCCGATGAAGTCTTGCTGCGCAAGGGCGACGAGATGGGTCGCTTTCTCCTCGGCTCCACGATCGTGATGCTGTTCGAGAAGCAAGCGATCGCGTTCAACCCCGATTGGTTTCCCGAACGGCCGGTGCGCCTCGGAGAGGAGATGGGAAGCGCCGTAGAGAAAGCCTCGGGCGGATAGCCGATCAACCCTGTAACATGTGCGGCAGCCGACGCGCCTCGCTAGGCGTCTCGGGCGGCAGGACGGTGCCAGGCCAGCTGGCGCAGGCGGATCGCCCTCCATCGGTGACGCGCCAAGGTGGCGCAGGGCGTCAAGGCTTGTGCCAACCCGCCAGAAAACGCGCGCCGGCTCCGGCCTCGATGGTAGCGACGTCCTCGGCCCACAGGCACTCGCCCGCCTGCGCGGTCACGCCGTCAGCCGCGACCGTGCCGCTGAGTGGGACGATCATCGCCCCATCCCTCGCATCGGCAAGCGGCGAAAGGTCGTTGGCGTTCAGGTGCGCGACCCCGAGATGGCGGCTGTCGAGCAACAACGCGCTCTCTGCGATATCGACTTGGCGGCAGAGATCGCGTGACATCGGCGCGGCCTTCGCGACCGCCGTCCCATCGGCGAGGTGCAGCTCGCGCGGGCGGCCGTAATCGTAGAGACGATAGGTAACATCCACATTCTGCTGAATTTCGACGAGTGTGACCCCGGTGCCGATCGCATGGACGGTTCCGGGCGGAATATGAAAGAACATGTTCGCGCGCACCGGATGCCACTCCATGAGCGCCTCGATAGCACCCGAGCGGGCGGTATCGGCGAGTTCGCGCTCGCCGAGCGCGCGAAGCGTGCCAATGCCGAGCACCGCGTCCGGCTCAGCGTCAAGAATGTACCAGCATTCCTCCTTGCCTGCGGGAAGTCCGCGCGCCTGCGCCTGCCGGTCGTCGGGATGGACCTGGATCGACAAGCGCTCGCTCGTGAAGATATATTTCACGAGCAGCGGATTGGATTTGGGCGGACGAAACCAGATTTCGCCGACGCGGCCACCAGTCCGTGCATCGAAGGGCGGAGGAAGCCGATCGACGCCCCAGGGTTTCTCGACCCTGATCGTATCAAGCTTCTGTGCTTTCATGGTCACATCCATCACTCCCATTCTGAAGCATATGCCCGTTGGCTCCGGCGCAGCGCATAGTCCCAGGCGCGGCCAGGAAGGCGGACAGCGCAAATGGCGTCGGCGACGCGCCGGAAGAGCGGGTAAACCTGTTCCTCGCGAGTCGGCATGCTACCGAAACAATGGTCGCCAGGACGGGTTGCAGCGACTAACCCATGTTGTGACGATTTAGCTGTAGCGCGCCGACCGCCTCTTCATCTTTGCTTCCCAATGCCGCCTGTCGTGCCTTCCCTGCGGGGCGCCGCGCGATGCTCTTCACAGCTTCCGACAGTCTCCCACAGGCGGACACTTCAACCCCTTGAAATCCTGACCATAGCTTTCCTACATCCACGCCGCAGCCGCTCGGGCTGCAACATCCTCAACTTGGCATGGAGAAGAAGATGTCCAGCAAACATATCGATTATCTGCGGCGCGAGCATGCCCGCCTCGACGCCGAAATCGATCGGGAGGCGCAGCGCCGCCAGCCCGACGAAGTCCTGATTGCGCGGCTCAAGAAGCTGAAGCTGGCGATCAAGGACCAGATCGCGGCATGGAGCCGCGATACCGGCGACAGTCGCGTCGCCTGACCCGATCGCGGAGCCGCGTGCGTTGCGGCTCCGCGCTTTGGCGCTGCGGATTTTCGGAACATGGCGCATCCAGAATCTTCGCGCGCGCGACCTCTTGAAATCGAAAAAGTGGCTTCCTAATTTTTTCCCGGATGCCGGATTTCCGGGTCCTGAGGACATAGAGAGCGCCGGCTCTGAGTCCCGGCGCATCTCATGCCCGAATTGCTTCAATCAGGAGGATTTGGAAATGAGAACCGACTTTGACTTCACCCCCTACCGCCGCTCGACGGTGGGCTTCGATCATCTCTTCGACCTGCTCGAGAAGGGGCAGCGCGGCGAAACGTCCGATGGCTTTCCCGCCTTCGACATCGTGCGCGATGCCGATGACCGCTTCCGCGTCACGCTGGCGGTCCCGGGCTTCAAGCCCGACGAGATCGAGATCGTCGCGCAGCAGAACCAACTCAGCGTCACGGGCAAGCCCGCCGAGGAAGACGCCAAGCTCGTCTATCTCCACCGCGGCATCGCGCGCCGCGCGTTCGAGCGCCGCTTCCAGCTCGCCGACTATATCGAGGTCGGCGGCGCGAGCTTCGCCGACGGGCTGCTCTCGATCGAGCTCAGCCGCGTCGTCCCCGAGGCGATGAAGCCGCGCAAGATCGAGATCGGCGGCGGCGACACCGAGCCGCGCCGGATCGGATCGTCGAACGAAAAGACGCTCGAAAAAGCGTAACAACGGGCGGGGCCGCCGTTCAGCGTTGGCCCCGCCCTTCAATATCAAATTGCATTTAAACGCCGGACGGTGGCGGCCGCCGCCCCGATCTCAATCGAGCGAGCGAATGATATCTGCCGCGCGCCACTCGGCGGGCCCGATCAGGGCGTCGTGCGCGATGCGGACCGAGTGGAGCGCGGCTTCGATCTGGCGCCTCCACATGGCAAGAAAATCGAACAGCACCGGGAAATCCGGCGGCAGATCATAGTCCTGCCAGACGAAGAGCTGGAGCAGCGAGGGATGATCGGGCCGGTAATAATGGATCTCGGCAGTTGTCAGCCCATAGCCGTCCAGCTGCGCGATCAGCGCCCGGTCGGTCATGGCGCGCGCGCCTCGCCGCCGTCGAGCGACCGGAGCGCGGCGAGCACATCGTCGACCGGCACGGCGCGGCGCGCGCCGGGCGGCTTTCGGAGCGCGGGCTTGTTGCGGACCGCCGAGCGATCCGATGCCCAGGATGCAAGGAGCGCGCGCTTGACCTCGGGCTCGAGGCTCGGGTGACGCGCCACGTCGAAGGGGTGAAGAAAACGGGAAAATGGCTCGGACATGATCGTGCCTCCTTCCTTGTAGCCTTTCCTTTCTCGTCGTGCGGCAAGGTGCCGCAGAGACAGATTTTGGGAGCGAAGCGAGTCGAGTCAAGAGGCGTCAGCCCCTTGATAAGGGGCATTTGTTTTGCGCTGGCGCGAATGCGAAAAAATTTTCGTCGACCCTCTTGAAGCAAAAAATTCCGCTTCCTAGCTCATCGGCGCCGCGCGTCCTGGACAGGCGCCGGCTTATCATATCGTTATGCAATATGGAGGTTATGCATGCATTTCCGTCCCTTGCACGACCGTGTGGTCGTCCGCCGCATCGAAGCCGAGGAGAAGACCTCGGGCGGCATCATCATCCCCGACACCGCCAAGGAAAAGCCGCAGGAAGGCGAAGTCGTCGCCGTCGGTCCGGGCGCCCGCGCCGAGGACGGCACGGTCACCGCGCTCGACGTCAAGGCCGGCGACCGGATCCTGTTCGGCAAATGGTCGGGCACCGAGGTGCGCATCGACGGCGAGGAACTGCTCATCATGAAGGAGAGCGACATCCTCGGCGTGATCGAGCAGGCCGAGGCGCTCAAACAGGCGGCGTAGCGCCGATCATCACCAACTGAAAGGACAGCAAGAAGGAGGTTAAAATGGCTGCCAAGGAAGTGAAATTTGCGTCGGAGGCGCGTGATCGCATGCTGCGCGGCGTGGATACGCTTGCGAATGCAGTGAAGGTCACGCTCGGCCCCAAGGGCCGCAACGTCGTGATCGACAAGAGCTTCGGCGCACCGCGCATCACCAAGGACGGCGTCACCGTCGCCAAGGAAATCGAGCTTGCTGACAAGTTCGAGAATATGGGCGCGCAGATGCTGCGCGAGGTCGCCTCGAAGCAGAACGACAAGGCCGGCGACGGCACGACGACCGCTACCGTGCTCGCGCAGGCGATCGTCCGCGAAGGATCGAAGGCGGTCGCAGCGGGCATGAACCCGATGGACGTCAAGCGCGGCATCGATCTCGCCGTGAATACCGTCGTCGAGGACCTCAAGGCGCATGCCAAGAAGGTCGAGGCGAATAGCGAGATCGCGCAGGTCGCGACCATCTCGGCAAATGGCGACGAGGAAGTCGGCAAAATCCTCGCCGAGGCGATGGAGAAGGTCGGCAATGAGGGCGTGATCACCGTCGAGGAAGCGAAGAGCCTCGCGACCGAGCTCGAAACGGTCGAAGGCATGCAATTCGACCGCGGCTACCTCAGCCCCTATTTCATCACCAACGCCGAGAAGCTGAAGGTCGAACTCGACGACCCCTATATCCTCATCCACGAGAAGAAGCTCTCGAACCTGCAGGCGATGCTGCCGCTCCTCGAGAGCGTCGTCCAGTCGGGCCGGCCACTGCTCATCATCGCCGAGGATGTCGAGGGCGACGCGCTCGCAACGCTCGTCGTCAATCGCCTGCGCGGCGGGCTCAAGGTCGCCGCCGTCAAGGCGCCGGGCTTTGGCGACCGCCGCAAGGCGATGCTCGAGGATATAGCGGTGCTCACCGGCGGCAATGTCGTCAGCGAGGAACTCGGCATCAAGCTCGAGAGCGTCACGATCAACATGCTCGGGCGCGCGAAGAAGGTGGTCATCGACAAGGATAATACGACGATCGTCGACGGCGTCGGCGCGAAGTCGGATATCGACGGCCGGGTCACGCAGATCCGCCAGCAGATCGAGACGACCACCAGCGACTATGACCGCGAGAAGCTGCAGGAGCGGCTTGCCAAGCTCGCGGGCGGCGTCGCGGTGATCCGTGTCGGCGGCGCGACCGAGGTCGAGGTCAAGGAGAAGAAGGACCGTGTCGACGACGCGCTCCATGCGACGCGCGCGGCCGTGGAAGAAGGCATTCTTCCGGGCGGCGGCATCGCGCTGCTCCGGTCGCTGAAAGCGCTCGAAGGCCTGAAAGCCGCGAACGACGACCAGCAGTCAGGCATCGACATCGTCCGCCGCGCGCTCCGCGCCCCGGCGCGTCAGATCGCCGACAATGCCGGCGAGGACGGCGCGTGGATCGTTGGCAAGCTCCTCGAAAGCGAGGAATATAGCTGGGGCTTCAACGCCGCCACTGGCGAGTATCAGGACCTCGTCAAGGCAGGCGTGATCGACCCCGCCAAGGTCGTACGCACCGCGCTGCAGGACGCGGCCTCGGTCGCCTCGCTCCTGATCACCACCGAAGCGCTCGTCGCAGAGTTGCCGAAAGAGGAGAAGGCCGCGCCGATGCCGGCGATGGACTTCTGACATATCGAGGGCGGCGGGAAACCGCCGCCCTCACCTGCCCTGTTTCTATGCGGAGCATCAAGGAGATCGGCAATGCCGTTCGGAGGTCATAACATTCGAAATTGTGTGTCGGAGATCAAGCTGCGGCATGGCAAACAGGCCGACTTCATCGTCTCCAGGCAGGTGCAATGGTCGCGCGACCGGGGCAATGACGAAGAGATCGCATTCTGGAACGCCGTGCTGACTGACTTGCATCGAACGACTTCTCCGCATTGAAAAGGTGGCCGCCAAGGGGCGCTCCGATCCAGGCGGGCGACCGCTTGCCAACCCATGCTTCCAATTCAGTTCGTTCGACCGGTCATGCCGCGGCTTTGCGCCCAGCCGTAAAGATCGGCGATCATGCCTCGCTCGATCTCGGGTTGCAGATAGATCACGACGGCTGTTTCAGCTTCCCTGTCGATGAAGCGCATAGTCGCGTAGAAGACACCCTCGCGCTCGGTGTCGCCGCCCTCGATTTCGTCGGGCCATATCTCAATCGTTCGCACGGGCCTCTCCTTCCCATTCCGCTGTCCGCGATCGATGAAGGGAGAATGCCAAAGTGCTAGGAAGGTTGCACCTGGAATGGGCGCAGCCGGGGAATAGAAAAGGCCGGGCCGCATCGAAGTGCGGCCCTGCCCCGAGAGGACGCCTCGGCGTCACTCTTCTTTCCGACGTCAGCGGTTCTGACGATTCTCGTCGTCGCGGCCGGCCTGGTTGCCCTGGTCCTGGTCATTGTCCTGACCGGGGCTGGCGACGCTGCAGATCCTGCTGTTCCTGCTGGCCGGGGTCTCGTTCGGATTGCGATCGGCTTGGCCGCCCTGCTGGTCGTTCTGTCCCATGTGGGTCATCCCCTTTCCAAACTGCCTGGGCGGCAGGCTTGGAAACGACGCGCCATAAAGCAGCGAGTTCCCGCCGCTTTCAACAGCTTACCGCAAGAATCGCTGTGCCCGCACGCGATCGCCTTTTCACAACTCAACAGTCCCGTATTGAGCTCGGCACAGCTAAGCCCGCGCCCTGCGGTCGGCCACCGCTGCGACGATCGCATCGCAAAAGTCGGGCAGGTCGTCGGGACAGCGACTGGTGATGATATTGCCGTCGACCACGACGCTCTCATCGACCACCTGCGCGCCGGCATTGGCAACATCGGTGCGGATCGACTTGTAGCTCGTCATCCGCTTGCCGGATGCGAGCCCGGCTTCGACGAGAAGCCACGGCGCATGGCAAATCGCGGCAACCGGCTTGCCAGCACCTGCGAAGGCCCGAATGATCGAGATCGCCTTGTCCTCGACCCGCAGCAAGTCGGGATTGATCTGGCCGCCCGGCAGGACGAGCGCGTCATAACGGTCGGTGTCGACGTCGGCGATCTTGAGATCGACTTCGACCTCGTCGCCCCAATCGTCTTCGTCCCAGCCGGTAATATCATCATCGTCGATCGATGCGATTTCGACCTCCGCGCCGGCGTCCTCCAGACGCTGAAGTGGCACTTCAAGCTCGGATTGTTCGAAGCCATCTGTCGCCATGATCAGGATCCTGCAGCCGGCGAGTATATTGTCCTTGGTCATCGGTAAGCTCCTTTGCTGTCTTATGACCAATGCGCCGCGGCTATCGTCGTTCCCGCCCGTGCCCGCGCGCGCGGCTCTCCGTCCTCGTCTATCGGTAATGGCCGCACCGAGGCCTGAGGCCGCGATTGCGTCGAGGGCAGCCTCGACAATTTTCCAGAATGGCGGCGACCGTGCGTCCCATCTTTGCAACCTTTCTTCGCCAACTGCATTTCAACCGCGCACGGGCTTCGACGGTGATCGGTCGGTCTGCCGCCGCCATGTGCATCGCTTCGCGTATCGCCGCGGCTGTTCGATCCCACGTCTCAGTCGAATTGCCGTCGGCGTACGCATCCAATCGTCGTCCGGGCCGCTCCCCTACGTTGTCCGAATATCGGCGCGCATATCCGGCTCAACGACATATCGCTCAGTTTGGCCGTCGGAGTGTGTTACGCGCCTAATGTTTGAGGCAAGCGGATGCTGCAATCGAATCATCGGATACACGGTCAGCATTTTTTCTGTTTCGGCATAGTCACGCCGGGGTCTTTCCCTCCCCCCTTCGCTCGAATAGGCTGACCGGTAGCAATCTTCCTTTGCCCTTTCATGAAGATCCGAGGTTGAGACGTGCGATGCTGCACGCGATCCGCAGCGGTGCGCGCGATGACGCGTTCCTCACCGGTTGGTCGCACCCGAGCGCCTGAGCGCTGCCTGGATGATCGGAGGTCGGTCGATGATATTGCCGGGAGCGTTTTCTGCGCCGGGTCGTTCGTATCCGCATGCAGCTTTGCCGCGAAATAAACCTGGATCGGCCGAGCTTCCGCGATAGCGGCCACACGTCGTTCAGCCGTGAGACCGACATGGCATGAAACTCTCGCGCGCCTCGGAAGACCCGGCGAAAGTGGACAATGTCGGCTCCTCGATAGCCGCGCACCGGATTGCCCTTCTCTACGCCTTGCGTCATCGACGCCTGCCCGACTTGCTCAATCCGACGCGCTTCACCGAGCTCGTCCAGCTCCGCAAATTGAATGATCGGTCACCGTTGCAAACGACGCTGCTGGATAAGCTTGAGGCAAAATGCTTGGCCTCGAAGCAACTCGGCGCAAACTGGATCATACCGACGCTCTGGCAGGGCCAGATGCTGCCGCGCTTCATTCCGTTCGCCCTCCCATCTATCGTCAAAGCGCGTCATGGGTGTAACCAGTATCAAATCCTGGAGACGTTTCCGGATTGCGAACGCTGGAAGCAGGTCCAGCGAGCCGCGCGCCGGTGGCAGCGCCGGGAGTACGGCCGCTGGCTCGACGAATGGGCTTATCGCAATGTGCCGCGTGGCGTTTTCGCCGAGCCGTTGCTCGGCGGCGCACGTCCTCTCCCCATCGACTACAAGATCTACGTCTTCGGCGGTGCCGCGACGCACGTCCAGGTACATTTGGGGCGCGGTGTCCGTCACCGCTGGATATTGCATGACCGCAACTGGCGGCAGCTCGTGCCTGCCGCCGATCGACCTTCCAGACCGTCCTCCCTCGGGGCGATGCTGCAAGCTGCAGAGACGCTTGCCGGGAACCTAGCCTTCGTTCGGGTCGATTTTTACGAAATCGACTGCCAACCGCTTTTCGGCGAGTTTTGCCTTTATCCCGGCTCTGGCCTCGATCCTTTTGCAGCCGACTGGATCGACGTCGAGCTGGGAAGGCTTTGGAAAGATGCGTTGGAGAGATCCGGTTCCCCAGCGGCAAGTTCGACGGCCCCGGCGCACGCGCGGCCCACTGGGTATGATCCTTTCCAGATTTGATTCTCCATGAGAATTCGGCATCGCCGGCGACGCCTGCCGCCCATTGGAGAGATCGGGTCACATTCTTCGATGCGTTGACTTCGCAGCGCGACATATTGCGCCCAGATCGGGAACTTGCCCCCACTCCATGCGTCGGTTCGGCGGGACGGGGGGTTGCCTCCCTTCCCGGCAACCTGCCCGCCACCCTCAACAAATGGAGATGGATCATGGACAGGTTCGACGACCGCACCCCGCTCTGGGATTATAGCGACAACAGCAGCCCCGACACCGGCGCATCGCCGGGTCGCTACAACCGCGGCCGCGCAGAGGATGCGTCGCGCGCTTATGTGGCGATCGAGGAAGACGAGCGCGAGCAGCGCCGCCCGCGCCGCGCCTATCGCGAGCAGGAATATCGCCGCGATAATTGGGAGGATGAGCGCGCGGGCGACTATCGCCGGCCGGTCCGCCGCGCTGAGCGCTCCGATTGGCCCCGTTACGACCGCACGCCCCGCCGCGACGCCTATTACGATGCTGCCGGCGAAGCCCGAGGCGAGGATCGTTCGCGCGGCGGTAACTACTGGCCGAGCGAGTTCGGCTATCTCCCGGTCGAGGGCTATTCGCCTTACGGCCAATATCCGCGGACGCGCAGCCCCGATTATGACCCGGGCGAACGCGGCTTCCTCGACCGCGCCGGCGACGAAGTGCTTTCCTGGTTCGGCGATCGCGACGCGCGCCGTCGCCGGGAACTCGATCACCGCGGCCGCGGTCCCAAAAGCTATATCCGCTCAGACGAGCGCATCCGCGAGGACGTGAACGACCGTCTTACCGAGGATGTCTGGATCGACGCCTCCGAGATCGAGGTCAGCGTCGCAGATGGCGAAGTCACGCTCTCCGGCACGGTCGAGGATCGCCGGTCGAAGCGCCGCGCCGAAGATGTCGCCGACGACGTCACGGGCGTCAAACATGTGCAGAACAATCTGCGCTACAGCTCGGGCGTCGTCAGTCCCAAGCTCGATTGACCCGGCAAGCCGACAGGAAGGGGCCGCTTTGGCGGCCCCTTCTTACTGCCCGCGCTCGGCGGCACCGATATTTTCAACATGAATTCCCTGTCGGAACTCGCCCAAGGCGCGTCGAGAGCGGACGCTCATCGTCATTCCGGGTACGCCGCCAGTATGACATCGGAACCAACCGCGACCGGCGCGCGCTTCACCCCGGCGGGGTAAAGGAGACGATATGCCCCCGATTACCGCTACCGCGATCAATTGCTCGCTGTCGGCCCGTGGCCGCAAGAGCTCGACCGATGCCATGCTCGCGGTGCTTACCGAACATTTCGAGGCGGAAGGCGTCCGTGTCGGCAAGCCCATCCGTATCGCCGCGCACAGCATCAAATGGGGTGTCACCTCGAACGAGGGTGCTGGCGACGAATGGCCGAAAATTCGCGAGGCGATCCTCGCCTCCGATATTCTCATCTTCGGCACACCGATCTGGATGGGTCAAGCATCAAGCGTCGCCAAGCTTGTGATGGAACGAATGGATGCCTTCCTGTCGGAGACCGACGACAAGGGGCGGATGCCAAGCTTTTCGAAAGTGGCTGTTGCCGCGATCGTCGGCAATGAAGACGGCACGCATAATGCTTCGTCGCAAATCTTTCAGGCGCTGAACGATGTGGGATGGACGATTCCCGCCGTGGCCGCCTGCTACTGGGTCGGTGAGGCGATGGGTTCAGTCGATTTCAAGGATCTTCAGCATCGCCCCAGCAAAGTAACCGAGACCGCCAAAATGGTGGCCGCTAATGCCACGCATCTTGCCCGACTATTGAGGGAATCACCTTATCCTGGCTGAGCAGGTCGATCGCGCGAGCCGTCCGACCTCCTATCCTGCTGCCTTGGCCCGCACATGCTACGAGACAATCAGCAAGCGCTCTTTGGCGCGTTAACCGCTTGTGGCCATTTAAGAACGGTCCGGTTTTGGCGGGAGACCGAGAGAGGCGGACATCCGCGGCGCGCCGGATAGCCACGACCGGAAGCGACCGATTGCGGACACCGGCTTTGTATGTATCCTCCACTATATGTTTGGGGAGCGACCGATGATCGGGAGGCGGAAGGCAATCACAGCGGTGGCGTGCGCCACGTTTATGCCGGGAACGGCAATGTCTTGTCAGATATCATCGCCTCGCCCAGACCCTGTATTTGATAGGCAGGCGCAAGAAAAACGTTTGAGACTCGTCGAAAGGTTTTTTGAGAAGATCGGTCAAGCGGGGTCGTTCGAAGAAATCGAGCGCTCGACCGAGAGCATGCGACGGGCCAGTTTTCGGTGGCCCGCTCCGCAACCGTTCCAACTGCTGGAAGCCACGCCAGTGGGCGATCTGGTGATCGCGCGCGCACGAGGGATTGAAGCCACGCCCGAGAATGAGTGCAATCCGTTCGTCACGGTCCACGCTTATTACTCGTTCCATTTCGACCAAGACCAGATCGCTCTGATGAATATGATTAGTTATGGCGCTCTGTGGCCGGCCCAAGAGATACCGGAGGCTATTTTTCTGGAACGAGACTAACTCGCTCTTGAGCAGCCGACTGTTGCATCCGCTTGCCATCCCATTCAGCCACCTGTTCGCTGCGAGCCAGCGCCGACGCTTGACCTGGCCGGTAGCAGACGGGCGGATTCAAGACCAAATTTGCGCTCAGCGGACGTTTGGAGGGCGACCTGAACTCATAACGCACTGCGAGCACCCGAACTCTCGCTACCGCACGCCCCGGTCGGTGGTTCCGACAAACACGAGCGGCGCCCAAACCGCTGGAGACGAGGTATCGTCTTTTGCGCGAAGCGCCAGTATCGCCTGCCGGAACGCAGCCCCCGGAGCGCCGGGATGCTTTTCGATGCCTGCAAAGAGATGCGTGACGATTTCGGCCCCGGCCTCATCGTCGAGCGGCCAGTGCGACACCAGAAGCGAACCCGCGCCAGCATAAAAGAAAGACTGCGCCAAGCCCGACAGCCCGTCCGCTTCGGCGCTGCCGTTCGAACTTGCCGTGTTGCACGCCGACAGTACGACGATATCCGCTGCGAGCTTCAGTTGCGCGGCTTCCGAGGCGGTGAGAAGACCATCGTCCCTGTCGGACTGCGCCCCCGCTAATGGCGGCGTGAAGACGAGACCCGGCTCGCCATCGAGCCCCGTCTCGCTCGCCAGCAGACCGTGCGTCGAAAAAAGGACATAGCGTGCATTGGCCAGCCCGGGATTCGACTTGACCGATCCCTCGGTCGCCGCGGAGCCCATAAGAGCAACAGTCTGTCCAGGATCGAACATCGATCGCACGCCCTCGATCTCGCGGCGCGTGCCTGGAAGCGAAGGCATCGCCATGATCCGGGCCGGGTCCGCTATGCCACGCTGGAACAGTTCCGAATATTCCACGATACCCCGGTCGTCGCCTGAATGACCCTTGAGCGCCGGATCGCCCGCAGCGAACAGGATCGTCTGCGATGGCGGACGATTGCGACCGGGTCCAGGGCCGCAACCGGCCGGGCGATCACCCGCAGGCCGAAGCAGGCAACGCAACGAGTAAAGGCTTGAAACCGACGGCAGCGTCGAAATCTCGTAACGATCAATCAGAAATTGCGGCTTCTGCGTGTCGGCGCCGGCTGTGACGAGCAAGGTCAACGGCAGGCTGCTCAGCGGACCTGGCGTCACGGTCATCAGACGTGTTGCGCCGCCGAGGGACGTTTCGATGGGCGCAATGAGCTCCTGATACAGATTGTGCGCAAGCTGCTCGTCGAAATTGTCGACGCTCCCGACCCAGCGCTCGCGAAGGTCGCGCTTGATCTGACCGCGCAGCCGCTCAACGCTCTTCGCCAAGGCATCGCGGGTCAGGCGCGAACGATGCCATGTAAATCCCGAGCGCGTCAGAACAAAGACCGACGTGCCCCGCTCGTCAGAAAGGAAGAAAAGAACGGCTTCGTCCTTGTCGAGCAGCGCCTGCACTCGTTCGGCGGCGATCGGCCGAGGCTTGACGAGCTGATCATAGGCGGGGTCGATCGCGGCGATCTCCTCGGTCGACATCTCGTCCATCACGGCATCAACGTCGCGCAAATAGAATTTTCCTAGCAACTCGCGATCGGTATCGGGGCTGCCGGGAACCGATAGCCATTGCGCGATCTCGCGGTTGAGCGACGCAACGCTCGCGCGCACCTCCTCGCGGAACCGCTCCTTTTCCGCGACCGGGCCATCGCTGCGCGATGTGCGTGCCGAAACCTTGGCGAGTGTCGCCGCGGTCTCGCCGATCGACGACCATTGGGCCGCCTCGAACGCTTCTCCGCGCGTGAGCGAGCTTGCCGCTTCGGGAGGAAGGGCGCCGAGCAGTCCCTCAAAGACGGGACGGTAGCGCCGGACGGCGCGAACAAGCCCCTCGGTTGTGTCGGCCGCCTCGACCCGCGCCACCGCGCCTGAGACAGCCTTCCGATATTCGGCCGCGGCATCGGCGTGCTGCCCTGGATCGAGCGCGAGGATGGCGGCGCCGCGCGCCGCATGCGCATCGATGCGCCGGTCGTCGCTCCTGTCCCAAGTCGTATCGACGACCGGCATTGCCTCGGCGAGAATCGGGGCACCTTCGTTAGCGCGCCCCTCAGCGACGAGCGCAGCGCCGAGCCGGGTGAGAAATTCGAGACGCGACGCGCCTCGCCCGCCGCGGAGCAGGTCCGGCTCGGCATCGAAGCGCGCCACCGCCTTTGCCATGTTCCCGCTCCGCGCGAGAAAAGCGATCTCGTCGCGGGCGAGGCGACCCCGGACTGCCGCCCAGTCATCGGGGTCCCATCCCTCACCGTTGTGCTCGCGTTCCCATTCATACCCGACCGCCGCCTCGACATAATCCGCAGCGCCACCGCTCGCTTCGCCCGGCACCAGCGCCGCAACTGCCAGAAAATCGGGGAGCGCGCGTTTAGCTTCGGGTGAGCCCATCATGGCCAACGTCGAGAGCAGGCTGTCGGCGGCAGCGAGATAACCGCGCGCCTCCTCATTGCGGCCCTGCAGCGCAAGGTTGCGGGTCAGCCGCAGGAGCGACGTGCGGAGCGCCGCATCGGAGAGCCGCTCGGTTCCCTGGAACTCCATCGCCCGCACGATGTTGTATCGCAGCCCGTCCCGCAAATACTGCTCGCCTTCTACCGGCCGGCCGTAGAGCGACAGCATTTCACCGAGGTTGCCGAACGCCGACGCGAAGATCGGCCCATCGAAGCCCTTTAGCCTGTTAACCTGGGCGTGGAGGAGGCGCGCGGTGCGAAGGGCCATACCTTCGCCCTTTTCGTCGCGATCGAAATCACCATGATCCACCGCCCAGGCAGTCAGCGCATCGCTTTGCAAGGCGAGCAGTCCGACGCAAGGATCGGACCCTTTGACCGCGACGCAAGCTTCATGCTCGCGGCGTGCCAAAGTCATCGCCTCGTCATAGCGTTTGGCGGCGAGCGCATCGTTCAGCTCGGCACTCGCGGGAACGGGGTCGACGGACAGCTTGGCGGAAACCTCGGGCGCCGCCAAGGCAAGCGCCCCGAAGAGCAACCATGATTTGTACCGGATCAATTGCACGCCCCCTGCCCTAGCGCGACCCCTGACCGACCTATCGCGGCGCGCGAAGGACGCAAGCAAGATCGCTGCGCCTCACCGGCCTCGCGATCGCCGCCTCGGGCGCCAAAGCACTATTTCGAACACCCGCAGTGCTCGTGAAACCGATTTGTGCAAGCTCGGCAGCGGCAGACGGCTACATGCCGGGGACGGCTCCGCCCGACAGCGCTTCTTGCACGCAGGCCTGCTGGAAAGCGCGTGCGGCGCCCGGGTCGGCGCGAGCGAGCGCCGTGACCGCCGACGTGGCCGCGGCGCGGCGTTCCTCGGAGAAATCCTCCGTCCGGATGTCCCACCAGTCGCGCACCTGCCAGCTCGGCCCCGATACCTGTCCCTCGGCGGCGAGCTGCCCGACGAACATTTCCACATGCGCGCGGCACGCGGCCTCGTGGGCGCCGCTCTCGCCGCCGGATGGCGCCGAAGCGGTCCGCTGCGCGCGTTGCGCGCGGTAGCGCGCGAGCAGCGTGCGGCCGTCGATTGCGGGCACACGCTTCACCTGCTGGGCCGGATCGCGACGGCAGATCATTCTCAGACTATGGTCCGCCAGGTCGTTAGCCGGCTTCGCGGCCTCACCCTTGCCGAACGACCGCAGCTTCGCGCCCGAACTCGAGAAGGCGGCGCCCCCGAGCAGCTGCGACTTGAGCGCAAGGCAGTCGGCGCGGTAGGTCGCCGCCGTATACGCCGCTCCGTCGGCATCATCCTGCGGCAGCGTGAAGGCGGCCGCGAAATCGAGCGTCCCGTTGCCGCGATCGACCCAGTGAAGGTCAAAATATTTGGCGCCGTTCGGCCCCAGCGTGTCCGGCACGATGTCTGCGCTCCCTTCCTTGGCGAGGATCGCCGCAAGCTCGTCACCAAGCGCGACCACTTCGTCGTCGGGCGCGACGGCCAAGGCGAGCCGATACTGGCCAGCGGCGCCATCGATCAGGCCGAGCGCGACGTAAGCGCGTGCCAAATCGCGATGCCACGCGGGCAAGATCGCGAGCATATGATGGCGCGGGGCCACCAGCGTTTCGAGGATGCCCGCCGCTTCGGCAGGGTGACCCGCGTCGATCGCTTGCGCTGCGATCCGAGCGGCGGCGGCATCCCTGTCGGCCTGGCTGCCGTCAACGGCTGGAGGCACGGAAGCGCCGACTGCCGCGGAAGGGCCGATGACCGCGAGGAGGAACCCGGCGATGACATGCCGGCAATGGGTCGCGCCTCGCTTCGCCTGATGCCTCACAAGGTGAGCCTTTGTCCCGCCCGGCCGCGGCGCATCCACTCTCATCGCCGATCCTCCATCATTTTACTGCCCTAGTTCCCTCACCCGCGCCCGCTTCTCGCATCGCGGCCGACAGAACAAAAAGATCGGAACCCTTTCATCGGAGCAAGCTGGTTCGCCTGTTTTGCGGCGAGAACTCACATGCAAAAATCAGGCCGGATTTGACGTGAGCGCTATCGTTTGCCGCGCAGCGACTGGCCTTCGCTTCTTTCATCGCTCACTTGCGATATTGCCATTGATATTCCGGAATATTGCCCTTGCGAAGGAAAGCGGCGGTCCAGAAATTGATCGTCAGGCCTGGCTTGCCGCCGTAAGCTGCCGACTGCACAAAAGCATGCGTAGGACAAGCTATGGTGTCCGACCGCGAGGTGTCGATCAATTCAAGGCATTGGCCGACGAACCGTGCCGACTTGGGTCCGGTCGATTCCACGCCCGTGATGCGAGCGATGACGGTTCCAGGAGGTGCCGCGATCTTCTTGAGGTATGGATCAGCGGTGTCGTATTCCACGATCGTTACCACGCCATTTGCCACGGACAGCTTGATCTTGTGGTCGACGCCATACCATTCGCCATCGATCGCCTTGACCGGATTTGCCGGCAAGTCAGGCACCGTCTGAGCCTGCGCCGGTACTGCCATCAGCGCCAACGCCACCATCATATTCGCAGTTCGCATCTGTTTTCCCCCCGTTACAGCATTGAGGCTGCAGCATTCCGCCCAGCCTGGCAATAGCGGCGATCATTGAGAGGGTCGCAGCGCTCCCTTCGACACGCAGTTTGGCCCGTCGCCACCCATGATCGACGAACGGTTGGCCGCATACAATGCTCCTCCGCAACCTTTTGTTAACCTCGAAACCGCATTTTTGCCGCGGGGGGCACTCATACGGCAGCAGCCGAGCGAATGGAGAGTTCGCAGTGCTCGAATTTAGGACAAGGCCGACATCGGTCGCCGGGCCGGTGGGGCCGCTGACAATCGACGATCTGCCCTCATCGACGGCAGGCTATTGGGTCGCGCGCCGCAAGGCGGAGTTGCTTGCCGCGATCGATGGCGGATTGATCGGGCTGGCCGACGACTGCGCAAGATACCGTCTCAGCGGCGAAGAGCTGGAATCGTGGCGCCGCACTATCGACCGCGCGGGCATAGCCGGTCTGCGCATGACGAAGGCACCTCGCCCGCGGCATCAGACTGTCGGATAGATTCTTCGCCACCGCCCGCACCCCCACTGCGTGCGGTGTCCAAGGGGACGGCGCGAGCAGACTGGTCCCTCTCGCGCCGTCCTTTCACATCAGCGGCATTTCAGTTCGCCGCGATCGATAGCCCGCCCGAGCAGCCCGCCGCCGGCCGCGCCGATGATCGTGCCGACCGTGCGATCACGCCCGCCATCGAGTTCGCGCCCGACGAGCGCACCGACGGCGGCGCCAATGATCAATCCGGTCGTGCCATTCTCGCGGCGGCAGTGGTAGCGGCCATCCTTGCTCCGCCAAATGCGATCATTGTGCGAAATGCGGCGAGGCTCGTAATAGCGCCCATATCCGTCATAGAGGCCACGATCCTTGGCGCGCTTGCCGTGCGCCGGCGCCCAGGGCGGCGGATCCGCCAGCGCCGGGCCGGCGGGAACGGCGAGCGCAGCGAGGACCGCAGCGGCGATATATTCTTTCATGACCCGTCTCCTTCAATCAGGCACCGGACGTAGCGGCGCGCAGCCGAACACCGGCTGAACAAACCACATGAGCGGCCGATTGCCTACCGAACGGTTCCTATCTGAAGCAACCGGTGGTCGACGTCCAATGCGCGCCAGGGCAGCTCTTTTGGCGCAGCGGTACAATAACTACCCGGCCCTCGACATTATCTGCGCCGTGCGACCCAAGAGACCTCGTCCTTTCAGGAAACCGAGATCTTCATCTGACGCCCGCACGGTTTCGGCCACGCGGGCGTCTTTTTTGGCGCTTGCCGGTTGGCGATTGGAATGGCCGATTGGGTCGGGCGGCTTTCAACTCCAATTCCAGATAAGCGGGCATTCCGTCGCAGTACGACAATGCCGTGGCCCATCGTTTCTTGGCGCGGCCTGATCGGTACACTGCGCTAGATCAATCTCGGACCTTTCTTCCGATCCCATTCGACAGCATTCGGTCCACCGGCATTTTTTGCGCGGGATGTCACAGCGGAAGAATCCCGCTCGTCAGGCATGGTGACGCCGATTTTGGCTCAGGAAGAAAGGAAGATCAGATGAACCGGTTGAATTGGTCCGAAGTGGCTCCCGCTGGAGCGAAGGCGCTCTACGGTGTGCACCATTATGTCACCACCAGCACGGCCCTGCCTGAAGAACTGATTCACCTCGTCTTCCTCCGCGTCTCGCAGATCAACGGATGCGCTCACTGCATCGATCTGCATACCCGGGACCTTCTCAAGACCATGCCGATCGACAAGATCGCGCTGCTTCCGGTGTGGCATGAAGTCCCGCATCTGTTCCCAGACCAATATCGCGCGGCTTTGGCCTGGGCGGAGGAAGTCACGCGTGTCAGCGAGACCCACGCTTCCGACGAGGCCTATTCAGCAGCCGCCGAGGCATTCGAGCCGAAAGACCTCGTGGACCTGACGATCGCGATCGCGGCGATGAACGCCTTCAACAGGCTTGGCGCACCATTCCGTCTTCCGGTTGCGGTCAAGCCCTGAGGCGCGAGAGCTGCTCCCTTTTTGGCGTCGCGGTACAATATCAGGTCTACCAGCGAAGCTAGGCGCGCCATGCGACCCAAGAGAGCTCTTCCTTTCAGGAAACTCAGCTCTTTATCTTACGCCCGTCCGATTTCGATCGGGCGGGTGTTCTTTTTCGGCAAATCGTTCGTTGTGGCCGACCGGAGACAGTCTGCTGATGGCATCAGAATGCAAGGAGCTGCCATTAGGTCCGTTGCGGCAGATTGCAGCTCCGGCTTCGTTGGCGAGAATGGTCAGCGACGGTCCCGCGGTCTGGACAATTTACAGGTGCGACACTGCAAGTGCGCTTGGGTGCGAGGTCGCAACGTCAGCCGTTGAGGCATTGACCGAGACCGGGGGCTTGGTTTCTGAAGTGCAACAGGCCGTTTACCCACCGGGCGATTGAAACGATCATTCCTCGGCAGCACCGAAGTCAGACGGGCGTCGCCGAGCAGAATTTTCATCCCTGTGCGCCAGCGCCTGTGCGATGCGATCGAGCAGGTCGGCCCGGCGATAGGGTTTGCCAAGCACGTCACGCTCGCTGCGAAGTGGTCCTTCGACGACTAAGTCCTCGTTATAGCCCGTGGTCATCAACACGGGCACTTGAGGTGCGAGCCGCCGGACTGCTTCCGCGAGCGCAATGCCATCCAGGTTTCCGGGCATCACCAAGTCGGTGAAGACTAGATCCACCATGTCGGTGGCAAGCAGGTGCTCAAGCGCCACGAGACCCGCGTCACCATTCTCGGCGACCGTTACGCGATAACCAGCGTCCTCGAGATTTTCGCGCGCCAGCGCGCGGACTTCGGCATCGTCTTCGACCAGGAGAATATGGGCCTCGCCGCGTTCGACAGACTGTTTCGGACCCGCAACCGGCAATTCGGCATCATCAGATGTCGAGACCGGGAAAAGAATGCGTACGGTGGTGCCCTTGCCGACCTCGCTCTCGATTTCGAGCCGCCCCCGCGATTGCAGGACGAAGCCGCTCGCCATCGCGAGGCCCAGCCCTGTCCCCTTCCCGGTAGCCTTGGTCGTGAAAAACGGCTCCACCGCCCGCGCGATCACATGCTGCGCCATGCCTTCGCCATCGTCGACTAGCTCGACCGAGATATAGTCACCCGGAGAAAGTCCCCGGGCCGGTGCATCGCCGTTCAGATGGACCTTCGCCGTTGCAATCGTCAGGACGCCACCTCCCGGCATCGCGTCGCGCGCGTTTAGCGCAATATTGAGGATCGCCATTTCGAGCTGCTCGGGATCGACGACCGCCTTTGGAAGGCCGCGCCGGAGCGACAGGTGCAGTTCGATGCGGCCGCCGAGCGAAGCCTCAAGCATGTCGGCGAAGCCGTTGATGCAATCGTTCACATCG
This sequence comes from Sphingomonadaceae bacterium 3R27C6, assembly GCA_005503215.1. GTDB lineage: Bacteria > Pseudomonadota > Alphaproteobacteria > Sphingomonadales > Sphingomonadaceae > Sphingopyxis. The sequence continues at coordinate 87,840 of SCNS01000018.1, read as the reverse complement.
ACAGCCCGGGGCGTCAGCCTCGTCTTGCGCGCAAACGCGAGGAGCTGGCCCGTGAGTTTGGCGCCGCGCTCCGCTGCCCCGCGCGCACGCGCTAGATAGCTTCGTTGTTTCTCATCCTCGATCCGGGTCCCGAGCAATTCGAGATTACCGTTGACGACCTGAAGCAGATTGTTGAAATCATGCGCGAGCCCGGCGGTGAGCTGACCGATTGCCTCCATCTTTTGGGCCTGCTGCGACGCCTGTTCGCTCTCTCGCCGCCGCGTCACATCGAGCTGGCTTGCGAAGAAATGCAGAAGCTTGCCGCCAGTGTCATAAACCGGTCCGATAAAGACCGCATTCCAGAACGGCGTCCCATCCCGCTTGTAGTTCAATATCTCGAGGGCGATCGACTGGCGGTTCGCGACTGCAGACCGGAGGTCCGCGACACGCTCGCGATCGGTTTGCGGCCCTTGCAGGAAACGGCAGTTCCGCCCGAGAACCTCGGTCTCTTCATAGCCGGTCAGATCGAGGAAGGCCTTGTTCGCAAAAACGATCGGATTATCGGCAATGTTCGGATCGGTCAGGATCATCGGCATCCTGGTCATCTCGATTGCGGCGAAGAAGATATTGCTTCGCTCGTCGAGGCCAGAATGGGTCAGCGTGGTTTCGCGTCGATGATCGCCAAGAGTGGCTCCAGCCGAAGGTTCGGTCCCGCTCGCTCCGGCGTCGAGCTCCTCATGATCTGTCACGCCGTCAACAGCCTCCATTTCGCCCGCTTACCGGGCGGCTAACATCGTGATACCCCATACGCCCACGTGCCGATTTTGTTGCACCGTAGCGTGGCTCTTACCGGAACGAAATCGTCCCTATGGCGTTCAATCGCGGGGAAATTGTCAAGGGTCGGCCAAGGTGGCGGATCGTCCCATGCGAACGGGAGACGCATGCCACGGTCCGATCAGCTAAGCCGCGAGGAATTGCTCGAGCGTCAGGCATTTCAACTCGCCCTGCTTACAGAGCTGCGCGATCTCGCGGACCCCGTGGCGATCCTCGCGGCAGCGGCCACGCGGCTCGGCACTCATCTCGGCGCGACACGGTGCGGCTTCGCTTCGAACGCCGGCGAGGCCGGCATGAAAATCGCGTCTGAATGGACGAAAGACGGCGCGTCGCGCAGCGGCGAGGTTTCACGATTGCAGGGGGCGACGAACGGCGAGCTCGCCCAAGGTGACACCGTAGTCACGACGGGGCACAAATCCGATGACCATTCGCGGCACGACATTGCGGCACAGATTCTCTGTCCCATGACACGCGAAGGCGTGCTGGAATCGGTGCTTTACGTCGAAAAGGACGCGCCGCACGCATGGACGACGGGCGAAATTGCGCTCGTCGAGGATGTCGCGCTTCGCATTCGCGAGGCGGTCGATCGTGCGCGCAGCGACGCGGCGCTCAAGGCCAGTCGCGAAGAACTCGAGCTCGCGACACGCGCCGCCGAGCTTGGTCGCTATGATTATCGCCCGCGCGAAGCGAGTCTTTCCTGGGATGACCGGTGCCGCGCGCTCTTCGGTCTGTCGCGGGGAGTTCCGGTCAGCTACGAAAGCGCATTTCTCGCCGGCCTTCACCCCGATGATCGCGAGCGCGCAAACCGCGCCGTCGCTGCGGCTCTCGATCCCGATGGAAGTCACCGGTTCGATGTCGAGTATCGCACGGTCGGCATCGAAGACGGGGTTCTTCGTCACATTCGTGCGCAAGGCCTCGCATTTTTCGACGGCCGAGAGCCTGTTCGGCTCATCGGCACCGTGCAAGATGTTACGCGCGACCGCGAGGCCAGCGCCAAGCTGCGCGAGGTCGAGGAGCGCCTTCGTCTAGCGGGACGCGCCACGAACGATGCGATCTGGGACTGGGATTTTCGGACCAATCATGTGACGTGGAACGCCGCTCTTGAAAGCGCTTACGGTCACAAGCCCGACGACGTTGTCCCGACCGGCGAATGGTGGCTAGCGCAAATTCACGCTGAAGACCGCGCGCAGATCGATGCGAGTATCCATCATGTGATCGACGGAGGCGCGAGTGACTGGACTGACGAATATCGCTTTCGCCGTGCGGACGGGAGCTTCGCCGACGTTCTCGACAGAGGCTATGTCATTCGCGGTGAAGATGGCGCGCCGATCCGGATGGTGGGCGCAATGCTCGATGTATCGGCGCGCAAAGCGGTAGAGCGCCGGCTTCAGCAGGAGCGCACGCGGCTGGTTGAAGAAGTCAAAGAAACCGCGGCGGAGCGTGACCGTGCCGAAGAGGCGCTCAGGCAATCGCAGAAGATGGAAGCTGTCGGCCAGCTCACAGGCGGCATCGCGCATGACTTCAATAATCTGCTGACCGGCATTTCGGGGTCGCTCGAAATGATGCAGGTTCGCATCGCTCAGGGGCGCGTCGCCGAGATCGACAAATATTCGGTTGCCGCGCAGGGCGCGGTCCGGCGTGCCGCTGCGCTCACGCACCGCCTACTCGCCTTCTCGCGCCGTCAGACGCTCGATCCCAAGCCGTGCGACGTGAACCGGCTGATCTTCGACATTGAGGAATTGGTGCGCCGAACGGTGGGCCCCTCGATCGCGGTGGAGACGGTAGGCAAGGCGGGATTGTGGACGACGCTGGTGGACACCAATCAGCTCGAGAACGCCATTCTCAACCTGTGCATCAACGCGCGCGACGCGATGCCCGAGGGCGGACGGATCACGATCGAGACGGCTAATAAATGGCTCGACGGACGTGGCGCAAGGGAGCGCGATCTCGATCCCGGCCAATATGTGTCCCTTTGCGTCACCGACACTGGGACGGGCATGACCGAAGAGGTCTCCGCGCGCGCTTTCGATCCTTTCTTCACGACCAAGCCGCTTGGCGAAGGCACAGGCCTCGGCCTGTCGATGATTTACGGATTTGCGCGTCAATCGGGAGGACAAGTTCGTATTTACAGCGAGATCGGGATGGGAACGACCATGTGCATCTATCTTCCGCGTTACATGAGTGGTGAGGAGCCCGACACCGCCGATCCTGAACCTCTTGCGTCAACGTCGATCGATGGCTCCGCGCCGGCACGGGGCAATGTGCTGGTCGTGGACGATGAGCCGACGATCCGCATGCTCGTCGCCGAAGTGGCCGAGGAATTGGGCTATCAGGTTCTCGAGGCGTTCGACGGGCCGAGCGCGATGCGGATTCTTCAGGCGAAGGAAGCCATCGATCTTCTGATCACCGACGTCGGTCTCCCCGGCGGTATGAACGGACGGCAGATAGCCGATGCCGCTCTCAGCCTGTGCCCCCGCCTGAAAATATTGTTCATCACGGGCTATGCGGAGAATGCTGTCATCGGAAGCGGGAGGCTCGCGCCAAACATGGCGCTCATTACCAAGCCTTTTGCGATGGACTCGCTCGCGCACCGGATTCGCGAAATCATGGTCTGACCGGGCACGCACAGCCCATTTTTCACTCGTCGAGCCGCAATGCTGTTTTGATGCCGCTGGGTAGAGGTGCGCTATAATCTGCGCTGCGCCCCGCCTTCGATTTTCCAAATATTCGCACCCGATTTGGTCATTCGGGCGAGCAGCTGATCGCCCTCCCAAAGCTCAACTTAGGTACCGTCCTTCTCATTGCGAGCCTCAAGAAAAGCCTGATCGGGACTTTCAGCGTAGAAATCCACGCGACGCTCTCCAGCCAGCAAGTCGGTGATGAGAAGATGATAAGCACCCATTGCCAATACCTCCGGCAGCAGAACCAAACACTATACCGGTCACCTGGCCCGTATCCGGTGATCCGAGGATGCGCCTCGGAACCTGCGGGCTATTTCAGGGCGGCCCAGCATCGCTACGTGCTCTTTAGCAAAAACGGCGTGCGCGTGCGACTCCGCGTTGAGCGGATCGCGTCCTGCATACGCGGTCCCCACTCTTTTCGGGAGCCGCAGAAAACAGTGCTTCTTTGGACATTCATTCCGCATCGACAATGTCTGACACCCCGAGAAATTGTCTTAACCTAAGTTACTTCCGTCGCCCTAAGGCATGCAGCGAGGAAGACGCGCGACCGACTACGTCCCGATGATTGTCAGGTGATCCGGGTGCTATGCCCTTGTCCCTATTCGATCAGGCAACTGCCCGGGAATTCGGATCCACCTGGATCAATTTGTCCCGCCTTTGGTTAAATTTCATACTGCGCTGCAACCGGAGGGCAGCCATCCAATCAACCAATTGGAAGCGCAGGAAACCCGCTACGATACTGTGCGCCTGCGCACGCGGATGACAGCGCGGACGGGCAGACGGCAATTCCGCTCAGTGATAGAACCGGCTGACCAAGCGCGACCGTGAAGACGAGCGTTGGCGGGTGGGACTGTGACGAGCCATAGAGGGCGCGGCCGATCAGACCGGGTTATATTCGTCGTGAGGAGTTGAGGTGAGTTACAAGTGACGTCGTCTGCTTGACGCCAGCAAACGCTTGATGTGAGCAGCGACGCTTTCCGGATCATAAGGCCGCGCTAGGTGCGGACCTTCATCACACAGATGGCCTGCCGCCTTAGCGGCGGAATCGATGTTGCCGGCGAGAACAATTTCAACATCAGGATAGGTTTGCTTGACCCAAATCCGAAGCTCGAACGCATTTAAACTCCCCGAAAGACTAGCATCGGCAAGCAGGGCGTCAATCTCCACCGCGCCTTCCTCCAGCGCAGTCACCACCTCGTCCGACGTCGCCGCCTCGAAAACCTTGTAGCCACAATGGCGAAGATATTCTGCGAGTGCATTGCGTATGAGGACGTCAGCGTCAGCCACGATCAGGCACTGTGGCTGTTGGAGTTCTTCTGCCATGGGTCTCCGATCAACCGGGCGGTCGCTTCTAAAAGGTCAGCAACGGTATAGGGTTTAGCGAGAAATTCATCGGCGGGGGATGCTTCCGATTTCAGAAGATGCGCCGAGCAGATGATCACGGGACGGGCAGGCGCGAGCCCTTTTGAGCGCCGCGCCACTTGAAGCCCATCGACTTGGCCAGGCATTCGGACGTCGGTAATGATGAGATCGATGACCGGCGGGGAATCCAGGATATCGAGCGCCTCCTCGCCAGTCGCAGCTTCCACCACGTCATATCCGACGTCCCGCAGCGCATCGGCGAGCACAAAACGGATAAGTAATTCGTCCTCGACAAACAATATGACCTGGTTTCGCACTGTAGGCCCTCTCCCGTATCGCACCCTCGGCGGACTCGTTTGAATCGGCACCCCGTTGCGCTCGGGATATTGACCGAACGGCTGAAACGGTTTGCCGTTCCGTCGCATCGGGCAACCAGTATCAGAATGGAATGCGTTCACCATCCCATGCGAAAACGTCGCCACTATCCGCCGGCGTCAGCTGGTCGATCACAGCAAGCATTAGCGCCGCGCTTTTGCGCGCTGAAAATAGCTTCGAAGGCGGAACCCGAGCCTGGAATGGCTCCGAGAGAGGCGTTTCGACGGTTCCCGGGTGCAGTGCAGCGACGGTCGCTTCCGGATTGCTGCGGCGAAGTTCTATCGCGAAGCAGCGCACCAGAGCATTGAGCGCCGCCTTGGAGGCCCGGTAGCTGTGCCATCCGCCTAGCCTGTTGTCTGCAATCGAACCAACGCGCGCAGAAAGAAATATGGCGACCGCCCGGTGTCTCCGGCCGAGCAGTGGAAGAAAATGCTTTGCGGCGAGCGCGGGCCCGATGCTGTTGACCGCGAATACTTCGGCCATAACCGATGCATCGAGCTGCCGAAGGCTCTTTTCAGGACGGATGTCAGCCCCGCGATGCAGCAGCCCCGTCGCCACGATCAACAAGTCGAGCGCGCCATCCTGGGCAATTTGGCGACCTGCCTCGGCAAGCGTGCCGTCGTCCAATATGTCGATCGTCAGCGTTGTCACATCGGGATGACGCGAAGCATCGGGCCGCCTGGTCCCGGCATAGATGCGGTCAAATCGGCCCGATGCGACAAGTTGCTCGACAAGCGCGGCGCCGATACCGCCGCCACTTCCGATCACCAAGGCGCGCTTGCCGTTCAAATGCCTTCTCCTCACGGCCACAAAGCCGGTCCGGCTGCCTGAAGCTTAATCGGCGGCGGCGCGATATCCCATATGCCTCAAAGGGAAGCTGGAGCGGTGCCTAGAAGCCGGCCTCGACCGCGAGCCGGATCGCATCGGCCGTGGTCTCGACGCCGAGCGCGCGCAGCAGCGCAGCGCGGTGCATCTTGATCGTCCGCTCCGACAGCGACAGCGTGAAGGCAATCTGCTTGTTGAGCTGTCCGCTCGCCATCAGCTTCAACACCTCGCGCTGCCTCGGCGAGAGCGCCTCAATTTGGGCGCGCGCTCGCGTGCTCCGTCCTCCAACGGCCTCGCCAGCCTCGTCGACTTCGATTTGCGAGCCGAGAAAATATTCGAGATTGCCGCCCTGGCCAAAGATTGGCGCGACCAGCACGGCATTGCGGAAGGGCGTTCCGTCTTTCCGGTAGTTGAGGATCTCGACGAGCGCCGGCCTCTGCTCCCGGATGGCGGCGCGCAAGGTCTCGGTCAGTTCGAGCTCGGTGCCCTGCCCGGCGAGAAAGCGGCAATTGCGTCCAAGAATTTCCTCCGGCCCATAGCCGGTGAGCGCCGAGAAGGCAGCATTGCACTCGACGATCGGATTGTCAGGCAGGCGCGGATCGCTGATCACCGCGGCGATCGGGCTGGCCGCGATCATTGTCTTCAATGACATAGTATCTGCCTGCTCTCCCCTGGGTGCCCCAAGGGACATGTTGCGACACTTCCCCTCGCTCATGCAAGCCTGCGTCGATGACAATTGCGACGAACCGGAAAAAATCACGCATGACGCCTCGCACGTCGACAGCGCGGACATCCCTGCAGGCGGAGGCCGGACATTGTCCGTGCCACTTCGGTGACCGCGAGGCCATGGTCTGATGCGGGTCGCGATCATCGGAGCCGGCATTGCGGGGCTCGCGTGCGCGCGGCGGCTGCGCGACGCCGGTCTGGAAGCCACGCTGTTCGACAAATCCCGCGGCATCGGCGGCCGCCTCGCGACCCGCCGCGCCAATCCGGGCAATCCGGAGGTCGCATTCGATCATGGCGCCACGCATTTCACGGCACGCTCGGAAGGCTTTACCAGGCTCGTAGCAGCGTGGGAGAAGGCAGGCCTCGCCGCGCGTTGGCCGGCCGCCGGCGCGGACAGCTGGGTTGGCACGCCGACCATGACTACGCCGCTCAAAGCTCTCGCGGACGATCTCGATGTCCGCCTGTCGCGACCGGTCATAGCCCTGACCAAATCGCCCGCGGGCTGGACGCTCCACAGCGAGGCAAAACGGCTCGGCAAATATGATGCGGCGGTGATCGCCATCCCCGCCGAGCAGGCAGCGCCGCTTCTGTCGCTTCACGATTTCGAGATGGCGCGCGCCGCAATGGCGGCGCGCTATAACCCATGCTGGACCGCGATGTTCGCCTTTGAGGAGCGGATCGAGGAGCTCCCCGATTTCCTCCGCGGCTCGGGTGCCATCGTGACCGCCGCGCGCGACAGCGCGAAGCCCGGCCGCGCGCCGGGCGAGCGGTGGGTCGTGCAAGCCGACTGGACCTGGTCGCAGACGCACCTCGCCTCCGACAGCGCGAGCGTGGCGCCAGCGCTTCTCGCCGAGCTGGGAAAGGTCGCGGGCCGCGACCTGCCCGCCCCGAGCCATATCGCCGCCCATCGCTGGCTATTCTCGCAGCCCTCGGGACAGGATCTGAAGCTGCTCTGGATCCCTGCCATAGGCCTCGGCGCTTGCGGAGACTGGCTCTATCACGGCTTTGTAGAATATGCGTGGCTGTCGGGCCATGTTCTCGGCGCGGCGATTGCGGCAGAGGCGACGCGATGACCCGCGCGATCGTAATCGGAGCCGGCATCGGCGGCCTCGCCCTCGCCATCCGCCTCCAGTCGGCGGGCCTCGATACGCTGCTCGTCGAAGCGCGCGACCGGCCGGGCGGCCGCGCCTATGTCTTCGAGAAGGATGGTTTCACCTTCGATGCCGGGCCGACGGTGATCACCGACCCGGACTGCCTCGCCGAGCTCTGGGAGCTGAGCGGCCAGCGGCTCGAGCGCGATGTCGACCTCGTCCCGGTGTCGCCCTTTTACCGGCTAAGCTGGCCCGACGGATCGACCTTCGATTATGGCAATGACAAGGGGGCGCTCGCCCGTCAGATCGCCGCGCTCGATCCCGCCGATGTGGCGGGATACGAGCGGTTCCTCGGCTATGCCGCCTCGGTTTACGAGGAAGGCTATGTGAAGCTCGGGGCGGTCCCCTTTCTCGATTTTCGCTCGATGCTGAAGGCGGCGCCCGCGCTCCTGCGGCACCGTGCCTGGCGTTCGGTCTATAACACCGTCGCGAGCTATGTGCGTAGCGAGAAGCTGCGCGAGGCGCTTTCCTTCCATACCCTGCTCGTTGGCGGCAACCCGATGGCGACTAGCAGCATCTATGCGCTCATCCACAAGCTCGAGCAGGATGGCGGTGTCTGGTATGCGCGCGGCGGCACCAACCAGCTCGTCGCCGGCATGGCCGCGCTGTTCGCGCGCCTCGGCGGTACGCTGAGGCTCGGCGATCCCGTAGCTCGCATCGAAACCGAAGGCGACCGCGTAACCGGCGTCGTGACGCGGAGCGGGTTTACCGCACGCGCAGATCTTGTCGTCTCGAACGCCGATCTCATGCACAGCTACCGCGACCTGCTCGCGCATCCGCGCGGCAAGCGAGAGGCGAAGCGCCTCGCGCGCAAGAGCTGGTCGCCTAGCCTCTTCGTCCTCCACCTGGGAGTTCGAGGCGCCTTCCCCGATATACCCCACCATATGATCCTGTTCGGTCCGCGCTATCGCGGCCTTCTCGACGACATCTACCGGAACGGCACGCTCGCCGAGGATTTCTCGCTCTACCTTCATCACCCGAGCGCAAGTGATCCGGGCGTCGCGCCCGCAGGTCATAGTAGCTTCTACGCGCTCGTCCCGGTTCCCCATCGCGGCCACGCCCCGCTCGACTGGAAGGTCGAAGGGCCGAAATTGGCAAAGCGCATGATCGCCGAGATCGAACGGCGCTTGATTCCTGACCTTGGCGAGCGGATCGTCACGCAAATCCAATATGCGCCGCCGGACTTCGAGCGGGATCTCGCCGCGCATCTCGGGAGCGCCTTCAGCCTGACGCCAACACTGCTCCAGAGCGCCTATTTTCGTGGGCACAACCGCGACGCGCGCATCGAGAACCTCTATTTTACCGGCGCGGGCACGCATCCCGGCGCTGGTATTCCGGGGGTCGTCGCGAGCGCGAAGGCGACGGCGAGCCTCATTCTCGGCGACTTCGGCATCAGAACTGCGGCAGCCCGCGATCCGGGCGCTCGCGACCGGATAGTCTCCGGGCCCAATGAAGCGGCAGGAGATGCCTCGTCCAGCTGATCGCACGGACGTTCCGATTCTGCCGGCGGCCAGCGCCTTGCGACCCACGCCTGGCCGCGGCGGGGGGCGGTGATTGCTCATCGCCGGGCGGTGCGACGCCACGTCGCACCGCCCAACCTTCCCCTTGCTCGCGCTCGCAAAGCGGCTTTTCATTGCCTGAACTGCCCGAAAGGTCATCTTTTGCGGAGGTCGGAGCCTGCCAGATGAGGAAATCCGCGATCGCCCGCACCCCAGCCCGCCAAAAAGGGAACCGTCGCCATGCCGCCCGCCATCTTGTGGCTCCGTCAGGACCTCCGCATCACCGACCATCCGGCGCTCCTCGCGGCGATCGCCGAAGGTCCGGTCATTCCGCTCTACATATTGGACGACGAAAGCCCCGGAACGCGCGTGATCGGCGGCGCGCAGCGCTGGTGGCTCCATCACAGCCTCACCGCGCTCGACGCGAGCCTTCGCAAACGCGGCAGCCGGCTCGTCCTGCGCCGCGGCCCTGCCGCCGAAATAGTCGAACGCGTCGCGGCGGAAGCCGGGAGCACAAGGGTTCACGCGACCCGCTGTTACGAGCCCTGGTGGCGGCGCTGCGAGGACGCGCTGGACGCCAGGCTTGCGCTGCGGCTCCATGACGGCAATTATCTTGCGCCGCCCGAGAGCATCACCAATGCGCAAGGCGCCCGCTACCGGGTCTTCACACCATGGTATCGCGCGCTCCTGGGGCGCATGCCCCCCGCCCTTCCCTATGCCGCGCCCGATCATATTCCGGCTCCCGAGGTCTGGCCGGCGTCGGATAATCTTGCCGATTGGGGGCTGACCCCGACCAGCCCGGACTGGGCCGCAGGATTTGGCGACTGGCGCCCAGGCGAGAAGGGCGCATGGCGCGCGTTGCGCGACTGGCTGCCGCTTGCCGGCGACTATAAGACCCGCCGCGATTTTCCTTCGCTCCCCGCGACATCGCGGCTGTCGCCGCATCTTCATTTCGGCGAAATCAGCCCTCGGTCGATCTGGCATGCGCTCGGCGAGCGCGACGATGCGGGCGCCGAAACCTTTCGGTCGGAGCTTGGCTGGCGCGAACATGGCATCAATCTCGTCGACCAGATGCCCGATTATGGCGATCGGAACGGGCGCCCCACCTTCGATAATTTTGGCTGGCGGAGCGGCCCCGGAGCCGACCGGGACTTCGCCGCCTGGACCCGGGGGCGGACCGGCTACCCGGTGGTCGACGCGGGCATGCGCGAGCTCTGGCGCACGGGCTGGATGCACAACCGCGTGCGGATGGTCACCGCCTCCTTCCTCGTCAAACATCTGCTGATCGATTGGCGCCGCGGTGAGCGCTGGTTCTGGGATACGTTGCTCGACGCCGATCTCGCCTCGAACGCGATGAACTGGCAATATGTTGCGGGCACCGGCGTCGACGCGCCGGTCTTCTCGCGCATCATGTCGCCGCTGCTCCAGAGCGAGCGGTTTACGATGGGAGATTATGTCCGCACTTATGTTCCCGAACTTGCGCATCTGTCGGACGCCGAGATCACCGCCGCTCATGGTCAGGACGCGCAGGTGCCCACCTATCCGCAACCGCTAATCGGGCACGATGCGGCGCGGGCGCGGGCCCTCGCTGCCTGGGAAGCCCTGCGCGGCTAGCGAGAGAGGGCCGCGGCGCTAGTCGAAAGCGGCACTTGCCACGCCGTGGCTGTTATAGACGGGCCCTTCGCGCGACACCGCGAATTTGCGGCTCGACGACGCGCGCACGCCAAATGCGCCTATATGCCCCAGCATTCCCCTGTATTGCGGCCCGGCGAGATGCGCTGCGAGCGCAGCTTCGCCGTCCCATTCCTCGAACACGTGGATGCGCGTCGCCACATGCGGATCGAGGGTCCAGGCGTAAGCGAGACAGCCCGGCTGTGCGAGCGCGCCTTCGATCCAGCCGCGCGCACCCGCCAGCGCCTCTCCGCGCGTCTCGGGATCGATATCGATGACCGCCTGGATTAGGATCTTCATGCCTGCACCTCGCTTGCTGAAAGCTGAGGCAACGGTCGAAACCGCCGCTCTGTAAACAGCCACCGACCATCAATTTGGCGGCAGACGTCGTCATAGATGCCAAGGGTCCGGTGAAGGGCGCCGTCGCGCAGGAAGATTTCCTCGGTGTAGGACCGCATGGCCGCGGTCTCGCCATGGACCTCGATCGAACCCGGCCAAGCGCGAAAGACGATGTCGGGAAAGGCGCGCATCGCCGTGCGCCAGGTGTCGACGATCTTCGCCTTGCCCTCGAAGATCCCGAACCCGGGAAGCGACCATCGGCCGCCTTCGTCCCAGGTCGCCGCCCAGGCTTCGCTGTCGGCACGGTTGACCGCGTCGGCATAGGCATCGAGCAGGTCGCGAAGCGCCAGCCGGTCTTCGAACGATCCCTCAAACGGCATGGATGCCCCCTTCTTGCCCGGCTGCGTCGATCGCCAGCCTGCCGCCTATTTGCCTGCAGCCGATCGGAGGGAGAACTGCCGTTATCGCTAGCGGCGATGGGCCACCGAGTGCGGGCCGGATAACCCGCCCCAAAGGACAGGTCGCCGAGGCGGAGCGGCGCGCCTAATTCCGTACCTGTCCTATCCCCCCGGGACGAACATTCGAAAAGGAATGACCAATGGCTATTTCCCGTATCTCTCTTTCGCTCGCCGCAGCAGCGCTTGCGCTCGCCGGCGGCATCGCGGCCGCCAAAAACCCGATGGTCGGCGGCGCCGCGATGTACGAGACCAACACCATCGTCGAAAATGCCGCCAATTCGAAGGACCACACGACACTCGTCACGGCGGTCAAGGCCGCCGGCCTCGCCGAGACCCTTTCGGGGGCAGGCCCGTTCACGGTCTTTGCGCCCACCAACGCTGCCTTTGCCAAGCTTCCCGCCGGCACCGTCGACACGCTGCTCAAGCCCGAGAACAAGGCGATGCTGACGGGCATCCTTACCTATCATGTCGTGCCGGGCCGCCTGACCGCGACCGATATTGCCGCGCAGGCCAAAGCCAATGGCGGCAAGGCCATGCTTACCACGGTGCAGGGTGCCAAGCTCACCGTCTGGGAGAAGGATGGCAGCTGGTATGTGAGCGACGCCAAGGGTGGCACGGCGAAGATCGGCCCCGCCGACGTTCTTCAGTCGAACGGCGTGATCCACGTCATCGACGGCGTGCTGCTTCCCGCCTGACACGGTATCGGGGCCGCGCGACACTTGTTGGCGCAGCGCGGCCCCGATAATCAAAAGCCCTCAAAGCCAACCGGAAAGTTCGCTCCTTATCAGCGCGGCGAGCATATCCATCCCGACATCGCTGTCATTCAGACAGGGCACATAAGCGAAATGGCGTCCGCCGGCGGCAAGGAACTGCTCGCGGCCGCGGATGGCGATTTCCTCGAGGGTCTCGAGGCAATCTGCAGCGAACCCCGGCGCGATCACGACCACCGACCGGCCTTCTCGCCCGAGCGTTTCGAGCGTCATGTCGGTTGCCGGTGTCAGCCACTTGGCCTTGCCGAAGCGCGACTGAAAGCTCGGAACGACACTCTTCCCCAAGACCTCGCCCAACCGACGCGCGGTCTTGAGGCACATGCAGTGATAGGGATCGCCAAGATGCAGAGTGCGCTCGGGCATGCCGTGGAAGCTCGCGACGATCGTGTCGGGTACAAAGGCGAGGCCGCCGATCGCACGTCCGAGCGACGACGCCAGCGCCTCGACATGGCGATCGTCATCATAATAGGGCGGAAGGACACGCAGCGCCGGCTGCCAGCGCAGGCGCGCCATATGCGCCTGGACCGCATCACCAACGCTTGCGGTCGTCGCGGCGCAATATTGAGGATAAAGAGGCGCAACGAGAATGCGGCGACATCCTGCCGCAAGAAGCGCGTCGATGCCGTCCGAGATCGAGCCGCTGCCATAGCGCATCGCATGCGCGACCACCGCAACACCTCCCAGCGAAGCCTGAAGCGCCCTTGCCTGGCGGCGGGTGATCGCCGCGAGCGGCGAGCCCTCTGACGTCCAGATTTCGCGGTAGACACGCGCGGATTTCCGCGGCCGAACGGCAAGGACGATCCCGCGGAGGATCGGCTGCCAGATCAGCGAGGGCAGTTCGACCACGCGCCGGTCGGAGAGAAATTCCGCGAGATAGCGCCGCACCGCACCGCTCGTCGGCGCGTCGGGCGTGCCGAGGTTTACGAGAAGCACGCCGATGCGATCGACCGGCACGGCGGGGTGACCCGTTGGCAATCGGGCGGGATCCGCTTCTTCGTAACGGTCGCCGATTCTGACCGTTAGCAGAGGCCCTTCGTCATTCATTGCAATCTCCGCGGACAGGACGCCTTGCGGCGACCGTGCCGCGCGATGTTGACCGCATGTCTCCGACTTGTCCCGCGCCGCCAAGCTGCACCAAGGGGCAGACTGGATGCGAGTATCAGGACCTCGTCAAGGCCGGCGTGATCGATCCCGCCAAGGTCGTTCGCACCGCGCTGCAGAATGCCGCGTCGGTCGCGTCGCTGCCGATAACCACCGAGGCGCTCGTCGCCGAACTGCCGAAGGAGGAGAAGGCCGCGCCGATGCCGGCGATGGCCTTCTGACAGGCCGGGGGCGGCGGGGCCACCGCCGCCCCCGCATTTCCGTACCCGCCCTATTCACCCAACCACCGCGCACCGCGCCACGCCTCGTCAAGCGAGCGAAGGGCATTTCTGCATTCCGGGGCTCACCCGAGGTCCGTGCACCCAACGCGCTTCCAACCGACGATCTGCCCCAAGGGACATGTTGCGACGCCATGCTGCGCTCGGGCATGCGCCGATCCGGCGGTCCACCTCCCTCTCCTCCCCTCCCGGACCGCCAACCCTTCGCCGTCAGGAGGCCAGGACCATGCTTCACGTGCCCCCTTTCAGTCCCACAGTTGACGGCGCGATACCCCCCGAGGTTCTCGCGTCGGTCGAGACGCTGCTCCGCTGGGTCGGCGAGGACCCTCAGCGCGAAGGCCTGCTCGACACACCGCAGCGCGTCGCACGTGCCTGGAAGGATTACTGCCAGGGGTATGACGAGGATCCGGCGGTGCATCTCTCGCGCACCTTCGAAGAGGTCGGCGGCTATGACGAGATCGTCTTGCTGCGCGACGTCCCGTTCCAGTCGCATTGCGAGCATCATATGGCGCCGATCACCGGAAAGGCGTCGATCGCCTACCTTCCCCGCGACCGCGTCGTCGGCATCTCCAAGCTCGCGCGCGTACTGAACGGCTATGCACGCCGGCTGCAGGTGCAGGAGCGCCTGACCGCCGAGGTCGCCCGATGCATCTGGGACAATCTCCGTCCGCACGGCGTCGCCGTGGTGATCGACGCCCAGCATGGCTGCATGACCGGGCGCGGCGTGCGCACGCCGGGCGTCGGCATGGTCACGAGCCGGCTCCTCGGCTGCTTCCTCGACGACCAGCGGAGCCGCAAGGAAGTGCTCGCGCTGATGGGCCATTGATGCGCCGGTCGATGATCCGGACCGGTCTTGCGGGCTTTACCTGCCTGCGTGAGGCGCGCGCCGAAATCCTGTGCGCCGCCGCCTCACGCCGGTTTCCTGCCGGGGTTGCGCCGACATGACTCAGGGGTCGCAACCCTCCGACGATCCTGGCCATCTTCCGAACAGCTTGCGCAGGCAGCCGGACGACGCGGGTCATTTCGGGAAATTCGGGGGCCGCTTCGTCCCCGAAACGCTCATGCCCCTCATCCTCGATCTGGAGCGCGAATATCGAGCCGCAAAGCGCGACCCGGCCTTCCAGGCCGAGTTCGACGACCTGCTCGAACATTATGTCGGCCGTCCCAGTCCGCTATATTTCGCGCCGCGCTTGACGTCCGCGCTCGGCGGCGCTCAGATCTGGTTCAAGCGCGACGAACTCAATCACACCGGCGCCCACAAGATCAACAATTGCGTCGGGCAGATCCTGCTGGCGATCCGGATGGGCAAAACCCGCATCATCGCGGAAACGGGCGCGGGCCAGCACGGGGTGGCGACGGCAACCGTCTGCGCGCGCTTTGGCCTGCCCTGCGTCGTCTATATGGGCGCCGCCGACATCGCGCGGCAAGCGCCCAATGTCTTCCGCATGAAGCTGCTGGGCGCCGAGGTCGTGCCGGTCACGGCCGGCGCCGAGACGCTGAAGGACGCGATGAACGAGGCGCTGCGCGACTGGGTCGCCCATGTCGAGGACACTTTCTACATCATCGGCACTGCGGCCGGCCCGCATCCCTATCCGGAACTTGTGCGCGATTTCCAGAGCGTGATCGGAAGGGAAGCGCGGGCCCAGATGCTGGCCCGTGCCGGCCGCCTACCCGATCTCTTGGTCGCCGCGATCGGCGGCGGATCGAATGCGATCGGTCTCTTTCACCCGTTCCTCGACGACCCGATGGTCAAGATGCTCGGCGTCGAGGCCGCCGGCCATGGCCTCGACAAGGAACATGCCGCGTCACTGGCCGGCGGGCGTCCCGGCATTCTTCACGGCAACAAGACCTATCTACTGCAGGATGACGACGGGCAGATCGTCGAAGGCCATTCGATCAGCGCAGGTCTCGATTATCCCGGCATCGGCCCCGAGCATGCATGGCTCAAGGAAATCGGACGGGTGGACTATAGCTCCGCGACCGACGCCGAAGCGCTCGAAGCCTTCCAGCTTCTATGCAGAACAGAGGGTATCATCCCCGCGCTTGAGCCCAGTCACGCCGTCGCCGCGGTTGTCAGGATCGCGCCGGCGATGCCGAAAGATAGTATCATCATCGTAAACATGTGCGGACGCGGGGACAAGGACATATTCTCCGTGGCCCAGCATCTCGGCGTGGAACTTTGAGCGCGACGAACGGTAGGGGCACGGAAGTTGTGATCGAAGACACTGGCGCTACAGATTTCGGATCTATGAGGGACGGATGATGATAAGGGTGTTTCTTGTAGAAGACGATCCGCTGGTGGCGATGATGCTTGAGGGGTATCTCGACGTGCTTGGACACGAGATCGTGGCAACCGCAGCGACCGTCGCGGAGGCGCTGGATCTCGTCGCGAAGCGAGATTTCGACCTCGCAATATTGGATGTTCACCTTGCCGATGGCAAAACGAGCGAGGCGGTCGCTTCCGCGTTGAGCGATGCCGGGAAGGCTTTCATAGCGACGAGCGGAGATGCGACGATCATGGCGGCTGAATTTGATGGCCCGCCAGTTCTTCGCAAACCTTTCAGGATTGCCGAGCTCGAACGGGCAATCGCCGCTATAATGGGGTAGCCCGCGGTCACAGGCCGGAGCCTTCTCGACGGTCGTTATTCGGGCGCGACTTGGTGACGGGCCATGTGCGGCATGAAATCCATCTTGCCTATGGCAAGACCTGCGTTGCGCAGCGGCGCGTAAGCCATCGTCGCATGAAAGTAGAAATTTGGCATGATCCAGTCGCGGACTCAAAGCCGCGATTGCAGCCTTAACATTCTCGTGGCAGATTGTCGTCGATGGGGTCGTTTCGTAGTTTTTTGATCATCCTTTGGCTGGCGCTGGCCGCCTACACCGCAGTAGTCATTTCTCGCCACGGCCTTGGATTGTTACCGATCTTTTTCGGAGACGTGGCGAAGCTGGGATGGCCCGGGCAGTTCAACCTCGATTTTCTCTGCTTTCTCATCCTCTCTGCGCTTTGGACGGCTTGGCGGAATGGATTCAGTGCGATCGCCCTGCTCCTCGCGCTCATCGCCTTTTTCGGAGGCGCGGGTTTCCTGCTTCCCTACCTCGTCTTTCTCACAGTTCGTGAACGAGGAAACATGCCCCGGGTGCTGATCGGCGCGCGAACCCGAAGAGGTGAGCCTTACAGCGGACGATGAGCGCGACGGCATTTCGCCGTCATCGAACGAACCGCGCTTCTCGCGGCGCCGCTTGGCCGGTAGGAGACTGACCGCTTCTCGGCACCGAACCGGGTATAGCGGACCTTGCCAATGTGACGAACGTCAAAGAGTGCGGCGGCCGCAGCATCTGGGAGATCGCCATTTTGCAACTTCGAGGACTCGGGCTTAGAAACTGGCGTTCGTCGACAATTTCACGGTGATCTTTACCACCCACTCTCGGCGGCAGCCGACATGATACAGGCAGTTGCAAACAGAGATTGCTGAAATTTAGCCTGCCGTTCGCCAAAGAACGCAACTTGCAAATTGATCGTGGCTGTCTGTTTTGCGGCGTCGACCGGGGTGCCACCCGAGCCGAAGCAAGTCCATTTCTGGATGCCAACTCCCGCCCCTTGCACGACGATGATCACAGCTGCCCCTCCACGTGCGGTGAGGATGGCCCGAATGCAGGCCTCGCTATTCGAGGCTGCGCATGCCCGCACCTTACTGCGATCAGTCCCCGGGGCAGCCCGCTCGAACGCGCCGGAGTAGGCCGCCAGCGTAACATAGGCTTCAGCAAGGCCTTCTTCGCCAAGGTCAGCAGAGTAGGCAATCACATCGATCCGCGGCGGCGGCGGTGCCGCGAAGGCCGGTGTGACCATTAGCATCGAAGGGAAGAAGAGCGCGAGCAATGAGCGGCTGACGATGGGCAATGACTTCTCCCGATAAAATTCCGGCGGCTTTGGCGTCGCCAGCGTTCGTCAATGGAATTCCGCGACTTACGGTCCGGCGTTTTGCTTAGCGGCTACCCGCCATATTTCCAAATTGCTTCGCTACGACGTGTCGGTTAGCCCGGAGCCGGGAGAAATGCCTATGCGAGCCTGGCCAATCTTGTTTTCAATATGTCTGATCAGCATGCCAGCACAGGCGGCAGAAAAAACGACCTATGGGTGGTGCGAACGGCGCGAACCGACGGACATATATCGCATGTCAGGGCTCATGCAGAAATCGCCGAGCACGTCCACGGTCGACATCGAGAACGCTTTTCGCGCCTCTCTTGGAACCGAAGAGAGCGTCACCTGCTGGTTCTATTATTCCAGCCCCAGCGAAGGCGAAGACTATTTCAACCGGCGGCAGTACGTGGTCACGACCGAGGAGAAGCGCCAGTTCACACTAACAGGATGGACCGGTCCCTATGCGATCACCGGCAAGCCGGCGCCTAAACCCGCCGGAGCCGTTCTGACGGTAGAAGCGGCCCCTGTCGCACAGCCTGATGCAGAAGCGGCAGCCCGGGCCGCAATAATCGCGCAGCGCCGCGAAGTGGATGCTCGCGTCGGTGCGGCAGCCCGTGCCGCGCAAGCAGATGCTGAATATCAAGCAGAGCTCAGCAAGTTTTTCGAGGAACTGCGCCGCCGAGGACGCGCCCAATGAAGGCCTTTCTGGCTGCGGCCAGCCTTTTTGCGATCCCGATAGCCGGTGCGCAGGTGCCTACGGGTAGCGCGCAGACGTTCCCCGATCTGCGCGAGACGACGCCACCGGAACCATCGCCACCGCGCGGATCGCCCCCCCGCATCATTCCCGGCACGCTGGTGAAGATGTCGGGGGGCGACGCCAATCTGCGGCAGTTTGTGGCGCTGGCCGGAAGCGAGATCACAATCACACTGCGTGGTACAGGCCTTATCGCTGCAGTCCTTTATGACGCCGACGGCACTGCCCTTGCCGTGCGGGAGGCGACGACCGTCGCGCGCATTCGGCAAAAACTGCCCAAAGACGGAGTCTATTATCTCGCGCCCATTGCTCCGTCGGGTTCACAACTCGAGTTGTCGCTGGATTTGGCACTTCCCCCGCCGCCGCCAGAACCGGACTGGATGCGCAGAATCACGAAGCTCCCGACGATCGCGACCGATTACGGACCGGCATTCCCAATCGCTCCCGGGCAATTAATCTCGGGCAATTTTGCACAGGCGGCTGTGTCCCGGTTCGACCCAGCGCGGTCGGCCGTCCTCTACCGCTTCGAAGGGCGATTGGCGCAGCGCGTGACGGTAGCGGTGCGGTCTTCCGATGCCCACAGCCTAGTCTGGATAGCGCGCGGCCCGAGCGATCCGAAAATGCTCCGTTCGAGTGACGCCCAGTATAAAGGCGACGTGGGTTATGACAGCGTGCTCGATCGATACCTGCCGGCCGACGGAACATATTTCATAATCGTTCAAACCTATGCCGACGGACCGAAAGGTCAGCGCGACCTATCTGCCCCAGGGCCGTCCGCCGGCGAATTCACTATCGAGATGCAGCTGAAGTAAGAATCTCACATCGAAGCCGATCACGATCGCCTAAGCCGCAGTGCTTACCGATGCTGGCCGGTTGCGGCCGGTCAGCTTTTAGGTCGGTATCCGAGAGAAGCTGACGTTCGGCGCTAAACGGACGACCGCGGCAGCGCTTTCGCCCCTCTCGAGACCTGAACGAGCCAAGGGTGAAGAGACCGCAACGGGTGCGGGAGAGAATTGGCGCCTCGTCACAGCGGGTGGTCCCTCCCTGCCAGCAGGGAACGTATCAGCCAGACAACTATTGACTGGCTGGCCATGGCGGTGAAGCTAGCACCACAGCCTAGGAGATGCCCTTGTACGCCACATTATCCCTCAACCGGCTTCTGTCACTGCTAGTGATTCCGTTCGGGGTCTTGTTGCTGGCCTATGTATTTTTTCGCGGCATGCCGATCGACCTTGCCTCTGCGGGTCGCATGCTTTCGTCGGTGGCGACGATCTGGGGTGTCATCCTCTTTGCCGCTTTCGGCTTTTCGGGCAAATGGAGCCCTTGGCGCATAATCTGGTTCTTGTGCCCGCCGCTGAATCGCTGGCTTCCCGATCTCAACGGCATCTGGCGCGGAACTACGCATTCCAACTGGAGCGTGATCGAGACCGTGATGAAGGGCGCAACCGGGGCCGGGCCCAAGGTCAAGCGCGAAGAGCTGCCGAAGATCGATCTAAAGGTAGACGAGATCGTTCTGACGATCAGGGCATCGCTCTTCAAATTCGAGGTCGATGCAATACTCAAGACAACGGGCGGCACCTCGGAATCGATCACCGAACGGCTTCAGAAAAGGTCGCGCCGAGATGCGTTCGAGCTCTTCTATGTCTATGAGCAGAATACCCCCGATCCCGAACACACCGACGAAGGCCGGCACGTCGGCGCCGCGCGCCTGGATGTCGATCTCGACAAGTGGGTGTTGAAGGGCGAATATTGGAACCGACGCTGTTGGCGCTCAGGCGAAAATGCCGCGGGCCGCATGGAAGTCGAGCGCATCAGCCGCTGACATCAATCCCCGTCGCATCGAGGCCGAGACGGTGCCACGCCTTGCCGTCGTGGACGACCACCGTCAGTCCATCGGGAAGAGGAGCTGTCCCGATAATGGCAAATAATATGCCACCCAATTCGTGCCGCGATTCGAGCACCCTGCTCGCCATTGTCTCCACATCACGCCCCGACGGCGTCGGCCAACGTTCGGGATGCGAGTGCCAATCGCCGACATAGTGAAGACCAAGCGGATGCCGTGCATCTATCTCGGCCTGTTCGGCCGCGCGATCGGCTGCATAGCCGAAGCGTGAGCGGCGGTCGGTCGGACGCGGTCCGGTCGCCTCGACGACGCGTATCGTTTTGTCCTCGATACGCGCGAAGAGAAGGCCTCCCGCTTCACGGTGCCAAAAGCGCGTCTGGCGATGCGCCGAAAGATGATCGAGGACAGGCTCCTCGAAGAGGATGATCTCGCCCGAGGTTCCGACGGCAAAGCGCACTAGCGAATTCCGCCGCCTTGGCACGCCGGGCAAGCGGGAGTCGGCAACCAGCGGAACCGGCGCGAGCGCGCGCCGTCGTCGCCGGGCGCCGTTGCCGCCCACGCTGCGCTCCATGTCCCGCCTTCCGCGGTGACCGCCGAAAGTGGCGCCGCGGCGATCCGGTGCTCACCCGCGTCCGCGTGTGCGAGCAGGACGTCGATCGCAAGATCGGATACCATTGCGGCGATCGTCATGATCGCAGCGGCTCCGTACGGCTGGAAATGCGCGCCGCAAGCCGGCACCCGGCGAAGCGTCGAAGCGGGCCACTCGGATACGGTGCCCCGCACCCCGCCCATCGTGTCCAGGCCGCATTGTAGACAGCCCGACCCCTTGGCAACTAATACGCCATGCCCGGCAACGCCGTGCGGCTCGCACCAACCATAAATCAAACGCCGCGTGACATCTTCGAGTTGCCAAAGATTGAGCAAACTCTCTGCGCGCCAGTCACCCACTGTGCTGATCACCAGTGTGTCGCGACCTTCCAATGCCGGAATGCAGTCCTGCCATCGCTTCGGATGCGCAACGAAGCGGCTGTGCGGAAAGCTACGACCGAGTTCGGCCGCGAGCTGCTCGGCCTTGTTGCCGTGGACCGACGCCGCGCCAAGCGCGTGCCTTGATATGTTGGGCCAGTCGAGCGTCTCGGGATCGACGAGATCGATGGTCCCGACACCCGCCTGCGCCAGCAAGCGAGCGACAGGCGAGCCCAGCGAACCGCAGCCGACAATGGCAACCCGCGAACCCATAAGCTCGTCGATATCCGGATTGGCATCACGCCCGTGAATCCATCGCGGGTCCGCGCGGCCAACGGCGGACCATTCGGCATGGCCCGCGAGCGCCATAAGACGCGCGTGGCGGGGATCCATCTTCGTTGTCCGGAACCCTCTCGAGCGGCCGCGCCGATGCCCACGCGGCCCGCCGCGAAGCGTCACGCCGGCGAAGCAGGCACCATCACCGGTCTCGGCGCCGAGCAGGACGAGGGTCGATCCGGTTGAGCGCGCCACTGTCCGGTCGAGCAGATCGCCTGCTCCCGCGGCGTCCGCGATGGCAAAAAGCGCTTCGGGGGTTTCGGGATATTCGTCTGGAAGAAGCGGTCGATCGAGCCAGATCAGCAAGCCGGTATGGGCAGAGGCGGAGGACATGCTCCGCTTGCCATACCGGTTTGCCGCCCACGCGCGCAGCTCCTTTTCATTCTCCGCCGCGACGGTTCTGCCTTTGCCCGGCCATATTGCAATTGCCCGCGTCGGCTCGGACGGATCGAGCAGCGAAAGTACTGGCGTCCCTTTGGCGAGCGGCACCCAGTAGGACAGGAATTCGCGCCGGAAATCGTCGGAGTTTTTCCCCGCGATCCCCTGCTCCAATATGTCGGCGGCGCCCTTGAGAACGTATTGCGCGACGCCGACCGGATCATTCGGATCAATGACGTCGCGCGATGTCAGCACACAGATCAGTCCGTCATGCTCGACATGCGGGTAGCTCGGAAATGCGGGTGGCTCAGCAAAGCCGATACGCGGCTCGCTGTGCGGAAATTCGGTATCGAGGAAAAACCGAAGTTTCAATTGCTCGCCGCCAACGGCGAGCACGAAAGACCAACCCTCAATGAATGAAGAAGGAACGTCCGCGTCGCCAAGCGGCACGGCGCCGATATTTGCCTCGAGCCAGCGCCCGACCTGCTGCGCCGCTTCCGCCCGGCTTGTGCCGGGCGGCGCCCCGTCAGCCATAGCGCTGATCGCCGCCGATCCTCACGGGCTGCCGCGCCTCGGGCTCGGGGCCGACATCGCCCAACAATCCGGAGGTCAAGACGGCGGGTGCCTCGGGCTCCTCGACGATGACAAGTTCGACATCGTCGGGAATGTATTTGCCGAGGGCGGCGCGTAGCGTTGCAAGAGCCGTGCTCGCGAACACCGCTCCGAGCATCTTGTGCATGTCTGCGCGCAACGCTTCAGCACCCGCGACGAAATCGGCGCGGTCGACGTCGCTCCATTTCTCGTCGAGCCGCTGCCCGTCGACTACCGGGTTGACGATCGCCCCGCCAAGCAGCCTCGGCAAAGCGTCGGCGACCATTCGCAGCGCAAGGTCATCGCGATTGGCGGGAACCGCTGCCGATGCCTCGTCGAAGGCAGTGACGACGCAGCTCATCAGCGCGATCGAGCTGAGTCGGCACAGGTTCCAGCGGCTGTCGCGCCAGCCCTTCAGATAGCGGCACACACGGCGAAGCTGCTGGTCATGCCGGGCGATGGCGGCGTTGAACCAGTCCTCGAGCTTGCGGGGATCGGACGGTTTCCAGCCGTCGTCACGGTGCGCGAGCATGATATGGTCGTCAGGCAGATTGGGGTAGATTTGCGCATCGAACATCTCGGCATCGTTCAGCTGGACGGCGCCGAAGCTCGTCGAAGACATCACAGCCTTTTCGAGGAGCGTCGAGAAATCCTGGTCTGGGATTGCGTAGAGCGCGATGTCGACATGCGCACCATCGCGCACGACGACACGGACACAGGACGGCTTGCTGTCATCGAGCGCCCAACCCTCCTCGCGACAGAGTGGGGCGAGCATCGCCTCGACCGCCGCGAAGTAACTGCGGCTGACGATCGCCGGATTTGTCGTGCCGTGCCGGGTCAGAAAAGAGATTGGCAGAAACATGCCGTCGTCGAGGTCGATCTCCTGAGGCGGTTCGACCGTCGTGCGATTCAGCGTAAAATAGGCCCAGCTGCCCTGCATGCGAAACTTGGGACGAAGCGCGTCGGTCTCGGCAAAGGACAAGGCTGCATCGCCGAATAGCTCGCGCCTCTCGATGAACTGGGACCAATGGCGGAAACCTGCGACAAGCGTTTCGCGAACAAGGTCGCGAACCCGTCTCAACTCGGCGGCATCCGGATCATCAACGGTCAGATTGCCAAGATAATTCGCCTTGCTGGCCGCGCTGTAGAGAGCGCGATGGGCGTTGATCGTCACATTGTCCTCCCACCTGATTTCTGGTGCTTCACACGGGCATGTAGGAACGAGGCAAGGGAGAACAAGACGTGAATCTGTAAATCTTGGCGTCATGCCGTCGAAGTTCGTCGAAGCGATTGAATCGAAGAGATTATAAATTTTTTGCCGCGGCCAACGTTCGGCGGGCCGCCTGACGAAACAGCTGGTCGTGACCGCTTTTCAGCCGAACTCGAGCACCATCTTTCCGGCGACAAAGAGCGAAATCTGACCATCATCGGAAACCTTGATGGCGACTCCATAAAAGCTGCAGTTGCGAGCAGCGGTAGCCCGAGCGCCCGGGAATGTGTCGAGCGTGGCGAGTCCCAGTTCGTCGAGCCGCTGTGCCGGCGGATCTGTCACCAGGCAGCCCGCTTCGATAACCTTTCCGTCTTTCGAGAGAATGACCGCTCCATCCACCGCGGCCGCGCTCCTGATTAATGTTGCATGGGCGGGGTTGAGAAGGTCGAGGCGCTTGACCAGATCGCCGACCCCGATCGACTGCTTATCTGCCGGTTGCGCGGCTCTCGGGATAATTTCCCGGATTGTTTTCGGCTTGTTGGCAATGGCCAGCAGGGCGCCGCGGCGCTCGACGCTAGCATCGAAAGCGATAAGAAGCAGCGCACGCGCAATCTCTGGCGTTGCGAAGGGAGCGATCAACGCCTCGATGGGGCCGAAGTCGATATATTGCCAACTACCGCGGCGCCTTAGAAAACGCATTCCGTTGGGAAGTTTCACCCAGATGTCGCCAAAGGATGTCGACTCGATCGACGCCGCCCGTCGACTGGCGGGATCACCCTCGCCTTCCAGTTCCGTGCCGCTCGGCGAATTCGAAGCCCGGTCGAATGACACGACCACACCGGTCACCTTACCCGTCCGCTGTGTTGCTACCAAAGCGACCATGCCTTGGGCTGTGAAAGGCCGGATCCATTTTTCACTGAGCAGTGCCTCGCGAATGGGCACGCCCTGGGAAAGGCGAATGAACCGCTCGCCCGCCGGGACCGCCGCATCGCGAGTCCGCCTTACTATAAGCAACCGGGTCGCGACTGGAGCACCTTCATAAGTATTTTCACGCGCGCTTTCGATCCACCGCAGGCAGTCTGTAAAGAACGGCGTTGTGACCAAGGCAATGCGCGCCATTATGCGAATGACCCTGGTCTGCTCGAGGGAAAGCCAAGTCTCGTAGTCGTGACCGTAACGAGGCGCTCGCAATATGTCGGTGTTGAAGACGCGAATGAGATTCTGAGCGAGCAGGCGGACGTGAACGGTCGGTGCTAAAGGGAATTCGATCTCGACAGCGAAGCCCGGCACGCCCCCACGGACGGCCGCAAATAAGAGGCAATGCTGCTCGTCCGACTTATGGTGAAAATCGCCGTCGATTCCTGTCGCGGCATAACGCTCCAAAGCCTCCGCCGCGTCGAGTGCCCGAACCGCCGCTCCGCGAAACAAGTTGCTCACGATTCGGCACAGATCCTCGATAGTCTCTTTACGGGATCGTCGCGGAACGTCGCTCCCTTCCTCGCATTCGGCAGCGAGAAGCTCTTCGATATTTTCGTCGCCGGATAGGTCGCTTCCCGTCGGGTCGTGCGGCGGAGAGACCTCCAGATCTTCTGACGGCAAGGCTTTCATTGGTCTGCTCTCCGTTCTCATATCAATTGAATCCGCCGAGCGACGAAGAAGTCACAATTGAAGAATGAATCCCAATATCGAAGCGCATCTGCGCGAGTGCGCGCGCGACGAATATTCCCGAGCCGTTCAAGATAGAAGCCAAGATTATCGCGAAAAAAGCGAGCGGGCGCATCGTTTCCAGGCCCGCAGATTGTTTCGCCCCGGATGACGGGATGCCAGATTTGTGTCGAACGTTCCAGCGCATCGTAAATCGCCGCGAGTGTATCGTATAGCGCGCGATCGTCGCGCCCTCGATGCTGACGGTAGTGATCGACGACGAGTTTCGTAACGCCGAAACCGCTCAGCATGCGCCCAGGCCAATTCGAACGCGACGCCGTCCATGCCTTTACCAACCGGACTATTCGCGTCAGCTGACGATTGGCGTAAAATCCGTGGCTCATTGCCGCGGCTGCCTTGAACCAGCGCGTCACCGCCAGAGGATCCGAGGGTCGCCAATCGGTGGAGGCGAGATCGATCCTCACTCCGCGCGGCCCATAGGTCTTACGGTAGACGGGAATATCGATGTGGAACCCCTGCGAATAATAAACGCGAATGCAATGACGACGCATTTCGGGAGAGTAGGTATATCGATTATCGTGGGCGGCTGCGAAGACAAATGCCCGGGCTTCGCGCGCGCTTGTCATACCTCCGCGAGGCCCCGAGAGTGCATAGTCCGAGAAATAGATGCCGTCGTCGATATCGTAGCTGGAGTACCATTGCTCACGGATAATAGTCCCCATCGCTACGCTACCTTGCCCCCGAAAACCGATCGGCTGGTAATAATCCATCGCTGCCAGCCGTCGCTTGATTCGAGCCCGGACGATATTTCGCTTTGTCCGGAGCTCGTCGAGCTGCGATGGCGGAAGCAATATCTCGGCGCGGTGGTAGGCCATCATATCGAGATGGCAGTCGGGTATGTCCCGGCGCACAATGTAAGTAAGCACTAGGACCGAACTTCCCAAACCGCGGCGCTCACCAATTTGCAAAAGACGTCACTGAGGCGCGCGAATGCATTCTCCATGATGTCGTTTTCAACAACTTCTTCTGACATGTCGCCCCTCCAGTCGTGATCTAGCCTAAATCAGAAAGGAGGAAAGGCCATCGGCATGGCTTCGATAACTCCAATTCATAAGCGTCAGCCCCGTGTAGTCCTCGATGCAATGACGGACCATTAAGCGTCGAGCGAAAAGAACATTGCAAACAACTTGGGGAGAAACCGAGTTATGCCTTAAGACCCCATTGATCGGCCAATGCGATACGAAGAGCCTGCGCTTCTGCGTCACCGTCGCCGCGGTCAGCCGTGAGTGCATGCGCGAGTTCGTTGCGCAGCGGTTGCTCCGCTTTCGTCACCCAGCTTTCGATCAGCCCCGCGTGCTGTCGAATCTGGGCGGTGCCTTCTTCCGACCAGAGCTGCGGCAGCACGATATGCCGGATCGCGTCCTCGGCGCACGCCGCGAAATCGCCGGTCTCGAGCAAGAGCTTTTCGCCTGCCGCGACGAGCTGGAACCTGTCGCCCGGATAGTCCGGGGCCAGCATCCGGTCGCGCAGCTCTCGAAGGATCGCTCTGCGGTCTTCCACCTTCACCATGGCAGCGACGCGAAACCAGCGAAGCATGAAGGCATGGCCCGGCGCTCCGAGAAGATCGCCCATCGTCGATCGAAGTGCTATCGCACTGTCCGCTCCCAGAGCCAACGGTCGCCTGTCGAGCCGCTGGAGATGCGACGCAAGGTCGAGAATAGTCTCCCCAACGCGAATTTCCTGCTCCCAGCCGTTCGCGCCAATCTCGTCCCGAAGCCAGGTCTTGAGCATACCACGCGCTTGCCTGCGCGTCGCGCGATGAGGATGGGCGGGATCGACGAGGACATGAAAAATCTCCACGGCGCTAGGGCTGAAACGTTGGCGGTAGAGCTGATCCCAAAATCCCGTATCGTTGGCGGCTATTGCCAAAAACTCCGGCAACCGTGTTTCAGGCATGATGGCGCGATACGCCGCCAGATCGCCAACGATATCCGGCACATCGAGACGCCCGAGGCTCGACCACCGCATCCGGTTCTCGAACATGGCGCTGGCCAGCGCGCCCGTCCCGCCGTTGGCGCGCACGAGATCGGCCAAGTGACGAATTACTGCCATATCTCCAAAAACCGTTAGGTTGGCATCGACGGCGACGGGAAACTCGGGATGCCCGGCGACAAAGGCTTCCCACCCTTGTTCATGAGGTTCCGGTAGGCTGATCCCAGCGAGGATCGACAAAGCGACAAGACGCGCCGCAACCGAGGGGCTTGCCCGCACGAAGGACTCCGCCGTTCGCTGCATCAGCTGGCCCGAGGCGGCCAGTTCCCCGATGTCGGTTTGCGCAAAATCGAAGTCGCGTCGAAGCACGCCCAGGAGGTAGATGGCCGCTTCGGTTCCGGGCGCATCGGCCATTTGACCGGCCAGATAGGCATTCGCCGCCTGAGAAAGAGCGCCGAGCGCGTCGCGCCCAGGCTCTGAATCGAGAACAAGCATTGTTTGCTCTAAAGTCGGTTGTCCGGTCGGTCCGGGATGCAAGCGTTCTGCAAGCGCGTTAGCTAATTCGTCGCCGGTGACCGTCGTCCGGATATGGGGGTTCCGGCGACCTTCAGCCATCCGGACGTTGCCTACGTCCAGATAAATCTGGGCATCTCGGATCATCACGAACATCGTGGGGGAGAGCGCATTCGGGACTTGCTCGGCCCAAGCAGCAACCAGATCGCGATAATGCCTCGTCGAGCCCGGAACCCGAACCTGCGCGATATCGAGCACCGACATTCGGTTGCCAGCGTCGGTAAGGAACAGATCCAGTTCAGCGGCAGGGATGCGAGCCACGAGCATTTTGAAGGTGTCCGCGGTTTTGTCGTCCACCGTACCGGCTAGATTGCGACGCAGGAAGGCGCGGCGAAGTTTCCGCCATGTGAAAGCGGCCCAAGGCTTTTCGTCGATTCGTGCCTGATCGAGCATCGCGCACAGATTGTCGAAACCGCGTTCGATAATGTCGGGCGTATCGATCTGCCCATAGAGCACGCGCTCGAAGCCCCGAATATCGACCTGTCCCTGGAAGAAGCGATGATCGCCGGCAAAAATCGCCGACCGGAGATTTGGGGCCAGCAGGATCTGGAGGGCGTCCTCGGGCCGCACTCCGAAATGCAGCGCGGCAAGCGATTGCTGCCACTCGGGATCATGTTCGGAGAGATCGAAGATCGGTGAGTCGATCGCGGCGACGGGGTTTTTCTCGAAAGCGCCGCGCAACATCGCATAATAAGCGATGGTAAGGAACGGGATGCGCAGATCCTGCCATTGCAGCCAGAGCGCGGCGATGCAGTTCACCATGCGATTGAGGTCGCGCGGGGTCACATTATGATCGCGCGGTGTCACCGAACCACTGATGCGTTTCTCGAAGATGCGGCCGACCTCGGATGCCCATTGCCGTTCGATATCGGCGCCGAAGACCTCGCGCATCAGCTTGCCGAGATAGGCGTGCCAGTCGGAAAGGACCGGCGGATTGACGTGGAAGGTCACGTCGAAGGTCTTGTCCATGAAGGACTCTGCAAAGCTCTTGCCCATGCTGTCGACCTGATCGGCGAAGATGCGCTCGAGCGCGCCATTGTCGATCGGGAGAACGATGTTTGGCAGGGTCACCGCTGGTGGCGGACCGCCGTCGATCGGATCGGACAGCGGGATCGCACCGAGAAAGAAGCTGCGGATCGTCGTCCACATCTCGATTGCCTCGCTGTCGGGCAGGCGATCCAGATTGTCGACGACGATGACGAGACGGTGACCGTCGCGTGCGGCCGAAACGATCATTTCGCGAAACGTCTTCTGGAATTCGATGGTCGTCGGATCGGGCGAGCGGACAATCCGGTTCTTCTGCTTTTCGACATGCTTGTTCGCGATAATGGCAAGAAGCGACTGGTCCTGATGCGGAGCACGATGTCGCGTCCAATTGTTCGACGAGAAAAAACCCCTCGATAGGGGGAAGCGAACCGGCCGCCACGCAAAGTAGAAGGATATCGCGACCAGAAGAGGCGCGAGCGCCAGAGCGATGCCCAGCGGAAAGACCCAGGCGCCCGGAACCGTCGCATTATATTTGAGGGTCAGCGCCAGCCAGTCCTTGTCCAGAAGGCTGGCACCAAAGGGAACGAGGAGCAGCGAGAAGAGGATCAGATAGCCCGCGGTAGTGAGCGTTGGGGTCGTGCGCGTTTCGAATTCCTCGACGCGTCGGTTCAGGAGTTCCATTGCCTCCTGCCATTTCTCCTCCGTCGCGAGAGAACGCGATTGAAGAAAAGCGAGAAAGCGCTCGAGAAACGCGCGGCGCGGCGGATCGCTCTGGTGGAGCCAGGCGTCATAGGTGAAGACGAGTGTCGGCGTCGGCGAGGTCGCGAGCATGCCTTCCAGCAATTTGACAACGGTCGATTTGCCGCTCCCCCATGCACCGAGCAGACCGATGACATTATGTTTGTCGCTTGCATCGATCACGGAGACAATTGCGTTGGCGACGCGCTGATGCGAGCCGAAGAAGTCCTCCTCGGCGGCGCTGTCGCGCAGGAACCTGACGGACGCATGCGACGGCGCCGCGTCCCCACTCGACCGAGTGACCAAATATCCCTCCCCTGCTTTATTCGCCGCGCGCGCGGCGCGGTCGTCTCCATGTTTCAAGCTTAGCGCCGCCCGGAGAAAATGGCAGCCGCCAATTTAATCCAAATATTTGCGCACCGGCTTGCGGCTCGCCAACTACCGCTCGTCTTTGCATAAAAAGATCCAGACGAACGCGAAGGCGAACGGCAGTCGGCCCGGATCATTCAGGACTTGGAAGATCGCGATCTTTCGGTACGATTAAAGCAGTGCCACAAGAAGCGCTGTACAACGCTGACGGAATTTAGGCCGTCTGCTTGTAAAGGGAAGCGAAGCCCGTCCGAGCGTCGGCGGGGCCTGACTTCAGCGCTATCGATGTTGACGGCGAACACCGCTTGGTTCTGTATGTTTTTGAGCACAGGACTGGCAGCTTTGAAGCTTTTCCGTCGGAGCCGGGATGGTCGATATGAGGCTTTGAGCGGTCGCGGGTGATATACCAATCGAATGACCGCTTTCGGGCACAGCACGATTAAGGTGGGTACGGCCGACATGAGGCGCTGAGCCGCCGGTCGCCGGAATTGCAATCAGCCCACAAAAAAGGCGGCCGGAAAGGCCGCCAAGTTTTTGTGATGAAGGAGCCCCTTCATCGGGTCGCGGGTGGCACATACTTCAACGCAAGGAAGAGGCCATAGAAATTGCCGCACCGGTTCGGCGATTCTTTCCCACTGATGCCGCAGCGCAACACATCGTTTCGTATGCAACTTATCCGGCGAGATGCAGACACTGCCAACAGGATGCGGCCAATCCTCGTGTCATGCGTAATGTGAGAATGGCCAACACAATCGAAGCACTTCAAAAGAGAATGCAAGCCGCCGTGGCCGACCTCGACTTCGAAGAGGCACGCCGCTGCCGCGACCAGATCAATCTTTTGCGCGGCGGCGCGGCCCCCGACAAGGCAGAGCAGGCGGACCTGTCCGGTATCGAGCGGCAGCGGCCTGGCGCGATGGGACTCGGCACGAGCCAGCAACGCATGACGCCGCCTCCTGGATGGAAGCCGCCACCGAAACCGGACCCTATGACCAAAGGACGCTCGTCGCGCGGTGGAGGCGAGCGTGGACGATAAAGTATGTGAAGCCGTTCTCGCGCTTCTGGCCGCGCGGTTCCCCGGGGGTTCGGTATGTCCGAGTGAGGTCGCCCGCGCGATAACCGACGGGCCGAACTGGCGCAGCACCATGCCAACGGTCCATGCCGCAATCGACGGCATGCTCGCCAAGAATCTGGTGCAGCTTAGCTGGAAGGGTGAGCCCCTACCCCTTCGCAAAGGACCGTATCGCGTCAGCACGGCGATCTAAAACTAAG
Source organism: Sphingomonadaceae bacterium 3R27C6 (assembly GCA_005503215.1). Classification (GTDB taxonomy): domain Bacteria; phylum Pseudomonadota; class Alphaproteobacteria; order Sphingomonadales; family Sphingomonadaceae; genus Sphingopyxis. The sequence continues at coordinate 56,201 of SCNS01000018.1, read as the reverse complement.
TTCGCCGACTTAACCTGTGTTTATTGCCACGAATGAGCAGAGCCTTATTGTCGCCGGTCTAATGCTTCCGTGCGACCCCGGAGGCAAAAGGGGCATCTTTCGGCGGGGGACCCCTCCACGCCGAAAGAAGAGAGGGCTCTGCCGCGGCAGGGCTCTTTGCTTTTGGAGCCTCAGCCGGCGTTGCGCGCCGTCGTTTCCAAAAGCGATATGCGCTCGCGGCACACCAGTTCGACGATGTCCGCCAGGTCGGCGACCCGCTCACCCAACCAAGCCAGTTCCTCGGTCGTGATGCTATAATGCTTCGAGTAGCGCGCCTTGATGTACGCTTCCTTCAGCTTCTCGAAGCGGGATCGGTCAGCCTTTGCCTCCCGAGGCCAGGCATCAATCAAACGATCATCAACACGTTCAGCCTGAGTACGCAGGAATGCGAGATTGTGGACGTGGGGGGTGTAGAAGGTGCAGACTAGCAATACGCAGTGGTACAGACGCTCCGTCGCCTGATGAAAGTCGAACGCAGCTTTTTTCAACCATCCCTGCTGCGCAGCATATTCTGCCGAACCGCTAAATTCGCCAGCGCTCGGAAACCACTCGTCAAAATATTCCCGCGCCATATCCAGCGCCGCATGCGGCGTCTTCGGCTGCGGCTCGGCAAGCTCGCTGTCCTCGGCCTCGTACAGCGCGATCCCGTCGCGCGCGACGTCCATGAAGAAATAGCGGCCCTGCGACAGCCCGGAGTTCACTTCGTCGAGACTGTGCACGATGAAGTTCACCGGCGTCCGCAGCGTCTTCGTCACCGACAGTTCGCGAATGAGCCGGTCGTCGAGCTTCGACCAATAGTCGGCGCGATCGGTCAGCCGCTTGTCATTGACGATGATCAGCAGGTCATAGTCCGACTGATAGCCCTTGGCGGTGTGCGGCTCGTCGACCCAGCCGCCGCGAGCATAGCTGCCGTAGAGAATGATCTTCGAGATGCGCCCCTTCTTCTTCCAGCCCTGCGTCGCGAGCGCCAGTGCATCCTCGAATTCTTCGAAGATAATCTCGACGACGCGCTCGAGTTCGCGCTGCTTGTGCGGGGGAAGATGGTCGATACCGCTTTTCATCGTCATCACCCTATCAAGGCGGCGGCTTCCGCGCACCAGCTATTGCAGCCAGTGCGAGGATAAGCCGCGTGTTTCTTGCACGCCGTCAGTCGGCGGGGTTCCAGAGCAGCGCATAAGCGTCGGAATTGTCCTGCCCTGCCGCGCGGGCAAGGTTCGCATAAAGGCGCCGCTGACCGAACTCGGGGGCTTCGAGGGCGAGCGACACGTAGCGGCGCTCGGACACAGCCGCGAGGCGCACCCATCCCGCGCCGATCTCGACGTCGTCGGAATAGACGCGGTAGTCGGGCTGCACCTCGCTCCCCTTGCCGCGGTTGATCCGAATTTCGATCGGCACCCTGATCGAGAGGGTGCGAAGTTCGCCGACAAAGCCCTTCTCGATCGTGCCGCTAACGAAGCCGATGGCTCCCATGATGTGTCTCCTGACCTTGCCCGCGAGCCCGTCCCGCGGCGCAGGAAGGCAGCCGGGGCGCCGCAAGGCGCCGGCGCACCCAGAGGGCCGCAACGGCAGTGGAGGACGGGCGAAGCCCGTTGCGCCGGGGCCGCGCCCCGGCAGACGCCTCAAGCGCGGGTCGGGATCGCGGCTGGCCGCAGGGACGCGGCGATCCCCGGTGCGCCTCGCCGTAAGAAGGTGCCGATCGCGCGGCGAAGACGCTCAAGCGTCCCCGAGACAGAATTACGATCTCCAACCGGACCAATGGTGCGCGCCGCCGTCGCGCCAGCCCAGCGAAATTCCGATCAGCACGAGGATCGCCGCGATCGCTGCCGCCACCGCGAGGGCAGCCGCCTCCTGTCCGCCGGCTGCAAAGATTGCTGCCAGCGCCCAGAGGAAGACGAGTGCGAAGGGCGGATTACCCTTGCCCCGCGCCAGGGCCGCGGCCGCGATCAGACCGCCGACGACGATAATCGCGGCGGAGATGAGCGGCGCGACATCGGGCGCAGCGTCGACGCCATAGTAGCGCAAAGTGGCGGCGACATTGACGATCGACGCCGCCGTCAACCAGGAAGCGAGCGCCGACAGCGGCAGGATGGCGCCCCAGCGCTCGGCCGCCGAAAAGGGCGCCGTCCAGGCAGCGATACGGCGATAGGCGATGAGGATCGAGACAAGCGAGCCGAAAATGATGAGGGTCGATACCGCGTCGATGTCGCCTAGCTGCACCCAAGTGGCCCAGAGCGCATTGCCGAGAAAAGCACCGGCTGCCGGCCAGCGCAGCGCGGCGAACAAGGTGCTATCGCGCCCGGCCGACGTAAACTGGAGAAGCGAGAAAACCAGCGATCCCAGATAAAGCGCTCCCCAGATCGAGAAGGCCCAGCCCGCGGGCGTTATCAGCGTCTGCACGGCGTCCGAACGCTCGCCGACCGGCGTGCCGATCCCCATCGCCGGCAAGAGAACAGCTCCGATCTGCCCCAGCGCACAGAGAAGGACGACGATACGCGCCGGATCGGCGGCGGGTGCGGGGGTTGCGATGGTCTGGGTCATGCAAGCTTCAACCGGCGCCGCGGCACTTTGTTCCGCGGCTCGAGACCGTCAAAAATGAGAGGCATCCGGACCGCCTGCGGACATCCGCTTTACGATCCTCCTGCCAGGCAGCTCCGGCCAGTGGCGGCGCGGCTATGCTTCGATCGGCGAGCCGCTGTCCGGAAGAGCACCACCCGCCGCGGTAGCGCCTTCCGGGGCGACGCCGTCGACCTCGACAAGATCGTCGCCGACGAGCGTGCCCGTGATGCGCACGCGCTTCTCGACATGGTCGACGGGGGTGCGGCGAAGGTCGAGCCGCCAGCGGCCGCCGAGGTCGCGGCGAAGCGCGAAGCCGCCTGCCACCCGCAGCAGCATTCCCGACTCGTCGATGCGTGATCCGATTCCCGCCATGGCTATGCCTTAACCGAGCCGCGCCCGACTCGCCAGCCACGAGCAAGGTTTGTGACGCCCACCCGCGACCCGCTCCCTTCGACCATCGACCTTCGGCCCGCACCTTCGATCCTCGACCCACGAAGCGCGCGAGCCTCGCGCGCTCCAGCCGCGCCCAAGATGCTGGTCATGCGGGAAGTTCAAGGGTGCAGCAGACACCTTCGGGCCGGAATTCGATCGCGGCGCTGCCGCCCTGCCCGCGGAGCGCCCGTTCGAGCATTCGCGTGCCGAAACCCGTACGTGCGGGAGGCGCGACGGGGGGACCGCCCTGCTCGCTCCAGCGCAGGCGGAGCCGATCCCGGCCGCTCTCGTTCACCATGTCCCACTCGACCGCGACCGTGCCGGCATCGCCCGACAGCGCTCCATATTTGACCGCATTGGTCCCGAGTTCGTGCAGCGCCATCGCCGCGAGCAGCGCCCTCGACGCCGGCACCTCTGCGTCCGGCCCCGCGAGGCTGATGCGGCCCGGCTTCATCTTGTCGAAAGCGTGCAGCGCGCGCTCGATCATTTCACCGGCCGATACGGTGCCCCAGTGGCGCTCGGTGAGGAGGTCGTGCGCGTCGGAGAGGGCGCGGACGCGCGCCTCGAACGACTGGCGCTCGGCGGCCGGCGTCTCGCGAAACGTCTGCGCGGCGATCGCCTGGACCATCGCGAGCGTGTTCTTCACCCGGTGGCGCATTTCGGCGAGGGTGAGCTGGAGCTCCTCTTCGGCCTTCACGCGCGCCGCGATCTCGACGCGCGCCGCCTCGTGAAGATGGGCGTTGTCCATCGCCACCGCCGCCTGCGCAGCCACGGCCTCGACAAGCTCCTCGACCTCGGCATTGAACATGGCGGGCTCGTCATGGCCAAAGAAAAGACCGCCGAGCACCGCGCCCGAGCGCGAGATGACGGGAACCGCGAGATAGCTCACGACGGGCAGATGCCCGTCGGGCATGCCGTGGTGCGGCGCGCTCAGGCCGTAGCGCGGATCCTTGCGGATATCGTCCGACCGGATCGTCCCCGCTCCGCGGAACGTAGGGTCGAAGACGGCGGTATTGCGCGGCATGCCGAAGCGCTCGAACGCCTCGCGCGGCGCACCGGAAAGCGAGAAGAGCAGATAGCCTTCGCCCTCGTCGCCGAGCACATTGTAAAAGAAGGCGCCGAAGCGCGCACCGCTGAGTTCGGTCGCGATATCGGTCACCGCCTGGACGATCCGTTCGAGGTCGAGATCCTGCGAGACGAGGAGGGCGGCGCGATTGAGCTGGGTCAGCCGCTCGGCCTGGCGGGCGAGCTGCGCCTCGACCGCCTTTCGTTCCGAGATGTCGCGCGCGATCTTCGAAGCGCCGATGATCGTGCCGTCGGCGCGGCGCACCGGCGACACGGTGATCGAGAGGTCGACGAGGCTGCCGTCCTTGCGCCGACGGACCGTCTCGAAAGGCGGAACGCGCTCGCCGGCGCGCACACGCTCGATGATCGCGGTTTCTTCGCTGCGGCGTTCCTCGGGGATGAGGGTGAGGATCGAGCGGCCGACGATCTCGTCGGCACGAAAACCGAACATGCGTTCGGCCGCGGGATTCCAGCTGGTGATGGTTCCATCGAGCGTTTTACTGATGATCGCATCGTCCGAGCCCTCGACGAGCGCCGCGAGGTGCGCGGCACTTTCGCGAACGGCTAAGCCCCCTTGCGCCGCTTCGTCCTCGATCAGCGTCTCACGCATATGTCATGGTCCCTGCCCCTCCGATGGCCCCTGCGTTCCCGAAACGGGAATTCGCTATGGCAAAGAAACCCTTGAGTGGTTGATGCGTTCCGCCGAGACTGCCATGCGCCCAGCCGTGACGCCGAGCGACCTCTCAACTTCGATCCATGTTTCAGGGCGAAAGTCATCAGCGTGCCAAACCCGTCCCCCGCCCCTCTCTGCACGGCCATCGTCGCCGAAGACGAATGGCTCGTCCGCATCGACATCGTCGAGGCGCTCGAGGAGGCCGGGTTCGCGGTTCGCGAGGTCGAAAGCGCCGAGGATGCGCTGCTCCTGATCGGCGAGGAGCGACCGCATATCCTCGTGACCGATATCCGGCTTGCCGGCGCTCTCGACGGATGGAGCCTCGCGGAAGCGTACCGCACCGCTCATCCGGGCGGCGGCGTCGTCTACGCCTCGGCCAATGTGCCGCTCGCCGACCGCCAGGTCGATGGCAGCTTCTTCTTCTCGAAGCCCGTGCTGATGAGCGCGCTCGTCGATGCCTGCCTCGGCCTCTGCGCCGGGCAAGACGGCCGGCCCGCCTGAGGCGGGCAAGCGGGCGTTATCCACTTGTCACAAGTCCCTCGCGAGCGCGTCACCGGCTCAGCGCGGTTCAGGCGGCGGCGGCGCCTGGCTGAGCAGAGGGCCCCGCGGTGCCTTGGGATGGGGGGAGGCCGTGCAGCTTCCAGAGATTGGCTTCGGTCTTGCTCATGCGTACGAGAAGCTGCTCGCCGTCCCATAGTTCGACCTCGGCACTGCCGCGATCGTTGAGCGCGAACTGGAACGCCTGATAGGCGTCGGGCGCGCGAAATTCGACGCGGCGCGGCTCGCGCGCATCCTCGCCATGAAAAAGAAGGTGAAAAAGGCGCATGACATGCTCCATTCCTGTTCCGGAGCAAGCGCGACCCTGCTCTCAGCACCCAATGATCGGCAGGCCTCATGCAAAGGACGAACTGCAAAACAAGACAGCCGCAACAGACGCCGTTGAGGGTGGGACTCAGCCAGTTCTACTTAGCAGATTTCGGGACTCCAAGGCGCGAAATCATCATGATCGAAATCAATCCTGCACGCGCTGCGACGGGCAGCGCCCTCTCCCCTATTGCATCGCCAGGCTCAACGAGGCAGGTTTTGCCCAACGACTATGTGGGCCGAACGCGCCCGGCCGAGCAGCTTTCGTGCATCCGTCGAAGCGATAGCCTGCCCCTTGTCCTTCAGTGCTGGTCCGCCATTACATGCCCTTCGACACGGCGCAGCCAGTTGTGAAGCCGCGTCGCAGCCGCCGCGCCATGGCCCGTCGCGGTGCTGATCTGGTCGAGCCCGGCGAGAACATCGCCGGCGCCATAGACGCCGGGCATCAAGGGCTCGGCAAAGGCATCGGCGGGCAGGCAGCGATTGGCGTCGCCCTGGAGACCGAGCCCCGCCAGCAATTCGCTGCGCGGTTCGGACCCGAGCGCCGGATAGAGGGTGTCGAAGAGAAGCGCGTCCTCTGCACCCTCCAGCTGCACCGCGATGCGTCTGTCCCGGTGCGCGAGGCGAAGCAGCTGCCGCTCCTCGATCCGCACGTCGCTTGCCAGAAGTTCGGCACGCTGCGCGGGCGTGAGCTCGACCTGCCACTTGGGGATGAGGGTCACATCGTCGGTATATTGCCTCAGGAACATCGCCTCGGCGGCGCCATGAAGGTCCGACCCGAGTACGGCGATCTTGCGCCCGCGATGCTCAAATCCGTCGCAGATCGGGCAGTAGCGCAGCGCCCCGCTGCGGACGGCGGCGTCATGGTCGCCGCTATCGAGCACCGCCTCGTTGGTGATGACGCCGGTCGCGAGAATGAGCCCGCGCGCCGACAGGCGGCGGCCGTCTTCGAGCTGCGCCGCGAAGGGGGCACCTCCCGCGTTCGCAGACAGGTGATCGACGCGAGCCACTTCGATGTCGGCGCCATATCGCCCGGCCTGATCGGTGAGCCGCGCGACGAGATCGGCTCCCGATATTCCGTCGGGAAAGCCGGGCACGTTCCAGGCCATCGGCGCCCCGAGTGCGCGCGAGCGCCCGTCGTGGAGCACGAGGGTGCGGCGGCGATAGCGTGCCAGATAGAGAGCGGCGGTGAGCCCTGCGGGTCCCGCGCCGATGACGAGCGCATCATAAGCGGGCTCGCCCGAAGGGTCGCGGCCAGCGGACATGCCCGCGCCCGTTCCGGCCCCACCCTTCATCCCTGCTGCGGCCTGATGTCGAAGGCGGCGATGCGATCGTCCTCGCTGAGCGCCGCCGCCAGCGCATCGGCACATTCCTCGCCATAGCCTGCGGCGATGGCGGTAAAACCGGGCGCGCCGCCGGCGCGGCGCTGTTCGACGGTGATCGCCTTGAGGCCATGTTCGCCGAGCAGGGCGATGACCTCGGCCGAGGCGATGCTCGTTCCCGCCCGATAGTCGAGCGTGATATGCGCGATGCGCCGCTGCGGCGCGTGGCGCTCGGTCCAGGTGACGGCAGCGAGCACGAGGAAGGTCGCGACGCCGCCGAAGATGGCGAGTTCGTAGAAGCCGACCCCGAACAGGATGCCGAGTGTCGCGGTCATCCAGAGCGATGCAGCGGTGGTGAGCCCGCGGATATTGAGCCCCTCGCGAAAGATCACGCCCCCGCACAGGAAGCCGATGCCGGTGAGCACGCCATGCGCCATGCGCACGGGATCGATGCGCACGACCTCGGTCGGCGTGTCGGTGAGCCATTCCATCTGGTGAACGGCCGACAGCATGAGGAGACAGCAGGACAGCGCGACGAGGATATGGGTGCGCAGACCCGCCGGGCTCGCGCGATATTCGCGCTCGCCGCCGATAATCGCGCCGGCGATGACCGCCCCCGCGATCGGCAGCAGGAGATCGGGGTCGAGGAGATCGAGCTCAGACACCGCGCATCAGCCCCGGGACGAGCGGCAGCAGCTCGCGCGCAAGATAGCCGAGCGGCCCCATGGTTTCGCCGAGCCGCCGCCCCGCTTCGCCGTGCAGCCAGATGCCCCAGGCGGACGCCTGCAGGGGCGAGAGGCCTTGCGCGCCGAGCCCGGCGATGAGGCCCGCCAGCACGTCGCCCGAGCCGCTGACGGCAAGGCCGAGCCCGCCGCCCGCATAAGCCAGGCAGCTCCCCTCGGCGATGAGATGGCTCGTCGCGCCCTTGACCATCACCGCCGCGCCGAAGAGGTCGGCCGCCTTGCCGAGCGACGCGAGCGGGTCGCTTGCGACCTCCTCTTTCGCTACATCGAGCATCGCGGCAAGTTCGCCTTCGTGCGGGGTGAGGATTGTGTGCGCGGCGCGCGCCCGGATCGCATCCGAATGTGCGGCCGCTGCGCGCAGCGCGACGGCGTCGAGGAGGAGGAAGATGTCCTCGGGCAGCGCCGGCAGCAGGGCTTCGAGCAGGGTCCGGACGATGTCGGCGTCGATCATCGCGGGCCCAAAGACGATGGCGTCGTGCAGTGCCACCTCGGCGAGCAGCAGTTCGGCCGCCTCGGGCGCAATCTCGCCCGCTTCGGTTTCGGGGAGCGCGACGACGGCGCAGGCCGGAAAGGCGATGCCGATCGGGATCGCCGCCGAGGCGATCGTCGCGATCGTCACCTTGCCCGCCCCGGCGCGGAACGCCGCCTCGGCGGTGAGCAGCATGCCGCCTGGCACCCGGCGGCAACCGCCGATCACGAGCACGCGGCCGCGGCCGTTCTTGTCGACATTGTCATGATGATCGGGAAGCGGATGCGCCTTCAGCCAGGCGGTGTCGAGCGGGGTTGCCTCAGCCACGCGCGGCCACCATCGCATCGGGTTCGCGGGTGACCGCAACCTCGCCCTCCATCGGCGCAGTTACATTGTAGCGCGACAGGACGAGGTTGCCGTCGCGGCCCATGTCAGCGTCGAAGCGATATTCGGTGATCGCGCAATTGGCGACGTCGCCTTCGCTATCGATTGCCAATATCTCGGCCTCTCCCAGATTTTCGATGATGGTGCGCAGGCAAAGGACGACCACCTGGTGCGCGACGATCATCACGCGCCGCCCGCCATAATGGAGCGAGACCGTGTCGAGGAGCGAGCGGAGGCGCAGGATCACATCGCACCAGCTCTCGCCGCCCGGCGGGCGGTGATAGAATTTGCCAAGCGCCAGCCGGAATTCGGCCTGATCGGGATGCGCCGCCTCGATGCCTCGGCGCGTGAGGCCGTCGAGGATGCCGAACTCCTTCTCGCGCAGCCGCTCGTCGATGCAGATTTTCTCGTCGGCCGCGCAGCCTCCTGCGCCGCGAAAGATTTCGGCGGTCTGCACCGCCCGGACATAGGGCGAGGCGAGCATGATCTCGGGGCGGCCGTCTTCTTCGCCCGCTGCGAACCAGGCGCCGAGCGCCTGTGCCTGTTGCTCGCCCAGCGCGGAGAGGGGCACATCGACATCGCGGTGGTCGAGCGCAATGCGCAGGTCACCCGCCGCGTCGGCGGCATCGCGCGCGACATTGCCCGCGCTTTGGCCGTGGCGAACCACCCAGAGCACCGAAGGCCAGCGCGGGGTCATCGAATGGTCTTCCTCGTCATCGAGACGCTAACGCCTCCAAAGCCGAACTCGTTGCCTTGGCCGTGCGGGGCTTCCGGCAAGCGATCTGACGCCGCCGCCGCGGTCCCTCCATGCCGACGAGCGCTGCCCGCCATGCCGGCGCGGCTGCCCGCTCGAGCGAGGACCGAGGAAAATCCGGCAGGAACCTAGTCCGGCGTCGGGCGATTGTGAGGCTTTGCCGGCCGCGCGCCGGCGACAGCGAACAGAGGAGACAATCATGAAGAAACTCGTCGCCTTCGATCTCGATGGAACCCTGGCGGAAAGCAAGCAGCCGCTCGCCCCCGAAATGGGCGCGGCGATCGCGAAGCTCCTGGGCGTCGCCGAGGTCGCGGTGATTTCGGGAGGCGACTGGCCGCAGTTCGACAAGCAGGTCGCGAGCCGACTTCCGGCAAACGCCGATCGGGGCCGGCTCTGGCTGATGCCGACGACGGGCACGAAGCTTTTCGTCCACCGCGGCGGCGCCTGGACGCCGCTTTATGCCGAGCTGTTCAGCGACGAGGAAAAGGCGCGCATCCTCGCCGCCTTCGACGCGTCGCTCGAGGCGACGGGGTTCGTTCCCGAGGAAGTCTGGGGCGACCGCATCGAGGACCGCGGCAGCCAGATCACTTTCTCGGCGCTCGGCCAGCAGGCGCCGATCGCCGCCAAGGAAGTCTGGGATCCCGACTTCGCGAAGCGGCGGATCATCCAGGCGGATCTCGGCGAGCGGCTCCCGGGCCTGTCGATCAACATGGGCGGCGCGACTTCGATCGACGTCACGCGCGAGGGCGTCGACAAGGGCTATGGACTCAAGAAGCTGAGCGCCGAGAGCGGAATCGCGCTCGGCGACATGATCTTCATCGGCGACGCGATCTTTCCGGGCGGCAACGACTATCCGGCGAAGTTGCTAGGACTCGACACGGTGCGCGTGCGCGACCCCAGGGAAACGATCGCGGTGATCGAGACGATCGTCGCCTGCCTTGGTTGAAGGTGCGTCAGGCGACCGCGGGCCGCGCCGCGCGCCGGGCCCTTTTTGGCCGCACCGGCGCCGCGCCGCCGCCCTCCCGCACGCATGATGAGTCCGGCGAAGCCCCGAACGCGCCTGCCCGCCCCGCCCCGCCGCCACGGGCCGCGCCGTCGCGAAAGGCGGCCGGAACACGCACGGCGCCCCGGACCGCTGCCGCACGCCAAAAGCGTATAACTTCGATCAACCCAGCTCCTCTTTCACGCAACAAGCCGGACAGGCGCGGGGTTTCCGTATTGGCCCGCCTCGGGCCGCATGGAAAGGATACGTCATGGCACAGAATGACAAGAAAGACGGCAAGCAGCAGGGCAGCTCGTCCGGCAAGGGCAGCCAGCAGCAGCAGGACGGCGGCAAGAGCCGGTCGGGAGCCGACAAGCAGTCCGGAAGCAAGGACCAGGGCAAACAGCGCAGCTGACCTCCGCCCCCGCTTTCCGGGTGAAAGACCGGGCCGCGCGCGCTGCGGCCCGGTCTTGCATGCGGAAAAGCGCCGCCCAGCCGACGCGCACAAAATGGTTTGAGGAGAGATAAGATGAAGACTTGGATTGGAGCCGCGGCGATTGCCGCGATTGTCGCGGGATGCGGCGGACCCGATACGCGCGACGAGGAGCAAGCCGCCGCGTCTGCCGACACCGCCGCCATGGCGCCGGAGCCCGCTCCGGCCGCCGCAACGCCGGCGGCAGCCGTTAGCACCGCAGACTATATTGCCCAGGCGGGCGCCGGCGACCTCTGGGAGATCGAATCGTCGAAAGCCCTGCTCGCCAAATCGAAAGATGCAAAGGTCAGGGCCTTTGCCGAGATGATGATCGACAACCACGGCAAATCGACCGCGAAAGTGAAGGCGGCCGCCGCGAGCGCCGGGGTCGAGGCGCCGGCACCCAAGCTCGCACCTGACCAAGAGGAGATGCTTGCCGACATCAAGGCCGCCGATGCCGCAGGGATCGACAAAATCTACCTCGATCACCAGAAAACCGCGCATGGTGCGGCGCTGGCGCTTCATCAGCGCTATGCCGCCTCAGGCGAGGCAGTCCAGCTCAAGCAGGCGGCAGCAGAGATTGTGCCGGTGGTGAAAGCGCACCGAGCCGAACTCGGCAAGCTGGCCCCCTGACAGAGGCTCGGAACCGGCGTTTCAAAGCCGCCGCGCGATTAGCGCGGCGGCTTTCGCTCGCCGCATTTCGTCCTCCTCCCGGCAACCGCTTCATGACATCTTAGTTCATTCCCGCCGCACCTTCTCAGTTCAGGAGCATTCATGACCGACCGGATCGCGCCCCGCAGCGGCGTCGCCTTCACGCTTCCCAAGGACAAGATTCTCTGCGTGACCGACCCCGAGGGCGGCCAGGTCGGCGACCTTCTTGCGTTTCGTGCGGCGGATCCCCGCGAAGCGATCTCGAACGGGCGGACGTTCGACTATGAAGAGACGATCCGGCTGACGACCGGCAACCGCTTGTGGTCGAACCGGTCAAACGCGCTGCTCGAGATCGTCGAGGATAGCTGCGGGGTGCATGATTTTCTGCTGACGCCGTGCAGCGAGGCTACCTTTCGTCATTTCTACGCCGACAAGCCCGTTCATCGCGGCTGCTTCGGCAATCTGGCCGAAGCGCTCGAGCCATATGGGATTGCTGCCGACGCCATTCCCGTCGCGTTCAACCTGTTCATGAATGTGCCGGTCGGCAGCGACGGCAAGATCCGCGTCCTTCCGCCGACGACGAAGGCCGGTGACTTCATACGGCTTCGCGCGCTCGACGACCTGATCGTCGGGCTCACCGCCTGCTCGGCCTACGACAGCTGCGGCGGCAGCTTCAAGCCGATCGACTACCGGATCGAGTGAACGGCCGGGTACGGCGCTGCCAGAGCGATTGCGCCGCGCCGCCCGACCACCGCGAGGGCCTAACGGCTCCCGCCAACCGGCGCGTCCGCTCCCTTGCCGGGCGGGGGCGTATCGGGTTCGGCAGCGCGCCCGCCGCCGCCTTGCGGATCGCTGTCATAATCCTCCGCATTGCCTTTGCCGCCGGCACCCGCGCCGCTTCCGCTGACCGGGCCGCTGCCGGTGCTGCGCCGATGGCCGCGGTTGGCGGCCCCCGATACGTCGCCGGCCTCGCGCTCGCCGGCGGGATAGCGCTCGGGCGTCGTCGTCCCGACATTCTCGCGGCGTTCCACAGGTTCTTGCGGCAGCGAGCCATCGCTGGCGGAGGCTCCACCCCTGCTGTCATTGCGATTGTTCATGATCGTCTCCTCTTCAACAAATGGGGCCGGATCGGCCAGATCAGTCTTGCTTCCCCGACCCCGGCTCGGCCAGTTTCCGGTGCATCTCGGCTGTCGCCGCTTCGCTGAGAACGCCCGAGGCCAGGACCTGCGCCTTGTTCTTGAGCCCGTGAACGACCGCATGCTCTCCTGCGAGGAGCGCGTCCCATCCGGTTTTCGCCACATCGGCGGGATCGTCTTTTTCCGATTGCCCGACCTTGGTGTCGAGCATGCCGGCCCGCTCGAAAAAGCGCGTCTCGGTCGCGCCGGGTTTGAGACAGGTGATGGTGACGCCGCTGTCCTTCAATTCGTTGCCGATCGCCGCGGCGAAACTGTCGACGAAGGCCTTGGTGCCGTTGTACACCGCCTGGAAAGAGCCGGCGAGATGACCGGCGATCGAGCCGGTGATCAGCACCTTGCCTTCGCCGCGCGCGACCATCGCCTTCAGGACCGGCTGGAGCAGCAACAGCGTGCCGGTGATATTGGTGTCGATGACGTGACGCCACTCGTCGACCGGCTGGTCGAGAAAACCATGTCCGAGGCCGTGGCCCGCGTTGGCGACGAGAATGTCGATCGGCCTGCCGCCCGCGGCGGCGAGAAGACGTTCGACCCCGGCAGCAGTCGCGAGGTCGGCTTCGACTGCCTCGACCTCGACGCCCTTGGCAAGGAGGCCCGCGGCAGCATCGACGAGCGGCTCGTCGGCCGCGACGATGAGGTCATAACCATCCTTCGCGGCGAGTATGGCGATCTCTCGGCCGATACCGCTCGAGGCGCCGGTGACGATAGCGAGTTTGCGATCAGGCATGTTCCATCTCCTGCCGTGCCGAGACGGCCCCTTTTGCGAGGCCGGGCTTGAGGACGATCTTCGTGTAGAGGTTCTGCTCGTCGTGCCAGTGCCGGTACATGTCGGCGGCGTCCTCGAGCGATGCGTGATGCGAGATGAGCGAGACGGTATCGAACTTGCCGGCCTGGATCATCTCCAGCAGATCGCCCGAATAGCGCTGGACATGCGTCTGTCCGCTCTTGACGGTGAGGCCCTTCTCCATGAGCTGACCGAGCGGGAATTTGTCGGCGAAACCGCCGTAAACGCCGGGAATCGAAAGTCGGCCGCCCTTGCGGCACGCAAGGATCGCCTGGCGCAAGGCGTGGATGCGCTCGGTGGACGAGAGCAGTTTGACCTTCACCTGGTCGAGGATGTTGTCGACCGTGAACCCGTGGCTCTCCATGCCGACGCAGTCGATGCAGGCGTCGGGCCCGATGCCGCCGGTCATTTCGGCGAGCGCCTCGCGGACATCGACCTTCGTATAGTCGAGGATCTCTGCACCATATTTCTTCGCGAGCGCGAGGCGCGTCGGAAAATGATCGATCGCGATCACGCGCCCCGCGCCGAGCAGCAGCGCCGACTGGATCGTGAACAGGCCGACGGGGCCGCAGCCCCAGACCGCGACGGTGTCGCCGGGCTCGATGTCGGCGTTGACCGCCGCCTGCCAGCCCGTCGGCAAGATGTCCGACAGGAAGAGCACGTCGTCGTCGGCAAGATCGTCGGGAATGACGACCGGCCCGACATCCGAATAGGGAATGCGGACATATTCGGCCTGCCCGCCGGCATAGCCGCCGGTGAGATGCGCATAGCCGAACGCCCCGCCCATCGCATGACCCATCATCAGCTCGGATGCATCGCGCGTCTCGGACGGGTTGCTGTTATCGCAGGCGCTATATTGCTGCTTCTCGCAGAAGAAACATTGGCCGCAGCTGATCGTGAAAGGCACGACGACGCGCTGTCCCCGCTGCAGCGTCGAGGCGGCGCCGGTCTCGACCACTTCACCCATGAATTCGTGCCCGACGATATCGCCCGCGCGCATGCCCGGAATATAGCCGTCGTAAAGATGAAGGTCCGAGCCGCAGATCGCGGTCGAGGTCACGCGAATGATCGCATCGCGCGGGTTGACGATTTCGGGATCGGGAACGGTTTCGACACTGATCTTGTGGCGTCCCTGCCAGGTAACGGCGCGCATGGCCTTCTCCTTGATGTGATTGTGCTGCGGTTCGGCGTTCAGATGTGCGGCTCGGTAGGGCTCTCGGCGCCTCGCGCGGAGGGCGAGGCATTGGTCGTCACTTCGCCGGTTTCCATGAGCTGCTTGAAACGGTGAAGGTCGCGCCGCGCCTGCACTTCGGGCTCGCGCTGAAGGAGCTTGGCGGCGAAGCGCCCGACCTTCCCGGCGGGCGGGTCATAGGCGAGGATCAGGCTGACATAGGTGCCTCGCCCCGCCGGCGCGTCGATGAAGCGTACCTCGCCGCTGTTCGCGATGTCGGAGACCGGCGTGCTTTGCCAATAGATCGATGTGTCCTCGACGCGCTCGGTGATGCGGTTGACCAGTGTCACCTCGCGCCCGGCGGGCGCCCTGATCGTCCACTGCGAGACATCGTCGCCAAGGTCGTCGACCGCGACTACATTCTCCATGAACTCGGGAAAGCGTTCGGGCATCCATGCCGCATAGAGCTCGGCGCGGGGGCGATTGATCAGCACCGACTTGCCGAACAATGCGCGGGAGGAGGCTTTGTCGAGCGTCCAATGCGGCGCATCGGTCGCGATTGTTTCTTCTTGCCCTCGGCTCTCGCGGTGCCGACGGCGCTGCAAGAGCGCCGCGCCGGTTGCGAGCACGGCGATGCCCGCGCCAGCGGCGGCGAGAATCAGCGGATCGGGAAGGTCATTCTTGGATCTGGACATGGATCATCTCCCGCCCGGACAGAGGCCGGGCGTCATCTGGGGAGCGTCGGCGGGGCCGGCGCCGGTCGGGGGAAGCGGCCCCGGCGCGCCGGGGCGATGGTCGAGTGACGCCTGTCCGCCGCGATTGTTCCGGGGGTTGGAGGAAAAAATCGCCGCAGCGTGCGCGCGGCGGGACAGGCGCCGTTGTCGTGGAACAAATGGCGGGAAGCATGAGCTGCACGGATGAGGATGCTCATCTTGGAGCCCCGCCATAATCCGCTGGCGCGCGAGCGCCCCGCGGCCGCCCGCCCGCCGCCACCGAGGCCTCGCCGCCCTCCCCTGACACATCACCCATGGCCCCTTGATCGCGAGGCGGACGCGCCGGCCAAGCTTCGCCGTCCAGCGCGTCGCGCGCCTCAAATTCCGCCGCGCTTATCAGCAGCACGAGCCCGTCGGCATGACAGTCGAGCATCGTCGCCGGTACCGCGCGCAGCGTCTCGTCGATGCCGCCGAGCCCGCCGCTCGCGACGACGACATAAGAGAGGCATCCGCTTTCGCATTCGATCATCGCATCGACCGCCTGGCCGACAACTTCGCCGCGGATATCGCTCACCGGAAGACCGCCTAGCGCACTCGCGGCGAAGAGCGAGGGCGAGGCCGCGATCCGGCTTCGCTTCGCGGCACGCCGCGCGCCATCCTCATAGCCGCGCTGGCGGCCGAGCCAGCGCCATATTCCGACGAGATTGACGAGCGTCAGGAACAGGTTCGTCGCAAGAAGATTGGTCTGGCCCGATGTGAACCCGACGACCGACCAGGCGAGCGAGCCCAAAGTGAACACGACGAAGCCCGAGCCGGTCACGCGCGCGCCGAGATTGGCTGCCGTCATCATCGCCGCGATCATCGTCGCGGCAGGCGCAATCAGTCCGGCGGCCTCTTCCACGTGCGGCTTCTCCTCGGTGGGCGGCACCCGCTGGCGCCGCTCCCGGGCAGAACCCGCCGCCGTATCACCGCGTTCCCCCGGACGGCAGCGATACAACATCGATCAATGCGTTTATCGGCGCCGCGCGCTGTGCGTCGGCTCCTTGGCGCCAGATGGGCGACGGCCCCGTCGCCCCCGTACGGGAGCGATCAGGCGTCCCTTCATGACCGCCTGGCGGCGAGCTGTTCTTCCGCACGCCTCGCCGCCTCGATAAGGCTTTCGCCGGTACTGCGCGCCGCCGCCGGGGTCATCGTCACCGCGACACCGTCGGGGCCATCGAGCAGGACAACGCCATCTTCGGCGGTGGCGATCCCCGCTTCCGTCTCGGGCGGCTGCGGGGAAGACAAATCATAGGTCATCGGCGGGGCCTCTGGTCTGGGAGCGGCGGAGATGCGGGATCGTCGATATAGAGATAGGCGGGATCGAACTGGCCGCGCCGCGCCAGCTTCGCGGCATCGAGAATCTCGACCTTGCCGTTGCGGAACGTACAAAGCCCTTCCTCGCGAAGATGGCGCACGACCCGGTTCACATGCACGGTCGTCAGGCCGCAGATCTCGGCGACATCGGCCTGCGTCAGTCCGAGCGTGAACTGACGCCCGTCGCTCAGCCCCGCCGACTGGAGACGCACATTGGTCTCGCAGAAGAAATGCGCGACGCGCCCTATGGCATCGAGGCGGCCGAGCCGGAAGAGCCAGGCGCGGTGGATTGCGGCATCGAGCAAGGTTGCGAACCAGAGCTTGCGCGTCAGCTCGGGCATTTCCTCGGTGATCGCGTCGAGCTCGACATGCGGGACGATCGCGATCGTAGCCGGAGTCATCGTACCGACATCATGGTCGAGGTGTTTCAGCGGGTAGGCGTGGAGGTCGACAAAGTCGCCCGGCAGGTGGATCGCGACAAGCTGGCGAAGACCGTCCCGGTCGTCGAGATAGCGCGACATGATGCCCTCGACGAGGAGCGTGCTCTGGTCGAGCCATTCGCCGGCGCGCGCGATGATCTTGCGGGCCTCGACGGTCGAAGTGGTGCTGATGGCGGCTTCGAGGCGCGCGCGCTCGCCGGCCTCGAGGCTTACCCCGCGACGGTCTCTCAAGAAGCGATCGGTTAACATGACTGACGTTCCCTGTTTCGTCCGAAATGCATGAGCGGGCCTGCTCGACTGCGAAAATTCCGAAAGCCCGGCAACCCCTCACAAGGGAAGCGGAATCGTCATGATCGAGGTTAATCGCATGCCCGGTGCAGCAACTTTCAAAGCGCAAACTCGTTCCATCGCCGGGTCCGGAGGGCGTGCATGCACGCCCGCGGACCGCGTTCCGCCCAACTGCTGCGCCCTTCAATAAAAGCGAGATCCGCCATGGCCAAATCCCCCCCCTCCCCCGCACCCGCCCGTCCGGGCGCCGCCAAGCCGAAGCCCGGCCGCGGCCAGAGCGCCGCTGCGATTGCGGGAAAGGACATAGGCGGAGAGTCCCCGCGCAAGGCACCGCTCTTTCCCGCCGATGCGCCGATCATGCAGAGCTATGGCGAGGATCGTGGCACCGGCGGCGAGGCGCATCAGGCGGGCGCCGGCCATGCGCCGCTCACCACCCAGCATGGCGTGCCGGTCGCCGACGACCAGAACAGCCTCAAGCAGGGCGCGCGCGGCCCGACGCTGCTCGAGGATTTTCATTTCCGCGAGAAAATCTTCCATTTCGACCATGAGCGTATCCCCGAGCGCGTCGTTCATGCGCGCGGCTATGGCGCGCACGGCTATTTCGAGCTTACCGACAGCCTCGCCGACGTCAGCCGCGCCGACATCTTCCAGCGCGTCGGCGAGCGCACGCCCGCCTTCGTGCGCTTCTCGACCGTCGCGGGTTCGAAAGGCTCGTTCGACCTCGCACGCGACGTGCGCGGTTTCGCGGTGAAGCTCTACACCAAGGAAGGCAATTGGGATCTTGTCGGCAACAATATCCCCGTCTTCTTCATCCAGGATGCGATGAAATTCCCCGACCTCGTCCATTCGGTGAAGCCCGAGCCCGACCGAGCCTTCCCGCAGGCGCAATCGGCCCACGACAATTTCTGGGATTTCGTGAGCCTGATGCCCGAGAGCTTCCATATGATCATGTGGGTGATGTCTGACCGCGCGATCCCCCGCTCCTTCCGCACGATGGAAGGCTTCGGCGTCCACACCTTCCGCCTCGTCGACGCCAAGGGCAAATCGACCTTCGTCAAATTCCACTGGAAGCCCAAGCAGGGCCTCCAGTCGGTGGTGTGGAACGAGGCGGTCAAGATCAACGGCGCCGACCCCGATTTCCATCGCCGCGACCTCTGGGATGCGATCAACAGCGGCGATTTTCCCGAATGGGAACTCGGCGTTCAGCTGTTCGACGACGCCTTCGCGGACAAGTTCGAATTCGACGTGCTCGATGCGACCAAACTCATCCCCGAGGAGCAGGTGCCGATCCGCACCGTCGGCCGCCTCGTTCTCGACCGCGTCGTCGACAATTTCTTCGCCGAGACCGAGCAGGTCGCCTTCTGCACGCAGAATATCGTCCCCGGCATCGATTTCTCGAACGATCCGCTGCTGCAGGGCCGCAATTTCTCCTATCTCGACACGCAGATCAAAAGGCTCGGCGGCCCGAACTTCACTCATATCCCGATCAATGCGCCGAAATGCCCGATGGCGCATTTCCAGCAGGACGGTCATATGGCGATGCGAAACCCCGTCGGCCGCGCCAATTACGAGCCGAACAGCTGGGGACCGACCGACGGCGGCCCGCGCGAGGATCCCGCGCGCGGCTTTGCGAGCTTCGCCGAAGAGGCCGAAGGCGCCAAGCGCCGCATCCGCCCCGAGAGCTTCGCCGACCACTATAGCCAGGCGCGGCAATTCTTCGTGAGCCAGACCCCGATCGAGCAGAAGCATATCGGCGACGCGCTTGTTTTCGAGCTGTCCAAGGTCGAACGCCCCGACATTCGCGCCCGCACCGTATCGCATCTCCTCCATATCGACCGCGGCCTCGCAGCCACGGTGGCCGATGGCCTGGGGCTGCCGCCTCCGGCGCCCGCCCAGGCCGCAAAAATGCCCCTCGCCGACCTTCCCCCTTCGCGGCCGCTCAGTATCCTGCTCAACGGCCCGACGAGCTTCGCGGGACGCAAGCTCGGAATCCTCGCGACCGACGGCGCGGATGCGCGGCTCTTCAAGGCGCTGACCAAGGCGGTCGACGCCGCCGGCGCTGTCTGGGAACTCGTTGCACCGAAGATTGGCGGGATTACGCTCTCGGACGGCACGAGCGTCGCGGGCCGGCACAAGATCGACGGCGGGCCGTCCGTCCTGTTCGACGCGGTCGCGCTTCTCCCGAGCGACGATGGGGCGGCGCTGCTGGCAGGCGATGCGGCGGCGAAGGACTTCGTCAGCGACGCCTTCGCGCATTGCAAATTTATCGGCCATGGCGCCGAAGCCTCGCCTCTCTTCGCGGCCGCCGGCCTCGCCGACAAGCTCGACGAGGCCTGCATCGCGCTGGCCAAACCTGGCGATGTCACCGCCTTCCTCGATGCCTGCGTGGCGCTTCGGCACTGGCCGCGTGAAGCCGGCGTCGACCTCGACGCAAAAGGCGGAACGAAGGAGGCGGCCGAGACATCGGCATCGCGCAAGGCGGTATCCGCTCCGGCGGCGAAACCGGCTTCCAAGCCGGCACGCTGACCGGCCTGGGCGAAGGAGCGGTACTCATGCAATTCGCGACCGATCGGCTGGTCTTCGGCCCCGACGATGACGATCTGTCGCGCTCGCCGCTTGCGGGTCAGCTCGGCCGCGAGACCTATATGCTCGGTGCCTTCAATCCGGGCCTGCTGCGCCTCGCCTCGGGCAATCTCCTGATGATGGTGCGCGTCGCCGAGGCGCTCCGGGCCCCGATCGAGGATGGTCATGTCCATTCGATCCGGTGGGAGGCTGGGCGCTACAAGGTCGATAGCTGGCCGCTCGAGCTTTGCGATACGTCGGATCCCAGAAAGTTCATGGTGCACGGCGGTAGCTGGCGGGTCATGGCACTAACCTCGCTTTCGTGGCTGCTTCCCGTCGAGCTCTCGCCCGACGGGCTCGAGATCGTCGCCGTCCATTACGACAAGGCGGTCGATCCGGGCGCGGATTTTCAATGCTATGGCGTCGAGGACGCGCGCATCAGCCGGGTCGGAACGCGCTGGCTCATGACTACCTGTTCGGTGAGCCCCGAGCGCCACTCGACAACGCTCTACAGTTCGGCGAACGGCCTCGACTGGGTCTTCGAGGGGATCGTTCTCGATCATCAGAACAAGGACATGCTGATCTTCGAGGGCCTGATCGACGGCCGCTACTGGGCGCAGACGCGGCCGCTAGGCGATCTTTACTTCGCCTATCCGCCGGGATCGAAGTGGCGCGCGGGCCCCTCGATCAACCTGGCGACCTCGCCCGATGCGCTGCACTGGAAGCCTCATGAGGCCCCCGGCATCCGTCCGCATGCCGACACGGTGGCGACCGCGCGCATCGGCGGCGGCACCCCGCCGATCCGTACTGACGCGGGATGGCTCACGCTCTGGCATGGGGTCGAGCCGAAAGAGATCGTCGGCATTTACCGCACCTACTGGTCGCTCCTCGATCTCGACGATCCCTCGGTCGTCCTCCGCACCGATCACCGGCCGCTCCTCGAGGCGAACCCCGAGCTTACGCGTCCGCTCGAAGACAAGCTCTATATACGCGATGTCGTCTTCACGACGGGCATCGCCGACGGCGGCGATCATTATGTCGTCGCGTCGGGGGAAGCCGATCTTGCCTGTCGGATCACCCATGTTCCCAAGGCCTGTTTCGGTGACTGACCAGCGCGTGGAGACGCGCCGCGACACGCCGCTGACGCCCGATCTCGTTCGCGTTCGCGGTGAGCTCGCGGCCGCTACTCCGATCGTCTCGCAGAAAATCGACGACCTCTCCGTCGAACTTGCTGCGGGCGGCGAAGCGTTCTGGCTGTTCGTCCGGCGCGCCGACAGCGGCGGCGTCGCCCTGCGCGCGGCCTCGTGGCCCGGCGCAGCGAAGGTCCGCCGCGTCAAGCGCGCGGGCGGCGAGCTCGCCCGCGTGCATGTCGAAAGTGCGATCGGCGCGCATGAGGTCGCGCTCGAGGCGCGACCCGGGCCGCTCCCCTGCCTCCGCCTTGTCTCGACACTCCGCCCCTCGGCGCCGCTGCTCCTTCCGCCGGGAGCGCGCGATTTCTTTCCGTTCGACGCCCAGGACGATCCGATGGGGACCCGCGGCACCGTCGAGGCGGTGCAACGCGGTCTCAACGCCGGGCTCCTCTATGGCGAACTTACCGACCCCGCCTTTGGTACCTTTTTCTATTTCCAGGATTTCACCGCGCTCAATCCCTATTTCCAGGCGACTGGCACCAATCCGGATGCCGCGGTGGGAGGCATCTGGCCGGGGCTGGGCTTCCGCCTTCCCGGCCAGACACTCCACACTGCCGACGAAGGCGCGCCGCTGGCGCCCGGGATCACTTATACGCTGAGCGATGCGAGGCTCGTCGTCCGCGACGGCTCTCCGGCCGACGAGCGCGACAGCGCGCGGCGATTTCTCCAGATGCTGGGCGCCGTCTATCGTTCGCTGTCTCTGCCGCCGACCGAATATCGCGACTGGCGGCAGAGGGCCGCGCGGACGGCGCGGCATCTCGGCGCCGCGCCGGAGGCGACCGTGCGCCATTATGGTCATCGGTACATCCACCCCTATACGGATGCCGAATATCCGGACGCCATGGTCCAGATGTCGATCGTGCAGGCGCTGCACGACTGGGGGAAATGGCGCGGCGAGGTTCATCCCCTCGAGGAAGAGTTCAAGGCCGGCCTCGGCAAATTTTACGATCCGAAGCTCGAGACGCTGCGCCGCTATCTGCCCAATGTCGGTGACGACAAGGATGCCGACGCCGTCGACAGCTGGTATCTCTACCACCCGCTGCTGAACCTCGGAAAACTGGCGCTCGATGGCGACCCGAAGGCGCGGCGGCTGTTTCTGAAATCGCTTCCTTATGCGATCCGCGCAGCGCGGCATTTCGCCTACAAATGGCCGATCCAGTACAAGATCGCCGACTTCTCGGTCATCACCGAAACCGCCGGAGCCGACGGGCGCGGCCAGACCGATGTCGGCGGCATCTATGCCTGGGTGATGCTCGAGGCTTTCGAGCTCACCGACGAGAAGCTGTATCTCGACGAGGCATGCGCCGCGATCGACACTGCGGTCGGTCTGGGTTTCGACATCAATTATCAGGCCAACCTCACCGCCTGGGGGGCGGCCGCCTGCATGCGCCTGTGGCGGGTCACCGGCCGCGACGTCTACCGCGAGCAGAGCTATGTCTATCTCGCGAGCTTCTTTCATCACACCGAGATCTGGGAAAGCGAGATCGGCCTCGCCGTCCATCACCGCAACTTTCTGGGCGCGACCTGTCTGCAGGACGCACCCTATATGGCGATCTACGAATGTTTCGACAGCTTCGCCGCTTTCGAACATTATCTTGCCGACAGCGGACCCGATCTCGAGCCCGCGGCCCGCATGCTGATTTCGGAATATTGCCGCTATGCGCTCGATCGGGCCTGGTTTTATTATCCCGACGCCCTGCCCGCCGAGGCCGTCTCGGACGAACAGCGCCCCGGTAACGGGCGCATCGACCCCACCCTCTCCTTCCCGGTCGAGGATCTTTATGCCGACGGTCAGCCCGCGGGCCAGGTGGGGCAGGAAATATACGGCGCCGGGGCCGCATTCATCTTCGCGACCCGCGCCTTTCACCGCGTCGACGGCGCGCCGTTCGACCTTTATTGCGATCATTTCGTCCGTGCCCTCGAGCGCATGGCGCCAGCGCGGCTCTCGCTTCGCCTCGACGGCGGTGAAGGCTGCACGGCCCGGCTCAGCTTCGTCCGGAAGAGCCGGGGCGAGCTTCCCGCGATACGCGTCGCCGCGGCGGACGGCGATGCGATCCGGCCCGACGGGAAAAGCGGCGACCGCCTCGATTTCCTCGTTCCGGCGAATGGCAGCCTCCTTCTCAGCTGGAACTGAGGCGTCCGCCACGCACGCCCGGTACAATCAGCGCAACATTTGTTAATCGGTGCGGCGCCGCGGCAACTTTGAGGCCGCCCCCCCGTTGCCCTTTCAGCCTCCCGGATTTTCTCTCAAGCTGGAGACAGACATGGCACACGCAATGACGGCGCCCCGCCGCTCGTCGGGGTTCGGAAAAATTCTCGGTATCGGCGTCCTCGGGGCGCTCTTCTGGTTCACGCGCAAGCAGGCGCCGGCCGATGCGAAGGACGACGGCCATTCGGCGGCCTTCGCCGATGGCGAGACGCATCCCGAAAATTTCGATCAGACCCGCTCGGCGGGACCGGACGGCATGCGCGACGAGGTAAGGCGTGAGTGGGACCGCGTCGACCAGGCCGCCGACGAATCCTTCCCGAGCAGCGATCCGCCGGCTTACTGAGGGGCTGACGATGAACGCTCCCGTCACCGGCCAAGTCGCGGCAGTAACATCGAACGGCCCGGCGCCCACACGCAAGCCGACGCTCATGCTGCACTATGACGAGGATCATATCGGCCTCGAGAAGCGCCTCCTCTTCGAGGCGGCGAGCCCCGCAAGCGCGCTTGATATCGCCGCCGGCGAAGCGGCAGGCCGCTCGGCACGGCTGTTCATCGACGGCACGCCGCTCTGCAGCCTGCTCAAGGCCGACGATGACAATCCCTACTGGATTGTCGCCGCGCCGACAGCGCGAACGAGAGCCGATCCCGCCTCCGCGACCTTCGAGGAAAAGCCATGATCGATGAAGCAGACGCGCACACCGAGGCCCCCGACATCAAGGGCCGGCGGGCGATCATAACCGGGGGCACGACCGGGATCGGCCGCGCGATCGCGGTCCTCTTGGCAAGTTACGGCGTCAAAGTGTTCGTCTGCGGCCGTACCCCCGAACATCTGGAGGATGCGCTGCAGCGCATCCGCGAAGTGGGCGAAGGCGGCGGGATCAACGTCGATCTTTCAATGGCGGAAGATGTCGACCGGTTTTTCGAGGCAGCGCGAGACTTTCTCGGCGAAATCGACATCGCGGTGATCAACGCCGCCGTCCCGGCGGCGGCGCTTGCCGACGCAGGCGAGAGTGAGGCGCGCTACCAGCTCGAGACCGACTTCACCGCCTATCTCGTCTGCGCCCAGGAAGCGGCGCGCTGCATGTCGGCGGGCAGCGACATCATTATGATCGGATCGATGACCGCGGTGTCGCGCGGTCCGGGCAGCTCGATCTACGTCGCGGCGAAAAGCGGCATACAGGGCTTCGTCCAGTCGTTCCGCAAGGAGCTGGCGGAGCAGGATATCAAGGTCGGACTGATCGAGCCCGGGTTTACCGGTGCCGACTTCCAATATCCCGAATTCCCGCCCGAGAAGCAGAAGGAACTGATCGGCAAGCACCAGATGCTTCGCGCCGAGGACATCGCAGTCGCGGCCCACTTCATGCTCGTTCAGCCCCGACGCACGGCGGTATCGCTCATCCGCGTCGAGACCCGCCTCGATCATCCCTGACCTTTCGAAGGAGCCTTCCCATGTCCCTCAACATTTTCGCCAACGCGCGCCAGCCGCTGGGCAACCCGGTATTCCTGCTCGGTGCGGCCGCGGCGGGATTTGCCGTCGGTCTCGTCGCCAATCTCGGCCGCAAGGCCGCGGTGCAGAGCCTCACCGCGCTCAAGGGACAGTGGGACGAGGGCCTCAAGGCCGAACACCGTTTGACGATGACGCTGTTCGACGCACTCGAGGCGACTGACGAAAGCGACGTCAAAAAGCGAAAGGCGCTGCTCGTCCAGCTCCAGCACGCGCTCGCCAAACATGCGGTCGAAGAGGAGAATGTCGTCTATCCGGCGATGCGCGACCATGGCCAGATCGAGGACGCCGACAAGCTCGTTCACGACCATGGCTATGTGAAGCAATATCTTTTCGACCTCTCGGAAATGGACGCCGCCGACCCCGCCTGGATCGCCAAGGTCCGCGAATTTCGCAGCCAGATCGAGGCGCATGTCGAGGAAGAGGAACAGCGCCTTTTCCCCCGCCTCAGGGCTGCGCTCGGCGACGAAGGCAACAAACATGTGACCGCGGTGATGAACAAGGCTGGATTTGCCGCCGCCTGAACGCCATAGGCGGGCATGAGGCCCGCCCGATCGGCATGTGTCGTGGTGCAGTGACGAAGGGGCGGTGGCCGGATCGAAACCCTAGGCAGACTTGTGAGTTGCCGAAGGTGGGAGAAGTTGGATGCCCCGTTATTATTTCCACAGCAGCAGCGGCCAGCGCGAACTCGACGACGAAGGCGTCGATCTGCCCGACACGGCCGCAGCCCGGGTCGAAGCCGCCCGCTATGCTGGTCATCTCCTCGGCGACAATCCCGAACTCATCAACGATGTCGATACGCTGCGGATCGAGGTGACCGACGAGGATGGCTGCCTGTGTTGCGCCGTGCTCGTCGCATCGGTCGATGCCAGGCGGAAGATCGAGCGTCCCGCGCCCTTCAAATAAGGCGCCTGGCCTCTAACGCATGCTCGCGAGCAGCCGCTCGATCGGCGTCGTCGCAAAACCGATCGCGCTGTCCGAAATCCCGTAAGGTATGAACAGGTCCCCACCGACGCGCATCGCGCCGCAGGTATAGACCACACTCGGCACATAGCCCTCGCGGTCGCTCTCGGCGGCCGATAGGATCGGGCACTCGGTGCGCGCGATGAGTTTGGTCGGATCGTCGCGGTCGAGCAAGGCCGCGCCAAGGCTGTATTTGCGCATCGCACCGACGCCGTGCGTGAGAAGGATCCAGCCCTCGTCGCATTCGATCGGGCTGCCGCAATTGCCCATCTGGATGAGCTCCCACGCATAGGCGGGACGCATGAGGATTTGTCCCTCGTCGTCCCAGTCGGTGAGACTGTCCGAAGCGATGATCGTGATGTTCTTGCCGTCCTGCCGCGCGATCATGAGATAGCGGCCGCCGACCTTGCGTGGAAACAGCGCCATGCCCTTGTGGCGCGCGGCGCGCCCCGACAATGGTTCGAGCGAGAAGCCCGAGAAATCGGTCGTGCGCAGGAGCTCCGAGCGGATCGCCTGCCCCGAATAAGCGGTATAGGTGCCGATATATTCGGTGCGACCGTCGTCGTGCACGAAGGGCACCAGACGCAGATCCTCGATGCCGCCGCGCTGCGCCTCGGTCATCGGAAAGAGAACGCTGTTCGAGATCGCACTGTCGGGCTGGCGGTGGACATTCACTTTGCCGTCATCGCCAAGCCGATGGCGGTCGTCGGCAACCGCCGCCATCGCGGGCCCCGACTGGGGCCAAAGCGTGAAGTCGCCGCCCTCGCCGATGATTCCCTCGCGGAAGGCGACCGAGCTGATATGGCCCTCGCCCACCGCGCGCATCGACATGAGAAAGCGCTGCTGGTCTGCGGCAAGCCCGCTCTGGTCGGGATGCGGGACGACGCTCGGGTTCATGAGCGCGGCGGCGGCATAGCTATATTCGTAGCAGAAATAGGCGCCGATCAGCCGCCGCTTGACGGGCGAGACGATGCCGGGATCGAGCTCCAGATCTTCCGCGACCTCGGCGAAGCGTTCGTCGAAGATCCGCCCGATCTGCCAGTGGCGCTCGGAAAAATCCTTCCACACGAGGCCGAGCTGTGCCTCGGCCTCCTCCTCGTCCATCGCCAATATGTCGGCGGCGAGCTGCGCCGCCCGCGATGGTTCGGACACATTGGACTGCCAGGCGAGGTGGAAGGGCCTGAGCACGACCCGCGCAGGGTCGGCCGCAAGCTTGTCATGAAGAATGTGCAGCGGCGTGTGGTTCGGATTGCAGATCAACATCGCTGGCGCCGGTGTCCTTCGCTATCCCCCGCGTCCAGAATGTATCGGCCATCGCGCGGTGCGCAAGGTGAAAAGCCAGCGCGGACTCGGCCCCGACATTCGAATTGACCCCGTGACGGGTCAGCCCGTCGCAGCAGCGCCCCGTTGCCGAACTCGCGATCACCGCGCCGCGGTCGTTCGCGCCGAGAAACCAGCCATAGGCCCGCTCGGCCCGGTCATGCCAGCGCAGCTTGCTCGTCAGGCGGTAGGCGGTCGCGGCGGCATCGACCGTCGCCCAGACTTCGAGCGGCTGTTGATCGAACGGAAAAAGCTCGCCCTCGGCGCCGAAGCCTTCGCAGCCCATCGGACGGAAATGCCCCTCGCTGCTCGTCTGGATGTCGCAGAGCCAGTCGAGCGCCCCGATGCCGGCCTCTTCCATCGGAACGGAATCCGTCCGCCGCCCGGCGCGCAGGAGCGCCTCGGCGAGACGCGCATTGTCATAGGCGAGAGCGGGTTCGAACCACTCCCAGCCGCTCCGCCGCGCGCTGCGCCAGAGGGCGTGCAAAAAGGCGCCGCCGCGCTCGACGATCGCGCCTGCCGCGGCATGCCCCGGCTCGCGGCCCAGGAGTTCGTCGGCTCCGAGAAGTGCGAACGCGATCGCGCGCGGACTTTTGAGGTCGGCCGCCAAGGGGGCGGTGCGCGCAAATAGTCCCGCGCACCAGGCGCGGAGTTCCGGCGTGCGCGCGTGCGCTGCGCCATGGCCGAGCGCCCAGAGCGTGCGCCCGTTGCTGTCTTCAGACCCTTCATCCTCGAGCCAGCGCCGGTCATAGGCCATGAAGTTGCGGAAGCGCCCGCGATCGGGGTTCCAGCCATGGTGAAGGAAGGCGGCGTAGCGCGCGAAGAGCAGGCCATATTCCTCCTCGCCGAGCGACGGGCTCGCATTGACGAGCATCAGCGCGCGCGCATTGTCGTCGATGCAATAGCCGTGATTCCGGTCGGGAATGAGCCCCGTCCCGTGCTGCAATATGCCGACATCGTCCGAGAGCGCGCGGATCGCGGCGAAGGAGGGGAACATCCGCCGGGGCTCGCGCCGCGCCGGCACGGCCGCGACGTTTTCGATCAGCGATGCAAAGCGCGCCGCGATGACCGGCCAGGCGGTAGACCGGCCGCGCGCATAGGCGCGCTCCTGGAGCGCGCGCCGTTCGCCGGGGTGCGCGAGCAACAGCAACACCGCCTCGGCGATCGCGTCGCTGTCGGCCCCGCCGAGCAGGATGCCCACGTCATCGGCGAGCAGTTCGCGCGCATGCACGAAGGGCGTCGATACGACCGCGCGGCCGAGCGCCACCGCATAGGCGAGCGTACCTGAGGTGATCTGCGCGAGATTGGGATAGGGCGCGAGATAGATATCGCATAGCTCGATCTGTTCGAGGAGTTCGGGCAGGTCGAGAAAGCGGTTCTCCCAGGCGATATTGTCCGCGACGCCGAGCTCCTCGGCGAGGTCGGCAAGGCTCTGCCGATAGGCTTCGCCCTCGGCAGCGACGAGATTGGGATGGGTGGCGCCGACGATCCGATAGAGAATGTCGGGATATTGGGCGGCAATCGCCGGCAGCGCGCGGATGGCCGCTTCGAGCCCCTTGCCCGGCCCGAGGAGGCCGAAGGTCGAGACGACCGGACGGCCCGCAAGGCCGAGCCGCTCGCGAAGCGGCGAACATGCCTCGAAGGCCCGGTCGGGGGTGCCATGCTCGATAAGCTCGATGCGCTCGGCCTTCGCGCCATAGACGCGGATCAGCGTCTCGCGGCCGAAGGCGCTCATCACGACGAGCTTCGCCGCCTTCGCGACGAGATGCTCCATCACGCGCCGCTGATCGGCGCTCGGCTCGGCGAGGATGGTATGGAAGGTGACGATCAGCGGCGCCGCAACGCGGTCGACGAGCCCCAGTATCATGTCGCCTGCGGGGCCCCCGAAAATCCCGAACTCATGCTGGAGCCAGACCGCGTCGGCACCGCTTGCGTTGATCGCCTCCGCGGCAGCGCGATATCCATCGGCATCTTTCTCATCGATGCCAGCAACGGCTGCGGAATCGCTCGCATCGCCCGGCCTGGCTGCCATCGCATAGACATCGATCGCCATGTCGGGACGCGCGGTCGTCAGATGGTCGTAAATGTCGGCGGTGAAGGTCGCGATCCCGCATTGGCGCGGCCGGAAACAGCCGATGAGCGCGAGGCGCCGGGCGCGCGCGGCAATACCGGCAACGGGCCCGCCGTGGCGGCTCTCTTCATTGTCGAATGCGGTAAGGAAGCTGGTCTCGCTGTCGAATTTCATCGTTGTGCCTTCTGTCCGGTCCCCCCGCATGAAGAACGGGCGCGCGCATCGACCTTGCCCTTCTTCCCCTCGAGACGGGATTCAGTGGAGAACGGTCGAGCCCGAAGGGCGCGCCCCGCTCTGGCAGGAGATGCGTCATCGCCTGCTTCCCCAACGCGCCCCCGCGCGTGCAGTTGCCGACCCGCCGGCAACAATCGCCATGATCCAGGTTAACCCCGGCAACCGCGCCCTGCCGCTCGCGTTGGCAGCTGCAGGACCCAACCCAAGGACAAGCATGGCGCCCTTCCCCCTCTCCGCTCCCGGCTCCGTCTTTTCGCGCGCCCCGGCTCGAACCGCGCCCCTCGACCGCGGCAACCGGTCGCTGCCCCCTGCAAGGCCGGAGCATTGAGCTTCGCCAAGCTGCGCGTGCTCGAACGCTCGGTCTATAACGGCCCCAACCTCTACAGCCGGCGTCCAATGATCCGGATCCGCGTCGATCTCGGAATGCTTGACGATTATCCGAGCGACCGCCTCCCGGGTTTCGGCGGCGCCCTGCAATCGCTACTTCCCGGCCTCGTGGACCATGGCTGCAGCTATGGCGCGCCTGGCGGCTTTCTCCGCCGGCTCGCCGACGGAACCCGCCTCGGCCATATCATCGAACATGTGGCGATCGAGCTGCAGACCGGCGCCGGGGCCGCGGTCACGAGGGGCAAGACGCGCAGGGTGCGCGGCAAGCCCGGCCAATATGATATTCTCTACTGCTACGCCGATGCGCCGAGCGGCTTAGCCGCCGGGCGGGCAGCCATAGAACTCGTGAACGCGCTGCTTCCGACTGCGATGCAGGGTGCCGAAGGGCTCGATCGTATCGCCCCGGAGCTCGACGGCAGAGCGACCGATACAGACACGAGGGTGAGCGCGCTTCGAGCGATCGTCCGCAAGAACGGGCTCGGCCCCAGCACCGCGGCGCTCGTGGCCGAAGCGCGGCGCCGGCATATCCCCGTCCTGCGGCTCGACAAGGCAAGCCTCATCCAGCTCGGCACCGGCCACCGCCAGCGCCGCATTCGGGCGAGCGTGACCGGCGCGACATCGCTGATCGGCGCCGAACTCGCCGCGAACAAGCAGGCGGCGAAAGAGATGCTCACGAGCATCGGTATCCCCGTACCGCGCGGCGAACTCGTGCGGACGGTGTCGGAGGCGGAACGCGCTGCCGCGAAGCTCGGCTGGCCGGTCGTTGTAAAACCGCTCGACGGCAATCAGGGCCGCGGTGTCACCACGAGCGTCGCCGACGATGGAACTCTTTGCGACGCCTTCGAGCGAGCGCAAGCCATCGCACCGCGTGTCATCGTCGAGCAGCAGCTCGTCGGAGCCGATCACCGCATTCTCGTCGTCGGCACAGCCGTGGTCGCGGTCGCCGAGCGCGTCGCCGCGCATGTGGCCGGCGATGGCAGGAACAGCATCGCGGATCTGATCGAGGCGGTTAACAACGATCCACGCCGCGGTGTCGGGCATGAGGCCGTTCTCACCCGGATCCGCATCGACGCCGCGCTCGAGGCCTTTCTCGCCGAGGCGAACTTCACTCTCGCGAGCGTGCCCAAGGCAGGCGAGATCGTGACGCTCCGCGGCGCCGCCAACCTGTCGACCGGCGGGAGCGCGATCGACCGGACCGATGTCATTCATCCCGAAAATGCGGCGATCGCAATCGACGCCGCCGCCGCGCTCGGACTCGACGTCGCCGGCATCGACATGATCGTCCCCGATATCGCGCAAAGCGTCCGTGCGTCGGGGGGCGGCATCGTCGAAGTCAATGCCGCGCCCGGGCTTCGCATGCATCTTGCTCCATCGGAAGGGACGCCGCGCGACGTTGCGCGGCCGATCATCGCCTCGCTCTTTCCGAAAGGCCAAAAGAGCCGTATCCCCATCTTCGCGGTGACCGGAACGAACGGCAAGACGACGACGGTGCGCATGCTCGCGCGAATCCTCGAACACCATGGCCTCACCACCGGCTTCACCTGTACCTCGGGCGTCTATGTCGGCGAGACCCGCAGCGCCGGGGGCGACGCGAGCGGTCCCAAGAGCGCGCGCATGCTGCTGCGCCACCCCCGCGTCGAAGCGGCGGTTGTCGAGACCGCGCGCGGCGGGATGTTGCGTGAGGGGCTCGCCTTCGACGCGTGCGACGTGGGGGCAGTCCTTAATGTCACGCCCGACCATCTCGGCCTCAAGGGCATCGAGACGCTCGCCGACCTGGCGCGCGTCAAAGCGATCGTTGCCCGCAACGTCAAGCAGAGCGGCGCCTGCGTTCTCAACGCTGCCGACCCGCTCACCGTGCGGATGGCACGCCGCGCCCGCGGACGGATCGTCTGGTTCACCGGCGGAGCGGTAGCGGACGCGTTGGCACCGATCCAAGCGCATCTCGAGAGTGGCGGACTGGCGGTAAGCTGCGAGCGCGGAACGCTCATGCTGCACCGGGACAGCGAATCCATGCCGATCATTCCCATCGCGACTATTCCCGTGACGCTGAACGGGACGGCCCGGTTCAATGTCGAGAATGCCGCCGCGGCCGCCGCGATGGCCGCCGCCTATGGGATTGCTCCGGGTATGATCGCCTCAGCCCTCGCATCCTTTCGTCCAAGCTTCGAGGATTCGCCGGGGCGTCTCAGCCTCGCCGAAGCGCACGGGGTGCGGATCGTCGTCGATTATGCCCATAACCGCGCCGCGCTCATCGCGCTCGCCGAGTTGCTCGGCTCGATGCGCGGCGACAGCAATGTCCGTGTGATCGGAATGATCGGCATCCCGGGGGACCGGCGCGATTGCGATCTCGTCGATATCGGCGCTCTCTCGGGCGCGATGTTCGATGTCCTGATGCTGCGCGAGAATGTTGACCTCAGGGGACGCCCACCCGGCGAAGCCAATGCCTTGATGCGCAAGGGCGCCCTCGCAGCGGGGCTCGATGCGGCCGCGATCGGTATGCACGATGGTGAGTATGACGCTGCCTCGGCTTGCCTTGCGGCCGCGCGCCCCGGCGATATCGTGGTGCTCACGCCGACCGACGTCGACGGGATATGGAGGATCGTCGAAGCCTGGGCGGCGGGCACCGGTCCTGAGGACGCCCGGTTGCTGGAGGCTGCGCATGGCTGACGGACGTTGGGCGATCGCGGTCCACGGCGGAGCGTGCCGGATCCCGCCGGCACTGCAGGCGCCGCGCCGCGAGGGGTGCGCGGCAGCCTTGGAAGCCGGCAGGATGATATTGGAGCGCGGCGGCGGCGCGCTCGAGGCGGTCAAGACCGCGGTCTGCCTGCTCGAGGACGATCCGCTGTTCAACGCCGGCCGGGGATCGGTGGCGAATGCAGACGGCGAGGTCGAGATGGACGCGGGTATCATGGATGGCGCCACGCTCGACGTCGGCGCGGTTGCTTGCGTGCGGTTCCTCTACAATCCCGTCGAAGCGGCGCATGCCATGCTTAGGGAGCCGCCCGTGCTCCTCGTCGGTGCCGGCGCCGAGGCTTTCGCACGAGCGAGCGGCATCGCGCAACCCATGGAAGCCATGCGCCCGGCGACAGCGGGCGAGAGCGACCATGATACGGTTGGCTGCGTTGCGCGCGACCGCGCAGGACATGTTGCCGCGGCTACATCGACCGGCGGACTGGCGGGCACGCTCGCCGGGCGCGTCGGCGACGCACCGCTTCCCGGCTGCGGCTTCTATGCCGAGGACGGCGTCGGCGCGGTGTCGCTTTCGGGCGACGGTGAGGCGATCGCACGGACGCTGCTTGCCGCGCGCGTGATGCGCGCGCTCGAGACAACCGGCGCCAGCGCGGCGGTTACAACGATTTTCGAGCCGATGGCGCGCCTCCGAGCCGAGGCGGGCGTCATCCTTCTCGACCGCGACGGCGCGATCGGCATCGCGCACAATAGTCCGCATTTCGCCGCCGCCTATGCCCGCGAGGGAATGTCCGCGGTTTCCGACATCGTCTGGAAGGATGACCATGCCCATTAATCGCGGCCCCCTTTTCGTGATCGGCGGCCATGAAGACAAGGATGGCAGCCGCAAGATACTCGGTGCAATCGCTGCTGAGCTGGGCCAAGGCACGCTCGTCATTGCCACTATCGCCAGCGCGAAGCGCGATGGATATTTCGAGGCCTATTGCGAGGGCTTTGCGCCGCTTGGGATCGGCCGGCTCGTCGAGCTTTACCTCGACGATCGGGATCAAGCCCGGGATCCGGCGCGCGTACGGATGATCGACCAGGCCGACGGTATCTTCTTCACCGGCGGCGACCAGTCGCGCCTCGTGAGCCTCACCGGAGACACGCCCATCGAGGCGGCCATTCACGCGCTCCACGATCGCGGGGGACTTATCGCGGGAACGTCGGCGGGAGCCTCGGCGCAGGGCGAAACGATGCTCATCGGCGGAAGCGGCGAAGAGACGCCGCGCATCGACGACATCGAACTGGTGCCGGGGCTTGGCCTCATCCCCGACTGCATCATCGACCAGCATTTCGCGGAGCGCGGGCGCATCGGGCGGCTTCTCGGCGCGGTCAGCCGTCGTCCCGACTGTCTCGGAATCGGGATCGATGAGGACACCGCGCTCCGGATCGAGGCCGGCACCGCGCGGGTGATCGGAAGCGGCGGCGTCACGATCGTCGACGCGTCGCGCGCGAGCCATTCCGCCGCGGCGGGCGCCTCGTCCGGCGGCATCGTATCGCTTCACGGCGCGACGCTTCACGCGCTGCGCGATGGGGAGAGTTTCGACCTGGCGCCGCGCCGCCCGGCAAAATAGGCTGCGCAACGGCGCTCAGGGCGCCGCGTTACGTCCGGAGAAGGGACACCGCCAATCGGGTCCGACAGCCCGCCCCGAATATTGCCGTGCCTCCGACACGTCGCCGTGACGGGCAAGCATGGGGTTCGCGCTTCCGGCCAAGGCGATGTCGCGTGCGATGATCTTTCCGCGCATCGTCTCATAGACCTCGGTCTCGCGCAGCTTCTCGAACTGGTCGTGGAGGTTGAACACCAGTGCGGGGCGTTCGAAGCGGCGCGCGGGACGGCTGGCTCGGGGGTGGAGGCCGACGACGAAAAAGGCCTCGCCGCCGAAGCTCAGCGAGAAGTGCGGATCATCAGGGCTGTGACTGACGCGCGGATCGGGCGGCTGGCCTGCCCAGTCGTCCTTCCGGCTCAGCGAGTCGATACGCTCCCACAGACATGTCTCGAACGCTTGCTCGTCGAGCCCGCCATCCTCCTCGAAGATCACCACGAGCGAATGGAATAGGCTCGGCGAGCGCGCATAACTCCAGGCGAGATCGAGGAGATTGGGGTAGATGCGCAAATCGTCCCAAGCCGAGCGCATGTCGCGGCCGACGACGAAGCGGATCTGGCTTCGCGCAAGCGCGGACTTCGCTCCGACACAGGGAAAATCCGTGGCGCGGATGAAGTCCCGGAAGCGTTGAGCCAGAGGATGGGAGCTGTCGTCGGTTGGCGGTAGCATGCTGCTGAAACCGACCTCTCTTGCCGCGGTTGCAGCGAGTTAACCTGGGTTGCGTCGATTTTTCGGTCGCCTCGCCTCCGCTCATTTTCGATCGGTGGCCTGCAGCCGTAGTGTATAGCTTAGCCCCTCTAAATATCTCAAAGCCCGGTTATTCCACGCAATCGAGGGGCGCTCACAAACGCAACTTCTCAGAAATTTCAGCTCTTGTCCTGCAGCGCCTCTACGATCGCGTCGCAAAATGCAGGCAAATCGTCGGGGCAGCGGCTGGTAATGATGTTGCCGTCGATCACGACCGCCTCGTCGACCACCTCGGCACCCGCGTTCGCGACGTCGGTCCGTATCGACTTATAGCAGGTCAAGCGCCGCCCCTTTGCCAGCCCCGCTTCGATCAGAAGCCATGGCGCGTGGCAGATGGCCGCAACCGGTTTGCCGGTCGCGGCAAAGTCACGAATCAACGCCACCGCGTCGTCATCGACGCGCAGAAGATCCGGATTGATCTGACCGCCCGGCAGTATGAGCGCGTCGTAATTGTCGATATGGACATCGGATATCTTGAGGTCGACCTCGATCTCGTCGCCCCAGTCATCTTCGTCCCAGCCGGTAATATCGCCCATCTCGAGGGACGCGATATCGATCTTGGCTCCAGCGTCCTGAAGACGCTCAAGCGGGACCTCAAGTTCGGATTGTTCGAAGCCGTCGGCGGCCATGATGAGGATACGCCGGGACGATAGGGGTTCGGTAGTTGCCATGAGGGGAGCTCCTTTGCCTGTTATCCAGACAAATGCGCCGCGCCTTCATATGTTGCCTGCCTCGGCCCATGCCTGCCATGCGAAGCTACAAATGAAAAGGGCGGCCCCGAGGGGCCGCCAAGTCAGTGAATGAAGGGAGCCCTCCATTCGGGTCGCGAGCCGGCGGATAGACGATCGCGCAAAACAGGCGAGAAAAATCTACCATGCCGTAGCGTTATGCGGCGGCGATGATGCATCTCGGCAACAGGTTGCAATGGCTCGGGTCCGATCCTGCAAGGACCTGGTAAGCCGAAGCGGTTATCCTCGGTTTCCAAATGCCCGCAGACTACCGCGCCGCGCACTCTCACACGGTCGCCCGCGACGCCCAACGGCGCCGGGAATCAATCCCCTCACCCGCTCCGCGCGCGGGGCCTACGACCACATATTATAGTAACTGCAAGGAGGCTTGGGCGTCCGGCGCTGCCCCCCTCCGCCGCGGGCAGCCGGGCTATCGTCTCGAGATGGACGGCGACGGAGACGGGATCGCCTGCGAGCCCTATCGGCGCCGCTGACAAGCGAGGGTTCAAAGGAAGAATCCGATTCGATTTGGATGCAATTGCTCCGGGGACTCTTGCCCTGACGCACCGTCGGGCTATGCTTGCCCTGCATCGGGCAAGAAGGCGCGCGGTGCCGGGTCGTAAGAAGCCTCGTCGGAAAGCCTTGTGAAATTTCCATCCGCTGCCGGGTGGCCGACGCGTATGTCCAGGCCCTCGGGCTAAAGGCGGCGGCGCATATTTCCGAATATGTTCTTACCACTCCGGCAGACTCGCTTTCCGGCTCGACCGGTAGGCGATATGGAATGGACTATGACGACGCCCCCTCGGCAGGCCGCGGCCTCCCGTCGGGAACTCCCCTTCCCCCCGACGACTGGGCCGGTCATGGCCATGACGCTCGGATGGAGAATCTCTACGCTTCGCACCATGCACGGGTCGCCGGAATCTTCCGACGCAATGTGCCGCCGCAGGAGGTGCCGGATCTTGTCCAGGAGACGTTCCGCCGGCTCATGTCCGCTAAGGGGTATGGCGCCGGATTTCTGGAAGCGCCCGCCGCCTATCTGGCATCCGCCGCGCGCAGCATTCTCAAGAACCGTGCGCGTTCGGGCGTGCGCAGTCATGTACAGGCCCATGACAGTTTCGAGGACCAGCAACTCGCCGGTCCCGATCCCCACGCCGTTCTCGAACAACGCGACCTTCTGCGCCGCGCCGAGGATGCGATCGCTGCGCTGAATCCCACCACACGGGATGTATTCCTGATGCACAGGCTCGATGATCTGAGCTATTCCGAAATTTCACGAATCAAAGGCATGAGTCTGAAACGCGTGGAAAAACATATCGCCAAGGCCCTCAAAGCGATCCGCAAGGCGCGAGACGCACAGCTGTGAGGCGGGCGGACAGCGAGGCGGCCGACTGGGCCGCCAAGATGCACGGCTCGCCCACCGAAGCCGAACGGGCCGCATTCGCCGCGTGGCACGCGAAGCCCGGCCATGCGAACGCCTATGCCGAGGCAGAGGAACATTATATGCTGGGTGCTAGCATGTCGCGTCAACGCATCGGCGCCCAGGCACGTCCGTCGCAAAGCGCACCGCGCCAGCTTCGCTGGGCGGTCGCCGCGGTCGCGGCTGTGAGCATCGCGATCGGCTTTGCCTGGCACCTCGGTAAGCCTGTCGACGTCGAACAGATTGCCGCCGGGCCAATGTTGCCCGGCCAACTTCGCCTTGCCGACGGGTCGACGGTGACGCTGGTGGACGGCGCATGGGCTGAACCGCAGTTCACGACAAGCGAGCGGCGCGTCCGCCTGCACGGCGGGCGCGCCCGCTTCGAGGTCGCCCATGATGCCGGCCGGCCATTCATTGTCATCGCAGGGCGATCCGAGACCATCGCGCTCGGCACGGTGTTCGAGGTTGATGCCCGCGCGTCCAGCCCGAAGATCAAGCTGGTCTCGGGCTCGGTCGAGGTTCGGCTCGGCGGCACCGCGAAAGCAATCCGGCTCGCTCCGGGCGAAAAGGCGGAAGTGTCCGAGACCGGCCCGCGCCTTCTTCCCGAGATGAAGCCCCCCCTGCCGTCGACGATGCTCGCGGCCAATAATCTGCCGCTCGGCGCGGTTCTCGACGCGGCGAACAAGACCGGCGGCAAGCCCATCCGTCTTGACGATCCCGCCCTTGCCTCGCTTCCCGTCACCGGCCGGTTCGACGTCGCCGACGGCGACAGCCTCGCGCGCAAGCTTGCCGCTGCGCTCGGCCTTACGGCTGAGGACAAAGGCAACGAAATCATCCTCCGGAAAAAATAGTTCGATCGGGAGGGGGGATCATCCTCTCCCGGTGTTTTGCACCCCAGACGGCCAACAGTGGCCGCTTGGGGAGGTATCATGAAGACCAAGTTTATTGCGGCGATGCTCGCATCGGGCACTGCGGCCATCGCGATCCAGGTGCCGAGCGCGCAGGCCCAAATTCAGCCTCGGGTGGGACAGCAAAGCTACAACCTCCCGGCGCAGGATCTTGCCACCGCACTCCAGCGATACTCCGAAATCTCCGGCCGCGAGGTCATCGCCTCCGGCACGATCACACACGGCAAGCGCAGTTCTCGCGTGACCGGCCGCCTGAACGCTGACGCTGCCCTATCCCGCCTCCTCTCCGGCACCGGTCTCATCGGAGAACTCATCGACGGCGCCCTGGTACTGCGCGAGGGAAACGACGGTGCCGCGGCAGCGCAATCGATTGATGGCCGTGACGAGGCGATCGTCGTAACCGGAACCCGTATCCGTGGAACGGGCCCCGTCGGCTCGGCCGTCGCCACCATCGATCGCGATGCGCTCGATCGCAGTGGGCGAGCAACGCTCGCCGATTTCATCCAGACGATCCCCCAGAACTTCTCGGGTGGTCCCGCCGAGGCCAATGTCGGGTTCAGCAATCGCGGCAAAGCCTCATCGAATATCGCCTATGGGAGCGGCTTCAACCTGCGCGGCCTCGGGCCCGGCGCCACGCTCACGCTGTTCGATGGCGCGCGGCCCGCGCTGGGCGGCGGGTCGGGCGCCTATGCCGATGTATCGCTCGTGCCCTCCGTCGCCATCGACCGGGTCGAGATTCTCACCGACGGCGCGTCCGCAATCTATGGTTCGGATGCGGTCGCGGGGGTGGTGAACATCCGCTTTCGCAACCGCTTCGAGGGCGCCGAGACACGGCTGCGTGCCGGGACCGCCGATGGCGATTATGGCGAGGTCCAGATCAGCCAGATTTTCGGTACGGTCTGGTCTGCGGGCCACCTCGTCGTCACAGGGGAATATAGCAAGCGTGGCAATCTTGAGGCGACAAAGCGACCTTTTGCTACCGAGGATCTTCGAGCCTTCGGTGGCCCCGATCTGCGCTCGAACTATAACAGCCCCGGGACCATCGTGGCCGCAAACGGCCAGCGTTTCCTCATTCCGCGGGGCCAGAATGGTCGCGGGCTGACGGCAGCCCAACTGACGCCGAGCGCGGATTTCAACCGCGGCGACGCGCGGCGTCACACCGACATTCTGCCCGAGCAGGAGACAGGGAGCCTCTATGGAAGCGTCGAGCAATCGCTCGGCTCGCACGTCACATTATTCTCGCGCGCCCTGTATTCGGAGCGGCGTTTCGAGGCACGACGCCGCGTCAGCGGCCCGACGCCGGTCCGCGTTACAAGTGCGAATCCCTTTTATGTCGACCCGATCGGAACGGGTCAGCCGATCAACGTCTATTATGATCCGGCAGCGGACTTCGGCCCGGAAAGCCTGCGCGGCACGGCAAAGGCCTTCAACAGCCTCGTTGGCGCACGCGCCGACATCGGGACCTGGTCGATCGAACTGACCGGCGGGTTCGGACGCCAGAAGGAGCGTTATGACAGCTTCAATCTGGTCCACAGCCTGCGCTTCTCGCGCGCGGTCGCCTCGACGAACGCCCCGCAGGCGATCAATGTCTTCGGCGATGGCGCGGTCAACGACCCGGCGCTGATCGACAGCCTGCGTGGTACCATCACCGCCAAAACCCGGTTCGAGGTTTGGACGGGAGCCCTCCGTGCCGACGGCACCTTGTTCGCGCTGCCCGCGGGCGACCTCAAAATGGCGGTGGGCGCCGAGTATCGCCGCGACCGCTTCACCTTCGAGCAGGTGCTCGACCTCGTCACCGACACGCCGCTGGTCATCGGCATCCCGGGTCTGCCAGACAAGCGCGTCGTCAAGGCCCTCTACGGCGAACTGGTCGCCCCAATCTTCGACAGCGGCGCCAGCTTTCCCGGCGCGCTCACCGTGTCGGCTGCCGGACGCTATGAGGATTATTCGGACTTTGGCGACACCGCCAATCCAAAGTTCGGCGCACGTTGGACGCCGCTCCCTGGGCTGGCGTTCCGCGCTTCCTATGGAAAGTCGTTCCGCGCGCCTTTCTTCGACGAACTGGTAGGCACCGCCAACGCGCTCTACCAGACGCTCCGGGTCGCCGATCCCTCGTCGCCGACCGGGCAAACCGTTGTCCTCGCACTCTTCGGCTTTCGTCCCGACCTGCAGCCCGAGCGCGCCGAGACCTGGACCGCCGGCATTGACTTCGAGCCTCGAGCGATCCCGGGCACGAAGCTGTCGCTAACCTATTTCGATATCCGCTACCGCGACCGAATTGCGTCGGCATCGAGCGATAGCCGGAATATCCTGAACCGGCGCGATCTTTATGCGTCCATCATTCAGGACAATCCGGACCTCGCGACGGTGAACGGCTATTTCACTGGGCCGAACTTCTCGAATGGACTCGGCGTAACCCCAGCCGACGTCCGCGCCATCATCGATCTCAGGACCCGCAACCTCTCAACTTCGGCGATCCGAGGTCTGGATTTCGACCTTGGCTACAGCCGCCCGGTTGGCGGCGGGAGCATCTCGCTCAGCCTCGGGGGTACCAGACTATTCGCGATCGACAACCAGATCACCGAAAGCGCGCCGCGCGAGCATGTGGTCGGAACCCTCGGTAGTCCGGTGAAGCTTCGTCTTCGCGCGCGGGCTGGCCTAACGCTCGGAGCCTTCGATGGTGGCCTCGCGGTGAACCACGTGGGCTCCTACCGCAACCTCACGGTCACGCCCGTAGAGCGCGTCAGGAGCTGGACGACCTTCGATCTCCAGCTCGGCGCGCGGATCGGCGATCCCGATCGACGCTCGCTGCGGATTGGTTTCAGCGTCAACAATCTTTTCGACAAGGATCCGCCCTATGTGCAGTTCCGTGGGCCGAGCTATGCGATGGGCTATGACCCCGAACAGGCTAGCGCGATCGGCAGGAACATGGCGCTTCAGGCGGTCATTACATGGTGATTGCCGCCGCGTTACTGGCCGCCGCTAATCCGATAGCGGCGGCCCACCGCAAACCTGTCGCGGCTACTGACCTCGTCGAAGTCGCAGAGATCGGCGGCCCGACGATTTCGCCCGATGGGACGCATATCGTCTTCCGTGTCAGTCGGCCCTCGCTCGAAACCAACGAAACGAGCCTCACATGGTATATCGGCGCGGTCGACG
This sequence comes from Sphingomonadaceae bacterium 3R27C6, assembly GCA_005503215.1. GTDB lineage: Bacteria > Pseudomonadota > Alphaproteobacteria > Sphingomonadales > Sphingomonadaceae > Sphingopyxis. Next base: position 15,114 of record SCNS01000018.1, on the reverse strand, counting down.
GGTCCGAGCCGGAGTTCGCGGCGGACGGCGGCCTCGCTCGCATCGACGGCGCGGGCCTCGTCGCCGACCAGACCCCGGTCTGGGACCCCGACAGTCGCGGATTTCGGTTCCTTGCGTACCACGCCGGGGCGATCTCGCTTTGGCACTGGAGAAAGGGTGCCGGCGCGCGCGAAGAAATCCGCGAGGATGCAGATATAGTCGAGTTTGCGCTGTCAGCGGACGGCAAGAGCCTTCGCTATACGGTCGGCGCGACACGGGCGCAGATCGAGCAGGCGGAGATGAAGGCCTATGAGGAGGGTGTGCTGGTCGACGCCGCCGTCGATCTCAACCAGGCGATCGCCGGCGGCGTCATCGACGATGGCAAAAGGATCATGCAGCGCTTCACCGGCCCCTGGTTCGACCGTCGACGGATATTGTGGGATGCGCCGCGCCGCGAGAAAGCCGTGCAACTACAACCGGCCGCCACCCCTCTCTCCGGCTCGCTCAAAACGGAGACCCGTACCCCATCGCAAGGGGTCTCGGTCGCCTCGGACGACGGAAGCGTTGCGACCGTAGAACGCGCGGCGAAGCGCACGACCTTGACCGTCACCCGCAAAAATGGGGCGACAATCCTCTGTGCCGCTCCCATCTGCCAATCGCCAGGATTACTGGTGACGGCGTGGAGGCCAGGCCGGGACGCCTTGCTGCTCTTCCATGATGCCGGCAGCGCGCGCGAGGATGTGTGGGAGTGGAGCGTCGGCTCTCGCACAGCACGGAAGATCGTGACGACCGATGGTGCGCTTCGCCTGACCGACCGCCCGCTTCGCTGCGCCGTGGCGCGCGACGCACTCCTCTGCGCCGAAAGTCAGCCCCTCATTCCGCCGCGCCTTGTCCGCATCGCCCTCGCGGGGGCGAAGCATAGCGTCGTTTTCGAACCCAATGCCGCACTTGCGAGGCGCGTACGCGCCGAGGCCATTCCGCTCGCCCTCCCGGGCAATCGCTCAGCCATCCTGCTGAGGCCTGCCGGGACGAAAACTCCGACACCGGTCGTCGTCCAGAATTATCATTGCGCCGGGTTCCTGAAAGGCGGCACTGGCGACGAGCTTCCGATGCTGCCGCTCGTTGAACATGGCATCGCCGTCCTGTGCATCGATCCGTTTCGCGGACCACCGCGTGGTGGGCAGGAAGGCACCTACGAACTAGCCCGGACCGTCATCGCCGCCGCAATCGAGGATCTTGCCAAGGAGGGCCTCGTCGACCCGAACAAAGTGGGGATTGCGGGGTTCAGCCATAGTTCGGGCGTCGCGCTCTGGGCTCTCCGCCATAGCAAAGCATTTGCAGCAGCGACGATCGGGACCGGCCAAATTTCGCCCCATTACTTCTGGACCAATGCCGTCCCTGACCGCGGCTTTGCGGCAACGCTGGAGAATTATTGGCGCATGGGCGATCCGGACAGCGACCCGGCGCGCTGGAAGATCGCGTCGGCGGTTTACGATATCGCCGCGATCGACACGCCGATTTTGATGCAGTTGCCCGATGCGGAAGCCCCTTGGACCGCGGAGTTTCACACCAAGCTCAAGCGCGCCGGAAAGCCGGCGGAGATGATCATCTATGCAGATGAGCTCCACAATAAATATCAGCCGCGACACAAGCGCGCCGTCTATGACCGCAATCTCGACTGGTTCCGGTTCTGGCTGACCGGTGAGGAGGACCCGGCTCCGGAGAAATCCGCTCAGTATGAGCGCTGGCGCCATTATCGCGCCGGAGGTCCACAGGAGCCCTTGCCCGTGCCTGCGCGATAGGTTCGTGTCGGGCGGGCCTCCCCCGGGGACCGCCCGGCACGACATCGCAGTCAAAGCATCAATCGCATTCGATGACGAACATCCTCTGCTATTCTCCTCCAGAATGCGGATGTGCGACCGAACGCGCCCATCGCTCGATATCCGCGAAGCTCAATATCCGGGTCACCATGACCGGATCGGGCCTTGTGTCGTCGGCGAAGAGCGCTGCGACCGCATCGAGATCGAGGAGTCCGGCTCCAGCCAGCCATCCGTCCAGCAGAAACGAGCGAAGGCGCTGGCGATGGGTTTCAAAGGCAGGAAGGAATACCGACAATATGCGCCCCTTCCCCAGACGTTCGATCACCATCTCGGGCAGGTCCTGCCGGAACGCCTTGCGCGCAAGCGCGCGGTTCTGGCCGCCCTCTCCCCACTGCCAGCTCGGGACGCCGAGCGTATATTCGATGATCGGTTGCGACAGCAGCGGCGCGATCATCGGCATGGATACTGCGCGGTCGTAGCCATCGAGAAATGGCTGCACGATGAGGAGTTTTATCGCGTAGACCTGCTGGCCCGGCGAGGCGCGATGTGCCTCGACCATCCAGGGATGCTCGGGATGATCGCGTGCGAACCGCCGCGAGAGCAGGCTATGATCGACTGGCCAGAGCGGCGGCGGCTTCAGCAAGCGCTTCATGGCATAGCCCAGCGCGCGCCACATATTGTCGTTTGCGAGTTGCGCGAGATCTCCCGCCGCGCGCCATCCCGAAATCGGCCCTTCGTAGCGCAGGGCATCGAGCACCGGCGCGGCCGAGGTAAGATAGCCGAACACATTGTCGCCGCCGGTACCAGTGAAGATCGCGTCGGCCTTGAACTCGCGCGCACCTTCCAGATAGGCGCCGTCGCTCGGACCGAGCAGGCCAAAGCCCCCTGGCCTCGCGCGGAGTGTCTGGGGCGGGGCCATCGGGTCGCCAAAGGACGGACGCTGCCACTCGGCCAGCGGCGCGCCGACATGTTCGGCAACCGCTCGGGCATAGGGCCGCTCGTCACCGTCGGGGTCGGTCGTCGCCATCGTGAGCCCGCGCCAAGGCCGACGGCGTCCGCTGAGGCAGGCCGCCATAATGCTGCTGTCGATCCCTCCGGAGAGCTCTAGCTGCACGCGCTCGAACCGCATGCTCCAGGCCGACACTGTACGGCTGACCTTATCGCGAAGCTCCTCAGGATCGATCCGCTCGGGAGGTCTTTGCGTATAATCCCATGGCGACCAGCTCGCCGGCCGCGTCATGTCCTCGCCAAGGACTGCGATCTCGCCGGGCAATAACTCGCGGACACCGCGAATCTCGCCTGCTGCCCCGCGAAGCAGGGGAAAGCGCATCCAGGCATCGATGCGTTCGGGGTCGAGCGTGTCGAGCGCGAAGCCCAGCGCGCGCGCGAGCGGCAAATCGGTGAAGGCAGTACGAACCAGCCCTCCAGACCCATCCTGGGTGAAGCAGAAAAGTGGAGGGCCGCTCATAGGGGATCGCAGGAGAAAAGTGCTGCCGTCCTCTCCGGCCCAGAAGAGAAGAAAATTACCCCAAAGCTGGCTGATCGCCCAAGCTCCTTCGCTCGCTACGATGCGCTCGACCTCGGGGGGCGTCAGCGCCTCGCAGGGAGCATATCCCTGGCGATGAAAAGCCCAGCCGACCAGCGCCACGCCGTGACTAATCCAGGCGGTCGTGCGGGCATCGACGATCAACCTGGCCCGCCCGATGCTGCCGGCGTCGTGGAACCCGCCCGGCAAAACCGGGGTATGAGGCCCCGCGACAAGAGCGCAGCGGATCGTCACAACCGGAAAACCGGCGTATAGTCCGCCACGGCATTGATATTGTCGGAAAGTAGCAGCTCTCCCTTTTGGACCCAGGCATGGGCAGCAAAGGGATCGATGCGCACGCCGAAGAGGACGTCGCAATCGACGTCGCGCTTCCAAAGAAATCGCGCAAGCGCCAGACTGTCGGGCACGCAGAGGCGGCGCAAGGGTAGCTGCACCCGCGCTGCCGCATAGCCGCGAGCCATTGCTCCCGGATCCGTGGCCCGGTCGGCGCGGCCGCGAAGGTGTCGTGCTTTCAGGGCACGCCAGCGGGCAACCGTTGCACCAATCCCCTGGAAGCGAAGGCGCAGCGAGGCTCCGGCGCGATATCGACCGATTTCGAGCGCGCTGGCGCGCTCGGCCTTGCCCGCAAGCTCCAGCGCGCTTGCCGTCGGTGCCGGCACCGATATGGGCAAAACGGCTGCGCCGGGTCCCTTCGCAAGGAGTCCCCTTGCCGTGAGACGGTCAAGGGCCGGGTCCGCGCCAGACCTTGGTGCTCCGCTGGTGCCGAGAGCGGCAAGCGCTCCGGCTTCGGCGCCGCGAAGCATCAGGTAGCGGTCGGCCTCAATATCGAGGAGCACCGCGCCTCCGCCGACGAAGCCGAAGCTGACATGGGATGGAAGATGATAGCTCATGGCGATACGGACGCGGCGCCGCGCGCCGCGTCCGCCATCCCGTCAGTCGGCGGTGATCGCGCCGTCCGGCTTGAAGTGGATGACCGAGCCATCCTCGGGATAGGGCAGAAGCCCGCCGAGCGTTTCGACGCTGGCGATGCCCAGTTCTTCGATTTCGGCGTTGTCGATGCGGTCCATGGGACCCTCCTTTGCTGACGCCGCGGAATTGCGGCATCATTAAAGCTACGCCCTTGAATCGGTATAGGAATTTTATAATTCTCGAATATGTCGAATATTATCTGAGCGGGTCCGAACGCGGCTTGAGTTCCGCGACGACGCGGCCCGCCTGGGCCATGCGGCGCCGGTGAAAGGTCGTGATCTTGCTGCGCAATGCCGTCCAGCGGCCGAAGCGATAATCGTCCTCCATCGCCGCGAGCACGACCCTCAAGCCGCCATCGATCCGCGCTTCGGCCACGCGAAATCGCTGACAACGCTCGACCACATTGATGATCGCGTAGCGCAGCTCGCGGTTCGGGCTCCCCATCGCGATTGCACGGAACAGCGAATCGACGGCTTCCGGATAGGCCGACACATGCGCGAGCTCGACGAGCATTCCGGGCGGATCGGGGCGCGGCGACTGCCCTTTCAACGCGATGCCGAGGAGCGATCCCGCCCACGCATACAGATCGTGAAGATCGGCCTCGGCGAGGAGCGGCTGGCGGAACCCCTCCTGATGCCAGCTTTCGACGATCCTCTCGCCCGACAGGCGGTGCAACGCATCGCGAACTGGGGTCGCGCTGGCGTCGAAGGACTTCGCCAACTGCGTCGGATCGAGGCGCGTGCCCGGTGGATAGCTCCCTGACAATATGCGCGCCTTCAGCTCCAGGTAGACGCGCTCCATGGTCGTGCCCGGGCTCACGTCGCCAGTGCCCCGCCCTCAGCCCGCTGCGCCGCGACATGTTCGGCGAGCAGTGCCTGCTGATCGGGCCGGAGCGCGTCGATCGCGGCAATCGGATCTTGCGGATAGCCATCGAACAGGACCGACGGGCACTGACCCTCGAAATTGCCGAGATTGGGCCGGTGCTGGGCATATCCCGCAAGCGCCGCCACGCCGGGCGAGAATGCCCGCGCAATCTCAGGCGGATAGGCCAGCCACTGATTTTCATAGGGCTTGAGCCAACCGAGGCAGTAGCTGACGATAATCCCGCGGCGGACGTCGCAGCTCCGGTTTCCGCCGGCGCCGTGCAGCGTCGAGCCGAGGAAGACGATCGCGTCGCCGGGCTCGGCCTCCGCAATAATCGGGGCCTCTTTGGGCTCCTCGACCAAGGCTTCGACGCCATGGCTGCCGGGCCAGATGATCGTCGCGCCATTCTCCTCGGTGAAGGGTGTCAGCGGCCACATGACATTCACCAGATATTCGACCTCGCCCAGCGCACCTTGCCACATATCCTGGTCTCGGTGCGGGAATTGCGCGAGCGCGCCGGGATGCAGCTCGATCGCCTGCGCGAGATTGAGCTGGATCCGCTCGCACCAGTTTCCGAGCGCAGTCTCAGCCAATTCGAGGATCGCCGGGTTCATCACGAGATCGGCCATATGCCGCGAGCGGATCAGGAGGCGGCCGAACCGCTTGGTCCGCTCGCCGTAGAAACCGCCCTCGCAGAAGGGCGTCGCCTCGTAGCGTGGTCCGAGATCCGCGGCGATCGCTTCGATAAGCAATGTCGGAGCGGCGCCCTGCAGAACCGCATAGCCGCGGTCCATGAGGGCATTTGCGGCAGGGGATCGATGAGATCGCTCGTCGAGGGCGGCGTGGTTGATCAGCATCTTACCCTCCTTAGGCTGCGCAGGCGGCCGAGGCCGCGATTGCATTGCTGACGATGCCTGCGGCCGCGAGTTTTGCGACGGTGGAGGCATCGATATCGATGCGGAGGCCAACGAGCGCCTGCCCACGGTGGAGGAGCGGCTCGCCGAGTGAGTGACAGTCCCAGCCGAAGGTCTGGATCTGACGGAACCAGGGCAGTTCAGCAACGCCGGTATAGGTGCTGACCTCGTTGGCGAGCGCGAACTCTGCAAGCCCGACCAGCAGCGCGTCGCGCGCGATCCGCCGCTGCCGCGCGCCGATGCCCGGCGATAGGCAAAAGCGGGTGATTTCGAAGACGTTGGGGCCCTGCGGCACGTCCCCTGCGACCAGCCCCGGGAAGAGGCTGTCGAGGAGGGCAGGCCGGGTGGCGAGTAGCAACCGCGCCGAGGCGAGATGCTCGCCGTCCGGATCGGTCACGATCAGATAGGTGGCATCGACGTTATCGAACTGGTCCAGCTCGAAGCGATCGGCCAGCGCAGGAATATCCCATTTCAGAAGATCGATGAAAACGCGCTTGCGCGCCTCGAACATCGTGCGCATCGCCTTGTGCTCGAGCGCCCGGTTGGTGGAATCGACAATAAGCAGCATGGATTTGCCTCCGTTTGAAAAGAGGCGTTCCAATTGAAGGGCTTTTCGCCGCTGCACCATAGCATGATCGGGGGGTGTCCCCAATTTTTCTCAGCGCTTGGCGATGTCCTCGAAACTTATGTCGCCGTCGTACAGCGCGCGCACGGTAAGCGTGATACCGCCATTCGCCTCGTAGCGCTGGCGGGCATTGCGCAGATGTTCGCGCACCGTGTCCGGACTGAGACCAAGTCTCAGCCCTATTCTGGGCACGGACTCGCCCTTGGCTGCCCATATCAGCACCTCGCGCTGCCGACGGGTAAGGCGTGGCCCGATGTGCGCGAGATCCGGATAGGCGATAAGGCGCGCCGCATCGAAAGCGGGACCGCCAATCATCCGCGCAAATTGCAGCGCGTCGGCACTCGCAGAACTACCCGGCTTCCACGCAAACGAAACAGAGCCATGCGCATGGCCGGGAAGATGCGCCGGCACGGTGAGACCGTCACCGATGCCGTGCCGCCGCGCCTCGGCAAGAATGACTTCGTCTTCGGGCCGCTCGGTCTTCATATCGTGCCACAGGAAACCCGACATACTGCGCTGGCTCTCGCGGTGAACGGGATCTGTTACACCCAGACGTTGCTCGTCGAACCAGAGAGCCCATTCTTCCGGATAATTGTGGACGCGCACGCCCCGATCCGGAGCCGCCAGGAAGTCGATATGGTGACTAAGTGCGAACCACGAGCAGCCCATTCGCGAACACGCTTCCTGCAACAGGTCGGCGAGACCCGCCTTGTCCTTCACCCGGCTGACGTCGAGCGCAAATGCATGCGCGGCGTCCATCGTCGGCATTATGACCCTTGGCGCGCCGACCGGCGTTTCCGACCTGCCGGGTCCGCGAGCCCCTCGTCAGTGCGTGCGGCCTTGCCCTCTTACAAGGCTGGCCGGCCCGCGACGGCCGATCACCGCTGGTCCAGGCGATCTTGGGAGAATCTGAAAGTGCGGGCTAACCCCATATTATTCAAATATATTCCAGAGATAGAACCAGATTGAGGCAATTTACGCAAAGCCGCGGAAATCCGCGGCTCAGCCACCGCCCTTGCGGAAGTCCCACAGCGGAATGCCCATTTTCATCGCCTTGTCGGCGAGATTGTCCTGAATTCCAGTTCCCGGAAAGACGATAAGCCCCACTGGTAGCGCCTCGAGCATCCGGTCGTTGCGTTTGAACGGCGCCGCCTTGCCGTGCTTGTTCCAATCGGGCCTGAACGCCACCTGCGCGACACCACGGTTGTCGGCCCAGCAGGCTGCCGCTCGCTCGGCGCCGGTCGGCGTTGCGCCGTGGAGGAGGATCATATCGGCATGCCGCACGCGAGCCTTGTCGAGTGCAGCCCAGATCGCGTTATGATCGTCGCTATCGCTCCCGCCGGTAAAGGCGATCCGCGTTCCTTCGGGCAGCAAGGTCGCCGCCTTTTCGCGAAGGCGCGCGTCGAGGAAGTCCCGGCTGTCGACGACCGATGCCGTCAGCGCTCTGTGATGCGCGCGGGAACCGGTGCGGGGCATCCAAGCCTTGCGCATGTGAGTGCGGAATTGATCGGCGGCGGCCTCGCGGAAGAATTCCATGGCGTCGCGCCTCTCGATGAGCGAGATGCCTTGAAGGGTCGCGCGTTCGAGCTCGACCGAGCGGATCTCACTGCCATCCTGTTCGCGTTGCAGCTTGCGCTGGAGCTGCTCATTTTCGTCGAGCCGGCGCTCGATCCGATCGCCGGCGCGGTGGAAGAGGTTGACCAGATTCCAGAGCAGGTCTTCGAGATCGGGTTCGATACGGGTCTCGGCGAGGCAGCCCGTGAGCCCGTCGAACATATCGGCGATGGCGCCTCCGGCAAGCCGGGCATCCGGTAGAGGCCGCGGGTCGGGCTCATCCTCATAGGGCCGGTAGCCGAAGAGCTGCATTTCCTGGAGGAGATAGGCAGTCGAGCCGGGTTCGGCAGAAGCTGAGGCGGGATGGTCGTTTGGAACGGTCATTTCGGGTCTCCTGGCCTGGCCGCGCCCGCGCGGCCTTCGCGGCGACGAGGTGCGGCATGCGGGACGGGACCGCACCCCGCCGGCGGGCGGGGCCGAAGCGAAGCGGAGGATGGCGCGCTCGCGGCTATTTTGCTTCGCGATGCAAAGGGGCCGACGGCCCCGGCGGAAAATAGCCGCTTGCGCCGCCATTGCGGCTCCCGCCCCGCCTGCCGCAGTCGCCCTCTTGCGAAGGCCGGGGCACGGCCCCGACGGGCGTCCGCGATCCGGTTTCATGTCCTCCCTTTCGCTTCCCTTCTCCGGTTCATCTCTGGCCTCAGAGAAAGAACTGACGGTCCGACGGGTGAAGCTGGCGCTCAAGAGACCGGACGAGGCGATCGCGGCCAAGAAGCATAAGATCGGAGTTGAAATCGCCGCGCTCGGGTTCGAGCGAGATGATTTCGATCCCGACCGGATCGGCGCGCTCTGCCAGTGCTGCGGCCGCTCCGGCCCCCGCGGGATCGTCGTCGCGCGCGACGTATAGGCGACGCAAGACGGGCGGAAAGGCGATCGCCGCGAGATGCGCGGCCGACGTTGCGGCAATCAGGGACATGGTCGGCATCGGCTGGCGGAGCGATAGCAGGGTCTCTATCCCCTCGCCCGCTGCCATGACCGGCGATGCCGGCCCGAAGCGGACGCCATGACCGAGAAGCAAGCCCATGGCGCGGCGAGGATAGGTAACCGGCGCCTTGTCGGCGCCCCCCTTATCGAGCCAGGTCCGATGGACGCCGGTGACATGGCCGTCCTCGTCGGTCACTGCCGCGATCATCGCAGGCCATGCGGACCGACCTCCGGGCTCATCGTCCTTCGAGGGACGATAGAAGCAGCGCGGATGAAAGCGCAGCGGATCGCACTCGCGCACGTCGTTAATCGCCCGGGCAGCGAGATAGTCCCGGACCAAAGTGCCGGCTGTCGGTCGACAACTCGCCCAAAGCCGCTGTGCCGCTTCGGGCGACCCTTGCGCCCCTTTTCTGGCTTTCGGTCCCGCAGGCGTCATCTCCGGCATCGGCAGGCTCAGGAAATGCCGCGCTTCATTAAGCGTGTCGCGAAACCCCATGTGTGCGCAACTCGCAGCAATGACGTCGAGAAGATCGCCATGGTCTCCGGTCGCGGCATCGGTCCACTTGCCTGCCGCCCCGCCGCCCGCGGCGCGCGTGGCGAGCCGGACATAGAGACTTCGGCCCGGACTATTGCTTATGTCGCCAACCATCCAGTAATTGCCTTCGCGGCGGCCGTTGGAGAGATAGCGGCGGCACACCGCTTCGGCATTGTCGGCAAGTCGGCGCGCGATATCAGCGGCGGAACTGGTCATGCGGGGCTCCTTCAGGCGGCCTTGCATTCGAGGGCTCGCGCGATCGGAAATCGATCGACGAGCGCCAAGAACACTTCGGCGCCAGCAGCCCCTGCCGGCACGTAGAACTTCAATTTTCACGAGACGATCTCCAAAATCAAGCCCCCAGCGCTCTGCCGATAAGAATCAGCGCGGTCCGGCCCAATATCGGTGAGCCCGACTATCATGCTGCGCTCCACCTGATCGCTGACGAGAGGCACCAAAGCGATATCAAGACGACACCAGCGGACGATAAGGCCCGCCCTCGTCCATATCCTCCGCCCAAACTTCCATTTGGAAGTCGTCGAGAGTGACACCGCACTGCTCAAGCATCCAGGCTGCGAGGGCCGGATGGTCGGCAACGGCCTCGGCGAACGCGTCGCCATGGCTGCGGCGATCGAACCACCAGCGATCATCTTCGACAATGGACGGATCGCGTTCGATCACGAGCTTCGACGCATCGATTTCGAGCATGGCGGCGAGCAGTTTCTCGCAGTGGACGACATCCAGCGTCTCGCGAGGACCGTGCTGGCGTTCATAGCCGACCGAGAGGTTTGTGCATTCGGGAATGATCCCGGCATATTCATTGGTGTCGGTATAGACGCCCGTATTGTCGGGCCTGTAACCGAAGTCCCGGTTGAGCCCATTGAGCTCCAGTGCGAGGCTCGATGCGAAGGCGTCGGAGCATGTTCGACCAAAGCTTTGATGGGTGATCACGTCATCCACTCCGGCACGATCGAATGCGATGGCCGCTTCGATGCCGCAAAGCAGGTCCGGGCTGTTCCGCTCGATCCAGCGAGATCCCAGGCAGCCCTGCTCCTCTCCGCGATGGAAAAGATATCGGCCAGGGCGGGCCGCAGCGATCATGTTGATCATGATCCATAATCCGGCCCCGTCGTCGGCGCCCAGCGACATGCCGGCCTTGCCGTCACACAATGACGCGACGCCATTCTCATCGATCCCGACAGCCTGCTGCCCGCCTTTGGCAGCTACGGTATCGACGTGGCAGCTCCACAGGACGTGGGGCCGGTCACCGACGGTCAGCATTCTATTTCCGAAGGCATCTGAGCGCATGCCGGTAATTCGGTCGAGATATTCGCGGCAGAAGGCGCGTTCGGTGGCGCTGTCATGGGGGCGAGCCCATGAGAGGATTTCTAGCAGGCCCGCTCGGCCCGACAGGTCATAGGTCATGGAATCAAACTCCTGCGAAGAGTGGAAGTGCGGCAGCAGCCAATTGCGGTGCAGGGACGCGTGACGGATGACCGTCGCCCCGAGACACTTCGAGGTTGGCGGACGCAATCGTAGCCGGACCGTTCATGCGATGCACAGCAGGGCGCGTTTTGAAGAGGCTGCTCCCCAGGGTGCTGCGCACGCCGGAGCCACTCTGCGCGCGCCCGATCGCCGGCCGCCTGCCATTTGGCGACCTCAGCCGCGATGCCCGCCATATCCTCTTGGAACTGGCGGAAGGTCAGGACATGAGCGTTGAGCAGGAACGCGTCGTCGTCGGCGAATGCCACGGGAAGATGGTCGTCGCAGAGCCATTCGCCATGATACTCGGTAAGGTCGTCGGCATGGTACCAGTCGCCGCTGGCGTCGCATTGTCGGCAGCAGGTCGCGAGCCACCAATCACCACGATCTTCGACATAGACAGCCCCGAAAGCGTCGACATCCTCCTCGAGCACATCATGCTCGTCGCCATCGGCGAACACGGTGATGAAGGTTTCCGCGTCGCTGTATGGGCGCTCATTGTGGGCGCAGAAGACCGTGTGATCGGTGAAGCAGTGATAGCACCACTCCTCCGACGATCCGTCCCTAAAATAGACGATGTCGTGCTCGCTGCCATCTTGCTCGCAGCGCGGGCAGTACCAGATTCTATCGCCTAGGCCGTTGGTGTTTTCCGACGGAATGCTTCCATGTCCGACAATGAGGAATTTGCCGTCATCGGCCAGATCGTCTCCAGCATCGATGTAGGGGACGACGAAACTGTCGCCGTCCACGATACGCCGAATGCGTGCGCCATTCAGGCTGCCTTTGGAGTACCCCGCATTTTCTAGAAGCAGCTTGAGGCGAGATACGTCACCATAGATGCTGGTATAGATTTTGAGCTCAGGCCAGACCACGCTGCGAGCTCGCGCATCCGCCCGCGAGCCGATATAGGCGATGGCGGTATCCGGACCGGCATAAACCCTCGTCGGATGGCAGAAGCTGTCGAACTCGTTCGTCTCATGCGCCATGCAGCTCGACGGTCCGCCGACATAAACATCTTCTATTTCGTCAGCATCTTGCGTGATTTTGAGCGTGTCTTCATCGAGCTGCACCGAGAGCCGCGCGCACCAGCCCTCAATTGCGTTATTGTCGAGGTCTGAGGAGAAAAAGCGGTGAAGATAGCGCCCGGGCGACATAACTAGCTGGCGATCGACCTGCCCCTTGGCCGCATTTTCCGTGAAAGCAATTTTCCCGAGCTGTTCAGTTGAAACGTGGCAAAAATGCTCTTCATGCCTTGCTTGGTACCAGGCCTCTTCGTGCCAGGGCGTCGGCGCATAGGTGCCATCGGCAAATCTTAGCTTTTCTCGAGTGGGCCAATCGACGTCGCCGATGTCGGCACCCGCAAGTGCGATCCGAAGCTGGGCGCCCGGCGAATTTGCAAGCAATTGGCGCCGGGCCGCCTCAGCCTCCTCGAAGGAGGGCCAAAGATATTGCTGATCGCCTGTCGGAGCGAAACGGAAATCGATGGTTATCGGCCGCCACTCGTTTTCCGAGTGGGGGCACAGGATTTGAAACTGGGCCATGGACGTGACTCCGCGCAGCCGCGCGCATCAAGGCGCGGGCTGGTCTGATGTGTGAGATTTCGGAATGGTGCGGCGGCGCGAGATCAGCCCGCCGGCGGCGACCGCTGGATCTTGCGGGGTGGGCTCAATCGCTCGATAGGAGCGTCAGGAGGCGGACGCGGGGTGAAGTTTGATACCGAGTGAACCATGGGTTTTCTCCATGGCGAACCGCCACAAGACTCTCTCTTGGCCTCAGGCTCGCCACGAGAATCCCCGTCTTCTCTCACTCTCGGCCTCGCAGCGCGGGGCCGGCGGCGGGGAGGCACGGCTTCTCGCGGCGGGGAAGGGCTGAATGTGATTACGCGGCCAGCGGCAAACCTCGCCACTGGCCGCCGAACTGACAGGCTGCCGCGGGTGTCGCGGCGGGGCACAGATTACTTGAGAAACAGCATTCGCTTTGAATTCAGCTTCCCGCGAAATGCTTCGGCGCGGATCGCCGGCGCGGCAACGAGCTTCGCCCGGCGGTCACGCTGCCTTACGGCGCAGCCGGATCGGAGCGGGCCAAATAAAGCTGTTGCAGGACCCGCACGACCAACCTTTATCGGGCAGTGGCATGGCGCCAAAACGTTCTACGCGATGCCGCGTGTCTGGATCACCGAGCAGTTCCTACACTCAGGTTTCTCTGGAGCATTGAAGTGAATTGGCTCGCCGCTTGCGATCCAAGCGTCGATGAGAGCGCGGTTCGAATACAAAGAGGACGGGCTAGGCTTCCACCATTAGCTGCTGCGCTTCGACACTTTTCCCACACTAGCCGTTTTCGTCGCCCGCCCCACGAGCGAGGCAATAATTTCCCCATGCGCGCATGAGATCGATACGAGCTCCGGGTTTGTCAGCAGTGCCAAGATATGTTGTGCGGCGATAGGCCGCTTGCACGGCATCGGGGGTCTTGTGGGCGAGCGCCGCTTCCACAACAGCATCGGGAAAACCCTCGTTCGCCGCCCAATCGGTGAATGTCGAGCGAAAGCCATGGACATGAAATGGCTCAGCCATGTCACGTAGCACCTTGAGCAGCGTCATATCGGACATCGTCTTCCCACTCGCACCGGGGAAAATCACGTCTGTGTCCGGGAGCCTGAAAGCATGCGCTTTTGCAATCACTTCCAGCGCGGCATCGGACAGCGGCACGATATGCGACTTGCCACGCTTCATATGATCGGCGGGCACAGTCCATAGCCGCGCTTCGATGTCGAGTTCGTCCCAGGTCGCCAGACGCACCTCCTGGCTGCGCGCACCGGTCAGGATGAGTAGTTCCAGCGCAAGCCTGCTGTAGGATGGCTTGCGCTGCAGTGCAGTGATGAAACCGGGCAAAGCCGCATATGGCATAGCCTTGCGATTCTCGGTCTTCTTGAGTTGCCGCGGCAAGCCACGCCCCGCTTTCAGGCTGCTATTACCTGAGGGAGCCTCGCGTGAACGCCAGCCCTTTGCATGCGCATAATCCAGCACGGTGCAGATCCGGTTGCGCACCTGACGGGCGGTGTCGGGTATCTCCTGCCAGATCGGCGTGAGCACGTTTATGATGTCAGCCGCGACAATCGCACCGGTCTGCTCGTCGCCCAGTTTCGGGAAGGCGTAATTCTCAAGGCTGGAAAGCCATTGGCGGGCGTAGATCTCGCTCTTCCATCCCGCCTCGTTCTCGGCGTGATATTGCCTCGCCGCCTCGCGAAACGTCACCTTGGCAGACGCCTCGTCCTTCCGCTCAGCCAATATGTCGCGCCGGTCGACCTTGACCGCCTTGCGAAGCTCGCCGGCCTTCTCGCGGACCTGCGCCAAAGTGAACAACTTCGCGCTGCCCAGCCCGATGTCCTGACGCTTGCCGTCGCGCTGCAGGCGAAGGGTCCAAGACGCCCCTCCCCGCTTGTCGACCTTCAAAAACAAGCCGTCACCATCCTGATAGGTGCCCGGATTCGCAAGAGCGGCCTTAACCGCAACCGCCGTGAGTTTGCCCATGGGAATCTTCCCCCACACTTTCTCCCCACATTCTGGGGAACACGAGTGTGGGGGAAAGACAATCTTCCCCCACACTTCCCCCACACTACGCTCCGGCTGCAGGCAAATTGCCCCGGACGCATGCGGACGATGCGTGGATGATACGCTAGGTTTTCCGGGATTTCTAGGGGGTTCGGCGGACACCCTCGGATGGGAGGATGGTGGACAGGGCTGGATTCGAACCAGCGTACGGAAACCCGGGCAGATTTACAGTCTGCTGCCTTTAACCACTCGGCCACCTGTCCATTGGGGCCCGCTTTGGGAAGCGGTCCAATGGCG
>SCNS01000017.1 GCA_005503215.1 Sphingomonadaceae bacterium 3R27C6 | reverse complement strand
GACCAGCTCAGGGGCCAGCTCAGGGGCCAGCTCTGGGACCAGCTCAGGGACCAGCTCAGGGGCCAGCTCGGGGGCCAGCTCGGGGGCCAGCTCAGGGGCCAGCTCTGGGACCAGCTCAGGGGCCAGCTCAGGGGCCAGCTCAGGGGCCAGCTCAGGGACCAGCTCAGGGACCAGCTCTGGGACCAGCTCGGGGGCCAGCTCAGGGGCCAGCTCTGGGACCAGCTCAGGGGCCAAAAAATTTCGAACGAACCCGCATGGGACCCGAATTTCCTCTGGGGTTCGCAAGACCTCTACTGGATCGCATGGGCGCGGTTCGGGCAGAAGATCGGCGTCAAATTCCAGCCCGAAACAGCCCGTCGTCTCGATATCATGGAGGCCGTCGGTTTCCAATGCGAATGGTGGTGGCCGTACGATGGGCTGTGTGTCGTGTCGGAGCGACCGACCAGCGTAGCTTGGGACGAGCAGCGCCGCCTCCACGGCGAAAAGTCTGCGGCAGTCCAATATGCAGACGGTTACGGGCTTCATGCATGGCACGGCACCCGCGTTCCGGCGAGCTGGATCGAGGACCGCGACGGCGTTGACCCCATCGAGGTTCTCAAGTCCGAGAATGTCGAGCAGCGCGCTGCCGGGCTTGCCATTCTCGGGTCGCGAATGATCCCTGCACTCATTGAGCAGCGTCGTGGCAGATACATCGACGATAGCGGCTCTCCAGACATCGGAAAACTGTTCGAGGTCAACCTTCCGGGGTTACCGAATCCCGGGCGCTACCTCGTCGCCGCATGCCCCCGCAATGGCACGATCATGGAGGGCGTCCCGATGGTTTCGGACATCGACGGCCTTCCCATCGACACCGCTCTCGCAGCTCAAGCTTGGCGCATCGGGGACCCCGTATCGGAATATCTGCACCCGCTTGTGCGGACCTGAATCAACCAACCACCAGAAAGGCATTTTACCATGAAGAAGATCGTCGGCGCCCAAGGCGAAATTACCATTATCCAGATTAGCGCGTTGCCCGAAGGCATGATGACCGTTCCTGCCGAGCGCACCAAGGCCGGCTGGATCGTGAGCCATTCGGAATCGGGAAATCATCACGTCCTGACCGGCGGCGAAGTGATGGAACGCACGGACAATGTGCCTCCCGGCATGCGCGTTCTCTACGCCATTCTCGATGAACCGGCATCGCTCATTCAGGACGCCGCGGTGCCCCACGAAGGCTTCCACGACCTGTCCGGCATCATCGAGTTCCGTATTTCGCGCGAGTTCGATCCGTTCAGCGAACAGGTCCGCCAAGTCGCCGACTGACGCCCCCGGACCGGAGAGGTTCCCCCTCCTTACGCCTCTCCGGTCCACCCCCTCCTCTATCAGGGAGTATTGAACGATGACCGACGACCAGATCAAGCACATGGTGCAGCGCTTCCTGTCGTGGAAACTGCCTGACCCGTTCCGGCCTGACAACGGCATCAACTTCACGCCGCCCTTCCCCGACCAGCCGATGCGTTCGCGCCACTGGCCTGTCGGGACAAATCTGATCGGCGCCACGGAAGCTGATGCGATGGTTCGCCACATGCTGGAAGGCCTGCCCGATGGAAGCTGAGCGCCTCCACGTCGTGCCGCTCGGCGATCTGCGCGAGCATGATGATTCCGCCGAGTGCTGGTGCCGCCCAACGATCGATGACGAAGGCGTGTGCATCCACAACAGCTTGGACGGGCGCGAGCTCACGCGAGAGAAAGGTATCGTCCAGTGACCACCCCCTTACGATATACTCGTATAACAGGATGGGCTTTGCCTCTTGCTTTTGGGGGGTTGGTCTTTGCTCTTGTTGGGGTTTGGGCCTCGACACAAGAGGTTGGCGCATCCCCTTCGGGGACCGGGGCTTTCGCGGCTATCGCCGTCGAGCCGGTTCCCGTCTCGCCCCTATCGGGCATCAATCCCCTTGCGAATGGAGAAACGAAATGACCGCCTTGCAAAAGGTCGAGGCGTCCGAGGGCGTCGTCGCCAATTATTCCGCCAGCCTCATGGATGTGATCGCCCGCGCCGCGAGTGACCCGACCGTCGATATCGACAAAATGGAGCGCCTGATTGCCTTGCAACAGCAGGTATCGGCCCGTGATGCTGAGATGGCCTTCAACCAGGCGATGAACGCCGCTCAGGCTGAAATGCGGCCGATCTCTGCCAACGCATCAAACCCGCAGACGCGCAGCCGATATGCAACCTTTGATAAGCTCGACCGTGCGCTGCGCCCGATTTACACGCACCACGGCTTTTCGCTCAGCTTCGACGAAGGCGATTCACCGAAGCCCAATCACGTCCGCGTGCTGTGCTACGTCGCTCACAACGCCGGCCATACGCGCACCTATCACCGTGACATGCCCGCCGATGGCAAGGGCGCCAAGGGCGGCGACGTGATGACGCTGACGCACGCTGCCGGGGCCGCAGGCTCCTATGGCGCGCGCTATCTGCTCAAGGGCATCTGGAACGTCGCTGTGGGCGATGAGGACGTGGACGGCAACGATGTAGCCGCCGAGCATCCGGTATCTGTCGCCCAATATAACGCTCTCATGTCGCGCGTCTCAGACGTTCAAGCCGACGAGGTTAAATTCTGCGAATATTTCCGCATTGCCGACCTTTCCGAAATGCCCGCCCGCCGCTTCGCCGAAGCGATGAAGGCTCTCGATGCGAAGGCGAAGAAGGCATGATGCAGATTCACGACATGGAGCAAGGAAGCGCCGAATGGTTCGGCGTTCGCATGGGCCTCCCCACCGCCTCGCAGTTCGCCACAATCATGGCGAAAGGTCGCAGCGGTGGGGAGAGCAAGACCCGACAGACCTATCTCTACAAGCTGGCCGGCGAGATCATCACGGGCGAGCCGATGGACAATTTCAGCAACGCGCACATGGAGCGCGGGCATGAAATGGAGCCTGAGGCTCGCGCCTATTACGCCTTCATGCACGACGTTGAGCCGCAGCAAGTCGGGTTCATCACGAACGGCCCCAAAGGTTGCAGCCCTGATGGCCTGATCGGCAACGACGGGATGCTCGAAATCAAGACCAAGTTGCCTCACCTGATGATGGCAGTTCTTGAGGCCGACCGGTTTCCAGCCGAACACCTCGCACAGTGCCAAGGGCAGCTTTGGGTTGCCGAGCGCGAGTGGTGCGACCTCGAATGCTACTGGCGCAAAATGCCGACCTTCATCAAGCGGGTTTATCGCGATGAAGCCTACATTGCAGAGATAGTCGCCGCCGTTGACCAGTTCAACGACGAGCTGGCAACGCTCATCGCCAAGTGGCAGCCCGAGGAAGCGAGGGCTGCGGCATGAGTAAGGCCACTCCCCGTGAAATTTCGCAGTACGAGCGCGCCCGATACCGGCGGGACCCTGCTTACCGATTGAAGCGTATCAACCACAGCCGCTCGCTTCGTGGTCGACCGCCGGTCAGTAGCTTGGACGAAATCAGCCCGCGCGGAGAGTTCAAAAATGCTCGTTGATGTTCGCCCCCGCAAGCGCAACGCGCCTCGCCCAGCGTGGAAGGTCCAGAAGGCCTACCACCAGTGGCTCCGGGGGCGTCCGTGCGCCGTAGCCAAGCTAGGAGGCTGCTCAGGCCAAATGGAGGCCGCGCACACGCCTGCCCCCGGCTCCAAGGGTATGGGAACCAAGGCAAGCGACCATAACGCAATACCGCTCTGCAAGGGCCATCACGTTGAGCACACCCTGCGCGGATGGTCGAAGATCGGTCTGACCCGCGAGACGGCGCAGAAGATGGCTGCCGAATACTGGCGCCTGTGGAAGGGCGACAAGGGGGAGTTGGCCTGATGCCTCACCGCATAATCAACAGCCAGGACGACTTGGACGCCTTTGTCCTGCTCGCCAGCAACCTTGCCAAGCCCTTCACGGTCGAATGGCAGTTGGGCCGCGACCGTTCTCTGGACCAGAACCGCCTGCAATTTCTGTGGGCGCGAGAAGCTTCCGAGCAGCGCGGCGACATGACCGCCGACGAGGTTCGGTGCGAGTGGAAGCTGATTCACGGCGTCCCGATCCTGCGCGAGGAAAGCGCCGAGTTTCGCGAGATATACGACGCCGCGATCAAGCCGCTGCCATACGCGCAAAAACTGGTCGCAATGCGCTTCATCCCCGTCACCAGCGAGATGAAGGTGCCGCAGATGGTTCGGTATCTCGACACAATCCAGCGGGAGTGCGCCCAGCAAGGCGTCCGCCTGACCGATCCCGACCCCGATTTGAACACTTACCACGCGCGCTACCGATCGAAGGAAGCCGCCTGACTTTCACCGCCGCGACGGCGCAATCCCCGGTCCTCGTCGCAACGCCCCTTTTGGACCGGGGTAGAAAGACCCCAAGATGAACACCAAGGAAGCCGCAGCCCTCTTGAACGGGCGCGAATATACCAAGGAAATAACCCGCGACGAGGAAGCGGCTTTCAAGGCTGCCGGTCTGGTCGCACTGTTCGGCGCCAGCGATGACCTTGCTGAATTCCGGGGCGCTTGGCGCGATGAGGCCGGTGTCTATGATGGCGGCACGATCTACGTCAATGAGAACGGGCCGCTCGTCAACGAATGCGACGAAGAAGTCTGCCCCTATTTTGAACGCGCCAAGGCAAACGCTCGTCAGATCGAAGCCGTGTGGGCAGAGGACGGCTTTTCGTGGCTCTACGTCACCGAAATCCCGCACGAAACCTTCGTCATCTTGGAGGATGCCGACACCTATTGCCGTGGCATCGTCTTTGAAGCGGCAGACGCATCATGATCCCCCGCGCCCTAAACGCTCCCCTCTCTTGGATTGACGAACGATCGCAAGGGGTTGGCGTTGCCTCTGACGAGGCCCGCGCTGCGACCCCTTCGGGGCTCAGCCGACTGGCGTCGTCTTCGTGCCAGCATCGCATCGCTAACGCAAAAGGACTTGGCCAATGACCGACGACCAGATCAAGCACATGGCGCAGCGTTTCCTATCGTGGAAGCTGCCCAACCCGTTCCGCCCCGACAACGGCATCAGCTTTACGTCGCCCTTCCCTGACGAGCCGATGCGCTCGCGTCACTGGCCTGTCGGGACAAATCTGATCGGCGCCACGGAGGCGGAGGCGATGGTTCGCCACATGCTGGAAGGCTTGCCCGATGGAAGCTGAACGCATTCACGTCGTTCCGCTTGGCGATTTGCGCGAGCATGAGGATTCCGCCGCGTGCTGGTGTCGCCCTGCTCTCGATGACGACGGCGTGTGCGTCCACAACAGCTTGGACGGGCGCGAGCACACTCTTGAGAAAGGGAGTGTCCAATGACACGCGACGAGATCGACGCAGCCGCAACCCCCTCTGGCGGCTGGACCCGCGCGACCTTGGCTGGCTGGGGCGTGTCGTGGCCGCCCCCGAAAGGCTGGCGCAAGGCGCTGCTCGCGCAAGGGACTAGCGGCTTTGCTCAAGACGCGCAGCGGCTTGACCCGCAGGGCGCAGGCCCGGTGGTCGAAGACCATGCGCCCGAACCCAGCACCCAGACTCACACGACTAAAAAGAAGGGGGAATAAGTGATGGCGGACAATGCATTCGCGTATCGCCGCGACATCACCAAGAAGCTGATGCTCCATTATGCTGGCCAGTGGGACGGGCTTCCGGTTCCCCGCTTGCAACTCCGCTGGGCGCCCAAGCCTGTGCCGAACAGTGAGACTACGCGCCGGTCAGATATTGCTCTCTCCAAGCGCGTCAGCCGCATGATGAAGATCGAATATCAACCCGACTTGGCGTGGGACTGCTTCTACGAGATGGTCTTGCCGGTCGACAAATACGACATTCGCAACGAGTTATACGGGGCCGGTTTCATCATCATCCCAATTAGCTGGTCGCGGCGCACTGGTCAGCACCCGCCCTGCCATAACGGTCGCATTGACGACCCGTTCCGCGACGGCGCGCACGCCTTTTGGGACAGCAAAGCCCTTGGCTGGCTGCCGATCTTCGTGGTCGCGCCCGATGGCTCGGCAACGATGAAGGCAAGCTACCACGATCAGCCTGCCGATTGGCCCGCGCTCGCAAAAGCGATGGAAGCCCGTCAGGGCGGTAACGGCGAAGCCGGTGCCGTTCACGACAGCGCGGTCCCGCAGGGATTTGCCCATCCCACAGGGTCTATCAAGGGAGGGGATCGTGGATAACGGACAGACCCCAGGAGGGAATGCCCCTGACCCATTCTTCATCACCGGACCGGCGTTGATCAGTTTCAGCGGCGGGCGGACTAGCGCCTACATGCTCTGGCGCATCTTGCAGGCCCATGGCGGGACGCTTGCGGATGACGTGCATGTCACTTTCGCCAACACCGGCAAAGAGCGCGAAGAAACGCTGCGCTTTGTGCACGAATGCGCGACCCGGTGGAATGTCGTCGTTCACTGGCTGGAATTTGTCCAGCGGACCGGCCAGCATTGGGAGCGGTTCAAAGCGGTCGGTTACAACAGCGCCGACCGGATCGGGACGCCATTCGCTAAGCTGATCTCGACCAAGAAGATGCTGCCGAACCCGGTCATGCGCTTTTGCACCGATGAACTCAAGATCAAGGTCATGCGCGATTTTATGCGCGACCGTGATTATGACCGGTGGACCAACGTCATAGGCCTTCGCCATGACGAACCGACCCGCGTTGCTCGCTCGCTTGGTCGGAACGTGCTCGGCAAAGAGCGCTGGCGGACAGCTTGCCCACTGGACGCGGCCAAAATCACCAACCGCGATGTTCGCGCCTTTTGGGCCGCGCAGGACTTTGATTTACAGTTGCTGCCGTTCGAGGGCAACTGTGACGCCTGCTTTCTCAAGGCCCGACCAAAGCTGTTCGAAGTCGAGCGCACGGCCCCCGGAACGCTGCAATGGTGGGCCGATCAGGAAGCCGCCAAAGGCAGCACGTTTCGATCCGAGTATGGCTATGCCGAAGTGATCGACGCCGTGCGACGTCAGCCCGACATGTTCGCTGGCGGCCTGTTCGATGATGACCCCGAAATGGACGCCGAGTGCGGTACTTGGTGCGGAGAGGCAGCATGACCGAAAAAGCAAGCCCAGGAGGGAATACCACCACAGCCGGGGCGGTTGAGCAGTTGGAACTCGCGCGGCGGATTGCGTCGGCCCATATTCAGCACCGCGCGCCACAGTCCGCCGAGCGGATATTGCGCGGAGAGTCTGACGCGTATGTCGGCGTCCAAGTTGCCCTCGCCGCGATCAGCGAGACGACGGAAGCGGCTGCAAAGCTTGCCGATGCGGCCGCCGCGGGCAACCGGCGCAGGGAGGCGCAATACCGCGAAAGCGCCGAGAATGATCCGAGCACCGCCGGTGAGCAAGTCGATATGGAAACAGCGGTCGCCTTTGCAAAGATGGCTTCCGGCTCGTCCGCTCTTGCCGCCAGCCTCCGCAACAACGACCACCTGAAAGGCCACCCATGACGACCACACCCGCAATGCAGTCGCTTTTGCCGTGTCCGAACCCTTGGTGCGTCTCGACCTCGCGACCGCTGCCAGCCTTTGCATCGCGCTCTGTAACGTGGTCGGTCATATGCGGCTGCGGCGTTCGCTCGTTTGGCCGAGACACCGAAGCCGAAGCCATCACCGCATGGAACACGCGCAAAGCTCACTCCCTCCCCGGAGACGTCGGGATGGAAGCTGAAGCATGGTTGCGTGCCATTTCCAGTTGGCTGCTCGCGAACGATCACGACATGATGCTTCCGAGCGGGGTTCTCGACACAGACCCGCTCGACATCGCCGACCGGCTCGCCGCTCTCACCTCTTCGGCGCCCGAACCTGTGCAGAAATTGCACGAGTTGCCGCCCGGTGAACATATCTGCCGCCATTGCGAGGGTAAAGACCCTCATTGCAGCGTCTGTGAAGGCGTCGGGTCGCTCCCTTCCCATAAAGGAGCCGGTGAATGAGCGATACACCTTTTCACCAACGCCCGCAGCTTGTCGATAGGTGCGCCAAGGAAGCTTTCTTTGCGTCATTCGGCCCGCGAGCGAATGCGTCCACTTGGGCAAAGCAATCGGACAGTTTTCGTAAGATGTTCCGCGCCGAAGCCAAGGCCGTGCTGAGCATCGCATGGGAACTTCACAAATCGGAGCCCGTCAAATGACCCACCCCGACCGCATCGAACCCTACATCGTAGAAACAGCATTCGGACGCTTTGTCCACCGGGAGTTTCCTGTGCTGATAGCCCGTGTGAAACAGGCGAAACGCATGCGCGAGAAGTGGGGGCGGAGGTGACGGCGGAGCGTCTCTTGAAAGCGCCGGAAGCGGCCGCCCATTTGGCAGTCTGCACGCGGACGCTTCGCAAGCTGCGGCAAGACGGCGTGATAGACTATGTGTTGATCGGCGATGCGATTCGATACAGCGTGGCCGACCTCGACCGGTTCATCAACGAAAGGCGGACGCGATGCGTCTATATCAAAGGTCCGGCTCGCCGTTCTGGTGGCTCGATACAACAGTCGGGGGCAACCGATATCGCGGCAGTACGGGCGAGACGGGAAAGCGAAAAGCTGCGCAGGAAGCGGAGCGCATAATTGATCAGCTTGAGCAAAAACTCAAGCGCGACGGCGCGGTGTGGACGATAAGCCAGGCTCTCGCGAAATGGTATACCGAACATGCCGAACAACTGCGCAGTGGTGACGCGATATGGTCGAACATCACCAACATCGAACGTTGCCTAGACTGCTCCACCCCCGTGGATATGCTCACGTCGGCCATGCTGATGGACTTCCGCGCCAAGCGCCGGGGTGAGCCGGCGAACCGCTCAGCAAAGACCGAGAAGGCCAAGAAGCGCATTGCCGACCGCGAACCGGTCTATGTCCAGCCGCCGACGATCAACCGCGACCTAGCCTATCTGCAAGCGGCTCTCCGCCATGCCAAGCTTATTCACCTTCAGCCGGTGGCCGACCTCCCGTGGTCGAAGATCAAATATGCCGAGAACCAGCCGCGCAACCGCTTCGCCTCGCATGACGAGTTTGAGGCGATGCAGTCGGTTGACGACGCCGAGATGGCAGACATCATCCTTGCCGCGGTCGCTACTGGCCTGAGGCGGGGCAATATGCGCTGGACGTGGCGCCAAGTGGATCTGCGCGGGAAGACAGTGACGATCGCTCGCACGAAGGGCGGCGTCCCGATCATCGTCCGACTGTCGGCGCCAGTGGTCGAAATGCTCAAGCGGCGGCGCGGGGATGAGGTGCCCGCCTCCGATGCCGACGTGTTCGACTGGACCAACTTCCGACGCCGCTGGGAGAGGCTCCGCAAGTCGCTAGGGATGGCCGACTTCCACTGGCACGACCTGCGCCATACGTTCGGGACATGGGCGCGCAAGGCTGGGGTTGATCTGCCGACGCTCAAGGAGGCGATGACGCACAAGGACATCAAAACGACCATGCGTTACGCCCACGTGGAAGCGGACGAAATTGCGACCACTTTTGACAAAGTTGCGGAGCGAATGGCACAATCTGCGGCACATTCAGAAGAGAAAACATGGAAAGCCAGCTAGTTAGATATGCCCGCGCCCAGATTAGGAATCTGATGCTCTATCCTGCTGAGCTACGGGTGCGCCGCCGCTCGTGTAGCGGTGCAGCGCGCAAAGCGTCAATCGGGATGGATCAATTGGCCGCCTCGGGCGGGATGATCGGTACGAGCAGGGGCATCGCGGCGATCCCGTCGTCGTGCAGCGATCGCGCCTCTTCGGGCGAGGCTTGGCCGTGGATCAGGTCTTCGGCTGCGCGTCCTTCGTGCATCGCGCGCGCTGCATCGGCGAAGTCGCGCCCTACCCAGCGCGACTGCGGCAGCATTTCGGCCTGCTTCGCGGCAATGTCGGCGAGCAATTTGCGCACCAGCTCGGGCGACGCCTCGCCCGAGCCGGCCGGTTTGGCGGGCGGCGAAGCGACCGCCTGACGGTTGGACTTGGCCCCCACTCGCGGCGCCATCACCGCCTTTTTCACATCGTCATCGCCGCACACGGGGCAATTGATCAACCCTCGCGCCTGCTGGTCGGAGAAGCTCTCGCTGCTCGCGAACCAGGCCTCGAAACGGTGATCGCCCGCGGCGCAGCAAAGGTCGAAAACGATCAAGGTCAGCCCAGTCCCAACAACGGATCGAGCCCACCGCGCGCGTCGAGCGCCGCCATATCGTCGCTGCCGCCGATATGCTTGCCGTCGATGAATATCTGCGGGACGGTGCGCGCGCCACCCGCGCGTTCGACCATCGCATCGAACCCGGCGCGGTCCATCGTCAGGTCGATTTCCTGATATTCGACGCCCTTGCGTTCGAGCAGCGCCTTGGCGCGCGAGCAATAGGGGCAGAAGAACTTCGTAAAAACTTCGATCTTGGCCATGCGGCTATCCTGTCATCCTTCACTCGCCATATCGGAATCCAACGAAGCAAAGTCAAATATGTTGCTTGTCATGAGGGCCTCGGGAACGACGCGCGCCCATGTTAGAGCGGACACTTGTGCGGCGCCGCTGCGCCCGAGCACCCGCGCCGCCGCGCGCAGCGTCGCGCCGCTGGCATGGACATCGTCGACCAGCACCAGATGCCGCCCCGCCGCGCGCGCCTTGCCATCGCCCGCCAGCGCAAAGGCACCGGCGACGATCCGGTCGCGCTCGCGCCGCCCTTTGCCGCGCAGCGATGCGGTAGCCTTCGTACGCAAAAGCAGGTGATGATCGCGCGGAGCGCCGGTAAGCCGCGCCAGTTCGTCCGCGATCAACGCCGCCTGATTGAACCCGCGTGACCACAGGCGCCAGCGGTGCAGCGGCACCGGAACCAGCAGCATCGCGTCGATATCCCCCAGCGTGGCGAGGTGCCGTGCCATCAGCCGCGCCATCAGCCGCGCATGCCCTGTCCGCCGCCCATATTTGAGGCGCAGCGCCACCGTGCGCGCGACAGGGCCATAGGCGACCGCCGCGGGCGCGCCCTCGAACGGCGGCGCGCTCGCCAGACACGCGCCGCACATAGTCGGCCCGCCCAGCAAGGCGGCAGGCAGCGGAATCGAGCAGCGCGAGCAACAAGGCCCATCGAGAAAGTGGAGCGACGACCAGCAGGTCAGGCAGAATTGGCGGTCTTCGCCGATGATGATCCCGCATCCGGGACAGCGCGGCGGCAGCGCATAATCGACAACCGCGCGCGCCGCGGCGCGCAAAGTGCCGCGCCAGGCCCCGGCCGGCGCGCCGTCTTTTTCGACATCCCCCGTCGTCGTCGCCATCACCGGCTTGTGAAGCATCGCCGGGGACGGCACAAGCGGCGCATGTCGCAGCCCCCCCGCCCGCTTTTCTCCCCGGCCCGCCATCGCGCCCAGCGCGACCGCATGGCGCGCCTGCCCGCATCGGCCAATTTCCTCGCGCCGCTCATCGCCGAAACCTTGCTCGACCGGCTCGCGATGGTGACGCGCGAATTTCCGCGCACGCTGCTGATCGGCGCGCATGATCCCGCGCTCGCCGATCATCTGCGCGCGACGGGCACCGCCCTTACCATCGCCGAGGCGGGACCGCGTCTTGCCGCCCGAACCGGCGCGATCGCGGTCGAGGCCGACGCGATCGACCTGCCCTTCGCCAGTTTCGATCTCATCGTCTGGCCCGGGGGGCTCGATAGCGTCAACGACGTCCCCGGCGCGCTTCTCCGCCTCCGCGCGCTACTCGCCCCCGACGGCTTGCTGCTCGGCGCCTTCGTCGGCGACGGCAGCCTGCCCCGCCTGCGCCGCGCAGTGATGGCCGACGGGGTGCGCTCGATCGCGCGTCTGCATCCGCAGATCGACCTCGCCGCAATGGGCAATCTGCTCCAGCGCGTGGGCTTCACGCTGCCCGTCGTCGACGTCGACGCGCTCACGGTGCGCTATGGTGACTGGTTCGCGCTGGTGCGCGACCTCCGCGCCGCCGGCCTGTCGAGCCGGCTCGCGCCCGCCCCGCCGCCCCCGACACGCGAGGAAATCGCGCGGATTGCCGCCGCTTTCGCGGGACAGGCCGATCCCGATGGCCGGATTGCCGAAAGCTTCCGCATCGTCCATTTCAGCGGCTGGGCACCGCATCCCGATCAGCCGCAACCCGCACGGCGCGGCAGCGGCACCGCCTCGCTCGCCGAAGCGCTCAAACCGAAGGACTAGATCAAAGCCTCCAGAAGCCCGATCAGCGGCTTGTCGGCGGGCGGCATGTCGAGCCCGTGCAGTTCGACGGGGCGTACCCAGCGCAGCGCGCTGGCGTGCTGTGCCACCGGCGTCCCGCGCCATTTGCGGCAGACGAACAGTAACAATAGCAGATGCCGGTTGCCGAGCATGTCACTCGCGAAACAGGCGGGCGCAAGGCAGGCATGATCGACATCGATCGCAAGTTCCTCGCCCAGTTCGCGGATCAACGCCTGCTCGGGCGTTTCGCCGGGTTCCAGCTTGCCGCCGGGGAATTCCCACAATCCCGCCATCGACAGACCTTCGGGACGCTGCTGGACAAGCAGCCTTCCGTCGCGATCGACGAGCGCGGCCGCCACGACGACGAGCGAGGTTTCCTGCGGTTTTCCGGGGTCTGGCACGGACAAATTGTTAACCTTCCTGTGTGAATATGGGCACCCTCGGGAACTATAATTTCAGTCAGGGGTGGAACAATGCGAAACTTTTACAGGCTGATGCGGTCGACCAGGGCCGCCACAGCCGTCGAATACGGGCTGATCCTGGCCCTTGTCTTTTTGGCGGCCGTCGTTGCGGTAGGCAATGTCGCCAACTCCACCAACAGCATGTGGGGAAGCGTCTCGAACGCTGCCCAAAAAAATATGTAGCACCGCGGCGGCCGTCCCTTTTCGGGGCTGCCGAGCACCGGTTTCGGGCGGGTGCCATTAAGATTTTCAAAACCTATTCGCCCTAAACCCCCAGATGTTGACCCAGACCAGACCGTCAACAGGGTAAGTGAAATCAGGAGACCAGTCATGAAGTTCATCAAGAAGTTCGTTCGCGATACCAAAGCCGCCACCGCCATCGAATATGGCCTGATCGCGGCCCTCATCGCCGTCGCCGGCATCGCCGCGATGGGCGCAGTCGGCAACAGCGTCGGCAACACCTTCAACAAGGTTTCGACCGAGCTCAACAATAAGACGACCACCCCGTAATCGGGTTGGTTTGCGCCGCTATTGCGGTGGAAATCCGGAAAGGGCGGTGGAGCAATCCACCGCCCTTTTTCTTGCGCGCGCTGAAAGCAATTATCTGCTGGCGTACACGACGATCTTCACGCGCTGTCCCGGGGTCAGGCGGCTCGATGCTGTCAGGCGGTTGAGCACCTGGAACCGTTCGGTCTGATAATTGCTATAGGCCATTCGCCGCGCGAGGCTGGCAACCGTATCGCCCCGCCCCACGGTCACGACGTCGATCCGCCGCGGCCTGATCGCCGCCGCTTCCGCCGTGCTCAGCCGCCGGACGCTGCTGAACATCGAATTGAACGCGCTGCCGCCACCCGCCTGCGTCAGCGCGACGAAATGAAACGCACTGCTGCGCGAAAATTCATAAGCGAAGACGGTGACATCGACTTGCCCCGACTGGGTATTCACCCGCGCGGTCGAATAGGATGCCGGGATGCCGTTCACCGTCGTACGCTGGATCGCGCCGGGGCTGATCGACGCGTTACCCGCCACCGCCCTGAATGCCGCGGTGATATAGGCATTCATGTCGCCGCTGTACGGGCCCGTCGTAAATTGCGCCTGCCCGCCATTGCCGCTGACCAACACCGCATCGGCACCGTTCTGCATGCCATAGCCGTTCGGCACCGTGAAACGCAGCCGGAGGTCGGGGTGCAGGAAATCGCGCCCCTCGACCACGCCCTGCGCCGGATCGTCGCCATAAAGCACATTATCGACCGACGCGAGAAAGGCATCGGCATTGCGGGTGCCGCCGCTACCGCCCGCCCGGCTCGCCAGCGTCTGCGCGTTGCGGACGCGCGACGCGGGGTCGGGGTGGGTGCTTGCCCATTCGGGCAGCGAGCGCGCGTCGCCGCCCGACAGGCGCGCGTCGAGCGTCGTCTGGTTGGCGAGGCTCGTCAGCATCGTCGACAGCGCCATCGTGTCATAGCCCGCGCTGCGCAAATATTGGACGCCGAGCTGGTCGGCCTGCAACTCCTGGCTGCGCGAAAAGCCCAATGTCGCGAGCTGTGCCACGCGCATCGAATTATTCTGGAGCAGCCCGCCGAGCCCGCCGAGCAGCCCGCCATTGTCGCCGATCGCCCCGCCCAGCACCGCGCCGAGCACGCCGAGGATCTGGTTGCGCGTCGCCGCCGACTGGCGCTTCTTGCTGTGCTGCGCCGCGACATGGCCGACCTCGTGCCCGAGCACGCCGGCGAGTTCGGCTTCGTCGTTCATCAGCGCCATCAGCTGGCGCGTCACGTAAACATAGCCCCCCGGGATCGCGAAGGCGTTGTTCACCGGCGAATTGAGGAGGGTGACGGTGAAATCGCTTGGGCTACGCGACAGGCCCGACTGGACGGCGATATTCTGTCCGACGCGGTTTACGTAGGCGGCCTGCGGACCGCTATAAGCCCCGCCGAATTCGGCCATCAGCTGCGGATGCGCGTCGGTGCCCTGCTTGCGCTCGGCGGGCGAAATGCTCGTCGCGGTCTTGATCGCCTTCAGCTGTGCGTCGGCCGCGCCGGTCAAGGCCAGGCTACCGAGCGCTACCGATGCCGCCAGCTTGATCGCTAGCCCGTTTTTCGTCTTCCGCACCATCGAAGCGCCTCCCTATCCGTTTCTTCTTTCAGGAATATCCCCGATTCACCACAAGGCAAGCCGCATCCGCAGTGCCCTTGGCGAAAGAAACGCGAAGCCCGGCGATCGGGTTCCGGTTCAGGCGCGGCCCATGGCGAGGAATTTTTCCTCGCGCGCCGCGAGCAAGGTTTCGCGCGGCAATCCCGCCAGCGCGCCCAGTTCCTGCTCGATCGCATCGCCGAGCGCGGCAATCGCGACTTCGGGCGCGCGATGCGCGCCGCCGACGGGTTCGGTGACGATGCGGTCGATGATTTTCAGCCCCAGCAGGTCCTGCGCCGACATCTTCATCGCCGCGGCGGCGTCGGCCGCCTTGTCCGACGTGCGCCACAGGATCGACGCGCAGCCTTCGGGTGAAATTACCGAATAGACGGCATGTTCGAACATCAGCACGCGGTTCGCGGCGGCGAGCGCGATCGCGCCGCCCGAACCGCCCTCGCCGACCACCGCGGCGACCATCGGTACGCCCAAGGCGAGGCATTGTTCGGTCGAGCGCGCGATCGCTTCGGCCTGGCCGCGCTCTTCGGCCTGGATTCCGGGAAAGGCGCCCGACGTGTCGACCAAAGTCACCACCGGCAGCCCGAAACGGTCGGCGAGCTGCATCAGGCGAATTGCCTTGCGATAGCCCTCGGGCTTCGCCATCCCGAAATTATGCTTCATCCGCGACGGGATATCGTCGCCCTTTTCGTGGCCGATGACCATCACGCGGCGGCCGCGGAATCGCGCCATTCCGCCCAAAATCGCCTGATCGTCGCCGAAATTGCGGTCGCCGGCCAGCGGCATCCAGTCGTCGAACAGGCCGGCGACATAATGTTTGAAATGCGGGCGGTCGGGGTGCCGCGCCACCTGCGTCTTTTGCCAGGGCGTCAGTTTCGAATAGATTTCGCGGAGCAATTTCGAGGATTTGCCCTCAAGCTGCGCGATATCATTGTCGATGTTGAGCGTGGGGTCATCCCCCATCTCGCGTAGCTCGGCAATCTGCCGATCGAGCGCGGCGACCTGTTTTTCGAAATCGAGAAAGGCTGTCATGCGCAGTCGCTAGGACGATGGCGCCTTAAGGTCAACGCCATCCATCCGCGCCAGCGGATGCCGTTTGTTGACCAGCTCGACGAGGCGGCGGCTATCGACATGCGTGTAGATTTCGGTCGTCGCGATATCGGCGTGGCCGAGCATCAATTGCAGCGCGCGCAGATCGGCCCCGCCCTCGAGCAGATGCGTGGCGAACGCATGGCGCAGCACATGCGGGCTGATCGCGGTTGGGTCGACCCCCGCCCGCGCGGCAAGGTCGCGCAGCATCTGGAACAGCCGCACGCGCGAGATATGCGCCTTGCCCGACGGGAACAGCCAGAGCGATCCATCGGCGAGGAGCGGCAGCCAGCGATCGACCACCGTGCGCGCGCGTTCGGACAGCGGAACCAGCCGCTCCTTGTCGCCTTTCCCGCGGATGATCAGAAATTCGCGCTCGCCGGCCATCGCGCGGCGGGGCAGCGACACCAGCTCGCTGGCGCGCAGGCCCGAACCATAAAGAAGTTCGAGCAGCAGCAGCATCCGCACCGCCGCGGAGGGCGGCGCTTCTCCCGCCGCTTCCTCCTCGGCCTGATCGAACAGGCGCTCGACATGCGCGTGGGTCAGGATGCGCGGGAGCGGCCGACGCGTCGCGGGCCGCGCGATATCGAGCGCCGGATTGTCCGCCCGCTCGCCTTCATCGAGCAAGAAGGCGAAAAACTGGCGCAGCGCCGACAATTTGCGCGCCGCGCTGCTTGCCGCAAGCGACTGATAATCCGCCATCAATTTGCGCAGCGCCGCCGCATCGGCGTCGACGAGCCGGCCCTGCACCCACTCGGCCGCCTGCTCCAGATCGCGGCGATAGGCGGCCAGTGTATTCCGCGAGGCACCGCGCTCGGCCGCCATCATTTCGAGGAAACGGTCGATGAGCCCCGCGTCAGACATCGCCGATGTCCGGCAGCTTTATGCGCTCAGACACGCACCAGCGCTTCGGCCGCGATCATCCGCGCTTCGGGAGCGAGCCCCACGTCGCGCAGCGCGCGGACGATATAATAGAGATGATAGGGCGGGACTTCCGACCATTCGCCTTGCATCCCCGCCGCCGCGAGAAGCGCGACCATGCCGGGCTCGCGGCGTTCGGCCGCCGCCATGATCGCCCGCGACCAGCGCGTCTGCTTGCCCAGATCGACCTCGAGGTCGCTCGCCGCCGACGCCACCGCATTCGCATCGAGCCGCCCGAGGCCGGCGAGACCCGCGAGCAGGAATTTCGATCGCAGCGTATCGGCGCTGTCGTCGTCGCCGGCAAACTGGCCGACGGCGCCCGCGCTCATGCCCGTAAGCGGGCGCGGCGACCCCACCGCGAGCACGCCCCATGCGCGGCTGCCCACCGAAACGGTCGGGACCCACGCGATCGCATTTTCGTCATATCCGCCCGCGAGCATCGACCCCAAAAGCTGCCAGGGATCACCGCCCACGTCGGTATTCACCGGCAAGGCCGCAGCGGCGCGTGCGGTCGCGACCATCGCGGCATAGCTTTGCGTCGGCGTGCCGCCCGTGCCCCACAGCTGCTGCATCGCCGCGTAGCGGTCGGCGCCGGCCGCGAGGCGAAACGCACCGCGCAGCTGATCGGTCTGCGTCACGATCGCCTCGGCGGGCTCTTCTTCGCTCGCCGCGGCGCTCAGCAGCGACACATAGGCTTCGCTCGACAGCACACCGCGCGCGGCCGCTTCGGGCGCGGCCGCGATGCGGCTTGCCATGTCGGTCATCGGCGCGAGCACCGTCCAGCTCTTGATATTGGACGGGGCCGCGGTGCGCAGCGCCTCGGGCACCGGGATCGCGGTCGCGGTCGCCATGCCGAAACGCCAGCTCGTCAGCCGGTCGATATTGTCCCACTCGATCGTCGTCGAGCGGCGCCCGGCGCCCGTCGCGCCAAGCACGCGTTCGGTGAGCAATATGTCGAAGTTCGAAATCTTGCCGCTCGACCGCACGCGGCCGATCGCCCAGCCCGCGGGCCCGGCTTCGCCCGACAGCCCCGAACAGATCGCCGACGACAGCCGCCATGCCTGCTCGTCGCCATGCGCGAGGCCTGCGGGGACATAGGGGCACATGCCAGCCGGATCGGCGTTGGCGAGATAGGTTTGCTGCGCCGCGGCGACGAGGCGCGGGCTCGCACGGTCATAGTCGACCGACTGGACGATCCGGCGCGCTATGATCGATTCGCCCATGCGCAGCAGCAGCGCCGTGCGAGCGGCGGCGAGATCGGCGCCGTTGATCGTGTCGGGGGTGTCGATCGCCGACGCGAGCGAGCGGCGAAGCAGGATCTGCCCCCAACGCGATGCGAACTGGCCGTTCGTCTTGCCCATGATCGCAGCGGCATATTGGCCGCGCACGCCGAACGCATCGGGCGCAAGCCCGCCCGTTTCGGGCGTCAGCGGCCCGATACGCGTCAGCAGGCGGCGCGCGCCCGGCGGCAGGTCGTATTTCAGACCGCCCGATTCGACTTCTTCGCCGTCCTCACCCTCTTCGCCGGTTTCGGCGGATGCGCTCGCGCTCGTGGTTCCGACCGTCGGCGCGACAGGCGGCGGAGCCGTGCCGTTGACTGGCGGCGAACCCGGGGTTGGCGTCGCGGTCGGCGACGGCGTGGGGGTCGGACGCGGCGCGGGCGTCTCGGCGGGGTTGCCAAAGCCTTCGGGCAGCAGCGATTCCTGTGCGAGCGCGGGCAAGACCAGCGCCGCGGCGAGCGCGGTGCCCGACAGGCCCAGCGTCAGCGAAAGCGTTTTCATCTTCATCGTGGAGCGCTTTCGGCAATCTTGTCTGTCACGTCCACCTCAATCATTCGCGGCTCGATCGGCCGGCCAAGGAACAGCAGGAACAGGAAGAACGCCACCAGCACCAGCGCCAGCACGATCAATCGTGCAATCCAGCGGCTCTTTCCCGATCTGCCCCGCGCGCGCAATATCCAATGCCTGCCGTTCGTCTCATTTGAACCGTAGCAAAACCATTGTTCCGCGCGGTCCCTTCGGTATAGCCGCGCGCACCATGTCGCGAAACCCGAAAAGCCCGGCTCCAGCCGTCCCCGCTTCGATCCGCGACCGGTCGATCGTGCTCGTCGGGCTGATGGGGTCGGGGAAATCGACGATTGGCCGCCGCCTCGCGCAGCGCCTCGGCATGCGCTTCGCCGACGCCGACGACGAAATCGAACGCGCCGCCGGCATGACGATCTCCGATATTTTCGCGCGTTTCGGCGAGGCGCATTTTCGCGACGGCGAACGCCGCGTGATTTCGCGCCTGCTGGGCGAAAAGCCGATGGTGCTGGCGACCGGCGGCGGCGCCTTTGTCAACGAAGAGACGCGCGCCCTGATCCTGCAGGGTAGCCTTTGCATCTGGCTCGACGCCGATATCGCAACGCTCGTCGAACGCGTCGGCCGCCGCAGCCATCGCCCGCTGCTCAAGAACCGCGACCCCGGCGAGGTGCTGCGCGAACTGGCAGCGGTCCGCAATCCCATCTATGCCGAGGCGCATATTCGCGTCAGTTCGGCGAGCACGCCGCACGACCATACGGTGCGCGCGATCCTGGAGGCCCTGTCAAAGTGGGAAGATCCGAAATGGAAAGCCTGATCGTCGAATTGGGCAGCCGCAGCTATCCGATATTGATCGGCGACGGGCTGATCCGCGACATCGGCGATCATGTCGCGCCGCTGCTGAAACGCCCGCGCACGATGATCGTCACCGACACCCACGTCGCCGACCATTATCTGACCGCGCTCGGCACCTCGCTCGCGATGGCGAACATCTCCTTCTCCTCGTTCGTGCTCGATCCGGGTGAAGGCACGAAGAGCTGGGCCGGCCTCGCGCGGCTGACTGAATGGTTGATCGGCGAAGGCGTCGAGCGCGGCGACCATGTCATCGCGCTTGGCGGCGGCGTGATCGGCGACCTCGTCGGCTTCGCGTGCAGCATCGTCAAACGCGGCTGCAACTTCATCCAGGTGCCCACGACCTTGCTGGCGCAGGTCGACAGCAGCGTCGGCGGCAAGACCGCGATCAACGTGCCCGCGGGCAAGAATCTGATCGGCGCCTTCCACCAGCCCGCCTTGGTCGTGATCGACCCGACGACGCTCGAAACGCTGCCGCGCCGCGAACTCGGCGCCGGCTATGCCGAAGTCGTCAAATATGGCCTGATCGACGACGCCGATTTCTTCGCCTGGTGCGAAGAGCATGGCGCGGCGCTGCTCGCGGGCGACAGCGCGGCGCGCCATAAGGCCATCGCGCACAGCGTCGCTGCCAAGGCGCGCATCGTCGCCGCCGACGAGCGCGAGACGCAGGACATTCGCGCGCTGCTCAACCTCGGCCACAGCTTCGGCCACGCGCTCGAGGCAGAAACGGGCTATTCGGACCGGCTGCTCCATGGCGAAGCGGTCGCGGCGGGCATGGTCCTCGCGCATCAATTCTCGGCCGCGAACGGCCTCTGCTCCGCGGCCGACGCCGAACGCGTGCGCGCGCATCTCGCCAGCGTCGACCTGCCGCACAGCCTCGCCAGCGCAGGCGTCAATACCGACGGCGCGACGCTCGCAGGGCATATGGCGCACGACAAAAAAGTGCGCGGCGGCAAGCTGCCGCTGATCCTGACCCGCGGTATCGGACAGAGCTTCGTCACCGAAGACTATGGTCTCGATGCCGTCGCGGCGTTCCTCGACGGCGACGCGTCAGCTGATCGCTGACGCCTGCTCGCTTTCCTCGTCCTTCGGATCGTCTTTCAGCGCCTTCGCCGCCAGACGCCGCAAACGGAATTTCTCGAGCACGCTTTCGGCCTCGCGTCCGCCGCCCGGTTTGAAGCGATGGTCCATGCCCGCCGAAATATCGCCCTCGTCGATCTGCGCCTGCAGCCGCGTCTCGTCGAGATGGCGCAAGGTCGCCTCGACATCTTCCATCTCGCGCGGATCGACGTCGAGATAGCGCAGCGCGGTGAGGCCCATCGCGACCGAGCTTTCAAAAACCTCGCGGACAACCCCGTCGACCCCGGCCCCCTCGACCGCGAGCAACTGACGGCGGTCGAAGACGCGCATCAGCACCTTCGCATTCGGAAATGCGTCGACGATTGGCCTCAACGCCGCGGCATCGACCGAGGCATCGTCGATGCAAAAGATGATCAGCCGCGCCTCGTCAGCGCCCGCGCGGCGGAGCAGGTCGACGCGCAGCCCGTCGCCGAAATAGACTTTGGTATCGAAGCGGCTCGACAGCTCGATCTGGCTCGGCTTCTTGTCGATCAGCGTCACCGAACAGGCGACGCCGTGCAGCATCTGCGACACGATCTGGCCGAAGCGTCCGTAACCGACGACGATCGCCGACCCGCGCGGCGCGCCCGCCGGATCGTCGAGATCGCCGGGCTCAGCGGTGGGCGAAAACTCCAAGTTGCGCGCGAAGAGCATCAGGAACGGCGTCGTCACCATCGACAGCGTCACCACCGCGCTGAACAGGCTCGCCGCCGCGGGATCGATCAGCAGCGCATCGGCGGCCTGCGCGAACAGCAGGAACCCGAACTCGCCGCCCTGACTGAGGAGCAGCCCTAAACCCAGCGCCACCGGCCACGGCTTGCCGAACAATTTCACGATCAATGTGAGGACGACGACCTTCACCGCCACGAGCCCGAGCGCGAGCGAGAGGACAAGCAACGGCCGCTCGATCACCGCTCCGACATCGAGCACCATGCCGACCGCAAGGAAGAAGAGACCGAGCAGGATCAGGCGGAAGGGCTCGACGTCCGATTCGATCTCGTGCCGATAGGGCGAGTCGGCGAGCATCACCCCCGCGATGAACGCGCCGAGCGCGGTCGACAGGTGCAGGCTATGCATCAGCGCGGCGCTCGCAAGGATGGTGAGCAGCCCGACGACGACGAACAATTCGCGCTCGCCATAACGTCCGATGATGCGGAGCAGCGGATTGACCACGAAGCGGCCCGCAAGCACGAGCACCACGATCGCCCACAAGGTGAAGAAGGCCATTTGCCACCCCGGCGGCGCCGACGGATCGGCGGGCGCGCGCGA
This sequence comes from Sphingomonadaceae bacterium 3R27C6, assembly GCA_005503215.1. Lineage (GTDB taxonomy): Bacteria > Pseudomonadota > Alphaproteobacteria > Sphingomonadales > Sphingomonadaceae > Sphingopyxis. The sequence continues at coordinate 90,542 of SCNS01000017.1, read as the reverse complement.
CAGCACCGCGACGATCGTGATCATCGGCACGATCGCGAGGTCCTGGAACAGCAGGATCGAGAAGGCTTTCTCGCCAAAGGGCGAATTGATCCGCCCCGAGCTTTTCAGCCCCGGCAGCACCTGCGCGGTCGACGACAGCGCGAGCGGCAGGCCGAGCGCGAGCGAGGCGGCCGGGCTGAACCCCAAGGTCAGATGGATAAGCCCGGTGAGCACGAGCCCGGTCACGACGACCTGCGCCATGCCGAGCCCAAAGATCACGCGGCGCATCTGCCACAATCGCCCCGGCGACAGTTCGAGCCCGACGAGGAAAAGCAGGAAGGCGATGCCGAGTTCGGCAAAGGCGAGCTTCGATTCGCCGCCGCCGACCAGCCCGAGCCCGTGCGGCCCGACGATCGCCCCCGCGATCAGATATCCGAGCACCGCGCCGAGCCCGAGCCGGCGAAAGATCAGTACGAACAAGGTCGCGACGCCGAGCAGGATCGCGCCTTCGACCAGCGCGGTGTCGGTCGCGGTTTCGGCCACCTTTCCGGCCGCCTCCGAGGCTGCCGCGGTGAGCGCGAGCAAATTCATGCCGCCGCCGCCCGCTCCTCAAGCGCCGCGATGGCGGCGTCGAAGGGCAGCAGGATCGCGCCGTGGCGCGCCGGATAGCCCTGTGCCGGTGCGAGCAGGTCGAACCCCGGCCAGTCGGGCTGTGCGTCCGCGCCCGCGAACCAGCTGGCGATCCCGTCGCGCGCGGCGCGCAGTTCGGTCAGGCCGAGCCCCGGCGCATGGCGCGCGAGCAGCGCCGCCGATGCCTGACCCAGCGCGCACGCCTCGACATGCATGCCGACGCGCGTGACCCGGCCCGCGTCATCGGTATCGAGATCGAGGATGATCGCGCTGCCGCACAGCGGGGCACGCTTGCTCACGCGGTGGCGCGCATCGGCGATCGGCAGATATTCCGCGGTCGCCACCGCCAGCGCCAATATGTCGCGATTATAGAGCGGCGCGCTCATGGCTTGTCGTCCCCGGCGGCTTCGGCCTCACGCGCCTCGGCACGGCGCGCGGCGATGACTTTGCTCATCGCGCTACTCGTGGCGCTCAGCGCCGGATAGGTACGGCTGTCGGTCATCCACGCGGGGCGCTGCGCATTGCCGTAACCGATGTCGTAGAGCAGTGTCACGAGCATGAAGCCGATCGAGGCGATCAGCAGGCCCTTCACCGCGCCGAAACCGGCGCCCAGCCCGCGGTCGAACCCGCCGACCAACGACGCGCGGCTGCGCTGCCCCATCGCGTGCGACCCCCATTTGGCGAGCGCGAACACCCCGCCGAAGAGCAGTACGAAGGCGAGCGCCGCCGCGCCGCCCTCGGTCCCGACCCAGCCCGCGAGCAGGTCGGTTACAAGCGGGTGAAAGAAACGCACCGCCGCGATCGCCAAAATCCAGGCGAGCAGCGTCGTCACCTCCTGCACCAGGCCGCGCGAAAAACCGAGCACCGCGCCGCCGCCAACCAGCACCAGCACGACGATATCCAGAGCCGTCAGACTTCCCATAGGCCGGTCGCTAGTCGCGCCCGAGCATCAGGTCAACGAGTTCGCCGAGGCGGCCGAAACCCGTGACCGAAATCCCGCCGACCGCTTTCATGCCCGTCGGCCCCCAGCCGCGCGAAAAACCGAGCTTCGCCGCTTCGCGCAGCCGCAGCCCGTCGTGCGAAACCTGCCGCACCTCGCCCGACAGCGACAGCTCGCCGAATACGATCGCATCGGCGGGCACCGGCCGCTCGCTGAATGCCGAGATCAGCGCCGCAGCGACCGCAAGGTCGGCGGCGGGATCGGTGAGCCGGTAGCCGCCCGCGATGTTGAGATAGACTTCGGCGGCGCCCATCTGGAGCCCGCAGCGCGCCTCCAGCACCGCGAGCACCATCGCGAGCCGCCCGCTGTCCCAGCCGACGACCGCGCGGCGCGGCGTCGCGCCGCTCGCCAGCCGCACGGTCAGCGCCTGCACCTCGACCAGCACCGGGCGCGTGCCTTCCAATGCCGGGAACACCACCGACCCCGGTACATCGCGGCTGCGATCGGTCAGGAACAGGCTCGACGGGTTCGACACCTCGCCCAGCCCTTCCTCGCCCATCGCGAACACCCCGATCTCGTCGGTGCCGCCAAAGCGATTCTTCACCGCGCGCAGGATACGATATTGGTGGCTGCGCTCGCCCTCGAACGCCAGCACCGTGTCGACCATATGTTCGAGCACGCGCGGACCCGCGATCGTCCCGTCCTTCGTCACATGTCCGACGAGCACGATCGCGGCATCGCTGTCCTTGGCATAGCGGATCAGTTCCTGCGCGCTCGCACGCACCTGGCTCACCGTCCCCGGCGCGCTGTCGATCAGGTCGCTGTGCATCGTCTGGATCGAATCGATCACGACAAAATCGGCGGTCTGCTTGTCGAGCGTCGCAAGGATGTCGCGCACCGACGTCGCGCTGGCGAGCGCCACCGGTGCATCGCCGAGCCCGAGCCGCTGCGCGCGCAGCCGCACCTGCGCCGCGGCTTCCTCGCCGCTGATATACACGACCGACTTGCCCGCTTTCGCGAGCCGTCCCGCCGCCTGCAGCAGCAGCGTCGACTTGCCGATCCCCGGATCGCCGCCGATCAGCGTCGCCGACCCCGCGACGAAACCGCCGCCCAGCGCGCGATCGAATTCGGCGATCCCGCACAGCATGCGGTCGGGCATCTTGCTCTCGGCATCGAGCGTTTCGAGCGCGAGCGTCCGCCCGCCGCGGCTGAGGTCGTGCTTGGCCGAAAACACCGTTTCGGCAGCCTCCTCGACCAGCGTGTTCCACTCACCGCAATCGGCGCATTGCCCTTGCCAGCGATAGGTGGCGGAGCCGCAATTCTGGCAGACATATTGACGTTTCGCTTTGGCCATGCGGCTCGCATAATCGGAACAAAGATGGAACGCCAGCCCTTTCCCAATCTCGTAGCGACGGTTCATTTTGTGCGCGCGTTGCTCTAGGGGAGCAGCAACACCCGAATCACCTTCCCACAGGAAAGCCCCGCGCCATGAAATTCTTCGCCGACACCGCCGAAATCGCCGATATCAAGGAGCTCGCCGCAACCGGCCTCCTCGACGGCGTCACCACCAACCCCTCGCTGATCGCCAAGTCCGGCCGCGACTTCAAGGAAGTCACGAAGGAAATCTGCGCGTTGACCACCGGCCCCGTGTCGGCCGAAGTCGTCGCGCTCGACCATCAGGCGATGATGAAAGAGGCCGAGATTCTTCGCAAGATCGCGCCGAACGTCTGCATCAAGGTGCCACTGACGATCGACGGCCTCAAGACGTGCAAGGCGCTGACCGGCGACGGCACGATGGTCAACGTCACGCTCTGCTTCTCGGCGGCGCAGGCTTTGCTCGCCGCCAAGGCCGGCGCGACCTTCGTCTCGCCCTTCGTCGGCCGTCACGACGACAATGGCTTCGACGGGATGCAGCTCATCTCCGACATCCGCCTCATCTACGACAATTACGGCTATGAGACCGAAATCCTCGTCGCGAGCGTCCGCCACGGCATCCATGTGCTCGAAGCCGCCAAGATCGGCGCCGACGTGATGACCGCGCCGCCGTCGGTGATCAAGGGGCTGTTCAAGCATATCCTGACCGAAAAGGGCATCGAAGGCTTCCTCGCCGACTGGGCGAAGACCGGGCAGTCGATTTGATGAAATATCCTCCCTGTCGCGCAGCGATGGGGAGGTGGCAGCGCGAAGCGCTGACGGAGGGGCCATGACGCGACGTCGCCGCCCCTCCACCATCCTGCGGATGGTCCCCCTTCCCATCGCTTCGCGACAGGGAGGATTACAGTTGACGTAAACGTCAACTCGCCGCGATACTCCGCCGAAAGGGAGAGATTCGCGATGACCGACACCACCATCCTCACCGAACGCCGCGGCCATATCCTGATCGTCACGATCAACCGGCCCGAAGCGCGCAACGCGGTCAACGCCGCGGTCCATGTCGGCATCGGCACCGCGCTCGAAGAGGCCGAAGCCGACCCCGAAATCCGCGCCGTCGTGATCACCGGCGCGGGCGACAAAAGCTTTTGCGCGGGCGCCGACCTCGTCGCGCTATCGCGCGGCGAAAGCCTCTATCCCGACGATCCGGCGCAACAGGCGTGGGGTTTCGCCGGCATGGTGTCGCACCCGATCTCGAAACCGATCATCGCCGCGGTCAACGGCTTCGCGTTCGGCGGCGGCTGCGAGATCGCGCTGATGAGCGACATTATCGTCGCCGCCGATCATGCACAATTCGGCCTGCCCGAGGTCAAGGTCGGGCTGTTCGCCGCGGCGGGCGGCGCCTTCCGCCTCGCGCAGCAGTTGCCGAAGAAGCTCGCGATGGAATATATGCTCACCGGCGACCCGATCCCCGCCGCGCGCGCCGCCGAGTTCGGCCTCGTCAACCATGTCGTCCCGCTCGCCGACCTGCTCCCCACCGCGCTCGCGCTCGCCGAAAAGATTGCCGCCAATGCGCCGCTCTCGGTGCAGGCGTCGAAGCGCGTCGCGCTCGGCATCGACGAGGGCCGCATCGCCGCGGATGCCCCCTATTGGGAGCATAACACGCGCGAACGCGGGGTGCTGATGCGCAGTGAAGACGCGCGCGAGGGGCCGCTGGCCTTTGCGCAGAAGCGCAAGCCCGAGTGGAAGGCGCGCTGACCATGATGACCGATCCCGAGCGCATTCCCGTCATCATCGGGGTCGGACAGATCAACGATCGGCCCGACGACCCCGACGACGGGTTCGATTCGCTCGGGTTGATGATCGAAGCTCTGAAGATCGCCGATGCCGATGCAGGCGGCGGCTTGCTGACCGACTTGGACAGCCTTGCGATCGTCGACCAGATCAGCTTCCACCACCTCGGCAAGCTCCCCGAACCGCTCGCCGCCGCGATCGGCGCAACGCCCGCGATCAACTATCAGTCGGCGGCTCCGCACGGCGACACGCCGGTGCGCCTGCTCAACGAGGCCGCGAACCGGATCGGCGCGGGCGAGGTCAAACTCGCCGCCATCGTCGGCGCCGAAGCGCTCCGCACCGCCGCCGGCCGCGCCGCCAAGGCCGCGAGCGGCGAGGACAAAAGCTATAACGCGATCCGCAAGGTCGCGACACGCCGCGAGCCGAACTACGCCCAGCTTCACGGACTGGCGGCGCCGGTAGACGTCTATCCCCTCTACGAGAATGCGACACGCGCGGCATGGGGCCAGAGCCTCGCCGAAGCCCAGTTCGAAAGCGCCGAAATCTGGTCGCGCTTTTCCGACGTGGCGGCGGCGAACGACGGCGCGTGGATTCGCAAGCCCACCAGCCCCGAAGACATCCTCAAGGTCGACGAGCGCAACCGCCCCATCGCCTTCCCCTATTCGAAGCTGATGGTCGCCAATTCGTCGGTCAATCAGGGCGCCGGCTTCATCGTCGCAAGCATCGCCGAAGCATGGCGCCGCGGCATCCCCGAAGACCGCCTGATCCATATCGGCATGGGCGCGGCGGCAAAGGAGCCGCCCAGCATCCTCCACCGCGACCGTTATGACGGCAGCGTCAGCATGGAAACGTCGATCTCGCGCACGCTCGAACTGAACGCGATGACCGCCGCGGACTTCGACTTCGTCGAGCTTTACAGCTGCTTCCCGTGTGTGCCCAAGATGGCGCGGCGTATCCTCGGCTGGCCGTGGGACCGGCCCGCGACGGTGTTCGGCGGCCTCACCTTCGGCGGCGGGCCGATCGCGAATTATATGAGCCATGCGATCGTTTCGATGACCCAGAAACTGCGCGAGGAAGGCCGCTATGGCTTCCTCTTCGCCAATGGCGGCTTCGCGACCGACAATCATTGCATCGTGCTGGGCAACCGGCCGATTGCGGCGGCGAGCTTTCCGCAGGATTTCGACTATCAGTCCGAGGCCGAGGCGAAACGCGGGCCGGTGCCCGAGCTGGTCGAGGATTATGCGGGGCCGGCGACGATCGAGAGCTACACCGTGTTTTATGGCCGCGATGGGGCGCCGAAAGCAGGCGTTGTCGTCGCACGCACGCCCGACGGCAAGCGCTCGCTCGCGCATGTGGATGTGAGCGACACAGCGATGCTGGCGTTCCTGACCGACGGTAAGCAGGAGCCGGTCGGGGCTGCGGGTCAAATCGTCGCGCTCGCAGAAGGCTTCGGCTGGCGGGCGTAAACCTCTCTCCTCCCATTTATGGGAGGGGTCGGGGGGCTTGTTCCGGGACCGAAATGCAGGAGCGCGACATGCCCTCCCCTAGCCCCTCCCGCAAGCGGGAGGGGAACTAGATTTCGAACGAAACCCCCTGGGCCAGTGGCAGCGTGTCCGAATAATTCAGCGTATTCGTCGCCCGCCGCATATAGGCCTTCCAGCTGTCGGAGCCGCTTTCACGCCCGCCGCCGGTTTCCTTCTCGCCGCCGAACGCGCCGCCGATCTCGGCGCCCGAGGTGCCGAGATTGACGTTGGTGATACCGCAGTCGCTCGCGACCAGGAACCGCTCGGCCTCGCGCATGTCGGTCGTGAAGATCGCCGACGACAGGCCTGCTGCGACATCGTTGTGCAGCTCGATCACCGCATCCAGATCATAATAGCGCATCACGTAGAGGATCGGCGCGAAGGTCTCTTCGAGCACGGGTCCGACCTGCCCCGGCATCTCGACGAGCGCGGGCTTCACGTAAAAACTCGCACCTTCGCCGACCCGCTCGCCGCCATGGACGACCCCGCCCGCGCCGCGCGCCGCGTCCAGCGCGTCCTGCATCATTTCATAGGAGGCGCGGTCGATCAGCGGCCCGACGAGCACCTCGCTTGTCAGCGGATTGCCCACGCCGACGCTGTTGTAGGCGGCCTTCAGCTTGGTGACGAAGCCATCGTAAATGCTGTCGTGCAGGAACAATCGCCGCGTCGTCGTACAGCGTTGTCCCGCGGTCCCCATCGCCCCGAACGCCACCCCGCGCAGCGCGAGGTCGAGGTCGGCCGACGGCGTGACGATCACGCCATTGTTGCCGCCAAGTTCGAGGATCGCGCGCGCGAACCGCTGCGCCAGCCGCGGCGCGACCGCGCGGCCCATCCGCGTCGAACCCGTCGCCGATACCAGCGCCACGCGCGTGTCGTCGACCAGCGCCTCGCCCGCCTCGCGCCCGCCGATCAAGAGCTGCGCCAACCCCTCGGGCGCATCGCCGAAGCGCGCCAGCGCGCGCTCGAAAATCGCCTGCGTCGCCAGCGCGGTCAGCGGCGTCTTTTCCGACGGCTTCCACACCACGCTGTTGCCGCACACCAGCGCGATGGCGGCGTTCCATGCCCACACGGCGACCGGGAAATTGAACGCCGAGATCACCCCGACGACACCCAGCGGATGCCAGACCTCCATCATCCGGTGCCCCGGTCGCTCGGTCGCGATGGTCAGGCCATATAATTGCCGCGACAGCCCGACCGCGAAGTCGCAGATGTCGATCATTTCCTGTACCTCGCCCGCGCCCTCGGACGGGATCTTGCCCGCCTCGATCGTCACCAGCTTCGCCAGATCGTCTTTTGCCGCGCGCAATTCCTCGCCCCACAATCGAACGAGTTCGCCGCGGCGCGGGGCGGGAACATTGCGCCACGCGCGAAAGGCGGCCCTCGCTTTGTCGAGTGTCTCATCAATTGCCGCTGCATCGGCGACCCGCACCATTCCCAGCTCTTCGCCCGTCAGCGGCGTGACCGACGGCATCGAGCCTTCGGTCCACAATGCGCGGTCGACCCCCAGCCTGCCGAGGAGCCCATCAATATCCTGGCCCAATTGAACCATCATCTGTCCCTTCATTGGGCCGACACGCCCTTGCAGTTTGTGGCTCGCGGGTTATCGCAGCGGGCGAACAATGCAAACCCGAATGGGAGAGTCGTCCTTGTCCGAATTGTCGCCGTCCGAGCCCTTTGTTCCCGTTCCGGCCGATGCCGCGGCGAACACGCATTGCAGCGCCGCCGATTACGACCGGCTCTATGCGCAGAGCATCGATGACCCCGATGCATTCTGGGCCGAACAGGCGAAGCGGATCGACTGGATCACGCCGCCAACCACGATCGGCAACTGGTCGTACGATCCGGTCGAGATCAAATGGTATGAGGACGGCGTCCTCAACCTCTGTCACAACGCCGTCGACCGCCATGTCGCGGCGGGGCACGGCGACCGCACCGCGATCATCTTCGAACCCGACGCCCCCGACGGCGAGACGCGGACGATCAGCTATGCCGCGCTGCTCGCCGACGTCATCCGCTTCGCGAACACGCTCAAGAAGATGGGTGTCCAAAAGGGCGACCGCGTTACCATCTATATGCCGATGATCCCCGAAGGCGCGGTGGCGATGCTCGCCTGCGCGCGCATCGGCGCGGTCCACAGCGTCGTCTTCGGCGGTTTCTCGCCCGAAGCGATCCACGGCCGCATCGAGGATTGCGCGAGCGACTGGGTGATCTGCGCCGACGAAGGACTGCGCGGCGGCAAGGTCGTTCCCTTGAAGGCCAATGTCGACAAAGCGTTGGAGCGCGTGAACGTCAAAGCCGTCCTCGTCATCGCGCACACGGGCGGCGACGTCGCGATGAAGGAAGGCCGCGACCATTGGTACGATGCGCTGTCGGCCGACGTCGGCGCCGACTGCCCGTGCGAGCCGATGAATGCCGAAGACCCGCTCTTCATCCTCTACACCTCGGGCTCGACCGGCAAGCCCAAGGGCGTGCTCCACACCGTCGGCGGCTACAGCGTGTGGACCGCGAGCACCTTCTATTATGGCTTCGACTATCGCCCCGGCGAAATCTTCTGGTGCAGCGCCGACATCGGCTGGGTCACCGGCCACAGCTACGTCGTCTATGGCCCGCTCCAGAATGGTGCGACCACCCTGATGTTCGAAGGCGTACCCAACTATCCCGATCACGACCGCTTCTGGCAGGTCGTCGACAAGCATAAGGTGGGCATCCTCTATACCGCGCCGACCGCGATCCGTGCGCTGATGCGCGAGGGCGATGACTATGTGACGCGGCACGACCTGTCGTCGCTCCGCCTGCTTGGCAGCGTCGGCGAGCCGATCAATCCCGAGGCGTGGCGCTGGTATCACCAGGTCGTCGGCAAGGACCGCGTTCCCGTCGTCGACACCTGGTGGCAGACCGAGACCGGCGGGATCATGATCACCACCCTGCCCGGCGCGCATCCGATGCAGCCGGGCAGCGCGGGCCGCCCCTTCTTCGGCATCCGCCCGCAACTGGTGGACGCCGAGGGCGGCGTGCTCGTCGACGAGCAGACCGGCGGCGCAGCCGAGGGCAATCTCTGCATCACGCACAGCTGGCCCGGGCAGGCGCGCACGATCTACGGCGACCACCAGCGCTTCGCCGAGACCTATTTTTCGACCTACAAGGGCAAATATTTCACCGGCGACGGCTGCCGCCGCGATGCCGACGGCTATTGGCGGATCACCGGCCGCGTCGACGATGTCATCAACGTCTCGGGCCATCGCATGGGCACCGCCGAGGTCGAAAGCGCGCTCGTCCTCCACGACCTCGTCGCCGAGGCCGCGGTCGTCGGCTTCCCGCACGACATCAAGGGTCAGGGCATCTATGCCTATGTGACGCTCAACGCCGGGGTCGAGCCGACCGACGAGGTCGCTGCGGCGCTCAAGCAGCAAGTGCGCACCGAGATCGGGCCGATCGCGACCCCCGACCATATCCATTTGACCCCCGGCCTGCCCAAGACGCGCTCGGGCAAGATCATGCGCCGCATTTTGCGCAAGATCGCCGAGAATGATTTCGGATCGCTGGGCGATACATCGACGCTCGCCGATCCGAGTTTGGTCGACGGATTGATCGAAGGACGGAAAAACAAATAGCCCCAATCGTTATGCCGGACCTGATCCGGGATCCATTGCGACGGCGCGTCCTTGGACCCCGGATCAAGTCCGGGGTGACGAGAAAGTCGGACTACTTTGCCAGCGCCTCGCACAGCCGGTCGGCCCCGAGCGCGATCCGCGATTCCGCCGTTTTACGATTGGCGGCGCTATTCTCGACGCCCCGCGTTTCGGTGTTGAACGCCAGCAGACTGCCGGCGCGCTGGTCGGGACAGAGGCTGAGATAGGCGCGAAAGCCGTTCTGGTCGCCATTATGCCCGACGAACCGCACCCCCGCGCCGCGGTCGATGAAGAAGGACAGGCCGCTCTGCGTCGTCTTCGCCATGCGGCCCTGCGTGAAATCCTCGCCCGCCGCGATTTGCGGTGCCCACATTTCCTCGATCGACGACCGTTTCAATACAAGATCATAGTCTGATTGGCGCGCCGGATCGCCGAGGAGGAACGCCGCATATTTCGCCATATCGGGCATTGGCGCGTTGAGCCCGCCGTTCGACACCGTCACCCCGGTATCGACATCGAACGGCGCCGCGACCCGCCGTCCATCGCGGATATAATAGCTGTGCGACCGGTGCGGCAGCAGGTGCGGCGGCGTGCGGTCGAAATAGCTCGCGTGCATGGCCAGCGGCTTCAGGATGTTCTTGTCGACATAGACCTCATAATCTTCGCCCGACAGCCGCTCGATGACCTGCCCAAGATAGACGATGCCGGGGTTCGAATAGCCGAAGCGGCTGCCCGGTTTGAATTCGACCTGCGTGTAAGGCAGCATCGCCGCGAGCTGCGCCCAGCCCTTCGGCTCGAACGGCTGCCAGTCATGGTCGCGCCACGGCCAGGTTCCACTCCGAAATCCCGCGCTGTGGCTCATCAACTGGCGCAGCGTGATCGCGTCCGTGTTGCCATAGGGATTATGGACGGCGGCGAGTTCGGGCACATAGCGGGTGATCGGATCGTCGAGCGACAGCAGTCCGCGATCGCGGAGCTGCATGATCGCAATCCCGGTCATCGTCTTGGTAATCGATGCCCAATGATAGATGGTGTCGGCATCGACGGGGACATGCGCGTCGGCGTCCTGCTCGCCCAGATGGTCGGCAACGACGGTCCGGCCGTCACGTACAACGTAGAAACTGCTTCCCGCGATCTTCGCCCGGCCGGTTTCGCTCCGGTGCAGTTCGCGAAAATCGCTGAGTGCCGCATCGAAGCGCGACTCTTCGGCCGCTACCGGATTGGCTATCAGGACAAGTGCGGCAGCAATCCAGCGCGACATGGCAATCCCCTGTGCATTCACGACGGGCGACGGTGGCCGAAGGCGGTCAGAAATGGAAGTCGGGAAGCTCCGCGAGCGCGATGCCCAATGCCTCGGCCCAGCCGTCGGCGACGCTTTCGAAATAGGGGTCGTTGCGCTCGAACCGCCGTTCGCGCACCGTGGCAAAATCGTCGCGCTCATGGACGCGAAGGTCGATCGGCAGGTCGACGCCGGCATTGGCGCGGATCGTCGAATCGAACGAGACGCAAAGCAGCTTCACCGAATCCTCGAACGACATCGCCGGGTCGTACGAGCGCACGATGATCGGCCGCCCATATTTGGTCTCGCCGATCTGGAAGAAGGGATTATCCTCGCCCGCCTCGATGAAATTGCCCTCGGGATAGATGAGGAACAGCCGCGGTTCGGACCCCTTGATCTGCCCGCCGACGATCAGCGAGGCGCGGAACAGCGATTCCGCCGCGGGCCCCTCGTCGCTGTGGCGCATCACGATATTGCGCAGCGTCTCGCCGACGATCGTCGCGACCGCGAACATCGACGGTGCCGCCAGGATCGACGGATGCCGATCCTCGGGCGCCTTGGTGCGCTCGTCGAGCAGACTGACGACCGCTTGCGTCGTCGCCAGATTGCCCGCCGACATCAGCGTGATCACGCGCTCGCCCGGCACGTGCCAGCTGCGCATCTTGCGGACTTGCGAAATGTCGTCGACGCCCGCGTTGGTGCGGGTGTCCGACATGAACACCAGTCCCTTGTTCAAACGCATGCCAACGCAATAAGTCATCGAATCCCGTTTTCCCCGCCCGGAAAGTCCTGATCGCCCCTAATCTGGTGCACTGCCCGCTTATTGCTGGACCTGCAATTGAACAACCAGATTTTCCTGCGCCGCACCATAGCGCATGCCGCGAACCGGGGCCGCATCGCGATAATCGAGCCCCGTCGCGACGCGGATGTAGCGCTGGTCGGGCGAGTGGCCGTTGCTGACGTCGAAGCCGATCCAGCCGATATGGTCGAAATGCGCCTCGGCCCACGCATGCGTCGCATCCTGATGCGTGCGGTCGTTCATCATCAGATAGCCCGAAACATAACGCGCCGGATGGCCGAGGTGGCGCATCGCGGCGATGAAGATATGCGCATGGTCCTGACACACCCCGCCTTCGGCGCCGAGCGCCTGTTCGGCGGTCGTCTCGGCATCGGTAAAGCCGATCCGGTACGCCAGCCGGTCGATGATCAGCGCCGACAGGGCATGCGCGCGCTCGATATCATTGTCGTAGTCGCGGCCAAGCGTCGCGGTCAGCGAACGGATACCCCGACCGGCGCGCGTCAGCGGCGTGGGCCGCAGGAAAGTCCAGAGCGGCATCGCACCGCGATGCTCCCCGATCACGCCGTCCCAGGTTTCCAGCTCGACCTCGCCATGACAGCGGATGACCATCTCGCTCGACCCGCCCTGCACCGCAATCAGATCGACACCATTGCCGTGATGGTCGGTGTAATGCAGCTGCTGCGCGCCGCCCTCGACCTCGATCGTCCAGCCATGGACACGCTGCTGCCCCGGCCGGTCCTTCGGCGTGAGTTTCAGCTGCTGCAGAGCATAGCTGACCGGCGCATCATATTGATAACGGGTGGTATGTTCGACGCGCAGTTTCATTCCACAAACCTGTAATCGCACTCGACCTGCCGGGCGAGGGCGGCGGTGTCGCGAAGAAAGCTGGTCACATATTGATGCAGCCCGCCGTCGAAGATCGACTGGATCGGCCCGGCGAGCTTCTCATGGCTCAGCGCATGCGCCAAGCGCCAAGCCTCGGTTTCCTCGCCATAATGCCGCTGCAGCTGCGCCAGATGATCCTCCATCCGCTCGCAGCAAAAAGCGAGGCTGCGCGGCATCTGGCGATAAAGGATCAGGAATTCGGCGATCTTGAGCGCGCTGATCTCGGCCCCGTAAAGCCAGCGATAGGCGCGGTGCGCCGACACCGACCGCAGGATCGTTTCCCACTGCACATTGTCGATCGACGTGCCGATATGCGCGACCGACGGCAGCAGCAGATAATATTTGACGTCGAGGATGCGCGCGGTGTTGTCGGCGCGCTCCAGAAACGTGCCGAGCAGCGCAAAATGATAGCCGTCGTTGCGCAGCATCGTGCCGTTCAATGCCCCGCGGACGTGTGCGCTTTGCTGACGGATCGTCGTCAGCACGTCGGGCAGATCATCCTCGCGCACCGGCCGCCGCAGCAATGCGACGAGCGCCATCCAGCTCGTATTGACCGCCTCCCACGTCTCGCGGGTCAGCGCGGTGCGCGCGGTGCGGGCATTATCGCGTGCTTGCCTGATGACCGACATGATGCTCGACGGGTTCGCGGGATCGCGAAGCAGGAAGTCGATCACGCGCGCCGAGCTATAATCGCCGTGCGCCGCCTGGAACGCCTGATTGACCCCTGCGGTCACCAGCACCGACTTCCATTCGGCGGCAGCGGTCGACGACCGCGTCAGCGCGATGCGGAACCCCGCGTCGATCAGGCGCGCATTATTCTCGCTACGCTCGAGGTAGCGCGCCATCCAGAAGAGCGAGCCTGCGGTCTTGCCGAGCATCAGTCTTCCAATACCCAGGTGTCTTTGGTGCCGCCGCCCTGGCTCGAATTCACCACCAGCGATCCCTTGGTCATCGCGACGCGCGTCAGTCCTCCCGGCGTGATTATGATCCCCTGCGGCGACATCAGCACAAAGGGGCGCAGGTCGACGTGGCGCGGGGCGAGGCCCTTCTTCGTGAAGATCGGCACGGTCGACAGCGACAGCGTCGGCTGCGCGATATAATTGCCGGGGTTCGCTTCCAGCTTGGCGCGGAACGCCGCGAGTTCCTTCTTGCTCGCGGCGGGGCCGACGAGCATCCCGTAACCGCCCGATCCATGGACTTCCTTGACGACGAGTTCCGGCAGCCGGTCGAGCACTTCGCGCAAATGCTCGGGATCCGAACAGCGCCACGTCGGCACATTGGGCAGCAGCGCCTTTTCGCCCGTATAGAATTCGATGATGTCGGGCATATAGCTGTAAAGCGCCTTGTCGTCGGCGATGCCGCTGCCCGGCGCATTGGCGATCGTGATGCCGCCCGCGCGATAGACGTCCCAGATGCCGGGCACGCCAAGCAGCGAGTCAGGGCGGAAATTCAGCGGGTCGAGATAATCATCGTCGACGCGGCGATAGATCACATCGATCGCCTTATACCCTTGGGTGGTGCGCATCGCGACGCGCCCGTCGATAACGCGCAGATCGTGCCCCTCGACCAGTTCGGCGCCCATATGGTCGGCGAGGAAGCTGTGCTCATAATAAGCGCTGTTGTGGATGCCGGGGGTCAGCACCGCGACGGTCGGCGTGCCGCCGCATGCGGGGGGCGCGCAGGCCGCGAGCGATTTCAAGAGGTTGATCGGATAATCGCTGACCTCGCGCACCGGCACTTTCGCGAACAGCTCGGGGAACATCTGGAGCATCGTTTCGCGGTTTTCGAGCATGTAGGACACGCCCGACGGCGTGCGCGCATTATCCTCGAGCACATAGAATTCATTGGCGCCGGTGCGCACGATGTCGGTGCCGCTGATATGCGTATAGATGCCGCCCGGCGGATCGAGCCCCATCATCATCGGCAGGAAGGCTTCGTTGCCCGCGATCAGCTCGGTCGGAACGCGCCCGGCGCGCAAAATTTCCTGCCGGTGATAAATATCGTAGAGGAAGGCATTCAAGGCGCGCACGCGCTGTTCGATGCCGCGCGACAGGCGGCGCCATTCGCTCGCCGAAATGATCCGCGGCACGACATCGAACGGGATCAGCCGCTCGTCGCCGTCGGCGGCGCCATAGACGTTGAAGGTGATCCCGGTGGTGCGGAACAGCGCTTCGGCCTGCTGCGCCTTGTGCTGGATGCGCGCCGCATCCTCGGCCTCGAACCACCCGCAATAGTCTCGATAGGGCGACCGGGTTCCGCCCTCCTGGCTCGTCATTTCGTCAAAAAAGGAAATGCGCCTGCCCTTTCCACGCAACATGCCGTCATCCGCCGCGCGAGAGCGCAGCCTACCCATGTTCCTGCTGCTGCGTCGCCCGACGGCTACGTGGCCACCAGGCTTGTGAGGCCAATGCTAATCGCGCCCGCCAGCCTTGGCAAGCGGGCGCGTAAGCCGTGGTGTTACCGTAACATCAAACACTTGCCGCGCGCCCGAAGGCGCGCCGCGATCGCGTCAAATCGCGCCGTGACAATGCTTGTACTTGCGGCCCGAACCGCACGGGCACGGCGCGTTGCGGCTGATGTCGAGCGTCGCATAGGGATTGTCTCCCTCGGGCATGTCCGGACGCGGGATCTGCATCGGCGGCAGCCTGTTCGCGATCACGCCCAGCTGACCGTCGTCGAGATCGGCGCTATTGTCCTCGCCCGTGAATGGGTCGATGTGCGTGGTCAGGAAATCGGGCAGGTCGGGCAGCGGCAGCGCCTCGGGCTCTTCGAAGCGCAGGTCGATCCGCGCGACGGTGCGCGTCACATCCTCGCGGATATTCTGCAGCATGCGTTCGAACAGCGCGAAGGCTTCCTGCTTATATTCGTTGATCGGCTGCTTTTGTGCATAGGCGCGCAGGAACACGACCTGGCGCAGCGCGTCGAGCGTCGACAAATGCTCTTTCCAATGATGGTCGAGCGTCTGGAGCAGCACCGATTTCTCGATCCCTTTCCATGTTTCCTCGTCGACCAGCGCCGCCTTTTCGGCGGCAACGGCGTCGGCTGCCGCCTGGATGCGTTCCTCGAACATTTCGGCGTCGACCGCATCTTCCTCCATCCACGCATCGATCGGCGGCGAGAGGTCGAGGATATTCTCTACCCGCTCCTTCATCTGTTCGACGTTCCACTGTTCGGGATAGCTGCCCGGGGGGCACGCGTCGGCAACGATCGAATTGACCGTTTCGGCGCGCATCGCCGTCATCACTTCGTCGACGGTCTCGCTGTCGATGATCTCGCCGCGCTGTTCATAGATGACCTTGCGCTGGTCGTTCATAACGTTGTCATATTCGACGACCTGCTTGCGGATGTCGTAGTTGCGCGCCTCGACCTTCTTCTGCGCGGTCTCGATCGCCTTCGACAGCCATTTCGACCCAATCGCCTCGCCATCCTCGAGATTCTTGTTCATCATCTTGGAAAAGAGCGTGTCGGGGCCGAAGATGCGCAGCAGGTCATCGTCGAGGCAGAGGTAGAATTTGCTGAGGCCCGGATCGCCCTGACGCCCCGAACGGCCGCGCAGCTGGTTGTCGATGCGGCGGCTTTCGTGACGCTCGGTCGCGAGCACGAACAGCCCGCCCGCGGCCAGCACCGCCTCACGCTCGGCGGCGACCTCTTCGTGGATACGGGCGATCGCGGCGTCGCGCTCGGCGCCTTCGGGCAGGTCCTTCAGCTCGTCGCCGATGCGGAATTCCTCGTTGCCGCCGAGCTTGATGTCGGTGCCGCGGCCCGCCATGTTCGTCGCGATCGTGACCGCGCCGGTGCGGCCCGCCTGCGCGACGATATGCGCTTCGCTTTCGTGGAAACGCGCGTTGAGCACGCTATGCGGCACGCCGTCCTTTTCAAGGAAGGACGACAGCAGCTCGGACTTTTCGATCGACACGGTGCCGACGAGCACCGGCTGGCCGCGCTCGTTCGCCTCGCGGATCGTCTTGGCGATCGCGCCGAACTTGTCGGTGATATTCTTGTAGAATTCATCCTCGTCGTCGACGCGCGCGATCGGGCGGTTGGTCGGGATGTTGACGACATTCATCTTGTAAATGTCGAAGAATTCGGCGGCTTCGGTCGCCGCGGTGCCGGTCATGCCCGAAAGCTTGGGGTACATGCGGAAATAATTCTGGAAGGTGATCGACGCGAGCGTCTGGTTCTCGGGCTCGATCTGCACGCCTTCCTTCGCCTCGACCGCCTGGTGCAGGCCATCGGACCAGCGCCGGCCGTCCATCATGCGGCCGGTGAACTCGTCGATGATCACGACCTTACCGTCCTTGACGATATAGTCGGTGTCGATGCGGAACATCTGGATCGCCTTCAACGCCTGATTGACGTGATGCACGACCTGCGTGTTCTCGATGTCGTAGAGATTGTTGCCCTGAAGCAGGCCCGCGGCTTCGAGCAGGCGCTCGACATGCTCGGTGCCGTCTTCGGTCAGGTTGATCGACTTGGACTTTTCGTCCTTCTCATAATCATCCTCGGTCAGGTTGAGGACGACCTCGTTGACGCGGATATAAAGCTCGGACTTGTCGTCGGTCGGGCCCGAGATGATCAGCGGGGTGCGCGCTTCGTCGATCAGGATC
The DNA here is from genome assembly GCA_005503215.1 of Sphingomonadaceae bacterium 3R27C6. GTDB lineage: Bacteria > Pseudomonadota > Alphaproteobacteria > Sphingomonadales > Sphingomonadaceae > Sphingopyxis. The sequence continues at coordinate 73,106 of SCNS01000017.1, read as the reverse complement.
GAATCGACCTCGTCGACGATGCCGAAGTTGAAGGTGCGGTGGACCATCTGCTGGCGGTCGAACTTCATATTGTCGCGGAGGTAATCGAAGCCCAACTCGTTGTTCGTCGCATAGGTGATGTCGCTGTTATAGGCGTCGCGGCGCTGCGTCTCATTAAGGTTCGGGACGATGATCCCGGTTGTCAGGCCCAGGAAGCCATAGACGGTGCCCATCCATTCGGCGTCGCGCGTCGCGAGATAGTCGTTGACCGTGACGACATGGACGCCCTTGCCTTCGAGCGCGTTGAGGTAGCAGGGCAAAGTCGCCATCAGCGTCTTGCCTTCACCCGTCGCCATTTCGGCGATCTCGCCGCGGTGGAGGACGACGCCGCCGACCATCTGCACGTCGAAATGGCGCATGCCGAGCGTGCGGACCGCCGCCTCGCGCACCGTCGCAAAGGCTTCGGGCAGGATGTCGTCGAGCGTCTCGCCGGCCGCGAGCCGGTCGCGGAATGCCTGCGTCTGCGCCTGCAGTCCGGCATCGTCGAGCGCCTGCATCGCGGGCTCGAACGCGTTGATCTTGTCGACGATCTTGCGGATGGAGGCGACATAACGGTCGTTGGACGAGCCGAACAGGCTCTTGGCTAGGCCAGAAAACATAGAATTTCCCTTGGGATTAGAATGAATTGGCGGCGCTTCGACCGCGCGAATATATGAAAAGGGCCCCTTTGCGGGGCGGCGCCTCGGGAAAGGCGCAAAAAAGCCGCTCTATTCGAGCGCGCGGTCGCTGCCGGTGAGCAGGCCCGGAAGATGCGGCGGGGCTGCCTTGCGCGGCTTGCCGCTGCCGCTGGAGACGCGGCGGGTCGGCGTCGTGGTCGTCGGGCGGCGCTCGACATCGCTCGTTTCGGCCTTGCCCGCGGTTTCGGCGAACATGACCAGCGACCCCATCGCCGCCGGAACGGCAGGCGCGGCAACGGCCCGGTCGGCGGTCGCCAGGCCGGTCAGTAATGCCAAAAGGGTCAGCAACAGCCGCAAGAATCGCCCCTAACTACATCCGGAGCCCTGATTATTGCGCCCCGTTCCCTGAACATAGGGTGAAAGTCGTGTGCCGTCTAGGGCTCGCGGCTCATTTGGCGACCGCCGGAGCATCCTCGATCGTCAGGTCGCTTCGCAGAATCACCCGTTTCGCAACCTTCGTCCCATTGGCGTCGACGAAAGGCGTGAAGCGCGCCTGCGAGCCGAACATGTCGCAGGGCGTCATTCCGTTCGGTGCAGCACCGAATTTGCCGGTGTTCGAAAAGCGGCATTCCTCGACGCGGCCGTCGGCGCCCATCAGCACCGTCATCGTCGCGCTGCCCGGCTCGCCCAACGGGAAAGTCGGACCGGACGGAATCGATACGCCGGCGACGCCGTCCCCGGCGTCGCGCGGCAGCGCCCATTGGAATTTCGCCGCGACGACCCCCTTCGTCGGCTTTCCCTCACTGTCGAGCGCCGGCAAGAATTTGCCGTCGCTGCGCATCAACGCGCATGCTGCCGCGTCGAGCGTGGCGGACAGGCTGCTTTCATTGACCTTGCAACCCGCGACCTGCCCGGCACTGTCGATATTGAGTTCCATGTGGACCACGCCCTCCTCGCGCGCAGCGAGCGCTGCCGCGGGATAGTGGGCGGCAGGGTCGATGCGCTTGAACGCGTCGTCGGGGATCGCACCGCGCGGCCAGCTTTCCTGCGCCGGGTCGAGGCCGAAGCCAGCCACCGCTACCGGATAGGTGCCTTTCCCGGGGATCTGCCAGCGTATCCGGTTGCTGTATGTCCCGCCGACAGCGTCGCCGCGCGCGTTACGCCCCGGTGTAAAGCGCGCGCGTTGCAGGATCAGCTGGCAGGTCAGCGCATCGAGATCGCCATGGCCGCTCGGCGCGATGATGTCGCAGCCCGTGGGCAGGCCGTCAGCGCCGATCGTCAGTTTGAATCCTGTCGTTCCTTCGCGCTCCTCGCGCATCGCGCTCGCCGGATAGTCGTCGTTCGTGACCCAGCTTCCCGGATTGGTCGCGGGCGCCATTCCCTTTTCCGCCCCGACAGCCTCGCCCTGCGCCGCCGCAGCCAGCGCCAGCACGATCGCTATCCCCGATTGCAACATTGCCCCCTCCCCCTTCATCCCAATTGTGGGTTCAAGCCCTTTACTTCGATCAGAAAGCTCTTCGGCTTCTTGAACAATTTGCTCTTCCGGTCGACCTTCAACCCGACGACTTCGGCCAGCTCCATCACGAAATGAACGCAGTTGCGCTTGTTCAGGCTGTAGCTCGGCTGCTCGCGGTCGCGCCACTCGGCCACTTTGGCCATCACCAGCGCATAGGTCGCATCGTCGACCGTCACGTCGAACTGGCGATCGCTCTTGGCGATATAATCGGGTTCGGACGACTCCACCTTGCCCTTCACCGATCCCAGAAGGATCGCGGGACTGACCGAGACGGCTGTGAAACCATAATTGGCGTCGACCACCTCGCCCGTCGCATCGAGCGTGCCCTTCATCACGATGAACGCGTGCGGGAAACGGTCGCCGAAATCATGGCTATAGAAACTCACGACCACCTCGGCGCGCGCCGGGACCGTCAGGGCACACAGCATCAGCAACGACAGGAAGAAAAAGCGAAGGCCGCGGGTTATCATCGGCGCCCTCTTAGCGAGCCGTGCTTCGCCTTGCCAAGCCGCGATTGCCGCTTGACGGAAACGTCAACTTCGCATCTTGTCGCGCTGACATCAATGTAAGGAGGGGCCCATGGCACGAAAGGCGATTTTCATCACCGGGGGCGGATCGGGGATCGGCCGTGCGGTCGCGCGCCATTTCGCCGGGCAGGGCTGGTTCGTCGGCATCGCCGACGTCAACCGCGCCGGCGTCGATGAAACCGCCGCGCTGCTTCCCGAAGGGGCGTCGTCGCGCCATGTGATGGATGTCCGCGATCGCGACCAGTGGAAGGCCGCACTCGACGAATTTGCGAAAGCCAGCGGCGGCCGCCTCGACGTCCTCTTCAACAACGCCGGCATCGGCACGGGCGGGCAGTTCGCCGATATGCCGCCGGTGGAGGCTGACCGGTTGATCGCGATCAATTTCGGCGGCGTCGTCAACGGCATCTATATGGCGCTACCACTGCTCCGCGCGACCCCGGGATCGACGATCCTCAACACCGGGTCGGCGTCGGGATTCTACGGGGTCGCGGGCCTCGCCATCTATTCGGCGACCAAGTTCGCGGTCCGCGGGCTGACCGAAGCGCTCGAAATCGAATTCGCCAAACATGGCATCAAGGTCCGCTCGCTGATGCCGGGCTTCATCGACACGCCCCTGCTCGATCAGGTCAGCGCCGACAGCAATGAACCCGCGCGCACCCGCCTGTCCGCCAGCGGCTTCGAAATCGTCCCCGTTGAACGCGTCGCCGAAGCCGCGTGGGAGGCGGTACATGGAACGAGCGTCCACACGACGGTCGGCAAGATGGCGAAGCGCCTGTCACGCCTCGCGCGCTGGTTCCCCGGGCTGATCGTCCGCCAGTCGAAGAAGATCGACGCGCTGGGCGCGGCGGGACACTAGACCAGCGATAATTGGGCAGCGGTGATGGGAAGCTGCCCCTTTGTGCACCCCGGCAAAAGCCGGGGCCCAGTGCGGAAACACGCTAGGCGCGTCAGAGTTCTGGACCCCGGCTTTCGCCGGGGCACACATCTCTATCGGTAGCCTCCGGTCGAAACCCACCGACTATTTTGCATTCCCGCACGTCACCGAGCCGCTGCCGATATTGCGCACCGTACACACCGGCTTGCCGAGCACGATGGTCTTGCCGATCCCGCGCGAGGTGATCGCGGCGCTTTTGACCGCGCGCAGGATGTGATCGCCCGCGCCCTCGCTGTCGCTGATCAGTTCGTCGACCGACAGCGCGCCGGCGTCGACCGCGCCCGCACCCGATAGCGTCATCTGCGCGTTCTTTGCCGTACCGCCGAGGGTCATCGTACCATTTCCGATCATTGCGACCTGCAACCGATCGGTACTAATCTGGCCGACGACCAGCCGCCCGGGCCCGCGCAGTCCGACCATGGTGCGCTGTCCTTTCAGTCTGTCGAGCTGAAGCGACCCCGCGCCCGCAAGCGTCGCCGCGCGCAGATTGGCGGCGTTGATGCGAACCGTCACGGGACCGCGGGGCCTGCGGCGCTTCTCGTCGCCCGCGAACTGGCGCTCGCTGATCACGAGCTTGCCGTCGCGGGCTTCGACGCTCAGGCGGTCGAGCGCATCCTGCGGCCCGGTGGCCACGGCGCTCACCGGCGCCCGCGTCACGACCTCGACCGTCACGTCGGCGCTGACGTCGATCGTCTCGAAGCCGGTAAGGCCATAACGCTTTTCGGCGCCCCATGCGGGGCCGGCGGCAAGCAGGGCGGCGGCCGCGATCGCGGCGCATCTGGTGGCAAGCGTCATGGTGCCGCCTTACCCGCTTCGGGCAGGCGGCACCAGCACGGCATCATTTGCAGGTCGCGGTGCCCGAACCCATCTGGCGCGTCGAACAGGTCGCGCCGCCGCCAAGCGTCACGTCACCCGATCCGAGGATACGGATGTCGGCCTTTCCGGTCGCCTGCGCGTCGACATTGCCCGATCCGGTCACCGACACCTCGAGCGTCGTCGCGATCAGCCCGTCGGCGTCGATGTCGCCCGATCCGGTAACGCTGAGCTCGCCCGACCCGATCGTGCCGCCGCCAATCTCGATATCGCCCGATCCCGACACGGTGATATCGGCGCGCTTGCCGTTCAATTTGGCAATCTTCAGATCACCCGAACCGGTAACCACTGCCTCAACAGCGTTGCTTTCAACCAGGTCGGCGTCGATCGTGCCCGAACCGGTCAGTCGCACAGCGCCCAGTTGGGGCATCGTGATCGCAATATCGACGTCATCGTCGTCGCTGCTCGAGAAGCTGAAGCCTTCGCGCTTGCGGCCGATCTTCAAATCGGGACCGTCGAGCTTGATCTCGAGCCGGTCGAGCGCCTCCTTGCGGCCCCGCGCGGTGATCGAGAAAGCGTCGCCCTGGCGAATGGTGACATCGTCGGGACCCGCGACCTCGACACGGGTAAAGCCGGTCAGGTCATAGGTCTGGGTCGTGATCGGGCCGACGCTGGCCGGCGGTCCGCTGCGCTCGGCTTGCTTGTCGTTGCTCGGCGCCGCACTGTTGCAGCCGGTCACAAGCGCCAGCGGCAAAATCGCCATCATCCAGTTCCGCATCATCAATCTCCTCTGTGTATTGCTTGCATAACACACGATAGTCATCGCTGTCCAGCGGTCTGCCATCTTGTCGCCACCTTCGGCGTCCAGAGGACAATTTCTCCCCCGAAACCGAAAGCCCGACCATGAGCGTAGCCTTTCGCCGCGAGAGCGACGACGAGCATAAGGAACCCGAATTCGAGCTGCCCATCGCGGTTGGCCCGAATCTGGTGACTCCGCGCGGGCTGCGCCTGCTCGGCGAAGAGGTCGCGCGGCTTGAGGGCGAGATTGCCGAAACCGCCGACGAAGACGCGCGCAAGAAGTTGCAGCGCCGCCTGCGCTATTTCCACACGCGGCAATCGACCGCCGAGGTGCAGGCACCGCCCGCGGACGACAGCGTCGGCATCGGCAGCCGCGTGACGTACCGGCTGAACAAGGCCGAAAAGACGATCACCATCGTCGGCGGCGACGAGGCCGACCCGGCACGCGGGCACATCGCCTTTTCCGCCCCGCTCGCGCGTGCGCTAATGGGGGCCGAGACCGGCGAGAGCGTCGAATATCAGGACCGCGAGGACGCGATCGCGATCCTCGCCGTCGAACCCGATCCGGAGACGCAGGCATGAAGGACAAGTTCGAGCGCCACAAACAGCCGTGGACCCCGGCCGAAATCGACAAGCTCCACACGCTCGCCAAGAAGGGCATGGCGCTGAAAGCGATCGCCAAGGCGCTGACGCGCAGCGAGGAGTCGGTGAAGGTCCGCGCCAAGGCCGACGGCCTGTCGATCGCAAAGCTGCACTGAGACACCATGTCCGCAACCGATTTTGACGCCATCGTGCTGGGTGCCGGCGCGGCCGGGCTGATGTGCGCCGCGGTCGCGGGCGCACGCGGCCGCCGCGTGCTGCTGCTCGACCATGCCGATGCGGTGGGCAAGAAGATCCTGATCTCGGGCGGCGGGCGCTGCAACTTCACCAATGTGAACACCGCGCCCGACCGCTTCATCTCGGCGAACCCGCATTTCGCCAAATCGGCGCTCGCGCGCTACACCCCCGCCGACTTCATCGCGCTCGTCGAGCGCCACGGCATCGCCTATCATGAAAAGACACTCGGCCAGCTCTTCTGCGACGGCTCGGCGAAAGCGATCGTCGCGATGCTGCTCGAAGAGGCCGCGAAGGCCGGGGTCGATGTCCGCACCGGCCAGCCGGTGAGTGACGTGACTCACGCCGATCGCAAGTTCACCGTCCGCTTTGGCGATCAATATTTCACCGCCCCGGCGCTCGTCATCGCCACCGGCGGCCCGTCGATCCCGAAAATGGGCGCGACGGGCTTCGCTTATGATCTCGCACGCAAGTTCGGGCTCAAGGTCGTCGAACCGCGCCCCGCGCTCGTCCCGCTCACGCTCGGCGGCGACGATGTGCTGTTCCGCGAATTGTCGGGAATCGCCGCGCCGGTCGAAGCCCGCGCCGGCAAGGCGGCGTTCCGCGAAGCCGCGCTCTTCACGCATCGCGGGCTGTCAGGTCCCGCGATCCTACAGGTCAGCAGCTATTGGCGCCACGGCGAACCCGTGACGATCGACCTGCTGCCCGACGCCGCGCAAGGCTGGCTCCTCGACGCAAAACGCACCCGCCCCCGCACCACCCTGCGCGCCGCGCTCGGCGCCATGCTCCCCGACAGACTCGCCGAAACGCTCGCCGAACGCCTCGCGCTCCCCGGCGAACTCGGCGCCCAGACCGACCGCAAGCTCGCCGATGCCGAGGCGCGGCTCGCGGGCTGGATTTTCCGCCCCAACGGCACCGAAGGCTTCGCCAAAGCCGAGGTCACCGTCGGCGGAATCTCGACTGCAAACCTATCCTCGCAAACAATGATGGCCAAAACCGTCCCGAACCTCTATGCGGTCGGCGAAGCCGTAGATGTCACAGGGTGGTTAGGCGGCTATAATTTTCAATGGGCCTGGGCCAGCGGACACGCTGCCGGACAGGTGATTTAAGCCCATTGAGCCCCTTTTCCGTCGGCCCGTCACCGCACCGGTGACCGCCCATATTATTGAGATAAAAATGCCTTTCGAAAATCTTTCCCCCGTCCTTTCGGACGCCCTTGTCGCGCGCGGCTATGAAGCGCTCACCCCCGTCCAGACACAAGTCACCGAAGGCGAAGCCAAGGGCCGCGACCTGCTCGTCTCCGCCCAGACCGGCTCGGGCAAGACCGTCGCCTTCGGTCTCGCGATGGCCGACGAGCTGATCGAGGATGGCCGCCTGCCCTTCGCGACCTCGCCGCTCGCGCTGATCGTCGCGCCGACGCGCGAACTCGCGCTGCAGGTCAGCCGCGAACTCGGCTGGCTCTATGCCAAGGCGGGCGCGCGCATCGCGACCTGCGTCGGCGGCATGGACGCCAGCAAGGAACGCCGCGCATTGGGTCAGGGCGTGCAGATCGTCGTCGGCACCCCGGGGCGCCTGCGCGATCATCTCGAACGCGGAGCGCTCGACCTCACCGCGCTCCGCGTCGCCGTGCTCGACGAAGCCGATGAAATGCTCGACATGGGCTTTCGCGACGACCTCGAGGAAATCCTCGACGGCACCCCCGCGACGCGCCGCACTTTGCTCTTCTCGGCGACGCTCCCGAAGCCGATCGTCCAGCTCGCCAAGCGTTACCAGCAGGATGCCTTGCGCATCTCGACCGTCGGCGAAGACCGCGGCCATGGCGACATCGCCTATCAGGCGGTAACCGTCGCCCCCGCCGACATCGAGGGCGCGGTCGTCAACCTGCTCCGCCTGCACGACGCCGAAACCGCGATGCTGTTCTGCGCGACGCGCGACAATGTCCGCCGCCTCCACGCCAGCCTCGTCGAGCGCGGGTTTGCCGCGGTCGCTCTGTCGGGCGAGCATAGCCAGAATGAACGCAACGCCGCGCTACAAGCCCTTCGCGATCGCCGCGCAAAGGTCTGCGTTGCGACCGACGTCGCCGCGCGCGGTATCGACCTTCCGACGCTCAGCCTCGTCATCCACGTCGAAATCCCCCGCGACGCCGAAGCGCTCCAGCACCGTTCGGGCCGCACCGGCCGCGCGGGCAAAAAGGGCACCGCGGTCATCATCGTCCCCTATCCGCGCCGCCGCCGCGTCGACGGCATGCTGCGCGGGGCGCGGATCAACGCCGAATGGATGGACGCCCCGACCGCCGCCGATGTGCGCAAGCGCGATCAGGAGCGGCTGATGGAAAAGCTGCTGACGCCCGTCGAGCATGAGCCCGAGGATATCGAACTCGCGCAGCGCCTGATGGCCGAGCGCACCCCCGAGGACATTGCCGCGTCGCTCGTTCAGGCGCACCGCGCGCTGATGCCGCCGCCCGAGGATCTGCTCGACAACAGCCCACGCGGCCGCGACGGCGCCGGCCGCCCCGAACGCGGCGAACGCTTCGAGCGCCCGGAACGCGGTGGCGGCGACCGCCGCGACGGCTTCGAGGACAGCGTCTGGTTCCGCCTCAACATCGGCCGCCACCAGAATGCCGACCCGCGCTGGATCCTGCCCCTGCTCTGCCGCCGCGGCCATGTGAGCAAGAACGAGATCGGCGCGATCCGCATCGGTCCCAAGGAAACGATGTTCAACATCCCGCGCGCGATCGCCGACCGCTTTGCCGAGGCGGTGGTGCGGACCGCGAATCAGGATGGCGAGGACGACAGCGGCGTGTCGATCACGCCCGCCCCCGACGGCCCGACCTATCCGCCGCGCCGCGATAAGGGCCCGCGCGACAACGCGCCGCGCAACACGCTCGGCCGTGCGCCGGGCGGTGATCGCGGATTCGGCGATCGTTCGGGTCCGCGCGGCCCGCGTGGCCCCGGCGGCCCCGGCGGCAACGAACGCTACAAGCCCAAGCCCTACGGCCAGCGCAGCCCGCGCCGTCCCAAATGAGCTGATCCCCTCCCCTTTGCGGGAGGGGCTTTCATCGCTCCGCCCTTGCGCTCCCCGCTCCGGCCCACCAGATGGACCGGACAGCAGGAGAGCGGCGCATGCAAGCGATCGAAGCCTTTATCGAAAGCCAGGGCGGACCCGAGGTCATCGACTGGCGCGAGGTGACGCTCGGCGACCCCGGCCCCGGCCAGGTCCTGCTCCGCCAGACCGCTGTCGGGCTCAACTATCTCGATACCTATCACCGCGACGGCACCTATCCGGTTCCGCTGCCGAGCGGGCTCGGCGTCGAATCCGCCGGTGAAGTCATCGCCGTCGGCGCCGACGTCCACGGCCTCCAGCCCGGCGACCGCGTTGCCACCTTCGGCCCCGAACGCACCGCCTATGCCAGCGCGCGGATCGTCGGCGCGGCGTCGCTGTTCAAGCTTCCCGCGGACATCGACGATGAAACCGCCGCCGCCGCGCTGCTCAAGGCCTGCACCGTCGAGATGCTCGTCGAACGCTGCGCCAAGGTCGAGGCGGGATCGACGGTGCTCGTCCACGCCGCGGCTGGCGGGGTCGGATTGATCCTCGTCCAGTGGCTGAAGGCGATCGGCGCGACCGTGATCGGCACCGTCAGCACCGAAGCGAAAGCACACACCGCGCGCGAAGCCGGCGCCGACCATGTGCTGATGTACAAGAGCGACGACGTCGCCGCGCATGTCCGCGAAATCACCGACGGCCAAGGCGTCCCCGTGACCTTCGACGGCATTGGCATGGCGACGTGGGAGGTCTCGCTGAAAGCCACTGCGCGGCGCGGCCTCATTGTCAGCTACGGCAATGCCGGCGGCCCGGTGACCGGGGTCAACCTCGGCATCCTCGCGCAGCATGGCTCGCAATTCGTCACCCGCCCGACCCTGTTCGACTATTACCACCTTCCCGGTGAACGCGCCGCGGGCGCCGCGCGCGTGTTCGAGATGATCGCGTCGGGGGCGGTGCAGATTACCGTCGGCCAACGCTACGGATTGCAGGATGCGGCAAGGGCGCACGCCGATTTGCAGGCGGGGCGCACGACGGGTTCGACGCTGCTGATTCCGGAGCACAACTGAACCCCGCCCGCTTGCGGGAGGGGCAGCGAGACTTGCGAGCTTGTCTCGCTAGTCGCAGCGGGATGGGCACTTCAACGTTGCCGGCCCACCCCCAACCCCTCCCGCAAGCGGGAGGGGAGGAACTACGCCTTCAAACGTTCCGCATGCCACGCGACATGCTCGGCCAGAAAGGTCGAGATGAAATAATAGCTGTGGTCATAGCCCGGCTGCATCCGGACTTCAGCCTTCTGCCCCGCGCGTTCGCACGCCGCGACCAGCAATTCGGTCTTGAGCTGCTCGGCGAGGAAATTATCGGCGTCACCCTGATCGACGAGCAGGTCGGGCACGCGCAGCCCCTGATCGAGCAGCGCGCACGCGTCATAGGCGTGCCACTCCTCGCGGTTATTCCCGAGATAATTGCCGAGCGCCTTTTCGCCCCACGGGCATTGCAGCGGCGCGACGATCGGCGAGAAGGCCGACACCGAACGAAAACGATCCTGATTGCGTAGCCCGATGGTCAGCGCGCCATGCCCGCCCATCGAATGGCCGGTGATCGCCTGCCGCGTCAGGTCGGCGCTCGCAAAATTGCGCAGAATGAACGAAGGCAGCTCATCCTCGATGTACGAGCGCATCCGGTAATTCTTCGCCCAAGGCTCCTCGGTCGCATCGACATAGAATCCCGCGCCCAGCCCGAAATCCCACGCCGCATCGGGATCGTCGGGAACACCCTCGCCGCGCGGGCTCGTGTCGGGGGCGATAAAGATCACGCCATGCTCGGCGCACGCCGCGCGATATTCGCCCTTTTCCATCACATTGGCGTGGGTGCAGGTCAGCCCCGACAGATACCAGAGCACCGGCAGCTTGGCGCCCGGCGCATGGTCGGGAATGAAGACCGCAAAAATCATGTCGGTGCCGGTGGTCGTGCTCGCATGCTTGTACACGCCCTGCGTGCCGCCATGGCTGCGAACGGAGGAGAGGGTTTCGAGGGTCATGATTCTTCCTGCACGGGGATGGCGGCGACGAGCGGCTGATGCCCCCAATGACGCAAGAGATCGAGGACCGCCCCGCCAGACAGCCCAAGCGTAGCGGTGTTGCGGAGCGGGTGGACGTTGACCGTTTCGGCCCCCGCCAGCACCTCGTCGAGCACGATGGTGATGCTTCCGGGCACGGCGTTAATCGCCGCCAGCGGGGTCACCGACCCCGGCGAAATGCCGAGCAATCGCTCCATATCCTCGGCCTTTCCGAAGCTCACATGCTTGCACCCGATCGCAGCGGGCAGCGCCTTCAGCTTGACGCGCGCGTCGGACGGCACGGTGACGAGCCAAAAGGCACCGCCCTTGTCCTTCAGGAACAGATTCTTGGTGTGCGCGCCCGGCATCGCGGCGTGCACCGCGTCGCTCTCGGCAACGGTGAACACCGCTTCATGTTCGTGCGCGGCGAAGGGGATCGCAAGCACGCCCAAATCGGCCAGCAATCCCGCTTCGCCTCGCATCATAGTATCGGCTCAGACGACGCGGTGGAGCGCGCAGAGCTTGTTGCCCGACGGATCGCGCAGATAGGCAAGATACATGGCGCCGAAACCGCCTTCGCGAATGCCCGGCGGGTCTTCGATCGAAGTGCCGCCGTTGGCGACGCCGGCGTCGTGCCATGCCTTGGCCTGTTCGGGGCCCTCCATCGCAAAGCCGATCGTGCAACCGTTGCCGACCGTGGCCGGTTCGCCGTCGATCGGTGCGCCGACGAGGAACAGACCGCCATTATGTACATAGATCAGGCGCCCCTTGTCGTCGGTGATCGCCGGCTTGCCGCCGATCGCCTGAAAGGTCGCGTCGTAGAATTTTTTCGACGCTTCAAGATCGTTCGATCCGACCATATTGTGACTGTACATGATGTCCGCTCCTCCTGATTTGGTTGCGAATCGCTACCTACGCTGTCCCGCCGGGCAGGACCAGCCGCCATAATGTTCCGGATTCTTCAAAAACGATGAACCGGCGCGCGGCGCAAGCCCCCTAGCGGAAAACCACTGTCTTGCGGCCATCGATCAGCACGCGCTGCTCAGCGACCCAGCGCACCGCGCGCGCCAGCACCTGCGCCTCGGTATCGCGGCCGATGCGAATCAATTCGTCGACCGAATCGCGATGATCGACACGTTCCACCGCCTGTTCGATGATCGGCCCCTCATCGAGGTCGCTCGTCACGAAATGCGCGGTCGCGCCGATCAGCTTCACCCCGCGCTCATGCGCGCGGTGATAGGGTTTGGCGCCCTTGAAGCCCGGCAGGAAGCTGTGGTGGATATTGATGCAGCGCCCCGCGAGTTGCGCCGACAGATCCTGCGACAACACCTGCATATAACGCGCAAGCACCAGATATTCGGCCCCGCCGCGCGCCATCACGTCGAGGATCGCCGCCTCTTGGTCCGCGCGATTGTCGTTGCTCACCGGCAGATAGTGGAAGGGCACGCCGTGCCATTCGGAGAGCCGCCGCTGCGCCTCGTGATTCGATACGACGCCGACGACGTCGATCGCGAGATTGCCGGTCGACCAGCGGTGGAGCAGGTCGTTGAGGCAATGGCTGCCCTGCGACACCGCGATGACGAAGCGCGGCTTGGCCGCGGTATCGCTGATCCGCGCGTCCATCGCGAAGCGTGCGATGACGGGCGCGAAGGCTTCCTGCACGCCCGCCAGTCCCGCGGGAAAGCGCGGCCCTTCGCCGCGAAACTCGACGCGCATGAAGAAGCGCCCCGAATCGAGATCGGCATATTGCTGGCTGTCGAGGATGAAGCCGTCGCGCTCCGCGAGCAGCCCCGTCACCGCCGCGACGATCCCGACCGCGTCGACGCAGCTGAAGGTCAGCACATAGGCGGGCGCGCGATCGTCCCCCATCTCAGCCTGAAATCTTGTGCGTCGCGCACAGCTTGTTGCCGGCGGGATCGCGCAGATAGGCGAGGTAAACGACACGCCCTTCGGTGGCGTGGCGGATGCCCGGCGGGTCCTCCGCCGTCGTGCCGCCGTTCGCGACCCCGGCGGCGTGCCAGGCATCGACCGCGTCGGTCGACGGTGCGAGGAAGCCCAGCGTATGCCCGTTGCCGCAAGCGGCGGCCGCGCCGTTGACCGGCTGCGTGACGATCAGCCGGCCGCCAGCGTGCATGTAAATCAGCCGCCCCCGCTCGTCGATCACCCCCTCGGACGCGCCGAACACGCCGAGAACCGCGTCGTAGAACCGTTTGCTCGCCGCGATGTCATCCGACCCCAGCGCCACATGACTGAACATGCGTTATTTTCCCTCAGTAGACGACGACACTGCGGATGCTCTCGCCCGCGTGCATCAAATCGAACCCCTTGTTGATCTCTTCGAGGCCCATGACGTGCGTGATCATCGGATCAATCTCGATCTTGCCGGTCATATACATGTCGACGATCTTCGGCACGTCGGTGCGGCCCTTCGCGCCGCCGAACGCGGTGCCGCGCCAGTTGCGCCCGGTGACGAGCTGGAACGGGCGCGTCGCGATTTCCTTGCCGGCTTCGGCCACACCGATGATGATCGAGGTGCCCCAGCCGCGGTGGCAGGCTTCGAGCGCGGTGCGCATCACCTCGGTATTGCCCGTCGCGTCGAAGGTATAGTCGGCGCCGCCATCGGTCAGCTGCACGATCGCGGCGACCGTGTCTTCGCGGCTCATACCCTTGGTGTTGAGGAAGTCGGTCATGCCGAACTTGCGGCCCCACTCCTCGCGCGCGGGATTGATGTCGACGCCGATGATCTTGTCGGCACCGGCAAGCCGCGCGCCCTGGATCACGTTGAGCCCGATGCCGCCCAGCCCGAAGACGACGACATTGTCGCCGACTTGCACCTTCGCGGTGTTGATCACCGCGCCAACGCCCGTGGTGACGCCGCAGCCGATGTAGCAGCTCGACTGGAACGGCGCATCCTCGCGGATTTTCGCGACCGCGATCTCGGGCAGCACGGTGAAGTTCGAGAAGGTCGAGCAGCCCATATAATGGAAGATCGGCTGGCCCTTGTAGCTGAACCGCGTCGTCCCGTCGGGCATCAGCCCCTTGCCCTGCGTCGCGCGGATCGCGGTGCAGAGGTTGGTCTTTCCCGACAGGCAGCTTTTGCACTGGCGGCATTCGGGGGTGTAGAGCGGGATCACATGGTCGCCGGGCTTCACGCTGGTGACGCCCGCACCGACCTCGCGCACGACGCCCGCGCCTTCATGGCCAAGCACGCTGGGGAAGATGCCCTCGCTGTCGAACCCGTCGAGCGTGTACGCATCGGTGTGGCAGATGCCCGTCGCCATGATTTCGACCAGCACCTCGCCCGCCTTCGGGCCTTCGAGGTCCAGCTCGACGATCTCGAGCGGCTTCTTCGCTTCGAACGCAACGGCGGCACGGGTCTTCATGGCGTATCTCCCTTTCGCGCGTTCCCATCCCGCAAACGCCGCCGCAATGCAAGAGCAAGCCCGCGGAAACATAGCTATGGCATCGCTGTCAGAAGATCAGCGCGTCAGCACTCCACCACGCTGACCGCGAGCCCGCCCTTCGACGTTTCCTTATATTTGTCGCGCATGTCGCGTCCGGTCTGCAGCATCGTCGCGATCACCGTGTCGAGGCTGACGACATGCGTACCGTCGCCGATCATCGCGATGCGGCTCGCGTCGATCGCCTTGATCGCGCCCATCGCGTTGCGCTCGATGCACGGGATCTGGACGAGCCCCCCGATCGGGTCGCAGGTCAGGCCGAGATTATGTTCCATGCCGATCTCGGCGGCATTTTCGACCTGCGCGTTGGTGCCACCGAGCGCCGCGGTCAGCCCCGCCGCCGCCATCGAACAGGCGACGCCGACCTCGCCCTGGCAGCCGACCTCGGCGCCCGAGATGCTGGCGTTGCGTTTGTAGAGCGCACCGACCGCGCCCGCGGCGAGCAGGAAGGTGCGCACCCCGGCGTCATCGCCGCGATAGCCGCGGCGGTAAAAGCGGATCACCGCCGGGATGATCCCCGCCGCACCGTTGGTCGGCGCGGTGACGACCTTGCCCCCCGCGGCATTTTCCTCGTTCACCGCCATCGCCCACAGGTTGATCCAGTCCATCATCGCGAGCGGGTCGGTCAGATTCGCCTCGTGGCGGTTGCGAATATCGTCGGCGATCTGCGGCGCGCGGCGCTTGACCTTCAGCCCGCCGGGCAGGACCCCCGTGCTGCAGCAACCCGCGTCGATCGACGCGTCCATCGCGCCCGCGATCGCATCGAGCCCCGCCTCGACCTCTTCGAGGCTGCGGTGCGCGAGTTCATTCTCGAGCATCATTTCGGCGAAGCTCTTGCCCGACGCCGCGCCCATTTCGAGCAGGTCGGCGCCCGAGGTGAAGGCGAAGGGCAGCTCGACCTCATCCTCCGCGCCGCGGCTGTTGCGGCCCGCCTCGTCCTCGTCGACGACGAAGCCGCCGCCGATCGAGAAATACATGCGCTTCGCCAGAATTTCCCCGTCGCCATCGCGCGCAGTGAAGCTCACGGCGTTGCTGTGGAACGGCTGGCGCTGGCGCATCTGGAAATGCAGGTCGCGCGCGGGCTGGAAGCGGGCGCGCTGGCGGCCGAGCAGGTAGATAAAGCCTTCGCTCTCCGCCCGGTCCCAATGCGCCTTGATCGCGGCGAGGCTGGTCGAAGCGGGGATTTCGCCGGCGAGCCCCGCAACGATCGCGGTGTCGGCGGCGTGGCCCTTGCCGGTCAGCGCGAGCGAGCCATAGAGGTCGGCTTCGACATGCACCGTCTTGCCAAGAAGCCCGGCTTCGTCGAGCCAGACGGTGAAACGCCGGGCGGCAACCATCGGGCCCACGGTATGCGAGCTGGAAGGACCGACACCGATTTTGAAGAGTTCGAACAGGCTGATCGTCATGGCGGCCCTATAGGCGGATCGCGATCATCGGGATAGGGCCGGGCGGGCCAAAAATCTTTCCCCCTTGATGGGGGAAGGATACGAAGCCTTGCCGCGACAGCGGCTAGGCGGAGTTGGATGGGGGTGAGGGTGCAGCGTGGCGCAAGGCCGAGGCCGCACCCCCTCCGCTGCGACTAGCGAGCAAGCTCGCAAGTCTCGCTGCCTCCCCCATCAAGGGGGAGGACTTCGAGTCAGGCCGGATAGGTCCAGGTCGCCTCGCGCGCGAAATTCTCCGCGGCGAAATCCCAGTTGAGCAGCTCGTCGACCACCGCGTCGACATAGGCCGGGCGCAGATTCTTGCGGTCGATATAATAGGCATGTTCCCACACGTCGATGACGAGCAGGGGCTTGATGCCCGCAACCAGTTCGGTGCCCGCATCGTGCGTGTCGGTGACCGACAGCGTGCCGTCGCGCGAGACGAGCCACGCCCAGCCCGACGCGAAATGGTTGACCGCGGTTTCCTTGAGCTTCTTCTTGAGATCGTCGAGCGAACCGAAATCGCGCTCGATCGCGGCGAGCAGGTCGCCCTTCGGCTCGGTCTTGGAAGGGTTCAGGCTTTCCCAATAGAAGGCGTGATTCCACGCCTGCGCGGCATTATTGAACAGGCCCTTGTTGCCCGATCCTTCGGCGTGATGGACGATTTCCTCGAGCGGCTTCGACGCCAGCTCGGTGCCTTCGATCGCGGCGTTGGTCTTGTCAACATAGGCTTTGTGATGCTTGCCATGGTGCGTCGCCAGCGTGTCGGCCGAGATATGCGGCTCCAGCGCGTCCTGGGCGTACGGCAGGGGAGGATGGGCGATCGTCATGGCAGTCTCCATTTTATTATCGAGGGGGTTTGCGGCCTTAAACTCGGTATCGGACCCGCGGGTTGCAACCCTGTGACGAGGAATTTTCTGGGTTATTTTTCAGGTCACCATCGCTTGCAGCGCCGCGATCCGGTCGGCTTCCTCGGCGGGCTTGTCGCGGCGGATGCGCGAAATGCGCGGAAAGCGCATCGCCAGCCCCGACTTGTGGCGCTTGGACGCGTGGATCGAATCGAAGGCGACTTCGAGCACGAGCGATTTTTCGACCTCGCGCACGGGGCCGAAGCGGTTCAGCGTGTTGTCGCGCACGAACTTGTCGAGCCACTTCAATTCCTCGTCGGTGAAGCCCGAATAGGCCTTACCCACGGGTAGCAACTCGCCTCCATCGGACCAGCATCCAAAGGTATAGTCCGAATAGAAGCTCGCGCGGCGTCCATTGCCCCTTTGGGCGTACATCATCACGCAATCGGCGGTGAGCGGATCGCGCTTCCATTTATACCAGAGACCCGCGCGCCGCCCCGCCACATAAGGCGCGTCGCGGCGCTTGAGCATCACCCCCTCGATCGCCGCATCGCGCGCACCCGCGCGGCGCTCGGCGAGATCGTCGAAATCGCTGGCGTCGATCACTTGCGACAGGTCGAAATGGCTGTCGGCGAGGCGCGGAACGAACGCCTCCAGCTGCCGCCGCCGTTCGGTCCAAGGCAGCCCGCGCAGGTCTTCGCCGTCGACCGCGAGCAGGTCGTACACGCGCACGAAAGCCGGATAGTCGGCGAGCATCTTCTTCGAGACGACCTTGCGGCCCAGCCGCTGTTGCAGCGCGTTGAAGCTCGCCGCCTCACCACCCTGCACCTCGCCGCGCACGAGCAATTCGCCGTCGATCACCGCGTCCTGGTCGAACGCCGCGACCAGCTCGGGGAACGCGCCGCTGATCTCCTCGCCGCCGCGGCTGTAGATGCGCGTCTCACCGCCGCCGCCCCTGCCACCGCGCACGATCTGGACGCGGATGCCGTCCCATTTCCATTCGGCGGCATAGTCGGCGAGGTCGACGCTTTCTTCTTCCAATGGATGCGCGAGCATGAAGGGGCGGAAGAAGGCGACGTCGGCAAGGTCGGGCCGCTCCGCCCGCCCCTCGCCCCACGCAAATAGCGGCGCATAGGGCGGCGGGATCGCGTGCCACAGCTCCTCGACATCGTCGACCGGCACATCGAACGCCTGCGCGAACGCCTGCTTCGCAAGCCGCGCCGACACCCCGACACGCATGCCGCCGAGCGCGAGCTTGAGCAGCGCATAGCGCCCGTCGGCATCGAGGCGGTCGAGGAGCGAGGCGACGATTGCAGGCGCATCGCTGCGGCTCGCGGCCGACAGCGCGTCGACCGCCGCCGAAACTGTGAGATCTTCCTTCTTCCCCGGCGCGTCGGGCCAGAGCAATGCCGCTGTCTCCGCCGTATCCCCCACAAAGTGCCGCGACAGGCGAAACAATTCCTCGTCGACGCGGGTCGCCAGCAACGTCCGCACCGTCCCCGCTTTCACCGCCGGGAAATCGAGGCTCTCGGTCAACGCCGCGATAGCCCACCCCCGGTCCGGGTCGGGCGTATGCCGCAGATAATCGACAATCAGCGCGAGCTTCGTATTGCGCGAACGGGTGTAGATCAGCCGGTCAATCAGGGCCGCGAAGCGCTTCACGCCTCTTCCTCCAGATCGCGGCCGACGAGGTGCAGCGCGCGCGCCTTGCGCTGGGTGAGTTCGCACCAGCGCAGCAAGCCGTCCTCGCTGCCATGCGTGATCCAGCTCTCCTTTGGGTTCACCTCCACAATCGTCGTCGTCAATTCGTCCCAGTCGGCATGGTCCGAAATCACCAGCGGCAGTTCGACCATCCGCTGCCGCGCGCGTTGGCGCACGCGCATCCAGCCCGACGCCATCGCGGTCACCGGATCGGGCAGCCGCCGCGACCAGCGATCATTGAGTGCCGAAGGCGGCGCCAGCACGATCTGCCCCGCCATCGCGGCCTTGTCGGTTTCCGAAACGAGGCGCAGTTCGCCAAGATCGACTCCGTGCATCACATAGAGCTCGCACATCTTCTCGAGCGCGCCGTGGATATAGATCGGCGCGCCCCACCCCGCGCCGCGCAATTCGGCGATCACGCGCTGCGCCTTGCCGAGCGCATAAGCGCCGACGAGCACCGAGCGGTCGGGCTCGGCGCGCACCGCGCCGATCAGCTTGGCGATCTCGCCCTCGGTCGGCGGATGGCGGAACACCGGCAATCCAAACGTCGCCTCGGTGATGAAGATGTCGCACGGCACGACCTCGAACGGCGCGCAGGTCGGGTCTGCGCGGCGCTTGTAATCGCCGGTGACGACGATCCGCTCGCCCTGATATTCCATCAATATCTGGGCGCTGCCGAGCACATGCCCCGCCGGATGAAAGGAAAAACGCACCCCGCCGCGCTCGAACCCGTCGCCATATTCAAACGCCTGATTGTGGCTCACCTCGACGTCGACCCCATAGCGCAGCGCCATGATCGCGAGCGTCTCGGGCGTGGCGAACACCGCGCCATGGCCGCTGCGCGCATGATCGGCATGGCCATGCGTCACCGCGGCGCGCGCCACCGGGCGCGAGGGGTCGATCCAGAGGTCAGCGGGCTTCACATAAAGCCCGCCCGGATGCGGTTCGAGCCAATGCCTGGCTTTCGCCATCAGCGGCCACCGGTCCGAACGGGAATCGCAACCTTGTTCATATCGCCAGCATAGCACAACGAACAAAGAAGGAACAAATTCAGGCTCGCGCTAAGCCTCGCGCCACTTTGCGGGCAGCGCGATGTCGACCACCAGCCCGGTCGGCTCCCAGTGGCGCGCGATCGAGCCGCCCAGATTGTTGCGCACGCTGCGTTCCATCAGCAGCGTGCCGAAACTGGTGCGGTCGGGCGGTCCGACCAGCCCCTGCGTTCCGGTTTCGGTCCAGGTCAGGCGAAACATCCGCGACTCGTTGCCTTCCGGGTCCTGCGACCAGTGGATCTCGACGCGTCCTCCGTCGTTCATCAGTGCACCATGCTTGACCGCATTGGTCGCGAGTTCGTTGAACACCAGCGCCATCGCGACCAGCGCATTTTCGGGCAGCAGCAGGTCGGGGCCCGACCAGCGGATGCGCGGGAAGGCCGCCTCGACTTCGCGCATCAGCGCGTGCATCGACCCGGTCATGAAATTGGCGCCGAGCAGGACATTCTGCGCGCGGTTGAGCGCGTCGAGCCGGCTGCTGATCCGTTCAACATAATCGTCGACGTCACGCGCGGCGTGGCGGGTGAGCGAGATGATCGCGCTGACCGTCGCGAACAGGTTGCGCATCCGGTGGTGCAATTCGCGCATCAACAGATTGGCATTCTCCTGCCGGCTTTTCTGTTCGGTGATGTCGATGCTCACCCCGGTCAGCATCGCATCATCCGACCGCACGTCCCAGTCGCCGCGCACGGCGTTCCAGCGCACCCCGCGCTCGGGATTGAGGACGCGATATTCGGCCGCATAGGGCGTGCCGTTCGCGATCGCTTCCTTCAATATCTCGCGCAGCGGGGCGCGATCGTCGGGATGGACAAGGTCGAAAAACCCATTTCCGGTCGCCAGCATCGCCTGGAATTCGGAACCCCATAGTTCGGCGCCGGCGCCCTGCGTGCGCAGCCGGTCGGTCCGCGGATCATATTGCCACGACGCGATTCCCGAAAAATCGAGCGCGCGTTCGAGCGTGCGGCGCGCCTCGTCGCGTTCGGCGCCGATCCGGCGCAAGTCGGCTTCGGCCATGATGATCCCGGCGAAATCCTCGAGCCGTTCCAGCTCGATATCGGTGAGCGCTTTGCGCTCATCGCGATCGATCAGGCACAGGCTGCCCAGGATCGCGCCGTTATAAGCGCGCAGCGGCACCCCCGCATAGAAGCGGATGTGCAGGTCGCCGGTCACCAGCGGATTGTCGCGAAAGCGCGGATCGCCCAGCACATCGGTCACCATCACCGGCCGATCTTCGGCGATGACATATTGGCAAAAGCTTATCTCGCGCGGCGTTTCGGGGGTATCGAGGCCATAGGCCGATTTGAACCATTGGCGGCAATCGTCGACGAGCGAGACCAGCGCGATCGGCACGCCGTACAGTTCGGCGACCATTTTCGTGACGCGGTCGAACGCCTGCTCGGGCGGGGTGTCCATGATGCGATATTCGCGAAGCGTGTCGAGACGCAGCCTTTCGGCACGTGCTGCAGCTTCGTCTCCCCCGTCCGCCAAACCTCGTCCCTCGCTGCCTCGCGATGCCGATGACCCGGCATCGCTGATATCCCCGGGGCGCCGCTCTGCCATGAAAATGGTCCCTACAAAAGCATGCTTGCGGCGATACAGGAAAGCGGTGTTATTCCACTTGCTTACGCCGCATTTTCATCGCGTCCCGGCTGACTCTACGCTTTGGGACGCGACAAGTTGCAACCGGGCCCGCCGCTCTTTACGCCGTCAGGGGGAACCGACCCGCGCCGGGACGCGTATGACTTCACTCAAGAGGGAGCAATTTTGATGACATTGGGTGAGGAACTTCGCGGGCACCTGCCTTTCCTGCGCCGCTACGCGCGCGCGTTGACGGGCAGCCAGCAGCATGGCGACAATTTCGTTCATACGACGCTGGAAGTCATCGTCGCGGCGCCCGACGAATTCCACAGCGGCGACGGCACCCGGATCGACCTTTACCGCAATTTTCACCGCATCTGGGAAAGCGCCTATATCGACGAGGGCGAAGACAGCGATGAAGGCGAGCACCCGCTCGTCCGCGCCGCGCATCGGCGCCTCGTCCAGATCACGCCGCTCGGCCGGCAGATCCTGTTGCTCACCGCGCTCGAGGGCTTTTCGGTCGAAGAGGCCGGGCTGATCACCGGCACCGACGGGCCGACGGTCGAAACATTGCTCGCCGATGCGGTCGGCGAACTCGACCGCGAATCGCAAACCTCGGTGCTGATCATCGAGGACGAGCCGCTGATCGCGATGGAGCTCGAACAGATCGTGCGCGATCTGGGCCACCGAGTCGCGGGGGTCGCGACGACGCACGAGGATGCGGTCGCGGCATTTGAAAAGACCGATGCGGGGCTCGTCCTCGCCGACATCCAGCTTGCCGACGGATCGTCGGGGATCGACGCGGTGCAGGACATTTTGGCGATCGCGCCGGTTCCGGCGATTTTCATCACCGCCTTTCCCGAACGATTGCTCACGGGCGGCCGCGTCGAGCCGACCTTCCTGATTTCAAAGCCCTTCCGCGAAAATACCGTGCGCGCGGCGATCAGCCAGAGCCTGCTCTTCACGCCGCAGCTGGCCGCCTAATCCCCATCCCGCTTGCGGGAAGGGAGAAACCTTTAAACAACCTCAGTCCCCGGCGGGACCGTTCGCGGTCAGCTGATCGACATTGTCCATGATCGTGCGAAACGCCTCGCTCGATGGCATCGCATCGGTACTGCGCCGCGGCATTTCGCCGCTCTCCAATATCGCCTGCAGCGCGGTCCGGCCGCGCGACACGCGGCTCTTCATCGTGCCCACCGCGCAGCCGCAGATCGCCGCACCTTCCTCATAGGATAATTGCCCGGCGCCGATCAGCACCAGCGCCTCGCGCTGGTCGACCGGCAGCAGCATCAACGCGCGCTGGACGTCGGCGAGGTTCAGGCTGTCGCCCTGATCGTCGGGCGCGACAAGCAATCGCTCGGCGGCGAGTTCGTCATATTCGGCGGTGAATTTCTTGCGCCGCATCTGCGACAGGAAACAATTGCGCAGGATGACGAACGCCCAGCTCTTCATGCTGGCGGGGCCCGGCACATATTGCGCGCGCGCCTTCCACGCCTTCAGCATCGTTTCCTGCACCAGATCATCGGCAAGGTCGGCGTTACCCGTCAGGCTGCGCCCGAACGCGCGCAGGTGCGGCAACATCGCCGCGAGTTCACGCTTGAAGCTGGCATCGTCGAGCGGCTGAGGCGTTTCGTCGCTAGTCACACAATCCTGATCGCTTGGGCGCCCTGAAGCACCGCTGAATAGACTAGGGGCTTAGCGGGTTGAATCCATTATGGGAACCAAAAGCGCACCCAAAGAGGCAGTAACCGATACCGGCCGGACCAGACATTGTGCTTTTATCGCAACACCGTTCGTCGAAAAAACCAGCAAGCGGGGAACCCCGGGCCGTTTTCGTCGTTGCTCCGGCATGGCTACGCAAGGCAACAATAGGATGAACGGCAAGGGTGCCCTCCCCCCGGGCGCCGATGCGCGCCGCACGCCGGGAAGCTTTCCCGGCACGACTGGCGACCAGTGGCATCGCACCCTGACCGGGCGGCAGGCGCCCGAGCCGGTGAGCGCGAAGCTGCGCATGATCTATGGCAATGTCGTCGCCGAAAAGCTGCCCGACAATATGCTCGACCTTCTTTCCCAGCTCGATCAGAAAAGCCCGAAGCAATAATGACCGGACCCACCGCCGCTGCTTCGCAGCCGCAGGCCGAAACCCTGTCCGACAGCGAATTCAAGACGCTGCTCGCTGGCGTCATCCCCCACCTGCGCGCCTATGGCCGCAGCCTGTCAGGCAACCCCGACCTTGCCGACGATCTGACGCAGGACACGATGGTCAAGGCGTGGGCGTCGCGCGAGCGGTTCGAACGCGGCACCTCGATCAAGGCGTGGACCTTCGTCATCCTGCGCAACACCTTCCTGTCGCAGATGCGCCGCAACAAGTTCGTCGGCGAATATGACGAGACCGCGGTCGAGCGCACGATGTCGACCCCCGCTGCCCAGGAAGACAGCGGCGAGATGGCCGACCTCCAGCGCGGCCTGATGGAATTGCCGCAGGACCAGCGCGAGGCGCTGATCCTCGTCGGCGCCGGCGGCTTGTCCTACGAGGAAGCCGCGAGCATCTGCGACTGCGCGCTCGGCACCATGAAAAGCCGCGTCTCGCGCGCCCGCGCGGCGCTCGAGGAAATCATGAACAGCGGCCAGTTTTCGCAGAAGCGCGCCGACGCGCCGCCGTCGAGCGAAGCGGTCGATGCGATCATGGACAGCGTCGAGACGATCACCGCGCGGCGCGAGGCGGCGAACCGCTAAGCCCTCTCGACTTTGCGGCAACGGCGCGTCAGAACGACGCGTCCTTCCCCAGCAAAGCGAGCCCCTTTCGATGAAAAACCTGCCGCACCTTGCCCTGATTTCCGCGCTGGCCGTCGCCGCCTGCTCGGCCGCCCCGGCGTCGACCGAAGCCGCACCCGCCGACACCGCCAAACTCGACGCCTCGGGCGCGCAGCCTGCGACCCCGCTCGCCGACGCGCCCTTCACGGTCAAGGAGGTCGCGAGCTTCAACGAACCCTGGGCGATGACCTTCGTCCCCGGCACGCGCGCGGCGCTGATCACCGAGCGCGGCGGCAAGCTCAAACTCTGGCAGGAAAGCGGCCCGACGCTCGACGTCGCGGGCGTCCCCGCGGTCGCCTATGGCGGTCAGGGCGGTTTCGGCGACGTGATCGTCGCACCCGACTTTGCGACCAGCGGCACGATTTATCTGAGCTGGGTCGAACCCGGCCCCGGCAACACCTATGGCGCCGTCGTCGGCAAGGCGAAGCTGAAGCAAGGCGCCGCGCCCGCGCTCGAAGGGCTCCAGATCATCTGGAAACAGAACCCCAAGGTCACCGGCCAAGGCCATTATTCGCACCGCCTTCTCTTCTCGCCCGACGGCAAATATCTCTTCATCGGGTCGGGCGAGCGCCAGAAGTTCACGCCCGCGCAGGACATGACGGGCAACCTCGGCAAGGTTCTTCGCCTCAATCCCGACGGCAGCGTCCCGGCCGACAATCCCTTCGCCAGCGAAGGCGGCGTAACCGCGCAAATCTGGTCGCTCGGCCACCGCAATATCCTTGGCCTCGCCTTCGACGGCACCGGCAAGCTCTGGAACCAGGAAATGGGGCCGAAGGGCGGCGATGAGGTCAACCTCGTCGAGGCAAAGGCCAATTACGGCTATCCGATCGTGTCGAACGGCGACCATTATGACGGCAAGGACATTCCCGATCACCCGACGCGCCCCGAATTCGCCGCGCCGAAGCTGTGGTGGAACCCCGCGGTCTCGCCCGCCGGCCTCGTCTGGTACGGCGGCGACCTGTACCCGGGTTGGAAGAACAGCCTGCTGATGGGCGCGCTGTCGGGTGAAGGGCTGATCCGCATGGCCGTCGACGGCGACAAGCTCCACAAGTCCGACCGCTGGGAATTCGGCCAGCGCATCCGCGAGGTCGAAGTGCGCGACGACGGCTCGGTCTGGCTGCTCACCGACGGCGAGGACGGCAAGCTAGTGAGGCTGGTTCCGAAGAAATAGCGCCTGCCCTTCTTGTTCCCCGGCGGAGTTGCAGACGGCGAGCGCCACCGCCGGGGCCCAGACCCCTTTGCCTTACCTCTGGTGGGCTGCGCCCGGAGTCACGCGCCTCCGGGCGCCTTTCGCCGGGGAACAACCATGCCTATATGCTTCCCATGATCCGCGGCTTCCTCACCCGGCGCGCTGAATGGCCCGCGCGCATTCCAGATCCAGATGCGCTGCCGCCGCTGACGTTGCTGTGGCGCGAGATCGGGTCGCTGGCGCGCGCCATCGGCGGGCGCATCCGGCCGATGCCCCCCGAACCCAATCCCGACAGCGAGCATCCGCCGGTGATGGTCCTCCCGGGCTTCCTGTCGGGCGACTGGGCGACCAAGGCGCTGCGCGCCGACCTCCGCCGCTCCGGCTTTCGCTGCTACGCCTGGGGCCTTGGTTTCAACCGCGGCGCGACCCCCGACATCATCGACCGCATCGACGCGCGCGTGCAGTGGATCATCGACCGCACCGGCTATGCCCCCGCGCTCGTCGGGTGGAGCCTCGGCGGCATCTATGCGCGCGAATATGCCAAGCATCACCCCGACAAGGTCGCGCGCGTCGTCACCTTGGGCTCACCCTTTTCGGGCAGCCGCCGCGCCAACCGCGCCTGGCGCCTCTATCACCTCGTCGCGCGCCACCCGGTCGACAATCCGCCGATCGACTTCCACCCCGCGCCGCGCCCCGAAATGCCAACCTTCGCGCTCTGGTCGAAGCACGACGGCGTCGTCGCGGTGAGCAGCGCGCGCGGGCTTCCGCACGAAAGCGACCGGCAGGTCGAGGTCGACTGCGGCCATATGGGCTTCGCCTATGCGCCCACATCGGTCGCGGCGATCGTCAAGGCGCTGACCGAAGAGGTCGGCGCCGAAGCGCCCGATCAGCAGACGTCGATGCGATAGGCGGGCGCCGCGCGCCACGCCATCAGCATCCGCCCCGGCCGTTTCCCCGCGCGCCCCGTCGACACGAAACCGATCCGGCGCAGCAACGCGCGCGACCGCTCGTTGTCGGGATGGCATTCGGCGACGATCGAGCAGCCCGGCCGCGACGAAGCAAGCGCCCCGACGACCGCGCGCACCGCCTCGGTCGCAATGCCCTTCCCCCGCACCCGCGCCGCGAACCAGTAACCGATCTCATATTCCTGACCCATGCGGCGATGCACCCCGATCACGCCGTTCAAATCGAGGCCGCCTTCGTCGCGCACCGCATGAAATACATCACCGCCGCCCGATCCCGCGATCAGCGCGCGCGCATCGGCCTCGGTGAAGGGCGCGGGCAGGAAATGGACCTGCGAGGTCACCGTCTCGTCGGTGATCGCGGACAAGGCGCGCGCATCGTCGGCAAAGAGCGGCGTGATGCGGCAATGGTCGGTCGACAGGGCAAGCAAGGTATCGGTCATGTCGCGTCTTCTTCAAAAAGCGCACGCCGTGACCGGGGGTAAGTGGTGTGATGATGACCATTCGCCTGTCCGAACACGGCGGCGATGGTCACAGGTGATGCCATGCCGCTCCTATGTAAAGGAGCGCCAATACGCCTTGAATCGGAGGGATTGGTCGTTGGTCATCGCGGGCAGGCCTAACAGCGCCGCGTCCGCCGATCAAGTCCCGCCTTGACGATCGCCTTTCACGCACTATTTAAAGTTACATGAAACGCGACAGCCGACTCTCGGGCGTGCTCCACGTCCTCCTCCATATGGCCGAACAGGGCGCCCCGATGACCTCGGACCAGCTGGCGAAAGCCATGCAGACGCATCCCGTCGTGATCCGCCGCATCCTCGGGGGGCTGCGCGATGCGGGTTTCGTCCATAGCGAAAAGGGCCATGGCGGCGGCTGGACGATCGCGAAGAGCCTCGCCGACATCACGATGCGCGACGTCTATGACGCGATCGGGCGGCCCAGCCTGATGGCGATGGGCAACCGCACCGAAGCGCCGGGCTGCCTCGTCGAGCAGGCGGTCAACGCCGCGCTCGACACCAGCTTTCTAGAGGCCGAGGCGCTGCTGCTCGCGCGTTTCGGCGAAGTGACGCTCGCACAGCTCGCCGCCGATTTCCACGCGCGCATGGCCGCGCGATCTACCTCCCCCACCGCACAGGAGCATATCCATGGCTGAAGGCGCCCAGCACTTCCTCGACAGCTTCAAGGACCCTGCCGCGGTCGCCCGCTACACCGAAGGGCCGCGCCGCTTCGTGCCCGGCCTCGACGGCCTCCACCGCATGACCGGGCTCTTGCTCGCCGAGCGCGTCCCCGACGACGCGCATATCCTCGTCCTCGGCGCGGGCGGCGGCAGTGAAATGAAGGCGATGGCGGAAGCGCACCCGGGCTGGCGCTTCACCGGGGTCGACCCCGCGGGCCCGATGCTCGACCTCGCGGCCAAGGTGCTCGGCTCCGACGCGCACCGCGCTGAATTGATCGAAGGCTATATCGACGACGCCCCCGCAGGGCCGTTCGACGGCGCGACGTGTCTCCTCACCCTCCACTTCCTCGGCATCGAAGAGCGCACCCGCACCGCCGCCGAAATCCAGCGCCGCCTGAAACCCGGCGCGCCGTTCGTCGCGGCGCACGGCAGCTTCCCGCAAGGCGCAGACGAACGCGACCGCTGGCTCGACCGCTACGCCGCCTTTGCCATCGCATCGGGCGGCGATCCCGAACAGGTCGCCAAAGGGCGCGAAGCGGTTGCCACCCATGTCGCTATGCTGAGCCCCGAAGCTGACGAGGACGTGCTACGCGCCGCGGGTTTCCACGATGTCGAGCAATTCTACGCCGCCTTCACCTGGCGCGGCTGGGTCGGCTACGCCTGACCTAATTCGCACCGGGCGCAGGCAGGCGCGCGAGCAGTGCGACGAGCTGCGCTTGCGTGGTCGCGCCGGTCTTGCGGAAGATCCCTTTCAGAAGGAAGCGGACCGCGTTCACGCTGACCGCCCGCAGCGCCGCATAGTCCTTCAGCGTGTCGCCCGCGGCGAGCGCGACCGCAAGGCGGGCTTCGGCCGGGGTCAGCCCGAACCATTGCGCGACGCGATCGATTTCGACCACGGGGGTTTCGCCCGGCGCGCTGCCGAGCGTGACGATCAGCGAGGCGCCGAGGCGCACGCCACCGAGTTGCTGCGCCGACTGGCGCGTAACGCGCGCGACGAGCACGGGGCATTCGGCGCCCGCGTCGCCGACCGTCTGGAAAGCGAGCCCGGCGGGGTCCGAACTTTTGACGAGGTCGAGCAATCGTTTCTGGCTGGCGGGATGGGTGAAGGCGAAGCGGTCCTGCGCGATGCGGATGAAGCCCGCCTTTTCATAGCGCCCGGCGCGGCTGTTCGCGGCAAGGATATTCAGCTGGTCGTCGAGGCTGAAGATCGCGAAAGGCGCGGCGTCGGCGGCGGCGCGCGCGGCGCCCGCGGCAAGGTCGAGCGAGGCGATGCGGTCGCTGATCCGCATCGCGCGCTGGATATGCGGCGCGAGGACGCGGAGGCCGCGCTTCAGCCGCTCGACGTCGCGGTCGCCGGGGCCGGGGATCATCAGCCCGAGCCGGTCGCCATCGCGCCGGTCGAGCAACACCCCGACAAGCCGGTCGATGCCATAGGGTTTGAGGAAATTGCGGAAGAATTCGCTCTCATAAAATTCCTCGCGCGTCATGATGTCATAGCTATCGATGACGCTGCCGTTGCCATAGCGCTGGAACTTGCGCGACCACGGATGGCTGCCGGCGTAAACCGCGGTGTAAATTTCCTGGATACCGGCGGCGAGGCCCGTCGCGGCGACGAAGCGCGCGCTCGGCGGATTGCTGCTTTCCCAGAGGATGAAGGCGGCTTCCCAACTCAGCGGGCACAGCGTGCCGGTGATGCGGGCAAGGGTTTCGTTCCAGCTTTCGGGATGCAGCACCGAATCATAGATTTTGCCGATCAGCGCGTTGAGCACTTCCCATTCGGCCGGCGCATTATGGTCGGACGGAAAGGTCGATAGCTGGTCGCTCTGCATGCACTTCCCCCCAGAAGACCCGCAGCGACCTCATTTGAGAGGAGCAGAGGCGCGAAGGCAAGCGCAATGCGATAAAACGAAAATATTCTGTCCCCTACCCACGTGGGTAGTGAAACAATCGACCGAATCGGCCATTGAGCGAGTGCGACCCGAGGAAGGTGGAACCAAGGCCATCTTGCTCTCTTGAAGTCCGTCGGCTTGCCGGCGGACTTCATTTTTATGCGCCGAAGGCTGGCTGAGCGGGCGCGATGGCCAGCACGGCTTTTCCAACCCAAGGGGCATCAGCCTTCGAAGCGGATCTCCACCGACGGCACGCTGCGCCGATGCGCCCCATGATAGACCGCCTCGATATTGTTGCCATCGGGGTCGAACAGGAACGCCGCATAATAGCCCGGATGATAGGGCCGCTCGCCCGGCGCGCCATTGTCGCGCCCGCCCGCCGCAAGGCCGGCCTGGTAAAAGGCGTCGACCATGGCCCGGTCCGCCGCCTGAAACGCCAGATGATGCCGCCCGGTCAGCTGGCCGAGCGCCGCCTGACTGTCCTTCGTCGACACGAACAGCTCGTCGGCCCAGAAATAATCCTCGGCCTCTCCGCCGATCGGCACACCGAGGACATCGAAGATCGCGCCGTAAAAGGCGCGGCTCGCCTTCAGGTCGGCGACCACCAGCTGGATATGATCGATCAACCGCCCGCGGTGCAGCAATTGCGTTTCCATGGATGACTCCTCTCCTGCCCGCGCCGCACACGGAGAACCGCTTCGCACCCTGATGGTTCCCATGGTTTCGGCCGCCTCGATCGATCGTGGGGCTTGCGCCGATGATAATTACAACATATTGCGCAATATATTGTACGAATCGCATAACGGACGGGAAAACGCATGAATATTCGGCATTGGGCTGCAATTCTGATCACCACCACCGCATGGATGGGAAGCGCCGCCGCAGCGCAAGACGCGCCGCTCACGGCCGCCGACAAACGCGCGGTCGTCGAACAGCTCGGCCAGACGCTCGAGGCGAACTATGTCTTTCCCGACAAGGCGAAGACCATCGCCGCGACGCTCCGCCGCCACCTCGACGCCGGCGATTATGATAAAGCGACCGACCGGCGCTCGCTCGCGAGCGAGCTGACCGACGACCTGATCGCCGCGAGCAACGACCTGCATTTCTCGGTCGGGGTCGATCCGGCATGGGTCGCCGACTATGCCGCACGGCAGGACCCCGCGCGTGCCGCGGCGGTGCGCGAGGCGGAACGGCGCGAAGAGGCGCGGAAGAATTTCGGCTTCGCCGGCCTCCGCTATCTGGGTGGCAATATCGCCTATGTCGACCTGACGCATTTCGCCGATCCCGAACCCGGCTATGACGCCGCCGCGGCGGCGATGCGCTTTATCGAAAATGGCGACGCGGTGATTTATGACCTGCGCTACAATAATGGCGGCTATCTCGAGATGGCGCAGCTGCTCGCGAGCCAGCTTTTCCGCGGCGACAAGGATCAGGAGCTGTTCGACTATTATTATAACCTCGATGGCCGCCGCGTCGAACGCGGCCAATGGGTACTCCCCGCGCTGCCCGCGAAGCGGCTGACCGGAAAACCCGTCTATGTCCTCACCGGATCGACCAGCTTCTCCGCCGCCGAATGGTTCGCCTACACGCTCAAGAAACTCGGCCGCGCAACGCTCGTGGGCGAACGCACCGCGGGCGGCGCGCATCCGGTCGACCGCAAGCCCGTCGGCACCGACTTTTTCGTGCAGGTGCCGATCGGCCAGATCCGCGACCCTATCGACCGCGGCGATTTCGAAGGTCAGGGCGTCACGCCCGACCATCTGGTCCCGTCGGCCGACGCGCTCGCCGTCGCGCATCGCCTCGCGCTGACCGACCTCGCCAAGACCGATCCGGCCAAACGCGCCGACGCCGACTGGCTCGCGCCCGAGCTCGCCGCGCGCCCGCAGCCGACCACCGCCGCGCTCAAGGCCATCGCTGGCCGCTACGAAGGACGGCGCGTCGACCTCGTCGAGGGCAAATTGCTCTACACCTGGCGCGAACGCCTCCGCCTGACGCTCGAACCGCTCGCCGGCGATCTGCTCGCGATCGAAGGCGTGCGCGACTTCCGCTTCCGTATTGTACGCAAAGGCGGCAAGGTCACCGCGCTCGAACGCATCGACCGCGATGGAACAACCCAGACCTATGCCCGCCTCGACTGACATCTCGACCGATCTCGACGACATCTCGTTCCTTGGCCGCCTCAGCGAAGCACTGAGCCAGCGGATCGAGGAACAGACGCGTCCTTTGTTCGACGAAGCCGGCATCATCGTCCCCGTCCGCTCCTGCTCGCTGCTCACCGCGCTCGTCGAGGCCGGCGAAGCCTCGGCCGCCGACCTCGCGCGCGCGCTCGGTCAGTCGCACCAGCTGGTCATCCAGAAATGCCCCGCGCTGCTTCGCCTCGGCCTGATCACCCAGCACGCCGACCCCGCCGACGCGCGGCGCAAGATTTTCCGGCTGACCGATGCGGGCCACGACCAGCTCGCCCGTATCGACGCCTATAGCGTGCGGATAGGCGAGGTCTATCGCGCGCTCTTTGAAGAGGTCGGCGACGTTCACGGCGCGATATTGAAGGCGCTCAAGGCCTTGGCCGACAAGCCACTCAGCGAACGCATCCGCGAATAGTCAGAGCGTCCGGAACATCACCAGCGCATCGACGAAACCCTCGACCGGATGATCGAAGGCGCCCGGCAGGCGGCCGACGACTTCGAACCCCAGCGACTGCCACAGCCCGACCGCGCGCACGTTCGCACTCACCACGAAATTGAACTGCATCGCGCGAAAGCCGCGCACCTTGGCATGGTTGATCGAGTGCAGGCCCATCGCCCGCGCGACCCCGCGCCCGGTCGCCGCCGCGCCGGTCACATAGCCCGCGTTGGCGACATGCGCGCCGCCGCCCGTCTGGTTGGAGCGCAGATAATAGGTGCCGAGGATGACGCCGCCCTCTTCGGCGACGAACGCCTCCTTGTCGGCACCGAACCAATAGGCGAGCGCATCGCACTCGGCCATGTCTCGATCCAGCGTCAGCGTCTCGCCCGCGCGGATCACCGGTTCGATGATCGCCCAGATCGCGGCGGCGTCGTCGTGTCTGACAGGACGGATAAGCAGCGCCGTCATGCCGCTTCGATCGCGCGCTGCATCAGGTGCGACCCCGGTCCATAGGGACCTTCGATGGCGGTCCCGACATAGGCGAACCCTTGCGCGTGCCAATAGCTGTCGGCGCCCTGGATCGCGACCAGCCGGATATCGCGGCAGCCTTCGACTTCGGCCTGGTGGACGACGAAAGCGGTCGCCGTCGCCCCGGCGCCGGTTCCGCGCGCCGCGGGCAGCAGCGCGATGTCGTGGAGATAATAGCTGTCCGACACCGGAATCGCGCCGAGTTGCACCCCAAGCTTCGGCGGATCGGCCTCCCGCGGCCAAGGATGGCTGATCAGATAGCCCAAAGCCTCGCCATCGCGTTCAAGGACCGCACAGCCGACGGGATAATGCGCGAGGCGATCGGCGAAGGTTTCCAGCGGCTCGGTAAAATCGCCGTGCACCACGTCGGAAATGTGGACGACCATCGGCAGGTCTGCGACGCCCATCTGCCGCCACCGTCCCGCCCCGCTCATGCCGCATCGCCGATGAAGGGCGCGACGACTTCAGCGGTTACCCGCAGCGGCCGCCCGCTCGTCTTGTCGAGCAGCGCCCACACCGTCCGCGCGCGCACATGCACCTTCCCGTCGGCGCCGGTGAACTCCATGAAGCGGTCGAACTTCGCGCCCTGCGGCTTGTCCGCGACCCACGTCCGCGCGGTCACCGTCTCGCCCGGCCCCAGCGCGCGCAGATAATCGATCTCGTGCCGCACGACGACCCAGATATAGGCGTCCTTGTGCGCCTCGGGCGCGGCGGCGTCCCAATGCCCCGTCGCGACCTGCTGGATCCACTGGACCCACACCGCATTGTTGACGTGGCCAAGCTCGTCGATGGCGTCGGGGGTGGCGGTGAGTTGGAGGGTAAAGTCTTTCATGCGCGATGCTTAGCCTCACCAAGCCGGCGACAACAAGATGTCGTCATTGCGAGCGCAGCGAAGCAATCTAGGGCGGCTTACGCTACTCTGGATTGCCGCGTCGCTTCGCTCCTCGCAATGACGAAGCTTGGAAGTTTAGGCCAGCTCCACCGTCGTCACCATATAGCCCGCATCGCGGAGCGCCGCGACGAGGCTGTCGAGATGCTCGCGGTCGCGCGCCTCGCACTCGATGTCGGTGATCAGCCCCTTCGCGGGCAGCGTCGTGAAGATGCGCTGGTGATAGATTTCGATGATGTTGACCTGCTTCTCGTCGAACAGCTTCATCACCTTGAACAAGGCGCCCGGCCGGTCCTGCAGCCGGATGCGCAGGCGCGCGATGCGGCCCGAGCGCGCGAGGTCGCGCAGCAGCACATTCGCGAGCAGGCGCGTATCGATATTGCCGCCGGTGAGCACGAGGCCGACCTTGCGCCCCGCAAACTCTTCCGGGTGCGCGAGCATTGCCGCTAGGCCCGCGGCGCCCGCGCCCTCGACCACCGTCTTTTCGATCTGCAGCAGCAGGCTGACCGCACGCTCGAGATGGCGCTCGGCGACCAGCACGATGTCGTCGTTGAGTTCGGCGACGAGTTTGCGCGTGTAGCTACCCGGCTCCTTCACCGCGATACCTTCGGCGAGCGTGTCGCCCTCGCACGCCATATCGACGCCGTTGAGCTCGGCGTACATCGACGGATAGAGCTCGGCCTGCACGCCGATCAGGCGCATGTCATTCTTGATCCCGCGCGCCGCCGTGCCCATGCCCGCGAGCAGCCCGCCGCCGCCGATCGGCACGATCAGCGTGTCGAGCTCGGGCACATCCTCGAGCATTTCGAGCGCCACCGTGCCCTGCCCCGCCGCAACATGCGGATGGTCGAAGGGATGGACGAAAGTCAGCCCGCGCTCGATTTCCAGCTCGCGCGCATGCGCATAGGCGTCGTCGAACTTCTCGCCATGCAAGACGATCGTCGCGCCATGGCTCGCGGTTTGCGAGACTTTCACTTGCGGCGTCGTGCTCGGCATCACGATGGTGACGGGAACGCCAAGGCGCTTGCCATGATAGGCGAGCCCCTGCGCATGATTGCCCGCCGACGCGGCGATCACACCGCGTTCGCGCGCTTCCGGGTCCATCAACAGCAGCGCGTTCAATGCGCCGCGTTCCTTATACGCCGCGGTGAACTGCAGATTTTCGAACTTCAGCCACACCTCGGCGCCGACCATTTCGGACAGCGTCTGCGAATGGAGCGTCGGGGTGCGCACGACCGCGCCGTTAATTCGCCCCGCCGCCGCGCGCACATCGTCCAATGTGATCGCCGGTAAATCGGCGGCGGAGGTCAGGGTGAGTTGATCTGTCATAACGGCAAGCGCACTAGCCTATCTGGCGCGCCGCGCAAACTATGCTTATGGACTTGGCCATGAGCGAACAAAAATTGCGCATCAGCTTCATCGGCACCGGCGTCATGGGCGGACCGATGGCAGGCCACCTCGTCAAGGCGGGCCACCACCTCACCGTTTACAACCGGACGCGCGCCAAGGCCGACGCCTGGGTGGCGCAGCACGGCGGCGCGGCGGCATCGACCCCGGCCGAGGCCGCGCAGGGCGCCGATGTCGTCCTGACCTGTGTCGGCAACGACGACGATCTCGCGCAAGTGACGCTCGGCCGCGACGGCGCGTTTAAGGCGATGCGCAAGGGCGCGCTGTTCGTCGACCACACCACCGTCTCCGCGCGCATCGCGCGCCAGCTGTCGGTCGAGGCCGAGGGGCTTGGCCTCCTCTGCGTCGACGCCCCCGTTTCGGGCGGCGAGGCCGGCGCGCAGAACGGCACGCTCTCGATCATGTGCGGTGGCACCCAGGCCGCCTTCGACGCCGCCGCGCCGGTGATGGACGCCTATGCCGCGCGCATGGTCCATATCGGCGGCCCCGGGGCGGGGCAGACGACGAAGATGGTCAACCAGATTGCGATCGCCGGGGTTGTCCAGGGACTCTCCGAAGCGCTGCGGTTCGCGCAGGCGTCGAAACTCGACACCGACAAGGTGTTCGAGGCCGTCTCCGGCGGCGCCGCGGCGAGCTGGCAGATGCTCAACCGCTGGGGCACGATGGCGCAGGACGAGTTCGACTTCGGCTTCGCGGTCGACTGGATGCGCAAGGACCTCGGCCTCGCGCTCGACGAAGCGCGCGTCAACGGCGCAACCTTGCCGGTCGCCAGCCTCGTCGACCAGTTCTACGCCGATGTGCAAAAAGCCGGTGGCGGGCGAAAGGACACCAGCTCGCTCGTGACGAGGCTGCCGAAGTGAAGCGCCTGATCCTGACGGCCCTCGCGCTGTCCCTCGCCGCCCCCGCGCACGCCGATACGCTGGTCGACAATGTCAACGGCATCACGCTCGACAAGGACGGCAAGCTCGTCCGCTTCACCGGGCTCGTCATCGATACACAAGGCAAGGTGAAGCAGCTGCTCGACCGTAAGGACAAGCGCCCCGAACGCCCCGATTTCAAGGAGGACGGCAAGGGCCGCACGCTGATCCCGGGCCTGATCGACGCGCACGGCCATGTCATGGGTTTGGGCTTCCAGCTGATGCTGCTCGACCTGTCGAACACCAGCAGCCTTGCCGAAGCGCAGGCGGCGATCCGCAAATATGCCGCCGACAATCCCGAGATGCCGTGGATCATCGGCTCGGGCTGGAATCAGGAGAAATGGGGCCTCGGCCGTTTTCCGACCGCTGCCGATCTCGACGCCGCAGTGCCGAACCGGCCCGTCTGGCTCGAACGCGTCGATGGCCATGCCGGCTGGGCGAACACGGCGGCAATGACCGCCGCCAGGATCACGCCCGCGAGCAAATCACCCGAGGGCGGGCGCATCGAAATGGAAGCCGGCAAGCCGAGCGGGGTCTTCGTCGATGCCGCGATGAGCCTGATCGACAGCGCCAAGCCCAAGCCGCTCGCGCGCGATCTCGACCGCGCGCTGTACCTCGCGCAACAGAAATTGCTCGAACAGGGCATCACGACGATCGCCGACATGGGTACCAGCATCGCCGACTGGCAGGCGTTTCGCCGCGCGGGCGACAAGAAACAGCTCGCGGTGCGGATCCTCAGCTATGGCGCCGACATCGACAATATGGCGATCATCGCGGGGTCCGAACCGACGCCATGGCTCTACGATGATCGCCTCCGCATGGTCGGGGTGAAGCTCTTGCTCGACGGCGCACTCGGCTCGCGCGGCGCGTGGCTGAAGGCGCCGTACAGCGACGCGCCGGGGCTGAAGGGCCTGCCCTTGCTCACCCCCGCGCAGCTCCGCAACAAGATGGTGCGCGCGTCGATGGACAAGTTCCAGGTCGCGATCCACGCGATCGGAGACGCCGCCAATGCCGAGGCGCTCGACGCCATCACCGACCTCACCGCCGACCTGCCCGGCGAGCGCCGCTGGCGCATCGAACATGCGCAGATCATCGACCCCGTCGACATCCCGCGCTTTGCGACGCTCAAGGTCATCGCCTCGATGCAGCCCGTCCACCAGACGAGCGACCGCGTGATGGCCGAAGCGCGCCTCGGCCCCGATCGGCTCAAGGGCGCCTATGCCTGGCGCAGCCTCGAAAATGCGGGCGCCCGCCTTGCCTTCGGCTCCGACGTGCCGGTCGAAAGCGCCAACCCCTTCCCCGGCATCGCCGCCGCGATCTCGCGCACCGATGCCAAAGGCGAGCCGTTCGGTGGCTGGCGTCCCGAGGAGATCGTCACGCGCGAAACCGCGCTCGACGGCTTCACGCGCACCGCCGCCTTCGCCGGTTTTGCCGAGGACCGCATCGGCACGCTGATGCCCGGAATGCGCGCAGACTTCCTGATCGTCGAGGCCGATCCCATGCTCGCGAGCCCCGACGAGATCCGCCGCATGACCCCGCTCGAAACATGGATCGGCGGCTATCGCTATTACAAGAAGAAGGAGGGCGCGACCGTTGGCCGCTGACGTGCCGACCCGGCGGGCGCTGCTCACCGGCCTCGCCGCGCTGCCTGTCGCCGCGGCGGCCGCCGCGGCCGCCGAGCGCAAGGAACGCAAGCCCAAGAAACGCAAACCCGCCAAGCCCAAGATCCAGCATGTCGACGTCGCGATCATCGGCGCGGGCGTGTTCGGCGCATGGACCGCATGGCATCTGCTCCGCGCGGGCAAGTCGGTCCGCCTCTTCGATGCCTATGGCGCGGGCCACGCGCGCGCCTCGTCGGGGGGCGAAAGCCGCGTCATCCGCATGGGATACGGCGCCGACACCATCTATTCGGAGATGGCGCGCGACTCGCTCAAATATTGGAAAGACCTCTCCGACACCGCGAGCGCACCGATCTTCCACAACACCGGCGTGCTGTGGTTCGCGCCGCAGGGCGACGCCTACACCGCGCAGTCGCTCGCCTGGCTGCAGGCGAACCGCGTCGGGCACGAGCATGGCGACGTCAGCTGGCTCCAGAACAAATATCGCCAGATCCAATTCTATCAGGGCGAGACCGGCATTCTTGAGACCGAGACGGGTGCGCTGATCGCCGCGCGCGGGGTGCAGGAAGTCATCGCCGACGCCCAGATCGAGGTCGAGCGCGTCGTCATGCCCGCGCCGCTCTTTTCGAAACGCATCAGGAAGCACAGGCTCCCCGACGGCGGCACCGCCGACCATCTCGTCTATGCCGCGGGCCCGTGGATCGCCGAACTCTTCCCGCAGCAATTGGGCGGCAAGGTCGTCGCGACGCGGCAGGAGGTCTATCATTTCGGCGCGCCGCAGGGCGACACGCGCTTCGCGCCGCCCGAGCTTCCGGTGTGGGCCGACTTCAACAATGGCCGCATCGTCTATGGCATCCCCGACCTCGAGGGCGCGGGGTTCAAGATCGCGATCGACGTCCATGGCCCGGCGATCGACCCCGACACGATGGAACGCCAGCTCTCCCCGGCAGGGATCGCCGAGGCGCGCGCATACATGCAGCGCCGCTTTCCCGGACTCGCCAATGCACCGCTGATCGGCGGGCGCGTCTGCCAATATGAGAATAGCTCGAACGGCGACTATCTGATCGACCGCTTCCCGGGGCAGGAGCGCGTATGGCTCGTCGGCGGCGGGTCGGGGCACGGGTTCAAGAACGGCCCCGCGGTCGGCAAGCGCGTCGCGGCGCATATCCTCGACAAGAATCTCGCGGTCGAACCGCGCTTCAGCTTCGCGACCAAGGGGACGGTGGCGGCGCGCACGGTGTTTTAAGGAGCCTGTGCCCCTGCGAAGGCAGGGGCCCATCTCCGGTGCTGGAATTTTGCGCGGCGGCAGGTGATGGACCCCTGCCTCCGCAGGGGTACAACGGGGAAATTAGGTGCGCCTGACCGACTGCCACAATATCGACGATTTCCGCGCGCTCGCAAAGCGCCGCCTGCCCTGGCCGGTGTTCGACTATATCGACGGCGCCGCCGACGACGAGGTGACGCGCCGCCGCAACCGCGAAGCCTTCGACGGCTGCGACCTCATCCCCCGCGTCCTCGCCGGGGTCGAAAGCGTCGACATGCGCACCACGCTCTTCGGGCGCGAGATGGCGATGCCGCTCTTCCTCTCGCCGACCGCGCTCCAGCGCCTGTTCCACTGGCAGGGCGAGCGCGCGGTGCTCCGCGCCGCCGCGAACGCGGGCACCGTCGCGGGCATATCGAGCCTCGCGACGATCAGCCTCGCCGAAGCCGGCGCGCTCACCGACGGCCCCAAGCTGTTCCAGCTCTACGTCCACCACGACGAAGGGCTCAACCAGGCGATGCTCGATGCCGCGCGCGATGCCAGGTTCGACGCCGTCGCACTCACCGTCGATACGATCGTCGGCGGCAACCGCGAACGCTGCCTGCGTTCGGGCTTCACCTCGCCGCCGCGCTTCACCGCGCGCAACATGCTGAGCTACGCCGCCAAACCCGGCTGGGGGCTGAACTATGTGCTGCGCGAAAAGTTCAGCCTGCCCAATCTCGCGACGCACGTCTCCGAAGGGTCGAGCGTCCCCAAATCGGTCGCCGAATATTTCACCTCGATGCTCGACCAGAGCCTCGACTGGAAGCGCGCCGAGGCGATCCGCAGGAAATGGGACGGCCCCTTCTGCCTCAAGGGCATCGTCGCGGTCGAGGATGCGAAACGCGCCGCCGACATCGGCGCCACCGCGATCATGGTCTCCAACCACGGCGGGCGCCAGCTCGACGGCAGCATCGCGCCCTTCGACGCGCTCGCCGACATCGTCGACGCGGTGGGCGACAGGGTCGAGGTGATCTGCGACGGCGGCATCACGCGCGGCACGCATGTGCTGAAGGCGCTGTCGGTCGGCGCCAAGGCCTGCTCGGGCGGCCGCCTCTATCTCTACGCGCTCGCCGCGGCGGGCGAGGATGGCGTCGCGCGCGCGATCGCCTTGCTCCGCGCCGAGATGGAGCGCGGCATGAAATTGATGGGAGCCAGGACCCTCGCGGATCTCGGCCCCCACAATCTGCGCTGGCGGTAATCCCGCCTTTCGCGCACGAAAAAGGGGACGGCCTCCCCCGAAGCCGTCCCCTTAGCGCGTGGTCGCTGACCCGCTAGGCGATCAGAAAGATGCGCCCAGCGTAAAGACCACGGTTGGATCGTAAAGCGTGTCGAGCGCCTTGATGCCCGACTTTTTGACGTCGGTGTCGATATATTGGACCGAGAAGGTCGCCGGACCGGCGACAAAGGACGCGCCGACCGACCAGTCGATATATTTGCCGTCGGGCGACACAAGGCCGAGCGATCCGTCGTTATAGCCGACGCCCGCGGTCAGCGTGACCGGCGAGTTGGGAATGCCAAATCCGGCACCGAGGTTCAGGTAGATATTGTCCGCGTCGCCGAGCGAATTCTGCTTCGGGGCATAGGCGACCATGCCGGTGACCGAGACGGGACCGATGTCGTGCGACAGCTTGCCGATGCCTTCGAAATAATCGGTCGGCGCGCCGCCGTCATGGCTGCCCGGATAGGTGTAGTAGGTGACGCCGATGTCGGCCGTCGTGCCCGAGGCGATTTCGGTGTTGAAGCCCGCGTAGAGGTCGAGTTCGAACTTGCCATAGGCATCGCTGTCGGGAAGCGAGGAACCCCAGACGCCGGCGTAGAGGCCGCTTTCATGGCTGAGAGTCAGCGTCGGCTGAACGGCGACCTTTTCGTTCGACAGCGAAATGCCGCGGAAGCGATAGTCCGAGGTGACCGCAATGCCGCCCGAAAGCGTGAACGGGCCGCTGGCCGCTTCTTCTTCCTGGGCGAAGGCGGGCGTCGACAGGGCCGATGCGGCGAGCAGCATGCCGAAACACGCCTTGGTAAGAAACTTCATGGGTGATCCCCCTAAATAAAAAACGGATCGTCCCAGCCTGCCGTTGCGTGTTCACGCCTCTTCGTACGGGCCTGTAACGTCGAACGCGTATGAAATTGCCGATTTTGCTGCGACGCACAAACAAAAATTGCTCAACAGTTGCTAATCTGTGTCAAACTGTGTCTTTCGAGCAACAATCCGCCTCGCCCACGCCGGGCTTTGCCAAGCGGCCCCCGGGCGGCTAAAGAGCGGCGCATATCTCCCTTTCTTGTCGAGCCCGCACCATGAGCGATCACAACCCCGGCCTGCGCCCCTGGCGCGACATTGCACGGCGCGAATGCCGCCAGATCATGGTCGGCAATGTCCCCGTCGGCGGCGGCGCGCCGATCAGCGTGCAGACGATGACCAATACGCTCACCAGCGATCCCGTGGCAACGATCGACCAGATCCGCCGCTGCGAGGAAGCCGGCGCCGACCTGATCCGCGTCTCGTGCCCCGACGTCGAGTCGACCGCGGCGCTCGGCAAAATTGTCCGCGCGTCGCGCATCCCGATCATCGCCGACATCCATTTCCACTATAAGCGCGCGCTCGAAGCCGCCGACGCCGGCGCCGCGTGCCTGCGCATCAACCCCGGCAATATCGGCTCGTCCGAGCGTGTCGGCGAAGTCGTCCGCGCCGCAAAGGCAAACGGCTGCGCGATCCGCATCGGCGTCAACGCCGGCAGCCTCGAAAAAGACCTGCTCGAAAAATATGGCGAGCCCTGCCCCGAGGCGCTCGTCGAAAGCGCGCTCGACCATATCAAGCTGCTCCAGGACCACGACTTTCACGAATATAAGGTCGCGGTGAAGGCGAGCGACGTCTTCCTCGCGGTCGCCGCTTACGCGCAGCTCGCCGACGCGGTCGACTGCCCGCTGCATCTCGGCATCACCGAAGCCGGCGGGCTGATCGGCGGCACGGTCAAATCGGCGCTCGGCATCGGCAACCTCCTCTGGGCCGGGATCGGCGACACGATCCGCGTTTCGCTCTCGGCCGAACCCGAAGAGGAAGTGCGCGTCGGTTACGAAATCCTGAAATCGCTGGGATTGCGCACCCGCGGCGTCCGCGTCGTCTCCTGCCCCAGCTGCGCGCGGCAGGGCTTCGACGTCATCCGCACCGTGCAGGCGCTCGAAGACGCGCTCAGCCACATCAAGACCCCGATGTCGCTCTCGGTCCTCGGCTGCGTCGTCAACGGCCCCGGCGAAGCGCGCGAAACCGACATCGGCATCACCGGCGGCGGCAATGGCAAGCATATGGTCTTCCTGTCAGGCGTCACCGACCATCATGTCGAGGACGCCGACATGATCAGCCATATCGTCAAGCTCGTCGAAGCGAAGGCGGCCGAGATCGACGCGGGCAGTTCGGTGAGCATGGACACGCTGCACGGCAAGGCGGCGTAAAGCTTTTTACATTCGTGTCAGCAGGGACTAGCCTCGCGCCATTCTGATCGAGGAGGCGAGACATGACCGGTAAGTTCGACGCCCTCGACCGTCTGGCCCAGCTCCTGCTGCTCATCGCCGCGATCACGACGATCGCCAACGGCATCTTCATGCTGGTCAAGCCGCTCGACTGGTATGTCTTCGTGCCGACTGTCATCACCACCGGCCCGCCCAACGCGCATTTCATCCGCGACATCGGGCTCGCCTATCTGGGGTCGGGGCTGATCCTGCTCTATGCGACGATCAACCCCTCGCTCCGCTGGCGCGCCGCCCTGGTCGGCGGGCTGTGGCTGACCTTCCACGGCCTGCTCCACATCTATGAAGTCGCCGCCGGCATCTGCGGTCCCGCGACCTTCTGGGCCGATGCCCCCGCGGTGATCGGCCAGCCCGCGCTTGTCATCATCGCGCTCGCGATCGTCTTTTCGCGCCGAAACGCGCGCGCCGAAACGCGCTAATCCGGCAGGCGCGTCAGCTGGGTGTAGGCGATGCGCCAGCGGTCGCCCTGCCTGACCCAGACATGGCCGATGCGCAGGCGGCGGCTCTCCGGCCGGCCGCGCTGTGTCCAGCGCAGCGTCATAAGCCCGCCCGTCACTGCCGCGTCGCCATCGACGCGATAGGTCGGTTGCTCGATCGTGAACGGTTCGATCCGGAAATCGGGCATTTCGAAATCGGCGAGGTAGGAGCGCTTGTCCTGCGTCGTCGCGTCGGAATTCACCAGCTGATAGTCGTCGGTCACCAAGCCGCTTAGCGCAGCAATGTCCTTGGCCACCGTCGCGCGATTGTGGGCTTCCACCGCCTGCGCGAGATCGGCGGGCAAGGCGGCCGCCGATTTCACGCGCCGGTCGACCGCGATCCAGTTCACTTCCCATGTCGCGCCGTCGTCGGCGGAAAAAGCCTGCTCGAAGCGTGCTTCGTCGGCCGAGACCTGCGTGATGACGAACCGCACGCGGATCGGGCGCTCGCCCAGCTTGTCCACGCCATAAAAGACCCCTCGCCCGTCGGCGCCGAAACCGCCGACCACCGGCGGGGTCAGCGCCCCGTCGCGCAGGCTGGCGAAGTTGAGGCTCCACCGGCGGGCACCGGGATCATAGAGCCGTAGCGAGATGCCCTCGATCTTCCCCGCCGGCCCCGCGACCGACAATTCGACGCTGTTCGCCCTGCCATCCATCAGGCTTCGGACGAGGCTCGTGCCGCGATATTCGGCCCAGACCGGCGGCTTGCCCGATAAGGGATTGCGCAGGACGCGCACTTCGGTGGCCCAGGTCCCGATTTCGAAATCGAAATCGCGCTGGCCGTCGCGGATGATCTCCGCGGGCGGAGCGACCGGCGCCGAATGCGCCATCGCGGAAACGCCCGCGCCCCCCACCAGCAACGCCAGCACCAGCAATCGCGCGCTCACCATCGGCATCGGCATCTCCCGTCGTTCGCGCCACCCTGTCGCCGTTCCTGATTACAGGGTGCTGGCGTGGCGACAAGGGCGCACCTTCTCGTGGGCAGGATAAGCGCCATTGCCCCCTGCCCTCCGCGCGTTAAAAGCGCCGCAACGTCCCTCTCAGCAGGATAGCCCGGTGACCCTCTCGATCCGCCCCGCCACCCCCGCCGACCTGCCGCTGATCGCGCAGTTCATCCGCGACCTCGCCGATTATGAAAAGCTCGCGCACGAAGTCCGCTTCGACGAGGCGAAGCTCGGCGAGAAACTCTTCGGCCCGCGCCCCTATGCCGAAGTTCTGATCGGCGAGATCGACGGGAGCCCGCAGGGCTTCGCGCTCTTCTTCCACAATTTCTCGACCTTCGAGGGCAAGCCCGGCATTTATCTCGAGGATCTGTTCGTCCGCCCCGAAGCGCGCGGCTCGGGGCTCGGCAAGGCGCTGCTCGCGCATCTCGCCAAGCTCTGCGTCGAACGCGACTGCGCGCGCCTCGAATG
Organism: Sphingomonadaceae bacterium 3R27C6; assembly: GCA_005503215.1. Classification (GTDB taxonomy): domain Bacteria; phylum Pseudomonadota; class Alphaproteobacteria; order Sphingomonadales; family Sphingomonadaceae; genus Sphingopyxis. Next base: position 29,143 of record SCNS01000017.1, on the reverse strand, counting down.
GTCGGTGCTCGACTGGAACGACCCGGCCATCGGCTTCTACAAGGGCCTTGGTGCCAAGCTGATGGACGAATGGACCGTGATGCGCGTCGACGGCGATGCGCTGACGGCTCTCGCGAAGGTCTAGCCTTCAAATCCCGTTCGCATCGAGCGAAGTCGAGATGCCCATGGGTTGTACATGCCTTCAGGGTGTCTCGACTTCGCTCCACACGAACGGAATTGGGAAGCTGTTTATTTCCGCGGCTTCCGCCGCTCCATCGGCCAGCTCGGCATATGCGCGTCGGACAGCGCCTTCGCCTCCGCCGGCGCCACGCCCAGGTCGGTGAGCACGCGCACCAGCGCATCGGCGGGGGCCACCGCGATATCGGGCAAGACGCCCTCGCCTTCCCAATCCTTGCCGGTCCCCGGATCGTAAGTCCGCCCGACCGGAATGAACGCGCCATAGCCGCCGCCCAGATCCTCGCCGGTCCCGAAATGATTGGCGCCCGCGGTCGGCGCACCGACCAATGTGCCGCGCCCGGTATGCTTCATCGCGAGCGAGAAATGCTCGGCCGCCGACGCGCTCGCGCCCGATGTCAGCACATAGACCTTGGCATCGCGCAGCCTTTTGTCAGCGCATGGCGTCGCCCAATGTTCGCGCGCCACCATGCCCTCGTCGCCCTTCGCCATGCGCATCGAGGCCAGCCCGTCGATCGGCGAGCCGCCGCGCGCATCGACCGAGGCGCGCGTTGCCATCGTCACCAACCGCGTCGGTTCGGCGAACAACCACGGGAAGATGACATCCATCTGGTCGAGCCCGCCGCCATTATGCGTGCGGATATCGAAGATGATCGCCTTGGAATCGGCATGGTCGGCCATGAATTTCGCCGCCGCCGCGGTGACTGCTGCATCTTGCGGAAAGACGTTGAAGCGGATGAACGCGATCCCCGGCGCGATCCAGCCGGCCTGTTCGACCGGCACTTTCGGCGGCCGGCGCACCGGCGCCGCGCCGCCCGGCGCCGCGGCTGCCGGCGTCCTCGCGGCTTCGGGCGCGCGCAGCCGCAGATGGCCATCGGGCGCGACGGCGTTCACATCGGCATCGATCGCCTCTCCCAGCGCCGGGCCCGAAAGCGCCTTGTAGCGCCCCGCCTTTATGCCCGCGCGAATCGCCGCGGCATAACGCCTGCCCGTCTCGGGATAGACATAGTCGCGTTCGAGCAAGGCGGCATATTTTTCGGCGACCGCATCGGCGCTCGCCTCGTCCGCGGCATAGGCGGGCGGCGACGCCAATATCGGCCCGGCCGCCATCCCGGCGGCGAGCAACAACGCGGGCAAAATACGCGAAGAACGAATCATCCTCATCTCCAATCCAGCCCCGGCCGGAAGGAGGTGTATCATATAGGCAATACAGATCAACTACATTTGTAGTCGAATTCGATTATTTCTTCCGCGCGAACCAGACCAGCACGATCCCGACGACCGCGAGGATCAACCCGTTGCGGGTCCATGTCGTATCGCCCAGCATGAAGCTGCTCGCCGGCCAGCGCACGATATCGAGCCCCTGCAGCACCCACAGCCCGCCGACTAGGATCGCCGCAATGCCGATGATCGCCAAGACGCCTTTCAATGCCCCCATGTCGCCCTCCCTATTTGCGCTGCAGTCCGATCAGCGGTCGCAGCCAGCCGATGTTGCGCCCGATGATGTAGAATAGCCAGCACCCGATTGTCGTCGTCACCACGAGGACGAGGAACGACGGCAGCGCCGGGGCGCCCGCTTGCAGCAGATACCAGCCGACCACGACGATGATCGTCTGGTGGATAATATAAAAGGGGAATACCGCCTCGGCGAGCGTCGTGCGCGACGGGTGATCGCGGTTCCAGTAGCGGTCGGCGATCCCCACCAGCGCGACGATCGTCGTCCAGCCCTGCACCAGATGCGCGATATTGAACGGCAGCCGGCCCCAGTCGGCGGGCTGCGCCCCGGTCAGCCAGAGGCACATGATCCATGCGACAGCCCCGAACGCGACAACCGCGACAGCCAGCGCCACGCGCCACCAGCGCGCCACCGCATCGAACAGCTGCGGCCGCACCCGGAGCAGCCAACCGACAAGGAAGGGCACCAGATAATGAAGGTGCGACGGCCCGTCGTCGAACAGCGCGTGCGTCTCGTCATGGCCCGGAAAGACGGCATAGATAAGCAACCACGCCGCGAGCGGCCAGACAAGCAGCCCCCAGCCGCCGAGCCACCGCGCCGCGCCGTCGGCGATCCGGGTCCGGATCGCGCCCGGCACCAGCGCCACGAGGATCGCGGCGAGCATCGTATAGACCCACAGATAGACGACGAACCACAGATGCTGCCACGTCGGCAGGACGATCCCGCCCAGCGATCCGAAGCGAAAATAATCGTGGAGCCAGAAATGCAGGAAGCCATGGGTGTAGCCATGCTGGCCGACCAACTCGATCCACGGCTGCGGCGGGATGATGACGATGATGCCGAAAACGAGCGGGATCAGCAGCCGCGCGCTGCGCGACCGCGCAAAGGCCCCGCTACCGCCGAGCTTCGCGAACAGCGCCGCGCTCGCATAACCCGACACGAGGAACAGCAAGGGCAACCGCCAGCTGTTCGTCGCGAGCATCGGAAGCTGCACCCAGCCGAGCGGCTCGGCGATCTTCACATGCCAGCCCCACGGCACGAAATACATGCCGATATGATAGAGGATCAGCAGCCCGAATGCCCCGATCCGCAGCCAGTCCATGCCGTGATGGCGTTGCGTGGTCATCGGCCCCCACCCCCCTCTTTCGTCATCCCGGACTTGATCCGGGATCCATGCAACATCGCGCAAATGGATCCCGGATCAAGTCCGGGATGACGGGGAGGGACATGTTACTTCAAAACCCGCCAAGCGAGTTCCGCAAACTCACAGAGCAAGGGCCGTGTGTCGCGCGGATCAATGATGTCCTCGACGCCATATTTCTCCGCCGTCCGGAACGGCGAGCGCACGCGATTGAGCCTTTCGCGGATCCCCTCCAGATGCGCCGCGGGGTCCTCGGCCGCCTCCAGCTCGCTCTTGTAAGCAACCTCGACCCCGCCCTCGATCGGCAGGCTGCCCCAGTCGCCCGACGGCCAGGCGAAGCGGTACTGGAACCGCTCGGCGTTCGACATCGCGCTCCCCGCAATCCCGTACGCCCGCCGCACGACGACCGACGCCAGCGGCACCGTCGCGCGGTAGATCGCGTTCATCGCCTGCACGCCGTAACGGATCGTCCCCGTCCGCTCGGCCTCGCCGCCGATCATGAAGCCCGGATTGTCGACGAGATGGACGATCGGCAGCCGGAACTGGTCGGCCATCTTCACGAAGCGCTCGGCCTTCTCGCTCGTCTTCGCGTCCCACGACCCGCCGAGGTACGACGGATCGCTCGCGAGCACCGCGACCGGATAGCCGTCGAGCCGCGCAAAGGCGGTGATCACCGCCCGCCCCCAGCGTGCGCCCATTTCGAAGAAGCTGCCCTGATCGAACACCGCGCCGGTGATGCGCCGCATCGAATAGACCTGCTTCGCCTCGCGCGGCACCGCCGACAGCAGGCTCTCCTCGCGCCGGTCGACCGGATCGTTGCACGGCGTGCGCAAGGCCCGATCATGGATCGACGACGGCAGGTACGACAAAAACCGCCGCGCCGCCGCGAACGCGTCGGCCTCGCTCGCGACCTCGTCGTCGACGACGCCGTTGCGCGTATGGACGTCGCTGCCGCCCAGCTCCTCGCGGTCCAATGTGTCGCCGATCGCCGCCGCGACGGCCGGTCCCGCCGCGAACAACTGCGACAGCCCGCGCACCATCACGCTGTAATGGCTCGCGACGACGCGTGCCGCGCCCAGCCCCGCGGTCGGCCCCAAGGCCAGCGCGACCACCGGCACGGTATCGAGGTTCGCGATGATCTCGTCCCAGCCGGGCACGTGCGGGATATAGGTGTACCCCATATCCTCGAGCGATTTGACCGACCCGCCGCCGCCGGTGCCGTCGATCATGCGGATCAGCGGCAGGCGATATTCATGCGCCATCGCCTCGCACTGGACGAACTTGCGGTGGAGCGCCGCATCGGCCGCGCCGCCGCGCACGGTGAAATCGTCGGCCGACGCGACCACCGGCCGCCCGTCGATATTCGCGCGGCCGAAGATGAAATTCGACGCCGCCAGATCCTCGAGCTCGCCATCAGCGCCATATTTGCCGCGCCCCGCAATCTTGCCGATCTCGCGAAAGCTTCCTGCATCGACGATCCCCGCGAGCCGCGCCCGCGCGTCCATCTTGCCGCGCCCGTGCTGGCGCGCGACCTTTTCCTCGCCGCCCATCTTCTCGGCCATCGCGCGGCGCTGCCCGAGTTCGTCGATCTCTTTTTCCCAGCTCATCAATGAAGGCTATCTTACGTTGACGGAAACGTCATGCAAAACCTATCGTCGGCACATGACGCGCCCGATCACCCTCGCCCTCGCCGCCACACTGCTCGCTATCACCCCCGCCGCGGCCAGCGAAACGCGCACCCTCCCCGGCGTCGAGGACGCGTATAAGAGCGAAGCGTTCGGCCCCGACCCGATGCCCGCGATCGACGCCGCACTCGCCAGCGCCAGGCAATCGGGCAAACCGGTCCTGCTCATCATGGGCACAAACGGCTGCCACGACAGCGCCTGGCTCGCCAACCTGCTCGCGACCGAGCGCTTCGCCCCCGTCCGCGACCGCTACGAGATCGTCTACGCCGACATCGGCATGCCGCATATCCGCGGCCTCGGCCGCAATCCCGAAGTGGCCAAGCGTTTCCGATTCAAGATCAAGGGCACGCCAACCGTCGCGATCCTCGATGCGAACGGCACCGTGCTCAACCGCAAGGCGGCCCCCAAATGGCGCAACGCCGCGAGCCGCAGCGACGACGACATCTATGATGAACTGATGGGTTAGGGAGAGAGACATGGCCGGGTTGAACCTCGCGGGGCGCGTCGCGCTCGTCACCGGCGCCTCGCGCGGCATCGGCCGCGGCATCGCGATCGGGCTGGCCGAAGCGGGCGCCGACGTCGCGGTCAACTATACGCGCGGGCAAGAGGAAGCCGCCGAAACCGTCGCCGCAATCGAAGCGCTCGGCCGCAAGGCCAAAGCCTATCAGGCGTCGGTCACCGACGAGGCCGCCTGCGCCGCAATGGTCGCGGCGGTCGAGGCCGATTTCGGCCCGCTGTCGATCCTGATCAACAACGCGGGTATCGCGAGCCGCGGGCTCTCGGTCGGCGACACGAGCCCCGAAGAAGTCGACAAGCTCTTCGCCATCCACGCCGCCGGCCCGCACCGCCTCAGCCGCCTCGCGCTGCCGCAACTCCGAAGCCACGCCCGCAGCGACGTCATCGTCATCTCGAGCATCGCGACCTATTCCCACTCACCCAACGGCGCACCCTACACGATGGCCAAGGCCGCCGGGGAAGCGCTCGCGCTCACCCTCGCCAAGGAAGAGCTCGCAAACGGCGTCCGCGTCAACATCGTCGCCCCCGCGCTCACCGTCAGCGACATGGGCGAGAAATTGTCGCGCGCGATCACCGGCAATGAAGACATCCACCATCTCGACGCCAAAATGCCCTTCGGCCGCGTCGCCGTCCCCGCCGACGTCGCCGCGGCGGTGGTGTGGTTCGTCAGCGATGCGAACAGCTATTGCTCGGGCCAGAAACTCAACATCGACGGCGCGGGTCAGGCGACGTTCCGCTAAGGCGCAACGATGCGCCCCGATTCGCCCTCCCCCGTCATCCCCTTCCTGATCGCCTGCGCGGGGATCGCGACCTTTTCGGCCATGGACGTGCTGATGAAGGGGCTGTCGATCGACATCGGCGCCTATAATGCCGTGCTCTGGCGCACCGGCACCGGCACGCTGCTCGCGGGCGCGCTCTATTTCGCGAGCCGCCCCAAATGGCCCGACAAGGCGACGATGCAGATCCACGCGTGGCGCTCTTTATTCGTCGCGGGGATGGCGCTCTGCTTCTTCTGGGCGCTCGCACGGCTGCCGATGGCCGAGGCGATCGCGCTCGCCTTCGTCGCGCCGCTGATGGCGCTCTACATGGCCGCGATCTTTCTCGGCGAGAAGATCGGTCCGCGATCGATCGCCGCCTCCATGCTCGGCCTTTGCGGGGTGATCGTCATCGTCGCGGGGAAACTCGGCGGCAGCGACTATTCGGACGAGGCATTGTTGGCTGTCGGTGCAGTGTTCCTCTCCGCGGTCTTCTACGCCTACAACCTCATCCTCGCGCGGCGGCAGGCCAAGATGGCCGAGCCGATGGAGATCGCCTTTTTCCAGAATTTCTTCGTCGCCGCGATCCTCACGCTCGGCGCACCATGGTTCCTCGCGGTCCCCGACGCGGGCCATGCGCCGCACATCCTCGGCGCCGCGATCCTCGCGACCACCTCGCTGCTGCTTTTGAGCTGGGCCTATGCCCGCGCCGAGACACAGATCCTCGCGACCACCGAATATACAGGCTTTCTCTGGGCGATGCTGTTCGGCTGGCTCTTCTTCGACGAGGCGGTCACGCTGCCGACCTTCGCCGGCGCGCTGCTGATCGTCGCGGCGTGCCTGATCGTCGCGAGAAAGGCGCCACATGGCGACCCGATCGAACCGGCGGCGGCTTAGTCCCCCTCCCGCTTGCGGGAGGGGCTAGGGAAGGGCCTGTTCCGATGGCCCGCTCCTTAAACTGCCCTCCCCCAACCCCTCCCATAAATGGGAGGGGAGCGGGTCAAACCGCCGCCCGCGCCAGCCGGTCGTTGATCGCCGCGCCCAAGCCCTCGACCGGGATGGCAGCGACTGCGATCTTCGCCTTCGCGCTGGCCGCGCCGGCATGCAGCGCATCGAACAACCGCGCCGCCGCCTCGGTGAGGTCGCCCATGGCGCTCAGATTATAATCTCCGGCGACCGCACCGAACCCGATGCCATATTCGTCGTCCGCAAACCCGGTCGCGCCCAGCCGCACCGGCTTGCCCGGCGCATAATGGCTCGCGAGCATTCCCGGCGCGACGATCTCCGATCCCTCGACCCCGGTCACCGGCAGGCCCGATGCCTCACCCAGCATTTCGCGCGTCACCGGCCCCGGCCGCAATATCTCGACCGCGCCATCCGTCACCCGCGCGATCGTCGACTCCACGCCCGCCGTCGTCGGCCCGTCGTCGATCACCAGCGCGATCCGCCCATCGAGGCTCGCGAGCACATGGCTTGCCTTCGTCGGGCTCACCCCGCCGCTCGCATTGGCGCTCGGCGCCGCGAGCGGCGCGGCGCTCTCCGCCAGCAACGCCTGCATCGCACGGTGCCCCGGCACCCGCAGCGCGATCGTATCGAGCCCAGCGGTCGCGATACTCGCCACCGGGCAATCCACCGTGCGCGGCACGACCAACGTCAGCGGCCCCGGCCAGAAGCGCGCCGCGAGCGCCCGCTCGACCGCACCGAACACGCCTAGCCGCTCGGCGGCGCCGAGGTCCGGCACATGCACGATCAGCGGATTGAAATCGGGCCGGCCCTTCGCGGCATAAATACGCGCCACCGCCTGCGGATTGCGCGCATCGGCGGCAAGCCCATAGACCGTCTCGGTCGGCACCGCGACCGGCTCACCCGCTGCGATCAACGCCGCCGCCTCGGCGAGAGCTGCGCTATCGAACGGAAGTGCAATTGTGGACTTTGAGGCTTCGGCCATGCCGCGCTATAGCGCCCGCGCAACGATATTCACCAGCAAAGTGCCCAGCCCATGACCTATACGCCGCCCACCACCGAACAGCTTTTCGTCCTCAACCATATCGCGCGCGTCGACGCGATGGCGAGCCATGACAGATTCGCCGCCGCCACCCCCGACATGGTCGAGGCGATCGTCACCGGCATCGGCGAGTTTGCGGCCGACGTCTACGCCCCGCTCAACCGCGTCGGCGACACCACCAATCCCAAATGGGACAAAGGTCAGGTCACGATGCCCCCGGGCTTCAAGGACGCGTACAAGGCGTTCGTCGAGGCGGGCTGGGGCAGCATCGACGGCCCCGGCGAATATGGCGGGCAGGACCTGCCCTTCACCCTCGCAACGGTGGTGATCGAGGCGCTCGGCAGCGCGAACATGGGCTTCTCGCTGTGCAGCATCCTCACCCCCGGCGCGATCCATGCGCTGATGGCCTATGGCACCGAGGAACAGCGGCAGACCTGGCTTCCCAAGCTGATCACCGGCGAGTGGAACGGCACGATGAACCTGACCGAGCCCGCCGCGGGCAGCGACGTCGGCGCGCTGCGTTCGACCGCCGAAATGGTCACCGAGGGCGAACATGCCGGCCTCTACAAGATCAAGGGGCAAAAGATCTTCATCACCTTCGGCGAGCATGACCTCACCGACAATATCGTCCACCTCGTCCTCGCGCGCACGCCGGGCGCGCCCGAGGGGACACGCGGCATCTCGCTCTTCCTCGTCCCCAAATATCGCCTCGACGCCGCCGGCAAGCCCGCGCATTCGAACGGCGTCCATTGCGCCTCGATCGAGCACAAGCTCGGCATCCACGGCTCGCCGACCGCGGTGATGGTCTATGGCGAGGATGAGGATTGCCTTGGCGAGATCGTCGGCGACGAAATGGGCGGCATGCGCGCGATGTTCGTGATGATGAACAACGCCCGCCTGATGATCGGCTGTCAGGGCATCCAGATCGGCGAACGCGCGACGCAGCAGGCGCAGCGCTTCGCCGCCGAGCGTGTCCAGTCGGCGCTCGCGGGTTCGCCCGAACGCGCCCCGGTGACGATCGACCAGCACCCCGACGTCCGCCGTATGTTGTGGCGGATGCGCGCGCAGACCGAGGCCGCGCGCGCGCTCACTTACTATGCCGCCGCGCAGATCGACTTCGGCAAATTGGGCGACGAGGCCGCCGCGATGCGCGCCGACATCCTCATCCCGCTCGTCAAGGCGCACGCCACCGACATCGGCTGCGAGGTCGCGAGCCTCGGCGTGCAGGTCCATGGCGGCATGGGCTTCATCGAGGAAACCGGCGCCGCGCAGCATTATCGCGACGCGCGCATCGCCCCGATCTACGAAGGCACCAACGGCATCCAGGCCGCCGACCTCGTCGGGCGCAAACTCGGCATGGCGGGCGGCGATCTCGTCCGCGGGCTGATCGACGATATCGCGCACGGCGCCGCCGATTTCCCCGAGCTCCAGCAGCTCGTCGACGCGTGCCGCGCGGTCACCGACTGGATGGTCGGCGCGAACACCGGCGACCGGCTCGCGGGCAGCTACCCCTATCTCACCATGCTCGCGACGGCGACGTGCGGCTGGCTGATGGCGATCCAGCACAAGGCGGCGCGCGCTGCGCTCGAAGAGGGCAATGGCGACCGCGCCTTCCTCGAAGCGAAGATCGCTTCGACGCGTTTCTACCTGCAGCAGATCGTCCCCGCGGCGACCGGCCTCGCCGCCTCGGCGCTGGCCGGCGACGCGGCGCTGGAGCCGCTGCCCGCGATCGCCTGAAACACTTGGAATCCTGCGCCTGATGCTCCGGCGCGCGGCGCAGGATTTCATTCATAATTAACGCGATGATAACCATCTACGACTAGGCACGGCCGGCAATTGCTGGAGACGTGCGTGCCCATCCCGGTCAAAAGTCTGATCATCAGCTGGCGAACCATCGCACTGTCGCTGCTCATCACGCTGGCGGTGGGCATTTCGTCGGCTGGCGAAATCGCCGACCGGGTACTCGACGCGGTCGTCGGCCGTCTCGCCAATCGCGCGGTGACCGGGCAGGTCGTTGTGGTCGCGCTCGACGAGCGCACAATGGCGCAATCGCCCAACCGCAACTTTTCGATGACGCAATATGCAAACGTGGTCGACGCCGCGAACCGGGCCGGCGCCAAGCGCCTCCTGATCGATTTCTATTTCGACCGGCGGGAGGCCGACCGCGACTTCCCGCTATTCGTCGATGCGGTAAGGGATATGGGCGACCGCGTGGTGCTCGCCGTCTCGACGCGCCAGGTCCCCGGCAGCGACGAAAAAGTCACCACCTTTCCCAGCAAGCAATTCGGCCCCGATGTTCCCATGGCGAGCATCGCCATCGAAAGCGAGTTTTGGCAGGTCTGGAGCGCTCCGATCGCTTATCGCGCCGAAGGGCGGCTGCTTCCGACATTTGCCGCGATCATTGCCGGCCGGCATAGCGATACGCCGAAGAGCTTTCGCCTCGATCTCGGCTACAACACCCGGACAATCCCGGAGTATAGCGCAGTTGATCTGCTTTCGGGCAAGGTGGGCGCGCGTGAACTGGCTGGCAAGGATGTGATCTTTGCCCCGACCGCGCCCAGCTTTCAGGACTATTTCTATCTGCCGGGGCATAATCGCATTCCCGGCGGCTTCCTTCACGTCATCGCCGCGGAAACGCTGAAGCGGGGAAATCCCGTCGACATCGGATGGATTCCCCCGCTGCTATTCGCTGTCGCGGCGATCGGACTGGCGCTGCTTCCCCGCTTTCAACGCGCCTTCGCTCCGATCGCCCTGGGCACAACGGCCACCCTCATCGGCGGCAAGATCTTCCTCGGCACCATGCTCGTCACCTCGTGGATCGGTGCCGCGCTCTTCTTCATCGCCGCTATCGCCGCCAACGTGTCGCGCACCCGCCGCCGCGCTTCGGCACAACGCGAAAATCCGGTCTCGGGCCTGCCGAATTTCGAGGCGCTGCGGTCGCAAGCAGCGTTCGGCAGCGCGACCGTCGTCGCGGCGAAGGTCGTCAATTTCGAGGATCTCGCCGCTTTCATTCCGGGCGACGGTATCGCCAAGCTTGTCGAGCAGGTCACGCGCCGCCTCCAGCTCGCCTCGCAGGGCACGACGCTGCACCACGATCTCGACGGCACCTTCGCCTGGCTCGTCCCCTATTATCAGCACAGCCAGATCGAAGGGCAGCTCGCGGGGCTGGCCGCGCTGTTCAACGCGCCGCTGACGATCGGCGAGCTGCGTGTCGACGTCGCGATCGCCTTCGGGGTCAACGACGAGTTCGAAGGGTCGAACGCCCAGCGCCTCGCCGCGGCGCTCGTCGCCGCCGAGCGCGCGATCCGCACGCGCTCGCTGTGGACCAAATATACTTCGCGGCAAAAGGAAGACGCCGGCTGGCAGCTCTCCTTCCACTCGCAGCTCGAGGACGCATTGACCGGCGGCGACATCTGGGTCGCCTTCCAGCCGCAATATCAGATCGCGACGCGGCAGCTCGTCGGGGTCGAGGCGCTCGCGCGCTGGACGCACCCGACGCGCGGACCGATCCCGCCCGACGAGTTCATCGTCCAGGCCGAAAAGAGCCAGGACATCTATCGCCTCACCCTGTTCGTGATGGATCAGGCGATCCGCTCGGCCGCGCAGCTCCGCGAACGCGGGCTCCCGATCAACATGTCGGTTAACTTGTCGGCGAGCCTGCTCGACCACAGCGACCTCGTCGGCACGATCCGCGTGATGCTCACCGCGCATCACCTGCCGCCCGAGGTTTTGACGATCGAGATCACCGAAACCGCGCAGATCGAAAACAGCCGCCAGGCGCGCCAGACGCTCGCGCAGCTCCGCCGGACGGGCATTCGTTTGTCGATCGACGATTATGGCACCGGCCAGTCAAACCTCGAATATCTAACCGAGATCGAGGCCGACGAAATCAAGATCGACAAGCGATTCGTGATGACGATGCGCGATTCGCAGCGCAACCTCGAAGTCGTCAAATCGACGATCGATCTCGCGCATCGCCTCGGCGCCGTCGCGGTCGCCGAAGGCATCGAAGACGCCGAAACCATGGCGCTTCTCGCCGGTCTCGGCTGCGATGTCGGACAGGGTTATCATCTTGGAAAACCTCAACTGTTTTCCGAACTAACCGCAACGCTCGCCGCGCCTCCCAAAGACCGCACCGCATAGCTGCCAAACTGGCAGCAATGCTTATAGTTAAGACTCGATTTACCTTACTAATTAAGGTATATGCTCCGTTAACTGTTCCTCGTGGGCAGTGCGAACAGGAGATTTATCATGGGTTGGTTTTGGCAATTCCTGGGCGGCACCGGTACGGACAGTGCTGGCGGTCAGGCCTAAGCAAAAATAGGTTTCAGGAGGGGCTCCGGCATCGCCGGGGCCCTTTCTTTTTGTCCAAAGTCCGCAAGAATGACCGCTTGCCGGTGCGGTGATCCGCACCGGAAGGGCGTCACCGGCGTCGCCTTTCGCGCCGGTCTTCCCATTCAAAAAATTCCGCTTTTTGATCCGGCGACGCCAATCGCTCCGCAAACCCGCGGAAAGGCTGGCGCGGCGCCTCGCGCTCGTGCATTTGCCGCGACGAGACGAATCAAATTATCGACGAATTGAGTCCCCGATCTGTCATTTAGCGTCTTGCATCGCGGCGCCGACGTGGCACTATAGGTGGTGGGTCACACACGGGGGCACCCCAAGAAATAGTATTCGGCTGCAACTGGCGGATTTCCGTCGTCCATCCCATATGGACACGGGAAAACCCTCCCTGCGCCCAAAAAAAGTGCCCACGGGGACAGGTTTAGATGCTAAGACCGGGGCTTCGCCCTGAGTCGAACAAGACAGGAACAAAGCGCACCAGTTGCGCGTTCAAATCGGGGGCGAATAAGATGGATTTTCGGGAAACGGAACGGGTGGAGACGAGCGACGTGGCGACGGCGGAACTGACGAAGAATGAAGCCCCCGTGGCACCCGAATCGACGGGTGAATCGGCTCCCGATGCGGCGCCCGCGGCGAAGCTCAACGACAGCAGCGAGGCCAAGGTTCACGCGCGCCGATTCGACATCGTCACCGACAAGAGCCGCGACGCGCTGCTCACCGATTTCGGCAAGGAAACGCTCGAGGACCGCTACCTGCTGCCCGGCGAATCGTACCAGGATCTCTTCGCGCGCGTCGCCGACGCCTATGCCGATGATCAGGACCACGCGCAGCGCCTGTACGACTATATCTCGAAGCTGTGGTTCATGCCCGCCACCCCCGTTCTCTCGAACGGCGGCACCGGCCGCGGCCTGCCGATCAGCTGCTACCTCAATTCGGTCGACGACAGCCTCGAGGGCATCGTCGGCACGTGGAACGAGAATGTCTGGCTCGCGAGCCGCGGCGGCGGCATCGGCACCTATTGGGGCGCGGTGCGCGGCATCGGCGAACCCGTCGGCTTGAACGGCAAGACCAGCGGCATCATTCCGTTCGTCCGCGTGATGGACAGCCTCACCCTCGCGATCTCGCAGGGCAGCCTCCGCCGCGGCTCGGCCGCCTGCTACCTCGACGTCTCGCACCCCGAGATCGAGGAGTTCCTCGAGGTGCGCAAACCCTCGGGCGACTTCAACCGCAAGGCGCTGAACCTCCACCACGGCGTTCTCATCACCGACGAGTTCATGGAGGCCGTCCGCGACGGCACCGAATTCAACCTCCGCAGCCCCAAGGACCAGAGCGTCCGCGGCACCGTCGACGCGCGCTCGCTGTTCCAGAAGCTCGTCGAAACGCGCCTCGCGACGGGCGAGCCCTACATCATCTTCATCGACCAGGTGAACCGCATGATGCCGAAGCATCACCGCGATCTCGGCCTCAAGGTCACCACCTCGAACCTCTGCTCGGAAATCACGCTGCCGACGGGCCGCGACCATCTCGGCAACGATCGCACCGCGGTCTGCTGCCTCTCGAGCCTCAACCTCGAAACGTGGGACGAGTGGAACGGCGACAAGGTCTTCATCGAAGACGTCATGCGCATGCTCGACAATGTCCTGCAGGACTATATCGACCGCGCCCCGCCCGAAATGGCGCGCGCCAAGTACAGCGCCAGCCGCGAACGCTCGGTCGGCCTCGGCGTCATGGGCTTCCACAGCTTCCTTCAGGCGCGCGGCCTGCCGTTCGAGGGCGCGATGGCGAAATCGTCGAACCTCCGCGTCTTCAAGCATATCCGCGCGCAGGTCGATCAGGCGTCGATGCTGCTCGCCAAGGAACGCGGCCCCTGCCCCGACGCCGCCGATCAGGGCGTGATGGAGCGCTTCAGCTGCAAGATGGCGATCGCGCCGACCGCGTCGATCTCGATCATCTGCGGCGGCACCAGCGCGTGCATCGAGCCGATCCCGGCGAACATCTACACGCACAAGACGCTCTCGGGCAGCTTCTCGATCCGCAACCCGCACTTGGAAGCCCTGCTCGTCGACAAGGCGAAGAACAGCGACAATGTGTGGAACTCGATCCTCGAGAAGGGCGGCAGCGTCCAGCACCTCGACTTCCTGACGCAGGACGAGAAGGACTGCTACAAGACGAGCTTCGAGATCGACCAGCGCTGGCTGCTCGAACTCGCCGCCGACCGCACGCCGTACATCGATCAGGCCGCCTCGCTGAACCTGTTCATCCCCGCCGACGTCGAGAAATGGGACCTGCTCATGCTCCACTATCGCGCGTGGGAACTCGGCATCAAATCGCTCTATTACCTCCGCTCGAAATCGGTGCAGCGCGCCGGCTTCGCGGGGGGTGTCGAGGCCGACAACACCGCCGAAGCGCCGAAGTTCGAACTCTCCGCCGAGAGCACCGATTATGACGAGTGTCTGGCCTGCCAGTGATGCACCGCGCGGAGATCATGCGATGAATGTGAACGTCACATACATCGCGCTCGCCGCGGTCTTCTTCGCGCTCAGCGCCGTCATGACGGTGCACGCGCGCAAGGCAGCAGAAGAGCCCGGAGCGAAAAAGAGTCAACTCTCGGGCCTCTTGTTCATGATCGCCGGTACGGGGTTCGTCCTCGCCGGCGTGATGCCCATGCTACGGTCCCTGTGACCGACCGAATTTCTGGAGTGTAACCGCCATGCCTCTTCTCGAAGCCCGCAACACCTACAAGCCCTTCGAATATCCCTGGGCGTTCGATTTCTGGAAGCGCCAGCAGCAGATCCATTGGGTTCCCGAGGAAGTGCCGCTGGGCGAGGATTGCCGCGACTGGGCGCAGAAGATTTCGGACCATGAGCGCAACCTGCTCACGCAGATTTTCCGCTTCTTCACGCAGGCCGATATCGAGGTGCAGGATTGCTACCACGACAAATACGGCCGCGTGTTCAAGCCGACCGAAATCAAGATGATGCTGACCGCGTTCAGCAACATGGAAACCGTGCATATCGCGGCTTATTCGCACCTGCTCGACACGATCGGCATGCCCGAAAGCGAGTACGGCATGTTCCTCGAATATGACGAGATGCGCGCCAAGCACGACTATATGCAGCAGTTCGGCGTCGATAACGACGAGGATATTGCGCGCACGCTCGCGATGTTCGGCGGCTTTACCGAAGGGCTCCAGCTTTTCGCCAGCTTCGCGATGCTGATGAACTTCCCGCGCTTCAACAAGATGAAGGGCATGGGCCAGATCGTCAGCTGGTCGATCCGCGACGAAAGCCTCCACTGCGAAGGCATCATCAAGCTGTTCCACACCTTCACCAAGGAACGCGGCTGCCTGACCAAGGCGGTGAAGGAAGACATCATCGACACCTGCCAGAAAACGGTGCGGCTCGAGGATGCGTTCATCGACCTCGCGTTCGAACAGGGCCCCGTCCCCGGCATGACACCGAAGGAGATCAAGCGCTACATCCGCTACATCGCCGACTGGCGCCTGGGGCAGCTCGGCTTCCAGCCGATCTACATGATCGACGAACACCCGCTCCCCTGGCTCGCCCCGCTGCTCAACGGCGTCGAGCACGCGAACTTCTTCGAAACGCGCGCGACCGAATATAGTAAAGGCGCGACGCGCGGCGAATGGAACACCGTCTGGTCGAGCTTCGACAGCCGCAAGAAGGCCAAGAACAGCGAAGACGCCGCCGCCCCGGTCAACGACGCCGAAGCCGACGGCGAAGACATGTTCAAACAAGCCGGCATCGCCGCCGAGTGACGTAACAAAAACCCCTCCCGCAAGCGGGAGGGGAATTTAGTGAACCCCGGCGAAAGCCGGGGCCCAGCGAGGGGCGAACCCACCTCGCACCGAACAACAAGAAGTCAGAGGCCACCCAAATGACCGACAAACAAAAACAGAAACTCCTCATCCTCAGCCAGCCGCAGCGCGCGAGCCTCGAAGGCCTGTCGAACCGCCGCCCCCAACTCCCCGCCGACCCGATCCGCGACGAACTCGTCACGCTGGGACTGGTGGTGAAGCAGGGCGCCAAATGGGCACTGACCCCGCAGGGCAAGAAGGTGCTGGCCGCCAGTTCGAACCGGCGGAACTCGGGCGGGTTTTCGGTTTGAAGAGACACGCATCTCCCGAATAGGAGCATCGAGATTTGATTAAGGCGTGGAAGGTAATACTCTTTTTATTTAAAATTATAGCCATTGCCTTGATCGTGGCAGGCCTGTCGTTTTCCGTCTATTTCCTATCGAATCTTTTCATATCAGCCAGCGGCAATGTAAAGTTAGGGATTCTAACTGCCCTTATATCTCTAATTGCACTTATATATAACAATTCCCGTCAGCAAATCCGCGACATATCTTCACGTCACTTCAACGAAAAGCGGGAAGCCTACCGGGATTTTATTGACCTTCTTTTCGAGTTCATGCGTGCGGTACATACCAGCGAAACGCCGAACGCATCATTGGAGCGAATAAGTGAGATTCAGAAAAACATTCTAGTTTGGGGTAGTGCAGAAACCATGAACGCTTACAACGCATTTATGGTCGCATCGGTGGCAGATAAAAATAGTAACGTTGAACAGGAATCTGAAGACAAACCAGATCTGAGAATTTTCCATGCTATGGAAACGCTCCTCAGAAGTGTCAGGAAAGACCTAGGCCATTCAGATAGAAAATTGAAACGCTTTGCTGTAACCAAGCTATTTATTGTAGCGGATGAGCATCATAAGTTTTCTTAAATTGTCCCATGATGGGAATTTACTAAATCGTTGCCGCCCTTGCTTTGTCTGCCGCATGGACGCCGGATCAAAGCCGGCATGACGATGCAAAGAGAAGTCCCCATTCCGACCCGGTCTTCGTCACCCCGGACTTAATCCGGGGTCCATCGCCGCCCTAGCCTCCACCCATGCACGCCGACTTCCAGCCCTGCGCCTATATCATGGCCAGTGCGCGGCATGGCACGCTCTACACTGGCGTCACCTCGCACCTGATCCAGCGCATCTGCCAGCACCGCGACGGCAGTTTCGGCGGCTGCACAAAACGCTACGGCGTCAAAACGCTCGTCTGGTTTGAACTCGCCGGGACGATGCACGCCGCGATCACGCGCGAGAAGCAGATGAAGAACTGGCAGCGCAAGTGGAAGATCGAGCTGATCGAGACGGCGAACCCGGATTGGCGGGATTTGGCGGAGGAATTGGGGTTACCTCCCCTTTCGGGGTGACACCGCCCTCCCTCCTTCGTCATGCCGGACTTGATCCGGCATCCATTCTACGGCCGTTGCATGGACCCCGGATCAAGTCCGGGGTGACGAAATAGGGGGTAGGGGCCGAAAGCCCCCTCAATGCACCGTAACCGGCCGCATCACGCCGCCCACCCGCGCCACCGCGAACATCACCCCGTCGCGCACCACCTCGGGCGGGCCTTCGAGCATATAGAGCTTCACCAGCTCGCGCGTGACCTCGCTGTCGTCGTCGACGACCAGCCGCAGCGACTCCAGCCCGATATTGCCGCGCGCCACCACCACGTCGCGCACCAGCACGAGCGGCCAGCGCGCGCTGCCGCCGCGATAGAGCGTCACCCCGTCGTGGCGCAGATAATCGCCGCGCCGCCGCCACATACCAAGGATATAAGCCCAAACGCCCAGCACCGCGGCGATCCCGAGCAGCAACAGCGGCTGCCCGAACACCATGTTCCAGAAGGCACCGAGCGGATCGCCGCCCCGGTCGAGCCGCACGAGCAGCACGCCGAGCAACACCGCGCAGGCGAATTGCCACCCCACCAGGGGCGCCGCGCGCAGCCGTGCCACCACCACCATTTTCCGGTCCCCGTCAGTCATCGCGCCCTAGATAGGAACCGCCGCGCCCCGGCGCCACCCGCTACCTCGCGTTTCGCCTATCGCGCGGCGGCGGTTTCGAGATTTTCCTGTGGCAAAGGCTCCGCTGCCGCCGCGCCGGCTGCGCTCGTCAACCAATCGCGCATCGCGGCGGTGTCGGTATATTCGGTCAGCGATATCGCCCGCCCGTCGGCGTCGAACTCCCACATGCCGCACAGCCGCAAATCATGCGGCACGCCCTTCGACGTCGCCTCGACCTTGATCACCACCGTCGCGCGGAGTCCGTCGACGATGGGAATTGCGTAGGTGACCTTACCATAGTCGATCAGATTGATCAGCTTGTCGATCGCGGTCCCGACATCGTCGTCCTCGACCGGAAAACCCGGCAGAGACCCGTCTTCCGCCGCGACCCTGTAGGTCGCCCCCTCCGCGACCAGAAGCTTCAACCGTTCGCGGTCGCGGTCCTTCCGCGCGGCGATCACGTCCTGAATCTTCTCGAATATCTGATCCTTGGTCACGATCCGTCTCCTGCCTCGGCCTATCCCCCGATCATTTCGGCGATCATCGCGGTATCGCCATATTCGTGGAGCGAGGCGACGCGGCCCGCCTCGTCGAATTTCCAGCGCGAAAACAGGCTGAGCACCTGCGACCGGTCGCCCTTGGAAAAGCGCGCGCGCCACTGCACCGCGACGCGGTCGTCCTCGGCGATCATGTCGATCACCTCGACGTCGTCGGCATCGAGCAGGTCGGCGAGCCGCTGCGTCGCCGCCAGCGCTTCGGTCGGTCCGGTCGGATAGCGCGCCATCAACGCGGCCTCGCCTTCCATCGCATAGGTCGCGCCGGGCGCCCAGATCGCATTCATCGCCGCGATATCGCACGCGACGCGCGCGGCATAAGCGCCCTCGATCGTGGCGATCATTTGTTCGCGAGTCGGCATCGGCCCTCTCCCTCCCATGACCGCGCGTTCATACCCTAAATCGCGCCGCGGCGGGAGTCGCGCCTGACCGGGGCATGCGCGCGGTGAGCCGCCCGCCACCGCGCCCGATCGCTGCTATACTGGCGGGCGAAAGGAGAAAGCCCATGCAGGCCGTAACCGAAGGCGACCGCCGCAAGGAGGTTCGCGTCCTCCTCGATCAGATCCAGGCGCACCCCGAACGCGACTGGACCGCAGCGCGCCAGCGCCTCGCGACGCTCAATAAATTGATCGCGGGGCCGCCCGGAAAACCGCCCCGTCCGCAACCGCATTAGCCACTCGTCGCGCACGCGCGGCGGTCCGTCGCAATGCGCCAAACGCAATGCAACAATCGGACATTGCACAAGTTTCTCCGGTCAAGGCATCGGCGCCGCCCCCTTCCCCCCCGCGGGGCGCGCCGATGCCTGACCCAAATCCGACGCACGGAGACACAGACATGCGCAAAGCATTTGCCCTTCTGACGGTCGCTCCCGCCCTCCTCGCCTTCCCCGCGCTCGCCCAGACCGCGCCCGCGCCGGCCCCCGCCCAGCTCGCCCCCGACGGCAGCGCCAACGTCAATCTCGTCGGCAAGGTCGGGCTGAAGGGCGGGGCGGTCGATGCCGCAGTCGGTGGCGTCACCAACCCCGTCGGCGGTACCGTCGATCGCGCCGACAGCACGGTCGGCAAGGCCGTCGATACCGCGAACCTCACCCTCGCGACGCGCGAACAGGTGCGCGCGGGCGCCGAACTTTACGACACCGGCGGCAACAGCGTCGGCACGGTACAGAGCGTCGAGGGCGACACCGCGGTCGTGGTCCGCGGCGGCAAGCTCTACAACGTGCCGATCGCCCAGATTTATCATGGCGCAGTGGGTGCGACCCATGGCCTCGTCACCAAATTGTCGAGCGCCGAGATCCAGGCGCGCACCACCGCCGCGGTCGAATCGCGCTGACATATCGGGACTAGCCGCGGCGACCCCTTGCAATAAGGGACGTGGCCGCGCTGGGGGGAGCCGGGTGCACTCGGCTCCCCGCCTTGGAAATCGGGAGAGACCGCATCGCGCCAGCGATCGGGGAGGGAGCCGGGACACCGGCTCCCTTTCGTCGTTATGCCGCACCCCGCAAATGAAAATGGCCCGCCCCAGGGGAGGGGGCGGGCCAGTTCGGTGCCGGGCGCCCGATTGCGCTGCCGGCCCTCTGTTATCTCGCCTAAACTATTCGGCCTCTTCGAACAGGTCGACCGCGTTCGCGGCGTTCGCCGACAGGCGGACCGTGTCGCCCTCGACCGCCGCGACCAGACCCGCGGGCAGGTAATGATGCTTGCCGTCGCCGCTGTCGGCCTTGGTCAGCTTGATGCGCTCGCCGTCGAGGTGGTCGACGGTGCCGACGTGGACGCCGTCGGCGCCCACGACGTTCAGGCCTTCCTTGATCGCGCTATGGTCATGCTCTGCCATGGTCATTCTCCTTGCCGCTCCGGGAGGGGGGAGCTTCGCTATCATACGCACAGAAAAGCGAGTCGGCTCCCCTATACTAAGGTAGAGCGCCCGAAAGCCGCGCCCGCTTTCCATCGTGCCGCCGTCCCGAACAATTAGCACCAGGGGCGCCGCCGCCCCCCCCATGGCCGCGCCAGCCCTTCGTCAACGAGCACCGACCCGACGCTCGTCCCGCCGCGCGTGACGATGCGCAGGTTGCGGCCGTAGCGATCGGTGTCGCGCCCGGCGCTTTCGAGGCTGAAGGCGCCGGCATTCAGCCAAGTGCGGAGCCGTTCGGTCGCGGCGTCGCCGAGCGCCGCCTCCTCGGCACAGCGCGCGGGATGCGTTTCGGGGGTGTCGATATCGGCGATGCGATATTTATCGCCCGCGTACCAGAAGGTGTCGCCGTCGACGACGCAATTGCTGCCGCCGCCGCTGTGACAGAGCGCGAAACGCGCCGACAGCGCGTCGCGCGCCGTCGCGCCTTCGCCGCCCGCAAGCAAGGATGCCACGGGCGCGGGCATCGCTTCGGCGCCGCCCGGAAAGTGCTGAAAGGTCGCGAGCGCAGCGACGAACGCAACCGCCATCCCCGGCGCCAGCCACAGATTCGATCGGAGGGTGCGCCCCCTGCGCACCGGCCTGCGGCGGCGAACGATACGGCGCCTCGGATAGTGAAAATCGGGTCCGGACATGCCGCCACCCTAGCGGCGGAGGCTTAGCAAAATCCCAACGAGGCGCCTCCGCTATGGCGAACAAAGGGCATCAATCACGCCCGTTACGACGCCGTTTTGACCCTCAGCCTAGGAACGATCAGGGCGCGCCGCGCGGCTCGTCGTCCTCGACCCCGCCCTCGCCAAGCTCGTCATCCTCGTCGTCGTCGCTGCGTTCGCCGCGATAGGCGTCCATGTCGATCACGCCCGACCGCTCCATCTGGTTCATATGATCGACCAGGTCCTGGACATCGTCGCTCTCGTCGCCGCTGCTGGCCTTGTCGCTGTCTTCCTGCGGCCGGTCGCGGCGCGCGGCTTCGGCAACGCTCTGCGCCTGCGCCTGCTCGTCATCCTGCTCGCGATTGCGCGCTTCGGGCGCTTCGTCGGCTTGGGCATCTGCTTTGCGGGGATCGTCGATCATGGCCGGCTCCTTTCGGGGGATAGCCGGGAAACGCGCGGGGTGTCGCGGCCGTTCCTCAGGCGGCGGCCGCCAGTATTTTCGTCTCGATCACGCGAATGAAAACCTCGGGATCCTGCGCCCCCGGGATCAGCATCCGCCCGCCGAGGATGAAAGCGGGCACCCCGGTGATATTCTGGTCGGCCCAATAGGCTTCTTCGGTGCGCACCATCTCGCCGAACTCGTCCGACGCCAGGATCGCCGCCGCGCGCGCGCGGTCGAGCCCCACCGACGCCGCGACATCTGCGAGCACCGCATGATCGCTCACGTCGCGATTGTCGGTGAAGTGCGCGGTGAACAACGCGAGCTTCAGCGCGGTCTGCACGCCCGTCGCCGCATCCTGCTCGGGCTCCTCAAGCGCCCCCGCCCAGGTCAGCAGGCGGTGCGCATCGAAACTGTTGCGTATGCGGCTTTCGCCGCTGCGATTGAAGGTGAAGCCGAGGTCAGCGGCGACCCCCGCCATCTTGCCGCTGTTCGCGCGGCTCTGCTCGGCGCTGACCCCATATTTGCGCATGACATGCGCGGCGGTATCCTCGCCCTCCGCCGGCATGTCGGGGTTCAGCTCGAACGGATGCCACTGGACGCGGAAATCCAGCCGCCCCGCAAAATGGTCCATGACCTTCCGGAACTTCAGCCAGCCGATGATGCACCAGGGGCACATCACGTCGGACACGATGTCGACGCTTAGGCGCGGCACGCGCGGTTCGGTCAAATTTCTTCTCCTGCCGGCACGCGCCGCCGCACTCAGTCGGAACGGCGATCCTTGCCCGTCCGCCGATCGCCCTTGCGGCGATCCGGCCCTTTATAATTCGGGTCGTCGGTCGTCCGGCGGTCACTCGACCGCCGCTCCGAACGCGCCCTTTTGTCCTCATCGCTTGTCATACGCTTCCTCCCCACCACAAAGGAAAACAGAAGCGACCCGGCGCGCAATAACTCATAAAATGGTTAAAAAGACAAGCAATGGCGGGAATAGGCCGTTTGTGGGTGGGTCAGCTTTGGGGTGGAAAGATGACTTTGTCGATGCCAGGTTCGAACCATGACACACTCACCTGACAGCGACGGCGCCATCATCAAAATATCAACCGACGAGGCGATCGTTCTTTTTGAGCTGCTTCAACGATGGACCAGTGAGGACGGCGCGGGTGATACACCTAACGCCGCTTGCTTCGTTTCCTCAGGGGAGGGAGCGGCCTTAAACGGCCTGCTGGCCCAACTCGAAAGGCAACTTTCAGCGCCGTTGGAGAATGGTTATCTCGCTCGGTTAGCAGGCGCCCAAGAGCGCCTGAGCAACGATTGGGGCTATTCAACGCTCAGAGGCTGACGTCTGCGATCGGTCGAAATCTGCCCACGCATCAGATCATCTGAAACGACCCGCTCTTCTCAAAAGCGGTAAATGCCTCGACACTTCGGCGCATATTCTCAAGCATCGGGGGCAGGTCGTCCGGGCGATACCAACGCAGATCCAGCGTTTCCGAGCCGTCGGCGGTCACATCGCCGTCAAATTCGGTCGCGTAGAACATCATGACGAAGAACTGGCAAACATCGCCGTTCGGGAAGCGCACCGTCTCATATTCCGGATCGCTGCCGAAACCGAAGGGCACCGGATTTCGAATGCGAAGTCCGGTCTCCTCAAGCGTCTCGCGGACGGCCACCTCGGTCAGGTCCTCGCCCTCCTCCGCATTTCCGCCGGGAAGGCCCCACACGCCGAAGTCGCTTCGATGTTGCAGGAGGATCGACCCGTCGCCCCGCGTTATCACGACGCGCGCTCCCGGGACGAGCAGGCCGCGGCTCCCAACGAGCGAGCGCAGCTTTCCAAGATAGCTGTCCGCGAAACTCATCGGATCGCCCGCTATCCCGCGTCGACGGGCACCGCATTATCGACCGCCGCGACCGGCCGCGACAACACCCACCAACTGCCGACCATCAGCAGCACGGTCAGCGCCTCGATGATCATCGCCTGGACGATCCCCGTGTTCACCGCATCGTCGCTCGCCACCCCGAACAACCGGGCGGCAAGCGCGGTGCCATAGAGCGCGGCGGGCACCAGCAGCGCGCGCAGCCAACCCGGCACCAGCGCGCCGATCGCGGCGGCGCCCGCGGCGACAAGGAAAAAGGCCGACAGGTCGGCGCGGATCGTATTGGTCGCCGGGCCCTCGACCAATATGCCAAAGGTCTCGGTATAGCTCGCGGGGTCGAACAACCCGCGCGCACCGACGATGATAAAGAACAGCGCCCACAGCAGGACGGCGCCGCGCAAGACCCAATTGACCATCATTCTTCTCCCTATTTCCGGCGAAGCTGCGCCATCGAGGAAGAAAGTTCAATCTATTCCGGGTTAAACATCGTCCGCCGCGAACGTCTCTTCGATCCAGCCGCCGCCCAATACGCGCGAATTGTCCGCCGCATCGTACAGCACCGCCGCCTGTCCCGGCGCGACGCCATATTCGGCCTCGGCAAAGATCAGCCGATCGCCCGCGACGCGCGCGGGCACCGGCTTCGCCATGCTGCGCACCTTCGCCAGCACATCGCGCCCGTCGACCGCGCCCAGCCAGTTCGCCTCGCCCAGTCGCGCGCCCGACACCGCGAGCGCGCGCCGCGGCCCGACGACCACCGCTTTCGTCGCGGCTTCGAGGCGCACCACATACAATGGTTCGGCCTGTCCGCCGATCTCAATCCCGCGCCGCTGCCCGACAGTATAATGGATGAGGCCCTTGTGCGCGCCGAGCACGGTGCCGTCGACATGGACGATGTCACCCTGGTCGTCGGCCTCGGGGCGCAGCTTGCGCACCAGCGTCGCATAGTCGCCATCGGGGACGAAGCAGATGTCCTGGCTGTCGGGTTTGCCCGCGACACCGAGCCCCAGATCGCGCGCGATCTCGCGCACGACGCTCTTTTCGAGGCCGCCCAAGGGAAAGCGCAGGAAGTCGAGCTGGTCCTGCGTTGTCGCGAAGAGGAAATAGCTCTGGTCGCGCGCCGGATCGACCGCACGGTGCAGCTCGGCGCCCGCGGGGCCCATCATGCGGCGCACATAATGACCCGTCGCGAGGCAATCGGCGCCGAGTTCCTTGGCGAGCCGGAACAGGTCGGTGAACTTCACCCCCATATTGCAGCGTACGCACGGGATCGGCGTCCGGCCCGACAGATATTCGTCGGCGAACTGGTCGATCACCGTGTCGCGGAAGCGGCTTTCATGGTCATAGACATGGTGCGCGAAGCCCAGCCGGTCGGCGACCGCGCGCGCGTCGCGGATGTCCTGCCCGGCGCAGCACGCACCGACGCGCTTCGCCTTCGCGCCATGATCGTAGAGCTGGAGCGTCACGCCGATCACCTCGGCGCCCGAGCGCGCGGCGAGCGCGGCAACGACGCTCGAGTCGACTCCGCCCGACATCGCGACGACGATTCGCCGGTCCTTCAGCGGCATCGGCAGCTGAAAGTCGGCCTGGGCAAGCCCGGCAGGGGAAGGAATCGCCTCGATCATGGTCGGCGCCATCTAGGGACGCGAATGCAAAAAAGCCAGCTTTTCCGCGCAAAGTGTCAAGATATTGACGGGGGTTAAGCTTCGCTAACAGGTTCTGAAACGGGCATTTACGGGACCTTAGCTCCTCTGGCCTAGACGAGTCGCATGAACTTCGTTCCCTCCGATCTTCCGCGCATCGCCGGTGCGGCCAAGCTGTCAAAGCCCGGCTTCGACATCATATTGGCCGTGTCCAGCGCACGCCAGGCCGCCCTGCCGACGGTGCGGCAGCTTCGGACGCAGGCGCATCGCGAACGCCATGCGGCGAAGCTTAACGCCGTGCGCCACATATTTTGCGGGACGCGCGCAACGGCGGAACAAAAAGCCCCGCGCGTCGTTCGTTTCTTCGATTTATCCGACGATGCGAACGCCCTGCCCGAAACTATGAACGGCCTGTTTACCAGAGGATTTCAGCCGATGTTGAATCCCTCTGATCTAGATATGAATGCGTCGGACACACCCCCCTCCGACGGTAAAAATGTGGAATGACTATGATCGAGAATCAGAAAATCCGGCCTGCACAGGTTATCGGCCCCCTCGGGGAGCCGTTGACGCTGGACTCGCTGCCGCCCCCGTCGACGACCCGCTGGGTCGTTCGCCGCAAGGCAGAGGTCGTCGCGGCCGTTAACGGCGGGCTCCTGTCCGTCGACGAAGCGTGCGAACGCTATGGGCTGACCCTCGAGGAATTTGCCGGCTGGCAGCGGTCGATCGACCGCAGCGGCATGCCCGGACTGCGCGTCACGCGCATCCAGCATTACCGCGACCTCTACGAGCGCCAACAGCGCTTCTAAGGGCCGCGGGACCGGACCAGGCATGAGAGAGGGCGCTTCGGGCGCCCTCTTTTTTTTGCCTGCCGCACATGACTGGATAAGTGCGGCAGCGATCCGGACCGGCCGAGTTAAATATTGCCGTTGCGACGCCTCCCGATTACTCGCGCCATAAAAGCGGGGGGAATATTGTGAATTCTAATCATCTGAAAAAGATGTTCTTATCGGCTGCGATCGCGGCCCTCGTCGCAAGTTGTGGTGGGGGCGGAGACTCGGGCGGCGGCAATGTCGTCACCGTGCCGCCCACACCGACACCAACCCCCACGCCGACACCGACCCCCACACCCACGACCATATTTTCGGCCGTTGGCGGCGGCCCGCTGTTGGCGCTTATCTCAATCGATATCGACGGCAACGGCGGGTTCGCCGATGCGCGGGACGCCACAACGCCTACGTCGATGACGGGAACCTTTGGCCGCGGCGTCAGCGTGCAGGGAGCGGTGATCGGAACGGCCCCCGGATCGCCATCATATCGTATGAATGCATACGGCATCGATGCCACGACTGGTCTCGGCTTCGGCCAGATGACGGCGCCGATCGGCGCAACGGTCATCTCTCCACTCAGCACATTGATCGACGCGCACGGGAATCAAAACAGCGTGCGTAATGCGCTCGGGCTTTCGACGGGTGCGGCGGCGCTGCGAAGCGACACGAATTTGCTGACACTCAATCCCGTCGATGGGCGGCGCAGCAGCAACGCCATGGTTGCCGAGGACGCGGCGCGAATAACATCCGTCAATCTTCAGCTGTTGGCATTGGCGGCCGTGACCAAGGATACGACCGGCGATCCGATCGACACCTCGGTCACACTGCGCGAAGTCTCGCAATATCTCGCCCAAGTCATCAACGAGACCGGGAACGCCAGGCTTTCCGACAAGGCGGTGGTGTTGGCGGCGTTGAAGCGGAGCCGCATCAGCATGGGCTCGCCCGACGCTGGCCTCGATGCGATGGCGACGCTGCTGGTAAAATATTTCGCGGCCATACCCGAACGATTGTCCGATGACGCTTCCGTTCGCGCATGGGCCTATGCCTTTCGTTTCTATGTCCTCCCCGAAATCGCTATCTTGCACGAAGGGTGGCCGAATCCCGCGTTGGCGCGGATCGAGGCGATCACAACGGCCGATATCGAGGCCGCAGCGCGATCCTTTGCATCGGCCGCGCCACCCGCAATGACCAATTATATCGGGGTGCCCGACTATCGCGAATTAAGGCCCGGAGGCCTGACACCCTATCGCATCGGGATGGGCGGGTGTGATACTCGGCCCCATTCGCCCTACTGCAACGACTGGACGCTGTTCGCCGGCATGACGGGGCGGGGCGGCATCATGTCGGTCGAGTCCGGCGCGCCGGGGGCGCTGTCGGTATCGCTGTCGACCGAGGGTTATGTGACGGTGTCGCGGCGCGGCACCTTCACCGGTCTCACGCATTTCACCTACACCGGACGCTCACCGGATGGCTCGACGTCGACGGGTACGGTCTATGTCAGGGTAAGGGACGTCCCCTGAATTCCCGCCCCGAACAACGCCGGATCAAAAGAAAATCCGGGCGATTTCATGGACATGATAATTTCATTGCAACCCTTGCGTTCACCCCGCGTTAAGCCTCCAAGTCAACTTTGGGAGTCATTCAATATGCGTAAGATGTTCATCACCCTCGCCGCCACCTCGGCCCTCGCGCTCGGCGCCTGCCAGAGCCCGGCTGCCGACAAGGTCGAGGATCAGGCCGAAGCCAAGGCCGACGTGATCGACGAGCAGGCCGACGCCATGCCCGAGGGCGCGGCCAAGGAAGCAACCGAAGCGAAGGCCGACGCCGTCGAAGCCGCCGGCGAGGAAAAGGCCAACGCGATGGACGATAGCGGCGAGATCGCCCCGTCGGAAGTCGCCCCGACCACGCCGCCGGCCGACCCCGCCAAGAAATAAGGGCTGCCTCCCCTAAAGGGCAGGGTGAAGGGCGCCGGTTGATTCCGGCGCCCTTTATCGTGCGCGGCCTATTTTCGCAGACCTGTGATCTCGATCACCGCCGCCCCGCGCAATCGCGGATATTGACCCTAAATGGGACGGGAACTCGCTTTTAAGCGAACCATTTCACGGACCACCCTCCCGCCGCCACCAGCGACCCAGGGCGGCGGGAGGGACTAGCCGCCGGCCCCTTCGAGCAGGCGCAGCACATCCTGCACCCCCGGCGCGTCGTCATCGGCGCGTAGCGCCGCGATCGCCGCCGCGACATCGAGCCGATAGTCGGCGACCCCCGCCGACTCGCCCGCCCACGCCGCATCCATCGATTTCACCAGCCGCCGCGCCGCGGCATTTTCCGACAACATATGCACCTCGAGCATGTCGAGCCCCTCGGCATGGCAATGGACAAGCAGCGCCGCGGTCATCATCCGCGCCAGCCCCCGCCCCTGGAACGCGTCGAGCACCGCAATCGAAAATTCGCCCACCGGCCCGTCGTGCCGGTGGCGCACCGCATGCACCGCGCCGATCGGCGGCTGCCCCGGGCATTCGGTGCAGATCGCGCCCCACGCGATATGGTCGTGCCCGTCGACATCGGCGAGCCGTTCGACCACCGCATCGGGCAGCACCGGCGCGGGCGAGAAAAAGCGCAGATAGCGCGACTCCGCCGACAGCTTCGCAATCCCCTCGCGGATCAGCGGCGCATCGTCGGGGGTAATCGTGCGCAGGCACACCGCGGTGCCGTCGTTCAGCGTGCAGTGCACCGCGATATCCTCGATCCGCGGCGCCACCCGCGCCCCTGCCTGCTTGTCCATTCCGGTCATCGCGGCCTCCTGCCCGCGCACGATAGGGGCGCCGCGCCCCGCCCGCAATCCACCCGCCTGGCGGCGCGCCCTACGCATTTTTCCCCCGCCATAATCGGTGAAATGTTGAAAGCCGGACCGCCCTTAACTTTGGTAATGTTGCACCTCGAAGTCGAAAAGGTTGCACGTCTGTGATCCACGCTCACCCGGACAGCGACACACGCTATGAAGTGCTCGGCGACCGCCTCGCGCGGCTGCGTCAGGCCAGGGGGCTCAGCAAGACCGACATCGCCGACCGGCTCGGCGTCACCGTCACCTCGATCTGCTATTGGGAACAGGGCCGCTCGCGCCCGCGGCTCGCGCGGCTGCAGGCGCTCGCCGAACTCCTCGGCACCTCGCCCACCGAACTCCTGAGCCGCGACAGCGCGCCGGCCAGCGACCATCTTTCGGACCTCGTCACCCGCATGCGCGCCGAAATCGCCCACGCCGCGGGCACCACCCCGTCGAAGGTGCGCATCACGATCGAGATGTAGGCGCCC
>SCNS01000016.1 GCA_005503215.1 Sphingomonadaceae bacterium 3R27C6 | reverse complement strand
GCCGAAACGCGCCGCTCCGACGGGGTCAATTTCCACGGCGCGATCACCGCCTATCAGGCGGGGGCGACGGGGCAGAATATCCTCGCCGGCGTCATCGACGACGGGATCGATCAGAACAGCCCCGAATTCGCCGGCCGCATCTCGTCGCAATCGATCGACCTCGCCGGGTCGCGCGGCATCAACGGCGAGGGGACGCACGGCACCAATGTCGCGCAGCTGTTGCTCGGCGGAAAGAATGACGTCGGCACCTTCGGCATCGCGTTCAACGCCAACCTGCTCGTGCTGCGCGCCGACCGGCCGGGCAGCTGCGCGACCGAAGACCCTTCGAACGACGAAAGCGGCTGCCGCTTTCCCGAAACCGCGATCGCGGCGGGGCTCGACCGCGCGGTCGGCGCGGGCGCGCGCGTCGTCAACATCTCGCTCGGCGGCGAAGACCTGCCCGGTGCCACCTTGCGCGCCGCGGTCTCGCGCGCGACCGCGGCGGGGATTATCGTCATCGTCTCGGCGGGGAATGACGGCGACACGACCGCGAACGGCAACGACCCCAACAACCCCGATTTCTTCGCGCGCGGGCTGCGCGACGCCGGCGGCGGGCTCGTCGTCATTGCCGGATCGGTCAACGCAAATGGCGCGATTTCGGGGTTCAGCAACCGCGCGGGCGCCTATGCCGGCTCCTACCTTAGTGCGCTCGGCGAGGGCGTGTGCTGCGCCTATGAAAATGGCGTGCTCAAGACCGAGGGTAACTTCGTCTTCGTTTTGAACGGCACCAGCTTCGCCGCGCCGCAGGTTGCGGGCGCGGTCGCGCTGATCGCGCAGGCGTTTCCGAACCTGTCGAGCCAGCAGATCGTCTCGCTTCTCTATCAATCGGCGCGCGATGCGGGCGCGGCGGGCGACGACGCGGTGTACGGACAGGGCATCCTCGACATTGCGCGCGCTTTCCAGCCGATGGGCGCCACATCGCTCGCGGGCACCGCGACCGCAGTCGCGCTCGATGCGCCGTTGGGGATCCTCGGCGGCCCGATGGGCGATGCCGGCGGGGCCGGCACGACGGGCCTTGTCACCGACGGCTTCGGCCGCGCCTTCGACGTCGATTTCGGCGGATCGCTCGGCCAGCGGCGTCCCGACTTCAAATTGTCGGGCGCGATCGGCGGGCTCGTCCGCCAGCAGAGCGCCGCCAGCCAATCGCTCGCGCTCTCGCTCGTCACCGCGCCCGGCACCGGCGGCACCGACGCGCTCGCCGGCCTCTCCTTCCACGATGCGCAGCGCGCGCGCACCCTCGCCGCCTCGGTGATGACGCGCCTCGACGGACGCACGCGCATCGGTTTCGCCGCGGGGCGCGGCACCGGCGGCCTGCTCGCGGGCGAGCGCGGCGAGAGCAGCCATGCGATGCTGATCGGCGACGCCGCGCACGAGGGCCTCGGCTTCGCCGCAAGTCCCGGAATTGGCACGATAATTCGCCATAATATCGTTCACAATCAATATGTTAATATCATATTGGAAAATGGCTGGGTGTCGGGCGCGCGCTGGCAGGACGACCCCCTGCTCCGCTACCGCTCGGGCCAGGACAGCCGCTACCAGCGTGTTGGCGCCGCATGGGACGGTCGCTTCGGCCCCGTCCGCACCGCGCTCGGCACGAGCTGGCTGCGCGAATCGGACAGCCTCCTCGGCGCCCGCCTCGGCCCGATGTTCGCCGCCGGCGGCGCGACCAGCCTCGTCGGCGACGCCAGCCTCCTTCTCGATATGCGCGATGATTGGAAAGTTGCGGCCGCCTGGCGCCAGATGTGGACGCGCCCCGACAGCCAAGGCTTGATCGCGGGCGGCGCGCTCTGGTCGACCGCCTTCTCGTTCGACATCGCCAAGGCCAATCTGATGCGGCCGGGTGATCGCGCCGCGCTCCGTTTCGCCCAGCCGCTGCGCGTCGCGCGCGGCGGTATCGACCTGATGCTTCCCGTCGCGCACGACTATGCGACCGGCCGTACCGATTTCGGCCGCCGCACCTACAACCTCGCCCCCACCGGCCGCGAGCTGGTCGTAGAAGCGAGCTATGCGCTGTCGCTCTTCGGCGGCGAACTCATTGCCAACACATGGTGGCGGCGGGATCCCGGCCATATCGCCGCGATGCCCGACGACCGGGGCGCGGCGCTCCGCTTTACGATGGGCTTCTGATCGGCTTTAACGCTCCCCAAAGTTAAACAGGGGATGCCAGAATGAAGCCGATTCATATTCTTCCGCTCGCGCTCGTCGGCGCGGCGCTCGCCTCGCCGCTCGCCGCGCAGGCGCCGGCGCGCACCGTCATCCACGCGGGGCAATTGCTCGCCGAACCCGGCAAACCCGCGCGCGGCGCCTCGACGATCATCGTCGAGGGCGGCAAGATATTGAGCATCGCCGACGGCTATCAGCCCGCCGACCCCGGCACGACGCTGATCGACCTCAAGGACAAATATGTCCTCCCCGGCCTGATCGACAGCCATGTCCATCTGACGAGCGACGCGGGCGGCCTCGCCGGCCAGCTCGAAGAGGTCACGCTCAGCCCCGCGGCGCAGGCGTTCAATGCCGAAGCGAACGGCATGAAGACGCTGCGTGCGGGCTTCACCACGGTGCGCAATCTCGGCGACGGCGACGGGGCGACTTTGGCGCTGCGAGACGCGATCCTCGCGGGCAAGGTGCAGGGGCCGCGCATCGTCGATGCGGGCGCCAGCATCTCGGGCAGCGCAGGCCATATGGACGGCTCGCTCGGCTATCGCGACGAGCTCCGCCCCTTCTTCGCGGGCGCGGGCAACACCTGCAACGGCGCCGACGACTGCCGCCGCGCGGTGCGGCTGCAGATCGGGCGCGGCGCCGACGTGATCAAATTCGCCTCGACCGGCGGCGTCAACAGCCGCATCGGGGCGGGGCTCGGCAAGCAGATGTTCGACGACGAAGCGCAGGCGATCGTCGATACCGCGCATCTGTTCGGCAAGAAGGTCGCGGTCCACGCGCACGGCGCCGACGGCATCCGCCTCGCGATCGATGCCGGTGCCGACTCGATCGAACATGGCACGATCCTCGACGAGGCGACGATCGCCGCCTGGGCGAAGTCGAAGACATATTATGTCCCGACGCTCTCGACGGTGAACGGCTACAAGGAACGCATCGCCGCCAATGCGAACGCCTATGAGCCCGACGTGCTCGCCAAGATCAAATGGCGCATCGAGATCACCGGTAAGAGCCTCCAACAGCTTGTCCCCCGCGGGGTCCGGATTGCTTTCGGCACCGACGCCGGCGTGTCGAAGCATGGCCGCAATGGCGACGAGTTCGAACTGATGGTCCAGCACGGCATGAAGCCGGTCGAGGCGCTGAAGGCCGCGACGGTCAACGCCGCCGACCTGCTCGGCCTGTCGAACGAGATCGGCACGATCGCGCCGGGCAAGAGCGCCGACATCATCGCGGTCGCGAGCGACCCCATCGCCGATGTGCGCGTGCTCAAGAAGGTCGATTTCGTGATGGCGCGCGGGACGGTCGTCGACTGAATCAGAACGCCCCGCGCAACGCCAGCCAGCGATCGCGTTTTGCCGCGACGCCGATCGTGTGCGCGGCGCTGCTCGACGGCAGGTCGACGAGTGCGATGCCCACGAGCGGCGGAAGTTGCCTGCGTCCGATCGCCGCGGCCTTGCCGCCGTTGAAAGCGATCATGCGGAGGTCGGGAAGGTCGGCGACCAGCGCCGCGAGGTCGTGCGCCTCGGCTTCGCGGATTTGGCTGTCGCTGCTCGTGTGACGCTCGGCGCTGCGGATCACGTCCCACAACCCGACCTTTGCTTCGCGCAGCGCGACCAGCCTGTCGCCATAGGGCAGGTCCGCGAGCGGCTGGCCGATGACCTCGCCGAGCAGGCGCCAGAACTGGTTCGTCGGATGCGCATAATATTGCTGTTCGGCGAGCGAGCGGACGCCCGGCAGGCTTCCCAATATCAGCAACCGCGTGTCGGGCGCGACATGGGGCGCAAAGCTGGCGTGGCGGACGGCGGGCATGGGCGACCGATAGCCCGCCCCGGCGGGCGCAACAATATTGCCCGCCCCTTGACCGCAAGAGGAATCGGGTCTAGGGGCGCCCTCGACCGAAAAGGGCGGTTTGCTGCCTCTTTCAGTTGCAACAGC
Source organism: Sphingomonadaceae bacterium 3R27C6 (assembly GCA_005503215.1). Classification (GTDB taxonomy): domain Bacteria; phylum Pseudomonadota; class Alphaproteobacteria; order Sphingomonadales; family Sphingomonadaceae; genus Sphingopyxis. Next base: position 110,622 of record SCNS01000016.1, on the reverse strand, counting down.
GCTTGAACATTGCTGGCGCGGATGGAGCCTCCGGAAGATCTTAGCGATCCGCCGGGGTCTTTTGCTGTTATCAGGTCGGCCGTTTTTCGCCTTTTTTGGCGGGTCAGCGGCCGGAGCTTCATCCACCGCGGTACAGTAACCGTTCGCTCTGATGGGCGGACATTTAAAGGTGAAGCATTCATGCCCACGATCAACCAGCTGGTCCGCAAGGGCCGGACTCCCCAGAAGGTGAAGTCCAAGGTCCCGGCGATGGACGCAAACCCGCAAAAGCGCGGCGTTTGCACCCGTGTCTACACGACGACCCCGAAAAAGCCGAACTCGGCGCTCCGCAAGGTTGCGAAGGTCCGCCTGACCAACCAGCGCGAAGTCATCACCTACATCCCCGGCGAAGGCCACAACCTCCAGGAACACAGCGTTGTGCTGATCCGCGGCGGCCGTGTCCGCGATCTTCCCGGTGTGCGTTACCACGTCCTGCGCGGCGTGCTCGATACGCAGGGCGTGAAGGACCGCAAGCAGAGCCGTTCGAAGTACGGTGCGAAGCGTCCGAAGTAAGGACCGCTTTTTCGGCTATTTGATCATCCCTGGCTGCCTCGGCGCCGGGATGCTGTTGTAAAAGGAATTACCTATGGCTCGTCGTCGTCGTCCTGAACGCCGCGAAATCCTGCCCGATCCCCGTTTCGGGGATGTCGTGCTGTCGAAATTCATGAACAGCGTCATGCTGGACGGGAAAAAGTCGGTCGCCGAAAGCATCGTTTACGGTGCGCTCGAGTCGGTCGAAACCCGCGCCAAGAAGGAACCGCTCGGCGTGTTCCACGAAGCGCTGGCGAACATCCGCCCGAACATCGAAGTCCGCAGCCGCCGCGTCGGCGGTGCGACCTATCAGGTTCCGGTCGAAGTCCGTCCCGAACGTGCGCAGGCGCTCGCGATCCGCTGGCTGATCACCGCTGCGCGCAACCGCAGCGAAACCACGATGGCCGCGCGCCTGTCGGGCGAACTGCTCGACGCGTCGAACAACCGTGGCAACGCCGTGAAGAAGCGTGAAGACACGCATCGCATGGCCGAAGCGAACCGCGCCTTCAGCCACTACCGCTGGTAAGCGCTGGCGGGACGCTGCCGCGTCTCGCAATCGTAACAATCGTTCCTATATCGGGGGCGGCTCCAAAGGCCGCCCCCCACATCCAAGGAAAAGACCATGGCACGCAGCCATCCGCTCGAAAATTATCGCAACTTTGGGATCATGGCGCACATCGACGCCGGCAAGACCACGACGACCGAGCGTATCCTTTACTACACCGGCAAGTCCTACAAGATCGGCGAAGTCCATGACGGCGCCGCGACGATGGACTGGATGGAGCAGGAACAGGAACGCGGCATCACGATCACGTCGGCTGCTACGACCTGCCTGTGGAAGGCCGACGAAGGCCAGGGTCCCGAGCATCGCCTGAACATCATCGACACGCCCGGGCACGTCGACTTCACGATTGAAGTCGAGCGTTCGCTGCGCGTGCTCGACGGCGCGATCACCGCGTTCGACGGCGTTGCCGGCGTTGAGCCGCAGTCGGAAACCGTGTGGCGCCAGGCCGACAAGTATCGCGTGCCGCGCATGTGCTTCATCAACAAGCTCGACCGCACCGGCGCCGATTTCTATTACTGCGTCCAGACGATCATCGATCGCCTCGGCGCGACCCCGGCCGTGCTCTATCTGCCGATCGGTTCGGAAGGCGGCTTCAAGGGTCTCGTCGACCTCGTCAACGAGCGCGCGATCATCTGGAAGGATGAAAGCCTCGGCGCCGAATTCTTCTATGAAGAAATCCCCGCCGACCTCGCCGACAAGGCGGCCGAATATCGCGAAAAGCTCGTCGAGCTCGCCGTCGAACAGGACGACGACGCGATGGAAGCCTATCTCGAAGGCACCGTTCCCGACGTCGCCACGCTCAAGAAGCTGATCCGCAAGGGTACGCTGGCGCAGGCGTTCGTCCCGGTCCTCTGCGGCTCGGCGTTCAAGAACAAGGGCGTCCAGACGCTGCTCGACGCGGTCGTCGACTATCTGCCTTCACCGCTCGACATTCCTGACGTTCAGGGCATCAACCCGTCGAACGATCAGCCCGACTCGCGCGAGACGTCGGACGCGGCGCCGCTGTCGCTGCTCGCCTTCAAGATCATGAACGATCCGTTCGTCGGTTCGCTCACCTTCGCCCGCATCTATTCGGGTACGCTCAACAAGGGCACGTACCTGAACTCGGTGAAGGACAAGAAGGAAAAGGTTGGCCGCATGCTGCTGATGCATGCAAACAGCCGCGAAGACATCGAAGAAGCCTATGCGGGCGACATCGTCGCGCTCGCCGGCCTCAAGGAAACCACCACCGGGGACACGCTCTGCGCCACCAACGCGCCGATCATCCTCGAGCGGATGGAATTCCCCGAGCCGGTCATCGAGCTGTCGGTGGAACCGAAGACCAAGGCCGACCAGGAACGTATGGGCATCGCGCTCAACCGCCTGGCCGCCGAGGATCCCTCGTTCCGCGTGTCGACCGACCATGAATCGGGCCAGACGATCATCAAGGGCATGGGCGAGCTTCACCTCGACATCCTCGTCGATCGCATGAAGCGCGAGTTCAAGGTCGAAGCGAACGTCGGTGCGCCGCAGGTGGCGTACCGCGAATCGCTCGCGAAGGCCGTCGACGTCGACTATACCCACAAGAAGCAGTCGGGTGGCTCGGGCCAGTTCGGCCGCGTGAAGGTCAGCGTCGCTCCCGGCGAACGCGGCGCGGGCATCACCTTCATCGACGAGATCAAGGGCGGTAACATTCCGCGCGAATATATCCCGTCGGTCGAAAAGGGCATGCGCGAGTCGGCCGAAAACGGTCACATGATCGGCTTCCCGATCATCGACTTCGAAATCAAGCTCACCGACGGCGCGTATCACGACGTCGACTCGTCGGCGCTGGCGTTCGAAATCGCGGGCCGTGCGGCGATGCGCGAAGTGGCGGCGAAGGCCGGCATCAAGCTGCTCGAGCCGGTGATGAAGGTCGAAGTCGTTACCCCTGAGGAATTCATGGGCGACGTGATCGGCGACCTTAACAGCCGTCGCGGACAGATCCAGGGCACCGACAGCCGGGGCATCGCCCAGGTCGTCGAGGCGATCGTTCCGCTGGCGAACATGTTCGGCTACGTCAATCAGCTGCGCAGCTTCAGCCAGGGTCGCGCGAGCTATTCGATGCAATTCTCGCATTACGAAGAAGTGCCGACCAACGTCGCCGAAGAAGTGAAGGCCAAGATGGCCTGATGGGTCAAAGCCGCGCGGGCTTGCACCGCGCGGCAAGACCCTCTAAGGGCGGCGCCTGATTCAGCAGGCTCGTCCAGGACTGATCAACGCAAACATTGAACAAGAAGGTTATACCATCATGGCCAAGGCTAAATTTGAGCGGACGAAGCCGCACTGCAACATCGGCACCATCGGTCACGTCGACCATGGCAAGACCTCGCTGACCGCAGCGATCACCAAGGTGCTCGCCGAAAACGTCGCGGGCAACGCCGCCGTCGACTTCGCGAACATCGACAAGGCTCCCGAAGAGCGTGAGCGCGGCATCACCATTTCGACCGCACACGTCGAATATGAAACCGACGGCCGCCACTATGCGCACGTCGACTGCCCGGGCCACGCCGACTATGTGAAGAACATGATCACCGGTGCTGCCCAGATGGACGGCGCGATCCTCGTTGTGTCGGCCGCTGACGGCCCGATGCCGCAGACGAAGGAGCACATCCTGCTCGCGAAGCAGGTTGGCGTTCCGACCATGGTCGTCTTCCTCAACAAGGTCGACCAGCTCGACGATCCCGAACTGCTCGAACTCGTTGAGCTCGAAATCCGCGAAGAACTGTCGAAGCGCGACTTCGACGGCGACAATATCCCGATTATCCCGGGTTCGGCTCTCGCCGCCCTCGAAGGTCGCGACGACGCCATCGGCAAGGACGCGATCCTGAAGCTGATGGCTGCCGTCGATGCGTGGATCCCGCAGCCGGAACGTCCGCTCGACAAGCCCTTCCTGATGCCGATCGAAGACGTGTTCTCGATCTCGGGTCGCGGCACCGTCGTCACCGGCCGTATCGAAACGGGCGTCGTCAAGGTTGGTGAAGAAGTCGAAATCGTCGGCATCAAGGACACCAAGAAGACCGTCGTCACCGGCGTCGAAATGTTCCGCAAGCTGCTCGACCAGGGCCAGGCTGGCGACAACGTCGGTGCGCTGATCCGCGGCGTCGGCCGTGAAGAAGTCGAGCGTGGCCAGGTTCTGGCGAAGCCCGGCTCGATCACGCCGCACACCGAGTTCACCTCGGAAGTGTACGTCCTGTCGAAGGACGAAGGCGGCCGTCACACGCCGTTCTTTGCGAACTATCGTCCGCAGTTCTACTTCCGCACCACCGACGTCACCGGCGAAGTCATTCTGCCCGCCGGCACCGAAATGGTCATGCCGGGCGACAACGTCCAGCTGTCGGTCAAGCTGATCGCTCCGATCGCCATGGACCCGGGTCTCCGCTTCGCAATTCGCGAAGGTGGCCGCACGGTCGGCGCAGGGGTTGTGGCCACGGTCACAAAGTAATATAGGGCCGCGAGCCGCGCGATTCGGAACTGATTCGCGCGGCTCGTAGCTTAAAGAATTTTGATGGCCGATCCGGTTTCCATGCGGAAATCGGAGCAGGCCATTTCGGCTCTTTCGCATCGTTAGACGGGATTCGACTGGAACAGTCATGGAAACGCAGAATATTCGCATTCGCCTGAAGGCCTTTGATCACCGCGTGCTCGATCAGGCCACCACCGACATTGCCGATACGGCACGTCGTACCGGAGCGCTTATTCGCGGCCCGATCCCGCTTCCGACGCGTATTGAAAAATTCACCGTGAACCGCGGCCCGCATGTCGACAAAAAGTCGCGCGAGCAGTTCGAGGTGCGTACCCACAAGCGGCTGCTCGACATCGTGCAGCCCACCCCGCAGACGGTCGACGCGCTGATGAAGCTCGACCTCGCCGCGGGCGTGAACGTTGAGATCAAGCTGGCCTAAGACCAGCGAAGCCCCGGTGAAAACCGGGGTCTCTATCGGCAGGACACTTCGGTGACTGCATTGTCCGGCGCGATCCGGACCGACGATAGGGTGGATACCGCCGGTCGTTTCTTCGGAAACATCCAGACCGGGCTGCGTCCCCCGTCTCGCCGCTTCCCCTTGGGGGTGCGGCACCTCAGCCCGGACGGGGCGATGCATCGAAATTTTGGGCTGGGAGGGTTCTCGTCGGGGTTTGCCTTGATGAGGTCCCACACGCCGTGCGGAATGGTCCGCCCGGCCTCTGTTGAGGAGTATGATCATGCGGACTGGCGTGATCGCGAAGAAAATGGGGATGACCCGCCTGTTTCAGGACGACGGCCGCCACGTGCCCGTCACCGTCCTGAGCCTCGAAGGCTGTCAGGTCATTTCTGTGCGCGAACAAGAACGTGACGGCTATGTGGCCGTTCAGCTCGGTGCCGGCTCGGCGAAGGCGAAGAATGTTGCGAAGCCGCAGCGTGGCGCTTTCGGCAAGGCCGAAGTCGAACCCAAGGCGAAGATCGTCGAATTCCGCGTCGCCGACGACGCGACGCTCGACGTCGGCGCCGAACTGTCGGCCGACCATTTCGTCGCCGGCCAGATTGTCGACATCCAGGGCGTGACCCAGGGTAAGGGCTTTGCCGGTGCGATGAAGCGCTGGGGTTTCGGCGGTATGCGCGCGTCCCACGGTGTTTCGATCAGCCACCGTGCGCATGGTTCGACCGGTAACCGCCAGGATCCGGGCCGCGTCTTCAAGAACAAGAAGATGGCGGGCCACATGGGCGCACGCAACCGCACCCAGCAGAATCTCGAAATCGTCCGAACCGACGTCGAGCGCGGCCTTCTCTTCGTCAAGGGCTCGGTCCCTGGCTCGAAGGGCGGCTGGCTGATGGTCCGCGATGCGGTCAAGCTGCCGCGCCACCCCGAGGCCCCCTATCCGGCGGGCATCAAGAGCGCTGCGAACGCCAATCAAGAAGCCCCGGCTGATGCGCCCGTGGAAACCCCGGTTGAAGAAACCGTGGTCGACACTGCCACCACCGACGGCGCACAGGAGTCCTGATCATGAAGGTCAAGGTTCACACCATCGACGGCAAGGCCGGCGCGGACATCGATCTTAACGACGATGTGTTCGGCGTCGACCCGCGTGCCGACATCCTCCATCGTGTCGTCAGCTGGCAGCTCGAAAAGCGCCGTGGTCCGGCTCGCGCCGCCCGCGAACGCAGCGACGTGTCGCGCACCGGCAAGAAGTTCGGTCGCCAGAAAGGCGGCGGTACGGCTCGTCACGGCGATCGCGCGGCTCCGATCTTCATCGGCGGCGGCAAGGCGCACGGCCCGCGTGCCCGCACCTTCGGCCACTCGCTGAACAAGAAGATCCGCACGCTCGGCCTGAAAATGGCGCTGAGCGACAAGGCGAAGGGCGGCAAGATCCTCGTTCTCGACACGCTCGAGCTCAAGGACGCCAAGACCAAGGCGCTCGCCGGCCAGCTCGGCAAGCTCGAACTCGGCAATCGCGCACTCTTCATCGATGGTGATGCAGTGCACGAAAGCTTCGCCATGGCGTCGGCCAACCTCATCGGCATCGACTCGATGCCGGCGATGGGTGCCAACGTCTATGACATTTTGCGCGCCGATACGCTGGTCCTGACCCGCGCCGGCCTCGAAAAGCTGGAGGCACGCTTCAATGGCTAAGGCAAAAACAGTCGACGCGCGTCACTATGACGTGATCCTCGCTCCGGTGATCACCGAAAAGTCGACGCTGCTCAGCGAAAATGACGCAGTGGTGTTCAAGGTTGCGAACGACGCAACCAAGCCCGCGATCAAGGCCGCCGTCGAGGCGCTGTTCGATGTCAAGGTTCTCAGCGTCAACACGCTGATCACCAAGGGCAAGACCAAGCGCTGGAAGGGCAAGCCCTACACCCGCAGCGACGTGAAGAAGGCGATCGTTCGCCTGGCCGAAGGCCAGACGATCGACGTCACGACCGGCGTCTGATTGTAGGAAAAGGCAGAGAAAATGGCACTTAAATCCTATAATCCGACCAGCCCCGCGCAGCGCGGCCTGATCCTCGTCGACAAGTCGTCGCTGTGGAAGGGCAAGCCCGTCAAGGCGCTGACCGAAGGCAAGAACAAGACCGGTGGCCGCAACAACAAGGGTCATGTGACCTCGCGCGGTATCGCTGGTGGCCACAAGCAGAAGTACCGCTTTATCGACTTCAAGCGTCGCAAGTGGGACATGCCGGCTACCGTCGAGCGTCTGGAATATGACCCCAACCGCACGGCGTTCATCGCACTCGTCAAGTATGAAGACGGTGAGCAGACCTACATCCTGGCGCCGCAGCGTCTGGCCGTTGGCGACACCGTCGTCGCCGGCAAGAAGACCGACGTGAAGCCGGGCAATGCGATGGAATTGTCGCAGATGCCCGTCGGCACGATCGTCCATAATATCGAGATGAAGCCGGGCAAGGGTGGCCAGATCGCCCGTTCGGCTGGCACCTATGCACAGGTCGTCGGTCGTGACCGCGGTCTCGTCATCGTGCGTCTCGGTTCGGGCGAGCAGCGCTACATTCGCGGCGAGTGCATGGGCACGGTCGGTGCGGTGTCGAACCCCGACAACCAGAACACCAACCTCGGCAAGGCCGGCCGCAATCGTTGGCTCGGCAAGCGCCCGCTGACGCGCGGTGTTGCAAAGAACCCGGTCGATCACCCGCATGGCGGCGGCGAAGGCCGTACCTCGGGCGGCCGTCACCCGGTTACCCCGTGGGGCAAGCCGACGAAGGGTGCGCGTACGCGCCACAACAAGTCGACCGACAAGATGATCATCCGGTCGCGTCACGCGAAGAAGAAGAGGTAAGCCATGGCTCGCTCGGTCTGGAAGGGTCCTTTCGTGGACCTCCATCTGCTCAAGAAAGCCGAAACGGCCCAGGACGGCGGCAGCAATGCCCCGATCAAGACCTGGTCGCGTCGGTCCACCATCCTGCCGCAGTTCGTGGGGCTGACCTTCAACGTCTACAACGGCCGCAAGTTCGTGCCGGTGTCGGTCAACGAAGACATGGTCGGCATGAAGCTGGGTGAATTTGCGCCGACGCGCTTCTTCCCCGGTCACGCTGCCGACAAGAAGGGCAAACGCTAATGGGCAAGGAAAAGTCCCCCCGCCGCGTTGCGGATAACGAGGCACTCTCGGTCGGCACGCAGATTCGCGGTTCGGCTCAGAAGCTGAACCTCGTTGCCGCGCTGATCCGCGGCCGCAAGGTCGAAGACGCGATGAACATCCTCACCTTCTCGAAGAAGGCGATGGCTGTCGACGTGCGCAAGGTTCTCGCCAGCGCCGTCGCCAACGCGGAAAACAACCACAACCTCGACGTTGATGCGCTCGTCATCAAGGAAGCGAGCGTGGGCAAGTCGATCTCGATGAAGCGCTGGCACGCACGTGGCCGCGGCAAGTCGACCCGGATCGTCAAGCCGTTCAGCCGCATCCGCATTGTCGTGCGCGAACAGGAAGAAGAGGCGTAAGATGGGCCAGAAGAGCAATCCGATCGGCCTGCGCCTGCAGGTCAACCGCACCTGGGACAGCCGCTGGTTCGCCGAAGGCCAGGACTATGGCCGCATGCTGGTCGAGGATCTGAAGATCCGCCAGTATGTGTTCAAGAACCTGCCGCAGGCCGCGATCTCGAAGGTCGTGATCGAACGTCCGGCCAAGCTGTGCCGCGTCTCGATCTATGCCGCCCGTCCGGGCGTCATCATCGGCAAGAAGGGCGCGGACATCGAAAAGCTGCGCAAGAAGCTCGGTGAACTGACGGGCAGCGACGTGTCGCTGAACATCGTCGAAATCCGCAAGCCCGAAGTCGACGCCAAGCTCGTCGGCCAGGGCATCGCCGATCAGCTCGAGCGCCGCGTCGCGTTCCGTCGCGCCATGAAGCGTGCGGTTCAGTCGGCGATGCGTCTGGGCGCCGAAGGCATCCGCATCAACTGCGCCGGCCGTCTGGGCGGCGCGGAAATCGCACGTACCGAATGGTATCGCGAAGGCCGGGTGCCGCTTCACACGCTGCGCGCCAACGTCGACTACGCCGAATCGACCGCGCACACCGCCTATGGCGTGTGCGGGATCAAGGTGTGGATCTTCAAGGGCGAGATTCTCGGCCACGACCCGATGGCGACCGACCGTCTGATGCTCGACGCACAGACGACCGGCGTCCGTCCGGCTCGTGAAGATCGCCGCTAAGGACTGCTGACATGCTGCAACCGAAAAAAACCAAGTTCCGCAAGGCTTTCAAGGGCCGCATCCATGGCAATGCCAAGGGCGGAACCAGCCTGAACTTCGGCTCCTACGGGCTGAAGGCGATGGAACCCGAGCGCATCACCGCACGCCAGATCGAAGCGGCTCGCCGTGCGATCAGCCGCGCGATCAAGCGTCAGGGCCGCTTGTGGATCCGCATCTTCCCCGACGTCCCCGTGTCGTCGAAGCCTGCCGAAGTCCGTATGGGTAAGGGCAAGGGTTCGCCGGAATTCTGGGCCGCGCGCGTGAAGCCGGGTCGCATCCTGTTCGAACTCGACGGCGTTCCCGGCCCCGTGGCCGCGCTGGCGTTCGAACGCGCCGCGATGAAGCTGCCGATCAAGACGAAGGTGATCGCCCGTCTCGGCGACACCTCGCACCTGGAGGGCTAAGGACATGGCCAAGACCGAAGATTTCAAGGCCAAGACCGACGACCAGCTCGCCGAACAGCTTGGCGAACTGAAGCGCGAGGCGTTCAACCTCCGCTTCCAGGCGGCCACCGGCCAGCTTGAAAAAGCATCGCGCGTCAAGGAAGTGCGGCGCTCGATCGCCCGCATCAAGACGCAGCAGACCGAGCGCACGCGCTCGGCCGCGAAGTAAGGAGACTATCGATGCCGAAGCGCATTCTGACCGGTACGGTGGTGTCCGACAAGGGCGACAAGACCGTCGTGGTGAAGGTCGAACGGAAGGTGAAGCACCCTCTGTACGGCAAGATCATCCGCCGCTCGAAGAAGTATCACGCCCACGATGAGGACAACGCCATCAAGGCTGGCGAAACCGTCCGCATCGAGGAAACGAAGCCGATTTCGAAGCTGAAGACGTGGAAGGTGCTCGACAAGGTCGACACCCACAGCAAGCCCAAGAGCGCTACCGCTCCGGCTGCTGACGCCTAAGCTGAGTTTCACGGAACCGCCGGGGCATCCCGGTAGGCCAAAAGAGAAGGAAATGCATCGATGATCCAGATGCAGTCACAATTGGAAGTCGCTGACAACAGCGGTGCCAAGCGCGTCCAGTGCATCAAGGTGCTGGGCGGGTCGAAGCGTCGTACCGCCGGCGTGGGCGACGTGATCGTCGTGTCGATCAAGGAAGCTCAGCCCCGCGGCAAGGTGAAGAAGGGTGACGTGCATCGCGCCGTTATCGTTCGCACCGCCAAGGATGTGCGCCGCGCCGATGGCTCGGTCATCCGTTTCGACAGCAACGCCGCCGTGCTCGTCAACAAGAACGAGGAGCCGATCGGCACCCGTATCTTCGGCCCCGTCGTCCGCGAACTGCGCGGCCGCGGCTATATGAAGATCATCAGCCTGGCGCCGGAGGTGCTCTGACCATGGCGAACAAGATCAAGAAGGGCGACACGGTTGTCATCCTGTCCGGCAAGGACAAGGGCAAGACCGGTGAAGTGACGCAGAGCCTGCCGAAAGACGGCAAGGTCGTCGTCGCCGGCGTCAATGTCATCACGCGCCACCGCAAGCCGAGCCAGACCAACCCGCAGGGTGGCCTGGAGCGCAAGGAAGCGCCGCTGTACGCGAGCAAGGTCGCGATTGCCGATCCCAAGACCGGCAAGCCGACGCGCGTTCGTTTTGAAACCAAGGACGGCAAGAAGGTCCGCGTGGCCGTGAAGTCCGGGGAGACGCTCAATGGCTGACAATTACACCCCGCGCATGCGCAAGCGCTATGACGATGTGATCGTCAAGGCGATGACCGAAAAGTTCGGTTACAAGAATGCGATGGAAGTGCCGAAGATCGAAAAGATCACGCTCAACATGGGCGTCGGCGAAGCCACGCAGGACAAGAAGAAGGTCGAATCGGCGGCTGCCGAGATGGAACTCATCGCCGGCCAGAAGCCTGTCGTGACCAAGGCGAAGAAGTCGATCGCACAGTTCAAGCTGCGCGAAGGCATGCCGATCGGCTGCAAGGTGACCCTGCGCCGCGAACGCATGTACGAATTCCTCGATCGCCTGATCACGATCGCAATGCCGCGCATCCGCGACTTCCGCGGCGTGTCGGCGACCAGCTTCGACGGCCGTGGCAACTATGCCATGGGCCTGAAAGAGCAGATCATCTTCCCCGAGATCAACTATGACCGCATCGACCAGGTGCGCGGCATGGACGTGATCGTCACCACCACCGCCCGTACGGACGAAGAAGCCCGCGAACTGCTCAAGCTGTTCGGCTTCCCCTTCCCGATCGAAGCGCAGGAAAAGGAAGCCGCCTGATCCCCTCGGGACCAGGCAGGCTCTTTCAAGAAGGAAAGAGAACTTAAGTCATGGCGAAACTGAGTTCGGTAAACAAGAACGAGCGTCGCAAGCAGCTGGTGAAGAAATACGCCGGCCGTTACGCGAAGCTGAAGGCGATTGCGGCGGACAGCTCGCTCGACGATGGCGAGCGTCTGATCGCGCGCCTCAAGATGGCGGAAATCCCGCGCAATGGTAACCCGACCCGCATCCGTAACCGGTGCGAGCTGACGGGGCGCCCGCGCGCTTATTATCGCAAATTCCGGCTGTGCCGTATCCAGCTCCGCGATCTGGCCAACAAGGGCCTGATCCCCGGTGTTGTGAAGTCGAGCTGGTAAGGGACTGACAAGATGGCAATGACCGATCCCCTGGGTGATATGCTCACCCGCATCCGCAACGGCCAGACGGCGAAGAAGGACAGCGTCCTGACGCCGGCTTCGACGCTGCGTGTCCGCGTTCTCGATGTTCTCCAGCGCGAAGGCTATATCCGCGGCTACAGCGAAGAAGCGCTGGGTGCCAAGGGCCAGCACAAGGGCATCCGCATCGAACTGAAATATTTCGAAGGGCAGCCGGCGATCCGCCATGTGGCGCGCGTTTCGAAGCCGGGCCGCCGCGTCTATTCGGGTTCGAAAGAACTTCCGATCATTCGCAACGGCCTGGGCATCACCATCGTGTCGACCCCGCGCGGCGTTCTCTCGGACGCCGAAGCACGCGAACATAATGTCGGCGGCGAAGTGCTGGCGGAGGTGTTCTGATGTCGCGCATTGGTAAAAAGGCAGTGGCAATCCCGGGCGGCGTCACCGCCGCGATCGACGGCGGCCAGCTGTCGGTCAAGGGCCCGAAGGGCACGCTCGCGATGCCGCTTTCCGACCTCATCAACTATGAAGTCGCCGAAGGCAGCATCTCGGTCCAGCCCGCGAACGCGACCCGCGAAGCGCGCGCTTTCTGGGGCATGCAACGCACGCTGGTGCAGAACCTGATCACGGGTGTGACCGAAGGCTTCACCAAGGTCCTCGAGATCACCGGTGTCGGCTATCGCGCCAACTCGCAGGGCAAGACTCTGAAGCTGCAGCTCGGCTACAGCCACGATGTCGATTTCGCGGTGCCCGAAGGCATCGAGATCAAGACGCCGGATAACACGACGATCGAGATCAGCGGTATCGACAAGCAGAAGGTCGGCCAGGTCGCGGCGGAAATCCGCCGTTGGCGTAAGCCCGAACCCTATAAGGGCAAGGGCATCAAATATCGCGGCGAGTACATCTTCCGCAAAGAAGGCAAGAAGAAGTAAGCCATGGCACATCTTACCCCTTTCCAAAAACGCCGTCAGCGCGTCCGTACCGCCCTCCGTCAGCGCGCGGGTGGCCGCGCTCGCCTGTCGGTGCACCGTTCGGGCCGCCACATCTATGCACAGCTCATCGATGACGCTGCCGGGCAGACGCTCGCTTCGGCCTCGACGCTGGACAAGGATGTCCGCGGCAAGACCGGCGCGACCACTGCGGCGGCTGCCGACGTTGGCAAGCGCCTCGCCGCTGCCGCGAAAAAGGCGGGCGTGACGCAGGTCGTGTTCGACCGCGGCGGTTTCCTGTTCCACGGGCGCATCAAGGCGCTGGCCGACGCGGCTCGCGAAGGCGGATTGGAGTTCTAATCATGGCAGACGAAGTACAGAACGTCGAAGGCGCTCCCGAAGCAGCCCCCACCGATGGCCAGGCTCCGCGCCGCGGCCGTGGCGGCGGCCGCGATGGTGGCCGTGGCGGTCGTGACGGTGGCCGTGGCCGCCGCGACGATCGTCGCCCGCGCGACGAAGAGGGTGGCGAAGAGCTGATCGAAAAGCTCGTTCACATCAACCGCGTCTCGAAAACCGTGAAGGGCGGCAAGCGCTTCGGTTTCGCCGCGCTCGTCGTCGTCGGCGACGGCAAGGGCCGCGCTGGTTTCGGTCATGGCAAGGCGCGCGAAGTGCCCGAAGCCATTTCGAAGGCCACCGCTGCGGCGAAGAAGGCGATGATTCGCGTTCCGCTGCGCGATGGCCGCACGCTGCACCATGATGGCCGCGGCCATTTCGGTGCCGGCAATGTGACGCTGCGTTCGGCACCCGCCGGTACGGGCATCATCGCCGGTGGCCCGATGCGCGCCGTGTTCGAATCGCTGGGCGTGGCCGATGTGGTGACCAAGTCGGTCGGCACCTCGAACCCCTACAACATGATCCGTGCGACCTTCGAAGCGCTCGGCGAGCAGACCAGCCCGAAGTCGGTCGCGCAGCGTCGCGGCAAGAAGGTTTCGGACCTGATCAAGCGTGGCGGTGCATCCGACCGCGCAGCCGAGGCGGAAGCCGCGGCGGTGACGGAGTAAGACGATGGCTGACAAGAAGATCAAGATCCGCCAGATCGGTTCGCCGATCCGTCGTCCGAAGAGCCAGCGTGCGATCCTGACCGGCCTCGGCCTGGGCAAGATGCACCGCGAGGTCGAACTGGTCGACACCCCGGAAGTGCGCGGCATGATCCGCAAGCTGCCGCACATGGTCGAAGTCGTCGAGGGCTGAACCCCTCGCGACCCGACCCCTATCTATCAGCGCGATAAAAGCGAAAGCGAGTGCAATGACTATCAAGCTTAACGAACTTCGTGACAATGCTGGCGCCCGCAAGGGCCGTATGCGCGTCGGACGCGGCATCGGTTCGGGCAAGGGCAAGACCGCCGGTCGCGGCCAGAAGGGCCAGAAGGCCCGCAGCGGCGTCGCGATCAACGGCTTCGAAGGCGGCCAGATGCCGCTCCACATGCGTATCCCGAAGCGCGGCTTCAACAACATCTTTGGCAAGGACTTCGCGATCGTGAATCTGGGCATGATCCAGAAGCTGGTCGACGAGAAGAAGCTCGACGCCAAGGCTGTGGTCGATCACGCCGCGCTCAAGGCCGCTGGCGTTGCCCGCGGCGGCAAGGACGGCGTCCGCCTCCTCGCCAAGGGCGAAATCACCGCGAAGCTGAACTTCGCCGTTGCCGGCGCGTCGAAGGGCGCGATCGAAGCGGTCGAAAAGGCTGGCGGCAAGGTCGAACTGCCCGAGCCCAAGGCCGAAGGCGAAGGCAAGAAAGCCAAGCGCAAGGCCGAAGCGGCCGCCAAGAACTAATGCATATGGGGGCGGGTCGGCGACAGGTCGATCCGCCCCCGGCGCATCTGAATTCGGGCCTTTGCCCTTGCGCTTCGTGACTGGCGAACGCACATAGGCGCCGGGTCGCGGGGGCGCGGTCCGCCACTCGAGGAAAGATCACCATGGCCTCTCGCGCCGACCAGCTTGCTTCCAACCTGAACTTTTCGAAGTTCGGTCAGGCGACCGAACTCAAGAACCGTATCTGGTTCACGATCGGCGCGCTGATCGTCTTCCGCTTCCTGTCGTTCGTGCCGCTGCCGGGGGTCGACCCCGTTGCGCTGGCGTCGCTCTACAGCCAGGCCGCGTCGGGCGGCGTCCTCGACATCTTCAACACCTTCTCGGGCGGCAGCCTCGAGCGCATGAGCATCATCGCGCTCGGCGTCATGCCCTATATCACGGCGTCGATCGTCGTGCAGCTGGCCGCGGCCTTGTCGCCCAGCCTCGCCGCGCTCAAGAAAGAGGGCGAAAGCGGGCGCAAGAAGCTCAACCAATATACGCGCTACGGCACCGTCGCGCTGACCGCGATCCAGGGCTATTTCATCGCCGTCGGACTCGAATCGCTCGGCGCGACGCAGGGTATCGCCGCGGTCGTCGACCCCGGCATGATGTTCCGTATCGGTGCGGTGATCAGCATCGTCGGCGGTACGCTCTTCCTGATGTGGCTCGGTGAACAGATCACCAGCCGTGGTATCGGCAACGGCGTCTCGCTGATCATCATGGCGGGCATCCTTGCCCAGCTGCCGCGCAGCTTTGCCCAGATGTTCACGCAGGTGCGCGAAGGTTCGATGGGCGGCGGCACCGTGATCGCGGTGTTCGGCGGTGCGATCGCGATCATCGCCTTCATCAGCTTCATGGAACGCGCGCAGCGGCGCGTCCTCGTCCAGTATCCGAAGCGCGCGACGCAGCGCGGCGTGATGCAGGCCGACCGCAGCCATTTGCCGCTCAAGGTCAACACCGCGGGCGTGATTCCGCCGATCTTTGCCTCGTCGCTGCTGTTGATGCCGCTGACCCTCACGCAGATGATGGGCCAGAACGTCCAGGGCGATACCGCGACCGGCGATTTCCTGATCACGCTCAACCAGTATCTCGCGCATGGCCAGCCGCTCTATATGGCGCTCTATGCCGCGGGCATCATCTTCTTCTGCTTCTTCTACGTCGCCGTCGTCTTCAATCCCGAGGAAACCGCCGACAATCTGAAGCGCCAGAACGGCTTCATCCCCGGCATCCGCCCGGGCAAGAACACCGCGACCTACCTCGATTTCGTGCTGACGCGCATCACGGTGATCGGCGCGGCCTATCTTGCGATCATCTGCCTGGTGCCCGAATATTTCATCGCCCAGTCGGGGCTGCCCTTCGCGCTCGGCGGCACCAGCCTGCTGATCATCGTCAACGTGACGATCGACACGATCAGCCAGATCCAGAGCCACATGCTCGCGCATCAATATGGCGACCTCATCAAGAAGGCGAAATTGAAGGGGGGCGTTGCGCGGCGCTAAAGCGCCCGCTACGTCGATCCGCGCAGGCAGGGCAAACAGGGGTCCCCATGACGCTGAATATCATTTTGCTGGGTCCGCCGGGGGCGGGCAAGGGAACGCAGGCGGTGCGTCTGGAAGACGAGCATGGCATGGTCCAGCTCTCGACCGGCGACATGCTCCGCGCGGCGGTCAAGGCGGGGACGCCGATCGGCGTGCAGGCGAAGGCCGTGATGGATGCGGGCGAGCTCGTCTCGGACGAGATCGTCTCGGGCCTGATCGGCGAGCGGCTCGACCAGCTCGGCAGCGATGTTTCGGTGATCTTCGACGGCTATCCGCGCACCGCGGCACAGGCCGAAGCGCTCGACGGCATATTGTCGGCGCGCGGCCGCAAGCTCGACCATGTGATCGAGCTGCAGGTCGAGGAAGACGCGCTCGTCGATCGCATCACCGGCCGCTTCAGCTGCGCCAAGTGCGGCGCCGGCTATCACGATCGCTACAAGCTGCCGAAGGTCGAAAACATCTGCGACGTTTGCGGCAGCGACGAATTCAAGCGCCGTCCCGACGACAATGAGGAAACGGTGCGCACGCGCATGGCCGAATATCGCGCCAAGACCGCGCCGATCCTGCCGATCTACGAAGCGCGCGGTATCGTTACCCACGTCGATGGCATGGCGCCGATCGACGAGGTCAATGACGCGATCGAAACCATCCTGGCGACTGCTGGCTAGCCAGTCCCTCCGGCGCCGGTTATTGAGGCACCAGGGGGACAGGCTGATGGCAATTTCCAGATATTTCGCAGGCGCGGCGATGATCGCGGCGCTCGCTTTTGCGCCGGCTGCAAACGCCAAGGTCGTCGACCAGAGCGAGATCGGCTTCACCGTGGCGCATACGGCGCAGGTCGCCGCGACCCCCGCCGATGTGTGGAAAATGCTTCGCATGCCGCAAAGCTGGTGGTCGAAGGATCATAGCTGGTCGGGCGACGCCGCGAATTTCTGGCTCGATCAGCAGGCGGGCGGCTGTTTCTGCGAGAAATTGCCCGACACCGGGTCGGGCGTCGGCAGCGTCCAGCACGCGCGCATCCTCTTTTCGAAACCGAACCAGATGCTCCGCCTCTCGGGTGCGTTCGGGCCGCTGCAAGGTGAGGCGCTTACCGCCACGCTGACGATCCAGATCAAGGAAACCCCGACGGGCAGCGCGCTGCGCTTCGACTATGTCGTCGGCGGCTATATGCGCTTCAAGGTCGCTGATATCGCGCCCGCGGTCGACAAGGTGATCGGCGAGCAGCTGCTCGGCCTCGCCAACGCGCTCGGCGGCGCGCTACCCCCAACGCGCGACGAAAAGGCCGCGGGCGAGGCGGCGGAAAAGCCGAAGGCCGAAACGCCGCCCGCGAAGGAAGAGCCGGGGCTGGACGCCGCGGTCGCCGATCTCGTCGAGGCAGAACCGAAGCCCGCCCCCGACGAAAGCCGTTAGGCGTCGGGCTTTCCGCGCAGCTTGGCGAGCGCCGCAAACGGCCCCGCGGTGTCTTCGCTGAGCACGCCTTTTTCGGCGAGGATGCGGTCGGCGTCGGGATGGCGCGGGAACGGATCGAGCGCGAGCGAGAGCGTTTGCACCGCCGCTTCGCCGAGGTCGACCCGATCGCCCTCAAGCGGCAACAGGTCGAGATCCTCGCTGCCGATCTCGATCTCTTCATCCTCGCCAACCGGCGCATCGACATCGCGCAGGAAGCGCAGGTCGAACGGTTCGACGATCGCCGCGGGAACGGGCAGGTCGGTCGCGGCGCAAGCCTGCACCACTTTTGCCTGAACCTCGCCCTTCGCGCCGATGCCGCCAGCGATCGCGCGGACTTCGCCGGTAACGGCGAAGCGGTCGAGCGTGACCAGCGCCAGCCGCTTCGCGATCCGTGCGCGCGTCTCGGCATCAGCCTCGACCGAAAGCGTGCGGCCATGCGCGGCGTCGGCCAGCGTCACGATCAGCGAGAATTCGGGCGGCGTGCTCAACGCGCCGCTCCGTCCAGATGATCCGCGACAATAAGATCGGCGACCGGAGTGGCCGCGAGCGCGGCACGGAGAGCAGCGACTTCCGCCATCACATGTGTGAGTCCCGCTTCGGCGGGTTCGTTGCCGCGCCATAGGTTGCGAACGAGCGCGCCGTGCAATTCGTCCGATCCGTCGGCGGCGCGATAAGCGCCGAGCCGCCCGCCGAGCGCGCTCATCATCCGGCCGACCTGCTTGCCGACGACCATGTCGCCAAAGCCGATCTGGCGCATCTGCCCGTCCATGTCGTTCACGAACAACTCGGTGAGCTGGACGCCCGCGAGCCCGTGCGCCGGTTCGTCGTCGATCCGGTGCAGCACGAGCGCCATCACCAGGCTGATCATGTCGAACCGCCCGTCGAGCGTGTCGGGCACGGTGCCCTCAGCATACCAGTGCGGCGCGCGCGCGGTGGCGACGACGGCGTTCCACAGCGGGCGGCGCGCCTCGCGCGGATCGGGCTCGGATTTGAACAGTTTGCGAAGAGAGAACATGGCAGCTGCTTAGGCGCATTCGGGCTGCCCGAAAAGGGCCGCTGGTCAGCTTGTGGCAAGCTTTGCCGCGGCACAAGCAGCTTGTGCGCGCTGTCCGCTTGCGGTTAAGAGGCGCGAGAGCCAGCGCCGACCGCCCGGACAAGCGGCGGACAGGCGCAACGGAGATTTTTGATGCCGAATTCGATCATTTCGCTTCCTGCCCCGCGCGCGCGCCTCGTCGTACTCGGCCTCGCCGTCGCCCTGACCGTTAGCGGCTGCGCGCAGCTGAAGGGGCGGCAGGGCTATGTCGTCGATCCTTTGCTGACCGAGGCGATCACGCCGGGCGTCGACAACCGCGAATCGGTCGAAAAGACGCTCGGCCGCCCGACCTTCGTCGGTCAGTTCAGCGACAATGAATATTATTATGTCTCGCGCGAAACGCGCCAGCTCGCCTTCGCCAAGCCGCGCCCGGTCGATCAGCAGGTGCTGCGCGTCCGCTTCGACGCCGCGGGCAACGTCGCCGCGGTCGATCGCACCGGCCTCGAACTGGTGAGCAAGATCAGCCCCGAAGGCGACAAGACGCCGACGCTCGGCCGCCATCGCAGCTTCTTCGAAGATATCTTCGGCAATATCGGCGCCGTCGGTGCGCCGGGTGCGGGTGCGCCGGGGCAATAAGCCCGCGGATACCGGCAACGGACAGAAAAGCGGCGGTGCCCCGGGGCACCGCCGCTTTTTCTTATTGCGCTATCCCGCCGGCCGCGAGCACCGCCAGCGTGACGAGGTCCGACGCGGTCGACGCCATCGTCGCGACCTGCACCGGCTTTTCCATGCCGACGAGCATCGGGCCGATGACGGCGCCTCCGCCGAGTTCGCGGAGCAGCTTTGCCGAGAGATTGGCCGATTGCAGCCCCGGCATGATCAGCACATTCGCGGGTCCCGACAGGCGGCAGAAGGGATAATTTTTCATCACCTTCTCATTGAGCGCGACGTCGGGCGCCATTTCGCCTTCATATTCGAAGGCGGGCTTCCGCTGGTCGAGGATCGCTACCGCCTCGCGGATGCTTTCGAGCCAGCTTCCCTCGGGATTGCCGAAGGTCGAATAGGAAAGGAACGCGACGCGCGGTTCGTGGCCCATGCGCCGCGCGACCTGCGCGGTACGCTCGGCAATATCGGCGAGCATCTCGGCGGTCGGCCGCTCGTTCACCGTCGTATCGGACATGAAGATGGTGTGATGCTGATCGACCAGAATGTGGATGCCGAACGGCGTCTTGCCCTCGGCATGGTCGATCACGCGCCGGATTTCGCGCATCGTTTGCGAATAGGTGCGCGTCGTGCCCGTGATCATCGCATCGCCGAGCCCCATTTTGAGCAGCAGCGAACCGAAGATGTTGCGGTCGCGATTGACCATGCGCTCGACATCGCGGCGGAGGTATCCGCGGCGCTGCAGCCGCTCGTAAAGCATGTCGACCATCTGCGGGACGTGCGGCGAATTGACGCTGTTGTGGACCTCGAAGCTTTCGGCGTCGGCGACACCCATCGCGCGAAGCTTGTCGTGCAGCCCTTCGCGCCCAACGAGCACGGGGATTCCATAACCGCCATCGCGGAACTGGATCGCCGCGCGCAGCACGACTTCCTCTTCGCCCTCGGCAAAGACGACGCGCTTTGGATTGTTGCGCGCGGCTTCATAGGCGAGCGTGAGTACCGAGGTGGTCGGGTTTAGCCGGGCGCGAAGCTGGGTGCGATATTCGTCGAGATTGTCGATCGGGCGCTGCGCGACGCCGGTCTTCATTGCCGCTTCGGCGACCGCCGCCGGCACGATTTCCATCAGGCGCGGATCGAAGGGCGAGGGGATGATATATTCGGGGCCGAAGCTCGACGCGCGCCCACCATAGGCTGCAGCTACTTCCTCGGGCACCTGCTGGCGCGCGAGGTCGGCAATGGCGTACGCAGCCGCGATCTTCATCTCCTCGTTGATCGCGGTCGCATGGACGTCGAGCGCGCCGCGGAAGATGAAGGGGAAGCACAGGACGTTGTTGACCTGGTTCGGATAGTCCGACCGCCCCGTCGCGATGATCGCGTCGGGCCGCGCTGCGCGCGCATCGGGCGGCGAGATTTCGGGATCGGGGTTCGCCATCGCGAAGATGATCGGCGCGGGCGCCATGTCCTTGACCATCTCGGGCTTCAGCGCGCCCGCGGCCGACAGGCCGAGGAACACGTCGGCGCCGACAAGTGCTTCGGTCAGGTTGCGCGCTTCGGTTGGCACCGCGTGCGCCGACTTCCACTGGTCCATGCTTTCGGTGCGGCCCTGATAGATGGTGCCCTTGCGGTCGCACATGATGACATTTTCGTGCCGCACGCCCATCGCCTTGATCAGCGCGGTGCATGCGATCGCCGCGGCGCCGGCGCCGTTGACGACGACCTTCACCGTCGCGAGATCGCGTCCCGTCAGGTAACAGGCGTTGATCAGGCCGGCCGCGGTGATGATCGCGGTGCCGTGCTGGTCGTCATGGAACACCGGGATGTTCATGCGTTCTTTCAGCGCCGCCTCGATGATGAAGCAGTTGGGCGCGGCAATATCTTCCAGGTTGATGCCGCCAAAGCTCGGCGCGAGCAGTTCGACCGCTTCGATGAAGCGCTGCGGATCTTCGGTATCGACCTCAAGGTCGATCGAATCGACGTCGGCGAAGCGCTTGAACAGCACCGCCTTGCCTTCCATCACCGGCTTCGATGCGAGCGCGCCGAGATTGCCGAGCCCGAGGATCGCGGTGCCGTTCGAGATCACCGCGACCAGATTGCCCTTGATCGTATAGTCATAGGCCTTGGCGGGATCCTCGGCGATCGCGTTCACCGGAACCGCGACACCAGGCGAATAGGCAAGGCTGAGGTCGCGCTGCGTCGCCATCGGCTTCGACGCGACGATCTCGATTTTTCCGGGCCGGCCATAGGCGTGGTACAGCAGCGCCTCGCGGTCCGAAAATTGCACCTTGCTGCCACTATCCATCGTTTATCCTCTCAAATGAATTCACAAGATGCGCGCCCGAGCCCATTCCCTAGCGTCGCCAAGCGGAAATGGAACCCGCGAATCGCGCGCGCGTCTTGCCACGGCCCCATATCCATCCCTAAGCATGTCGCATGCCTGTCACCGCCCGCTCCGCTGCCAATATGAACAATCCCGCGCCCGCCGCGACGCCGATGATGGCGCAATATTGGGCGTTGAAGGACAAGGCGGGCGATTGCCTGCTTTTCTATCGCATGGGCGATTTCTTCGAGCTGTTCTTCGACGATGCGAAGGCGGCGGCGTCGACGCTCGACATCGCTTTGACCTCGCGCGGCGAACATGATGGGCAGCCGGTGGCGATGTGCGGCGTTCCCGTCCACGCCGCCGAATCCTATCTCGCGCGCCTGATCCGCGCCGGGCACCGCGTCGCGATCGCCGAACAGATCGAGACTCCGGCAGAAGCGAAGGCGCGCGGCGGATCGAAGGCACTCGTCGCGCGCGACATCGTGCGCTTCGTCACCGCGGGGACGCTGACCGAGGAAAGCCTGCTCGAAGGACGCAGCGCGAACCGCCTCGCCGCGCTCGCGCAGATCGGCAGCGACGGCGAGGTGGCGATTGCCGCGGCCGATATTTCGACGGGGCGCTTCGAGGTGGTCGCGGTTCCTGCGCAAGCGGTCGACGCCGAACTCGCGCGGCTCGCGCCTTCGGAGCTTCTGATCAGCGAGAGCGCCGAAGACCTGCCGATCTCGTCGGCGCGGCAGATCGTGCGGCGGCCGCCCGCGGACTTTTCGAGTACGAGCGCGCAGAAGCGGCTCGAAAGCTTCTTCGGCGTCCAGACGCTCGACGGCTTCGGCCAGTTCGGCCGCGGCGAGATTGCCGCGATGGGCGCGCTCGTCGCCTATCTCGACCATGTCGGGACGGGCGGGCCGACCTTCCTCCAGCCGCCGGTGCGGCATCTGGCTTCGGGCCGCATGGCGATCGACGCCGCGACGCGCGAGAGCCTTGAACTCGTCCGCACGATGGCGGGCGCGCGCGACGGTAGCCTGCTCGGCACGATCGACCGCACCGTCACCGCGGCGGGCGCGCGCCTGCTCGCCGACGATCTCGCGAGCCCGCTGACCGACAAGGACGCGATCCTTGACCGGCTCGACCTTGTCGACGGGCTCGCGCGCGATGCGCTCTGGCGCGGCGAGCTGCGCGCGGCGCTGCGCGCATTGCCTGATGCCGGGCGCGCGCTCGGCCGTCTCGTCGCGGGGCGCGGCGGGCCGCGCGACCTTGCGCAGCTGCGCGATGCGCTCGGCGGCGCGCGGCTGCTCCGTGAACGTCTCGCGCGCCGGCCCGACCTGCCGCCTTTGCTCGCGCGCCTGCTTCCGGGGCTCGACGGCCATGGCACGCTCGTCGACGAACTCAGCCGCGCGCTGATCGAAACCCCGCCGGTCGACGCCGCGCAGGGCGGCTATGTAGCCGAGGGTTACGACCATGCGCTCGACGCGCTGCGCGAAACCGCGCGCGACGGGCGCAAGGCGATCGCGGCACTCGAAGCCGATTATCGCGACCGCACCGGCATCGCCTCATTGAAGATCCGCCACAATGGCGTGCTCGGCTATCATGTCGAGGTGCCCGCGAAGCACGCCGACGCATTGATGGCCCCCGTATCGGGCTTCACGCATCGCCAGACGCTCGCGGGGGTGGTGCGCTTCAACTCGTCCGACCTCCACGAAGCCGCGAGCCGGGTGACGCAGGCGGGCGTCCACGCGATCGCCGCCGAAATGGCGCACCTCGAATCGCTGACCGACGCCGCGATCGCGCGGCGCGAGGCGATTGCCGCGAGCTGCGACGTGCTCGCGCGCATCGACGTCGCCGCAGCGCTCGCGGACCATGCGATGAGCCATAACTGGTGTCGTCCCGAGCTTGCGGACGATCCGTGCCTCGACGTCAGCGGCGGCCGCCATCCGGTGGTCGAGGCGGCGCTCGCGAAGTTGGGCGAACGGTTCGTTCCCAACGATGTGTCCTTGTCGGAACGCGACCGCCTCTGGCTCGTCACGGGTCCGAACATGGGCGGTAAATCGACCTTCCTGCGCCAGAATGCGCTGATCGTCGTGCTTGCGCAGGCGGGCGGCTTCGTCCCCGCCGCCGCGGCGAAGCTCGGCCTCGTCGACCGATTGTTCAGCCGTGTCGGCGCGAGCGACAATCTCGCGCGCGGGCGCTCGACCTTCATGGTCGAGATGGTCGAGACCGCGGCGATCCTTGCACAGGCGACCCCGCAAAGCTTCGTCATTCTCGACGAGGTCGGGCGCGGCACCTCGACCTATGACGGGCTCGCGCTCGCCTGGTCGGTGGTCGAGGCGGTGCATGAGGTCAACAAGTGCCGCTGCCTCTTTGCGACGCACTATCACGAACTGACGCGGCTCGCCGAAACGCTGAACGCGCTGTCGCTCCACCATGTGCGCGCGCGTGAATGGCAAGGCGATCTCGTCCTGCTCCACGAGCTTGCCGAAGGCCCCGCCGATCGGAGCTACGGCCTCGCGGTCGCCCGCCTCGCGGGCGTTCCCGCGGGCGTGGTGAAGCGCGCGGAAGCGGTGCTCGCCAAGCTCGAGGCGGGACGCGAGAAGACCGGCGGGCTCGCCGCGGGGCTCGACGATCTGCCGCTGTTCGCCGCGACCCTTGCCGAGGCACCCGCGGCGGTGAGGGATGCGCTGCGCGAGGCGCTCGCGGGCATCGACCCCGATGCGCTAGCACCGCGCGAGGCGCTCGACGCGCTCTATACGCTCAAGCGGCTGATGGCGGACGAGCGATGAGCGACCTGTTCGACAATCTCGACCAGCGCCGCGCGATCATCGATCGCCGCGCGCTGTCGGGGCGGCTCGAAGAGATCGCCGGTGAAACGAGCGACACGGGCAAACGCCGCCGCGCGATGGTCGACCTGCTCAAGGGTGCGCTCGAGGATGGCCGCGCCGAGATCGAGCGCCGGCTGCTCGAACGCCCCTCGTCGGGGCGCGTCGCCGCCAATGCGACGGCATTCCTGATCGACCAGATCATCCGCCTCAGCCATGATTTCACCACCGGTCATCTGTATCCGTCGGCCAATCGCTCGGCGGGCGAGCGCATCACGCTGATCGCGGTCGGCGGTTACGGCCGCGGCGAAATGGCGCCGCACAGCGATATCGACATCGGCTTCCTCACTCCGTTCAAGCAGACGAGCTGGACCGAGCAGGTGATCGAGGCGCAGCTCTATACTTTGTGGGATCTCGGGCTGAAGGTCGGCCATTCGAGCCGCTCGCTCGACGAGATGGTGCGCGCCGCAAAGGAGGACCTCACGATCCGCACGGCGCTGCTCGAAGGGCGCTTCATCTGGGGCGACCGCGTGCTGTACGATCAGGCGTCGGCGCGCTTCGATGCCGAGGTCGTCGCAGGCAATGCGCGAGCCTTTGTCGCCGAAAAGCTCGCCGAACGCGACGAGCGCCACAAGCGCATGGGCGATTCGCGTTATGTCGTCGAACCCAATGTGAAGGAAGGGAAGGGGGGGCTGCGCGACCTCCACACGCTGTTCTGGATCGGCAAGTTCATCCACCGCGTGCGTACCGTGCCCGAGCTGGTCGATGCGGGGCTGATGTCGGGGCGCGAGCTTCGGCAGTTCGCGCGCGCCGAAAATTTCCTGCTCGCGGTGCGCTGTCACCTCCATATCCTCGCGGGCCGCGCCGAGGACCGGCTGACCTTCGATTTCCAGCCTGAAATCGCGCGCCGGATGCATTTTGCCGACCGGCCCGGGAAGAGCGCGGTCGAGCGCTTCATGCAGCTCTATTTCCTCCACGCGAAAAGCGTCGGCGACGTCACCGGCACCTTCCTCGCGCATCTCGACGACCAGATGGCGGCGCGCGGGCGGCGTTTCCTGCCGACGATCCGGCGGCGCCCGGGCAAGCTTCACGGCTTCGTGCTCGACCGCGGCCGGCTCGCGTTGCCGAGCGACGACTTTTTCCAGCAGGAGCCGGTGCGGCTGGTCGAGATTTTCGCGCTCGCCGACAAGCATGGTCTCGAAATCCATCCGCAGGCGATGCGCCAGGCGCGCCACGATGCGAAGCTGATCGACGCGCGCGGGGTGCGCCGCATCGCGCGCGCGAACGAGCTGTTCCTTGACGTGCTGACGTCCCCACGCGATCCCGAAACGGTGCTGCGCTGGATGAACGAGGCGGGGGTGTTCGGCCGCTTCGTTCCCGATTTCGGACGCGTCGTCGCGCAGATGCAGTTCGACATGTATCATCACTATACGGTCGACGAACATACGATCCGCGCCATCGGGCTTCTCGCGGACATCGAGCAGAACCGGCTCAAGGACGACCATCCGCTATCGACCGCGATCATGGACCAGATCCATTCGCGGCGCGTCATCTATGTCGCGGTGCTGCTCCACGACATCGCGAAGGGGCGCGGCGGCGACCATAGCGTGCTCGGCGCAGAGCTGGCGCTGCGCGTCTGCCCGCGGCTCGGGTTGAACGAGGCGGAGACCGAGACCGTCTCGTGGCTCGTGCGCTATCACCTCCTGATGTCGGCGACCGCGTTCAAGCGCGACCTCGCCGATTTCAAGACGATCCTCGATTTCGCGCAGGTCGTGCAATCGCCCGAACGCCTGCGACTGCTGCTCGTGCTCACCGTCGTCGACATTCGCGCGGTCGGCCCCGGGGTGTGGAACGGCTGGAAACGTCAGCTGCTCACCGAGCTTTACGACGCCGCCGAAGAGGTGCTGCGCCTCGGCCACAAGCAGCGCGGCCGCGAGGCGCGGATCGAAAGCAAGAAGGAAGCGGTCGCGGCGCAGTTCGGCTTCGACCAAAAAACCTTCGACAAGGTCGCGAAACGCCTTCCCGAAAGCTATTGGATCGCCGAACCGGTCGAGGTCATCGCCGCCAACCTCGTCCATATCCGGCAGGCGGGCGACGCGCCGCTGCATATCGCCGCGGTTCCCGACGACGACCGCGGCGCGACCTTGGTGATGGTGCTCGCCGCCGACCATCCGGGGCTATTCTACCGCATGGCGGGCGGAATCCACCTCGCTGGCGGCAACATCATCGATGCGCGCATCCACACGACGCGCGACGGGCTCGCGCTCGACAATTTTCTTGTCCAGGACCCGCTCGGACGGCCGTTCGCCGAAGCGGGGCAGATCGGCCGGCTGACGCGCGCGATCGAGGATGCGCTCGCCAACCGCCACAAATTGCTGCCCAAACTCGAAGCGCGCGCGCTGCCGCGCACGCGCGCCGAGGCGTTCCGCGTCGCGCCGAACGTCTTTGTCGATAACAAGGCATCGAACCGTTTCACGGTGATCGAGGTCAATGCGCAGGACCGCCCCGCGCTGCTCAACCAGCTCGCCTATGCGCTCTTCCAGTCGAAGGTGACGGTGCACAGCGCGCATGTAGCGACCTACGGTGAGCGCGCGGTCGACACCTTCTATGTGACCGACCTGATCGGCGACAAGATCGACAGCCCGGCGCGCGTGAAGAGCCTCGAGAAACGCCTGCTCGAAGCGGCGACGAGCCACAGCGAGGACGCGGTCGCGGCCTAGAAGTCGAACCCTTGCTGCACCGGGGGAAGGGGCACGCCTTCGAGTTCGAGCATCCGCGCCTTGGATTGCGAGCCGCCCGGCGCGGAGAACCCGCCGATTCCGCCACCCGCAGCCATGACGCGGTGACAGGGGATGATCAGCGGCACGGGATTCGTCGCCATCGCCTGCCCGACGGCGCGGGCATGTTCTGGCCCCACGTCCAGCGCCCGTGCGACGGCACCATAGGTGGTCGTTTCGCCCCAGCCGAGCTTGCGTACCAAAGCATAGACTTGTGCGAAGAAGGGCGGCTGTTCGCCCAGATCGATCGGTATGTCGAAAAACTCGATCCGCTCGCCTTCGAAATAACGGATCGCCGCGTCGATGACGGTCCCTATTTCGGCCGGGGGCTCGGTATGCACCGCGTCGGGCTGGCGGCGCAAAATGGCGCGCTCGGCTTCGGCCGTAGTCGGCGCGGGCAGGCGAAAGCTGATAACGCCGGTGCGCGTCCAGCCGACGGCTGCGACGCCGGAGGCGGTTTCGAAAAGCTGATAATGGCTATGGCCGGGCATGTCCGTCCCTCATCTTGGGTTCGATATAGGGCATTGTTTCACCAAAACCATATCGCAAGATGCTTGCCCTTCAGCCGCCTGAGGGCCCCGCCATGATCGCCGCCGCCGCGAGCAGCCCGCCGTTGAAGCGCTGCGACAGTGCGGCGTCGGGGATTGCGTTGAACGCGTGAATCGCACCGGCATAGCTGTGCAGGTCGACGGGCACGCCCGCCGCGACGAGCCGGCGCGCATAGTCGAGATTTTCGTCGAAGAAGAGGTCGAGGCTTCCGGTCGCAACATAGGCGGGCGGGAGGTTCGACAGATCGTCGGCAAGGCTCGGCGAAAACCAGCCGCGCCGGGCGTCGTCGATCTTGTAGTCGCCCTGCAGCGCACGCCAGCCGAAGCGGTTGCTCGCGCGCGTCCAGATGAATTCGCCGGTTGTGGGATTCTGGTACGGACAGGCATCGCCGCCGGTCCGGTGATCGAGCATCGGATAGGTCAGGAGCTGGCCCGCGATCGCCGGGCCGCCGAGATCGCGCGCCATGATCGCGAGCGCCGCGGCCAGCCCGCCGCCCGCGCTCTCACCCGCGACGATGATCCGGCCCGCGTCGAAGCCGAGCGCATCGGCTTGCCCCGCGAGCCACGTCAGCGCCGAATGGCAATCTTCCTGCGGCGCGGGGAAAGGGTGTTCGGGAGCGAGGCGATATTCGACCGACGCGACGGGAACGCCTGCTGCGGCCGCCAGCGCGGCGGGCCCCGCCTGCATCTGTTCGACCGATCCCATCACCATGCCGCCGCCATGGATGTGCAGGATCGCGCCGCCGCCCGGGCGCGTTTCCGCCGGGCGATACAGAAACACCGGGATGTCGGGTCCGCCATGGATCGACGGCACGAGCAGCCTTTCGGGCGCGATGACCGGTTGCGGCAGGATCGAATAGGTCTCCGCCGCCCTGGCGCGAATCTGGGCGATCGGCGCCGCGTCGAGATCGACCCGCGGGAAGAGGTCGATGATCGGCGCGATCTCGCGGTCGACGAGGTGGCGGGTGTCCATATCAAACTCTCCCCTTCTTCCTCGCCGCCGCAAAGATCAGCCGCGCAGCGCAGCTCCGACCTTTGCCGCCGCGGCGACCACCTTGTCGGCGATCGCTTTCAGTTCGACCTCAGTGAAGCTCTTCTCCAGCGGCTGCAGCTCGACCTCGATCGCGAGGCTCACCTGACCCTCGGGCACGCCTTGTCCCGCGAAGCGGTCGAAGAGGCGCGCATCGACGATCGCCGCCTTGTCGGCGCCGCGGACCGCGCGCACCAGATCGGCGGCGGTCAGGCTGGTCGGCGCGAGGAAGGCGAAGTCGCGGCGCACCGATTGCAGCGCGGGCGGGGTGAACGCCGCGCGCGCGGGTCCGCTCGCGCGCTTCGCCGGGATCGCGTCGAGGAAGATCTGCACCGCCATCACCGGGCCGTCGACGTCGAACGCGCGCGTCAGCAGCGGGTGGAGCGCGCCGAACTCGGCGAGCACCGCCTTGGGGCCGAGCCGCAGCGTCGCCGACTGGCCGGGGTGCCAGATGTTGCCCGGCGTGACCGCCTCCATCACCTGCAACCGGTCGGCGGGCGCGCCCGCGGCTTCGAGCAACGCGAGCGCCGCCGCCTTGGCGTCGAACGCATCGAACGGCGCGGCTTTGCCCGCCTGCCAGCCGCGCGCGCTTTTGTCGCCCGCCATCAGGATGGCGAGCGTCGGATGCTCGGCGTCGGACAGATAGCGCCGCCCGATCTCGAACAGCCGGATGCTGTTCGCGCCGCGATTCTGGTTACGCTGCGCCGCGGCGAGCAGGCCGGGGAGCAGCGACGGGCGCATGACTTTCAGGTCTTCGCTGATCGGATTGGCGAGGCTCCACGTACCGCCACCGAACGGCGCGGCATCGGCTTCGCTGATGAACGACCAGGTCACCGCTTCGTCGAAACCCGCGGCGGCCGCGGCGCGGCGCGCGCGGCGTTCGGTAAGCTGTTCGGCGGTCGCGGTCGGCTTTGCGACGCCGTCGGTACGCGGCAGCGGGACCGATGCCACGGCGTCGAAGCCGGTGATGCGCGTGACTTCCTCGACGATGTCGGGGGCGCCGTCGACGTCGCGGCGCCAGCTCGGCACCGCGACCAGCCAGCGGCCGCCCTGTTCGATCACCGAAAAACCGAGCGCGCCGAGAATTTCCTTCTGCCGCTCGGGGGCGATCGCGATGCCGCCGAGCGTCGCCGACAGCGCCGGATCGTAATCGACCGTCTTCACCTCGGCGGGCGGCGCGCCCGCGCGCGTGACGGCCGAGGGCGTGCCGCCGCAGATCGCGAGGACATGCGCGGTGACGATCGCGGTCGCGTCGTCGAGGAACGCCGGATCGACCCCGCGCTCGAAGCGGCTGCGTGCGTCGCTCGTCAGCGCGAGCGCCTGGCCGGTCAGCGCGATGCGCTCGGGGGTGAAATAGGCGACCTCGATCAGCACGTCGGTCGTCGTCTCGCTGCACCCGCTATGCTCGCCGCCCATGATGCCGGCGATGTCGTGAACGCCATGATCGTCGGCGATCACCGTCATCGTGTCGGTGAGCACATAGTCCTTGCCGTTGAGTGCGGTGACCGTCTCGCCGTCTTTCGCGCGGCGCGCGGCGAGTGCGCCGGTCAGCTGGGCGCGGTCATAGATGTGGCTCGGGCGGCCGAGGTCGAACATCACATAATTGCTGATGTCGACGAGCGCCGAGATCGAGCGCTGCCCGACCGCTTCCAACCGGCGGCGCATCCATTCGGGGGCGGTGCCGTTAGTGACGCCGCTGATCGTGCGGCCGAAGAAGGCGGGGCAGCCCTCGGGATCGAGGGTAGCGATTTCGGTCGCGGGCGCACCCTCGCCGACGATCGTCGGGATATCGAGCGGCTTCAGCGTGCCGAGCCCCGCGGCGGCGAGGTCGCGCGCGATCCCGCGCACGCCCATGCAGTCCTGCCGGTTCGGGGTGATCGAAATGTCGATCACCGGATCGCCCGCGCCGCTGTAATCGGCGAAGAGCGTGCCGATCGGGGCGTCGGCGGGCAGTTCGATAATCCCGTCATGATCGTCGCCAAGCTCGAGTTCGCGCGTCGAACACATCATGCCGTTCGATTCGACCCCGCGCACCGCCGCGACCTTCAGCTCCATACCGTTCGCGGGCACGACCGCGCCGGGCAGGCCGAGCACGCCGATCAGGCCCGCGCGCGCATTGGGCGCGCCGCACACGACGGTCAGCGGCGCGCCGCCGTCGCCGGTGTCGACGGTGAGCACCTGCAGCTTGTCGGCCTGCGGATGGCGTTCGGCGGTGAGTACCTTCGCGACGCGGAAACCCGCAAGCTTCTCAGCGGGGTTCTCGACGCCTTCGACCTCATGGCCGATGCGGTTTAATGTCGCGACGACGTCGTCGACGCTCGCGCTCGTGTCGAGATGCTCCTTGAGCCAGTCGAGGGTGATCTTCATGCCGAAATCCCCCCGCTGAGCGTGGGCACACTCAGCGCGCCGAACCCGTAGTGCGACAGCCAGCGAAGGTCGCCGTCGAAGAAGGCGCGCAGGTCATCCATGCCATATTTGAGCATCGCGAGCCGGTCGACGCCGACCCCGAAGGCGAAGCCCTGCCACTCATCGGGGTCGAGCCCGCAGTTCGCGATGACGCGGCGGTTGACCATGCCGCTGCCGAGCAGTTCCATCCACGCATGGCCGTCGTCGTCGCCGTTGCCGCCGACGATGCGCCGGCCCTTTTCCTGTTTATAGCCGACGTCGACCTCGGCCGAGGGTTCGGTGAAGGGGAAATAGCTGGGGCGCAGGCGCAGCACGATGTCGTCGCGCTCGAAATAGGCCTTGAGGAAGGTTTCGAGCGTCCATTTGAGGTGGCCCATGTGGATGCCGCGGTCGATCACGAGGCCCTCGACCTGGTGGAACATCGGGGTGTGCGTCGCGTCGCTGTCGCTGCGATAGACGCGGCCGGGCGCGATGATGCGGATCGGCGGCTCCTGCGACATCATCGTGCGGATCTGCACCGGCGAGGTGTGCGTGCGCAGCAGCATGCGGCCGCCTTCGCCCGGACCGGCATCGGCGCCGCCGCGCATCTGGTCGGGGAAATAGAAGGTATCGTGCATCGCGCGCGCCGGATGCGTTTCGGGAATGTTGAGCGCGGTGAAATTGCGCCAGTCGTCCTCGATCTCGGGTCCCGTCGCGACGGCAAAGCCCATGTCGGCGAAGATTTCGGCGAGCTCGTCCATCACCTGGCTGACCGGATGCACACTGCCGCGCGGCGCCGCGTCGGCGGGCAGCGACATGTCGATCGCTTCGGCGGCGAGTTTGATGTCGAGCGCCGCGGCATCGAGCGCCGCCTTGCGCGCGGCGAGCGCGGCGGTGACCGTTTCGCGCAGTGCGTGGATTTCGGGGCCTTTCGCCTGCCGCTCGTCGGGGGTCATCCCGCCCAGCGTCTTGAGCAGCGCGGTGATCGTCCCCGCCTTGCCGAGCGCCGACACGCGCAGCGCCTCGATCGCATCGAGGTCGGCGGCGTCCGCTATGTCGCCCACCAGCCGGGTCTGAATGGCCTGAATATCGCTCATTGTCGTTCGTCCTGTTCCGGCGGCGCTGGCGCTGCCGGCCTGCATTTCTCTGGTTCTTTGGATAGGGCGGCGAGCCGCGCGTCCGTCGCCTGCCGCTTGCACCGAACGCGCCGCGCGGGTCAAGTCACTTGGCGGAAAACGGGGCTATCCGGCCGGCTTGTGCAGGCCCTGCACCGCGGCGCCCGCGGCGGCGGCGCGCGCGAACGCCGCGGCGCCCAATATCGGCTTGGGCCGCGCGGCATAGTCGCGCGGGCTCATTCCCATGAAGCGCTGGAAGTCGCGCGTGAATTGCGCCTGGTCGTAATAATGATGGTCCATCGTATCGATCCACGCCATCGACGGGTCGAGCATGAACCGGCCGAGCGAGCGCAGGAAGCGCTGGCGCCGCAACAGCAATTTGGGCGAAAAGCCGAAGGCGCGGTGGCACAGTCGCTCGATCGAGCGTTCGGAAAGCGACAGTTTCGCCGACAGGTCGGCGACGCTCGTCACCTCGTCGTCGACCAGCGCCCGATGCGCGGCGAGGATCACCGGATCGTCGGGCGGCGCGTCGGCGAGAAGGGCGCAGACATAAGCGTCGATCAGCGCCGCCGCGGCGTCGACATCATTCACTTGCCGCAAGGCGCCCAGCAACGGCGCAAAGGGAGCAAAGGCCGGATGGGTGCCGCCGTCGGTCATGCGGTCGGCCAGGTCTTCGGCGGACAAGGGAATGAACTTCGCCCAGCCCATTGGCAGGATGCCGATGCCCCAGGCGCGCATATTGCCCGCCGCGAAATAGGTGGACGTGCTCGTCGGACCGGTGGCGACGAAGCGGGGCGTCGGGGCCACCGGGCTGTCACCGATCGCCGCGAGCGGCCGGTCGCCCTCGACGAATCGCAGGTTCGCCCATTCGGGGTGCAGATAATCCTCGACCCGGCTGCCGTCGGTTCCGGCGACTTCGCTCAGATAGATGGTGCTGACATAGGGACGCAGGGCAGGCGACAGCGGAAAGAAGCGCGTGGCGACGCGCGCGCCGGCCGGGAAAAGAGGAGATGCGTCGCTGTGCGGCATGCTGTCCCATTCCTAGATGGCGAAGTGCATGAAAAACAATGCCCCGGCGTCAATATTTGTCGGGTTCTTACAATTTTATACGCGGCGGCTGCGGCATAGTTGCGTGGTCCGCTCCGGAGGGGGCGTGTGAGGAGAATCGCCGCGTGACGCCAAGGGGATGGGGCTTGGCGGGGACCTGAAACAGACGACTGATTTTCCGAGCTTCGTTCCGGCCGTCAGCTTTCTGCGACCCACGGCTATTCGGATCGGGCGGGGGGCGATGGTTTCCACTGGAACCATTGTCGGGGCGGTGCGGGGCGAGAGTCCGGCGCCGCCTCTTCCTTTGAAGGGCCCTCGCACAACACCGGCCTGAGTTTGCGCGATGATCCGACGGGGCTTGCAACCGGCCGGATTGCGGATCACCATCCCGAAATCCGGCAGGGGCCGGATTGAAGGGGAGTTGCCATGAAAATTTCCGCGCTGCCGGCTATTGGCTTTGTCACCATCTTCCTCACGACCGGATGCATGGAAAACATGCCCCATCCAGAACGTCCGCGCCCCGAAAGGCCGATGGCCTGTACGCAGGAATATGCGCCGGTCTGCGCGGTGAAGCGAGGGAAGCGCAAGACTTTCAGCAATGCCTGCATGGCACGGGCCGAGCGCTATACGGTGATCAGCGGACAGGCCTGCAACGGCACGCAGTAGCGGCCCGCGTCCCGATTCCGTGAAAAATCCCAAAGAAAAAGGGCGGCCCCGGCAGGACCGCCCTTGTTTCGTTTGCCTTGGCTAGAAAGCGTCAGGCTGCCTTGGGCAGCGCCGCTTTCGCTTGGGCGATGATCGCCCCGAAGACATTGCCTTCGTTCATCGCGAGGTCGGCCATGACCTTGCGGTCGAGCTCGATCCCGGCCAGCTTCACGCCGTGCATGAACTGCGAATAGGTCAGGCCTTCGGCGCGGACCGCGGCGTTGATGCGCTGGATCCACAGACCGCGGAAATTCCGCTTCTTAACCTTGCGGTCGCGATAGGCGTACTGGCCAGCCTTTTCGACCGCCTGCTTGGCGACACGAATGGTGTTCTTGCGACGGCCATAATAGCCCTTCGCCTGTTCCAATACGCGTTTGTGCTTGGCGCGCGTGGTGACGCCGCGTTTGATGCGTGACATGCCTTAGCGCTCCTTACTTCAGGCCGTAGGGCGCCCAGAGGCGCACATGGGCCACATCCGAATCGCTGAGCACGCTGGTGCCGCGGTTGGTGCGGATATATTTTGCATTGTGGCTGCTCAGGCGGTGACGCTTGCCGACAACGCCGTGCTTCACCTTGCCCGAAGCGGTGAATTTGAAGCGTTTCTTCACACCGCTCTTGGTCTTCATTTTGGGCATTTTGGTCTCCTTTGGAAGTCCGTTTGCGTATCGGCCTGGCAGCCCTTTCAGCCAGCCGACACAATCGGAAGCGGGGCGCTTAGGGGGATTCGCCCGGAAATGCAAGCGATTCGGGGATTAAAAGCTGGCGCCGTCGACCTTCTGGATATTGAGCGCATCGAGGTCGGCGTCGGGGACGCAGCGCAGGTTCACCGCCGCCATCTTCGATCCGTCAGGACCCGTGCCGACCGAGAAGCCCTGGCACCCGCAATCGGTGCAGAATTGATGGTCGATATTATGCTTGTTGAACTTGTAGCTCGCGAGCTTGTCGGCGCCGCTCTCCAGCCGGAACTGGTCGATGGGTACGAAGGCGAGCAGAAAGCCCTTGCGCCGGCAGTGCGAGCAATTGCAGCTCATCGCCGTGCCCGGAATGTCGCCCTCGACCGTGTAGGTCACTGCGCCGCAGTGGCAGCTTCCTTGAAAAGCCATGTCCGTTCCTCTCCTTGTCAGTGGTGACAGGCGAGTCCCTCTATCACATCCTCGATCCGCGCGGGGTCGCCGAGTGCGATGACATGCCCCATACTGTCGGCGCTCAGCGGATCGCCGTTCCAGTCGCACATCGTCCCGCCGGCGCCCTCGACGATCGGCGCGAGCGCGGCGAAATCATGGAGCTTGAGCCCCGCCTCGACGACAAGGTCGATATGCCCGCTCGCGAGCAGGCCGTAATTATAGCAGTCGCCGCCGAAGACCATGCGCTTGTGTGACGTCTTCGCCGCGAGCGCCATGAAATGCTCGGCGTCATGGTCGGCGAAATATTGCGGGCCGGTCGTCGCGAGCACCGCATCGGCAAGGGTGCGGCAGGGACGCGTGCGCGCGGGCGTGCCATTGAACAAGGTCGGCCGTCCGAGCGCGCCGACCCAGCGTTCGCCCGCGATCGGCTGGTCGATGATGCCGAGGATCGGCCAGCCGTCCTGCAGTAGCGCGATTAGCGTGCCGAAGATCGGGCGACCCGCCATGAAGCTGACGGTGCCGTCGATCGGGTCGAGCACCCACTGGCGCGAGGCGTCGGGACGCTCGGCACCATATTCCTCGCCGATGATCCCGTCGCGCGGCGCCTCGGCATCGAGCAGGCGGCGCATCGCGGCCTCGGCGGCGCGGTCGGCCTCGGTCACGGGCGAGGCATCGGCCTTGGCCTCGTGCGCCCAGTTTGAACGAAAGAGCGGACGGATCGCTTCGCCGGCGGCGTCGGCGAGGCGATTGGCGAGGGCAAGGTCTGATGTGATCGACATGGCCCTGCGCTAGCCCAGCGGGGCTCCGGCCGCCAGTCCATGCAAACCTATTGCACCAGCCGAAGCCTGATTTTATCAATTTTACAATATACGTATAAACTGTAAAATCGCGATCATGCCGGGCGATTTTCCTCTCGATCCGATTGTCGCGACCTTCGCGCGCTATGGCCTGCGTAAGACATCGATGGAGGATGTTGCGCTCGCGCTCGCTGTGTCGCGGCAAGCGCTCTATAACCGGCATGGATCGAAGGGGGCATTGATCGGCTGGGCGACCAAAAGCCTGATAGACGGTTCGCTGGCGGCCGCGCTCGCCAGCATCGACCAGCCCGCAAAGACGCTCGCCGAACGTTTGACCGGTGCGCTCGACGCATGGGTCGGCCGGCATATGGAGGCGCTGCATGCGTCGCCGCATGGCGCCGAGATCGTGGCGATGCTCCAGCGCGATCCGCCCGAGGCAGTGCGCGCGGCCGAGCGCCGGCTGGTCGCCGCGATGGCCGAAGCGATCCGGTTCAGCGGGCCGGGCTCGGCGGTCTCGCGCGCGGGCAGTATGGCGCAGGCTTTATGCTGGACGGCGCGCGGCCTCGTTCATGCCGTACCCGATCATACGACCTTCCGGCGGCAGCTCGATCATATCGTCGGCGCGCTCGTCGCGCGCTGACGCGTTCAGTCGAAAAGCGAGGAGACGCTCGATTCGTCGGCGATGCGCTTGATCGCTTCGCCAAGCAAAGGCGCGACGGTGAGCGCGCGGACCTTGCTGCTGTCGTTCACCGCGTCGGTCGGCTGGATCGAATCGGTGATCACCAGCTCGGTGAGCTCGCTCGCATCGACGCGCGCGACCGCGCCGCCCGACAGGACGCCATGCGTACAATAAGCGACGACGCCCTCGGCACCCGCGGCCTTCAGCGCCGCGGCGGCGTTGCAGAGCGTGCCCGCCGAATCGACGATATCGTCGATCAGGATGCAGAAGCGGCCCTTCACGTCGCCGATGATGTTCATCACTTCCGATTCGCCGGCGCGCTCGCGGCGCTTGTCGACGATCGCGAGCGGCGCGTTGTCGAGCCGCTTGGCGAGCGCGCGCGCGCGAACCACGCCGCCGACGTCGGGCGACACGACCATCAGATTCTTGCCCGCGAAGCGCGCCTGGATGTCGGCGCTCATCACCGGCGCGGCGTACAGGTTGTCGGTCGGGATATCAAAGAAGCCCTGGATCTGCCCGGCGTGCAGGTCGATCGCGAGCACGCGGTCGGCGCCCGAGGTGGTGATCAGGTTGGCGACGAGCTTCGCTGAGATCGGGGTGCGCGGGCCGGGTTTGCGGTCCTGGCGGGCATAGCCGAAATAGGGGACGACCGCGGTGATGCGCTTCGCCGAGGCGCGGCGCAGCGCGTCGTTGATAATGAGCAATTCCATCAGATTGTCGTTCGCAGGGAAATTCGTCGGCTGAACGACGAAGACATCCTGGCCGCGGACATTCTCATGAATTTCGACGAAGACCTCTTCGTCGGCGAAGCGGCGTACGCTGGTGTCGGTCAGCGGCAGTTCCAGATAGTCCGCGATCGCACGGGCCAGCGGCAGGTTACTGTTGCCGGAGATGAGTTTCATGGCGTGCAAGGCCCTTTCGCGCGGGTGGGATTGCGCGCCCCCTTAGCCAGCGAGGGGCGATAGGGGAAGGGGTTAAAGCCCGATCCGCTGCGCGCGCCGCAGTTGAAATCGACGCGCGTCGGCCTAAACCACCGACATGACACAAAAGCTCTCCATCGTTCTTTCGCAAATGACGCAGGTCGTGGGCGACCTCGCCGCCAACGCTGCGGCGATGCGCGACGTGCGCGCGCGGCACGCGGACGTCGACCTGATCCTCTATCCCGAGCTCCAGCTGATCGGCTATCCGCCCGAGGATCTCGTACTCAAGCCCGCGCTCGCGGCTCGCGCCGCTACGATGCTTGCCGAACTCGCCGCTGATACCGCCGATGGCGGCCCGGCGATGCTCGTCGGTTCGGTCGAGCGGGAGGGCGAGAGCCTCTATAATATCGTCGCGCTGCTCGACGGCGGCCGGATCGTCGCGACGCGAAGGAAGCATGAGCTTCCCAATTACGGGACGTTCGACGAGAAGCGCGTGTTTGTCCCCGGGCCGCTCCCCGATATCGTCGAATGGCGCGGCGTAAAGCTGGGCCTGCCGATCTGCGAGGATGGGTGGTTGCCGAAGGTTTGCCAGCATCTGGTGGGGCAGGGCGCCGAGCTGCTGATCTCGGTCAATGGCAGCCCCTATGAAATCGACAAGGACGAGCGGCGCCTGACGCAGGTGTTCGCGAGCCGTGTCGCCGAAACCAAGCTGCCGGTGATTTTCCTCAACCGCGTCGGCGGGCAGGACGAGATCGTGTTCGACGGCTGCTCCTTCGTGCTGAACCGCGACGGGACGACGGCGCACCGGCTGACCGATTGGGAGCCCGAGGAGCGCGTGACGCACTGGGCCAAGGGCGCCGACGGCTGGAGCTGTGAGGCGGGTGCGATCGCCGAATGGGAATCGCATCCGGCCGACATCTACAGCGCGATGATCATATCCTTACGCGACTATGTCGAGCGCAACCGCTTCCCCGGCGTCGTGCTCGGCCTCTCGGGCGGGATCGATTCGGCGATCTGCGCCGCGATCGCCGCCGACGCGCTCGGTCCCGACAAGGTGTGGTGCGTGATGATGCCGAGCCGCTTCACCAGCGAGGCGAGCCTCGACGATGCCGCGGGCTGCGCGGCGATGATCGGGTGCAAGCTCGACACGATTTCGATCGTCCCCGCGGTCGAGGCGTTCGACGCGATGCTTGCGGGCAGCTTCGCCGACAGGCAAGTCGATATCACCGAGGAAAATGTCCAGTCGCGCATCCGCGGCGTCACCCTGATGGCGCTCAGCAACAAATTCGGCCCGATGCTGCTCACGACGGGCAACAAGAGCGA
Source organism: Sphingomonadaceae bacterium 3R27C6 (assembly GCA_005503215.1). GTDB lineage: Bacteria > Pseudomonadota > Alphaproteobacteria > Sphingomonadales > Sphingomonadaceae > Sphingopyxis. The sequence continues at coordinate 71,654 of SCNS01000016.1, read as the reverse complement.
GATGAGCGTCGGCTATGCGACGATCTATGGCGACATGGCGGGCGGCTATAATCCGCTGAAGGACGCGTATAAAATGACGGTGTTCGCGGTGGCGAAATGGCGCAACGAAAATGTGCCGCGCCTGTCGCGCAACCCGGTGACGCCGGTGATGCCCGACACCATCATCACCAAGCCGCCGAGTGCCGAGCTGCGCCCCGACCAGAAGGACGAGGACAGCCTGCCGCCATACGTCGACCTCGACCGCATGCTCCATATGCTTGTCGAGGAAGAAGCGAGCGTCGACGATGTCGTGGCGAAATATGGCTTCGATCGCGATGCTGTGGCGCGGATCGAACGGCTGCTGATGCTCGCCGAGTATAAGCGCCGCCAGGCGCCGCCGGGGGTGAAGCTGTCGACGCGCAACTTCGGGCGCGACCGGCGCTATCCGATCACCCACGGGTTCCGGACGGCGTAGCGCGCCGTGGCGAACTGGCTCACCGGGATCGGTTATGCGCTGTCGATCGTCAGCGTCGTCCTGCTCGCGTGGGTGGCATGGCCCGCGCCCGGTGAGAATCGCGCGCTGATCGGGGCGATCATCGCGGGGTCGGTGCTTTCGGTGGTCGGCATGGCGCTGCGCTGGGCCGCGCACATCGTCCAGAACCGCAAGATCGAGGAAGACGACTGACGGCGGCCGAATATGCGGTTATAGGCGCGGGCCATGACCGTCGTTACCCGTTTCGCCCCTTCGCCGACCGGCACCCTGCATGTCGGCAACGTCCGCACCGCGCTCCACAATTGGCTGTGGGCGCGCAAGCATGGCGGCCGCTTCCTGCTGCGCATCGACGACACCGACCTCGAACGCTCGAAAGAGGAGCATGTCGACGCAATTCGCGCCGACCTCGCGTGGCTGGGTTTCGATATCGACGGCGAGGAACGGCAGTCGGCACGCTTCGCGCTCTATGAAACCGAGTTCGAAAAGCTGAAGGCGGCGGGGCGCGTCTATGCCTGTTACGAGACGCCCGAAGAGCTCGATATCCGCCGCAAGATATTGCTCTCGCGCGGGCTGCCGCCGGTTTACGAGCGCAAGCCCGCCGATGCGCCGGTCCCCGAGGGCGTGGCGCCGCACTGGCGCTTCCGGCTCGACCATGACGCGGCGATCGAGTGGACCGACATGGTCCGCGGACCGCAGCATTTCGAGCCGAAGACGATGTCCGATCCGGTGGTGCGCCGCGCCGACGGCAGCTGGCTCTACCTGCTGCCGAGCGTGATCGACGATATCGCGATGGGGATCACGCATGTCGTGCGCGGCGAGGATCATGTGTCGAACACCGCGTCGCAGGTCCAGATGTTCGCCGCGCTCGGTGCCGCGCCGCCCGCCTTTGCGCATGAGGCGCTGCTCGTCGGGACCGAAGGCAAATTGTCGAAGCGACTGGGTTCGCTCGGCATGGCGAGCCTGCGCGAGGCGGGGATCGAGCCGATCGCGCTCGTCGCCTTGCTTGCCCGATTGGGGACGAGCGATCCGGTCGAGCCGGTGACGCAGGTTGCCCCGCTGGTCGAAAGCATCGACTTTGCGCGCTTCGGCCGCGCCCCCGCGCGCTTCGACGAGGCCGAGCTGGCGCTGCTCAATCAGAAGATCTTGCACCACACCGACCATGCGGCGATCGCGGACCGCCTGCCCGCCACGATCACCGAAGCGCGCTGGAACGCGATTCGGCCCAATGTGATGACGGTGGCCGAGGCGGCCGAGTGGGTGCCCGTGTTCGACGGCCCCTTCGCCCCGCCACCCGCCGAAGCGGCCGACCGGCCGGTGCTCGCCGCGGCGGCCCAGGCCGCACCCGCGATCAATTGGGGCGCCGACCCCTGGCACGCGCTCACCGGCGCGGCGAAGGAGGCGACGGGGGCAAAGGGCCGCGCGCTCTTCCTGCCGCTGCGCCGCGCGCTCACCGCCCGCGACCATGGTCCCGACATGGCCGAGCTGTTGCCGCTGATCGACAAGGATCAGGCGGTGGCGCGGCTTTCCGCCGTCTAGCTCTCCCACTGCATCGCGCGAAGCTTGCTTACCGATTCACTTGACATGCGACGTGATGTTATAATATCACGTCAGTCTGACTTGGCCGATAGCAACGGTCGGAACGCGGCAGGGCCGGGTCATACAGGCAAGGAGAGATGCCATGACCCTGATACCCTTGATTTCAGCCATTATGGCGGCGCCCGAAGCGACCACCGCGCCCGCCGGCGCGTCGGTGCCGCTGCCACGTAACAGCTATGGAAGCGATGCCCGCCACCACCCCGTCGCGGCGCTGTTCGCGGTCGGGCTGCCCGTCGCGCTCGTCGTCGCGGTCGCATTGTCGCCGATGATGATCGAAATGGCGCCGAAGAGCGAGCCGATGACCGGCACGCTGATCGAACTCGAAAAGCCACTCGATCCTCCGCCGCCCAAACAGGCGGACGATGTCAAACCAATGCCGCGGACCGCATCGACGCCCACCGTTGTCGACCCGATCATTCCTGCGCCGCCGCTGACCGAAACCTGGGTCAATCCGGGGCCCCCGATATCCGACCCCGGCCCGGTCGACCTTGGTCTGCCGGCGCGCGCCGCCGATCCGCCGGCCATGCCGAAGCTCGTGCTTGCACAGCTCGACCAGCGCTATGCGGATCTTTTCCAGCCCGACTATCCGGCACGCGCCCAGCGCGAGGGGATCGAGGGCGTCGCGGTCGTCCGCGTGCTGATCGGCACCGACGGGCGGGTGAAGGCGGTCGAACTGGTCAGCACCGACGATCCGGCGTTTTTCGAGGCGACGAAGCGGCGCGCGCTCACCAAATGGCGCTTCAAGGCTGCGACGCGCGGCGGGGTGCCTGAGGAAAGCTGGAAGGAAATGCGCGTCCGTTTCGAGATCAAGAACGCTTAGGGCCACAATCCCACCCCTCCCGGACGGGCGGCCGATGTGCCGCCCGTCCTTCCTTTCGCTTGACAGAAAGGCCGAATCCCGCCAAAGGCGCCCGGATATTGAGGGGCGGCGCGGCGTCGCGCGGCCCTTTCATGTTTTTCACACCAACGTCGGGGCCCTAGTCCCGCCGCATCCCTCGGACCTCCGGTGGATGTGCAGTTAATTCGAGGAACAGGGCCATGGCCAAGCCGACGACCGTCAAGATCAAGCTGGTGAGCACCGCCGACACGGGCTTTTTCTATGTCACGAAAAAGAACCCGCGCACGATGACCGAAAAAATGTCGGTGCGTAAGTATGACCCGCGTGTCCGCAAGCACGTCGAGTTCAAGGAAGCCAAGATCAAGTGACGCATTTCTCCATGCGCTGAACGCGCGTGGGGCGGAAATGCGTCATCCCGGCGAAAGCGGGGATCCAGAAGGGCGGCCGCGTGCCGCCCTTTTTCGTGTCCGGAGAATGGCGGCTTTGGGGTGGGGAACTGCCGTAGCGGTAGCGAGTTGATTTCCCCTCCCGCTTGCGGGAGGGGAGAAGAATGTCCGCAACCGGTCGCTAAGGCCGCTTGCCATCCCCGCCCGCGGTCCGCCTCATCAATCGCGCAGCGGCCGGCGCGCGACATCATTCTCGATGATGTGCCGGATCGCGATCATCGTCTTGAACGAATGCACGCCCTTGTCCTCGCCCAGCGCGCGGCGCGTGAAGGCGTCATATTCCTCCATCGAGCCGATCTGCACTTTCAGCAGGAAATCATCGTCGCCGGTCACGTCCCATGCCCCCGTGATTTCGGGGTGGCGAGCGATCTCGCGCGCGAACGCGTCCATAGTCTGCGGCCCCGCCTGTTGCATCCGGACGAGGATATGCATGGTGAGCGCCGATCCGGTGAGCGCCGGATTGACCACCGCGATATCGGCGACGATCACCTTCTCCTCGCGCATCCGGCGCAGGCGGCGGAGCACCGCCGACAGCGACAGCCCGACCTTGTCGGCGAGGATTCGCGCGGGCTGCAGATTGTCGTGCCGCACCAGCGCGAGCAGCCGCCGGTCGAAATCGTCGAGGTCGATCATTTTTCGCATGAATTTATAAATAGCGCGAAAATTGGTCGCCCGCACGATCAATTTCGGCGCCGATTGCCGCATTTTCCGAGGTAAATGGGATTCGTCCGGACCGCCCCTCCCCATCTTCCGCGGTTCCGGGTGAAGGAGACATAAGATGACCCGTAACAGCCCCGAAACGCGCTGGATCGCCCGCGCCTGGACCGCCGCCGTCACGGCCTCGGAGGCCGCCGTCGCCATCCATTATTCGGCGCCGTGGCTGCGCACTGCCGCACCGCGGCTTTCGGAACGGACCGCCCGCGGCGCCTGCGCCGCCTGACGGTCCCTTCCTTCCCCCGCAGCGGTCAGCAGCGACGCTTGCGGTCGATCTCGCGGCCGAGCAGCGCGCCGCCCGCGGCACCGAGGATCGTGCCCGTGGCGCGGTCGCCGCGGCTATCGATTTCGCGGCCCAGCAAGGCGCCGGCCGCGCCGCCGACGATCAGCCCCGTCGTGCCGCTGGTGCGGCAGTTCCGATAATATCGGCCTTCGCGGTGGCGCCGATATTCGCGGCGATCCTGCCAGCGATCATGGTCGCGATCGTAATGCCCGTGCCGATGGTGGCGGCTGCGCGCCTCGGCTTCGGTCGGCATGGCGGCCAGCGTCGTCGCGCCGATCAACGCCGTCAAGGCCAGCCTCTTCATCAAAAACATCTTATGTCCTTCCATCCTGAACCCCCGCGATCAGGATTAGGAAAGGAAAGCTGGCCGGTGGCTGAACCCGGCGGTGCCGTCGCCGCGCGGGCCAGCAACTCGCCGATGATTTTGGGCGGCCCGTCGCAATCGGGGCCGCGCGATCACAAAAACTAAGCGAAGGCCCCGACGCTTTCGATGAATTTGATCACCGAAATCGGTTTGGACACATAGGCTTCGGCGCCCGCCGCCTTGATCTGTTCCTCGTCGCCTTTCCCCGCATAGGCGGTGACCGCCATGATCGGCACCGCGCGCAGGGTCAGGTCGGCCTTCATCTGGCCGATCAGGTCGAGCCCGCTGACATGCGGCAACTGGATGTCCATGATGATCAGGTCGGGCGACACTTCGCGCGCCTTGGCCAGCGCGTCGCGTCCGTCGCGCACCGGATGCGCGCTATAGCCATGGGCGTTGAGCAGGTCGCAGAAGAGGCGAAGGTTGAGCTCATTATCTTCGACGACCAGGATGGTCTTGCCCATGTTACTTATGTTCCCCACCTTGCATCCGCGGCCCGTTTAGGCGAATCGGCGGCACGACACAATTAGGGACACACGACTTGCACGATGGCGATGCCGCGCTGGCGCTTCAGGCGCTCGGCTGGATCTTGAGCGACGAACCGCGTGCCGAACGGCTGCTCGGCCTGACCGGGCTCGCCCCCGACGAACTGCGCGCATCGCTCGGCGAGCAGGCGACGCTTGCGGCGATCCTGTCGTTCCTCACGGGCCATGAAAACGACCTTGTCGCGTGCGCCGAAGCGTTGCAGGTGCCGCCCGCCAGCATCGCCGCCGCCGCCCAGAGACTCGAAGGAACCGCCGCATGAACCGCCCGCTCGTCATCACCGATTGCGACGAGGTGCTGATGCACATGGTCGTGCCCTTCGCCGAATGGGTCGACGCCGAACATGGCGTGATCTTCCGCATCGAGGATGCGAGCTTCGCGAACGCGCTGAAGCGCAAGGAATGCGGCACGCCGCTCGAGGCGGCCGAGGTGTGGCCCTTGCTCGACGGCTTTTTCCGCCGGGAAATGACGCGGCAATATCCGATTCCGGGTGCCTTGGCGGCGATGGCGGCGATCGGTGCCGAGGCCGATATCGTCGTGCTCACCAACGTCGGCCCCGAGCATCAGCAGGCGCGCGTTGAGCAGCTCGCGCTCCACGATTTCCACGCGCCGGTGATCGGCAGCCGCGGCGGCAAGGGCGAACCGGTGCGCCGCCTGATCGAGGAGTATCAGCCTTCGGTCGCGGTGTTCATCGACGACCTCGCCGGCCATCATATGTCGGTCGCGCAGGAAGCACCCGATGTGTGGCGGCTCCACCTCGTCGGCGAGCCCGCGATCGCGGACAAGATCGCGCCCGCGAAGCATGCGCACGCCCGCATCGACGACTGGACGGCGGCGCGCGACTGGATCCTGGCGCGCCTCGCCGAAAACATCCCCGCCCCGGCTGTCGAACCGGTCTAACAAGGAAGCTCTCTCATGGATATCGCCGCCAAAATCGCCGAACTCGGCCTCGAACTGCCCAAGCCCGCCGCGCCGGTCGCCGCCTATGTGCCCGTCGTCGAGCATGGTGGCCTGCTCTATGTCAGCGGCCAGCTGCCGTTCCGCGACGGGCAGGTCGTCACCGGCCGCCTTGGCGAGGATGTCGATGTTGCGGGCGGTCAGGATGCCGCGCAGCGCGTCGCGCTGATGCTCGTGGCGCAGATCGGGCAGGCGCTTGGCGGCGACTGGTCGCGCGTCGAGCGCGTCGTCAAGCTCGGCGTGTTCGTCAACAGCACCCCCGGCTTCACCGATCAGGCAAAGGTCGCCAATGGCGCGTCGGAATTGTTCGAGACCTTGTTCGGCGAAGCGGGCCGCCACGCGCGCGCCGCGGTCGGCGTCGCGGTGCTGCCGCTCGGCGCCGCGGTCGAGGCCGACGTGATCGTCGCGGTGCGCCCGGCGTAAGCCATGGCCGAGGCGGACCCGCCGGCACGGACGATATCGCTCGGCACCGGTGTCGCGGCGATCGACGCGGCGGCGTGGGACAGCCTTCACGACGGCGGCAATCCGTTCGTCGGCCACGCCTTTCTGTCGCTGCTCGAACAATCGGGCAGCGTTGGAGCGGGCACCGGCTGGCAGGCGGCGCCGCTGCTCGTCGAAGATGCCGGCGGTGCGCTCGTCGCCGCCGCGCCCGCGTACCTCAAATCGCACAGCCAGGGCGAATATGTGTTCGACCATGCGTGGGCCGACGCATGGGCGCGTGCGGGCGGCGATTATTATCCCAAGCTGCAGATCGCGGCGCCCTTCACCCCCGTGCCGGGGCCGCGCCTGCTGGCAACGGACCGGGGCGACGCGCTGCTGCTGCTCCGTGCCGCTGAGGCGGTGGTGCGGCAGAACGGGCTGTCGTCGGCGCACGCGACCTTTGTCGCGCCCGAGCAGATGCCGCTGTTCGAGGAAGCGGGCTGGCTCGTCCGCCGCGATATCCAGTTCCATTTCGCGAACGCGGGCTATCGCAACTTCGACGATTTCCTTGGCACGCTGAATTCGGCGAAGCGCAAGCAGCTCCGCAAGGAGCGGCAACGCGCGGTCGAGGGGCTGCGAATCGAGGAGCTGACGGGCGATGCGATCCATCCCGAACATTGGGACGCGATGTGGCTTTTCTATCAGGACACCGGCGCGCGCAAATGGGGACATCCCTATCTGACGCGCGAAGCGTTCGACCTGATGGGCGCGACGATGGCGGATCAGATCATGCTGCTGATCGCCTATGACGGCGATGAGCGGCCGGTCGCCGGCGCGCTGCACTTCCTCGGCGCCGACACGCTCTACGGCCGCTACTGGGGCTGTCTCGTCGAGATTCCCTATCTCCATTTTGAATTATGCTATTATCGCGCGATCGACATTGCGATCGAGCGCGGCCTTGCCCGCGTCGAGGCGGGCGCGCAGGGCGGGCACAAGCTCGCGCGCGGCTATGGCCCGGTCGCGACATGGTCGGCGCATTTCATCGCCGACCCAGGATTTCGCCGCGCGGTTGCCGATTACCTCGAACAGGAACGGCAGGCGGAAGCAGTCGAAATGGAATGGCTGGAAGGGCAGACGCCCTTCAAGCGTCGAGACTAGGCCGCAAAGCGCCGCGCGGCGGGACGGCGCGCCGTCTCGTCGAGCCAGGCGCGCGCCTGGCGCTGCGCTTCGGCGATTTCGTCGCGGCTCATCTCGTCCGACAGGTCGGCGCGGCATTGCTGGCCTTCGATATTGCCGCCAAGCGCGGCGAGGTTGAACCATTTATGCGCCTGGATCAGGTCGACATCGACCCCGCCGGTGCCGGTCGAAAAGGCAATGCCGAGATCGAAATAGGCATTGGCGTCGCCGCGTGCGGCGTCGAGCAGACGGCTCTCAATCAGATATTGGGCAGACTTCAGACTATTCGCCATGATAACCCCCTTTGCCTCCACCCCACATGGAGACCTCGGGCCCCAAAGTTGCGGTTTATGGTCAACAAAGCGTTAACGGCGATGGCACTTTTTTGTGGATATCGTCCGAAGTCCCCGGAAACCGGTGGGTTTTAGCGTTAATCGCCGACCGGAAGATTGTCGATCAGCCGCGTTTTTCCGATCCGTGCCGCCGCCAGAAGCCGCGCGGGCTTCCGAAAAGCGTCCAGTCTCTCGAGGCTGTCGGCATCGGCGAGCGCGACATAGTCGACGCTGTCGAAGCCGCCCCCGACGATCACCGTCTCGGCCCTGGCAAGCGCTTCGCCGACATCGGCGCCGCCCGCGATCGCTTTCGCCGCGGTGTTCAGCGCACGCGGAAAGATGGATGCCGCCGTGCGCTGTTCGGGCGAGAGATAGGCGTTGCGCGACGACAGCGCGAGGCCGTCATCGTCGCGCGCGATCGGTGCGCCCATGATATCGATTCCGAAGTCGAGATCGCGCGCCATGCGGCGGATGATCGCGAGCTGCTGCCAGTCCTTTTCGCCGAAGATCGCGACGTCGGGCCGCACCTGGTTGAACAATTTGGCGACGACGGTCGCGACGCCGTCGAAATGGCCGGGGCGCGCCGCGCCGCAATAATCGGCGCCGAGTTCGGCGACCTCAATATGCGTGGCGTGTCCGTCGGGGTACATGACGCTGACATCGGGCGCCCAGAGCAGGCTGGTGCCTTCCTCGACGAGCATCGCGGCATCGCGCGCCTCGTCGCGCGGATAGGCGGCGAAATCCTCGTTCGGGCCGAATTGCGTCGGGTTGACGAAAATCGACACGACCGCGTGGTCGGCGACACGCTTTGCCATGCGCACCAGCGAGAGGTGGCCATCGTGCAGCGATCCCATCGTCGGGACCAGAGCGACGCTCTTTCCTCCCTGCTTTAGTGCCGTAACGGCACGGTGCAGCATCGCGATGTCACGGATGATTTGCACGGCTGGTCGCCCTCCGATATTGGCGCGACTATATCACTTCGCGCGCCGGCCGCCATGCCGCGCAAACAGGAAAATCGCAACGCCCCATGACGACCTCAGCGACGAAGCCCGCACCGCACCGCATCATCTTTGCCAATGAAAAAGGCGGGACCGGCAAATCGACGTGCGCCGTGCATTTCGCGGTCGCGCTGGCGAGCCAGGGCTGGCGCGTCGCGGGGATCGATCTCGACCCGCGCCAGCGCACCTTCCACCGCTATCTCGAAAATCGCGAGAATACCGCGAAGCGCCGCGAGATCGCGCTGCCGACCCCGCGCTTCGAGGTGTTCACCGGCTCGACCATCGAAGAACTCGACGATCAGGTCGCGGCGCTGAGCGAAGACGTCGATTATCTGATCGCCGACACCCCGGGCCGCGACGACGTCTTTGCGCGCCACCTCGCGACCAGCGCCGATACGCTCGTCACCCCGATCAACGACAGTTTCATCGACTTCGACCTGATCGGACAGGTTGATCCCGAAACCTTTCAGGTTACCCGCCCCAGCTTCTATTCCGAACTGATCTGGGACGCGCGCAAGACGCGCGCGAAGACCGACGGGCGGACGATGGACTGGATCATTCTGCGCAACCGCCTCCAGCACGTCGACGCGCACAATATGCGCCGCGTCGGCGAGGCGCTGACCCAGTTGTCGCGGCGCGTCGGGTTCCGCGTCATCCCGGGACTCGGCGAGCGCGTCATCTATCGCGAGCTTTTCCCGGCTGGCCTCACCCTGCTCGACAAGGCGCACCTTGGCGGCATGGGGATTGGCCACGTCGTCGCGCGGCAGGAACTCCGCGAGGCGATGGGTGGACTGAACCTGCCGGTGCGCGAAAGACTGCATCCGGACGGGGATCTGTTCGCCGCCGCCTAATTGAGTACGGACCCTGACCCTTTCTCTCCCCAAGAGGATCAAAGATGACGCACAATTTCCACCCGACGATGCTGCGCGAATATGACATCCGCGGGGTCGTTGGCGACACGCTGTCGGACAAGGACGCCTACGCCATCGGTCGCAGCTTCGCGACGCTGGTCCGCCGCGCGGGCGGCAAGCGCATTGCCGTCGGCTATGACGGCCGCCTGTCGTCGCCGATGCTCGCCGATGCGCTGATTGCCGGGATCAACGATGCGGGCGCCGACGCGCTCAACGTCGGGCTCGGGCCGACGCCGATGCTCTATTATGCCGCGTCAACCGAGGATGTGGAGGGCGGCATACAGATAACCGGCAGCCACAATCCCCCCGACTATAATGGCTTCAAATTTGTGATGCAGGGGCGTCCCTTCTACGGCGCCGATATCCTCGGCATCGGCAAAATGGCCGCCGCGGGCGACTGGGAGGCGGGCGAAGGCACGTCGCAAAGCATCGATATCGTCGACGCCTATGTCGACCGGCTGGTCGAGGGTTTCGCCGGCGGCGCCTTCCGCATCGGCTGGGACGCCGGCAACGGCGCCGCGGGCACCGTCATCGAGAAACTCACCGCGCGCCTTCCGGGCGAGCACCACCTGCTGTTTACCGACATCGACGGCCATTTTCCGAACCACCATCCCGATCCCACCGAAGAGAAGAATCTCGCCGATCTGCGCAAGCTCGTCGCGGAGAAGAGCCTCGACTTCGGCGTCGCTTTCGATGGAGACGGCGACCGCATCGGCGCGATCGACGGCGAAGGCCGCGTGATCTGGGGTGACCAGCTGCTGCAAATCTATGCCGCGGCGGTGCTGAAGGACCTGCCCGGCGCGACCGTCATCGCCGACGTGAAGGCGAGCCAGGCCTTGTTCGACCGCGTCGCCGAGCTCGGCGGCAAGCCGCTGATGTGGAAGACCGGCCACAGCCTGATCAAGGCAAAGATGAAGGAAACCGGCAGCCCGCTGGCGGGCGAGATGAGCGGGCATATCTTCTTCGCCGATCGCTATTATGGTTATGACGACGCGCCCTATGCCGCGGTGCGGCTGATCGAGGCGGCGACGAAGCTCGGGCAGAGCGTGACTGAACTCCGCGGCAGCATGGCGCCGATGGTGAACACCCCCGAAATGCGCTTCCAGGTCGACGAGAGCCGTAAATTCGCCATTGTGGATGAAGTCCTCGATCGGCTCGCGGAATCGGGGGCGCAGGTCGACCGCACCGATGGTGCGCGCGTGCTCACCGACGATGGCTGGTGGCTGCTGCGTGCGTCGAACACGCAGGACGTGCTCGTCGCGCGCGCCGAAGCGAAGGACGAGGCGGCACTGGCGCGGCTGCTCGCGGCGATCGACGAGCAACTCGCTTTGTCGGGGATCGTGCGCGGGCCGCAGGCGGCGCATTAAGCGCCGCCGCCTCTGTGACCCTGCAAAAATCTTGCCAGATTGACGTTCGCCGCGTCGCTGGGGTAACGCCGCTCGGGGGCTAGAAACGGAACCGACCGACCTATGACCGACGACGAATCCATCGCTGGCACGCTGACCGAGGACGATCATGGCGTCACCGAGCACAAGGCGCATGTCCGCGAGGATGCCGCCGCGGGCAACGGGCTCGCGGTCATCTCGATCGCCAAAAGCTATGACAAGCGCGTCGTGCTGTCGGATGTGTCGTTGTCGGTTGGCAAGGGCGAAGTCGTCGGCCTGCTCGGTCCGAACGGTGCGGGCAAGACGACCTGCTTCTATTCGATCATGGGGCTGGTGAAGCCCGACGCCGGGCGCATCATGCTCGACGGTGCCGACATCACCGCGCTGCCGATGTATCGCCGCGCGATCCTCGGTCTTGGCTATCTGCCGCAGGAAACCTCGATCTTTCGCGGCATGACGGTCGAGCAGAATATCGGCGCGGTGCTCGAACTCAGCGAGCCCGACAAGATCGCGCGCGAGCGGCGGATGGAAGAATTGCTCGACGAATTCGGCCTCACGCGGCTCCGCGATTCGGCGGCGATGGCGCTCTCGGGCGGCGAACGGCGCCGCGCCGAAATCGCGCGCGCGCTCGCCGCCAACCCGTCGATCATGCTGCTCGACGAACCCTTTGCTGGCATCGATCCCTTGTCGATCAGCGATATTCGCGATCTGGTCGTGGACCTCAAGACGCGCGGCATCGGCGTGCTGATCACCGACCATAATGTGCGCGAAACGCTCGACCTCGTCGACCGCGCCTGCATCATCTACGACGGCAAGGTGCTGCTTGCCGGCTCCCCCGAAGAGCTCGTCGCCGACCCCGAGGTGCGTCGCCTCTATCTCGGCGAGGGCTTCTCTTTGTGATCGAATAATCGCTGATGGCGTTGGGTCCGCGCCTCGATCTCCGCCAGTCGCAATCGCTGGTGATGACGCCGCAGCTGCAGCAAGCGATCAAGCTGCTGGCACTGTCGAATCTCGAACTCGAAGCCTATCTGGCCGAGGCGCTCGAAGGCAATCCGCTGCTCGACACGGCGTCGGCAGACAGCGACGGCAGCGCGGGCGATCCCGATGGTGTGCCCGGCGGCGAGGCCCCGGCGGCCGAGGCCGCCTCGCTCGACGCCGATCAGGCGCTGGCGGCGGATGGCGGCACCGCGAACGACCTCGACGTCGACCTCGCCGCCGAAAGCTTCCACCACGACAGCGCGAGCGACAATGTCGGGCTGTCTGGGAGCGGCGAGGACATCGATTTCGACAGCTTCGCCGAGCATGAGGGTACGCTGCACGACCATCTGCTCGCGCAGGTCGGCGAGCGTTTCAGCGGGATCGAGGCGATCGTCGCGGGCCAGCTCGTCGCGCTGATCGACGAGGCGGGATACCTCCGCGCCGACCTTGCCGAACTCGCGGCGCAGCTCGGCGTCCCGCTCGCCTTGCTCGAAGAGATACTCGCGGGCATCCAATGCTTCGATCCCTCGGGCGTCGGCGGGCGCGACCTCGCCGAATGCATCGCGATCCAGGCGCGCGAGGCCGACCGCTACGACCCCGCGATGGCGACGATGATCGCGCACCTCGATCTCGTCGCCAAGGGCGCGTTCCCGCAACTGAAGCGCATCTGCGGGGTCGACGACGAGGATCTCGCCGACATGATTCGCGAACTGCGCGGTTACGACCCCAAGCCCGGCCTCAAATTCGGCGGCGACGGCGCCCCGGCGGTCGTCCCCGACCTTTATATCCGCCAGACCGCGAAGGGCTGGGCGGTCGAGATCAACAGCGGCACCCTGCCGCGGCTGCTCGTCAACCGCCGCTATTACACCGAACTCGCGCAGGGCGCGGCGGCGAAGAGCAAGGCATGGCTCTCCGAACAGCTCGCGGGCGCCAACTGGCTCGTCCGGGCGCTCGACCAGCGCCAGCGCACGATCGTCAAGGTCGCGAGCGCGATCGTGAAGCAGCAGGAAGGCTTTTTCCTCCACGGCGTCGCGCATATGCGCCCGCTGACCTTGCGGCAGGTCGCCGAGGAAATCGGCATGCACGAATCGACCGTCAGCCGCGTCACCAGCAACAAGTACCTCAGCTGCGCGCGCGGATTGTTCGAGCTCAAATATTTCTTCTCGAGTGGCATCTCGGCGGTCGAGGGCGACGGCGCGGTGTCGGCCGAGGCGGTGAAGAGCCGGATCAAGGCGATGATCGAGGCCGAGGATGCGAAGGCGATTCTCTCCGACGAGACGATCGCGCAGAAACTGTCGGCCGAGGGCCACGACATCGCGCGGCGCACCGTCGTCAAATATCGCGAGGCGATGGGCTATGGCTCGTCGGTGCAGCGGCGGCGGCAAAAGGCGCTGGCGGGCTGAAACGCCTTCCAATTCCGTTCGTGTCGAGCGAAGTCGAGACACCCGTCGGGATGGTGCAAGGTCGAGGGGCATCTCGACTTCGCTCGATGCGAACGGAAAAAGGGGAACTTGGCCCGCGAGCCGGTTGACTTTTCACCCGCTTCCCCATAGTTGCGCCGCTTCGCGTCAATACGCCAAGATTTACGGACAGAGATCATGAAGATTCGCAACAGCCTGAAGTCGCTGAAGGACCGCCACCGGGATAACCGCGTTATCCGCCGCCGTGGCCGCACCTATGTGATCAACAAGACCAACCGCCGCTTCAAGGCGCGCCAGGGCTAATGCCCCTGCGCGGGGTGTTTTCGCCCCGTTTGTTTTTGATGAACAGCGTTACGCCGTCGGAGGCTTCCGGCGGCGCTTTCGCGCGTCTGGAGGCCGTATGATTCGGCAGAGTGTGATTTTCGACGTCGGCCGCGTCCTGTTCGACTGGGACCTGCGCTATCTGTTCGCAAAGCTGATCGCCGACGAGGGCCAGCTCGAATGGTTCGTGACGAATGTCGTCACGCCGGGCTGGCATTTCCAGCACGACGCGGGCCGCCCGCTCGCCGAGATGGTGCCCGAACGGAAAGCCGAATTTCCGGAGCATGCGCCGCTGATCGACGCCTATGCGACGCGCTTCAACGAGACGATCCCTGGCCCGATGCCCGGCAGTCTCGAACTCGTCGAGCGCCTCGACGCCGCGGGCGTGCCGCTGTTCGCGATCACCAACTTCGGGCATGAATTCTGGGAAGCTTTCCGCCCGACCCAGCCGGTGTTCGACCGCTTCGGCGATATCATCGTGTCGGGGACCGAGAAATTGATGAAGCCTGACCCGGCGATCTACCGCCTCGCGATCGAGCGATTCGGTATCGACCCCGCGGGTGCGCTGTTCATCGACGACAATGCGGCAAATGTCGCGGGTGCCGAATCGGTTGGCATTGCCGCCCATCGTTTCGAGGATGCGGTGACGCTGGAGGTCGAATTGATCGCGCGCGGATATTTGCCAGCCTGATGAGCAGGGCGGACCGCCTCGAGCGCCTCGACACCCGTCGTCTCGAGTTGGAGGCCGAATACGAGGCTGTCTTGCTGGACGCGTTGCGCAGGGTTGCTGGTGGCTCGTGGGGCCTGTTCGGTCACAACCAGGACCGCGCGACACGCGCCAAATGGGAGCCCGTCGTCACGGACCTGTGCGACCGGGGCGACGAAATTGACCAGATACGCGATCAGTTGGGATTGCAGCCATTCGCGTTGCACGAGGAGTTCGAGGCATCGCGCGGCCCAGTCTCAACGAACGCTCCGGGTGAACCCAAGCAGGCCAAGGCTTGGCTACAGCGGCTGGGCAAGGACGCCTAGGCGCTTACGCATCATCCAAAATATCGTCATTCCCGCGAAAGCGGGAACCCAGCGAGCAACCGTCTGAACTGGGTTTCCGCTCTCGCGGGAATGATGACGTTTGTGATTATTTCTCCACCCCCAGCTGCGTCAGCACGAACGCAAACTCCTCGGCATCCTCGCGCAGCGCGCCCCAGCGGCCCGATTTGCCGGCGTGGCCCGCGCCCATGTTGGTGCGCAGCAGCAGCGCCGCGTCGTTGGTGCGCGTCGCGCGGAGCTTGGCGACCCATTTGGCGGGCTCCCAATAGGTCACGCGCGGGTCGTTGAGCCCCGCCGACACCAGCATCGGCGGATAGGCTTTCGCGGTCACATTGTCGTACGGGCTGTAGCTCAGCATATAGTCGAACGCGGCCTTGTCGGTGATCGGATTGCCCCATTCGGGCCATTCGCCGGGGGTGAGCGGCAGGTCCTTGTCGACCATCGTGTTGATCACATCGACGAAGGGCACGCCCGCGAGCACCGCGCCCCACAGCTCGGGGGCCTGATTATAGACCGCGCCCATCACCTGTCCGCCCGCCGAGCGGCCTTCGATCGAAATCTTGCCCGCGCTCGTATATTTCGCCGCGATCAGGCCCTTGGCGACGTCGATGAAGTCGTTGAACGTGTTCTTGCGCTCGGTCGTCTTGCCCGCGAGATACCAGGCGCGGCCGAGGTCGTCGCCGCCGCGGACATGCGCGATCGCATAGATCATGCCGCGATCGACAAGGCTCAAACGCGTCGTCGAGAAGCCCGGCGGGACGCGGTAGCCATAGCTGCCATAGACATAGAGGTGCATCGGCGCGCTGCCGTCGCGCGGCGTGCCCTTCTTGTAGACGAGCGACACCGGAACCGGGGTGCCGTCGCGTGAAGGCATGCTTACCAATTCGGTTACATAATCGTCATGATTATAACCGGATGGAATTTCCTGCACCTTCAGCGTTTCGAGCTTGCCGCCGGCCAAGTCGTAATCGAACACCGTGTCGGGGGTGACCATCGATTCATAATCGAGCCGCAGCTTGTCCTGATGATATTCGGGATTGTCGCCGAGTCCCGCGACATAAGTCGCTTCGGGAAACTGGATCCGGCCGGGGGTCAGCGGCGCGTCATATTGGCGGATATCGACCTGATCGACGCCCTTCTCGCGCGTTTCGAGCACGAAATAGTCGCGGAAGACCGAAAGCCCGGTGATGTAGCTCGCGTCCGATCCGGGGATCAGCGTCTTCCACGCATCGGGTTTCTTCACGCTCGCGGTCGCGACGCGGAAATTGGGATGCTCGTCGTTGGTATAGACATAGAGCGTCCCATCGCGCTCATCGACGCTATATTCGCGGCCCTTCTTGCGCGCCGACACGAGCTGCATCTTCGCCTCGGGATTGTCGGCGGGGAGCAGATAGACCTCGCTCGTCTCGTTATCGCCCGTCGCGATGACAATATAATTGTCGGCGGCGGTCTTGCCGATTCCGACGCCGAAACCGATGTCGGCCTCCTTGTAGAGCAATTTATCCTCGGCGACCGGAGTGCCGAGCTTGTGCAGCCGGACATTGTCGGTGCGCCAATTCTCGTTCGCGAGACCGTACAGCAGCGCGTCATTCTTCGCGGTCCACACCAGCGACGACAGCGTGCCCGGAATGACGTCGGGGAGCGCCTCGCCGGTCAGCAGATTCTTGAAGCGCACCTCGAAGCGTTCGGAGCCATTGTCGTCGACGGCATAGGCCATCAGCTTGCCGTCGGGGCTGACCGACACGTCGGACAGGCGGAAATATTCCTTGCCCGCGGCCATCGCGACCTCGTCGAGGATCAGGATCGCGTCCCCGCCAGCGGCGGGTTTACGATACCATTTCTTATATTCGGCGCCCTCTTCAAATTCGACCCAATAGACCCAGTCGCCGTCCTTCTGCGGCACGCTCGAATCGGCTTCCTTGATCCGCCCCTTCATCTCCTGGAAGATCGTTTCGACCAGCGCCGCATGCGGCTTCATCGCGGCGTCGAAATAGGCATTCTCGGCCTTCACATAATCGAGCACATCCTTGTCATCGATCGTCGGATAGCTCTCATCCTTCAGCCAGTGGTACGGGTCGGAGAGCGTCTTGCCGTGCAGCGTCACTTCATGCGGACGCTTTCCCGCGACGGGGGCGGCGGGCAGGGCAGGGATCGGGCTGGTCAATGCGGCATCTTTCTCTTTGGCGAACAGGGCGGGCGATGCGACAAGCGGGGTGGCAATTGCTGCCAGAAACATCCAAATAGCGCGCATCGAAAAATCCCCCGCGGTGTCGCCCGATTGGGCGGGATCGCCTACGATGTAGGAACAAGGAAGCGACCATGTCCAGCCCCGTCCCCCAATCGGTATACGCAGAGCGCCTCGCTCGCGTCCGCGCCGAACTTGCCGCGCGCGGTCTCGACGGCTTTGTCGTGCCGATCAGCGACGAGCATATGAGCGAATATGTCGGCGACTATGCGCAGCGCATGGCGTGGCTGACGGGCTTTGGCGGCTCGGCGGGGACCGCGGCGGTGCTGCCGGCGAAGGCCGCGGTGTTCGTCGACGGGCGCTATACGGTGCAGGTCCGCGATCAGGTCGACGGGTCGCTGTTCGACTATGTCGGCGTGCCGCAGTCGAGCGTTGCCGAATGGCTCGGCGCCAACGTCAGCGCGGGGCAGAAGATCGGTTTCGACCCCTGGCTCCACGGCATCGACTGGGCGCGCGGTCTCGGTAAGGCGCTCGCCGACAAGGGCGCGCAGCTCGTCGCGGTCGACGACAACCCGCTCGACGCCGCGTGGGACGACCAGCCGGCGCCGAGCGCCGCTGCGGTGACGGTCTATGACACCAAGCTCGCGGGGCAGGCCGCGACCGACAAGCGCGCCGTGATCGCCGACTGGCTCAAGGCGAAGGGTCTCGACACGACGGTGATGACCGCGCTCGATTCGGTCGCGTGGACCTTCAACATCCGCGGGTCTGACGTCAGCCACACGCCCGTCGGGCTCGCCTTCGCGCTGCTCCACGCCGACGCCACCGCCGACCTGTTCATCGCGCCCGAAAAGGTCACCGACGCGGTGCGCGCGCATCTCGGCAACAGCGTGCGCATCCACGACCGCGACGCGTTCGAGGCCGCGCTCGCCGATCTCAAGGACAAGAAGGTCGCGGTCGACCCCGACCGCGCCGTCGCGGCGATCTTTACCGCATTGGAAGCTGCCGGCGCGAAGATCGAACGCCACCGCGACCCCGCGGTGCTGCCCAAGGCGATCAAGAACGACACCGAGCTGAACGGCACGCGCGCCGCGCACGTCCGCGACGGCGTCGCGGTGTCGCGCTTCCTGCAATGGATGGAGGATGTCGCGCCGCTGGGCGGGCTCGATGAACTCGGCGCCGCGGCGAAGCTGCGCGAATTTCGCGACGCCAATGGCGCGCTCGTCGATCTGAGCTTCGACACCATCTCGGCGGCGGGTCCGAACGGCGCGCTGCCGCATTACAAGGTCGACGCGACCACGAACCGCGCGATCGAAACGGGCACGCTCTATCTCGTCGATTCAGGCGGGCAGTACGCCGACGGCACCACCGACATCACGCGCACGATCGCGATCGGCGTGCCGACCGCCGAAATGCGCCGCCGCTTCACGCAGGTGCTCAAGGGGCATATCGCGCTCGCGACCGCGCGCTTCCCCAAGGGGACACGCGGCAGCCAGCTCGACATCCTCGCGCGCCAATATCTGTGGGCCGACGGGGTCGATTATGCGCATGGCACCGGCCACGGCGTCGGCGCTTATCTGGCGGTCCACGAAGGGCCGCAGCGTATCGCCAAGCCCGCGGGCGGGCAGGCGGGGACCGAGGAGCCGCTGCACGCGGGCATGATTCTCTCGAACGAGCCTGGCTATTACAAGGCGGGCGCGTTCGGCATTCGCATCGAAAATCTGGTGATCGTGGTGCCGCAAAGCATCGACGGCGCCGAAGAGGATATGCTGGGGTTCGAGACGATCACCTTCACCCCGATCGCGCAGAACCTCGTCGACACCGCGCTGCTGTCGGGTGCCGAGGCCGACTGGCTCGACGCCTATCATGCCGCGGTGTTCGAAAAGCTCGCGCCCGGAATGAGCGGCGACGACCGGGCCTGGCTCGAAGCGGCGTGCGCGCCGCTCGACCGCGCCCCCACCGCACTCGCGGCTTGATCCGCGCATGACCGATGTCCGCAGCGACGTGCCGCTCGCCGATTTCCGCGTGCAGGAGCGCGTTCGCGTCCGCTTCAACGAGATCGACGGCCAGAATATCGTCTTCAACGCCAATTATCTCGTCTACGCCGATATCGGCGTGACCGAATATTTCCGCGCGCTCGGCGAGGGGCAGCCCGGACCCTATTTTCACCAATATGGTACAGACATCCACGAGACGCATTGCGAGATCGACTATCACGCCCCGGCGCGACTCGACGAACTGATCACGATCGCGGCGCGAATCAGCCGCTTTGGGCGGACGAACTTCACGGTCCATTGCGGGATTTTCCGCGAAAATGAGCGGCTCACCGATATCGAGATTAGCTACGCCCATCTCGACACCGACAGCGGGACGCCGACGCCGCTGCCGGGCAGCTTCATTGCTGAAGTCAGGCGATTCGAAGCGCGGACCCCCGCGCAGGACTGATTCGCGACCGCGTGATTCGAACCGGATCGCATTTCTCGACTAAAAAAGTCAGGTTTTGTGCCCGAAAACGGGCAAAAAAAAGGGCCACCCGAAGGTGGCCCGTGAAAGTTTTGGGAGAGGATGCCTAAAAGGCATGCTCATATTGCACTGCACCAAAAATGTTGCAACTGCGAAATGGACATCTGCTGTTGCATTTTTTGCAATCGAGAACGCTAACATCCTTCATCTGGCGCAATCCTCGCGCGCGTCGCTTCCCCTCGCAAATTACCGCGACATCGCCTAAATTGGGATGATGGGAATGTTCAACAAAGTGGATGTCGGCGGCGGCCTGTCCGATTTCTGGGCCTATATCCGCGAACCGCGCCCGCATCGCTGGGCGATCTGGGGCGTCGCGCTGGCGCTGACCTGGCTGATTTTCACCGGGGTCGAGAAATATCTGATCCCCTATGAAAAGCCGAAAGAGCAGATCATCTATTTCGAGAATTGGACCGCGAACCGCAGCGCCGCCGAGATCCGCGCCGACTGGGTTGCGCGCGCCAAGGAAACGACGCGGCAGAACGCCCAGAAGCGCGCCGAATATCAGCGCTTCGCCGACAGCCTCGGCATCGAATATGATTCGGCCGAGGCCGACAAGGTGACGCGCGAGACGCTGGGCGAAGAGGCGGCCGCGGCGGCGAAGAAAAAGCCCGAGCCGGTGGCGACGCGCTCGACGCTCGCCGAACGCGCGGCGCGCGGCGCGCAGCCCAAAGCCGCCGACTGACCATATGCAGCGCGGCCCCGCCGATGCCGACTGGATGGCGGTCGCCATCGCGCTCTCGCGGCGCGGCCGCCCGGCGTCGGCGCCCAATCCCAATGTCGGTTGCCTGATCGTCCGGCAGGGCAAGGTTATCGCGCGCGGCTGGACCCAGCCCGGCGGACGGCCGCATGCCGAGGCGATGGCGCTCGCCGCCGCAGGCGACGCGGCGCGCGGCGCGACCGCTTACGTCACGCTCGAACCCTGCGCCCACGCGAGCCCGCGCGGCCCGGCATGCAGCGATTCGTTGATCGCCGCGGGCATCGCGCGCGTCGTGATCGCCGCGCAGGACCCCGATACGCGCACCAACGGCAAGGGGATTGCGCGGTTGCAGGCTGCGGGGATCGAGGTCATCTTCAACGTCCTTCCCGCCAAGGCCCGCGCTGCGATGGCGCCCTGGTGGACGCGGCACACCGAGGGGCGGCCGTTCGTCACGCTCAAGCTCGCGACCTCGCTCGACGGCTGCATCGCGCGCGCCGACGGGTCGAGCCGCTGGATCACCGGCGACCGCGCCCGCGCGCACGGGCATTTGGAGCGTGCAAACCATCAGGCGATCCTCGCCGGACGCGGGACGTTCGAAACCGATGCGCCGAAACTCGACGTGCGGCTGCCGGGACTCGAAGACCGCAGCCCCCGCAAATTCTTGCTCACCCGCGCCAAAGCGCCCGAAGGCTGGACCGCCGTCGCCTCGCCCGAAGCGATCGACGATGTCGATTCGATCTTGGTCGAGGGCGGCGCCGGCGCGGCATCGGCCTTCCTCGCCGCCGACCGCGTCGACCGGCTTCTGCTCTATCGCGCACCGATCCTGATCGGCGGTGGCAGGTCCGCGCTCGGCGACATCGGGCTGACCGATCTCGCCGACGCGCACGGCCGCTGGCGCCTTGCCGACAGCCGCCTGCTTGGCAGCGACCGGCTCGACGTCTACGAGCGCGTCAGAGAAGGATAACGCACCCCATGTTCACCGGCATCATCACCGACATCGGCACCATCCGCAGCCGCGAGGATCGCGGCGACACGCGGCTCGTCATCGACACCGCCTATGATGTCGGCAGCATCGACATCGGCGCCTCGATCGCCTGCTCGGGCGCGTGCCTCACCGTCGTCGACAAGGGTGTGTACGATGGCAGCAACGGACCCGCCGGCTGGTTCGCGATCGACGCGAGCGGCGAAACGCTTGCACGCACCGCGCCCGGCATGTGGGACCAGGGGCGCCGCCTCAACCTCGAACGCGCGCTCAAGATCGGCGACGAGCTGGGCGGGCATATCGTCACCGGCCATGTCGACGACATCGGCCGCATCGTGTCGGTCGAACCCGTCGGCGACAGCGTGACGGTCACGGTGGCTGCGCCCGCATCGCTCGCACCGCATATCGCGCCAAAGGGCTCGATCACCGTCGACGGCGTGTCGCTCACGGTCAACGAAGTGACCGACCAGCCGGGCGGCGAGGCGCATTTCACGCTCAACATCATCCCGCACACGCAGGAGATGACGACGCTGAACGAAGCCGCGGCGGGGCGTCCGGTCAATCTCGAGATCGATATTCTCGCGCGTTATCTCGCGCGGATGCAGGCGCGTTCCTGACCGTCGCCCCCGCGAAGGCGTGGGCCGCTGGAAACATGGCGCAAGGTCGATGACGGCGCCCGCCTGCACGGGGGCGACAATTATCCTTCTATCCATCCGGCCGCCAGCTCGGGATCGGCCGCCACCATCGACCGCCGCATCGCGAGCCGCCCGATCCGCAGCAGCTCGGCCTTGCGCCGCGCGGGGGCGAGGTTGCAGCTCGCCGCTTCACGCACCACCGCCGCGCCATAACGGTCGGCGACGATCAGCCCCGATGTTTCGCGGCGATAGCCTTCGGTCTCGAGGATTGCGGGGTCGAGCCCCGATGCGAGCGCCCAGTAAAAACGGTCGCACCAGTCGCAATAGTCGGGCCATTTGCCGTCGCCGTGCAGGTCGGCGCGGCTGACCTTGATCTCGACGATGGTGATCTGGCCCTTGGCGTCGATCGCGGTGAGGTCGGTGCGCCGCCCGTTGGGCAGCGGCACCTCGGGGATCGCGACCAGCCCCGCCTGCGCGAACAGCCGGCATACCCCGCGCGCGACATCCGCGGCGGTGATCATATCCGTCATCGCTTAAAGTCCGTCCTCAGAACGGGACGTCGTCGTCCAGATCGTCGTCGAACGGCGGACGTCCGCCGCCGCTGCCCGAACCGCCGCCAAAGCCGCCGCCGGACGAGCCACCCGACGAACCGCCGCCGCCCTGGTTCCAGCCGCCGCCCGAGCCACCGCCCGACGAACCGCCGCTCCATTCGTCACCGCCGCCGCCGCCGCCGCGCGAACCGCCGCCGCCCGGCGCACCGTCGAGCATGGTCAGCGTGCCGCCCATGCCCGCGATCACGATCTCGGTCGTATATTTGTCGTTACCGTCGCGGTCCTGCCATTTGCGGGTGCGCAGCGAGCCCTCGATGTAAACCTTCGAACCCTTTTTCAGATAGCGCTCGACGACGCCGATCAGCCCTTCGCCGTTGATCACGACCTGATGCCACTCGGTGCGCTCCTTGCGCTCGCCGGTCATCCGGTCCTTCCACTGCTCGGAGGTCGCGATGCGGAGATTCGCGACCTTGCCGCCGTTCTGGAACGACTTGATTTCGGGATCGGCGCCGAGATTGCCGATGAGAATTACCTTGTTGACGCTGCCAGCCATCCGCCGCTCCGCTCCGCTAAAAAGTTGGAAGGATCAGCCGAGTCCGAAGGCGACGGCTGTCCAGTAAGTGATACCAGCAGCGGCATAGGCGAGCAGGAACAAATAGCCAACCATGAACATCGGCCATTTCCACCCATTGGTCTCGCGCCTTGTGATCGCGATGGTCGAAATGCACTGCGGCGCAAAGACGAACCAGGCGAGGAAGGCGAGCGCGGTGGCAAGGCTCCACTTGCCCTGCAATCGTTCGCCGAGCGACTGCGCCATCGCCTCTTCGTCGTCGCCCGCGTCGATCGCGTTGGCGGTCGCCATCGCCGACACCGCGACCTCGCGCGCCGCCATCGCGGGGATCAGCGCGAGCGCGATGTCGTGGTTGAAGCCGATCGGTTTGACGACGACTTCCAGCCCGCTCGCGATGCGCCCGGCGACGCTATATTCGACCTGGCTCTCGCCCTCGGGCGCCTGCGGGAAGGTGAGCAACAGCCACAGCACCACGGTGGTCATCGCGATGATCGTCCCGGCACGGCGCAGGAAGATCCACGCGCGCTGCCACAGGCCGAGCGCGATGTCGCGCAGCTGCGGCATCTGATATCGCGGCATTTCCATCATAAAGCCGGCGCCCGTACCTTTTGCCACCGTGCGGCGCAGGACATAGGCGACGACGAGCGCGCCGACGATCCCCGACAGATAGAGGCCGAAGAGCACCAGACCCTGCAGCCCCACCGGCGATCCGCCGACATTGGTGTTCGGGATGAACGCGGCGATGATCAGCGCATAGACGGGCAGCCGCGCCGAACAGGTCATCAGCGGCGCGATCAATATCGTCGTCAGCCGGTCCTTCTCGTCGGGGATCGCGCGCGTCGCCATGATGCCGGGGACCGCGCAGGCGAAGCTCGACAGCAGCGGGATGAAGCCGCGTCCCGACAATCCGACCTTGCCCATCAGCCCGTCCATCAGGAAGGCGGCGCGCGTCATATAGCCCGACGCTTCGAGGAGCAGGATGAAGAGGAAGAGGATCAAAATCTGCGGCAGGAAGACGACGACCGCGCCGACCCCCGCGAGCAGGCCTTCGACGACCAGCCCGCGCAGGAAATTGTCGGGGAAGGTCGCGACGACCCATTGCTGGACCACGCCGATCCCGCCTTCGAGGAAGTCCGCAGGGGCCTCGGCGGCGGCATAGACCGCCTGGAACATCACGAACATCAGCGCGAGCAGGATGATCATCCCCGCGACCGGATGCAGCACGACATTGTCGACGCGCTGCGTCCAGCGGCGCACCGGCGTTTCGCTGAGGATCGCGGCGCGCGCGAGCGTGCGGGCGCGCTGGTGGAGCGACGCATCATTGGCTTTGGCGGGCACGGCGACCTCGCCCGCGGCGTGCGACCGGATCGCGCCATCGACCGCGGCGAGCAGCTCGGCCATCCCGCGCTTGCGCACCGCGACGGTGGGGATGACCGGAACGCCCAGTTCCTTCGACAGGCGTTCGGCGTCGAGCGTCAGCCCGTCGCGTGTCGCGAGATCGACCATGTTGAGCGCGACCACGGTGGGCAGGTTCAGCGCGAGCAATTCGAGCGCGAAGCTGAGATGATTGTCGAGGTTCGCCGCGTCGAGCACGACGATCAGCGCGTCGGGGCGCTTTTCGCCGTCCTGCCTGCCGAGCACGACGTCGCGGGTGACGGCTTCGTCAAGGCTCGCGGGGGTCAGGCTGTACGTGCCGGGCAGGTCGATCAGCGAGATCGGGCGGCCATCGGCAAAGCTCGCGTGCCCCGCCTTTCGCTCGACGGTGACGCCGGGGTAGTTGGCGATTTTTTGCCGCGCGCCGGTCAGCGCGTTGAACAGGCTCGACTTGCCGGCATTGGGATTGCCGACGAGCGCGATCGAAGGAATGGCGCCGGTCATGCCGCGGACTCGACGGTGATCGCCGCCGCCTGCCGCGCGCGGATGATCACTTTCATGCGTCCGACGGTGAGCGCGAGCGGATCGCGCGAGAAGATGCTGCCGCGGTGGAGCGGGGTGACTTCGCATCCTTCCATCAGGCCGAATTCGCGCAGGCGGCGGCCTTCGTCCTCGGACATCGCAGTCCAGTCGATGCGGGCGATCCGCACCATCACGCCAAGCGGCGCACGATCCAGCACATTTTCGAGCAAAGCAGTCATTTGCGAGCGATTATCAATAACAATCGCTTCGCGCCAGTCCTTTATCGAAACGCGTCACCGCCCCGGGTAACGCAGCCGCCCGACGAAGCGCGCGAGGCTCGGCCGTTCGATGCTGCGCGCGGCGCGGCGGTGCTTCCAGCTTTCGAAACGCATCACCTGGTCGATACGGCGTGCGAGGAAGGCGCGCGTATCGGCCAGATCCTCGCTCTCGTCGTTCAGGAACACCGCCATCGTCGAACCATAGACGGCACCGAGGATCGCACGCTTGCTATAGTGATTATAGTCGGTCGCGGTGTCGCCCGCGAGCCGCCACATATGGTCGGCGGCGCGCCAGCCGAGCTTGGCGGCGTGCGGCGCATTGGTCGGCAATGCGAGCAGCGCCAGTGCGCGGCGCAGCGATTCGCGATGCGGCGCGAGCAGATCGATACGCGTCTCGACGAGAGTGGTGATGCGCTCGCGAATCTTCAGCGTCGCGAGCTTCTCGGCGGGCCAGCGCGCTTCCATCGCCGCGTCGATATCGGCGAACCAGGCGTCGACCATGTCGCGGCCACCGCCGGGAAAGGCGAGGCGTGCGACATCGGTGTCGATGCCGACGCGCGCCGCGGCATCGGCGAGCGCGGCGTCGCCAAAACCGTCGAACGCCGCCGATGCCGCGATCAGCGGCGCCAGCGCGGCGCGAATCTCGTCAAGGGTCGGGTCGGCGGGAAGGATCGAAGCCATAGCTTCAGATAGGCTTCGCCGCGCGGTTCGGCAACCGGATCAGCACCAGCGCCGCGCCGACCATCATCCCGCCGAAAATGTCGATCGCCGACAGCGTCTCGCCGAACCCGATCCAGCCGGTGAGCGCGGCGAAGGCGGGCTGGATCAGCAGCGTCAGCCCGATCACCAGCGGAGAGAAGCGCGGCAGCGACCAGATCATCAGCCCCTGCCCGATCACCTGGCTGACCAATGCGAGCAGGATCAGCGGGGTCCAGTTATGCGGCATCACCGTTTCGCCGAGCGCAAGCGCGGTGCCGAGCAGGATGGGAACGCAGACCGCCGAGGCGATGGCGAGCGCAGACCACGGCGCGAGCGCATCGCGCACCCGCTGCATCAGGATGACATAAACCGTATAGAGCACCCCCGCGAGCAGGCTGAGCAGGTCGCCGGCGAGATAGCCGGGCGACAGTTCGTAACTCTGCCCCATCAACAGCGCCGATCCGGCGAAGGCGAGCAGGATCGCCGCCGCCTGCCAGCCGCGCGGCATTTCGCGGGTCAGGAAGATCGTCCAGAGGACGAGCAACAGGCTCGCGCAATTGCCGAACAGCGTCGCGTTGGCGACTTTGGTCTGCAGGATGCCGAGGTGCCAGGCGGCGAGGTCGAGCGCGAAGAAGATGCCCGCTGCCGCGGCGATCAGCAGCGCGGGGCGCGGCGGCATCCGTCCACCCGTTTCGCGCCATGCGAAGATCAGCAGCAACGGCAGCGCGAGCGTCATCCGCCAGAAGGCCGAGGCGGTGGGGCCTACGCCGTCGGCTTCGGCCATCCGCACGAGCATCGCGCCGAGCGACAGCGCGACATTGCCGCCGAGCAGCGCGGCAAAGGCCCAGCGTCCGGCTCCAGCGCCGGCGACCGATTCGCTGTCGATGCTGTCCATCTTCGCTGTCATTTAGATTTTCTTTTGATACTTACCATTGTGCCGGCGCCGCGGCGTCCATAGCTTCGCGGGCCATAGCGGCGACCGGTGGGGTCGCCCATGAAAAAGTGCGACGTGGAGGAAAGATGACTCTATCCCTGTTCGATCCGATCAAATTGGGCGCCATCGAAGCGCCGAACCGCATCATCATGGCGCCGCTGACGCGCGGCCGCGCCGGGCCGGGTTTCGTGCCGAACGAACTTGCGCGCGACTATTATCGCCAGCGCGCGTCGGCGGGGCTGATTATTTCCGAAGCCACCGGCATTTCGCAGGAAGGCCTCGGCTGGCCGAGCGCGCCGGGCCTGTGGACTGATGCGCAGGTCGAAGGCTGGAAGCCGGTGACCGACGCCGTCCACGACGCCGGCGGGCGCATCGTCGCGCAGCTCTGGCACATGGGCCGCGTCGTCCATTCGGTGTTCAACGACGGCAAGCCGCCGGTTTCGGCGTCGGCGACGCGGGCGCCGGGCAAAGCGCACACCCCCGTCGGCCGGATGGAATATGAGGTCGCGCGCCCGCTCGAACTCGGCGAAATCCCGCGCGTGATCGCCGATTATGTGAAGGCCGCGGAAAATGCGAAGCGCGCCGGTTTCGACGGCGTGCAGCTCCATGGC
This sequence comes from Sphingomonadaceae bacterium 3R27C6, assembly GCA_005503215.1. Classification (GTDB taxonomy): domain Bacteria; phylum Pseudomonadota; class Alphaproteobacteria; order Sphingomonadales; family Sphingomonadaceae; genus Sphingopyxis. The sequence goes on along the minus strand of SCNS01000016.1, from coordinate 43,890 downwards.
GCCAACGGCTATCTGATCGACCAGTTCCTCCGCGACGGCAGCAACCTGCGCGACGATGATTATGGCGGCTCGATCGAGAATCGCATTCGCCTGCTCCGCGAAGTCACCGAAGCGCTGATCGGCGTGTGGGGTGCCGACCGCGTATCGGTGCGCCTGTCGCCCAATGGCGACACGCAGGGTGTCGACGACAGCGCCCCCGAACGGCTGTTCCCGATCGCCGCGGCGGCGCTCGACGCGCTCGGCATTGCTTTCCTCGAGCTGCGCGAACCCGGCCCCGACGGCACCTTCGGGCGCACCGACGTTCCGAAGCAGTCGCCGTCGATCCGCGCCGCGTTCAAGGGACCGCTGATCCTCAACAGCGATTATGACGTCGCGCTTGCCGAGGCGGCGCTGGTGAGCGGAACCGCCGACGCGATCGCGTTCGGCCGCCCCTTCATCGGCAACCCCGACCTGGTCGAGCGCATCCGGAACGGCGCCGAATGGGCCGCCGACAATCCGCAGACCTGGTATTCGCCGGGGCCGGTGGGCTACACCGACTATCCTGCGCTGCAAACGGCGTAACATGTCCATGGTCCGGGCGGCTCTGTGCCGTCCGGATCATCCCTTTTCCGCGAGCGCCTTGTCGACGATCCCGGCTCCGATCGGCCCGAGAATATTGCCGCCGAAGCGGAACAGTATGAATGCGCCGACGAAGAGCAGCAACGGCTCGACAAAGAAGGCGATGATAGCGGCGATGACGAGCCCGAAGACCAAGGCCATGAAGCCGCCAGTCAATTCGGCCTGTCCCTTTTGTCCCAGCTCGATCGTGCGCGGTCCCTTTGCATCCCACCATTTGCCGGTGACGATCGTCTTTCGGTCAACGGCCTGCGGTTGGCGTGCCGGTCGCTGAGGGATGCGGGCGGGTTGCGGCGGAGCTGTCGCCTTTGCCTGCTGGCTCCACGGCTGCTTTCGGTTCATTTCGGCGACGGCCGCCGCCATTCGATCGTTCGGCGGGCGCGGCGGATTGCGCTGTGGCGGCGGAACGGCTTCGACGATGGCCGCGGAGGGCTCGGCGGGTGCCTGACGTGCCGCCGGCCGGATCGGCTCGACCCCCATCTTGCGGTCGTGAAGATCCATGCGCTCGGCCGCGGTCGGTGGGGTCTGTCCAGTTTCCTTGTCGATCACCACCAGCCGACCGCCGCGCTCGACGACGGAAAAACGGCTGGGAGGCGGGCGATCAACCAATGCCGAATTGTTCCTTCAGCGCGAGCATGGCGAGCGCGGCCTTCGCCGCTTCGCCGCCCTTATCCTTGCGCGTCTTGTCGGCGCGCGCAAGCGCCTGTTCCTCATTCTCGACGGTGAGGATGCCGTTGCCGATCGCAAGGCCATCGAGCGTCAGCGCCATGATGCCGCGCGCGCTTTCGTTCGACACGACCTCGAAATGATAGGTCTCGCCGCGGATCACGACGCCGAGGCCGACATAGGCGTCGAAGCGACCTGTGTCGGCACCGAGCGAGATTGCCGCCGGAACTTCGAGCGCACCGGGAACGGTCACCGTCTCGTGACTGTGCCCCTCGGCCTCGAGCGCGCTGCGCACGCCGTCGAGCAGCATGTCGTTGAGGTGGCTGTAGAAACGGGCTTCGACGATCAGGACATGCGCCATTATGCGGCTTCTCCGGGAATGGGGCGTTCGCCGACGACCGACAGGCCATAGCCTTCGAGCCCGACGATATTGCTGTGGGTGGGGGTGAGCAGTTCCATCGCATGGACGCCAAGGTCGGCGAGGATCTGCGCGCCGATCCCGTAAGTGCGCAGGTCCATGCCGCCGGTCGGCGGCGGGAGGGCATCGGCCTCGGCCGACCCGGGCAGCGGGCGCATCAGCATCACGATCACACCCGAACCCGCCTCGCCGATCGCGTCCATCGAACGCTGCAGGCGGCGCTTTTTCGGTCCGGGACGGCCCATGATATCGTCGAAGATCGACACCGGGTGCATACGCACCAGCGTCACACCCTCGGGGTCGATCGCGCCCTTCTGGAGCACGAGATTGACCGTGCCGTCGATCTTGTTGCGATAGGATTTGAGGCGCCAGTCGCCGCCATAATCCGATTCGAACGGATCGTCGGACACGCATTCGACCAGCCGGTCGTTGCGGTGGCGATAGGCGATCAGGTCGGCGATCGTGCCGATCTTGAGCCCGTGGCGGCGCGCAAAGGGGATGAGGTCGTCGAGCCGGGCCATCGTGCCGTCGTCGTTCATGATTTCGCAGATCACGCCCGAGGGGTTGAGCCCCGCCAGCCGGCTGATGTCGACCGCCGCCTCGGTGTGGCCGGCGCGGACGAGCACGCCGCCGTCGCGCGCGATCAGCGGGAAGATATGGCCCGGCGTGACGATGTCGTCGCGCGTCTTGCCGGCGTCGATCGCGACCGAAACGGTGCGTGCGCGGTCGCCCGCCGAAATGCCGGTGGTCACGCCTTCGCGCGCCTCGATCGAGGTGGTGAAGGCGGTTTCGTGCCGCGTGCCGTTGTTGCGGCTCATCAGTTCGAGCCCGAGCGTGTCGACACGCTCGCGGGTCAGCGTCAGGCAGACGAGACCACGGCCGTGGGTGACCATGAAATTGATCGCATCGGGGGTCGCCATCTGCGCCGGAATGACCAGGTCGCCTTCATTCTCGCGGTCCTCGTCGTCGACGAGGATGAACATGCGGCCGTTGCGCGCCTCGGCGATGATTTCCTCGGGCGTCGCCATCGGCGATAAATCGCTGCCGTTCGCGAGCCAGTTTTCCAGCTTGCGCAGCGTTTCGGCGGTGGGATTCCAGCCGGGCGAATCGAGGTCGCGCAGGCTGTTGGCGTGAAGACCCGCGGCACGGGCGAGACCCGAACGGGACATGGTCCCGTCGTCGACGATGGCGCGGATGCGATCGATGAGCTGTGTAGACATGAAGGCCATGTCTCACATCATAATGTGATTGTCAATCCAGATATCACATTGTGCTGATCAATTGGGCCCGAACTTCGGGCCGAGGTCACGGACCGGGCCGTCGGGCTTGGCGTCGAGCAGCGCGACGATCTGGCCGGTGCGGTCGTCGCGCTTGGCATAGGCGCGCGCCGACATGCCGGCGACATGGTCGGCCTTGTCGGGGTTGGCGCCGCGCTTGATGAGGAGGCGGACCATGCCGACATTCTTCGACTGCACCGCCAGGATCAGTGCGGTTTCGCCGCGCCGGTTGGCCTGGTCGACGGGCGCCTTTTCCTTGAGCAACTCTTCGGCGCCGTCGGTGAAATTGATCAGCGCGGCGTGCATCAGCGGGGTTACGCCCTGGCGGTCGCCGATCGACGGATCGGCGTCCTTGGCGAGCAGGAAGCGCAGCCAGCTGATATCGCGGCGTTTGGTGACGATGATCAGCGCGGTTTGGCCGGTGTCGGGATTGCGCGTGTTGATGAACGACGGATCGTCCTTCAGCGCCTCGGTCGCCTTCGTCCCGTCGCGGTTTTCGACCGCCTGCAAAAAGGCATAGCCGCCGCGGAACTGCGCCTGCGCGGGGCTGAGCAACAGGCCCGTCGCGGCGACGAGCGCGGCGAGGAAAGCGGCAAGGCGGAATTCCGCACGGCGAAACATGATCGGCGACCCCTGGGGCAATTTGTCCGCCGCTGACGCGACGACAAAGGTTGATTTTCCGAGGCTAGCCGATCAAGGCTGGCCAGATGATGAATATCGCAAATATGGGACAAAGGTTCGTCCGCGCAAGCCTGATGATCGCTTTCGGTGCCGCGCTCGCGGGTTGCAGCGGCGGCGGCGATGCGCCGCCCGCGAAACCGCCGCTCGAAGGGGCGCGCATCGGCGGCGCCTTCACGCTCACCGACCAGGATGGCAAGACCGTCCGCGATACGGATTTTGCGGGCAAATATCGCCTGATCTATTTCGGCTACAGCTTCTGCCCCGACATCTGCCCCGTCGACCTGCAAAAGCTGATGCGCGGCCTGTCGCAGTTCGAAAAGACCGACGCCGCGCGCGGCGCGAAGGTCGCCCCGATCTTCATCACCGTCGATCCGGCGCGCGATACGCCCACGGCATTGAAACCCTTCGTCGCGCGCTATCATCCGCGCCTGCTCGGCCTCACCGGCACCCCCGAACAGATTGCGGCGGTCGCGAAAGCCTATGTCGTGACGTACAACAAGGTCGAGGGTTCGGCGCCCGACCGCTATCTGATGGCGCACAGCCAGCTTGCTTTCCTGATGGATCCGGCGGGCAAGCCCGTCGCGCTGCTGCCGCTCGACGATCCATCGTCCGACGTCGACGAGGGCGCGCCCGACAAGGTCGCGGCCGAGCTGGCGAAGTGGGTCAAGTAATGGCACGCGAGGCGCAACCCTTCTGGGAAGCGCCGCTTGCCACTCTCGACGCGGGGCAATGGGAAGCCTTGTGCGACGGGTGCGGCAAATGCTGCCTCCACAAGCTGGAAGATGAGGATACGGGCCGCATCTATCCGACCAATGTCGCGTGCCGCCTGCTCGACCTCACCACCGCGCGCTGCGGCGATTACAAGCATCGCCGCCGCCACGTCCCCGATTGCCTGACGCTGACCAAGGGCAAGGTCGCCGACATCGAATGGCTGCCGCAGACCTGCGCTTATCGCCTGCGCGCCGAGGGTGAGCCGCTGCCCGACTGGCATTATCTCGTCTGCGGCGACCGCGATGCGGTGCACCGCGCGGGCGAGTCGATCGTCGGCTGGACGGTCGGTGAGGACATGGCCGGGCCGCTCGAGAATCATCTTGTCGAACGCGTCGTCTGACTTCGCGCCCGACGGGCCGCATATCTGGGTCGGCGACGAAGCCTGGCCGGTGCGCGTCGTGCGGCACGCCCAGTCGCGGCGTTACCGGCTCGTCTTCGACGGCGCGCGCGGCGAGCTCAGGCTGACGGTTCCGCGCCGCACCAACGAACGCGCGGCATTGAAATGGGCCGGCGAACAGCAGGCGTGGCTCGCCGAGCAGGTCGGCAAGGCCGCGCTGCCCGTCATCGTCGGTCCCGGCGCCGCGGTGCCCGTTTTTGGCGTCGAGCGTCATATCGACTGGACCGCGACCGCGCCGCGCGCGATCCGTCTCGGCGATGGCAGCCTGCACGTCGGTGGCCCGCTCGAAACCGTCGGTCGGCGCATCGAACGCTGGCTGAAGGGGCAGGCACTCGACCTGATGGAGCGCGAAAGCCACGAAATCGCCGCGGCTGCGGGCCTGTCGGTCGGCCGCGTCGGCGTCGGCGATCCGCGCAGTCGCTGGGGCAGCTGCACGCACGATGGCGATTTGCGCTACAGCTGGCGGCTTATCATGGCGCCCGATCATGTTCGGCGAGCGACGGTCGCGCACGAGGTCGCGCACCTTCGGCATATGGACCATGGTCCCGCCTTCCATGCGCTCGTCGACGAGCTGCATGATGGCGATGTCGCCGCGGCGCGCGGCTGGCTGCGCCGCGAAGGGCGCGCGCTCCACCGCTACCGCTTCGCTGCCTGAGCGCTAGTCGAAATCGCCCGGTTGCGGTTGGGGTTGCGATCGCGGCGGGGGCGCCTTGGCGGCTGGCGGTGCGGTCTTCGGCACCGTCACGATCTTGGGCTGGCCACCATTCTTCGGCGCCGCGCCATTGTCGGCCGGCGGCCGCCGCCCGGTCTGCTCCTCGATCCATTGCTGGTCGAGCACCGGGCCATCCTCGGTCGGCGGCGGTGCCGGGTCCGCGCCCTCGGGCGGGCGGCTGTCATAGGGCAGCTCGATCGGCATGCCATTCTCGTCGACGAAGCCCTCCTGGCCCGGCTCGCCCATATAGGCCTCGCCCTCGTCCTCGAGCTGCCATTCGGGAAGCACGACTTCGGTGTCGAACTGCTCGACCGGGCGCCGCGCGACCGCGACGCGCATATAATCGGCAAAGGCTTTGGCCGGTGCGCGGCCGCCCTGCAGCCCGCCGACGGGCTTCGCATCGTCGCGGCCCATCCACACCCCGGTCGTGATCCCGCTCGAAAAGCCCAGGAACCAGCCGTCCTTATTGCTCGACGTCGTCCCGGTCTTGCCCGCGACGGGGCGGCCGATCTGTGCCGCCTTGCCGGTGCCGGTGTTGACCGCGGTCTGGAGCAGGTCGGTGATGCCCGCCGCGACCCAATGGTCGACCAGTGTCGTTCCGCGCTCGGCGGGGCGCTGATAGAGCAGCTCGCCGCCCGCGGTCGTCACCTTGGTGATGCCATAGGGCTGCACCGACACGCCGCCGCGCGACACCGCGGCAAAGGCCGCGGTCATGTCGATCACGCGCACCTCGGCGCTGCCGAGCACCATCGAGGGATGCGTATTGACCGGCGTCGTGATGCCAAAGCGGCGCGCCATATTGGCGACCGCCGAAAAACCAACCTCATCGCCGAGCTTCGCCGCGACGGTGTTGACCGAATAGGCAAAGGCGCTGCGCAGGTCCATCGTGCCCGAAAAACGCCCCGATGAGTTGCGTGGGCTCCAGCCGTTGATCGTCACCGGCTCGTCGACGACCGGATCGTTGACCTTATAGCCCGCCTCGAGCGCCGCCATATAGACGAACAGCTTCCACGCCGATCCCGGCTGGCGCAACGCCTGCGTTGCGCGGTTATAGTTCGACGTCACATAATCCCTGCCGCCGACCATCGCGCGCACCGCGCCGTCGCGGTCGAGCGAGACAAGCGCCCCCTGCACGCCGCCCGGCGTATTCGCTTGGATCGACGCGGTCGCCGCGCGCTGCATGCCGAGGTCGATCGTCGTATAGACGTCGAGCGCCTCGCTGCCTTCGTCGATCAGCATGTCGAGCTGCGGCAGCGCCCAATCGCTGAAATAGCGCGCGCTATTCTGTCCGGTTTCCTTGGCGAGCTGGACATTGGCGGGTTCGGCGCTGTCGGCCTGCGCGCGCGTGATGACTCCGGCGTCGACCATCACGTCGAGCACGACCCCGGCGCGGCCCAATGCCGCCTGCGCGTCGGCGGTCGGCGAATAGCGTGACGGCGCCTTGACGAGACCGGCGACGACGGCCGCCTCGGACAGCGACATTTCGGTCGCGCTGTGGCCGAAGAAGCTGTTCGACGCGGCATCGATGCCATAGCTGCCGCCGCCGAAATACACCTTGTTCAGATAGAGCTCGAGGATCTGGTCCTTCGAGAATTTCCATTCGAGCGCCATCGCGAGGATCATTTCGCGCGCCTTGCGCTTGAAATCATAGCTGTTCGACAGGAAGATGTTACGCGCGAGCTGCTGCGTGATCGTTGACGCGCCCTGCAGGCGCCGGCCGCTGCCGCGATTCTGCACCGCCACCACTGCGGCGCGCGCCATGCCGACGGGATCGAGCCCGGGGTGGTAACGAAAGCGCCGGTCCTCGACCGCGACCATCGCGTCCTGCATCACCTGCGGCGTTTCGCGCAGCGTCAGCCAGCGGCCATAATTGGGTCCGAGCGAGAGGAAGACGGTGCCGTCGGCGGCGCGGACGCGGATCGTCTGCCCGGCGGGCGATTTCTTGAGCTCCTCGAAGCTCGGCATGCGCTGCACCGCGATGCCGACAGCAACCGCCAGCGCGACGAGGCCGACGACCGCAAGGCCGAGGCCCCAGCGAAAGGCACGGCGCAGCCACACGCGCCACCGCGGCGGCTCGCCGCCGGGCGTGCCGCTGCGCTTGTTGGACGATGACGATTTATTCGACGAAGCCTGCTGTCTTTCGCGGCGCAAAGCCGGTGTTCCTTCCTTCACTGCGCCCCTGATGCGTCAGTCCGGAAGGCAATTTCAATCCTTGCCGGTTGACGCCTCATCCTGCCCGCGGTCCGCGAAGTCAAGCGCCGCGCTGTTGATGCAATAGCGCAGCCCGGTCGGTCCGGGGCCGTCGGGGAAGACATGGCCGAGATGGCCTTCACACTTGGCGCAGCGCACTTCGGTGCGGACCATGCCATGGCTGGTGTCGGTCAGTTCGGTAACCGCGCCGCCTGCCGCGGGCGCGGTATAGCTTGGCCAGCCCGATCCGCTGTCGAACTTGGTGCGGCTGTCGAACAGCGGTTCGCCGCAGCCGGCGCAGCGGTACATGCCGTCGCCCTTGTGATCGGTATATTTGCCGGTGAACGCCCGTTCGGTGCCGCCCTCGCGCAGCACATGATGCGCCATCGGGTCGAGAGTCTTTTCGGTTTTCGGATCGGTCATGGAGGATCTCCTTCGGACGGGCTGTTTCGTTCCCATCGCTGTTGGGACCAATATCGGCGCGGCGCCGCACTATCGCAAGAGGGGGCGGGGTGAACGGTCAGCGCGGCTCGATCCGCGTCGCCTCTGACATCATTCGTACCAACGCCGGGAAAAGTGACGCCATGCTCGTCATGGCTCCCGCTGTGTGCCGGTTTTCGCCCAGCCGCCAGACGAGATTGGCGAGCGCGAAGGGGCGCGCCATCTTCGCCGCGAGGCGTTTCTGATATGCGGGCGCCGCATTGCCGCCGCCGTGACGCCACGCCGCCACCGCCGCCTCGGCGCTCGCAAGCGCGAGTCCCATGCCCTCGCCCGCAAGGCTCGGGATCACACCCGCCTGGTCGCCGAGCCGGAACAGGTCCGGCGCGGTGTCGCGTGCGCGCCAGCCATAAGGGACGTGCCCGATCGCATCGACGGCGCGCGACCAGTCGGCATGCGCCAGCCGCTCGCCGAGATGCGGAAGCCCGTCTCCCAGCATGCGCAGCAGCGCCGCCGGATCGCCCCCCGCTTCATCGAGCCGCGACTTGTGCACCGCAAGGCACAGGTTGCCGCTGCCGTCCTCCTGCCGCACCAGCCCGGCATAACCGCGATCGAACAGGTGAAGTTCGACCGCATCGCCGACCAGCCGGTCGAGTGCGCGATCCGCCGGAAGCCGCAAGCGCAACCCCATCACGGGGTCGGCGCGTTGCCACGCGGCGGGCTCGCGCGGAAAGCCGCGAAAGCCATGCTTGCCCGCGGCGAGGAAGATTGATGATGCGGGCAGCGCCGCGCCGTCGCGTGTCTGCACCACGCCACCTTCGAGCGCCGTCGCGTGGACACGGCGTTCGAGGCCCGCGCCCGCCGCCACCGCTGCCGCTTGCAAAGCGCCGTCGAGCCGGCGGCGCGACACGCCCATCGCCTCGCCGGGCAGCGTCGTCTCACTCCGCCGCCGGCCCGCGAACAGGCGCACGCGGCGAACCGCCTGCCCGCCGAGCGCCGCGCGCTCGATCCCGAGCGCATCGAGCCGCTGCAATGTCTGCCAGCTCAGGAAACCGCCGCACAGCGCGTCGCCCGTTTCGCGCGCGCGTTCGAGCAGCAGTGTCGTGGCACCGCCGCGCGCCAGCCCGATCGCCGCGGCCGACCCGGCGGGGCCGGCGCCGACGACGATCGCGTCGCTCACCGGATATGCTCGACGCAGAGCCGGTACGGAAAGCTGCGGAAGATCCGGCATTCGCTTGCCGCCTCGGGCAAGGCTTCGGCCAGCATCGCCCGCCATTCGGCGCGGCGGAAACTGCGCCCGACCGACAACTGCCCGTCGCGCCGCACGATCGGGTCGGCGAGGGCGAGCGCCGCGAGCAGCGGAAAGCCCGCAAAGGGCAGGCGCTGGCGGTGGAGGTCGTTGACCAGCCAGCCGCGCGCCGCCTCGCCTTCCATGAAGCGGAGGAATTCGGTGCGCTGCGTGGGCGTCATATGATGCGTGACGAGGCTGGAGAGGATGATGTCCCACCCCTGTCCCGCGAGCGCGCGATAGTCGCCGGTGATCAGCCGTGCGCGCGCGCCGAGCCGCATCGCCGCCACCGCCTCGCTCTTGCGATTGAGGTCGACGCCGACGAGGTCGAGCGCGACCCCGCGTTTCTCGCCCCAGCGCGCGATCCGCGCGAGCATGTCGCCCGCGCCGAACCCGACGTCGAGGATGCGCCATGGCCGGTCGCCGATACCCCGCGCGCGCGTCCGCTCGAGAAACCTCAGCGTCGGCCGCGGCGCCATCGTCAGACCGTTGATCCGCGACAGATCGGCGAGCACGCGCGCATAGCGTTCGGGCGGCAGCTCGGCGGCATCCATCTCCTCCTCGCGGACGATCGGGACACGAAGGCTGGCGAAGGGGTTCATGACGCGTTGAACCGGATCGCTTCGGCAGCGAGCCCGGGGCCAAAGGCGATCGCCACCCCCTCCCCGCTTGCGCCGCGCACCATCATGTCGGCGAGCACGAACAAGATCGTTGCCGACGACATATTGCCGAAGCGCGCGAGCACCGCGCGGCTGTCGGCGAGGGTGTCCGGATCGACGCCGAGCGCATTCTCGACCGCGTCGAGGACCGAGCGCCCCCCGGCGTGGACCGCGAGCAAGGGCGGCGGACCGGCCGCGCCGAACAGGTCGCGCTGCACATCGGGCCTCGCCAATGTTTCGCGCAGCCGCGCGGGCACTTCGCCCGACAGCTGCATCTCGAACCCCTTGTCGCCGATGTCCCAGCGGATCAGGTCGGCGCTGTCCTCGAGCGCGAGGCTGCGCCCTTCGCCGAGCTCGAGCCCGCCCGGCGCCGCCGACACGATCCCCGCCGCCGCGCCGTCGCTGAACTGCAGCATCATCAGCAGGGGTTCGGCCTCGTCGGCGGCCGACAGGTGCAGGCTCGACAGTTCGACGCTGACCACCAGCACGACGGCGCCGGGCTCGGACCGCACGATATGCCGCGCGGTGCGCAGCGCGGTGACCCCGGCGTAGCAGCCCATGAAACCGATCAGCACGCGCTCGACCGTTGCGGGCAGGCCCAGCCGCTGCGCGATGATCTGATCAATCCCGGGCGCGACGAAGCCGGTGCAACTCGCGACGACAATGTGAGAGACGCGCGCCGGGTCGAGCGCGTCGCCGAGCGCCGCGATCGCCTCCATCGCGAGGTCGGGGGCATATTGCGCATAGGCCGCCATCCGCGCCGAGGTCGGCGGCAGGCCGGGGACGTCGTAAAATCCGCCCGCGCCGACCGGCGATCCACCGCCGGCGGTCGGTGGCAGCACCGACCAGCGGTGGTCGATCCCCGACCGGGCCGCCATCCGCGCAAAGAGCGCCCGTATACGCGGGTCGGCGAGGCGCGGCGTCGCCCAGTCGATGAACGCCTGATGGATGTCGTGCCCCGGCACCGCGGTGGCGAGGGCGTTGAGCCGGACGGGCGGAGAGCTGCTCATGGCGCGGGTTTGACCCAAAAGCGCGGCGCTGGCCAGCGGATAAGGCGTCGCGCCATTTTACCCGGGATTAACCATGCTGTGGCAAGGGGAAGATGTGAAACTGCGTCTTTTCCTTGGCTTTGCGCTGGCTTTCGGCGCCGCACCCGCCGCAGCGGCGCAATGCCTGCTTTGCGCGCAGGACAAGGCGGCGGGCATAGCGGCGCGCAAGGCCGAGGTGCCGCTGCGCGTCGATGTCGAAACCCGGCTCGACATGGGCCGCGTCGCGGTCGGCGCGATGGGGGGTGAGGTCGAAATCGACCCCGCCTCGGGCGCCCGCCGCGTGCGCGGCGATGTCGTCGATCTCGGCGGCTTCGCGCTGACCGGCACCGTCACCGTGCGCGGCGAACCGGGGGCCGAGGTGCGCGTGATCCTGCCCGCAAGCGTCGACCTCGAAAGCGGCCACGGCCGCACCGCGCGCGTCACCGGCCTCGTCACCGATCTTTCGGCCGCGCCGCGTCTTGGCGCCGACGGCCGGCTTCAGTTCCGCTTCGGCGGCCGGCTCCAGATCGCCGGGCTCGACGACGGCGACTATCGTGGGCGGATTCCGGTGACGGTCGAATATCAATAGGGCGAGGTGGAAAGCGAACCGTCGCTTCCCACCCCCCGGATTAACGCGATTGCCAGCCGCTCCACAACTCGCGCAGGCCGGCGACATCGCCGCTGCACAAGTGCGGCATCGCTTCGCGCAGTCGTTCATCGGGCCAATGCCACCATTGCATGTCCAGCAACGCCGCGATGTCGCCATCGGCGAAGCGCTTGCGGATCGGGGCTGCCGGATTCCCGCCGACGATCGTGTAGGGGGCGACGTCGCGGGTCACGACCGCCCGGGTGCCGATGACGGCGCCGTCGCCGATCCGGATGCCCGGCATGACGATGGCTTCCGAACCGATCCAGACATCGTGGCCGATCACGGTATCGCCTGCCGGGAGAAAGCCGTTCCGGGCGCCGCCGAATGCCGGAACCTCGGGCATCCAGAAAAAGGGAAAGGTGCTGATCCAGTCGTTCCGGTGGCCCTGATTGCCCGCCATGATGAAGGCGGCGCCCGACCCGATCGAGCAGAAGCTGCCGATGACCAGCTTGTCGGCATCCTTGTCGGGAAGGATGAAGCGGGCGCAGTCGTCGAAGCTGTGTCCGTGATAATAGCCCGAATAATAGCTGAAGCGACCGACCCGAATATTCGGCTGCGTAACTTGCTTGTCGAGCGTTATCCCATTGAAGGGGCTTGCGAAAAAATTGTCCATTGTGAACACCTGCGGTGTCGATGGCCTGTCGGCCAACGAAGGATGAAGACGATATTCATCGACAGGCGCGACCGGGCGGTGCGCCTTCGTCGTTCCTCGCGTCAGTGGCGCGGGAACCCCATGCAGGTGGTACACGGTGCGGACTTCATGGAAGACAAGCTAAAACGTCAGGGGCGCCGTGGCAACATCGCGGCACCGAAACTGGCATTCACCGGTTCAGCTTCGCGACCCGAACAGCGCCGTCCCGACGCGCACATGCGTCGCGCCCAGCATCACCGCGGTTTCGTAATCGCCGCTCATCCCCATCGAACGCCCCGTCAGCCCATGGCGTTCGGCGAGTTCGTCGAGCAGCGCGAAAAAGGGGGCGGGCTCGATCTCGGCGGGGGGGATCGCCATCAGCCCGTCGATCGCCAACCCGGCGTCCTTCGCTTCGGCCAGCAGCGCGGGCAGGTCGCGGGTCGCGCAGCCGCCCTTCTGCTCCTCGTCGCCGATATTGACCTGGACGAACAGCTCGGGCTGTTTTCCGGCCTTGGTGCATGCCTTCGCGATGGCCTGTATCAGCGAGCTGCGGTCGAGCGAGTGGATCGCATCGAACAGCGCCACCGCTTCCTCGGCCTTGTTCGACTGCAGCTGGCCGATCAGGTGCAGCACGACATCGGGGTTTTCGGCGCGCAGTTCGGGCCATTTCGCCGCGGCTTCCTGCACGCGGTTCTCGCCGAAGTGGCGCTGGCCCGCGGCGATCAGCGGGCGGATCGCGTCGGCGTCGTGCGTTTTCGACACCGCGATCAGGCGGATATCATCGGTCCGCCGCTGCGCGCGCTTGGCCGCGCCCGCGATATTGGCATTTACCTCGGCCAGCCGGTCTGCTGCTTCGCTCATCGTCTCGCTTCCATCCCGCGCGTTGCGCGCGCTCGCGACGCGCCTATAGAAAGGGCGATGCGCCCGCGCCACCCCCTGTCCCCCAAATCGCCAAACGCATTGCCGAACGCATGGCTGTTCAGCGACGAGCGGATCGCGTCCGGCATCGCCGAACTCGCGGCGCTGCTTCCGCCCGGCAGCGGTATCGTCCTCCGCCACGACAGCCTGGCGCCCGGCGCGCGCTGGCGCCTGCTGCGGCGGTTGATGCGCACCGCGCGTGCGCGGGGATTGACCGTGCTGCTCGCGGGAGATCCCGCGACGGCGCGCCGCTGGGGCGCCGACGGCGTCCACCTCCGCCAGCGCGACGTAAAGCAGGCGGGGCAGGCGCATCGGCTCGGCCTGTTGCTGACGATGCCCGTCCATGATGCGCACGAAGCGCGCCGCGCGCGCAAGGCCGGAGCCGGCGGTGTCTTCATCTCGCCGCTCCATTCGACGCGGTCGCATCCCGGCGCAGCGGTGCTCGGGCGCGCGGCGTGGCTGCGGCTCGCGCGGCTATCGGGCGCGTATCCGATCGCGCTTGGCGGGATGACGGCGGCGCGCGCGCGCGCGCTAAACCGTGCGAGCCGGATCAAGCCCGGCTGGGCGGCGATTGATGCATGGGAAGACAAAGCGGTGAAGCGTCGACGGTAAGCTGCGTCGATATTTGCGTCAGGGGGAGTCGAAAATGGCGGCGTTCCGCGACCCGGAGCGCAGCGCACTTAATGTGCGTGAGCACCGGAAGCGCGGAAGGTTGTCATTTGCAGACCGCCCTGATGCAAATAGCGATGCAGATTAGAAGCGGAACGCGGTTCCGATATAGACCGCCTGGCTGTCGCGGCGCGTATCGGTCAGCGGTTCGATGCGGTCGTCGCTCTTGTACCGTACACCCGCGGTGACGTCGATGTTCTTGGTCAGACGATAGCTGCTGACGACATCGACGGCCGACGCTTCGCCAGGAGCGGTGACGCGATCGGTTGCCCCGCTTGGGTCGCTTGGGCGGTTGACCATACGCGTGGCGAAGCGCGACTTTTTCTCGTCCTGTTCGGGAGCCTTCGCGACCGGCAGGTTGCGAAGGTCGGTGCCGCGCGGCAGCGCCGGCGTGACGAATTTCTCGAATCCGACCGAGGCGCCCAGATTATAGGCGACCGGGGTAATCGCGATCGGCGCGGTCCGGCCCGCAGCCAGCGCAGAGGTGCGCGCGGCGCTCGACGCGTCGTCCCGGGCGCGAATCACGACGGTGATCGCGCGGTTCTTGCGGCCGTCGTCGGGAAGCGCGGGGGTGAAGCTGAAGCTGCCGCGCTGTTCGGCCGACATTTTGTTATAGCGTGCGATCAGCCGCTCATCGCCCGATGCCGGGGTGAACTGGCCAAGCAGGGTTTCCGAAAGATTGGTGTCGCGGATGCGGTCGCTGCTCGACATCGCGGCGAGCGCTGGCGGAAGCGCAAGCGAAACCACCGCCAAAGCGGTGAGGCTTCCTTTCCAAAAATGTCGCGATGTCCGCGCCATTGCCCTGCGACTCCAACCCCAATCGATTCTTCAAATAGGACTCCCGGCGCAACATTGCCAGTGAATCCCGTCAAATTGTTGCAACGATTCCGATTTTTGCCAAAATTGTTGCGGGATCGTCACAGTGCATTTCGAATCTGACCAGAATCTGAACGGTCGCGCGGCCGAAATTGCCGCGCTTGCGGGGCGGCGACAAGGGCGATAGAGACGCTGGCAATATCGTTCCGCGCGGCCGATTTTCCACGTCGGACGGGCTCAAGAGATAAGGTGTACCCGCATGTCCCAGCTTTCCGTCCTTGCCACGCTCGGTCGCCGTCCGGCCGCGCTCGCGCTGCTCGGGCTCGCGGCGCTTGGTCTTTCGGCCTGCGCGAACAAGGAACGGCCGAAAGCCGACCTCGCCGCCAGCCAGGTGACGACGATTGGCGTCAACAGCTATTTGTGGCGCGCCTCGCTCGATGCGCTGTCGTTCATGCCGCTGCTCCAGGCCGATTCGGCCGGCGGCGTCGTGATCACCGACTGGTATGCGAACCCGTCGAACCCGGGCGAGCGGATGAAGGTTACCGTCTCGATCCTCGACCAGGACCTGCGCGCCGACGCGCTGCGCATCGCGGCTTCGCGCCAGGTGGCGCAGGGCGGCAGCTGGGTCGACGCGCCGGTACAGGCGGCGACCGTACAGAAGCTCGAGGAAATCATCCTCACCCGCGCCCGCGACCTGCGTCGCTCGGCCATCAGGGACTAATCCGGCGGCGCGCCTCGCGCGCCTGCCCACACAGACTAACGGGGTAACCGACGAATGACCCGCGAACCGCGCTTTGGCGCCCTCGCCGCCGACGCCCGCTGGCAAAAGGCGTGGGAGGCGGCGAACAGCTTTGCCACGACCGACAGCGAAGATCGGCCCAAGGCCTATATCCTCGAGATGTTCCCCTACCCCTCGGGGCGCATCCATATGGGTCACGTCCGCAACTATGCGATGGGCGACGTGCTTGCGCGCTTCAAGCGGATGACCGGGCACGACGTGCTCCACCCGATGGGCTGGGACGCGTTCGGCATGCCCGCCGAAAATGCCGCGATGGAAAAGGGCGTCCACCCCGGCGGCTGGACGCGCGACAATATCGCGTCGATGCGCGCGCAGCTGAAGCGCCTCGGCCTCGCGATCGACTGGAGCCGCGAGCTCGCGACGTGCGAGCCCGATTATTACGGGCAGGAACAGGCGCTGTTCCTCGACCTGTTCGCCGCAGGGCTCGTCACGCGCAAGCACAGCTATGTGAACTGGGACCCCGTCGACATGACCGTGCTCGCGAACGAGCAGGTGATCGACGGCCGTGGCTGGCGCTCGGGGGCGCTCGTCGAAAAGAAAAAGCTGTCGCAGTGGTTTTTGAAGATCACCGACTTCGCCGACGAACTGCTCGAAGGGCTGGGCGCGCTTGAAAGCTGGCCCGACAAGGTGCGGCTGATGCAGGAAAACTGGATCGGCAAGTCGCAGGGGCTCGAATTCAGCTTTAAACTGGCCGGCGGCGCGCCCGGTTTCGACGTCTTCACGACGCGCCCCGACACGCTTTACGGCGCAAGCTTCGCGGCGATCTCGCCCGACCATCCGCTCGCCGAGCGGCTCGCGAAGGATTCGCCCGAGCTCGCGGCGTTCATCGAGGACTGCCGCCGCCAGGGCACCGCCGCCGAACAGATCGACACCGCCGAGAAGATGGGCTTCGACACCGGCATCGCGGTCGAGCATCCGCTCGACCCGAACTGGCACCTGCCCGTCTGGGTCGTGAACTATGTGGTGATGGACTATGGCACCGGCGCGATCTTCGGCTGCCCGGCGCACGACCAGCGCGACCTCGACTTCGCGCATAAATATGGGCTGCAGGTCCACCGTGTGATCGCCGACGGCGACGCGACCGCGCAGCATTTCACCGGGGCCGACGCGTACACCGGCCCCGGCAAGCTCGTGAACAGCCATTTCCTCGACGGCATGACGATCGACGAGGCGAAGGCAGCCGTCATCGCGCGCGCCGAGCACGAGGGCTGGGGCAAGGGCACGACCGTGTGGCGCCTGCGCGACTGGGGCGTGTCGCGCCAGCGTTACTGGGGCACTCCGATCCCGTTCATCCATTGCGATGCGTGCGGCACCGTGCCGGTTCCCAAGAACCAGCTCCCCGTCATCCTGCCCGAGGATGTCGATTTCTCGGTCCCCGGAAATCCGCTCGACCGCCATCCGACGTGGAAGCATGTCGCGTGCCCGACGTGCGGCGGCGCTGCGGTGCGCGAGACCGACACGCTCGACACTTTCGTCGATTCGAGCTGGTATTTCCTGCGCTTCGCCAGCTCGCCGTCGGACAAGCCCTTCGATCCCGAGGTGATCCGCCGCTGGCTGCCTGTCGACCAATATATCGGCGGCATCGAACATGCGATCCTCCACTTGCTCTACGCGCGCTTCTGGACGCGCGCGCTCAAGCATATGGGGATGATCGACATCGCCGAGCCGTTCGCGAGCCTGTTCACGCAGGGCATGGTGACGCACGAGACGTACAGCCGCGTGCAGGGCGAAGGGCTGCCGCCGCTCTATTTCACCCCCGAGGAGATCGAGCGCAAGCCCGACGGCGCGATCCTGACCGCCGACGGCTATACCGTCGACGTCGGCCGCGTGATCAAGATGTCGAAGTCGAAGAAGAATGTCGTCGATCCCGACGCCATCCTCGACCAGTACGGCGCCGACGCCGCGCGCTGGTTCATGCTGTCCGACAGCCCGCCCGAGCGCGACCTGCCGTGGAGCGAGGCGGGCATCGAGGGCGCGTGGCGCTTCGTCCAGCGCCTGTGGCGGATCTTCGGCGACACCGAAAATGTCGGTGACGGCGGGGAGGATAAGGCGCTCGCACGGAAACTGCATCAAACGATCGCCGGCGTTGCCGCCGACATCGAGGCGCTCGGCTTCAACAAGGCCGTCGCCAAGGTCCACGCGCTCGCGAACGAGATCGAGAAAGCCAAGCCCTCGGCGACCCGCGCCGAGGCGTGCCGCACCCTCATCCTGCTCGTCGCACCGATGCTGCCGCACCTCGCCGAAGAGGCATGGTCCGCGCTTCCCGCCGGCCAGCGCACGACCGCTATGATCGCCGATGCCGCATGGCCCGCCGCCGATCCGGCACTGCTCGTCGATGACGAGGTGACAATCGCGATCCAGATGGCGGGTAAGCTGCGCGATACGATGACGCTCGCCAAAGGTCTCGACAAGGATGCGGTGGAAGCCGCCGCGCTCGCACGCCCGCGCATCGTCGAACTGCTCGCCGGCGCCGCGCCGAAGAAGGTCATTGTGGTCCCCGACCGTTTGGTGAATATCGTTCCCTGATGCGCAACCTCCTGACCTCTTGCCTCGTCGCTGCTTCGCTGCTTGTCGGCGGCTGCGGGCTCCGCCCGCTCTACGCGAACGGCAGCAAGGGGCCGGTGGCGCAAGTGCTCGCCGACGTCGATGTCGCGGCGATCGAGGGGCATAACGGCTGGCTCGTCCGCAACGCGCTCCGCGACCGGCTTCAGGCGACGCAGGGTGGCGAGGGTGCGGGCAAGCGCCTCCGCCTCGACGTGCGGCTCGAGGATTCGATCACCGGCTTCGGCGTCCGCGCGGACGATACGGTAACCCGCGAACGCCGCACGCTGCGCGCGCGCTACCAGCTCGTGAATGCCGCGACCGGCGAAGTGCTGCTCGACGCGACGGCCTTCTCCGACGCGGGGATCGACGTCGTCGGCAGCGAATATGCGACGATCGCCGCCGAATCCTCGGCGCTCGAACGCCTCGCCTCGGCGGTCGCCGACCAGATCGTCGCGCGCCTCGCGGTCTTTGCGAACCGCGGCGGCGGACAACCGGCTGCCGCGCCTGCACCCGCCGGGCAATGAAGACGGTCAAACCGAACGAACTCGAACGCCTCTCGCGCCTCGACCCCGCGGTTCGTTTCACCCTCCTCACCGGCCCCGACGAAGCGACGATGGAAGCCGTCGCGAGCCATTTGATCGGGCTCGCGGGCAAAGATGCCGAACGGCTCGACCTTTCGGGGTCGCAGCTTTCGCAGGATCCGTCGCTGCTCGCCGCCGAGGCCGCATCGATGTCGCTTTTCTCGTCGGCGCGCGTGATCAAGGTCGAACTGTCGGGGAGCGGCGACGACGGCCTTGCGGCGGTCGAGGCGCTGCTTGGCGCCGAAACCGCGATCAACCCGGTGATCGCGACCGGCGCGTCGGTCACCGCCAAGTCGAAACTCGTCAAGCTGGTCGAAGGCTCGGATCATGCGGTCGCCGCGATCTGCTACCAGCCCGATCGCCGCGCGCTCGTCGGCATCGCGATGGCGGCGGGGCAGGAACAGGGGCTGCGGCTCGCCAATGCCGAAGCGCAATTGCTCGTCGACCTTGTCTCGGGCGACCAGGCGCTGATGCGGCGCGAGATCGAGAAGATCGCGCTCTACCTCGACGCGGGTCCGGACCGGCAGCGGCAGGTGACCGCCGCCGACATCGCCGCGCTCGGCGCCGCGACGCATGAAGAGGACGTCAGCGAGTGCATCAACGTCGCGCTCGGCGGCAAGGTGCGCGAAATGCCCGAGATGCTGGCCAAGGCGACCGCGGTCGGCGTTGCCGAAATCCGCATCATCCGCGCGCTCGCGATCCGCGCGATGGCGCTCGCGCGCCTGCGCGCCGAGGTCGACGGCGGCGCGCATCCGGCCACCGTGGTATCGGCGCGCACCAGCGGGATTTTCTGGAAGGAGCGCGACGCGGTCACCGCGCAGCTCCACATCTGGGATTCGGTCCGCATCGCGCGGCTGATGAGCCGTTTGCTCGATTGCGAACGCGCGCTCAAGGCGTCGGGCACCGCGGGCGCGGTGCTGTTCCGCAAGCTGATGACCGACATCGCGCACCAGGCCGCGCGGGCGCGGTAAGTTCAGGCAGCTAACGACCGGAAGTTGCCGATAGAGATGTAAACCCCGGCGAAAGCCGGGGCCCAGAATTCCAACGCTAACCTTGCGCTTTTCCGCACTGGGCCCCGGCTTTCGCCGGGGTGCACAAAGGGACAGCTCGCCACACCAAAGCGGACGTCGCCAAAGGAAAGGGCCTGACGCGACAGTGCCCGGCCGCGGCAGGCCCTCCCTACGCCCTCCCCAAAGCGGGAAGGGGGAGAGACGGTCAGAACTGGCCGCGCAATGTCACCCCGTACGTGCGCGGTTCGCCGGGGAAGCCGACGAAGAGCTGGTTCGCGGTGCCCGCCAGCCCCGATGAAGCGGGCGCTGCGACGGCGCGGAAGGTGCCGCCGCCCTGCAGCGGCATGTCGGCGCCGATCTGATAATATCGCTTGTTGAGCAGGTTCTGGCCCCACAGCTCGATGCCCCAGCGCCGCTCGGGCCCGTAAAGGCCGATGCGGCCGTTGAAGATCGCGAAGCCGTCCTGGACCTTTTCGACGTCGAGGTCGGACCCGGTGTTGGTGTCGCTTTGCAGGCGCGTGTCGAGATAGACGAGCGCGCTCATCCCCGAACTGCCGATCGGCGGTGTCCAGCTGATCCCCGCGGTCGCGACATAGCGCGGCGCGTTCGACACGCCGCGGCCGGGAAGCTGGAACAGCACCGGCGACAGCGGCCGGCCGCCCGTGCCCACCAGATTGCGGCGATAGAGGGTGTCGACCCAGGTCAGCCCCATATTGACCGACACATAACGCGCGGGACGCATGAACGCCTCGATCTCGACCCCCTTCGACCGCACGCCGGGCTTCAGCCGGTCGGACGGGCAGGCGCCGGTCGCCGCGAACCCGTCCGAATCGGCGCCGTTCAAATCGTCCTTGCACGCCTGGATGTTGGTGACCTCGAAATTGACGCCGTTGAAGGTGTTGAGCTGGTAATTGCTATATTCCTGATAGAATGCCGCGACATTGACGTCGATCCCGGGGCCGTCCCATTTGATGCCGAGTTCATAGGCATCGACCTTTTCGCTCGCGAACTGCAGGTCGCTCGCCTCGGGCCGGCCGTTGCCCGGCGTGTTCGCGGGCAGCGCCAGCCGCGCCGCGCAGGCGGGATCGAAGGTCGTGTTGCATGTCCGGTCGAGCGCCGAAAAGTCGAGGTTGAAGCCGCCCGCCTTATATCCCTTCGATGCCGATCCATAGACCAGCCATTCGGGGACGGGTTTCCAGCTCAGCACCGCGGTTCCGGTCCATTCATTGTCCTTGAACTTCGTCCCCGCGGTGCCGCGCGGCAGGTCGGGCGCGGTGCTGTTGATGACGCAGGGCAGGGTCGCGAGCGACTGGAAGGGCGAATTGACGATCAGCGGGCAGATCGCATTGTTGAAATTCGCGTCGGCATCCAATGTCTTGCGCTCGCTCGTATAGCGCGCGCCGATCGTGAAGGTCAGCACGTCGGGCACGATGTCGAAGCTGTTGTGCGTAAAGACCGCGAAGTTGCGGCTGCGCTGCGCAAAGGTCGATCCCTGATTGCCAGTGCCGTTGATCGCGAGCGCCGGCTGGCCGAGCGCCGCCGCGAGCGAACCGAAGCCCGGGCGCGCCGGATTGGCGATCAGCGCCTGCAGCAGCGAGCGCGTCGCACCCGGGGGCAGGACGGCGATCGTCCCCTGCACCACCGGCACGTTCACGCATTGGGGGTTGGAGGGCAGCACCGCCGAGGGCAGCGCGCTTGCGAAGAGCAGGCAATTGGCGAATTGTTCGTAATTATTGCCGTAGACGATGTCGTCGTCGACATCGAGTTTCTCGTTCGCATAATAGCCGCCGACCAGCCAGTCGAGCCGCCCGTCGAACGCCTCGCCCTGCAACCGGACTTCCTGCGTGAACAGGCGGAACCGGCGGTCGAGGTCGCTGCGGCGCAGTATGTCGAGCGCGCTGAAATCGGCATCCTGGCCCTGCGCATTCTTGTAGTCGCGATAGGCGGTGATCGAGGTCAATGTCGCCGCGCCAAGCTCCCAATTGAGTTCGCCCGACACGCCCCAATCCTTGGTGTCCGACCGATAGGTGACCCCGGGCGTCGTCGCCTGCCGCCGGACGAAGGGCGTACCCGCCGGCGGGACCTGATGGTTCGCGCCCAAGGCTTGGAGGATCGGCAGCAATGTGTTCGCCGATGCGACGGGAAAGCCGTCGGGTCCGCGCGTCAGGTTGCGCACGGGGTTCAGCAGGACGCCGCCGCAGCAATTTTCGTTGCGCTTGCTGTAATCGGCGATCAGGCGGAATTTCAGCGTCTCGCTCGGTTCGAACAGCAATTGCCCGCGCGCCAGCCAGCGGTCGCGGTCGTTGATGTCGGGTTCGCCCGCCGTCGCATTGTCGATGAAACCGTCGCGCTTCTGCCAGACACCGTCGAGCCGCGCCGCGACCTTGTCGCCGATCGGCGCGTTGAGCATGCCGTCGACGCGCCAGTAATCATAATTGCCATAGCTGATCGAACCCTTGGCGCCGAAGCGGCCGAGCTCGGGGCCTTTGGTGACGATGTTGATCAGCCCCGCGGTCGAGTTGCGCCCGAACAAGGTGCCCTGCGGCCCGCGCAGCACTTCGACGCGCTCGATGTCGCCGAGTTCGGACAGGCCGACCCCGGTGCGGCTGCGATAGACGCCGTCGATGAACAGGCCGACCGACGATTCGAGCCCGGGATTTTCACCGACCGTGCCGATGCCGCGGATACGCGCCGAGAAATTGACTTCGCTCGTCGCGCCCGACACGAGCAGCGACGGCGCGACCTGTCCCAGCGCACGCACGTCGGTCGCGCCGGTCTTTTCCAGCGTCTCGCCTGTGACCGCCGAGACCGCGATCGGCACGTCGGACAGCGCCTCGCTGCGCCGCGTCGCGGTGACGATGATCGTTTCGTCGTTCGTCGTGGTGCCGGCTTCCTGCGCCGTGGCAGGCGCGGCCCACAGGGCGAGGACAAGCGGCAGGCCCGCGGCATTGCTACGCAGCAGGCGGGTACGGCGGGAACAGTTTTTCATGGGTTTGGCCCTCCTCCACAGGTGTTTTTTCGCGGGAGAGCGTCACGATATTCTATTTGTGCAGCAGCCTATCATGACCGGGCCGCGCCAAGCCAGTGCAACCCCGTTCGGTAACCTCATTGTCCGGCGTGCCGCGGCATTTATGTCACAGCTGTCAGATGTGACGGGTTGACTCGTCCGGGCAAAAGAAAGGGGGCGGAACAGCATGTGTCCCGCCCCCGATAGTCCGTAATTAGCTGCTTAGAACTTGCCGCGCAGCGTCACGCCATAGGTCCGCGGTTCGGCGAGGAACTGCGAGAAGATCTGGCGGCCGCCCGGATATTGCGGGTCGGCAAAGGCGGCGGTCGCCGAGGTCGCACCTTCCTGGAAGGGCGAGTTGAACGCGACCTGGGCATATTGCTTGTTGAAGATATTCTGGCCCCAGAATTCGATTCCCCATTTCTCGTCGGGGCCGCGAATGCCGATGCGCGCGTTGAACAGCGCATAGCCATTCTGTTCCTTCTGCGGGAACAGGTCCGAACCGGTGTTGTAATCGCCGGTCATGCGGCCATCGACATAGACGAGGCCGGTCAGCCCGCTGCTGCCGATGTCGGGCGTCCAGGCGATGCTGCCGGTCGCGACCAGTTCGGGCGCGTTCGACAGATTGTTGCCCGGCAGCAGGCGCAGCGCCTGATCGAGTGGGGCGCCCGAATTATTGCCGACCAGCTGACCGCGATATTTGGTCTTCGCATAGGTCAGGCCGGCGGTCATGCGGAAGCTGCGCGCCGGAACGAGCGAGGCTTCGAGCTCGAAGCCTTCCGACCGGACACCATGGCTGACGTCGTCCGCGGGGCACGCGCCCGTCGTTGCCGCCGCGGCGTTGAAGTTCGGCGCACCGGTGAACTTGCTCTGGTCGCGGTCGCCGCCGTTGAGGTCGCTGTCGCAGCCGTTGACGTTCTGGACAAGGAAGACGGTGCCGTTGAACGTGTTGAGCTGGAAGCTCGAGAAGTCCGACCGGAAGAAGGTCAGGCCGAGGCCGAACGGACCGGTCGCATATTTGGCGCCGAGTTCATAGCTGTCGACCTTTTCGGGATCGAACTGCAGGTTGCCGACCAGCCCCTGCGCGCCGCCGGGGGTCGCCGCGAACGGCAGGATCGGCGATTTCAGCGCCGAGCGGTCGAGGTTGAAGCCGCCCGCCTTGTAGCCGCGCGAATAGCTCGCATAGACCATCAGGTCGTCGACCGGCTTGTACGACAGGATCGCGGTGCCGGTCCATTCGTCCTCGCTGCGTTTGTCGTTGATCGACACATTGTTGAGCTCGGCGGTCGAATTGCCTTGGCAGCCGAGGCCGATCAGGCCGCCCGCGACGGCGCGGATGGTCGCGTTCGGGCTCGACAGATCGTCGAGCAACCGGCCCTGGATCACCTGACAGGCGGTGTTGTCGTTGGTGAAGGTCGCCGAGAACTTCTTCTTGTCGTTGGTGTAACGGACGCCGAAGGTGAAATCGAGCTTGTCGGTGATGTGGAAGATATTGTGCGTGAACAGCGCCCAGTTCTTGCCGTTCTGGCGATAGACGTCGTTGATGCTGCCCTTGTCGCTGATCCCGTCGAGCGCCGCGAGGCTCGCGACGATATCGGGGCCGGCGGCGGGACCGAAGGCGCCCAGCAGCGTCGCCTGGCCGACGCCCGGGATGATGCACGACGGGCTGGCCGGCGAATAGAGGCCCGAAAGCGCCGTGCCCGTGATCAGGCGGCACGCCGCGAACCGGCCATATTGCTTGCCGAAGCGCAGATTGTCGCGCACGCGCAGCTTTTCATCGGCGTAGAAGCCGCCGACGAGCCAGTCGAGCTTGCCGTCGAACGCTTCGCCCTGCAGGCGCAGTTCCTGCGTGAAGGTGTGGAACTGGCGATAGGCGTCCTTGTCGGGCGCGCGATAGAGGATGTCGACCGTGCCATAATCGACGTCGCCGGCCTGGCTCGACCGGTACTCGCGGTATGCGGTGATCGAGGTCAGCGTCGCGCCGCCGAAATCATAATCGATCTGGCCCGAGAAGCCGTAATCCTTGGTCTTGCCGGCGAAGCTGCGGCCCGGGGTGACCGAAATGTCGCGGCTGTAACCCTGGTTGAACGCACCGACCGACTGGCCGAGGTCGCGCAGCACGTTGATGATATTGTTCGACGTCGGAGTCGCGCCCGCGCCGACGGCGGTGGGGGTGTTGAGATTGCCGATATATTGGTTGACGCTCGGCCCGACATAGGTCGCCGCGCAGCATTCCTCGTCGCGCGAGGTGTAGTCGGCGATCAGGCGGACCGACAGCGCATCGGTCGGCTCGAACAGCAATTGGCCGCGCAGGAAATAGCGGTCGCGGTTGTTGACGTCGCGATTGTTCGCGGTGTCCTTGTAGAAACCGTCGCGCTTGACCCACACGCCGTCGAGGCGCGCGGCGAGCGTTTCGCCGAGCGGGCCGGTGACGCTGCCGCCGAGACGCCAATAATCATAATTGCCATAGGTGACCTCACCCGTGGCGCCGAAGTTGAAATCGGGCTTTTTCGAATAGATGCTGATCAGGCCCGCCGACGAGTTGCGGCCGCCGAGCGTGCCCTGCGGGCCGCGCTGCACTTCGATCCGATCGATTTCGCCGAGCTCGTTGAGCCCGATGCCCGAACGCGAGCGATAGACGCCGTCGATGAACACGGGGACCGAGCTTTCGAGGCCGGGGTTGTCGCCGACGGTGCCGATGCCGCGGATACGCGCCGAGCCATTGGCTTCCGAGCCGGTCGACGAGACGAGCAGCGACGGCGCGAGCTGGTTCAGCTGGCGAATGTCGTTCGCGCCGCTGTTCTGCAGCGTTTCGGCGCTGACCGCCGAGATCGCGACCGGCACCTCGGAGAGCAGCTGCGAGCGGCCCTGCGCGGTGACGATGATCGGGGTGTTGTCGCTGTCGTCGGTCGCGGTGTCGGCCGGCGCGTCTTGCGCAAAGGCGGGAACCGAGAACGCCGCCATGGCAAGCGATACGCCGAGCGCGCTGGTGCGCATAAATCGGGCAGCACGAAGGGAAGATGATTTCATATCGGGCACTCCTCTCAACATTTATTTATTTTTGTTGCGGTCGGAGCATAACTCAATTGCGCGGCCGATCCAGCGGGGGGCACGTATTTGCGTCGTTTTTGACGGGGTGATGCTTTTTGGCCACAGGCGGAAAAGCGCCTGTTCGGCGGGGCTTAGGGCCTAGCGAGTGGCAACCGCGCGGCTTGCCGTAGCGTCATCGGCCGCCCGGCCGGGGCAAGGAAAGCAGAGCCGGCGGCCGCGCGCGACCAGCATCGCCTCATAGGCACCGGAAAAATTCGCGGCGATGACCGCGTCGTCGACCGCGAGCCCGCCCGTCAGCGCACCGAAGGCGGGAAGGATCAGGCGCTGTCCATCGCCCGCGAAACAGGGGCGGGACACCGCGCGGCCGCGGATGTTGAGCCGCAATTTGGGGTGGAAATGCCCCGAAATTTCCGGGCGCGTTTCGCGGCCTATGCTTTGGTGGCGAAAAACGATGCCGTCGATCACCAGCTCGTCGGCGACCTCGCCGCCCCACGCGCCGCCGGTCAGCCCGTCGTGATTGCCCGCGATCCACAGCAGCTTCGCCGACGCTGCCTGTCCGAACAGGCGATCGGCGACCGCGGGGACGATGCGCTGGGCCGCGTCCCGGTCATGAAAACTGTCGCCGAGGCACCAGATCGCGCGCGTGCCGGTTTCAGCCGCGAGCGCGGCGAGCCGGTCGAGCGTGTCGTGGCTGTCATAGGGCGGCAGCGGCTGACCGAGCGCGGCGTACCAGCTCGCTTTCTCCAGATGCAGGTCGGCGACGATCAGCGCGCCGTGGCGCGGCCAGAACAGCGCCCGGTCGGCCAGCATCTGAAACTGCTGGCCTGCAAAATCGAAGGTCGCGGCGGCGGACATGCACCCGCTATGGCTGCGGCGGCACCCCGCCGCAAGCGCCCTAGCCTCCTGCGGCGATCCCATTTGCGGCGAAGCGTTGGCCGGACTCGCGATG
Organism: Sphingomonadaceae bacterium 3R27C6; assembly: GCA_005503215.1. Lineage (GTDB taxonomy): Bacteria > Pseudomonadota > Alphaproteobacteria > Sphingomonadales > Sphingomonadaceae > Sphingopyxis. The sequence goes on along the minus strand of SCNS01000016.1, from coordinate 17,126 downwards.
CGCGCCGTCGGGCAGGTCGAACACGACGCGCTTGTTCGGGAAATCGATCTCGACACGGTCGAACATCGACAGGCTGTCCATCCCCAACAGCAGGGCGGGCCGTTCGTGCAGGCCCAGCACGCGGAACGCCTGGCCGTCGGCGAAACTCACCGGCAGGTCGTTGACGTCCATGCCGTTGATCACGATGCGCTTGATCGCGGTGCGCGTTGCGGGCACCGCTTCGCCCGTGACCGCGTCGAGGATCGTCGCCTCAAAGGGAAAACGGTTGGCGCGCTTGCTCGCGACCAGCCTTTGCAACGCCATATTGCCGACGCTCGTCTGCGCTCCGGTGTCGACGATCACGTCGATGCGTTTGCCGTTCAACCGCGCGTCGGACAGGATCAGGCGTCCCGCCGAATTGCGTGCGGTGACGACGATCGCGTCATCGTCCTTGATGAGCGACGGCGCGCGGCGGCGCGTTTCCAATATCTGCATGCTTTCCTTGCGGAAATCGATCAGCACGCGCCGTTCTTCGAGCATGTCGACCCCGATCAGCCCCGCGGCGCCGATATGCCGCCCGAAAAAGGCGGGCGCTTCGACCGAGGCGAGGTGCAGGTTCGACATCTGCAGCGCGGCGACACGGTAGCTTGGCACCGTCGCCGCGCCGCCGATCGTGGCGAGCCGTAACTTCGCCCCCTCGGCCAGTCCCAGCCTTTGGGCCAGTTCGCGGGCGATCACCGTTCGCTCGGCGCCGGTGTCGACGAGGAAGGAGAAGGGGCCCTTGCCCCCGACCATGACCTTTACCGACATGCGCCGCGATGCATCAAGGTCGAACGGCTGGATAAAGGGCACCACCGTCACCGGCGGTGCGACGACGTCGCCGGCCGGGGCCGGAACGGGGGGCGGATCGGCGGGAGCCGGGGTCGCGCCGATCAGCGCGGGGGCGGCGAGCAGCAGCGCGAACAGGACGGACCGCTGGATAGCTTGGGTCATCGCTGGCATCCTCTATGTATTTTGTCGCAATCTACGCCTCATCGGGCCGTGCAGCAAGCGAAACGCCGGTCACTGGTCGAGGCGCATCGCCCGTTCGGCGAGTGTGTCGGCCAGCTCGCCCAGCAGCGCGTCGTCGATATCGGCAGCGGCGACATTTTCGCGCCCGATCAGCACGAGCACCGGGATGGCGAGCGGGCTGATCCGGTCGAGCGTCTTGTGCAGCATCGTCCCCGCCGCGCGGTCGAGCAGGTCGCCGAGCCGTGCGACGTCGGTCAGCCGCTCGCGCGCATCGGCCCAGGCGGCTTCGAGCAGCAGATGGTCGGGCTCATATTTCTTGAGCACGTCGAAGATCAGGTCGGTCGAAAAGGTCACCTGCTTGCCCGTCTTGCGCTTGCCCGGATGCTGGCGCTCGATCAGCCCGCCGATCACCGCGACCTCGCGAAACGCGCGCTTGAGCAAATGCGACCGTTCGACCCATTCGACGAACTCCTCCGACAATATCTCGGAATCGAACAGATTTGGGGGGTGCAGGACGGGCCGCAGCGACCAGATCGCGATCGCATAGTCCGACGCGACGAAACCCAGCGGCTGCAACCCCGCGCGCTCCATCCTTTTGGTGATCAGCATGCCCAGCGACTGGTGCGCGTTCCACCCCTCGAACGGATAACAGACGAGATAATGATGGCCCTCGTGCGGAAAGGTCTCGACGAGCAGTTCGCCGGGGCGCGGCAGCGCCGATCGCAGCGCCTGCATCTCCAGCCAGAAACGCACATCCTCGGGAAAACGCTGCCAGCTCGCCGGGTCGGCGAGGAACAGCCGCACCCGGTCGGCGAGCCGCGTCGAGATCGCGAGGCGCGCGCCCATATAGCTCGGGATGCGCGCGGGGCGCGTCGTCGCGCGCACGATCAGGTCGGTGTCGCGGATCGCCTCGACCTCGAGGCTCAGGCCGGCGAAGGCGAAGGTGTCGCCGGGTGACAAGGTGCTCGCGAAATATTCCTCGACCTTGCCGAGCCGCCGGCCGTTTTTGAACCGCACATCGGCCATCGGCGCCTCGACGATGATCCCGGCGTTGAGCCGATGCTGCGCCGCCAGCCGCGGATGCGCGATGCGCCAGCCGCCCTGCCCGTCGGGCGCGAGGCGGCGAAAGCGGTCATAGCTTTTGAGCGCATAGCCGCCGTCGCGCACGAAACCGAGCAGCCGCGCGAAGGTCGGCGCGTCGATCCATTGGTACGGCGCTGCCGAGCGGATTTCGGCGAGCAACTCCTCTTCCTTGAACGGCGCCGCGCAGGCGAGCGCCATCACATGCTGCGCGAGCACGTCGAGCGCGCCGGGGCGAAACCGGTCGGCGTCGCGCTCGCCCGCTTCGACGGCATCCAAAGCCGCGCGCGCCTCGAGATATTCGAAACGGTTGCCCGGCACGATCAGTGCCTTGCTCGGCTCGTCGAGCCGATGGTTCGCGCGCCCGATGCGCTGGAGTAGCCGCGACGAGCCCTTCGGCGCGCCCATCTGGATCACGCAATCGACGTCGCCCCAGTCGAGCCCGAGATCGAGGCTCGACGTCGCGACGAGCGCGCGCAGCCGTCCTTCGGCCATCGCCGCCTCGGCGCGCAGCCGCGCCTCGCGGTCGAGGCTGCCGTGATGGATCGCGATCGGCAGGCTGAGATCGTTGACCTTCCACAGCTCCTGAAAAATCAGCTCGGCGAGCCCGCGCGTGTTGCAGAAGATGATCGTCGTGCGGTTCTTCGCGATCTCGCCCATCACTTGGTGCACCGCATAGCGCCCCGAATGCCCCGCCCAGGGCACCGCGCCCTCGGGCAGCAATATCTCGATATCGGGATCGGCACCCGCCTCGCCCTCGACCAATGTCACCGCCTCGGCGTCGCCGTCCGGCGCGAGCCAGCCTCGATAGGCGGTGGTATCGGCGATCGTCGCCGACAGGCCGACGCGGCGCAGCCCCGGGGCGATCGTCTGGAGCCGCGATAGCGCAAGGCTCAGCAGGTCGCCGCGCTTGCCCGGCGCGAAGGCATGGATCTCGTCGATCACTACGGTCTTCAAATCGGCGAACATCGTGAAGCTGTCGGGATAGGACAGCAGCAGCGACAGCGATTCGGGGGTCGTCAGCAAGATGTTCGGCGGGCGGCTACGCTGGCGCGCCTTCTTGTCCGACGATGTGTCGCCGCTGCGGCTCTCGACGCTGATCTCGAGTTCCATCTCGGCGATCGGGCCAAGGAGGTTGCGCTCGACGTCGGCCGCGAGCGCCTTCAGCGGCGACACATAGAGCGTGTGCAGCCGGTCGGTCGGATGCCGCGCCAGATCGACGAGCGTCGGCAGGAACCCCGACAAGGTCTTGCCCGCGCCCGTCGCCGCGACGAGCAAGGCACTCTCGCCGCGTTCGCCCGCGGCGAGCATATCGGCCTGATGCCGCCTGAGCCGCCACCCGCGCGCGGCAAACCAGTCGATGAAAGGGGCGGGGAGGTCCATATATGGAACGTGGGGCGGCGAACCGTGCGGGGCAAGCTTTTCTCCCTCCCGCTTGCGGGAGGGGGACTATAGCCCCGCTTCCATCTCTTTGAGCAACCCCCGCCAATATTCGCCCAACCGCCGCTGGAACAGCATCAGTTCGAACCCGTGCCGCGCGACATGTTTCTGCGGGATCGCATCCCAGCCGCGATGCTCGACCGTCACGCGCGTCTCATCGCCGACCGCCTCGAAGCGCACATCGACCTCGGTCGTCTGATCGGCCTTGAAACTCGGCAGCCGCCAACCGAACGCCAGCCGCTCGCCCGGCAGCCAATGGCGCACCGGCCCGATCTCCCACTCCTTGCCGTCGTCGAAGCACGTCACGAGCCGCCCGCCCGGCCCCGCGGGATCAAAGCGCAATACGCCGTCGCCTTTGCGCGACAGCTGGAACAGCGGATGGCTCTTCCACCACATCCCGATATCGCGCGTGAAGGCGGTAAAGGCGACGCCGGGCGGCACGCCGATGCGCAGCGCGACGATCACGGCGGCAGTCATTTGGGCGCGCTCATGCGCCGCCCTCGACATGGCGCTTGAAGGACGCGAGCTGGTCCGACCACAGCGCCTCGGTATCGGCCAGCCATTGCTTCAGCTCGGCGGTCGCGCCGTCCTTCAGCGAATAGATGCGCACGCGCGCGTCGAAGTCGGGGTGCCCATCCTCAACCAGCCCGCCTTCCTTCAGCGCGCGCAAATGGCGGCTCATCGCGGGCGGGGTGAGCCCGAGTTCGCCCGCGAGTTCGCCCGCGCTGCGCGGGCGTTCGCCCAGCAGTTCGATCGCGCGCCGCCGTTTCGGATCGGCGAGCGCGCCCAGCATCCGGTCGAGCGCGGCGCTCAATCGTCGAGCCGCGTCTTGGTCGTAAAGCCGCCCTCGGCGTCCCATTGTTCGGCGGTTTTCGCCTCGACCGTCACGCCAAAGGTCCAGATATGCCCCTCGGGGTCCTTGGCGCGGTAGCTGCGGTCGCCGTAGAATTGCGTCTCGGGCTCGGCGATGATGTCGGCCCCCGCGGCGCGCGCCTTTGCACAATGCGCATCGATATCGTCGCCGACGCTCAGCTGGACATGCACCGACTGCGTGTTCTTGCCGCCGATCGATTTCGGGCTCTTGTGATCATCCGACCATTCATTGCCGACCATGACCACCGAATTGCCATAGCCCATTTCGGAATGCGCGAGGTTGCCCGCTTCGTCGAGCAGCACGAACAGCGGCTCAAACCCGAACGCCTCCTCCAGCCAGCGGAACGCCGCCTTTGGGTCCTGATAGCTGACGGCGCTCGAAAGCCCCTTGCCGCGCGGATGGTCGACCATCTTCCTTCTCCCGAGTCGCCTGATTGATTTCCGTTTCATAGAATATTTTCATAAAAATGAAAATACTCGTCGATGTGCGTGAAGATGCTAAAGTTGCGCGATGACCGATGACCTCCGCATCCATATCGACGAAGCGATGACGCTGGCCGCCGCGCACCTCGGAAAGGGCCGTGTCGCCGACTATATCCCCGCGCTGGCCAAGGTCGACCCGAACAAGCTCGGTTTCGCGCTCGCGCTTCCCGACGGCAGTGTCCACACTGCGGGCGACGCCGACGAGCCCTTCTCGATCCAGTCGGTGTCGAAGGTCTTCACGCTCGCGCTGGCGCTGCGCCGCGTCGGCAGTTCGCTGTGGGACAGCGTCGGGCGCGAGCCGTCGGGATCGGCGTTCAACTCGATCGTCCAGCTCGAAAGCGAGCATGGCATCCCGCGCAACCCGCTGATCAACGCGGGCGCGATCGCGACGACCGACCGGCTGATCGACGGGCGGAGCGGCGACGCGGTCGCCGATGAGATCGTCGATTTCATGCGCGCGCGGGCGGACGACGAAGACGTCGGGATCGATTTCGACGTCGCTTTCTCCGAATCCGAAACCGGCGCACGCAACCGCAGCCTGTCGCATTTCATGGACGCGTTCGGAAACCTGAAGCATCCGGTCGAAACCGTCGTCGGCGTCTATTTCCGCCAGTGCGCGATCGCCATGTCGTGCCGCCAGCTCGCGCGCGCCGGGCTGTTCCTCGCGATGGAAGGGCGCGATCCGCGCACCGGCGAGCAACTGATCGAGGCGCATCGCGCGCGGCGGATCAACGCGATCATGATGCTCTGCGGCCATTACGACAATAGCGGCGAGTTCGCCTTTCGCGTCGGCCTGCCGGGCAAGAGCGGCGTCGGCGGCGGCATATTGTGCATCGCGCCGGGGCAGGGATCGATCGCGGTCTGGTCGCCCGGGCTCAACGAGGCGGGCACGTCGTTGGCGGGCGCGGTCGTGCTCGAGCATTTCGCCTATGCAGCCGGCTGGTCGGTGTTCGACTAGTCAAGGTGAACGCTGAAATCGATCTCGACCTGCCGGAGCTTCGCGACCTCGTGGCTTATGCCGCCGGCAGCGCGGGCGAAGTGATCGCGATTTTCGAGCGCGCCTGCCCGTTTGACCTGCGCCCGCGCGAGGCGATTGCCGAGGCCTCGCTATTCGCGGGGGGAGGACGGCGCGTGAAGGCACTCCGCGACGCTGCCTGGGCGGCGCTCAAGGCGGCCCTGGAAACGGAGGATCGCGCGGCGAGCGAGGCGGCGAGAGCCGCGATGTGCGCTTCCGCAGCGGCTTTCCTGCATCCGTTGCCGCGCTCTACGCAGGTCCGCCACATCCTCGGCGCAGCCGCTCACGGCGCCCGTGCCGCAGAGCTTGCGGCAGGCGATGACCCGGCTGTCGGCCATGAGTTTGTCGAGCGCGCGGCGCGCGAAGCCAGTCCGAGCGTCATCGATCTGTTGTCGCGCTATCCTCCAGCCCCAGCTGGCGGACGCCGGACGGGCGAGTTGTTACGACTTCTCGATCAAAAGCTTCGTCGCAATGGCGCCGAAGGCGGTGCGACCTAGTCGTCGCTCAGCAATGCCAGTTTTACCCGCGCAGTGCCGCTGCGGTGCATGCCGATTTCGCGTGCGGCGGCCTGGCTGACGTCGATCACGCGGCCGCGCGAAAAGGGGCCGCGGTCGTTGATGCGGACGATCACGCTGTCGCCGTTCGAGGTGTTGGTGACGCGCACCATGCTGCCGAAGGGAAGCGAGCGGTGAGCTGCGGTGAGCTGGCCGGGATCGAAGCGCTCGCCGCTCGCAGTGCGGTTACCAGCAAGCTCGTTGCCGTAATAGCTCGCCACGCCGCCATCGATTTCGGTTTCATCGACAATGTCGACGATGTCGGCGATCGGATTTTCGGTGACTTCGACTTCTTGCGCCGCGGCCGAGACCGTGAGCAGAAGCGGCATCATCATGGCAGAAAAGACCCGCATGACATCTTCCCCTTGTCAGAGGAGGCGCCAAAAGCAGCGGCGGCCTGCCAAGGCAAGCCGCCGCGCGTTGGATTGAAGTGATTTTGCGTCCGGATGTGCGATTTGTTCGGTTTTAACCGAATAATAACTGAACTTAGACGTCCAGATTCGCCACCGACAGTGCGTTCGTCTGAATGAAATCGCGCCGCGGTTCGACCTCGTCGCCCATCAATCGTTCGAAGATTTCGTGCGCGACATCGGCTTGTTCGGCCTCGACGCGGAGCAGCGAACGGTTCGACGGGTCGAGCGTGGTTTCCCACAGCTGTTCGGCATTCATCTCGCCCAGCCCCTTGTAGCGGCTGATCGCCAGACCCTTGCGGCTGTGCGCGAAAATCGCCTCGAGCAATTCGGACGGGCGGGTGACCGGGTTGGCCTTCGCGCCCGTCGCGGCGGGGAGGTCGCTTTCTTCACCATCGACAATTTCGGTTTCGACTTCGGCGACCGCGCCGGTCGCCTTCACCAGCCGCGCCGGGCGTGCATAGCTATCGGCCTGTTCGGCGGCGAGCTTGTGCATCCGGCGCGCTTCCTGACTGCCGAGGAAAGCGGCGTCGATCGCATGATGGTCGCTGACCCCGCGCCAGCGGCGTTCGAGCGTGTAACCGCCGCCCTCGACCGCCTCGACGGTCCACACGGCTTCGGCGCCGCCGGTCAGCGCGCGTTCGGCGGCGTTGAGCCAGGTCGCGGCGGTCGCGGCGGCGCTGTGACGGCCCGCGGTATCGAGATCGGGATCGAGCGCGCCGGTCAGTGCGAGCGCTTCGATCAGCCCATGGTTCAGGTTACGCGGCACATAACGCATCAGCGCGCGCAGACGCCGGCCATGATCGATCAGCCCGCGCAGATCCTGTCCCGAGCGCGCCCCGCCTGGCGTTTCGAGCAGCAGCGCGTCGATGCCGGCGTCGACAAGGTAGTTTTCGAGCGCGGTATCGTCCTTGAGATAGACTTCGCTCCGCCCCTTCGCGACTTTGTAGAGCGGCGGCTGGGCGATGTAGAGATGGCCGCCCTCGATGATCTCGGGCATCTGGCGATAGAAGAAAGTGAGCAGGAGCGTGCGGATATGCGCGCCGTCGACGTCGGCGTCGGTCATGATCACGATCTTGTGATAGCGCAGTTTCTCAAGGTTGAACTCGTCGCGGATGCCCGTCCCGAGCGCCTGGATCAAGGTCCCGACTTCCTTCGACGAGATGATGCGGTCGAAACGCGCGCGCTCGACGTTCAAGATTTTGCCCTTCAGCGGCAGGATCGCCTGCACATGCCGGTCGCGGCCCTGCTTCGCCGATCCGCCTGCCGAGTCACCCTCGACGAGGAAGAGTTCGCATTTCGTGGGGTCGCGTTCCTGGCAATCGGCGAGCTTGCCGGGCAGGCTTGCGATGTCCATCGCGCCCTTGCGCCGCGTCAATTCGCGCGCCTTTTTCGCGGCTTCGCGCGCCGCGGCGGCGTCGATGACCTTCTGGATCACCGCCTTGGCATGCGCGGGATTTTCCTCGAGCCATTCGGTCATCCGGTCGGCCATCAGGCTTTCGAGCGGCTGGCGCACTTCGGACGAGACGAGCTTGTCCTTGGTCTGCGAGCTGAACTTCGGATCGGGCAACTTGACCGACACGATCGCGGTCAGCCCTTCGCGCATATCCTCGCCGGTCAGCGAGACCTTCTCTTTCTTGAGGATGCCCGACTTGTCGCCATAGCCGTTCAATGTGCGCGTCAGCGCGGCGCGGAAGGCCGCGAGGTGCGTGCCGCCGTCGCGCTGCGGGATATTGTTCGTGAAGCAGAGGACGTTTTCGTAATAGCTGTCGTTCCACTCGAGCGCGACGTCGATGCCGATGCCGTCGCGCTCGCTGCTGATCGCGATCGGATCGGGAAGCAGCGCATTCTTGTTGCGGTCCAGATATTTGACGAACGCTCCGATCCCGCCCTCGTAGAACAGGTCGTGCGTCTCATGCTCGGCGTGGCGTGCATCGACGAGCTTGATGCGCACGCCCGAGTTCAAAAAGGCGAGCTCGCGGTAGCGATGCTCGAGCTTTTCGAAATCGAATTCGGTGACATTCTTGAACGTGTCGGTCGACGCGCAGAAGGTCACGCGGGTGCCCTTCTTGCCCGCAGGGGCGGGGCCATTGACCTTGAGCGGTGCAACCGAATCGCCGTGCTCGAAACGCATCCAATGCTCTTCGCCGTCGCGCCAGATCGTGAGTTCGAGCCATTCCGACAGCGCGTTGACCACCGAGACGCCGACGCCGTGGAGGCCGCCCGACACCTTATACGCATTGTCGTCGCTGGTGTTCTCGAACTTCCCGCCGGCGTGGAGCTGGGTCATGATGACCTCGGCCGCCGAAATACCTTCCTCGGCGTGGATGCCCGTCGGAATGCCGCGGCCATTATCCTCGACGCTGACCGATCCGTCGCTGTTGAGCGTGATCAGGACAAGGTCGCAATGCCCCGCGAGCGCCTCGTCGATCGCATTGTCCGAAACCTCGAACACCATGTGATGCAGCCCCGACCCGTCGTCGGTGTCGCCGATATACATGCCCGGGCGTTTGCGCACCGCGTCGAGGCCCTTCAGAACCTTGATCGAATCGGCGCCATAGGCGTTGGTGTTGGGCTGGTTGGCGGGCGCGACCGGCGCCGTATTTTCTGGGGTGTCCGTCATATCGATTATATAGGGTCGAAGGCGGCAAAACCCAAGCGAAAATGCGGCTCTCGGTCGTGTCGCGACGAGCGTTGCGCGGGGGCGTCGCGGCGGCTAGTTTCAGGGGCATGAAACATCGTCTCGTGATCCCCGCCGCCGCCCTTCTGATCGCCTCGCTCGCTGCGTGCAGCCAGCCCGCGCCGCCTGCCGAAAATGCCCCCGAAGTCGCGGGCGAACCGCTGGCGACGCGCGCTGTGATGATCGGCACCGAAGGGCCGAGCCTGCCCGCCTGTTCGAGCATCAGCCGCGTCAAGGCGGGGGGCACCGACGTCTATTGGGCGCCGAACGAGACGCGCGCGGTCAAGGCCAAGCTCGCCGGCGGCGCGAATGTGTCGCTGTGCGAAGCGGCCGAAAATGACGCCTGGTTCGGCGTCGTCTTCGCGGCGCCCGGCACCGATCCCGATATGTGCGGCGTCGGCAAGTCGGTCCCGAATGCGCGCGAATATCAGGGTCCGTGCCGCTGGGGCTGGATCAAGGGCGGGACCGTCCAGCTCGGCGGCTAAAGACCCCGCCGGTTACCGGCAATCCTCGATAACCCGGCCGATTTCGGACTGTACCGGCAGCGTCATCGCGCCGCCGCCGGGTGTTTCCAGCGCAAAGCGGCCGCGGCTGAAGGCGATGCGGTCGAGCCGCGGGTCGCGGTTCGCGAGGTTCGCGCTGCCGCCATCGAAGCGGATCCGGTCGGTCCCCGCGCTGGTGCGCAGGCTGACATCGCCCGCGAGCGCCGATGTCATCCGGATGCCGCCGCCGCTGCACGTCAGGCTGAGCAGTGGGTTGCCGCTGCCCGTCGGGACGAAGGCGGCGGTGCGGCTGCCCGCATCGTAACGCCACGCGCCGGCGTTGACCGCGCGGTCTTCCCAGCCTGCCGCCGGGGTCGGCAGCGGTGCGGGTGTCGGTGCCGGTGCAACCGGCTGCGGGGGCGGCGGTGCGACGGGCTGCGGGATCGCCGTGCAACCGGCAACCACGAGCATCAGCGCGCCCACCACGCCATAGCGAAAACCCGGCTGCTTGCTGATCATCTCTAAAATCCCTGCCAATCAATCACGTCTTCGAGCGGTGCGCGCGGCACCGGCCATTGGTTCACCGCCGCTTCGGTATCGGCATAACCGATCGCGAGCCCGGTGAACAAAATCTGCTCGTCGCCCAGCCCGAGCGTGCGGCGGATCGTCGCGCCGTACATTGCCCAGCATTCCTGCGGGCAACTGGCAAGGCCATGTTCGACGAGCAGCAGCATCACCGATTGCAGCCACATGCCCATGTCCGACCATTGCGGCGGGCCCATGATGCGCGAACAATGGAGGAAAAGCATCACCGGTGCGCCGAAACCCCGGTAATTCTCCATGAACTGAGCGATCCGCCCTGGCTTATCCTCGCGCGGGATGCCGAGCGAGGCGTAGAGCGCCTCGCCGACGCCGAAGCGGCGCGCTTCCCACGGTTCGGTCAGCCCCTTGGGATAGATCTCATATTCGGGCTCATAACCTTCGCGCCCCATCGTGATCCGTGCGGCGACCGCGTCCTTCACCGCCTGCCACCGCGCGCCGGTCACCAGCGTTGCCTGCCACGGCTGGAGGTTTCCGCCCGAAGGCGCACGCTGCGCGGCGGCGAAAATCTCTTTCAGCAGCGCCGGATCGACGGGCTTGTCGGTGAAGGCGCGCACCGAACGGCGCGCGTGTAAGGCTTGGGTTACACTGGTGTCAGTCGCTGGCATATTTATCCTCTCGCCGCTTGCCGAACAGCAATTTGCGTTCGAGCCGGGCCTTCAACTGGCGGTAATAGGAAAGCAGGAAGACGTCATCCTCTTCGGCGATCGCGCGCCCGATCTTGGCGCGGATCGCGTCGGCGACCTCGCGCATCGCGCGCGGATCGCGGCCGCGGAGCACGCGTTCGAGCTCCTGCAGCTCGAAAATGCCATAGACGGCGAGCTCGGCTTCGCTGAAGACCATCGCGTCGCCTGCGGCATCGACCCCGATGTCGGCGTCGAGTTTCACGCGCTGCGCCATCACGACCCACGTCCCGGCGATCAGGTCGCCCATCCGCATCCGGTCGCGGTTGAACAGCAGGAACAGGCTGAGCGTCAGCGACCAGAGCACGCCCGCGAGGATGAGCCAGCCCGACACCGCATCCTCGGCGACGCCAACCCCCAGCATCATCAGCGGCAGAAAGATTTCGAGCTCGCGGATCAAATTGCGCGCGACGACCGCGTCGGCGGTGAGGCGGCCGCCGTCGCGCGCGACGACGCGAATTCCCATCAGCCTTTTGCCTGGGGTCGCGGCGCGCGAACCGAGCTCGAACCCGATGAACCAGAAAGTGCGCAACAGAAAGGCGCCGAGCATCCAGACGACGGCGGTGGTGTCGGATTGGGAGGCAAGGCCAATCCAGAGCATCAACAGCGAAAAGAGCAGCAGCGTGAGCTGGATCAGGATCAGGTCGACCAGCAGCGCGCCGAAACGCAGTCCCGAGCCCGCGATCTTCAATTCGAGATCGACGCCTTCGGGCGTGATGAACTGACGGATCTTTTTGGCGCGCGCGGTGCGCGACTTGGCGTTGGCGGCGGCGGCGGTCATGTCACATCCTCGCGCCGCGGGATGTAATAATAAGCGAGCCAGAACAGCAGCATCAGCGATCCGATCGCATAGCGCAGCATCGTGTCGGTGATCAGCTGGCGGCCGAAACCTTCGAGCAGCCCGGCGGCGAACAGCATCAGGATCACGCCGACCATGACCTTGCCCGCGGTGCGTCCGGCATCCGATGCCGCCTGCAACCGCCCGCGCGCGCCGGGAAAGACGACCGCGGTCCCGATCCTGAGGCCCGCGGCACCCGACAGCGCGGCGGCGAACAGCTCGGTGGTGCCGTGGATGAACAGCCAGCCGCCGAAATCATAGCCCAGCCCCTTCGCCGAAAAGACCGCCATCATCGCGCCGAGCCCGATGCCCTGATAATATTCGAGCATCATCGTCGGCACGCCGAACGCGAAACCCAGCGCAAAGGACAGGATCGACACCTGGCTGTTGTGCGTGAACAAATAGGTGGCGAAGACGTGCAGTCCGCTCTCGCCCTTGCTCGCCGCCGCCTTGCCGTGCCCCAGCGTTGACTGGAGGAATTCGGCCGTCGCGCGCGGGTCGCGCCCGCCCGCCATCTCCTCGTCGACGAAGTTGAAATACCATTCGGGGTTGTTTGAGACGAGCGAGTAACTGGTGAGCGCGCCGAGCAGGATGATCAGCGAAATGATCAGCGTCTCCTTCCACACCGACCGCACCGCGGCGGGCCAGTCGTAGAGGAAGAAGCGGCGGAGGCGGTTCCAGCGGCTTTCGCGCACGCCATAGACGAGGAAATAGCCGCGGATCGACAGCGCCTCGAGATGGTCGAGCAGCGCCTTGTCGAGGCTCGTCGCGCGCGCGATCGACAGCGACGACAGGGTGGCGCGATAGAGCAGGGGCAATTGCAAGAGCTCGTCGCTGGTCAGCGCGGCGGCGCCTTTTTTCTCCAGCTTGGCGAGCAGCAGGTCGAAGGCGATCCAGTCGGCCTCGCGCTCGGCGCGAAAACGGCTGGTCGAAAAGCTCGGCGTGTCGATGGGCCGTGCGGGGGCGGCGGGCGGGATCACAGGCTGCCCTGCCTTTTGATACCGAGATAGGCCTCGACCGCGCTCGCGCCCATCGCGTCGGCGGGCACCTCGATGACGTCGGCGCCGAGCCGCTGGAGCCGCGCGATCACCAGCTGGCGGTCGCGCAGCATCGCCGCGGCGACGTTCGACCGGGTGACGTCGGCGCCGCTTTCGGGGCGGCGGCGCTCTTCGGTCTCGACCTCTTCGTCCCTGATCACGACGAACAGCAGGCGGTGTTTCTTCACCAGCCGTCCTGCGGCGCGGATCATCAGGTCGGCGCTCGTCGCATCGGTGAATTCGGTGAACAGAATGATCAGCGAGCGCCGGTTGAGCTGCGTCGACAAGGTCGTCAGCGCGAGGGTGAAATTGCTTTCGACATGCGCATAGTCGATCAGGCTCGCGGCGCGCTGCAACGCAGGAAAATCCTGCGTGTGCATATAGGCGGGGGTCAGCGCCTGCGGCTTGGCGGCAAAGGAGAAGAAGCTGATCCGGTCGTTGAGTTTGAGCCCGACATAGGCGAGCAGCAGCGCCGCCGACACCGCGCGGTCGACGCGCGGCATGCCGCCGACGGGTTCGGCCATCGTCCGCCCGCTGTCGATCGCGAGCACGACGCGGTTGTCGCGTTCGACGCGATATTCCTTCGCGAGCAGTTTGACGTGGCGCGCCGACGCGTTCCAGTCGATCGCGCGCCGGTCCATCCCCGGCTGATATTCGGCGAGCGCCTCATATTCGGTGCCTTCGCCGCGAAAGCGTTGCTGGCGGAGGCCAAACCAACTGTTGCGCTGGAACAGCCGGCTGCCCTCGTCGGTCACCGCGCGGAGGCTGGGGACGATTTGGATCGCGCCGTCGATGGCGAATTTGCGCTGTTTCCAGACGAGCCCGAGCGGCCCCGCCCAGCGGATCCACAGCGCCTCGACCCGCGCCTGCCCGCGCCGCGATGCGGTGAGCGTCAATGTGCGGACGAGCGCGTCGCCCGTGGCCGTGCGGCGCATGCCGTCCGCGAGCCGCCCGCCCTCGGCAAGCCGTTCGTCGAGTGCGAGTGCGAGTTCGGCGCGCGGCGGCACCGCTCTCCCGTTCGCGGTAAGCGACAGCTCGAACGGATCGCCGACCCCGACCTGATGCGGAAAACGCGCATCAAGCGACAGGTGGCGCGGGTTCGCCCCCGCAATGGTGTCGAGAATCAGGCAGGCAAGGATCACCCCGATCCAGCCGGGCGCGACGAGCCACAGCTCGGGCCGGATCAGCCCGAGCGCGAGCGCCATCGGGGCGCCCGCGAGCAGCAAATAGATCGCACGCCGGGTCGGATAGATCACCGTGGGACGTCCTCGCGTTCGAGCAAGGCCGCGACGACGTGTTCGACATCGCGGCCCTCGATCTCGGCGGCGGCCGACAGGATGACGCGGTGGCGCAGGACACCCGCGGCGAGGCGCTGGACGTCGTCGGGGATCACATAGTCGCGCCCGTCGAGCGCCGCCGCGGCGCAGGCGGCGCGCGCGAGCAAGGTCGCGGCGCGCGGGCTGGCACCGCATTCGAGGTCGGCGCTCTCGCGTGTCGCGCGGACGATGCGGACGATATAATCGACGATCTCGTCGGCGAGCCGGACCGTCGCGATCGTATCGATCGCCGCTTCGATCGTCTTGGCGTTCGCAACCTCGGTCACGCCGAAATCGGCGACCGCGGGGCTTTTGAAGCGCCCGCCATGATCGGCGACGATGCGCCGTTCCTCGTCCGCTTCGGGATAATCGACGACCAGCTTGAACAGGAAGCGGTCGAGCTGCGCCTCGGGCAGCGGATAGACACCCTGCTGCTCGATCGGGTTCTGCGTCGCGAGCACGGTGAAGCGCGGGCTCATCACATGCGCCTCGCCATTGATCGTCACGCGCCGTTCCTGCATCGCCTCGAGCAGCGCGGCCTGCGTCTTCGGCGGGGTGCGGTTGATTTCGTCGGCGAGCAGCAGTTCGGTGAAGATCGGCCCCTTGGTCAAAGTAAAGCTCGACGTCTGGAAGTTGAACAGGTTCGACCCCAAAATGTCGCCGGGCATCAGGTCGGGGGTGAACTGGATGCGCCCGAAGCCGAGACCCGTCGCGCGTGCGAAAGCCTGTGCGAGCAAGGTCTTCGCGGTTCCCGGCGGTCCCTCGAGCAGGACATGGCCGCCCGCGAGCAGCGCGACCGTCACCATGCGGGTGAGCGGACCCTGCCCGAACACGACCTTGGCGACCTCGCCCTCGATCGCTGCGCCGAGGGCCTGAACGCTCTCGATATTAGCTGTCACGGAGTAGATCCTTCCTGATGTCGTGCAGCGCTTGCGCGCCCTCTAGAAACTCATGGGTGTTGCGCGCGAGCGGCAGGCGCCGCGCGAGGCTGGAGAAAGATTCGCTTCCCGCATCCAGATGCCTGTCGATCCAGCGGTCGGTCGCTTCGTCGTCGAGCCCGCCGGGCGCATGCAGCCGCCGCGCGATCGCGATGCGCTGGCTCTTCACAAAGGCGTCGGCGCCGTCGAGTTCGCGCCGTGCCTGTTTGATCAGATCGGCGCTGTTCGCGATCAACGCCGCCTTCGAAACCGGGATGGCGCGGCGGGGCTTGAGCGCGGGGCCGAAACGCATCCATGCCTGCCACAGCGCGAGCAGCCCCGTGGCGATCAGGCAGAGCGTAATGCCGATGAAGGGCGGCACGAAGGCGAAGCGCAGCAGCGACCGCTGGCCGCCAAAGCCGTTCAGCGTCAGGTCGAAGGCGAGACCGTCGGCATCGGCATCCTCGGCGATCGCATCGATCAGGCTCGCCGCTGTCGCCGCCTTTTCGCGAGTGGAAAAGGCGAGGTTATTGATGAGATCGGGGTCGGCCAGAATATAGCGATCGCCCTCGTGCACACGCGCCAAGATGGCGCTTCCGTCCGCTGCCGTAATCAGGGGGTCGAGAACCTCGCCGGTGATCGTATGGAGCTGGCGGGGGCCGGTCAGGCGTATTTCGCGCCCGCCAACCCGGCCGCGGGCATTGCCCTTGGCCGATTTGGCGCGGCCGACGCGGACCTTGCCGAAATATTCCTCGGGCAGCAGCCGCGCGGGGGGCAGGACGGCGAGGCCGCCGCTGACCCAGCCGGGCTTCGGTGCCTGACCGGGGACGACTCCTGCCGCCCATTTGGGAAGCACGACCAGCACCGGCGCGTCGCCCTGCGCGGCGAGAAGTTCCTTCATTTCCTCGGGCCGCGTGCGCGCGGTCGGAGTCAGGATGGTGAGCTGCGTATAATCCTCATACGCGGCCGGTTCGACCCGGCGCCGCAATTCGACGTTGGCGCCGGCGCGCTCGACGAGGTCGACGATGCCGGCGTAGCCCGGCGCGCCCTTCGACAGCGCATGGCCGCCGCCGTCATTGCCGCTCGACAGCTGCGGCCCGAGCGCGATCAGCGCCCACAGCGCGATGAAGGCGATGATGCCGATGACCACCACCCCCGCAATCAGGCGCGGGTTGAAGCCGTCGCCGGTTGCGGCCGTATCGCTCATGCGCGCGCCCAATTCTTCGGCACCGTCAATTCGGCATAAGCGTCGCGGCACGTCTGCCATGCGCCCGCGTCGATCGACCGTCCGCCGAACAGGCTGATCTCGACCGCGCGCGCGATGCGGCTGAAGGCGCCGCGCGCAACCGCGGGAAGGTCATGCGCTTCGGCGAGATCGCGCGAGGTCATCGCGGGTTTGACCAGCCCGGGGCGGCGCCCCTCGATATCCTCGACGCTCCGGTACAGCAGCAGATGCACCGCTTCGGCAAAGCGCCCCGCAGCCGCGAGCGCGTCGGCCTCGGCGAGCAGCGCGCGCGCCGCGCCGGCTTCGGCCTGACCGGCGCCGTCTTCCGCATCGTCCCCGCCCGCCTTGCGGCGAAAGGGCAGATTGTCGACCCAGCGCGCGAAGGCGGGGACGAAATGATAGAGAAGGAAGAGCAGTATCAGCGCGACCGCGATCCACATCAGCGGCGTGGCGGCGGGGGCGCTCCACTGGAAAAAGCTGCCGATCGCGTCGAACAGCGACTT
>SCNS01000015.1 GCA_005503215.1 Sphingomonadaceae bacterium 3R27C6 | reverse complement strand
GAGATGCGCAGCAAGATCGCGGCGCATAAACCCGCCAACGGCCCGCCCTTGATGTCGAGCGCGCCGTTGGCGGGTTTATGCGCCGCGATCTTGCTGCGCATCTCCGCCGCGTCGGCCGCGAGCTTTGCCGGGTCGCGCGGGATCGCAAGCAATTCGTCGATGATGCGCTGGACCTCTGCCTTCGCCGCATCCGAACCGTACACCGGCCGCGCGCGAAGCAGCGCCATATGCTCCCACGTCCAGGCTTCCTCGCGCTGATAGCGTTCGAAGCTGTCGACCGTCACCACGAGCGGCCCTTGCGCGCCCTGCGGCCGGAGGCGCGTGTCGACGTCGTAGAGCTTGCCCGCCGCGGTCGGGACCGACATCGCCGCAGTCACGCGCTGCGCGAGGCGGTTGTAATAGGTCGTCGCGCCGAGCGGGCGCGGCCCGTCGGATTCGGCGAGATGGTCGCCGGTGAAAAGATAGATGAGGTCGAGGTCCGACGCATGCGTCAGCGCCCGCCCCCCGAGGCGGCCGAGTGCGAGCACGACCAGCTCGCTGTCGGGGACGCGCCCGTGCGCCGCGACGAATTCGGCGACCGTCGCGTCGGCGAGCACGCCAAGCGCCGCTTCGGCCAGCTCCGAATAGCCGCATGCGATCACCAGCGGGTCGGTCGCGCCCGCGACGAGCTGCGCGCCATAGGCGAAACGCCGTTCGCCGACATGGTCGCGCACCCGGTCGAGCAGCCGCTCATAATCGAGCGCCGCGAGCCCCGGGCCCCATTCGGCCGCCAGCTGCTCCTTGTTCGCGGGGGCATCGAAGGCGCGCTGGTCGATCAGCCCTTCGATCAGCTCGACGCGCGTGCCGAGCGCGTCGGCCAGCGTTGGTGCGAGCGAGAGAATCCGCGTTGCGATCCGCGCCAAGGCCGGCTGCGCGCCGAGCAGGTGAAAGAAGTTGATCGCACTCGGCAGCCCCGCGACGAGTTTGTCGAAGCGCGTCAGCGTCGCTTGCGGATCGGGCGCCGCGCCCAATGCCTTGACCAGTTCGGGCAGCATCGTCTCGAGCGCGTCGAGCGCCGCGGGGCTGCGGAGTGCGCGGAGCTTGCCCCCACGCCATTCCGCGATTGTGCGCAGCGCGGCACCCGGCGGATCGAACCCCGCCGCGACCAGCTGCGCCGCGAGACTCTCCTCGTCGCGCGGCAGGCCCGTGGTCACCGCGCGCTCGGCGACGAGCCGGTCGTAACAGCTGCCAACGTCGTTCACGACGGGTTCGAGCACCGCGAGCAAAGCTGCGCCATTGGGCTCGCCGTCGAGCCGCGCGACGCAGTCGAGCGCCGCTTCCTGCGTCGGCAGGCTGTGCGTCTGCTGATCCTCGATCATCTGAAGCCGATGCTCGATGCGGCGCAGCGTCGCATAATGGCCCGACAGGCGGTTGGCATCGTCCAGCTCGATCCGCCCGGCGTCGGCGAGCGCCGCGAGCGCATCGACCGTCGCGGGCACGCGCAGCGACGGGTCGCGGCCGCCATAGATCAACTGATGGACCTGCGCGAAAAACTCGATCTCGCGGATGCCGCCGCGCCCGCGCTTCAGGTCGAACCCCGGCCCGAACGCCTGCCCTTGCGCGAAATGGTCGCGGATCCGGTCGCTCATCGCGCCGATTTCCTTGAGTTGCCGGAAATCGAGGCTGCGACGCCAGATGAAGGGCTGGATCGCCGACAGGAACTGCTCGCCGAGCGCGCGGTCGCCCGCCGATGCGCGGCTGCGGATGAAAGCCGCCTGCTCCCACGCGAGCGCTTCGGATTCATAATAGGAGATCGCCGCGTTCACGGGGAGCACGATCGGCGTCACCTCGGGATGCGGACGGAGGCGGAGGTCGACGCGGAGGACATGGCCGTCACCCGTCCGCGCCGACAGGATTTCGGTCATCCGCCGCGCGATCCGCACCGCCGCCTCGCCCGGATCGTCGCGCTGGCGGCGCGGCAGCGTGTCGGGATCGAAGATCAGGATCGGGTCGATGTCCGACGAGTAATTGAGCTCGTAACTGCCGAGCTTGCCGAGCGCGATCACCGCGAGGCCGCGTGGCTCCTCGCCGGGCACACGTTCGGCAAAGGCGGCGGCGAGCGCCGCGTCGCACGCCTGATCGGCAAAGTCCGACAGCAGCCGCGTCGTCGTCGCCACATCATGCTCGCCCGACAGATCGCCGAGCGCGAGCAGCAGCGCCATCCGTCCGCGCCATTGGCGCAGCGTCCGCATGATATCGTCATCGACCGGCGGCGCGCTGACCCCGGCAAGCGCGGCATCCGTGCCGTCGCCAAGATAGCGCGCAACGTCGTCGGGATAGAGTTCGGCGAGCCGCGCGAGAAAGGGCGCATGCGCGGTAAGCCGGTCGAGCGCCGACTGGCGGCGGGAAGCGTCCAATAATGTCATCGCCCCGCCCTATCACCCGCGCGGCGGCGCGTGACAAGGGCGGGCAATGCCCGGTCAGGCCGGGATCGTGCTTTCGTCGAAGAACAGCACCTGCGAAATCGCCGCTCGCAAGGTCGCGGGCTGGTACGGCTTGGTGAGCAGGAACGCCGGCTCGGGCCGGTCGCCGGTCAGCAGCCGTTCGGGGAAGGCGGTGATGAAGATGACGGGCACCTTCACTTCGGTCAGAATTTCCTGCACTGCCTCGATCCCCGAGCTGTTGTCGGCGAGCTGGATGTCGGCGAGCACGAGGCCCGGCTGGTGCTTCTGCGCTTCGTCGACCGCCTCGCGGTGCGTCGTCGCGACGCCGACGACGTCGTGGCCGAGTTCGCGGACGATCATTTCGATGTCCATCGCGATGATCGGCTCGTCCTCGATGATCAGGATGCGCGCGCGGGTCTGGCGGTCGATCTCGTCGGTCGCGTCCGAAATCAACATGCGCACCGCCTCGGCGTCGCGGCCGATGATCCGTCCGGTGTCCTCGAAGCCGAAACCCTCGACCGCAGTGAGCAGCAGCGCCTGCCGCGCGAGCGACGGAATCCGGCGCAGGCGGGCATCGGCAATCGCGATATCGGACAGCGCGCCGTCGTCGGTCGCGGCCGCCTGTTCGGTCATCAGACCGAAATTGTCATGCACCATCCGGTAAAGCTGGATGCGCAAATCGGCGCCGGTATCGACCGCGCCAGGGTTCGCGACGAGCGTTTCGAGCAAGCGAGCGACCAACGCATCGCCGCTTTGCTGGCTCCCGGAAATGGACCGGCCATAGCGCCGCAAATAGGGAAGATGCGGCGCAACCGACTGACCCAACGACATATTTTACCTCCTGATAGCCGCACGAATTTTGGCGGATGCGTCCGAAAAAGGGACACGCGCCCGCGCTTCCCCCGCACCATCCGATATATTTCAACCTTTGGGAACGATTTAGCCGCAAAATAGTTTCATCGGGAAGGAACAAACGCGCCATTGCGCTTTGGTGTACGCGCGGTTAGCAAAAGGTCCCATGTCCAGCGGATGCTTCGATAATGTCGTCTAAAACCGGTTCGCCACGTAGCGAGACCTCCGGAAAGGACGCGGATAAAAAACCTTCCGCCAAGGGGCAGGACGTCAACGGCGCCCTGCGCCGCGCCTATGAGTCCACCGTCGACGAAGATATTCCGCAGTCGTTGCTCGACCTGCTCGGCAAGCTCGATTAGGGCCCAGACCCCTTACTGACGGGTCCGAAGTTTGAAGCGATTTTGCTCAGGGCTAGGAGGCAAGGCGCGGGAATATGTCGATATTTCTAGACTTGCCGACGACGCTCTGGGCAAAATCGGTCAAATCCCGAAGGGACGCCGAAATGGCTTCGATCTTGGGCCCGCGTGCCCTTGCGGGTAGCGATGCTATCCGCGGCGCGCACCCGAACCCAAGATCTTCGCCATTTCGACGCCTCGAACCCGCCAGTAAGGGGTCTGGGCCCTAATTTTCAGCGCCGGTAACGCGCGTCGAAATCGCTTTGAAACGACGCGAAACGGCCCGCGGCGATCGCGTCGCGCATATCCTGCATCAGATCCTGATAATAATGCAGATTATGCTGCGTCATCAGCATCGCGCCGAGCATCTCGCCCGAGCGGACGAGGTGGTGCAGATAGGCGCGCGACCAGGTCGTGCACACCGGGCAGCGGCAATCGGCATCGAGCGGCGCCGGATCCTCGGCGAATTTCGCGTTGCGGATATTGATCGGGCCGTCGCGGGTGAACGCCTGCCCATTCCGCCCCGACCGCGTCGGCAGCACGCAATCGAACATGTCGACCCCGCGCGCGACCGCGCCGACGAGGTCGTCGGGCTTGCCGACCCCCATCAGGTAACGCGGCTTGTCGGCGGGTAGCTGCCCCGGCGCATAATCGAGCACCCCGAACATCGCCTCCTGACCTTCGCCGACGGCCAGCCCGCCGATCGCATAGCCGTCGAAACCGATGTCGGTCAGCGCCGCCGCCGAACGCGCGCGCAGCTTCGCGTCGAGCGAGCCCTGCTGGATGCCGAACAGCGCCGATCGCGCGGCATGCTCCTCGCCCGCGTCGAAGCCGGCGCGGCTGCGCGCCGCCCAGCGCATCGATCGCTCCATGCTCGCCTCGGCGCGCTTGCCATCGACGCCATTCGGCGGGCATTCGTCGAACGCCATCACGATGTCGCTGCCGAGCAGCCGCTGGATTTCCATCGATCGCTCGGGGGTCAGCATATGACGCGAGCCGTCGAGGTGGCTCTTGAACGCGACGCCGTCCTCGCTCTGCTTGGTCAGCGCCGACAGGCTCATCACCTGATAGCCGCCGCTATCGGTCAGGATCGGCCGGTCCCAGCCCATGAAATTGTGGAGCCCGCCCAGCCGCGCCATGCGCTCGGCGGTCGGGCGCAGCATCAGGTGATAGGTGTTGCCAAGGATGATGTCGGCGCCGGTCGCACGCACCTCGGCGGGACGCATCGCCTTCACCGTCGCGGCGGTGCCGACGGGCATGAAGGCGGGGGTGCGGATGTCGCCGCGCTGCATCCGGATCACGCCCGTGCGCGCGGCGCCGTCGGTCGCGGCGATCGAAAAGGCGAATCTGTCGGTCATGGCGCGCGCCTATGGCGGGGCGCGCGCCGAAAGTCGAGGGCGGGCGGTCAGGCTTTCGCGTGCTCGCTCGACGGTTCGTCCTCGGCCGCCTTCGCCTTTTCCTTCGGCTTTTCCTTCTCGAATATCTTGATGAGCTCGCGCTTCTTCGCGTCCGACAGCCCCTTTTCGGCCTGCGGGAACATCTCTTCCTCCTCCTCGTCGATATGGTGGAGGTAACGCTCCTTCATCGTGCGAAATCGCGTGAGCCAGCCGGTCGAGGAAAAATCCATCTCATAGAGTTCGGTCAGATAATCCTCGATCTCCTTATGCTCGGCGACGCTGTGCTGCGCCTCGTCGCGCAAATCGGGGTTCGCGAGCATCGTCGCATAGAGCGACATTTCCTCCGACGCCGCATGCGCGGTCACCTCGACGCGGAAAGCCTCGAACAGATAGCGGCGCTCGTCGCTGTCGCCCTGTGTTTCGTCGATGCGGGCGAGAAGCTCGCGGTGCCGGTCGTGATCGGCCTTCAGCCGCGCGAATATTTTGGTCTCGGTCATGGTCGTCTCCGTCCGTTGGCGGTCGAAGGGAGAACGGGTCAGCAGAGACGGGGTTCCGGCACTACGCCGCTTTCCAGTCGCTCGTCGTCGTGAAAGACGGCAGCGCCAGCGCCGCCGTCGACTGGGTCGCGGCCGCGATCAGATAGGGCGAAACGCGGTGGCGCGTGCAGAGCCCGCCATTGCCGTCGCTGACCATTGTCTGTTCGAATTCGACGCCCTGCTGGTGCTTTATCGACCGGCGCACGGTCGCGGTGACGAGCTGCCCTTCGCCGAAATCGATCACGAAGCGCGTGCCGATAGGCACATCGAGCAGCCCCTCGATAAAGGCGCCGGTGGCCGACAGGTTGCGGATCACGACGGCATAACGATGGTTGTCGTGGATCGCGCCGACTTTGCGGAACAGCGAGAAGCGGTCGTTGCGCTGGCGCGCGGGACCCGCCGGCTTGATCGTCCACGTCCCCTCGGCATGTTCGAGCAGCTCGGCCTGCGGCACCGCCCTGCTATAGACATAGCCCTGGACGTGGCTGACGTTGAGCTTGCGGATGAGGTCGAGCTGGTCGAGCGATTCGATGCCCTCGGCGGTCGTTTCCATCTCGAGCGCCTCGGCGAGCGCGACGATCGCGGCGATGATCGCGCCGTTGCGCGATCCCGGGATCGTCGCGTCGCGGACAAAGCTCTGATCGATCTTGATCTTGTCGAACGGCGCCGATTGCAGATAGGCGAGCGACGAATAGCCGGTGCCGAAATCGTCGAGCGCCAGGCGAACCCCCAGCGCCTTCAGCGCCTCGAACATGTGCGCGGTCTCGGCGGTATCGCCCAGGAACACGCTTTCGGTGATTTCCAGTTCGAGCCGGCCCGGCGCAAGCCCGGTCGCGCCAAGCGCCCTGGCGACGACTTTCGGCAAGTCGGCATTCGCGAACTGGATCGGCGACACATTGACGGCCACCCGCATGTCGCCCGGCCAGCTCGCCGCATCTTCGCACGCGGTGCGCAGCACCCACTCGCCGAGTGCCCAGATCAGGCCGGCTTCCTCGGCGATCGGGATGAACACCGCGGGAGAGATCATGCCGCGTTCGGGGTGCGTCCAACGGATCAGCGCCTCGACCCCGCTCACCATGTTCGATTTGGAATGGACGACGGGCTGATACATCAGCGTCATCTCGCCGCGCACCAGCGCGTCGCGCAGATCATCCTCGAGCGCGCGGCGATCCTCGGCCGCGGTGTGCAGATCGCTCGAATAAAAGGCGAACCGCCCGCGGCCGTTCCCCTTGGCCGCATAGAGCGCAAGATCGGCGTTGCGGACGAGGTCGTCGCTGCTCAGCCCGTCGAACGGCGCGATCGCGACGCCCACCGACGCACCGATGATGCAGCGGCTGCCCTCGACCGAATAGGGTTGCGACAGGCTGGCGATGATGTCGGCGGCCATATCGCCCAGCTTGCCGCGGTCCTCGATGTCGGGAAGGATGATCTGGAATTCGTCGCCGCCGAGGCGGCTGACCATTTCCTTGTCACCGACGATCTTGAGCAGGCGTTCGGCGACCTGTTTGAGCAGCGCATCGCCCGCCGGATGGCCGAGCGTGTCGTTGACCTGCTTGAAGCGATCGAGGTCGAGCAGCATGATCGCGCACGAGCGTTGCTGCTGCGCAAAGGCCGCGAGCGTCGTGTCGAGCTTTTTCGAAATGGCGAAGCGGTTGGCGAGCCCGGTCAGCGAGTCATAGAGCGCAAGCCGCGAGGCGTCCTCGGCCGAGCGGCGCTGCGCGGTGACGTCGGTCCCGCTGCCGCGATATCCGGTGAACTTGCCGCCGCCGTCGAACTGCGGCCGGCCCGAGATTGCCCACCAGCGGTCGTCGCCTTCGAACGCGCTGCGCAGCGGCAGCTTGTCGAATTTCGATTGTTTGGTGAGCAGGAAGGGCAAGGTGCGCTGGCGCTCGCCATGGCTGTCGACGGGCAGGAACAGATCGGTGAAAACGGTGCCGAGCAGCTGGCCGGTCGTTCGCCCCATCAATCGCGCCACCGAATCGGTGATATAGGTCAGCCGGCCCTTGGCATCGGTCGACCAGAACCAGCCCTGGCCGCTTTCCTCGTAATTTTGAAGCAGGAGCAGCGCTTCGTGGGTGCGCAGGTTCGCTGCGGCATCACCGCGCTGCTTGCCGATACGCGAGCCGATCAGGCCGAAAAAGCCGCGCTGGCCTCCATCGGCTTCGTCATCCCTCCGGTCGCCCGAATCGATCCGCGATGGACTGTCCATCAAACAAACTCTTCAGCTGGTCCCCACACGCCCGCTGCTATGCCGACAAGGAATTGCGATAGTGTAAATATCTAAGGGTTTTCCGGAAACCGTGCCGTTTGAGGACGTTGCCGGCATCGCGCGTCCGCGGCGCGGGGCGGCCCTCGTGACTTTCGGGCGCCCTGCCCTATTAACCGTTCGGCGAAGCCAAATGTTAACATCGGGTTCGCGATGGATACGCGCATGGCGATGACGGTCTATCTCGACAACACGCCGCGATCGGCCGGAAATGGCCGTGCGTCGCGCCGGCAATTGCGGCTTCCGCTCCACGGGTCAAAGGCGGCGGGCGCCGAAATCGAGGCGCTGGTCCACAATATTTCGGCCACAGGCATGCTCGTCGAAAGCAAAGCGCCCCTCGCGATCGGCGAGATCGTCGAGGTCAATCTGCCGCACAGCGGCAAAACCGCCACCCGCGTGATCTGGACCAGCGGCGGCATCGCGGGATGCCAGTTCGAAATGCCGATCTCGCCCGCGACGCTCAGCGCCGCGCAGCTGCGAAGCGTGGTGGGCCCGGATACGCCCGTGCCCGACCACCGGCCCGCCGCCACGGAAAGCTTCGGCGTCCGCTTGCAACGGCTGCGAACGGCCAGGGAACTGACTCAGGGACAGCTCGCCGTCCATTTGGGGGTCAGCGAACCGTCGATTTCCGCCTGGGAGCTCGACAAGGCGCGGCCCAAAGCCGGCCGGATGGAAGCCTTGTCGCTCGCGCTCGGCGTCGAAATCGCCGAACTCCTCGGCATTGACGAGGCCGAAAATCTGAACGAGCTGGTCGCGAGAGCCAAGGCGCAAATCGCCAAGGCGGCGGGCGTCAGCCCCGACAACATCAAGTTCACGATCGAGATGTGACCCGCCCGTCGCGCAAACACAAAACCCTCCGACATCGCCGGAGGGTGCGTGTTTGCCGGTAATTGGCTGGCGTCAGGTCGGAATGATCGTCAGCTCGAAACGATCGGTATCGAAGCCCTGCTCACCGGGCACCGCCGCGATGGGTCGTTCCCGTACCCGCGGACCGGTCGCGCGGCTGAGCACCGCACGGCCCGAGCCGTTGAGGATAATCTCGTCATTTCCGGCGATGATCCGGGCGCCTTCCAGCGAACCCGGCGCATAGTTGATCACAAGATCATAGCCCGTCGGCGCGTTGCAATATTCGCGGAAGCTGCCCAGCGACACGGCATTGCCGCTGATCGCGCCGAAGCCCGTCGCCTGATGCTGCACCGTGCAATGCACGGGCACCGTCAGGCTGAGGTTGAAGCCGAACGTCGCCGCCGTGGCGGTCGTCGGCGCCGCAGCGAGTACGAAGCTCGCAACGCCGAGCGAGAATTTCTGAATCATCCGCCAAACCTTTCCGCCTGTAGGCCGAAGCTGTTGGATGATTGTTTAGGCTCGCAAATCTAACATTCAGTTAAGGCGCGCCGCCTGAAGGCGCGGCCGAAGCGCGCGTGTCAGCGTGCGGTCACCGCAATCGAGATCACGTCGCTGTACACGCCCGCGCGGCGATCCGACGTATTGCCGATCAGGAACTGGATCGGCAACGCGTCGCGGCGGAGGTTGCCGTTCGTCGAACCCGATATCGTGCGCATGCCCGTCAGATTGACGGCGTTTCCACCGATCGCGAGGCTGTAGGGCACATACCATTCGCTCGAACCGAGACGCAGGCGGCCCGAATTGGCCGAGGTGACGCTGAGGTCGTAGGACCCGGTGCTGGCGACGCGAAGCTGGAGCGGTACCGGCGCGACGCCGGGCCGCAATTCGCCAAGGTCGACGACCGCATGCCCATCGCTCATCGTGTAGGCGCCGGCGAGGCCGATCCGCGCCGAAGGCAGGACATCGATGCCCAGCACGATGCGCGTGCCGCCGAGCGAACGGAAATTGCCGTCCTGCGCTTCCAGCGTCACGTCCTGGGTAAAGGTGCCCGATTCTTTCACGTCGTCGGGATCGGCGACCAGCTTGAAGAGCAAGGTGCGCGAGGCATTGGCGCCGAGCGTCAGCATCCGCTGCGACGGCGCCCGCTGCGTCCGCCCGACGCGCGGCGTCACATCCTGCGTGTCGGTCAGGTTGAGCAGGGCATAGCCAATCGGCTTCCCCGTGCCCTTCGACAGGCCAAAGGGCGGCTGGCTCAGTTCGAACGTCGGGGTGAAGCGGCATTCCGCCGTGCCTTCGTTGACGAAGGTGACCCCGAACGTGCCTTCGGGAATCGCGCTGTCGAACGGGTCATAGCCCTGGATCAGCCAGCTTGTCGGCGTCGCGTTGGCGCGGATCAGGCAATCGGCGCCGCGGACGCTGGCACCCGGCGCCGGCGCCTGCGCGTGGAGCGGCACAGCGAGGAAAGCCGCGGCGAGGAACAGGGTATGGCGCAGCATAATGCCTCCTAATTTTTCGTACCGGGGCGAACGGTGCCAAGGTTCAATAGACCATCGGTGTCCGCGGGTACTGTGAATTCGAAACTCCGGTCGACCGTGCCATTCGGGCCATAGGTTTCCACCAGATAGCGGCGGCCCGGCAGCAGGTTGGTGATCGCGAAGCGTCCGACCGAATTGGTGAAGAACGGAATCGGCCTGGGGCTTTCGGCGTCCTTGACGTCGAGCAACGTCACGCGGCCGCCGATCAGCGACACGGGCTTTTCGGGCGCGAGGATCAACGTGCCCATCACGCTGGCAAAGGCATCGGTGCCGATGCGCGCCGCATAGCCGCTCTTGTAGGGCGGATGGACGCGGAACACGCCGGGACCGGTGTCGTAGCCCGTCGGCGGATTCTCGACATCATATTGCACCGACTGGGTGGCGTAGGAGCCGAGGAAGTTATTGACCGCCGCCCCCAGCGCGCCGCTCTTGCTGATATAGTTATTCTCGGCGAGCGACTGTCCGGCGACGACGCTGCGCTTGCCCAGATTCTTGTGCGGCGAGAGCAGCATGAAGCTGTCGTTGATGCGCCGTCCGATACCGAAGCTGCCGTCGGCGAAGGCCAGCGACGTCCCGACGCGGACCGTCGTCGCATTGAGCTGCGCGACGTCACCCAGATTGGGCCCGAACGTCGCATGGCTGATCGATGCGTCGAAGCGGTTGGCCGAATAGGTCGCGTAACCGAGCGCGCGCGCGCTGTTGTCGTCGCGGGTGACGACGCCGCCGAAACCGAGGCTGTCGAGCTGGTTGAGGCCGCTCTGGTTGTAGGAAAGCTCGCCCAGATTGTCGCGGCTTTCGTAACGCGCCTCGGCGCGGCGGCGATAGTCGGGCTGGAAGACGACGCCGACGTTGAAGCTGACCCCGCTGCCGCGCGAAAAGGCCGACGGAAATTTGGCGTAGTCGACCCCGGCGCGGATCGTCCATTTCCGGTCGACACGATAAAAGCTGGTAACCCCGGCACGATAACTGTCGCCGAGCGCGCCGCGGCCCTTGAGGTAGGACGCCGATGCGGTCGCGGTCAGGCGCATGGTGAATTGCCGCGAATATTGCCCCGTAACCGTTGCCGACGTGGTGTTGACCCCGTCGACATTGCCGAGCGTCGCAAATTTGGGCGACAGATAGTCGGCGCGCAGCGTGAAACTGTCCGACAGTCCTTCGCGGTCGATGAAATGTTCGTAAGCGACGCCGCCGGCAAAACCCTCGCCCGCGGTTTTCGAGTGGCTGCCGCCGGCATCGAGCAGCAGGCGGCCGCCGTTGGGAAGGACGAACTGGGTCTGTCCGGTCAGCAACTGGACATCCTTGCTGGCCTGGAAGCCGACACCGATCGCGGGGCGATTGAAAAACGCCTTGCGAAAGAAACCGGTGAAGGCGACCGGACCGCGATAATCGGGCGCACCGCCGAAGCTGCGGCTGGTCGGCCCGAAAAAGGCGCCATATTCATGATCGCCCGGATCGAGATCGATCGGGTCGAGATATTGCTGATAGGAGAGGTTCTGGACCGCGCCGCTGTTATCGGTGACCTGGATATCGACGTCGTTGCTGCCCGCGATCAGCGGCAGCGAGCTGAAGTCGTAACGGCCCGGCTGGAGGCGCACTTCGCGATAGAGCGACCCATTGCGCAGGAAACGGACGGCCGATTCGCGTTGCAGGACGAGCTGGCGATTCGACTGCAGGATCGCCGAACGAAAACTGTTAAAGCGCCGCCGCTGGCGCAGAACGCCGACGCCGCCCATTTCGACGAAGGATTGCTGGCCGCGGATTTCGGGGTCGAGATCGCCCAGAAACCAGCGCCGATAAACCTCCGGCTCGTCATAGACGAGGCGCGCATAGTTGCGCGTGAATTTATACGAATCCCCCGCCAGCCCGAATTGCTGCCCGACCTGCGCGTCGCCTTCGAACACGAATTTGCCGAGCCGCACCGCGCCATCGAAATTGATCGTCGGCGGATCGGCCTGATTGCCCTCCCAAATATAGCTCTGGATGGCGCTCAGGTTCAAAAAGGCCGAAAACCCCGCGGGTTGCATCGTCACATCGTTGGCGTCTTCGCGCGGCGGCGCGAAAATATCCTTGATCGCCCGCTGTTCGGCGGACACCTCGACGACGACCACCGCCAGGGTGCTGGGATCGTAGGTCAGCTGGACGCCCGTCTTGCCCAGATCGTCGGGGCCGAAATTGGGTAGCGACGCCAGGCGCGACGCCAGCTCGGCATGCGCCGTCTCGTTCAGAACGGGCTGCATCAGCCGCACGAAGGTTGCCGATTCGAGCAGGAAGCGATCGTCCGCGGTGAGCAGCATCGGGATATCGCCGAGACTGCTGCTCTGGAAGGTCAGCGGCACCGTCATTTCGATGTCGCGGTCGTACGGATTGATATCCGGGCGGCCATGTGCACCGATCGGAAGCTGCGGCATGACCGGCGTCGGCGTCGGGATCGGCGGGATCTGCGTCCCAGGCAACGGAATGACCGTCGGCCCGCCCGGATCCTGAACGGGCGACGACGGCCGCGGGTTCTGCGGCAGCGGAATCGATACCTGCGCCGCCGCCGTGCTCGCGCACAGCGCCGACAGCGCCACACTGCTCAGAGCGAACCCGATCCTCACTGCTTGAACGACAGCTTGATCGGTCCGGGGCCGAAGCCGGGAACGGGGACGCGGAAAACACGCTCGCCCTGCGCGGGAACATAGCCGGTGCCGACCGCCCGATTGAGTTCCTCGGGCGAAATATCGACGCGCAGCCATTTGCCGTCGGTGCCCGTGCCTTCGAGCTGCCAGCCGAAGTTGGACATCATGGCATGGCGGCGGCCGTCGTTGCGCAGGGTGATTTCGACCCCGTCCTGCATCGGCGGCAATTCTTTCGATCCCGGCAGCGCGGGCGGCTGATACATGACCTGCTTGACCGTCGCCGCCTTAACGTCGGGCTTTGCGCCGGGAGGCGCCACGACGACCAGCGCGCGCATATTGTATAGCACCTGAACCTGCGCGCCGAGCGCGTCGGCAGAGCCGGGCTCAAAGGCGACGGGCAATTGCTCGACCGAGACATAATAGGCCTGCGATGCGGCCAATTCGCCGCCGCCGACCCATTGCAGACGAACGACCTGCCGTCCGCTCGCGGGCAAAACGCCCTGCGGCGGGAAAATCAGGAAATCCTGGTCGGCGGGGGTTTCGACGATATTCCCCTCCTTGTCGATTTCCATCCGGAAAACACGGGTCTGGAATGCCAGATTGCCGGGATTGATATTCTGGACCTCGATCCGCGCCACCGCATTGGTGCCGCGCGATTCCATTTCGACGACCATCGGCGAGACGCGCATCGCCAAGGCGGGGCTGACCAGCACCACGACAGCGGCGAGCGCAGCCAAAAGCGCGCGCGCATGACGCTTCACCGTCGCAAAAGCTGACATATTCCCATCCCCCCTGTCCTCGCCGGACGTAATTGCACTCATTTATAAAGAAAGGGGAAAGATCGCTCTTTCCCCTCTCCCTATTCGTTAACGCGCGTGCCTTAGAGAGCGCGCAGCGTCAGCGTGGTCTTGCCCGTGTACGAACCAGCGACCAGACCCTTGTTGGTGACGGCCGGAGCAACGATGTCGATGTCCATGCGCGAACGCCATGCACCCTGCTGCTTCAGGCCGGCGTTGCCATTCGTCGGGACGACGAGCGACTGAGCCGAACCGGTGGTCTGCGCGTTCAGCGCAACGCCGGTCCACGAAGCGGTCACCGAGTAGGGGATGTTCGCCTGGAACTCGTCGGTGTCATAGCCACCCGGGTTCGCATTCACGAGACCACGGATATCGTCCTTGCTGATTTCGACCGAGTTGTTGGTGTTGCAGCCCGCGGTCAGCGTGTCGATGTTGGCTTCTGCCGGACCGACCATTTCGAACGCCGAGTTGACGTTCTCGTTGTTGCCGGTGCGGACGCCGATCACGCCGAAGTCGATGTTACGGGCGTTCGAGGTGTTGCCAGCGTAGAACGAGCAGTCGCGGTTGACGGTGCCGCTCAGCGAGAATTCGACGTTGACGGTCGGGGTCGCGGTTTCGCTGTCGCTCGGAGCGTCGGCCACTGCACGGTAGCGCGTGCCAACTTCAAGCGCGACGCCGAGGTCGCCAAGAAGCTTGCCAGCATTGATGCCGAAAAGGCCCGGCTGCGGGTTGGTGATCGTGTAATTCACCGGCACGCTGCCAACAAACGGAATCGAAACCGAACCAGTACCGGCGTAGTGGGTCTGGTTGGTCTGGGCAACGGCAGGGGTCGCGATGAGTGCGATGGCGGCAACGGTGCCGCTAAGGATCTTCTTCATAATCTTCTTCCCTCTATTATACGCCCTGCCCAAAAAGCCGGGCGCGGCGTGATTTTTGCACCGTCTGGTCGGAGAACCGGGAGGGCATCGGTGCCTACCCTTCCGGCTTAATTCCGCCCGCGATCTGGCCGCAGGCGAATTTCTAGATCGGAGAGACGGTGATCGTGATCGTTTCCGAATAGTCGCCGGCCAGCAGCCCGGCCTCGCCCGAAGGCTGGCCAAGCTCGACCGCCAGGACCATTCCGTCCGTCGCGATACCGCCGTTGCTGGAGATGACGCCGCCGGCCAGAAGCTGGCGGCTGTTGAAGGATTGGC
The DNA here is from genome assembly GCA_005503215.1 of Sphingomonadaceae bacterium 3R27C6. GTDB lineage: Bacteria > Pseudomonadota > Alphaproteobacteria > Sphingomonadales > Sphingomonadaceae > Sphingopyxis. Next base: position 100,636 of record SCNS01000015.1, on the reverse strand, counting down.
TCACCGTCTGCCGCGACGGGTATCGCACGGGCATTTCGACGGCGAGATTATAAGGCAGGACGCCGCTGTACGGGCCTTGGCCGTTCGGCATCGTCGTGTGGGTCAGGCCGCCGCGGGCGCCCTTGATCGTCATCGTGAAGGGGACGTTGCAATCGAGCGCGACGCGCGTTTCGATGCCGAGGCCGCGACGTTCGAGATTGCCGAAATCCATATTGGCGATGCTGCCCATCGCGCAATGCTGGCGGATCGCCCCGCTGACCGCGATGTCGAGCGATTTGACGTTCCGGATTTCTTCTGCGTTCGCGGGCACAGCAAAGGCCGCCGCGGCAAGCGCAAAAAGCATGAACCTCATGACTCGAACCCCCAAAAATCCCAACGGTTCGGGCTCCGCTTTGCAGATAGCCCTCGGCACCCCCCGGCGCCCGACAAGCCGCGACCCGACTCATCAACCCGTCTGTTAATAAAAACTTAGTACATAAATTAAGACAGCTTCGCACCCCCAAATTGGCTCGGGCCAAAATTGGGCGTCGGCGATGTCGTTCAAGTTTAACAGAAATTGGCGCTTTCCTGCGCTTGCCAAGGGTTAATTCGGCGCGCGTCAAGCGGCCAGCCTGGCTATCGGCGTTCAGAATCGGGACAGCTACCGTTAATATCTTAACAGAAAAATTGGCTATAAGTTAAATTGAAGCTGCCGAAATCGGCAAAAATCCGCGGCGGATTGCCGATTCACCCGCCGCAAGCAGCGCACAGTTCGCCCCAAGGATGGCGAACGGACCTTGTTGCCGGGCATCCGGCGGAGCATGTGCCCGCGATGCGGCGCTCCCCATTAACCACTCGACAACCGATCGCGCGCATAGCTGACCCATGCCCATTCATGCGATGATCGAAAAGCGACAGGCCGACGGAAGCACGCGCGGGGCGCCGCGCATGCATATGCGATTTGAAGCGGCGGGCTCGCTCGAAGGCAGCGAGGGCACGACGGTCGCGATCCACAATCTGTCGGCGACCGGCATGCTGATCGAAACCGCATCCGACCTGGCCATTGGCCAGCGGCTGACGGTCGCCTTGCCCGAGGCGCCCGATTGCGCCGCCACCATCGTGTGGCGCAGCGAGGCGCTCGCGGGTTGCCGTTTCGATCGGCCGCTGTCGCGCGCGGCGCTCAGCGCGGCGCAGCTGCGCAATCCGCTTCCGGGCGACGTCGATCCGGCCCACGCCCCGGTCGGCGACGAAATGCTGGCCCAGCGCCTGCTCCGGCTGCGGAAGGAACGCGGCCTCAGCCGCGCGGCGCTTTCGGATCTCACGGGGTTCAGCCGGCCGAGCATCTGGGCGTGGGAAAGCGGCAAGACCGTGCCGCGGCGCAGCAACCTGCCCGCGCTGGCCGAGGCCTTTGGAATTTCAGAGCACGAACTGATCGCCGGCGGACCGTCAGCGGCGCATGCCGATCCCGCGGCGAGCGCGCAGCAAATGCATGCGCTGGTCCGGGCGAGCCGCGAAGAGATCGCCGCGCTCGCGGGCGTCGAGCCGGCCAAGGTCAAGATCACGATCGAATATTGACGGGCCGCCCGCCCTATCGTGCGGGCAACAACAGACTCGCGTCGCCATAGCTATAGAAGCGGTACGCATGCCCAATCGCATGCGCATAGGCCGCCTGCATCGTCTCCAGTCCCATCAGCGCACTAACCAACATGAACAAGGTCGAGCGCGGCAGGTGGAAATTCGTCATCAGCCCGTCGATCGCCTTGAAGCGATAGCCGGGGGTGATGAAGATCGCGGTGTCGCCCGCGAAGGGCGCGATGATGCCGTCATCCTCTGCCGCGCTTTCGAGCAGGCGCAGGCTGGTGGTGCCGACGGCGATGACGCGGCCGCCCGCCGCGCGCACCGCGTTGAGCCGCGCCGCGGTATCGGCGTCGATCCGGCCCCATTCGGCGTGCATGACATGGTCTTCGGTATCGTCGGCCTTGACCGGCAGGAAGGTGCCCGCACCGACGTGCAGCGTCAGCGTTTCGCTCGCGACACCGGCCGCCGCGAGCGCATCAAGCAGCTTCGGCGTGAAGTGCAGCGCCGCGGTCGGGGCCGCGACGGCGCCATCCTCGCGCGCGAACATCGTCTGGTAATCGCTGCGATCGTCTTCGTCGGTGGGGCGCTTGCCCGCGATATAGGGCGGGAGCGGCATCGTGCCCGCGCGTTCGAGCAGGACCTCGACCGGCTCGTCGCCGGCGAAGGCGAGGATGAAGCTGCCGTCGGCGAGCCGCTCCTCGGCGAGCGCCGCGACGCCCGCGCCGAAATCGACGCTCTCGCCGACACGCAGCCGCTTGGCGTTGCGGATGAACGCCTGCCAGCGGCGCAGGTCGATGCGTTTGTGGAGCGTCGCGCCGATCTTCGCGTCTCCGCGACGTCCTTCGAGCTGCGCGGGAATGACGCGCGTATCGTTGAACACCAGACAATCGCCCGGGCGCAGCCATGCGGGCAGGTCCGCGACCCCCGCGTCGACGATCTCCCCGCCATCGACCACGAGCATTCGCGCGGCATCGCGCGGCCGCGCCGGGCGGAGCGCGATGCGCTCATTGGGCAAATCGAAATCGAAGGCGTCGACGCGCATGATCTTGACGCGCGTGCCCGCGCTTACTGCTTGATCGGAGCGTTGAGCTCGTCGACCGTCACGGCGGGCGCGGCGACCGGCGCGGGCACGGTTTCGGTCAGCATCGAGGCGGGCGGGATCGGCTTGTTGTCGGCGGCGACCGACACCTGCACCATGCGCGACATCACTTCGGGCGGCTCGCCCTTATGGATCGCGTCGACATATTGCATGCCCGAGATGACGCGGCCGAACGCGGTGTAGCGGCGGTCAAGGCTGAAGCGCGGCTGGAGCATGATGAAGAACTGGCTGTTCGCACTATCCTCGCTCTCGGCGCGCGCCATCGACAGCGTGCCGCGCAAGTGCGGGGTCGGGTTGAATTCGGCCTTGAGGTCGGGAAGCTGCGAGCCGCCCTGCCCGGACGCGGTCGGGTCGCCCGTCTGCGCCATGAAGCCGTCGATCACGCGGTGGAACTTGATCCCGTCGTAAAAGCCCGCGCGCGCGAGCTGCTTCAGCCGCTCGACATGGTTCGGCGCGACATTCGGATAGAGCTGGACCACGATCCGGCCGCCTGTCGAAAGGTCGATGTTGAGCATATATTCGGGGACGCCCATATATTGGTCGGGGGCCATCGCCGGGATTGCGGGCGGCGCCACGGTCGCCGGAGCGGCTTCGGTCGTCGCGGGCGCAGTCGGCGTTTCGACCGGCGCGGGCGGGGGCGTTTCGACGGGCGGCGCCGGCTGGCTTTGCTCGGGGTTCGGCCCCGGTGCGGGCGGCGCATCCTGCGCGACCGCCGCGCCTACGAGACCGAACGCCATCGCCGTAAGAACCAAGGGGCGGAAGGATGATTTCATGCTGGATCGGCCTTTGGATAATAAACTGGAATTGCGCCCCGATGGCGCGCCCTAGCCGGAAAAAGCTGAACGCTCAATGATCGGTATCAGCGCTCGCCTTGGAGGAGCCCCCGCTCGGCGATGCGCGCGACGACGGCATCGCGCACCGACGGCGTCACGAATTTGCGGATATCGCCGCCGAAGATCGCGATTTCCTTGACCAGCCGCGATGCGATCGGCTGAAGACTGACGTCGGCCATCAAAAAGACGGTTTCCACGCGGTCGTTGAGCTGGCGGTTCATGCCCGTCAGCTGATACTCATATTCGAAATCGGTGACCCCGCGAATGCCGCGGACGATGATCGACGCGCCTTGAGCGTCGGCAAAGTCCATCAGCAGCGAATTGAAACCGACGACCTCGATGTCTCCGTCGATCTCCGCAACTTCGGCTTTGACCATGGCGATCCGCTCGTCGTCTTCGAACAAGGGCGATTTCGCGATGTTGGTGGTCACCCCAATGATCAGCCGGTCGACAAACTTCGCGCCGCGGCGGATGATGTCCATATGTCCGAGCGTGATCGGGTCGAAGGTTCCGGGATAAACCCCAATGCGCATCAACGGTCCCTTTCCACCACATAACGGGCGATCGCGCGCAGCAGCGCAGCCTCATCGCCAAAACTCGCAAGATGTCCGATCGCCTGATCGACGAGCGCGGTCGCCTGTTCGCGCGCGCGTTCGAGCCCCATCAAGGTGACGAAGGTCGCCTTGCCCGCGGCATCGTCCTTGTGCAGCGCCTTGCCCGCCAATTCCTCGTCGCCCTCGACGTCCATGATGTCGTCGGCGATCTGGAACGCGAGGCCGATGTCGCGCGAATAGGCGCGCAGCGGCGCGCGGCCCTCGGGCGGGATCCGCGCGAGGATCGCGCCGGCCTCGACCGAAAAGGCGATCAGCGCCCCGGTCTTGAGCTGTTGCAGCCGCGTCACCGTCGGCAGGTCGAAATTCGACGTTTCGGCGGCGAGGTCCATCATCTGCCCGCCCGCCATCCCCGCCGGCCCCGCGGCGCGCGCGAGTTCGCAGCATAGCTCGCCGCGCACGAAGGGATCGGCGCTCGTCACCGGGTCGCACAGCCATTCGAACGCCAGCGCATGGAGCGAATCGCCCGCGAGCACCGCGGTCGCCTCGTCGAACGCCTTGTGCACCGTCGGCTTGCCGCGGCGCATGTCGTCATCGTCCATGCACGGCAAATCGTCGTGGATCAGCGAATAGACATGCATCGCCTCGACCGCCGCGCCGACGCGCAGGGTCAGGTCGCGGTCGACGTGGAACAGGTCGCCCGCGGCGCGGACGAGCAAAGGACGCAGCCGCTTGCCGCCGGCCACCGCGGCATGGCGCATCGCTTCATAGAGCGGCCCGCGCGGGTCGGACGGAACGGCGAGCAGTTGATCGAACAACGTGTCGATCCCGGCCGCGACCTCATTCTGGGTGGAAAGCAGCAATTGCCGCTCGCGCGAAATTTCGCTGTCGACGAGCGTCACCGTGGATCAGCTTTCGCCGAAGGGGGTCGTTCCCGCCGGTCGGCCGTCGGCGCCCAGGCTGACCTGTTCGATGCGCGCCTGCGCCGCGGCGAGCCGCGCTTCGCAATGGCCGCGCAGCGCATGACCACGCTCATAGAGCGCCACCGATTCCTCAAGGCTGACATCGCCGCTCTCGAGCCTCCGCACGATCGTTTCGAGCTCGCCCATCGCCGCTTCGAACGACAGCGAGGCGATATCGGCAGCGGCAGCGGGTTCGGGGGTGTCCGTCATGGGCCCTGCTTTGGCCCCTTCGCCCCCGTCCGGTCAAGCTTGACGTGGTGATTTTGCCCTATAGCGTCGCGCCATGTTCATCGGCCATTTCGCCCCGGCGCTGATCGTCGCGGCCCGTCCAAAGGCGGCGGGGCTCGGGACATTGTTCGTCGCGGCGCAGCTCGTCGACATCGGTTTTGCCGCATTGCTGGTCCCGGGGATCGAGGCGATGCGGATCGTCCCCGGCATCACCGCGATGAACCCGATGGACCTCTATCACATGCCCTATACGCACAGCCTGCTTGGCGCGCTGATCTGGGCGAAGATTTTCGGCGTGCTCGTGTGGTTCGCGACCAAGCGCAAAGAGGCGGCGATCGGCGCCGCGCTGGTCGTGGTGTCGCACTGGTTCATCGACCTCATCGTCCATATCCCCGATCTGACGCTCTATGGCATGCCGCCCAAACTGGGGCTCGGGCTCTGGGACCATCCGCTGATCGCGATGCCGCTCGAGATATTGCTGATCGGCGGCGCCTTTCTTTATTATCAGCGCCGCACCGAAGCGCCGGGCGGCAACCGCCGGCTCTGGATACTCGCCGGGCTGCTCGCCTTTGCGCAGGCGATCGACTGGTTCGGCCCGAAAGAGCCCGCCTATTCGCTCGCCGTCCCCGCGACGATGCTCTTCGCTTATGCGCTGCTCGCCGGGACCGCGGCGTGGGCGGGCGCCAACCGGCGGGTCGCGGTGTCCGCCCGCACCTGACCCCTTCGCGCCGCGCAATCGCGGTTCTGTTTTTTGCAATTGCCCGCGCCCCGCGAGCCGGTCATGCTGCACTGCACAAGAAGAGAGGGGCTCCGAAGGCAAGTTTTGTTCATTTAGACAAGGACTTGCACCATGAAAAAATATATTCTCCCCGCCCTCGGCCTGCTCGCGCTGGCGCCGTCCGTCGCCCTCGCGCAGGATGCGCCGACCAACCGCTTCGAGCATGAAGGCAGCACCTACAGCTATAGCGTCACGCAGGTTGGCGACACGCGCGTGATCAGCGGCATCGAGGAACGCACCGGCAAGCCATTCACGCTCCGCGTCGGCCAGCACCGCGTGCGCGGCACCGTCGGCTCGCAGCAGGTGAGCTTCGCGCTGCGCGACGTCGCACCGCTGGTGAAGCCGTCGGCCACCCTCGCCTCGCGCTAAACCTCACTCCGACGGCAGACCTCATGGTGCAAAATGCATCATGGGGTCTGTTCGTTTTGCGCGGGCGACGCTAAAGGCGCGCCATGACTCAGACCGCACCCGCGCCCGCCTCCGTCATCACCCCCGAGATCGTCGCCGAACACGGCCTGTCTCCGGAAGAATATGATCGCGTCCTCAACGCGCTCGGGCGCGAGCCGAACCTCGTCGAACTCGGCATCTTCTCGGTCATGTGGTCCGAGCATTGCAGCTATAAAAGCTCGCGCCTCCATTTGAAGAAACTGCCGACCGAGGCGCCCTGGGTGATCTGCGGCCCCGGCGAGAATGCCGGCGTCATCGACATTGGCGAAGGACCGGACGGCAAGAAGCTCGCCGCGATCTTCAAGATGGAGAGCCACAACCACCCGTCGTACATCGAACCCTATCAGGGCGCGGCGACCGGGGTCGGCGGCATCCTGCGCGACGTCTTCACCATGGGCGCGCGCCCCGTCGCGAACCTCAACGCGCTGCGTTTCGGCCGCCCCGACCATCCGAAGATGAAGCATCTGATCTCGGGCGTCGTCCACGGCATCGGCGGCTATGGCAATTGCGTCGGCGTCCCGACGGTCGGCGGCGAGGTCAATTTCCACAAGGCGTATGACGGCAACATCCTCGTCAACGCGATGACCGTCGGCGTCGCCGAACAGGACAAGATCTTCTACTCGGCCGCATCGGGCGTCGGCAATCCGATCGTCTATGTCGGCTCGAAGACCGGCCGCGACGGCATCCACGGCGCGACGATGGCATCGGCCGACTTCGGCGAGGACGCCGAGGAAAAGCGCCCGACCGTGCAGGTCGGCGACCCCTTCACCGAAAAGCTGCTGATCGAGGCGTGCCTCGAACTGATGGCGTCGGACGCGATCGTCGCGATCCAGGACATGGGCGCCGCGGGGCTCACCAGCTCGTCGGTCGAAATGGCATCGAAGGGCGGCGTCGGCCTCCACCTCAAGATGGACGATGTGCCGCAGCGCGAGACGGGCATGACGGCGTACGAGATGATGCTGTCCGAATCGCAGGAACGCATGCTGATGGTGCTGAAGCCCGGCCGCGAGGATTTCGCCGCCGCGATCTTCCACAAATGGGAACTCGACTTCGCGGTTATCGGCACCGTCACCGACACCGGCCGCATGGTGCTGGAACATCATGGCGAGATCGTCTGCGACATCCCGCTCGCGCCGCTCGCCGACGATGCGCCGCTCTATGACCGCCCGCACGTCCCGACGCCGAAGCAGGCCGAACTCACGAACGTCCCCGAGACGAAGGATGTCGCCGCCGACCTCAAGACGCTGATGGGCACCCCCGACATCGCCAGCCGCCGCTGGATCTGGGAGCAATATGACAGCCAGGTCGGCGCCGACACGGTGCAGACCGGCGGCGACGCCGCGCTCGTTCGCATTCACGGTACCAACCGCGCGCTCGCCATGAGCACCGACTGCACCCCGCGCTATTGCTACGCCGATCCGGTCGAGGGCGGCAAGCAGGCGGTCGCCGAAACCTGGCGCAACATCAGCGCGGTCGGTGCAAAGCCGCTGGCGATCACCAATTGCCTCAACTTCGCCAACCCGCAGCGTCCCGAAATCATGGGCCAGATCGTCGGCTGCCTCGACGGCATGGCGCAGGCGTGCATCGCGCTCGACTATCCGATCGTGTCGGGCAACGTCAGCCTCTATAACGAGAGCAAGGCGACCGGCGGCGGCAGCGCGATCCTGCCCACCCCCGCGATCGGCGGCGTCGGCGTGATCGAGGATCTGAACAAGGCGGTCGGCATCGGCTTCAAACGCACCGGCGACATCGTGCTCGCGGTCGGCGAACGCGCCGGCCATCTCGGCCAGTCGGCGTGGCTCCGCGAAATCCTCGGCCGCGAAGAAGGCCCGCCGCCGCCCGTCGACCTCCGCGCCGAAAAGCGCACCGGCGATTTCATCCGCGGCGCGATCAACGCCGGCTGGATCACCGCCTGCCACGATGTGTCGGACGGCGGCATGGCGGTGACGCTCGCCGAAATGGCGCTGAAGTCGAACATCGGCGTGCTCGTCAGCGAAGAACAGCCGTTCGGCGTCGCCGAAAGCTTCTTCGGTGAGGATCAGGGCCTCTATCTCGTCACCGTCTGCGACACCTGCCTCGCCGACTTCCTCGACGCCGCGGGCCGCGCCGACGTGCCCGTCGATCCGGTCGGCCGCACGATCAAGGACCGCATCGTCTTCGAACTCGAAGGCAGCGATCACCAGGTGACGCTCGCGGAACTCCGCGAAGCGCATGAGGGCTTTTTCCCGAACCTGATGGGAGCCGACGCGGCGCTCGCATAACACGCTCACCCGTCATCCCGGCGAAGGCCGGGATCTCGCCGGTGCGGCGAAACGCAACGTTGAGATCCCGGCCTTCGCCGGGATGACGGAGGTGAGAGTCTATGAGCATCCATGTCGGCGTCGGGGGCTGGACCTTCGAACCGTGGCGCGGCCCCTTCTACCCCGCCGGCCTCGCGCAAAAACGCGAGCTCGAATATGCCGGGCAGCATCTGACCGGCATCGAGATCAACGGCACCTATTATGGCAGCCAGAAGCCCGAGACTTTTGCCAATTGGGCTGAGGCCGTGCCCGACGGCTTCAAGTTCAGCGTCAAGGCGTCACGCTTCACGACCAACCGCAAGGTGCTGAAAGACGGCGCGGCATCGATCGAAAAATTTCTGACGCAGGGACTGACGCGGCTCGGCGACCGGCTGGGGCCGATCCACTGGCAGTTCATGGCGACGAAGAAATTCGACCGCGACGATTTCGCGGGCTTCCTCGATTTGCTTCCCGACAGTCAGGATGGCCTCAAGCTGCGCCACGCGATCGAGGTCCGCGACGAAAGCTTCCGCGATCCGGCGTTCATCGACATGCTGCGCGAACGCAACATGGCGATCGTCTATGCCGACAGCGACGAATTCCCGTGCATCGACGAACAGACCGCCGACTTCACCTACGCGCGGCTCCAGCGCAGCCAGGAGGATGTCGAAACCGGATATGACGACAAGGCGCTCGACGGCTGGGCGAAGCAAGCCCGCGACTGGGCGAAGGGCGACCGCGACGTCTATCTCTTCTTCATATCGGGCGCGAAGGTCCGCAATCCTGCGGCCGCGCAGGCGCTGATCGCGAAGCTCGGCTGACCGGCGTCACTGACCGCCGGTGCTCGGCGGTTGCAGATTATGCTTCCCCCACTCGCATAGCGGCGTCAGCGCTTCGTTGAGCGATGCCCCCAAGGGGGTAACCGAGTAATCGACACGCGGTGGAACCTGATGGAACATCTCGCGGTGGACCAGACCATCGGCTTCCATTTCCCGCAATTGCTGGATCAGCATCTTTTCGCTGATCCCGGCAATACGCCGCTTAAGCGCGCCGAAGCGCACGGGGGTGTCGTGAAGCTCCCAGAGAATCAGCGCCTTCCACTTCCCGCCGATGATCTCGAACACCGGCCCGAGACCGTCATTATAGGGTTGATTGCGTGTCGTCATGCCGGCCAATTCTTACCTAAAGGTGAGTACCTGATAAAATAGTAGGTAATTGATCAATCGAAAGTATAGCGCCACCCCTTTGCGTCAACAAGACATGGCAGCCGCGCCGTGTCCCACGCGAAAGGATCGGCCGATATGCCGGAAAAACTGCTCATTCTTGTCGGAAGCCCGCGCCGGAACGGAAACACCGCGACGCTTGCCGAGGCCGTTCGGCGCGGCGCCGAGGCGGCGGGCAGCGATGTCGCACTGCGATTTCTGGATGACCATATTTCGGGGTTTCTGCGCGATTGCCGCCAATGCCGCCGCCCCGATGGCGAATGCGCGATCGACGACCCGTATCGCGCCCTGTTCTTCGACGAGTTCTTGCCCGCGCGAGGGGTGATCTTTTGTTCGCCCATCTATTGGTACGGCGTATCCGCGCAGATCAAGGCATTCTTCGATCGCAGCTTCTGCTATTATTCGGCCTCCTATCCGGGCTCGCGGGACGCGCTTGCGGCGATGGCCGGCAAACGGCTCGGCTTGGTGCTCGCGTCCGAGGAAACATACCCCGGCGTGGCGCTCGGCATTATCCACCAGATTCAGGAATTTTCCCGCTACACGAATTCGGACTTCGTCAGCGTGGTTCGCGGCGCCGGCAACAGCCGCGGCGAAGTGCGCAACGATCCGGCGAACCCGATCGGGGACGCCGAACGCCTGGGCCGGGAGATATTTTCGCGATCCTATTCCGACTACAGGCTGGAGACGCCGCGCAGCCCGCGCGTCTGGCCGGAAAGCGTAGGCTGAGTGCCGGGTTCCCCGGCTTTCGCCGGGGAAAAGTTCAGGCCATCGCCGCTTTCGCCGCGAGGAAGTTGTATGGATCGATGCCGCGGTTGCGGTACGCGCGGTGCGCTTCCTGATAGAGCGTCGGCTCGCCGATCCCCAACCGCGCACGCGCGGCTTCGAGCGGTTCGGCGAGCAGCGAGCGGATGTCCTGCTCGATGATCGCCTTCGCCGCCTTGCCGTGGCGCTGGCCCTGGCGGATCGCGCCGAACACCGGCGCGTCGCTCTTAACGCCGCGCTTCACCTCATAACCGCCGGCATAGGCGATGAAGAAATTGCCGTAATTGCCCGTCTGGCCATAGGTGAAGCCGAGCACGCACTGTTCGCCAAGCGCGTCGCGGCCATAGCCGGTCAGAATGTGGAACAGGTCGTGCGTGTCGCGCAGGCGGTTCGAATACCATTGCACCTGATCGTCGAACTTGGGGCGGCCCATCTTGTCGCTTTCGGCGACGAGCCCCGCCGCCGACAGGCCCTCGCGGCGCATGAAGGTGACATAGGCGTTGCCGACGCTGCCCTCGGGCAGCTCGTCGATCCATGCATGGTCGTCGAGCAGGTCGGGCAGATAGGGTTCGCGTTCCATCAGCTTCTGGCCGAAATCGCTTTCGACGAAGGCGCGCGCATCGTCCATGAAGCCCTTGCGCGGCAGGTTTTCAAAGATGTGGAACACCTGCTCGGTGTCTTCCTTGTCCGCGATCAGCTTGCGGAAGTGCTGGAACGCCTTGAACGGGCGGAACTTCTGCGGCTGGCGGTCGGGGTGGGAGAAGATGGTAGGGGTCATGGCTGGCCTCGTCCGAATCAGGTGATGATGCTCAGATAACATTACTGACATAGATGTCAATAGCAGGTTAAAGCGCTGGACGGACCATCGCCCCAGCCGTTATAGGCGAATAATACAGTGGAGGGCGATATGCGCGAAGATAGACAAGTTGCGAGCGAACGCCTCGTCACCCTCGACGCGCTGCGCGGCTTCGCCGTGATGGGCATTTTGGCGATGAACATCGTCGCCTTCGCGATGCCCGAAATGGCCTATGTCTCGCCCAAGGCCTATGGCGGCGAAACGCAGGCAGACATCGCCGCCTGGGCGCTCGGCTTCCTCCTCTTCGACGGCAAGATGCGCGGGCTGTTCTCGGTCCTGTTCGGCGCGAGCATGCTGTTGATCATCGACCGCGCCGAGGCGTCGGGACAGGATCCGGGTTCGGTCCATTACCGCCGCATGGCATGGCTCGCGGTCTTCGGTCTCTGCCATTATCTCTTCCTCTGGTGGGGCGACATATTGTTCCTCTACGCCGCGGTCGGCTGCGTCGCCTTCCGTTTCCGCGCGTGGGAACCGCGGCGGCTGATCAAATGGGCGCTCGGCATCTTCACGCTGGGCGTTGTCCTGACGTCGCTTTTCTTCGGCGCGCAGCTCGCGGTCGGAAACGCCGCCGACAATCCCGCGTCGCCGATGGCCGAGGCCGGGCGCGAGGTCCGCGCCGAATATGCCAAGATTGACGGCGAAGTGGCCGAGGAGCTCGCGCTCTATCGCGGCCCCTATCTACCGATCCTCAACTCACGGCTCGATACCGCGATTAATCCGTTCGTCGGCGTGCTGATGACGATATGGGAAACGCTGCCGCTGATGATGCTCGGCATGGCGCTGTTCCGCAACGGCTTCCTGACGGGGGCGTGGGGGGCGGCCGACTATCGGCGGACCGCGCTGCGCTGGCTACCACCGGGGGTGCTGCTGACATTGCTCGTCGGATGGCTCCAATGGCGCGCGGGCTTCGACTATCTCGTCGCGGTCAATGCCTTCATGGCGTGGTCCGGACCCGGGCGGCTGATGATGACGATCGCCTATGCCGCGCTGCTCGTGCTGCTGATCCGGCGCGCTGCTACCAGCGCCTGGATAATTCGCGTCGCCGCAACGGGCCGCGCCGCCTTCTCCAACTATCTCGGCACCAGCATCGTGATGACGACGATCTTCTATGGCTATGGGATCGGCCTGTTCGGCGACGTCGGCCGCTGGACGCTCTATCTTATCTGCGCTGGGATGTGGGCGGTCATGCTGCTGTGGTCGAGGCCGTGGCTCGACCGCTATCGCTATGGCCCGCTCGAATGGCTGTGGCGCAGCCTCGCGCGCGGGTCGCTGCAACCGATGCGTCAGTAGCCCACGGCGCGGCCGAAACCTGTCGGACGGCGCTGGACGAGCGGGTTCGCTTCGCGTTCGAGCGCGGCGAGCGTCTCTTCGAACAGCCGGCGCAGTTCGACGACGCGCGGCAGATATTCTTCGGGGCTGGTCTGGCTTTCGACACAGTGGCGCGCGAAGACTTCGATATCCTCGGCGAGCGCGCCGAGTTTCTCGCCGCCGAACTGCCGCGCTTCGCTTTTCAGCGTGTGCGCCGGCATGACGAGGCCGCGGGCATCGCGCGCGCGCATCGCCTCTTCGATCGCGGCGACCGATTTGGTGCCGTCTTCGCGAAAATAGCCGAGAATCCGCACAAACGCCGCGCCCAACTGGGTGCGCGTCGCGCGAAACTCATCCCAATCGACCAGGATTTCGTCCAATGCTTTAGTCCCTTGGTGTTCAAATTCGGCCGTGGTCCCAACCGGTCCATGCCGAGGTTGGGTAAAAAAGACGTTACGGTGTCAGGGGTGCCGCAAAGAAAGTCGCCTCATTTTGGGTCATCGGCGGACGCGCCAGCGTCCCTCGTCGGCGGTCGCGACATCGGTCTCGACCGACCAGCCATGTTCGCCCGCCAGCGCCGCAACCTCGCGCCCGGCTTGCGGATCGTCGGCGATCAGCAGCACGTCGGACGCATCGCGCATCGCGCGCGCGAGCCTGAGCGCGGGCCAGGGGCAGCGCATTCCGCGGGCATCGACGACCAGCGCCGACACCTCATTCATCGTAAGGGTTGCGCGAATTGCGGAAGTTGAGGCGCACCGGAACGCCCTGGAAGCCCAGTTCCTTGCGCATGCCATTGACCAGATAGCGCGTGTAGCTTCCGGGCAGGCTGTCGGTCCGGGTGCCAAAAACGACGAACGTCGGCGGCCGGGTGCGCGCCTGCGTGATATAGCGTAGCTTGATCCGCTTGCCGCCGGGCGCCGGCGGCGGATTGCTTTCGACCGCATTTTCGAACCAGCGGTTGAGCTTCGCGGTCGAGACGCGGTTGGTCCAGATCGCGCGCTGTTCGAACGCGACGCGGACCAGCGTGTCGATGCCCTTGCCCGTCGCGCCCGAAATGCTGAGCACGGGAACGCCCTTGACCTGGCTGAGCCCATCCTCGAGCGCACCCCGTACGCCGTTGAACAGCGCCGACGGGTCTTCGGCGACATCCCATTTGTTGAGCGCGACGATCAGCGCGCGGCCTTCCTGCAGCACCTTGTCGGCGATGTGCAGATCCTGCGCCTCCAGGCCTTTGGTGGCATCGAGCAGCAGCACGACGACCTCGGCGAAATCGACCGCGTGGAGCGCGTCGGCGACCGAAAGCTTCTCGAGCTTTTCGACGACCTTGGCGCGCTTGCGCATGCCCGCGGTGTCGAACAGCTGGATCTCGTGGACCTCGCCGTCCTTTTCCCACTGCCAGTCGACGCGAATCGAATCGCGCGTGATCCCGGCTTCGGGCCCGGTGATCAGGCGGTCCTCGCCGATCATGCGATTGATCAGCGTCGACTTGCCCGCGTTCGGACGACCGACGATCGCGAGCTTCATCGGCCCGAGCGGCGCGTCCTCGTCTTCTTCGCCTTCAACCCGTGGCGGCAAAGCCTCGGCTTCGGCCGCATCATAAGCCTCGACGATCGGACGCAGCGCATCGAACAGGTCGACGACGCCTTCGCCATGCTCGGCGCTGAGCGCGATCGGATTGTCGAAGCCGAGCGAATAGCTCTCCATCAGGCCGTTTTCGCCCTGTTTCCCCTCGGCCTTGTTGACGACGAGGATGATCGGCGTGTCCTCGCTGCGCAGCCAGCGCGCGATTTCCTCGTCGAGCGGGGTCACCCCGGCGCGGCCGTCGATCATGAACAGCGCCGCATCGGCCTCGCGCACCGCCTTTTCGGTCTGCACGCGCATGCGGCCGGGCAAGGTCGCCGCGTCATAATCCTCGAAACCCGCGGTATCGACGATGCGAAAATCGAGGCCGAGCAGATGGCCGTCGCCCTCGCGGCGGTCGCGCGTCACCCCGGGCTGGTCGTCGACGAGCGCAAGGCGCTTGCCGACCAGCCGGTTGAACAGCGTGGATTTGCCGACATTGGGCCGGCCGACAATGGCAATCGTCGCGAATCGCGACATGAAACTAATCCCTATTACACCGGGCCGCCCCGGCCCGGACGCTGTATCAGCGCCAGGCCGTGATCTGCCCGTCGTCCGCGAGGACGTACAAAATATTGTTCGCAACCACGGGGGCCTGCGACAGCGGCGATTTGAATTCGGTCGAACCAAGAAGCGAGCCGTCGGTCGGCGAGAATTCCGACAAGGTCCCTTCGCTGTTGACCGCGATCAGCCGGCCGCCCGCGAGAATCGGTCCGGTCCAGCGGATCGGGTCCTTTTTCTTCTTTTCGGTTTCGACGCGGAAACGCGCGAGCTGTTGCAGCCAGCGCACCTTGCCGTTCGCGCGTGCGACGGCCAGCAGTTTGGCGTCGTCGGTCATCGCATAGACCCATTCGCCCACGACATAAGGCGTCGAGATGCCGGCGATCGAGATTTCCCAGCTGCGCTGGCCGGTGACGAGTTCATAGCTCGCCATGCGGCCGCCCTGGCCGAGCGCGAAGACGCGGCCGCGATCGACGACCGGATCGGCGTCGACGTCGGTGAGCGTCGAGACAGACAGCGCCATCGAGGTGCGCGCGAGCGCGTCTTCCCACAGGTCGCGGCCGTTTTCGTAACGATAGGCCTGGACCTCGCCCGACGAGAAGCCGGCGACGATCGTCCCCTGCCCCGCCGCGGGCGACGCGGCGCCGAACACGCTGCCCGCCTCTGCCGACGCGGTGGCCTGCCACTGCACCGCGCCATCGGCGGCGTTGAGCGCGAAAATCTGGTTGTCCTGGCTGATGACATAGACACCGCCAAAGGCGATCGTCGGCGCGCCGCGCAGCGGGCCCGCGGGCTTTACCTTCCAGATCACCGATCCGTCGGCGACATTCAGCGCCGCGACGTCGCCGACGCCGCTGGTCGCATAAACGACATTGCCGTCGACCCCGGCGCCACCGCCGAACAGCGACGCCTTGAAATCCTTGCCCGTGCTGCCGATCGGCACGCTCCACAGTTTCGCGCCCGTGTCGGCGGCGAAGGCGGTGACCACGGCGTCGGTATCGACGACGAACAGGCGGTTGTCGGCGATCACCGGCGAGGCGGCGATCCGCTGCTTGTTGGTGCTGCCCGCGATATTGGCTTCCCACAGCTTGGTCCGCGTCGCGGCGAGCGCCGGATGGCCCATCGATTTCGATGCGTTGCCGCCCGACTGCGCCCAGGCGGCGTTGACCGCCGGTTCGGGCAGCACGACCGCGATCGACGCGGTGGCCGGATCGACTTTGACGCTGTTGTCGTTCGACAGGATCGAGACGCGGTCACCGACCGTCGGGGTTTTCGGCGGACCGTCGCCTTTGATCACCCCACACGCCGTCAGCGGCAGCGCGAGCAGCGCCGCAGTAATTCCGAAACGCGCTTTCCGCATATTAATTGGCTTCCTCAGTCTTTGCGGCTGCAGCGGCCTTTGGCGCGGCATTGCCTTTCTGGTCCCCGGCGGCGGCTTGCGCCGAGCCCTTGTTTTCGGCTGCGGCGCTTTCGTCCGCCCGGTCCGCGACCGCATCGACGCCGAGCATCCCCGCCATCTGCACCGAGCGCGATTGCAGCGATTTGGCCACATTGGGCAATTTGGCGATGCGGCCATACAGCGCGCCGGCCTGATCGAACTGCCCAAGCTGGTAATGCGCGGTCGCCGACAGTTCGGCGGCGCTCGCGAACCAGCTCGACGCCGGATCCTTGGCATCGACCATCGGCTTCATCCGCGCGATCACCACTTCGGGCTTCAGCGTGTCATATTCGAACGCCGTCTGGCGGATCAGCGCGAGATCGCGCAGCGCCTGGTCGAGCTTCGTATCGGCGGCGACTTTCGCCATCAGGGCGGCGGCGGCCTTCAGGTCGCCGGTCTGCGCCTTGATATTCGCTTCCTGCATCTGCGCGACCGCGCGATAGGCGGGATCGCCTTCGGCGGCGAGCTTCTGCAGATCGGTCGCCGCGGCGCGCGGCTGGTTGGTGCCGAGCTTTTCGAACGCCGCGATCAGCTCTTCGGCCTGCTCGCCGCGCGCGGCATCCTGCTGGTGGCTCCAGAAGAGATAGCCGCCGAACGCCAGCAGGGCGGCGATGACGCCGCCGATGATCCAGCGGCCGTAGCGCTGCATGATCGTGTCGAGCCGGTCCTTGCGGACGGCTTCGTCGACTTCCTGCAACAGCGCGGCATCATTCGTCGGGCTCAGCGCCAATCAAACCTCCATATACTCGTCATGGCTCTGGGCACGCGTCCCGCCGGTCGCTTCCTTAGCGACAGCACGGAAAAAGGCCAAGCGTTTCACTTTGCGCGGATCGCCGGGCCTTCAACCTGCGTAGGTCTGATCCTCGGTCGGGAATGAACGGGACCTGACTTCGTCGGCATAGTCCTTGACCGCGCCTTCGACGACGCTCGCCATATTGCCGTAACGCTTCACGAACTTGGGAACGCGTTCGAACATGCCGAGCATGTCATCGGTGACGAGCACCTGGCCGTCGCACTCCGCCGAAGCGCCGATGCCGATCGTCGGGCAATCGACCTTGTTCGTGATCTCGATCGCGATCGATTCGAGCACGCCTTCGATCACGATCGAAAAGGCGCCGGCCTGTGCGACGGCGATCGCATCTTCGACGATCGAGCGCGCTTCTTCCTCGCTCTTGCCGCGCACGCCATAGCCGCCGAGGATGTTCACCGCCTGCGGGGTCAGCCCGACATGGCCCATCACCGGAATGCCGCGCTGGGTCAGGAATTCGATCGTCGGGGCGAGCACCTTGCCGCCCTCGACCTTCACCGCCGCCGCGCCGGTTTCCTTGAGCAGCCGCGCGGCATTGTCGAACGCCTGCTGCGGACTGCCTTCATAGCTGCCGAACGGCATGTCGACGATCACCGCGGCGTGATAGCTGCCGCGCACGACGGCGGCGCCGTGCAGCGCCATCATGTCCATCGTCACCCCGACGGTATGCGGCAGGCCATAGATCACCTGCGCGAGCGAATCGCCGACGAGCAGCATGTCGCAATGCGGATCGAGCAGCTGCGCCATGCGGACGGTATAGGCGGTGAGCATCACGAGCGGTTCGCCGCCCTTGCGCTGGCGAATGCGCGGTACGGTGAGGCGTTTCATCGGCTGCGGCGTCGGATTGGCGCGGCTGGTCGACGTGTCGAAGGTGAGCGTTTTCGGGAGCGTGGACATGGGGCGGGGGTCTAGCCCCTTGGTGCGCCGAGCGAAAGGTCGAAGAGCTACAATGGTAACGTTGCTTGACTCCATGTTATATATATTTAACATTAAGTCAGACAGAACGAACACAAGGAGATTCGCAGGATGGCGTTTCGCGAAAAGATCGACTGGCTGAGCTTTGCGGTGATCCTGCTCGGCTTTTCAGCTTATTTCTGGATTTTCCCTTATGGTGTCGGCGACCGCGAGGGCCTGGCGGCGCAGGCGGGATTGCTGATCGCGCTGGCGATCATCTTCACGATCGTCATGACGATTGCGGCGACGCTGTTGGCGCTGATGCGGCCCAGGGATGCCAATGCCCCCGCCGACGAGCGCGACCGCAATATCACGCGGCGCGCCAGCGGGATCGCTTATTATGTCCTGATCGTCGGGCTTGCCGGCTGCTTCGCTCTGGCGCACATCACGCGCGATCTGGTGCTCGTGCTCAACGCCGTTCTGGCCGCCGCGGTGGTCGCCGAACTCGTCCGGCTGGGACTACAGATCCGTTTCTATCGGACCGGCGCATGAGGGTTGGCAACGCGCTGGCAGCCCATCGTCGAGGTCCGCATGGCTAGGCCGCCCTTCACCAACGACATTCGCACGCTGCGCTTCCTCGCCGGCGAAATGACACAGGGCGAGCTTGGCGACCGCGTCGGCGTGACCCGGCAAACGATCGCAGCGATCGAGCAGGGCAAATATTCGCCGTCGCTGGAGGTCGCGTTCCGTATCGCGCACGCCTTCGGCAAGCCGCTCGAGACGGTGTTCCAGTGGGGTGACGCCAGCGATTGAGACAGCGCGGCCGCGCGGGCCCGGGCCGATACCCCTCCCCGGTGGTGTCGGGCCGGGCCTTAGGCCGCGCTGAGCGCCGCGAGCTGCTCGTCGCCGAGGGTGAGGTCGAGGCTGCCCATCAGCTCGTCCAGCTGTTCCACCGTCGTCGCGCTGGCGATCGGCGCGGTCACACCCGGTTGCGCGGCAACCCATGCCAAGGCGATTTGCGAGAGGGTGGCGCCCGTCTCCGCCGCGACGCGGTCCATCGCGGCCAGCACCGCCGGCCCCTTGCCGTCGAGATAGGGTTTGACGCGGGCACCGCGCGGGCTTTTGCCAAGGTCGTCGACACTGCGATATTTGCCCGACAGATAGCCCGAGGCGAGGCTGAAATAGGTGACGACCCCCAGCCCCTCGTCGATGCAGAGCTTTTGCAGTGCGCCCTCATATTGTTCGCGGTCGAGCAGGTTGAGCTCGGGCTGCATCGCGGTGAAGCGCGGCAGGCCCTTTTCGTCCGCCACCCGTAGCGCCTCCGCCAGGCGCTCGGCCGAATAGTTCGAGGCTCCGATCGCACGCACGATGCCGGCATCGACCAGCTCGGCAAAGGCACCGAGTACTTCGTCGAGCGGCACGTCGGGATCGTCCTTGTGTGCGAAATAAAGGTCGATGACGTCGGTACCGAGCCGGTCGAGCGAACCCTGCACCGCGTCACGGATCCGGTCGGGCTTCAGCCCGCCGGGCATCATGCCGACCTTGGTCGCGATCAGCACGCTATCCCGCGCGCCGCTTTCTTTGAGCCACGCGCCCATCATGCTTTCGGATTCGCCGCCCTTGTGGCCCGGAACCCACGCCGAATAGACGTCGGCGGTGTCGATCATCCCGCCACCAAGCAAGGCGAAGCGGTCGAGAACGGCAAAACTCGCATCGTGCCCCGCGGTCATGCCGAAGACATTGCCGCCGAGAACGAAGGGCCGGATCGACAGGCCACTCTGGCCCAAGGCTCTTACGCTCATTGTCCGCTTTCCTTCCTTACCGTCGCCGCCGCTTCGCGCGGATTGTCGCTGAACAGGCCGTCGATGCCAGTCTTCAGATAGGCGGTGATCTCACCAGCCAGATCGCCGTGTCCGGCCGGGTTTACCCCGCCCTTGTCGTCCAGCGGCAGGAAATAATTTTCGCGGCGGAACGTCCACGGATGGACCTTGAGCCCCGCGGCGTGCGCGTCGCGCACCAGGTCGGTCGGTTTGCCGAGCCGGCCGAGCGCGCCGCGCGGGATCACCATCGCCTTGTTCGGGCCGATGCCGTTGGCATAGGCGGCGATCATTTTGAGCCCGGCGGGCGACGTCATGGCGGCATAGCTGGTGCCGGGTCGGTCGGCGGGGCCGCCCTCGGCGTCCATCAGCTGGATCAAAGGCAGATCGCTCTTGGCGCGCAGGTCCATCAGATTGCCGACCTCGAAGCTCTGGATAAACACCGGCGCGGTGCGGCCGCGATAACCGAAGCGATCGAGCACCGTGAGCAAAGGCGCCTCGTGCGGCAGCCCGATCGACACGAAATAGCTCGGGTGCTTCGTTTCGGGATAGACGCCGACGGGCTTCTTCCGGTCCTTGTTCACCTGGGCGAGCAGGGCCAGAATTTCCTCGAAGGTCGGGATTTCGAACTGCCCGTCATATTCGGTGCTGCGCAGCTTCGGCAGCCTTTCGCGGGCGCGCAGCGTCTTGAGTTCGGCCAGTGTGAAATCCTCGGTGAACCAGCCGCTGACCTCTTGGCCGTCGATCGTCTTCGTCGCCTTGCGGCCGGCGAATTCGGGATGGGCGGAGACGTCGGTCGTTTCCGAAATCTCATTCTCGTGCCGCGCAACGAGCACGCCGTCCTTGGTGAGCACGAGATCGGGCTCGATATAGTCGGCACCGAGGTCGATCGCGAGCTTGTAACCCGCCAGCGTATGTTCGGGGCGTTCGCCCGACGCGCCGCGATGCGCGATCACGATCGGCGGCTGGCCATCGAGCGTCGGCTGCGCGGTCACGACCTCAGCCCCGCAACCGGCGAGCAGCATGAAGGCCAGCAGCGCCGCGAGCGAACGGATCATGCCGCAAAACGCGCCTGCCAGTCATCGGCCGAAAAGCCGACGCTGATGTCGCCTGCGGCCTCGACGACCGGGCGGCGGATCATCGCCGGCTGGTCGAGCATCAGCGCCTTGGCGGCCGCGGCATCGAGTCCTTCCTTTTGCACGTCGGGCAGCTTGCGAAAGGTCGTCCCCGCCTTGTTGAGCAGCTTTTCCCAGCCGAGCGCGTCGATCCAGCCCTGAAGCCGCGCGGCGTCGAGCCCATCCTTGCGCACATCGTGAAAGCGATAGGCGACGCCCTGCCCGTCGAGCCAGCGCCGCGCCTTCTTCACCGTGTCACAGTTCGAAATGCCATAGAGAATCATCGTCATGGACCGAGGACTTAGCAGGCGCGGGTTGCAGTTTCGAGGCCGGGGAAGACTAGGTCCAAGAAAAGGCTGGGCTCAAAAAATCGCCGACCGCTCGGCGATGCGCGTGTTCGCGCTCGCCAGCTTGCCGCGAAGCGCGCGCGCAAAACCTTCGTGAAGCGCGCCCGCGATCCCGGGATTGGCCGCCAGATAGGCGCGCAGCGCCGCGGCGGGAACGAACCACAACCGCGCGTTGCTGCCGAGCGTCACCGTCCCGGTCGCATGCGCGCCGTCGAGCACCGTCGCTTCGCCGATCAGTGCGCCGTCCGAAAGTCTCCCGATCTCGGCGCCGTCGCGCAAGATCACCGCCTGCCCCTCGGCCAAATAGAAAAGACTGGGAGCAGCCTGACTCTCACGGATCAGCACCTCGCCGCGCTTTGCCGAAATCCAGTGCCCCTGATCGATCAGGTCGCGCGCGGCCGCGGTGCCGAGGCCGGAAAAATGCTGGCGGCGCAATTCCTCTTCTTCGGGCGAAAACAACACCTTCGTGCCGCGTAGCCACAGCCGCGCCAGAATGCCGATGTTGACGACGAGGATCGCGAGCACGAGCAGGCCGGAACCGACGTCGGGCCCACGAAACAAGGTCAAGGGCAAAGCCACTAACGCCGCCGCGGCAAGGCCGATACGGACATAGTCGATCCGCACGACAAAACTTGTCGCCAACAGGAGCAGCAGCGCCCCGTACAGGAACCATGCGGAATCGAAATTCGCCATAGCCAATCGCTTCGCGTCGAGACCCCAGCCCGGGTCACCGGGTGTATAACGTTGTCGATAGCCAAAAGCCTTGGTCGCGCGAGGCTAATCGCATTTCCGCAGCGCGTAATAAACTATCAGTTTTGGTCTCTCAAGAAAAGCATAGGTGCGCAAATGTCACGATAATGCTAATTTTCGGGTTTGCTCGTGCCGGAAACATTGCTTCCGCGCGGCATAGGCGCCATGTGGCGCTCGATTCGAACGCGAAAAGATTAGGCAGATGACAAAAAACTGGCAACCGCATAGCTGGCGCTCGCACGAGGCCCGCCAGCTTCCCACCTATCGCGACGCCGATGCGCTGGCGGCCGCCGAGCGCGAGCTCAGCAATTATCCGCCGCTGGTGTTTGCCGGCGAGGCGCGCGACCTGACCGCCGACCTTGGCCGTGTGGCCGAGGGCAAGGCGTTCCTGTTGCAGGGTGGCGATTGCGCCGAAAGCTTTGCCGAATTCCATCCGAACAACATCCGCGACACCTTCCGCGTGCTGCTCCAGATGGCGGTCGTGCTGACCTTTGCGTCGAAAATGCCCGTGGTGAAGCTCGGCCGCATGGCGGGCCAGTTCGCCAAGCCGCGCTCGGCCGATCTGGAAGATATCGATGGCGTGTCGCTGCCGAGCTATCGCGGCGACATCATCAACGACATCGCGTTCGAGGAAGCGGGCCGCGAGCCCGATCCGCAGCGCATGGTCAAGGCGTATAACCAGTCGGCGGCGACGCTGAACCTGCTGCGCGCCTTCGCGAACGGCGGCTATGCAAATTTGCATCAGGTCAACGCCTGGACGCACGACTTCATGGACCGCAGCCCGTGGGCGAAGAAATATCAGGAAACCGCGGCGCGGATTTCCGAAGCGCTCGCCTTCATGGAAGCTTGCGGCGTGACCCCCGAAACGGTGCCGCAGATCAAGGGCACGAGCTTCTACACCAGTCACGAAGCGCTGCTTCTCCCCTATGAGCAGGCGCTCACCCGTCAGGACAGCCTGACCGGCGGCTGGTACGACACCTCGGGCCACTTCCTGTGGGTCGGCGATCGCACGCGCTTCGAAGGCTCCGCGCATATCGAATATCTGCGCGGGATCGGCAATCCGGTCGGCATGAAGTGCGGCCCGAGCCTCGAGCCCGATGTGCTGCTGCGCCTGCTCGACACGCTGAACCCGAACCATGTCGCAGGCCGCATGACGCTGATCACGCGTTACGGCCACGACAAGATCGAGGCGCATCTGCCCAAGCTGGTGCGCGCGGTGAAGGAATCGGGTCACCCCGTCGTCTGGTCGTGCGACCCGATGCACGGCAATGTCATCAAGACGCCCAACGGCTACAAGACGCGCCCGTTCGAACGTATCCTCGCCGAAGTGCGCGGCTTCTTCGCCGTGCATCGCGCCGAGGGCACGCATGGTGGCGGCATCCATATCGAGATGACCGGCCAGAATGTCACCGAATGCACCGGCGGCGCGATGGACGTGACCCAGATGGATCTCGCCGACCGCTACCACACGCATTGTGATCCGCGGCTCAACGCGGGACAGAGCCTCGAACTCGCGTTCCTGCTGGCGGAAATGCTCAATCAGGAAATGGCAGATCGGGCGAAACAGGCGGCATGACCGAACGGCGGATTGTCGTGCGCCATGAAGCGATCCGCAACGGGATCGGCTTCGGCAGCGCATTGGCGATCGCGATCAGCTTTACGACGCACAAATCGGTGCTGTGGGCGATCATCCACGGCATCTTCAGCTGGTTCTACGTCGGTTACTTCGTTCTGACCCGCTGAGCGGCGGGCCGGGTTACTTACCCGGCCACCGCTTCGTATCGGCGAACGCCCGGCCGATCGCGACATGCAGGTCGGCATCTTCGGCCGCGCCGCCGAGCGGGATCTTGTCCGAGAAATTGTCCGCCGCGCTGTGATAGTCACTGCCGAGGAAGGCTTCGAGCAGCTTCATGTCGGAGAAGCTGCCGCCGACCATCAGCGACGTCACGCCCTTGGCGCCCAAAGCCCAGCCGTCCTGCCGCTGGATGAAGGCGTCGGCCTCGCCATCCTCGTCGAGCTTGCGGCCGAGCTTCTTCGCCGCCTCGCGCACCACGGCGTCATAGGCGGGCTTGCCGCGCCCGATCGTCGCGACCGGCGTGCCGCGCGGCGAAATCGCGATCGTGTCGATGTTGAGCGCAACGGTGATGTCCGACAGCGGCACGACCGGATGATCGGCGAAATAATGCGCGCCGAGCAGGCCCTTTTCTTCGGCCGTCGTCGCCATGAAATAGATGTCGCGGTCGGGACGCGCGCCCGAACCCAGCCGCTTGGCGACCTCGATCAGCACCGCAATGCCGCTCGCATTGTCGACCGCGCCGTTGCAGATGCGATCGGCAGCGCCTTCGGGCTCGCAAATGCCGAGATGGTCCCAGTGACCGAGGAACAGGATCGCCTTGCCGTCGGGCTTGGCGCCGGGAAGCTTGGCGATGATGTTGTTGCTGGCAAAGGGACGCGTGGTCGATTTCGCCGTGATGTCGGCGGTCACGGGCAGCGCGGCGCCCTTGTAATCGGGCGATTTCGCGGCTTCGCGCAGCGCGCCGCCATCCTGCCCCGCCTTTTTGAGCAAGGCATCGGCCGCCTCGAGCGACAGGAAGCCGCTGACCGGCGCACCGGGCTTGGCGCTCGCAAGGCGCATCGACTTGGCGCCGGCGCTTTCGCGGAGCTGCGCCCACGGCACCGCGTCGGTGGCGATCACCAGCACGGCGCTCGCGCCGGCATCGGCGAGCATCTGGCGCCGTTCGCGATAGCGCGGCAGCTTGTCGCCGAAGGGGACATTGTCGAACAGCATGATCGCCAGCTTGCCCTTGACGTCGGCATTGACCTTGCCCGCGCCGTCGACGCCATAGCCGACGAATACGGCGGGAAGATCGGCAAACGAGGCCGACGCGTCGCGGCTGCTCAGGATGAGCCCGTCATCCTCCAGCGTGAAGTCGCGGCCGTTGACCTTGAACTTCGCACTGCCGCCGAGCGCCTGCGTTTCGACGAAAGGTACGGGCTGGAGCCAGGGCGTTGCGCTGCCCGGAACAGCTTCGAGCCCCGCCTTCGCCCATTCGCCGACGATATAGGCAATCGTGCGGTCCTCGCCCTCGGTTCCCGGCGCACGGCCTTCGAACGCGTCGCTCGCGAGGATTTTGATATGATCGGCGAGCTGGGCCTCCGTGATCGGCGCGTCGCCCTTGGCAGGCGCGGCCGAAGCAGCGGGGGCGATGGCGAGGAGGGCGACGGCCGCGACGGCGGCGTGGAAACGGGTGGTTTTCATGGCGCCGCCGCATGGCATTTCCGCCGCCGCCCGGCAAGGCACGTTCGTCGAAAGACGAACGGCGGCCGTGCTTCTCCCCTCCCGCCTGCGGGAGGGGTCGGGGGTGGGTAGCAACATTGCATTTGCCCACCCCGCTGCGACTAACGAGCAAGCTCGCAAGTCTCGCTGCCCCTCCCGCAAGCGGGAGGGGAGCTTCAGGCTCGCCCCGCCCGTTCGAGCAACGCCCGCGCCGCGGCGACATGCATATCCTCGATCATCCGCCCGTCGTGCCGCTGTGCCCCGCCCGTCGCCGCGGCAACGAGTGCCCCGGCGGCCGCGATCTCGCGTTCGGACGGGGCAAAGGCGGCGTTGCACGGATCGACCTGCGACGGGTGGATCAACGTCTTGCCATCGAAACCGAGCCGTCGTCCTTCGGCCGCCTCGGCCGCGAAACCCGCGGCATCGTCGATCGCATTATAGACGCCGTCGAAACCCCAGACGCCGCCCGCCCGCGCAGCGAGGACGATCGCCTGGATCGCATGGCTCATCGCCCCGCGATCCATACCGTCGGGCAGTTTGAGTTCGTGCGCGAGGTCGTTGAGCCCGGCGATCAAGCCGCTGACTGCCGGATCGGCGGCGATGTCGCGCGCGGCATAAATGGCCGCCGGCGTCTCGATCATCGCGAAGACCGGCAGACCGAGGCCGCGCAGCGGATCGAGATCGGACGGCGCATCGACTTTCGGAAGCACCAGCGCGTCGAGCTGCAGCCCGGCCAGCGCGGCGATGTCGGCCGCCTGTTCAGCCGCCCCCGTCGCATTCACGCGCACCGCGACGCGCTTGCCCGCAAAGCCGGCCGCCACCGCGGCGCGCATCGCAGCGCGTGCTTCGTCCTTGCGGTCCGCGGGCACCGCATCCTCGAGGTCGATGATCAGCAGGTCGGCGGCAAGCCCGCCCGCCTTTTCGAGCGCGCGCGCGTTCGATCCGGGGACATAGAGCAAGGAGCGCGGCGGATAGTCACTTGGCGTCATATGCTTTTCTGTGGCGCAGCCGGACCATTGCCGCAATAAGGAAGGCGGTTGCAGACGGAAATTGCTGAGGGGGGTATTCGATGTATTTCGCACTTGCACTGGTAGTTTTGGCACTGGTGTTCCTGATCTGGGCGCTGACCCCGGTCCGGCAGGGCTTTGCCTATACGATCGAACGCTTTGGCCGCTACACGCACACCGCGCAGCCGGGGCTGAACTTCATCATGCCGATCTTCGACCGCGTCGGTCGCAAGGTGAACATGATGGAGCAGGTGCTCGACATTCCGGGCCAGGAAATCATCACCAAGGACAATGCGATGGTCGCGGTCGACGGCGTCGTCTTCTTCCAGGTGCTCGATGCCGCGCGCGCGGCTTATGAGGTCAGCGACCTGTATCTGGCAATCATGAACCTGACGACGACGAACCTGCGCACCGTGATGGGGTCGATGGACCTCGACGAGACGCTGTCGAAGCGTGATCATATCAACGCGCGCCTGCTCGTCGTGGTCGACGAGGCAACCTCGCCCTGGGGGGTCAAGATCACCCGCGTCGAAATCAAGGACATCCGCCCGCCCGCCGACATTTCGAACGCGATGGCGCGGCAGATGAAGGCCGAGCGCGAAAAGCGCGCCAACATCCTCGAGGCCGAGGGCATGCGCGCGTCGGAAATCCTGCGCGCCGAGGGCGAGAAGCAGGGCCAGATCCTGCAGGCCGAAGGGCGCCGCGAAGCCGCGTTCCGCGACGCGGAGGCGCGCGAACGCGAAGCCGAAGCCGAAGCCAAGGCGACGCAGATGGTGTCGGACGCGATCGCGGGCGGCAATGCGCAGGCGATCAATTACTTCATCGCGCAAAAATATGTCGAGGCGGTCAGCCAGTTCGCGACGAGCCCGAACGCCAAGACGATCCTGTTCCCGGTCGAGGCGACGCAGCTGATCGGCACATTGGGCGGGATCGGCGAACTCGCGAAGGATGCGCTCGAACGCAAGGGAGCCTGACATGCCCGATTGGCTGACGAACATGGAACCGCATTGGGCGTGGCTGTCGCTCGGCGTGCTGCTCGCCGCCGCCGAGATCGTCGCGCCGGGGTTCTTCCTGATCTGGCTGGGTGCCGCGGCGATCGTCACCGGCGCGATCGCGTGGATCGTCCCGCTGAGCATTCCGTTGCAGCTCGGCGTCTTTGCCGTCCTGTCGTTCATCGCGCTTTATGGCGCGCGCCGCTGGCTAAAAGCGAACCCGATCACGTCGGCCGACCCGCATCTCAACCAGCGCGGCGGCCGCCTGATCGGTGAAGTGCTGACGGTGACCCAGGCGATCGAGGACGGGCGCGGCCGCGCGAAGGTTGGCGACGGCGAATGGCCGGTGCGCGGCCCGGATGTGGCCGAAGGTGCGAAGGTCCGCGTCGTCAGCGCCGACGGCAACGTGCTGGTGGTCGAGGCGGTTTAGCCGCCCTTGGGCCGCGAATAGACCGCGACGACATGCCCTAGTGCGTCGCTTTCGCCGATACGGCGGAAACCGAGCTTCGCCGACACGCGTTCCGAGGCGTCGTTGCCCACGTCGATGATGCAGCGCACTTCCTTGGCGTCGAGGTTCGCGTCGGCCCAGCCGAGTGCCGCGGTCATCGCTTCGGTCGCATAGCCGGCGCCCCAATGATCGGCATCGAACGCCCAGCCCGCCTCGGGCGCTCCTTCGAGTTCGGGCATGCCGCGGCAGAAATAGCTTAAGCCGCCCATACCGACGAGCACGTCGCTGGCCTTGTCGGCGAACACCCAATAACCGAACCCCATCACCGGCCACAGCCCCGCCGAGCTTAAAAATTTTCCCCAGCTGACGTCGGGCGTGCGCGGTTCGCCGCCGATGAAGCGCGTGACGCGTTCGTCGGCCCACATCTCGATATGGACGTCCTTGTCGGACAGGCGCCCCGGACGCAGGCGCAAGCGTTCGGTTTCGATGACAGGCGGTGCGGTAAAAGCTTTGACGGACATGGGCGCGGGTGTGCCGAAGCCGGCCCGGGCGGTCAATCGGGGATCAGATAATGGTCGAACAGGTCGTGCAGAACCGCCGTGCCGTCGACCTGTAGCTTCGCGCGCATCACCGCGAGCGTGTCGACGCGCGCCAGCACATCGACATGGCGAAGCACGCCTTGATATTGCGGCCGGTCCTGAAAATCGTGGAACAGAAAGACGCAATCGGGTTTGCAGTGGATGATCGCCTGCAACAGGCAAGCGACACGAAAGCGCCCGTCGATCAGCACCGCATCGGGGCTGCCCTGCACGTTGCGCCATATATCGGTGTGATAATGCGGCCAATCGCGGATCCGGCTTTCGTCCGCCGGATAGCCCCATTCGCCGACGGGGCCGATGTCGACGTGAAAGGGCGTGAATTCGACGACTTCGCGCCCGACGTCGGCCTGGACCTTCGCGAGCCAGGCGGGATCGCTGTCGACGCTGACGATCCGGCGTACCTGCCGCGCCGCGACGACCGTGCTTTCGCCGCAGCCGAATTCGAGCAGGGATGAACGCCCCGCAAGTTGCAGCTCGAACTGCGTGACTTCGGCCGCGGTCATATGTGGCTGCATTGGTCCCTCCACGCATGAAGGGATATGAGACCGCATCGGCGGCGTCCAGCGGCTTTGACGTCACCTCTCCGCGGTTGAGGCGGCCCAGAAGCAGGGAGAGAGAACCGCCCTGGACCGCCGCAACCGCGGAGAAAGGCGATCAGGCGGCGGCGGCGGCCAATTCGGGTTTCGACGAATGCGCCGGCATGATCGCGTCGGCATAGTCGCTTTCATATTTCCCGATCAGCGCGCGATCGTCGTGGTTCCAAGGGTGGAAGCCGGGCATGAAATAGGAAAGCCAGGGGAAGAAGCTCTTGCGCAGCACCCCGGGCGTCCCGAGCAGATACCACCAGATGCGCGCCGTGACGCGCCAGCCGGTGAGGCCGTCCTGCCGCAGCAGCGCCTTCATCCCCTTGACGCGCTTCGGCCAGAAACGCGTGGTGACGAGCAGCATCATCAGCGACTTGGCGCGCCAGCGCCGGAAGCGGCTCCAATCCTTCGTCGCGTGGAGCCAGGTGTCGTACGCGACGCCCTTATGCTCGATTTCCTCGATCGCGTGCCATTTCCACAGCGCGGCCCATTCGGGCTCGGCGCCGGCGTACATGCTATCCTCGCGCAGCATCACCGCCGCCATCATCGCGGTATAATGTTCGAGCGCGATCGTCGCCATCAGGTTGACGATCTGCGGGCGCGTCTTGATGAGGTCGAGAACCTGGTTCACGTCATCCTCAAGCTCCGAAAGATCGTACCCCGCTTCGGCCGCCTTCTTGTTGAAGACGACATGCTCGCGGCTGTGGATCACTTCCTGCTGCGTGAAAGCGCGGATTTCGCGCGCCAGCTTGTCGGGAACGCCGTCGCGGTGCGCCTTCACCGCCTCAATGAACATCGCCTCGCCGCGCGGAAAGGTCACCGACAATGCGGTGTGGAACGCCGAGGCGATCGGGTCACCGTTCAGCCACCAGCGGCCCTGTTTGTCGTCGCGGCCAAAGCGCATGTCGCGCGGGGTGATCGAAAGATCCTGCGGGGTCGGCGACTGGGAAAGGCTGGACATATGGCTCATACCGTCGAAAAGGGGAGATGGGCCAGCAATAGGGTTTACTTACACATATGTCAATAGTGAAGAAGCGTTTGAGTCCCGAGGAAAGCCGTTCAGCGGCGCTCGAGGCTGCGCGCCAGATTTTGGTCGAAACGGGACCCGCGGCGGTGACGCTGAAGGCCGTCGCGGCGCGCATCGACCGGACGCACGCGAACCTGCTCCACCATTTCGGCAGCGCCGCGGGGCTGCAAAAGGCGCTCGCCGCCTATCAGGCCGAAACGGTGTGCGCGACGATCGGCCGGAAAATGGCCGAATCGGCGCCCGGCGAACGCAATGTGCGCGAGATCGTCGACCTCGCCTTCGATGCCTTTAACGAGGGCGGCGCGGGCGCGCTCGCGACGTGGATGGCGGCGACGGGCAATGACGACGCGCTCGACCCGATCGTCGATGCGATCCACCGGCTGATCGACGGCATGGCCCCCGACGCCCACGAAAAGCGCCTGATGCACGAAGATACGCTCGCGCTGGTGCTGATGGCGCTCGGCGACGCGCAACTCGGCGGACCGATGGCCGAGGCGCTCGACCTGCCGCGCGACACGTCGCGCGTGCTCGCGACCGAGCTGATCACCGGACGGATCGCCAAATTCTGGGCGGAGCATGGCGGCAAGCCGCAGGGCTAAGCCGCTGGCAATTTTGTTGCGCGCGCGCTAAGGGGCCGCATCCCCGATCCCCGTTCGCATTGAGCGAAGTCGAGATGCCTCTCGGCTTGGCGCCATGCTGCCGGGTGTCTCGACTTCGCTCGACACGAACGGGATTGAATGTTTAGTCTCTCGTTTCCGCCCTGAAGGCCCCGCCATGCATTTCCTCGACCAAGCCAAGATCTTCATCAAGTCCGGCGACGGCGGCCCCGGCGCCGTCAGTTTCCGGCGCGAAAAATATGTCGAATATGGCGGCCCCGACGGCGGCAATGGCGGCAAGGGCGGCGACGTGATTTTCGAAGCGGTCGCGGGCCTCAACACGCTCATCGACTTTCGCTATACCCAGCATTTCAAGGCGAAGCGCGGAACCCCCGGCGCGGGGCGCGACCGCACCGGCGCGGGCGGCCCCGACCTTGTCATCCAGGTCCCCATCGGCACCCAGATCCTCGACGATGACGAGGATCGCAGCCTGCTCGCCGACCTGACCAAGGAGGGCGAACAGCTCGTCTTCCTGCGCGGCGGCGACGGCGGGCGCGGCAACGCGAGCTACAAGACGTCGACCAACCGCGCCCCGCGCCAGCACGGTCCCGGCTGGCCGGGCGAGGAAATGTGGGTGTGGCTGCGGCTGAAACTGCTCGCCGACGCCGGCCTCGTCGGGCTGCCCAATGCGGGCAAGTCGACCTTCATCAACGGCGTGACCAATGCGCAGGCGAAGGTCGGCGCCTATGCCTTCACGACGCTGCGCCCGCAGCTTGGCGTCGTCAGCCACAAGGGCAATGAATTCGTCGTTGCCGACATCCCCGGGCTGATCGAGGGCGCCGCCGAAGGCGCCGGGGTCGGCGACCGCTTCCTCGGCCATATCGAACGCTGCCGCGTGTTGCTGCATCTGGTGGACGCGAACGACGAGGATGTCGCCACCAGCTACCGCATCGTGCGCGACGAACTCGAAGCCTATGGCGCCGACCTTGTCGACAAGCCGGTGATCGTCGCATTGAACAAGATCGACACGCTCGACGACGAACTGATCGCGGCGCTGTCGGCCGAACTTGCCGCGGAAAGCGGCCATCCGGTGATGGCGCTGTCGGGTGCGAGCGGCGCGGGCGTCCCCGCGGTGCTCGACAAATTGCTCGAGGCGATCGGCCATCCCGAGCCCGGCGAGGACGAAAGCGACGAAGCCCCGGGCTGGTCGC
The DNA here is from genome assembly GCA_005503215.1 of Sphingomonadaceae bacterium 3R27C6. Taxonomy (GTDB): domain Bacteria; phylum Pseudomonadota; class Alphaproteobacteria; order Sphingomonadales; family Sphingomonadaceae; genus Sphingopyxis. The sequence goes on along the minus strand of SCNS01000015.1, from coordinate 68,722 downwards.
CGGTCTAGGAACGAAACGCTACCGCTGGGAATTTCATGCGGAACAACAAGGATTTCGGATGAACGATCGCAACAAGTTTGCCGCCCTGTTCCTTACCGCATTCGCGCTGGCTTCGGTCCCGGCGACGGCGCAGGAAAGCAGCGAGGGCGGGGAGAAGCGCACGCGCCTGATCCTCGGCCCGCAGCTTGCGCCGTCGTGGCCGGGCGCGGACCAGTTCAGCGTCGTCCCCTATGTCGACTTTTCACGCACACGCGACGCGGAATTCGCGTTCGAGGCGCCCGACGAAAGCTTCGGCTCGCCGCTGATCCATTCGGGCGATTTCGCCTTTGGGCCGGCGTTCGGCTTCGTCGGCAAGCGCAAGGCGTCCGATATCGGCGCCGACCTGCCCAAAGTCGGCCTGTCGATCGAGGCCGGCGGCTTTGCGCAGGTCCACCTGACCCCCACGCTGCGCATCCGCCTCGACGGCCGCAAGGGGCTCAGCGGCCACAAGGGCTGGACCGGCGAAATCAGCGCCGACTATGTCGCGCGCGAAGGCGACGACTGGCTCTTCTCGATCGGCCCGCGCGTGACGCTGGGCGACGCCAAATATATGGGCGCCTATTTCGGCGTGACGCCTGCGGCCGCCGTAACGTCGGGCCTGCCCGCCTATGATCCGAGCGGCGGCATCCAGTCGGTCGGCGTGACCGCCGGTTATCACCGCATGCTCGGCAAGCGCTGGGGCATCGCCGTCTACGGCCGTTACGACCGGCTAGTCGGCGATGCGGCCGATTCGCCGGTGACGCGCGAGCTCGGGTCGCGGAGCCAGCCGTCGGCGGGTGTCGCGCTCAGCTACACTTTCGGCGGGGACCGGTGACGCAACAGAGCCGCCATCCTGATTGGGCTGCGTCAGACACCCTCGGTTACGACAAGCAGGATGCGGGATCCGCGATCGAGCTTTAGCCGCACCCGTGCCTCCGCATCGCGCGAAACATGGAGAAGGCCGGCCAGACCCGTGGCGCCCGACGGCGTGGTCCGGGGACCGCCCGCAAGATCGAGCAATTCTACCGCTTCCTCGATCACGCCTTCGTCGACCAGCAGCGGCACGGCGCCGTATCGAAGCAGCGAGGCCACCGCGGGTGCCGATGCGAGTCCACAGGACAGCATTTCGGCCGAGGTTTCGAGCGACCCGGGCACAAGGATCGGTGAACCATTTCGCAGGGCCCGTTCGACACCCGGCGCCGATTGCGGCTCGACCGTGACCAATTGGCAGGGCCCATCTTCATACAGGCAGAGTCCTTCCGCCATCGCGGCCGCCAGCCCGCCGACGCCCGCCTGGATAAAGGCGTGGGTTGGATAAGTGGATCCATCGGCGCGAAGTTGGGCGCGAATTTCCAGCGCGATCCGTCCATATCCATCCATGACCCTGGCAACGACCGGGTCGTCCATATCGTCGGTCGTGTCGGCGATGAGCAGGGTATGCACACCGTCGCTCGCCTCGGCGGCAGCGGCGACCGCCTGGTCATAGGTTCCTCCGATACGAATGATGGTGGCGCCCATCGCCTCGATCCGTGCCGCACGGACTCCGCCCACCGCAGCGGGAAGATAGATGCGAGCCGGCGCGCCGACGCGGCGGGCGACAGCGGCGACCGCCAGGCCGTGATTGCCGTCGCTCGCACACACCAGCGTGGGAAGCGGCATGGGCAGGCGAGCCAGAAAGGTCGGGACGTCATCGTGCCCCGTCACGGTTGCGAGTGCCCATAGCGCGGCATGCGCCCCGCCCAGCGATTTGAAATTGCCAAGCGGCCTTTCGTTTTCCAGCTTCGCCCATATTTTTGCGACGCCGCATCGCTCCGCGAGCAATGGCAAGTCGACAAGCGACGTGGGCCGATCGGACATCAGATCGTCGGGATGCCGGGATATCTGTTCCATGCCGCGATTATATCATCGCTCTGGAATGGCAGGCCGTGTTTCGCGACCGCCCCGCGCGGAATTTTGGCAATGCTGCCAGGCGCCAAGCGGATTTTCCGCAACCGATTCAATCTTCGGCGATCGGTATCATCAACCCTCTTTTGACCACGCCGAGCGCGACGTTGGTGGTGAAGCGTCGGACATTGGCATTTTCGCTTACCAGTCGCGTCATCAGGGCATCATATTCCTCCGTGCTTGGCGCGGTGACGATCAGGATGAAATCGGCCTCGCCCGTCACATAAAAGGCCTGCTGAACATGGTCTTCCGCCGCAAGCCAGCGGCGGAGTTGCGCGAGCAACTCGGGGCGTTCGCGCTCGACTTGAAGCGCGACCACAAAAAAGGTCGGGTTGCCGACAAAGCGGGGGTCGAGGATGGCGGTTTCGCGGACAATGGCGCCAAGATCGCGAAGCCGCCGCAACCGGCGCTGGATCGCCGACGGCGACAGGGCAATCGTCTCCGCGAGCTTTTCGGACGTCGCGGTCGCGTCCGATTGCATTGCGGCGAGCAATTGGCGGTCAAAACGATCGAGGTCGGTAGTGGCCATATTCAGCATGATAGGCGCCATTTTCGCCGATCGCCCGCTAATTGATGTTCATCAACGCGGAAAATCGTCGAAGGCACGCACTAGACTGCGTTTTCCCAATCCTGATCCAGAAAGAAACCATGCTCGACCATCTCGAAATCCGTACGCGGCGCATGGACGATTGCGTCGCCTTCTATCGCACCGTCCTCGGCCCGCTTGGCTATGAACTTGCCGTCGATGGCCAGGCCAAGGGATTTGGTCACGAAGGCCGGCTCGATTTCTGGATCGTAGACGGCGATCCCTCGATCGATGTTCATTATGCATTTGGCGCGCCAACGCGCGCACTGGTGCAGGATGCCTATTTGCGGGCCAGCGGGAGCGCCGGCCAACGGGATCGCGCCCCGGCGCTCGCACCACATATCCACCCCAATTATTATGCCGGCTACGCGCGCGATCCCGACGGACGACTGGTCGAATTCGTCTGTCACTCCGCCGAAGGCTGAGCGGAGCAGCACCCTCCCTATCACTGGCTGATACCAAGCTAGGCATTGGCGTTACGCCCGCCGCGCGCTATCGGCGGCGCCATGAGCCTGTTTCCGCCCGCCTCCTGCCCCCGGCTGATCGTCAAGATCGGATCGGCCTTGCTCGTCGATCCGTCGGGCGCGGTGCGGCGCGACTGGCTTGTCGGGATTGCGGCGGACATTGCCGAACGAACGCGGGCGGGCCAGCAGGTTGCGGTCGTCTCTTCGGGCGCGATCGCGCTCGGAGCGCGGCGGCTGGGGCTCGCCAAGGGCGGGCGCGGGACGCTCGAGGATGCGCAGGCGGCCGCTGCGACGGGGCAGATCGCGCTGTCGCAGGTGTGGGCCGAGGTGCTCGGCGCCGAAGGGCTGACCGCGGCACAGATGTTGGTGACGCTCGACGACCTCGAACATCGCCGCCGCTACCTCAACGCCGCCGCGACGCTCGACCGGCTGCTCAGCCTCGGCGTCGTGCCGATCATCAACGAGAATGACAGCGTCGCGACCGAGGAAATCCGCTTCGGCGACAACGATCGTCTTGCGGCGCGCGTAGCCCAGGCGGCGGCGGCTGGCGGCGTGATCCTGCTGTCCGATATCGACGGTCTCTACGACCGCAACCCCGCGCAGGACGGTGCCGTCCATATCGCGCGCATCGAACGCATCGATGCGAGCATCGAGGCGATGGCCGATACCGGATCGGCGTCGGGCATGGGATCGGGCGGCATGGTGTCGAAGATCGCAGCGGCGCGCATCGCCAACGCCGCGGGCGCGCATCTCGCGATCGCGTCGGGGCGCATCGACCGGCCGCTGTCGACCGAAGCACGCCACAGCCTGTTCGTCGCCGACAAGGGCGCGAGCGCGCGCAAGGCCTGGCTCGCGGGCGGGCTCACCGCCAAGGGCCGGATCGAGATCGACGCGGGCGCCGCGAAGGCGCTGCACGGCGGCGCGAGCCTGCTCGCCGCCGGAGTGACGGCGGTCAGCGGCAGTTTCGCGCGCGGCGACATCCTCGACATCGCCGGCCCCGACGGGCGCGTCATCGCGCGCGGCCTGTCCGAATATCCGGGTGCCGACGCCGCGAACATCGTCGGCCTTGGCCGCGACGCGCAGGAAGCCGCGCTCGGCTATGCGCCCAGAAGCGCGATGGTGCATCGCGACCATATGGTGCTGCTGTGAACCAACCCGTGCTCGCGATGACCGGGGCGACCGGCTTCGTGGGCGGCGCGACGATGCGCGATGCGGTCGCGGCGGGCTGGCACGTCCGCGCGCTTACCCGCCGGCCGCAGCCCGCGCGCGAAGGCGTGACATGGGTCGCGGGCGCGCTCGATGACAAGGACAGCCTTGCCGAGATGGCGGCGGGCGCCGACGTCGTCATGCATATTGCGGGGGTCGTCAACGTGCCTACCCGCGCGGCGTTCGAGGCGGGTAACGCGACCGCGACGGCGAATGTCGTCGATGCCGCACGCGGTGCCGGGGTGACGCGCTTCATCCATGTGTCCTCACTCGCGGCGCGCGAACCCGGCATCTCCAACTATGGCTGGTCGAAAGAGCGCGCCGAGGCGGTGGTCATGGCGAGCGGGCTCGACTGGACGATCGTGCGCCCGCCCGCGGTGTTCGGCCCCGGCGATACCGAGATGCTCGACCTGTTCCGCATGGCGCGGCGCGGCATCGCACTGGTGCCGAGCGGGCGCATGTCGGCAATTTATGTCGACGAGCTCGCCCGGCTGCTCGTCACACTCGCCGCCGACCGCGGCGCGAGCATCGGCCAGATTTACGAGCCCGACGACGGCAAGCCCACCGGCTGGTCGCATCGCGGCTTTGCCCGCGCGGTCGCGCGTGCCGTGGGGCGCCACCGGCTGTCGACGGTCGCGACCCCCGCCTTGTTGCTCAGGGCCGGCGGGCGGCTCGACAAGCTCGTTCGCCGCAGCCGCGCCAAGCTGACCTCCGACCGCGCGCGCTATATCGCGCATCCCGACTGGGTCGCGACCGAAGGCAAATGCCCGCCCGCCGCGCTGTGGCGCCCCGAGCGTGACACCGACGACGCGCTCGCCGAAACCGTGCGCTGGTATCGCCGCGAAGGCTGGCTCTGACGTCGCCCTTATGGCGTCGGCGTTCGCCCGTCGAAGCGTGCATTGCCAAGGGCGAGCCGCATCCCTAGGTTTGCGGACATGACCGATAGCACTGCGAACACACCCAACGATCCCGCCGGCCCCTGGGCCATCCCCGTCCGCCGGCCGCTGCCGGGCGAGGGCAAGCCGAGGTCGACCACCAGCTTCCCGCGCAAGGTCTGGCACCTGCTCGTCGGGATCAAGGATGCGCTCGCGCTCATCTTCCTGCTGCTCTTCTTTGTTGCCTTGTTCGGGCTGCTTTCGGGGCGCCCCAATGCCGGCCTGCCGGTCAGCCAGGGCGCGCTGCTGATCGAACTCGACGGCATCGTCAGCGAACAGCCCTCGGAAGTCGATCCGCTCGCGGCCTTGTCGGGCGGCGCGCAGCTCAAGGAAATCCGCGTCCGCGACGTCGTCCAGGCGCTGGAGGTTGCCGCCGACGACAAGCGCGTGACTTCGGTCGTGCTCGACCTCGACCGTTTCCTCGGCGGCGGACAGGTGTCGCTCGCCGAAATCGGCGCCGCGGTCGACAAGGTGCGCGCGAAGAAGAAGCCCGTGCTCGCCTTTGCCACCGCCTATACCACCGACAGCTATCAGGTCGCGGCGCACGCCAGCGAAATCTGGGCCGACGGCGTCGGCGGCGTCGCGATCGCCGGCCCGGGCGGGTCGCGTCTCTATTACAAGGGGTTGATGGACCGCCTCGGTGTCACCGCGCATATCTATCGCGCCGGCACCTTCAAAAGCGCGGTCGAACCCTTCCTGCGCACCGACCAGTCGCCCGAAGCGAAGGAAGCCGACCTCGCTTATGCCAGCGTGCTGTGGGACAACTGGCTGACCGACGTCAAGAAGGCGCGTCCGGCGGCGAAGCTCGACGCCTTCATCGCCGACACCGCGGGTGCGGTGCGCGCAGCGGGCAATGATTTGTCGAAGGCTTCGGTCGATGCGGGCCTTGTCGACAAGGTCGGCAGCCGCATGGCCTTCAACCGCCGCGTCGCCGAGATCAGCGGCGCCGCCGACGACAGCAAGCCGTGGGAATATAACGCCATCCCGCTCGAAAACTGGGTCGCGGCCAATCCGCCCTCGACAAGCGGCAGCAGGATCGCGGTCGTCCCCGTCGTCGGCGAAATCGTCGACGGCGAAGCGCCGAGCGGCGTCGCGGGTGGCGAAAGTGTTGCAAAGCATATCCTCGACGCCGCGACCGACAGCAGCGTCAAGGCGATCGTCCTGCGCGTCGATTCGCCCGGTGGATCGGTCCTCGCGTCGGAGGAAATCCGCCAGGCGCTGCTCGCCGCGAAAGCGAAGAAGCTGCCGATCGTCGTCTCGATGGCGAATGTCGCGGCGTCGGGCGGCTATTGGGTTGCAACCCCCGCCGACCGCATCTTCGCCGAGCCCGAGACGATCACCGGTTCGATCGGCGTGTTCGGCATTTTGCCGAGCTTCGACCAGGCGCTGGCCAAGATCGGGGTCAATGCCGACGGCATCGCGACGACGCCGCTGTCGGGGCAGCCCGACGTGTTCGGCGGGGTGAACGACGAGTTCAACGCGCTGGCACAGGCGAGCGTCGAGGACGTCTACGCCCGCTTCACCGGTCTTGTCGCGAAGAGCCGCAAGCAGCCGATCGACAAGATATTGCCCATCGCCGAAGGGCGCGTCTGGGCTGGCGGCACCGCGCGCCAGATCGGCCTGATCGACCAGTTCGGCGGCCTGCCCGATGCGCTGAAAGCCGCCGCCAAACTCGCGAAGGTCGACGGCGATTTCCACGCCAAATATTTCGAGGACGAGCCGAGCGAATTCTCGAAGATGCTAGCGAGCTGGTCGGGTGCCGAAAAGGAAACCGCGGCACTCCCACGCGGCTGGTTCGGCATCGCGGCGATGAACCGCCAACTCACCGAACGGCGGCTGGTGCAGGATCTGACGATGCTGACGCAGGCGGGTTCGGTGCAGGCGGCGTGCCTCGACTGCCGTGCGTACCTTCCCGCCGTTCCGCGGCCGGGTCAGGCGGAGGCGAAGGGCTTCTTCGGGGCGCTAGCGCTGTTGCTGAAATAATCCCCTCCCGCTTGCGAGTGTCGGGTCGGCCATGCCCTCGGCATGGCCTGAACAGTCCGGGGGACTGTTCACCCGGCACTGGGTAGCGAGACTTGCGAGCTTGGCTCGCTAGTCGCAGCGGGGTGGGCAACTGCAAGGCTGCTGCCCACCCCCGACCCCTCCCGCAAGCGGGAGGGGGAACTATGCCGCGACAGCGACCTGTTTTGCGTGCTCGGCAATCGCATCGGCCATCGTATCGACCAGCCCCAGCGGCAGGTCGTGGCCCATGCCGGGGATCGTCAACAGCCGCGCGCCGGCGATATTCTCCGCGGTGTCGCGACCGCCGGGGAGCGGCACCAGCGGGTCGTCCTCGCCATGGATGACGAGCGTCGGCGCCTTGATATTCTTGAGCAATTCCCGCCGGTCGCCATCGGCGACGATAGCCGCCATCTGGCGCGCGACGCCCTGCGGATACCAGCCGCGTTCGAAATCGGCGCGGACGCGGCGTTGGAGCCGGTCTTCGGCAGACGGATAACCGGGGCTGCCGATCACGCGCGCAGCATTGACCGAATAGGCGATCAGCGCCTCCTTGTCCCCGCTCATCGGCCGGTTCGCGAGCACCTGCATCGCTTCTTTCTGCGCGCGCGGCAGGCGGCGGTTGCCCGTGGTCGACATCACCGAGGTCAATGAGAGCACGCGATCGGGATAGCGCGCGGCGATATGCTGCGAAATCATGCCGCCCATCGACACGCCGACGACATGCGCGCGGTCGATGTCCAGATGGTCGAGCAGCCCGATGCCGTCCGCCGCCATATCGGCAAGCGTATAAGCGGGACGGATCGGCAGCCCGATCACCGATTTGACGATCATCCATTTGACGTTCGGCACCCCCGCCGCCTCGAAGCGCGTCGAAAGGCCGACGTCGCGATTGTCGTAGCGGATCGTGCGGAAACCGCGTTCGTTTAGCGCATCGACGAACTCGTCGGGCCACAGCGTCAGTTGTCCGCCCAGCCCCATCACCAGCAATATGACCGGCGCGTCCTGCGGCCCTTTGTCCTCATAAGTGATGCTGATGCCGTTGAAGGTCGCTTGCTCTGTTTGCATGGAAATCCCTTGGCTGGAAGTCGGATCAGCCCGCCGTCGCGGGTTTGTAATTCGCGGCGTTCGAGGTGAATTCGGCGCGGCCGTATCCATCGAGCTGGCGCTCGATCCGCCGCACGAGGCGGCGATCGGCAAGATGACGAATCACCGGCAGGCGCGAGGCGACGCGGTAGGCGGCCATGCGCCCCGCGATCCCGAGCATCGTCGCGCCATAAATCAGGTGATCGCGGCGCTTCACCGGCACGCCGACATGCGCCGCGCGCGCCTCGTCACCGGCGAGGAAGGCTTTCACGAAAAAGACACGGCTGACCGAATATTCGAGGCGGCGCTTCACCAGCCCTTTCGGCGACCTGTCCTTCGACAGCTCGGCATCCATCGTCGCGCGCAGCAGCCCGCCGCAGACCTGATCGTCATATTCATAGCGCAAGGTCGCGCTGCGCGTGCGCCAGATGCGGACGATCTCCTGCGGCGTGTCGGCGAGCAGATCTTCGGGCAGCCCGAGCAGATAGCAGCGATAGCGCGCGAGCTCGACGCGGCCGCGTTCGAGCCGGGTGAAGGTCGTGCGCCCTTTCGCGAGCACTTCCTGCGACAGGAAATAGATCGGGATCAGCCCCGCGGGCATCTGGTCGAGCTGAGGGATCGGCATGCCATAGGTTTCGGTGTCCCACATGCCCGGCCGCGACAGCACGTTGACGCGTACCATCGAGTGCATCAGCCGCACCATTGCCGCGGCCTTGAAGCCGGGCCCGAAGCGATCGAGCGCACCGGGGAGCGCGGTGGTGGCGAAGAAGGTCGCGGTTTCCTTCACCCGCCGCGCCGCGGTCGCCTGACCGAGCGTGCCGGTCAGCGCCATCGGCAGCGCCGAATATTTGTTGAGGAAGGTCGCGATGAACGCGCCGCGGATCAGGAACGGCGAGAGGTTCGCGGTCGAGTTGCGTTCATAGGCCGCGCCTTCCTCGACCAATGTCATGTCGAGCCAGTCGGGCTTCTGCTCCATCTCGCGGATCAGAGCCGCGAGCTCGGGCGGCGCATCGTCGACCGCGTCGATCCCCTTGTCGCACGCCTCGACGAGCATCGCGACGGTGCGCTGGAAGCCAAAGCGCGGCATCAGTGCGGCATAAGCGTCGCCCGTCCGGTCGCCGAGCATCGTATATTCGCGGATGCGGCCGAGCAGCTCGGGGTCACCCAGATAGGTCGACCGGTCGATGCTGCGAACGCGGCTGAGTTCGCTCACCGCATCGGCTTCGGGCGCCCAGCGCTCGGGCGCCTTGTCGAAATCGAAACGGCCGAACAGCTCGGGCAAGGCGTCGGCCTGGCCCCGCACCCGGCGGGCGATGGTGCTGACATCACTGTTCATAGGGCGAAACTGACAGAGTTTCGCGATTTGGCAAGCCTAACTGATTTTGGCCTATCCGCCTTTGGGATCGCGATAGGCGGGCAGCGCGAGCGACCAGCGGATCGCCGCGCCGCGCAGAATGAAGCCGGCGATCGCGCCCGCGACTGCCGCGACCGCCGTCCCCGTGCCAAGCCATTGCAGCAGCAGGAACAGCCCCGACGCGAGTGCCGCCGCCGTGACATAGACTTCGGGGCGCATGATGATCGACGGCACGCCCGCCAGGATGTCGCGGATCGTGCCGCCGACGCAGCCGGTGATCACCCCCATCATCAGCGCGGGCACCGGCGGGACACCCCACGCCAGCGCCTTCGCCGTGCCGAACACCGCATAAGCGGCGAGTCCCACGGCGTCGGCCCATTCGAGCAATTGCCCTTGCCACCAGCGTTCGGGGGTGAGCCAGACGACCATCGCGATCGCGATGCACACCGCGGCGATCGCGCCATCCTGCACCCAGAACACCGGCGCACCGATCAACAGGTCGCGCACGCTGCCGCCGCCGACGCCGGTCACCAGCGCGAAGAAGGCGGCGGTCACCAGCGTCTGGCGCAGCCGCACCGCCATGAGCGCGCCCGACAGCGCGAAGACGCCGATGCCGACGAGGTCGAGCAGGCGGACGAGGGTTTGTGTATCCATCGCGCGCCGGGCTATCATCGCGCGCGATACGGCACAATGGAGAGGAGGCGGCGATGGAAGGCAGATGCACGTGCGGCGCGGTTCGTTACCGGCTGACCGCGGCACCGATGATCGTCCATTGCTGCCATTGCCGCTGGTGTCAGCGCGAGACGGGCAGCGCCTTCGTCATCAATGCTGTGATCGAGAGCGAGCGCGTCGAGGCCGAAGGGATAGTCGATTATGTAATGACCCCGTCGGAAAGCGGCCGGGGGCAGGAAATCATCCGCTGCCCGACCTGCCGGGTCGCGCTGTGGAGCCATTATCCCAACTCGGGCCGCCGCTCCTCCTTCGTTCGTGTCGGGACGCTCGACGACCCCGACCAATGCCCGCCCGATGTCCATATCTTCACGCGCAGCAAACAGCCGTGGGTCGTCCTGCCCGACGACGCGAAGGTGTTTCCGGATTTCTACCCGTCACCCAAGGGCGTGTGGAGCGCCGACGCACAGCGCCGGTGGCAGGCGATGATGGCCGGTTGAAGCCCTATTTCGCGTCGGGGCGCACGCCGCCGATCACCGACAGCACGATCGCGGCCACGGCGTTCCGGATCACCGGCTCGGCCTTGGGCGCGAAAAAGGGCGAATGGTTGGTCGGCACTGGCTGCCCCTTCGCCTTCAGGTCGGCGAGCACCGCGGGGTCATAGCCGCCGATCGCGAAATAGAGCGAAGGGATGCCCGCATCGACGAACTCCGAATAATCCTCGCTCGCCGAAACCGGCGCGGCGCTCGCCGGCGCAAAGAGCAGCCGGTCGCCGAACACCGGCTTCAATGTCGCGAAGCCGTTCGCCGCCATCGACTCATTGTTCACGAGGCTCGCGGTGCCGGTGAGATAGGTGATCGTCGGTTCGGGCGCGTTGCCCATCATCGCGGCAGCCTTCGCCGACCGCTCGGCACCCGAGCGGAGGAGCTGGCGCACCTCGGGGGTCAGCGAGCGGATGTTGACCTTCACCTCGGCGCTGTCGGGGATGATGTTGGGCGCGCTGCCCGCGTTGATCGCACCGATCGTCAGCACGCCGAAGGCATTGGGGTCCTTCTCGCGGCTGATCACCGTCTGCACGTCGGTAACAAAGCGCGCCGCGATCGGGATCGGGTCGAGCGCCATCGAAGGCATCGAACCATGCCCGCCGCGGCCGTGGAAGGTGATCGAATAGCTGTCGGAGGCCGAGAAGGCGGTGCCCGCCTTGATCGCAACCGTGCCCGTCGGGCCGTTCAGCACATGCGCGGCAAAGCCATAATCGGGCTTGGGAAAACGCGTCAGCAGCCCGTCGTCGAGCATCGCCTTCGCGCCCTTCAAAATCTCCTCGGCGGGCTGGCCGATCAGCACCACGGTGCCCGACCAGCTGTCGCGCATCGCGGCGAGCGCCTGCGCGACGCCAACCAGATAGGCGACATGCGTGTCGTGCCCGCACGCGTGCATGACGGGCACATCCTTGCCCTCATAGGTCGCGCGCGCCTTGCTCGACCAGGCGAGCCCCGTCTTTTCCTCCATCGGCAGCGCGTCCATGTCGGCGCGGATGAGGATCGTCGGCCCTTCGCCATTTTTGAGCACGCCGACGACGCCGGTGCCGCCGACCTTTTCGGTCACGGTGAAGCCCGCCTTGCGGAGGTGCTGCGCGAGGATGCCCGCGGTGCGCACTTCCTGCAGCCCGAGTTCGGGGTTTTGATGGAGGTCGCGGTAGAGCGCGTCGAGCGCCGGATAATTCTTGTCGAGCAGCGCGGTCAGCCGCGCGTTCGCGGCGTTGAGATCAGGCGCCGCCTGCGCGCTGGTCGCCATGAGGGAGAGGGTCAGCGAAGCCCCTGCCCAGAGCCAATGCTTCGCCATAATTCTCTCCCCCATTATGTTTTGTCAGATGTGGATCGGTTTGCCCGTCACCGCCATCGCGGCTTCCTTGATCGCTTCGCTATGCGTCGGATGCGCGTGGCAGGTGTAGGCGATGTCTTCCGACGTCGCGCCGAATTCCATCGCCTGCGCCGCCTGTGCGATCATCGTGCCCGCGACGCTCGCGATACACCACACGCCGAGCACGCGGTCGCTCTTCGCGTCGGCGATCACCTTCACGAAGCCGTCGGGCTCGTGGTTGGTCTTGGCGCGGCTGTTCGCCATCATCGGGAATTTGCCGACCTTGACCTCGCCCTTTTCCTTCGCCTGCTCTTCGGTCAGGCCGACGCCGGCGATTTCGGGCCAGGTGTAGACGACCGACGGGATGACATCATGGTTCACGATGCCGGTCAGCCCCGCGATATTCTCGGCGCAGGCGATGCCTTCATCCTCGGCCTTGTGCGCGAGCATCGGGCCCGGGATCACGTCGCCGATCGCCCAGATGCCGGGAACCTGTGTCGAAAAATCATGGTCGGTTTCGATCTGGCCGCGCTGGTTGACCGCGAGCCCCGCCTTGTCGAGCCCGAGGCCGTCGGTGTTCGGACGGCGACCGATCGACACGAGCACGACATCGGCTTCGAGCGTTTCGGCGTCGCCGCCCGCCGCGGGTTCGAGCGTAAGCACGGCCTTCTTGCCCTTGACCGCGGCCTTGGTGACCTTGGTCTTGAGCTTGAATTCCATGCCCTGCTTCTTGAGGATCTTGTTCGCTTCCTTGCGGACGTCGCCGTCCATGCCGGGCAGGATCTGGTCGAGGAATTCGACGACGGTGACCTTGGCGCCGAGGCGGCGCCACACGCTGCCGAGTTCGAGCCCGATCACGCCGCCGCCGATCACGACCATGTGACCCGGAACCTTCGCGAGTTCGAGCGCGCCGGTCGAATCGACGATGACCTGCTTGTCGTTATCGACTTCTACGCCGGGAAGCGGGGTCACCGACGAGCCGGTGGCGATGATGATATTCTTCGCGCGATAGGCCTTGCCCGCCACTTCGACCGTGTCTTTCGACGTGAACTGGGCATAGCCCTTCAGCCAGTCGACCTTGTTCTTCTTGAACAGGAATTCGATGCCGCCGGTCAGCCCTTTGACCGCGTCCTTGCGCTGGCCGTGCATCACGGGGAGGTCGAGCTCGGGCTTCACCTTGATGCCCATCGCCGCCATCGCGCCGCCCGCCGCCGCTTCGAAATATTCCGACGCGTGGAGCATCGCCTTCGACGGGATGCAGCCGACGTTGAGGCAGGTGCCGCCCAGCGTCTCGCGCCCTTCGGCGCACGCGGTCTTCAGGCCCAGCTGCGCCGCGCGGATCGCCGCGACATAGCCGCCGGGCCCCGAACCGATGACAAGGACGTCGTAGTCGTAATCAGCCATGTTCAATCTACCTCAATTTTCTGCCTGGCGCCGTCAACGAGCGAATCCGCTCAAACGGGCAGCCCGGATTTCGCAGCGCATGACTTCATAACCGGGGCCGCCATTTCGGGCGACAGGCCGATCAGTTCCGATGCGCTATATTTCTTGATCAATTCGCCGGCCGCGCATTTGCAGACCTCGGCAGCGAGACCCGCCGCCGCGCCGCCGCCCTCGGCCGTGGCGCGGCACGATTCGCCGAAGCTCTCGACGAAGCTGGTCCTCAGTCCCTCCTCGAGTCCCTTCGCCATGCGGCTTTGGCCCTCGCTGCAGCCCGCCAGGGCGGCAGCGGCAGCGAAGAACAGAATCGCGCGGAGGGGGAGTGCCATCATCGGATCAAAGGTCGATCAACAGGCGCGTCGGATCCTCGATCGCTTCCTTGATCGTCTTCAGGAAGGTCACCGCCTCTCGTCCGTCGATCAGGCGGTGGTCATAGCTCATCGCGAGATACATCATCGGGCGGATCACGATCTCGCCGTTGCGCACGACCGGGCGATCCTCGATGCGGTGGAGGCCGAGCACCGCCGACTGCGGCGGGTTGATGATCGGGGTCGACATCAGGCCGCCGAACACGCCGCCGTTCGAGATGGTGAAGGTGCCGCCGGTCATATCGTCCATCGTCAGCGTGCCGTCCTTGGCGCGCTTGCCGAGGTCCGCGATCGCTTTCTCGATGTCGGCGAACGAAAGGCTGTCGGCGTTGCGCACGACGGGAACGACAAGGCCGTTCGGCGCGCTCACCGCAACCGAGACGTCGAGATAGTCGTGATAAACGATCTCGTCGCCGTCGATTCGCGCGTTGACCGCCGGAATGTCATGCGCGGCGAGCGCGACCGCCTTGGTGAAGAAGCTCATGAAGCCGAGGCGCACGCCATGCTTCTTTTCGAAGCTCTCGCGATATTTATCGCGCGTCGCCATCACCGCGGACATGTCGACGTCGTTGAACGTCGTCAGCATCGCCGCGGTATCCTGCGCCGCCTTCAAACGCTTGGCGATCGTCTGGCGCATGCGGGTCATCTTGACGCGCTCTTCGTGACGGCCCGGCGCGCCGCTCGCGGCGGGTGCGGGGGCAGCGGCCGGAGCCGGGGCGGGTGCCGGCGCGGCGCTGGCGGCGGCGAGTACATCTTCCTTGGTCAAACGGCCGTCCTTGCCGCTGCCCTGGATCTTCGTCGGATCGACGCCATGCTCGAGAACGAGGCGCCGCACCGCGGGCGACATGGTGGTGACGGTATCGACGCCTTCACCGGCCGGGGCGGCGGTTGCGGCCGGTGCCGGCGCGGCGGCTTCGGCCTTGGCGGCGGGCGCCGGCGCAGCGGCGGCGGGAGCCGGGGCCGCGGCAGCACCACCGGCTTCGACCGTCGCGATCGTCGCGCCGACATTGACCGTGTCGCCGACCGCGGCGAGCTGCTGGCCCATCACGCCCGCGACGGGCGACGGCACTTCGACCGCGACCTTGTCGGTTTCAAGGCTCGCGATGGGCTCGTCGAGCGCAACGGCTTCGCCGGGCTTCTTCAGCCATTCGCCGATCGTCGCTTCGGTAACGCTTTCGCCCAGCGTGGGGACTTTGACTTCGGTGCTCATAGGTGCAGTTCCTTGGGGGGCTTAAGCTTTATTCTTCGTACGGCGGATTTCGGCGCGAACCGACAGGCCGAGCGCATCGGCGACGAGCGCCGACTGTTCAGTCTGGTGGCGGCTCATCAGGCCCGTCGCGGGCGACGCCGCGGCGGCGCGGCCCGCATAACGCGGCCGCATGCCCTTCTTGCCCGCCTCGGTCAGCGCCTCTTCGATCAGTTCGTTGACGAAGAACCAGGCGCCGTTGTTGCGCGGCTCTTCCTGCGCCCAGACGACCTCTTCGAGGTTCGGCATCCGCTTCAGGCGGACGGCGAGCGGTTCACCCGGGAAGGGATAGATCTGCTCGACGCGGACGACCGTCGTGTCGGTGAGGCCCGCGGCATCGCGCGCTTCCATCAGGTCGTACCCGACCTTGCCCGAGCAGAGGACGACGCGCTTGACGTCCTTGTCCGCGGGCGGCGTGCGATCGGACATCAGGCGGCGGAAATGCGCGTCGCCGATGAAGTCCGAACGCTGCGACACCGCGAGCTTGTGGCGGAGCAGCGACTTCGGCGTCATGATGATCATCGGCTTGCGGAACGGGCGCAGCATCTGGCGGCGCAGGACGTGGAAATAGTTCGACGGGGTCGAAATATTGCACACCTGGATATTGTCGCCCGCGCACAGCTGGAGGAAGCGTTCGAGACGCGCCGAGCTATGCTCCGGCCCCTGCCCTTCGTAACCGTGGGGGAGCAACATCACGAGTCCGTTGGCGCGCAGCCACTTGGCCTCGCCCGACGCGATGAACTGGTCGATCATGATCTGCGCGCCGTTGGCGAAATCGCCGAACTGCGCTTCCCAGAGCACGAGACTCTTCGGATCGGCCATCGCATAGCCATATTCGAAGCCGAGCACGCCATATTCGGACAGCGGGCTGTCGAGCACCTCGAACCGGCCGTGCGGCACGGTGGTCAGCGGGACATATCGGGCTTCGGTCTTCTGATCGATCCAGACCGCATGACGCTGGCTGAACGTGCCGCGACCCGAATCCTGGCCCGACAGGCGCACCTGATAGCCTTCGCTGAGCAACGTGCCGAACGCGAGGCTTTCGGCGGTCGCCCAGTCGAACACTTCGCCATCGCTCTTGTCGGCGAACATCGCGCCGCGCGCGTCGATCACGCGGCGCAGCGTCTTGTGGACCTCGACGTCGGCGGGGATCGTCGTCAACGTCCGGCCGATCGAATCGAACAATTTGTCCGACACCCCCGTCGCGATGTTGCGGCGCGCGTTTTCGGGATCGGCGGGGGCGTGCAGCCCCGACCAGCGGCCCGCGAACCAGTCGGCCTTGTTCGGCTTGTAGCTCTTCGCCGCTTCGAAATCCTCTTCCAGCCGCGCCACGAATTCGGCGCGCCGGGCATCGGCCCAGCCCGCATCGACCACGCCTTCGGCCTCCAGTTTCGCGGCACAAAGCTGCGACACCGGCGGATGCTGACGAATGACGGCGTACATCAGCGGCTGCGTGAACGACGGCTCGTCGCCCTCGTTATGGCCGAAGCGGCGATAGCACCACATGTCGATCACGACGTCGCGCTTGAACTGCTGGCGGAAATCGATCGCGAGCTTGCACGCGAAGGTCACGGCCTCAGGATCGTCGCCGTTGACGTGCAGGATCGGCGCCATCACGCCCTTCGCCACGTCCGACGGATAGGGCGACGAGCGCGCGAACTGCGGGCTGGTCGTGAAACCGATCTGGTTGTTGACGATGAAGTGGATGCAGCCGCCGGTGTTGTAGCCGCGGATGCCCGAGAAGCCGAGGCATTCCCAGACGATCCCCTGCCCCGCGAACGCCGCGTCGCCATGGATCAGCACGGGCAGCACCTGCTCATGCTTGGTGAGGTCGTCGCGCACGACCTGCTGCGCGCGCACCTTGCCGAGCACGACGGGGTCGGCGGCTTCGAGGTGCGACGGGTTGGGAACGAGCGACATATGCACCGACGCGCCGCCGAATTCGCGGTCGGTCGAGGTGCCGAGGTGATATTTGACGTCGCCCGAACCGCCGATGTCGTCGGGGTTCGCCGACCCGCCGGCGAATTCGTGGAAGATCACCTGATACGGCTTCGCCATGACGTTCGCGAGCATGTTGAGCCGCCCGCGGTGCGCCATGCCATAGACGATCTCGCGCACGCCGTACTGGGCGCCATATTTGATGATCGCTTCCATCGCGGGGATCATGCTCTCGCCGCCGTCGAGGCCGAAGCGCTTGGTGCCGACATATTTGCGCGCGAGGAATTTCTCCCACTCCTCGGCCTGGATCACCTTGCTCAGGATGGCGCGTTTGCCCTCGACCGAAAATTCGATGATCTTGTCGGCGCCTTCCATCCGCTCCTGCAGGAACTGGCGCTCCTCGATGTCGGCGATGTGCATATATTCAAGGCCGACATTGCCGCAATAATTGGCGCGCAGGATCGCGACGATCTCGCGAATGGTCGCCTTTTCAAGGCCGAGCGTCCCGCCGATGTAGACCGGACGATCGAGGTCGGCGCCGACGAAGCCGTGATATTCGGGCGTCAGGTCAGCGGGCAGCTCGCGCTGGCTGAGGCCGAGCGGATCGAGGTTCGCAGCAAGATGCCCGCGCACGCGATAGGTGCGGATCAGCATCATCGCGCGGATCGAATCGTCGGCGGCGCGCTCGACTTCGGCATTCGACAGCGCGGCACCCGCCTTGGCGGCGGCGGCCTTCACCGCGACCTGCATCTGCTGCGGGTCGAGCGCGGCGGTCAGGTCGTCGCTGTCGATCTGGGGCCAGTTCTTCGGCGCCCAGCTCGGGCCGGCCTGCGGCTCGTCGATGTCGAAGCTTTGTCGTTCGAGGTTCATAGTCTTAAACTCGCAGTGCCCCTGCGAAGGCAGGGGCCCATCTCCTGGGGCCTAAACATGGTGCCGACGGAGCAGATTTTCATCAGCCCTGAATCGCGAACCACAAATCCCGCCAATCGGGATTTGTTTCCTCGATCATCCGCACCTTCCAACTTCGTTTCCATCGCTTGATCTGCAGTTCGCGTCTTCGCGCTTCCTGCAAATCCTCATGCGCTTCAAACCACACCAGAAGCACACAGCCATGGGTCTTCGTAAAACCCTCGATCAACATCGTGCGGTGCTGATAAACGCGCTGCACCAGCTTCGATGTCGATCCGGTATAGATGGCGCCGTTTTTGCGGTTCGCCATGATATAGACCGCGCCGCTCTTCATTCATCGCCCGGGCAGGAGATGGGCCCCTGCCTTCGCAGGGGCACGATGAACGAGCGGCACGATCTGAATTACACGCGTTCCTTGAGCACTTCGGCGAGGGTCGAGCCGAGTTCCGACGGGCTCGCCGACACCTTGATGCCCGCGGCTTCCATCGCCGCGATCTTGCTTTCGGCGTCGCCCTTGCCGCCCGACACGATCGCGCCGGCATGGCCCATGCGGCGGCCCGGAGGCGCGGTGCGGCCCGCGATGAAGCCGGCCATCGGCTTCTTGCGGCCGCGCTTCGCTTCGTCGATCAGGAACTGCGCCGCCTGCTCCTCGGCGTCGCCGCCGATTTCGCCGATCATGATGATCGACTTGGTCGCCTCGTCGGCGAGGAAGAGTTCGAGCACGTCGATGAAGTTGGTGCCGTTGACGGGGTCGCCGCCGATGCCGACCGCGGTCGTCTGACCCAGGCCAACGTTCGTCGTCTGGAACACCGCTTCATAGGTCAGCGTACCCGAGCGCGAGACGACGCCGACGCTGCCCTTCGAGAAGATGCTGCCGGGCATGATGCCGATCTTGCATTCGCCGGGGGTCAGCACGCCGGGGCAGTTCGGGCCGATCAGGCGCGATTTCGAGCCCGACAGCGCGCGCTTCACCTTGACCATGTCGAGCACCGGAATGCCTTCGGTGATGCACACGATCAGTTCCATCTCGGCATCGATCGCCTCGAGGATCGAGTCCGCCGCGAACGGCGGCGGAACATAGATGCAGCTCGCGGTCGCGCCGGTTGCGGCCTTCGCTTCTTCAACGGTGTTGAAGTTCGGCAGGCCGATGTGCGTCGTGCCGCCCTTGCCCGGCGTCACACCGCCGACCATCTGCGTACCATAGGCAAGCGCCTGTTCGGTGTGGAAGGTGCCGGTGGCACCCGTCATCCCTTGCGTGATGACCTTGGTGTTTTTGTCGATGAGGATGGACATATTTACTCGGCTCCTAAGGTGTCGGCTTTGAGGGCAACGCCATAAAAATTGAACATCTGCCTCGCCGGGCTATCGCCCGGTACGAAGAATATTTTGAAGCTATCATGGCCCGAACGAACTCCAGGCGACCATTCCGCCGTTCGAACCTCAGGCAATTCCTTAATTTCAGAAGGTGCGCGCTTTAACCAAGAGCCTGCTTGTTCGACAGGTATCGGGCGCTCCTCGCCGAAATCATACAGCTGACAACCGCTAATTCGATTTCCGTCAGCCTTTACTTCGTCGAGCACCATGAAGACTTCTTCACCTGCTATCGTTTTGGCGAAAGGGGTGATTTCGCCCATATCCACGCCGCCCGATTCAGCAACTTTCAAGGCCGCCTTGCGGGAGAAGTCCAGAAACACGGCAAGCTGGCCCGTTTCCTCGCTTCTTGAAATCGGCGTCCAGCCGGCAGTAATCAGGGATACGGATGCCATCTGCTGATTTTCCAACGAACCGCAGCCGTCCCGGAATGCATCAAGAATTTCGACGACGGGATAATTTGCATCCGCTGCATTCGCAGCGGATGCAATTGCGAGAGGTAGGAAAAAAGCGATGGCTCGGCGCTTCATGCCAGCGACGGATCCAGCGCTTTACATGCGTCGAGCAGTTCCTTGACCGCGTCGACCGAGACCTGCAGGCCCGCCTTGTCGGCATCGTCGAGTTCGATCTCGACGATCTTCTCGACGCCGTCCGCACCGATCAGCACCGGCACGCCGACGTAAAGGCCGTCGAGGCCGTACTGGCCGTCGACATAGGCGGCGCAGGGCAGGATGCGCTTCTGGTCGCCCAGATAGGCTTCGGCCATCGCGATGCCCGAGGCTGCCGGCGCATAGAAAGCCGATCCGGTGCCGAGCAGCGCGACGATCTCGCCGCCGCCGCCGCGGGTGCGCTTGACGATCGCATCGATCTTGTCCTGGCTCGACAGGCCCATCTTGACGAGGTCGGGAACGGGGATGCCGTTGACGGTCGAGTAACGGACGACGGGGACCATCGTGTCGCCATGGCCGCCGAGCACGAAGGTGTTCACGTCCTTCACCGACACGTCGAATTCGTCGGCGATGAAGTGGCTGAAGCGCGCCGAGTCGAGCACGCCGGCCATGCCGACGACCTTATTGTGCGGCAGGCCCGAGAATTCACGGAGTGCCCACACCATCGCGTCGAGCGGGTTGGTGATGCAGATGACGAACGCGTCGGGGGCGTTGGCCTTGATGCCTTCGCCGACGGCCTTCATCACTTTCAGATTGATGCCGAGCAGGTCGTCGCGGCTCATGCCCGGCTTGCGGGCGACACCCGCGGTGACGATGATTACGTCGGCGCCCGCGATATCCTTATAGTCGTTCGTGCCGGTGATCTTCGCGTCAAAGCCCGCGATCGGGCCGACCTGCGACAGGTCGAGCGCCTTGCCCTGCGGCACGCCCTCAACGACGTCGAACAGGACGACGTCGCCGAGTTCCTTCTGCGCGGCGAGCAGCGCCAACGTTCCGCCGATATTTCCGGCTCCGATCAAAGCGATCTTCTTGCGTCCCATGGCGCGCGGCACTCCCTTCCTGGCAAGCCCGGCAATTGGTTCACAGACCGGCGGGAGCACGGGCTAAAGCTCCGCTCCGGTCCCAAGACTGGCGACGCCCCTACGCCGATTCCCTTAACGAAACAACCGCGAAAAGGACGAAAAACAGGCTTTCTTTGCTAATAGTTCGCAATAACTATAAGTCGCCTTGCCCGACGCTCTTCACATGGGAATAGGCGCGGGATGTGACAAGCGCGAAGCGGCCGCACGCCCCGCCTTCGCGGCGATCGCGTAGGAATCGGTTAACCCTCCCTTATCGCTGCCATGCTACGCGCGGGAACAATGACCCGGGCAATCATCAGCTTCGACACCGAATTGTCGGCCGGCCTCTACCAGCGCGGCGCCGACGCGCGCGCCAATTTCGAAAGCTCGATCCTCGGCCGCTGCCGCGATGGCGATTTCGGCATCCATTTCCAGATGGACATGCTCGAACGCCACGGGCTGACCGGCGTGTTCTTCATCGATCCGATGCCCGCGCTGGTCTACGGCCCCGGGGTGATCGACGCGATCGTCGAGCCCGTCGTCGCGCGCGGGCACGAGGTGCAGGTCCATATCCACACCGAATGGCTCGCCTTCGCGCGCTTCAACCCGGTCGGCCGGCTGACCGGCCGCAACATCGGCGATTTTCCGCTCACGGCGCAGAAGAAGCTGATCGCGCTCGCCCGCGACATCCTCGTCGGCGCCGGCGCCCCGAAACCAACCGCGTTCCGCGCCGGCAATTTCGGCGCCAACGACGACACGCTCCGCGCGCTCGCGGCCTTGGATTTCCGCTTCGACAGCAGTTTCAACGCCGCGTACAAGGGCCATGGCTGCGCCATCTCGCTCGACGCGGGCAATCTCGGCATGCGCACGCATCACGGCGTGGTCGAAGTGCCCGTCAGCGGGCTGATGGACCGCGCGAACCGTTTCCGCCCCGCGCAGCTTTGCGCGATGTCCGAAGAGGAAATGCGCGACGCGCTCGATCATAGTGCGGCGAGCGGCGCGATCCAGTTTTCGGCGTTCAGCCACAGCTTCGAACTGCTGAGCCGCGACCGCGAAGTTCCGAACGGGCTGGCGATTTCGCGGATGGAGGCGCTGTGCCGCGCGGTCGCGGACGACACGCGCGTGACCAGCGGCGGATTTGCGACTTTGCCCGGACCGCCCGAACGCCCCGCGCGGATCGGACTCGCCGCGCCCAAGCCGCTCCGCACGCTGCGCCGGACGATCGAGCAGGGTATCGGCCACCTCGCGCACGAGGTCCGCTACGTGCGCGACCTCATTTCGGTGACGGTCAATTCGTCACGCTGGGGTAAGATTTTAGGCGGCGTCTTCCTGGCCGTGGCCTAGCGCGAGATAGTCATCCGACTGCATTTCGGCGAGGCGGCTTGCCGTCCGCTCGAATTCGAACGCCCCGTCGCCCGCGATGTAGAGCTGATCGGGCATCGCCGCCGCGCTCGCGAGCAGCTTGACCTTATATTCGTAGAGCGCGTCGATCAGCGTGACGAACCGCGCCGCCTCGTTGCGGTTCTCCGGCCCCATGCGCGGGATGCCGACAATGATGACGGTGTGGAAATGGCGCGCGACTGCCAGATAATCGGCCGCGCCGCGCGCTTCGCCGCATAACCGCTTGAACGAAAAGACCGCGACGCCCTTCAGCGCCTTCGGCACATGCAGCATCCGCCCGCCGCCGACGTCGAGTTCGAGCGTCGGGACATGCGCGCGGTCCTCAGGCGGATAGTCGGTGAGGCGGAAGAAAGCGGCCGACAGCGCCGCGCTCGCGGTATCGTCGGCGGGAACGAACCAGCGGGCACCGTCGCCCAGCCGGTCGCGGCGATAATCGGTCGGGCCGTTGAGGCTCATCACGTCGAGCCGTTCCTCGACGAGCGCGATGAAGGGCAGGAAATGCTCGCGGTTGAGTCCGTCCTTGTAGAGGTCCTTCGGTGGCCGGTTCGACGTCGCTACCATCGTCACCCCGCGGTCGATCAGCGCGGTAAACAGGCGCGAGAGGATCATCGCATCGGCACTGTTGTTCACGACCATTTCGTCGAACGCGAGGCAGCGCGTATTTTCGGCGAGCGCATCGGCGACAAGCGGGATCGGGTCGCCGCTCTCGCTCTTGCGCACCTCGCGCATCCGCGCATGGACGTCGAGCATGAAGGCATGAAAATGGACGCGCCGCTTCCGCTGGATGATGAGATGATCGTAGAAAAGATCCATCAACATCGACTTGCCGCGCCCGACGGCACCCCACAGATAGACGCCGCGCAGCGCCTCGGGCTTGCGGCCCGCGAGGCGCCAGAGCAGGCTGCCGCGCTTTGGTACGGCTTCGAGCTCGGCTTGCAACTGGTTCAGCCGCTCGGCGGCGGCGCGCTGTTCGGGGTCGGGGCGAAGCTCGCCCGCCGCGACAAGCGCGTCATAGGCCGCAAGGACGGTGGTCACTTGGCGCTCGCCTTGCGGATCGTCCCGGCGAAGGTCAGTACGATATGGCTGTCGCCCTCGCCTTGCACGACGAGTCCGCGCAGGAAGATCAGCCGGCCGGTCTCGCGCACGAGTTCGACCACGGCGTCGAGCGGCTCGCCGACGCGGCCCGCGCCAACAAACTGCGTAGACAGGTCGAGCGTCACCGAATGGCCGGCGTTGAGCGAACCGAACTGATGCGACGCCGCGAACAGCGCGATGTCGACGAGCGCCAGCGTCACCGCGCCATGGACATTATCGCCGAGGTTGCTGTGCTTGCGTTCGGGGATCATGCGCACCCGCGCGCACGGGCGGCCATCGGCGGTCGGCGGTTCGACGCGGACGGTCAGCGGTTCGATGAAAGCGTTGAAGCGCGTCGGGTCCTTGAGGTTCCAGCTGACCCAACCATCGTCCAGCGTCTCCGCGCTGAAATGGTCCCGGCGCTTCGGTTCCTCGATCCCGTCGTTCACACCTGCCGCTCGGCCTCGAGCTTCTTGATCTCGGCGATCGCGCGCGCGGGGCTGAGGCCCTTGGGGCAGGCGTTCGCGCAGTTCATGATCGTGTGGCAGCGATAGAGGCGGAACGGATCTTCGAGCTCGTCGAGCCGTTCGCCGGTCATCTCGTCACGGCTGTCGGCGAGCCAGCGATACGCCTGGAGCAGGATCGCGGGGCCAAGGAACTTGTCGCTGTTCCACCAATAGCTGGGGCAGCTCGTCGAGCAGCAGGCGCACAGGATGCACTCGTAAAGCCCGTCGAGCTTTTCGCGCTCGGCGGGCGACTGCAGCCGCTCCTTGCCGCTTGGGGTCGTCGTCTTGGTCTTCAGCCACGGTTCGATCGAGGCATATTGCGCATAGAAATGGGTGAAATCGGGGACGAGATCCTTGATCACGTCCATCGACGGCAGCGGGGTGATCGTGATGTCGCCCTTCAGATCCTCGATCGCCGTGGTGCAGGCGAGCCCATTCTTGCCGTTCATGTTCATCGAACAGCTGCCGCAAATGCCCTCGCGGCACGAACGGCGGAAGGTCAGCGACGAATCCTGCTCGCTCTTCATCTTGATGAGTGCGTCGAGCACCATCGGACCGCATTTTTCGGTGTCGATCTCGAATGTGTCGAACCGCGGATTCTGGCCGCTGTCGGGGTCGTAGCGATAGACTTTGAACTTCTTCACCGCCGCGGCGCCTTCGGCCTTGTGGACCTTGCCCGTCTTTTGCGGGCGGCTGTTCTTGGGCAGGACAAATTGGGCCATATCGCGGGGTTCCCTATGCAATTGCGCGCTGCCTAGCCCCGAATGGCAGAGTCGACAAGAGGGTGAAGGACGCCAAAGCGCGAAAGCCGCTGGCGGCGCGGCGGACGAGTCGCTAGGTGCGGCAAGGATGAGCGAAGACGTCGCCCAACCCGCCGTTACCAGCCGCAGCGTCGCGCGCGGGCTCGGCACGACCGTGCTGGCGCGCCTCGGCGCAGTGGTCGAGATCGTCGCGCAGCCGCTCTACGTCCTGATGTTCGGCCTTGCCGGTTACGGCCTCTATGCCGTGCTCTGGGCGGCGGTGAACCTGCTCGAGAATATCTTCGATCTCGGCATGACAAGCGCGATGCAGCGCACCGTGCCGCAATCGGCGGGCAAGGCCGAGGCGGCGGCGGCGCTGCGTACCGCGATGATTTTCGGCGTCGGGCCATGCATCATTGTCGCGGCGCTGGTCGCCCTATTTGCCGCCGATCTCGGTTCGCTGCTCAACGTCGCTGCGAAGGACCGCGAGCTCGTCACCCCCGCGATCCGCATCTTCGTCTGGGCGCTACCGCTGTGGGCCTTTGTCGAAATCGCGACGTCGGCGCTGCGCGCGCGGATGGTGTTCGGGGCCGAAATCCGCCTCAGGATCGTGTGGGAACAGATGTTGCGACTGGTGTTCGCGGCGCTGTTTTTCGCCGGTGGCTTCGGCCTCAAGGGGCTGTTCATCGCACACCTCTGTTCGCTCGCGATCACCGCAGCGCTCAGCGTGCGCCTGCTCGCGCGTCACTATAGTTTCGCCGATCTGTGGCGCGGACCGTGGGCCAGCGAGACGGCGCGCAACACTTTCTGGGCGGGGCTTTCGATCCTGCCGTCGAACATCATCGCCCGGCTGTTCGGCGATGCGCCCGCACTCATCCTCAACATGCTGCTCCCCGGCGCAGCGGGCGCGGCGGCGGCGGGCCTGTTCACGATCGCGCGAAAATTGTCGAGCGTCGTCCAGCTTGTGCGCATCGCGTTTACGTACGTGATGGCGCCGCTCGCCGCGAGCGCCGAGCGCGAGGACCGGCGGCAGGTCGCCGACATCTATGCCTATGCGACGCGGCTGATCCTGGCGATCGCGCTGCCGCTCGCCGCTGTGCTCGCCGCGGGCAGCGCGTCGCTGCTCGGGCTGTTCGGCCATCAGGCGCAGGCGGCACAAGCCGCACTTGTCATCCTGCTGTTCGCGCGCGCCACCGAAGCGGTGCTCGGTATTTCGGCGCCGGTGCTTCAAGTCGTCGCCGCTTTCCGTCAACAGCTTACCGCCAGCATATTCGGGGTTGCCGTCGCGGTCGGCGTGGGGTGGCTGATCGTGGGGCATCTCGATCCGTTAACCGGCGTAACGCTCGCGACCGCGACCGGGCTTGTCGTGATGGCCGCCATCCCGATGCTCCAGCTCGCGATGGTCGAAAACCTTCATCCCTTCGACGCCCAATTTCTGCCGGTAGCGTTGCGCGGGATCGCGATCACCGTGGTGGCAGGCGTGGCGGCGGTGCTCGCTGACCTGTTGCCCGACGCGATCTCGCTGCCGCTGCTCGCGCTAATCGCCGTCGCCGCCATCTGGCTTGCGCTGCGCTTTGCCCTGCCACTCGCCGACCGCGCTTCGCTCGGAAAGACGGCGCGTAGATTGCGCCTTATCGGACCTACCGAGCGATGAGCGAGGAGCTGCCCATCCGCGTCGCGATCTACGACCTCGACCGCACGGTGCTGCGCAAGCCGACCTTCACGCTGTTCCTGCTGTGGGCGGCGTGGCGCGAGGCGCGGTGGCGTGTGCTGTTGCTTCCGGCGCTCGCAGCGCTGATGATCGGCTATGCGCTGCGCCTCTATGGCCGCGACCGGTTCAAGCCCGCCGCGATTCGCCTGATGCTCGGCGCCAGCATCGCCCCCGCCCGCGCCGATAAGCTCGCCGCCGATTTCGCGGCCTGGCGCGTATCGCGCGACGTGCCGCCGGGCGCGCAGGCGTGCATCGCGCGCGACCGCGCCGAGGGATACCGCCTGCTGATGGCGACTGCGGCGCCCGAATTCTACGCCGGCGCGATCGCCGAAACGCTGGGGTTCGACGCCATCGTCGCGACCCGCCACCGGCGCGATGGCGAGGGAAACTGGCTGCCGCTACTCGACGGCGGAAATTGCTATGGCGCCGAAAAAGCGCGCCGGGTGACCGAGTGGCTTGACGCGAACGCGGCCAACGGCGCGGTGCATATCCGCGCCTATTCGGATCACCCGAGCGACGCCCCGACCTTTGCGCTGGCGCATGAATCCTGGCTGATCGGACGCAGCCGCAAGCTGGTCCGTCTTGCCGCGCAGCAGGGCTGGCGGACACTGGATTTCGAGATCGGACCCGGTTGAATGCGCCCGGCCCCTTTCGCCAGTTCCTCGCAACCGGAGCACATCTTGCCGACCCCTATCGCCTTCCTTGCCCTTGCCGAAGCACAACAGCTTTATCATTGGCTGCCGGCGGCGCTCGAACTCGCGAAGCGCGACGATGTAAGGGTTTCGATCTTGTCGCCGTCGCGCCAGATTCTCGATCTCATACTCAGCTATGACACGCAGGGTAGGTTCGAACCTGTCCTTCTGCGCCGGCCGCCCTTTGGTCCCGATACGCTGTTCCGCCAGCCCTCGCGGCTCGCGACGCTGCTGCTCAATTATCCGGCGATCCGGCGCTTTCCCGTGCTGGTCACGACGGAGATTTCGAGCGCCTGGCTGAAACGCATCCCCGGCTTTTCATCACGCATCGTCGTCATCAAGCATGGCGCGGGCGACCGCGCGGGCGGCTATCGCGGGCGGCATGCGATGATCGACCTGACCCTCGTCGCGGGCGAAAAGGACCGGCGGCGGATGATCGAACACAGACTGTCCGAACCCGGCAATGTCGTCGTCGGCGGCTATGCCAAGTTCGAAATATGCGCCGAGCGGCAGCGCTTTTTCGACAATGACCGGCCGACCCTGTTCTACAATCCGCATTTCGACGCGAAGCTGTCGTCGTGGCCGGGGCACGGACCCGAAGTGCTCGCCGCGCTCGAGGCGCTCGAGGGGTGGAACGCCATCATCGCGCCGCATACGAAACTGGCGCAGCGCGTGCCGCCGATCACGACCACCGCGCCGCATATCCGGGTCGATATGGGAAGCCATCATTCGATCGACATGAGCTATACGCTGAGCTCGGACGTCTATCTGGGCGACGTGTCGAGCCAGGTTTACGAGTTCCTCCTCCGCCCGCGTCCGTGCATTTTCCTGAACCTCGACCGGTTGGCGTGGCGCGACGATCCGGCATTCGCGCATTGGCATTTGGGTCAGGTCATCGAGGATATCGCCGAGCTCCCCGCCGCGCTCGCCCGGGCTGCGGACTTGCAACCGACCTTTGTTGATGCTCAGGAAGCCGCCATGCACGATTCCATCGACCAGTTCCCGACCCCCGCCTCGATACGACAGGCCGACATCATCCTCGATTTCGCAAGGACACCGCGATGAGCGCGCCGATCCGCCTGCTCGGCGAAAACAGCACCCCGATCTGGGGCATGACCAACGCCGAGCGCTGCCGCCGCATGGCGGAAAAGGACGGAAAGCCGCTGGCGCCAGGCCATGAGCTGATCTTCAACCTCGCCTATGTCTTCGACCCGATGCTGCTGCGCTGGGTGATCGATCAGCCGGGTACGGTTTTCGCCTGGGGCGGCGCCCCCGTGATCGGTCAGGTCCCGGCCGGCAGCGACCCGATGGCGGCCGCGGTCATCGACCTGTCGGACGGGCGCAAGCTTTACAACCGCCAGCTTCGTAAGCTCGAGCAGCCGTTCGTCAAGGAGCTGGCCCCCGGCACGCGGCGCGAGATCGAGCGGAAGAGCTATTTCGGCGCGTATAAGGGCGTCACCGACGCACTGACCAAATATCTGTGGCCCGAACTCGCTTTGTGGCTGACGCGCGGCGCCGCGAGCATCGGCATGACCCCGAACATGGTCACCGCGATCGGCGCGGCACTCTGCATCTATGCGACGTATCTTTTCGCCTACGGCCATTATTGGACCGGCATGCTCGCGGGCTTCATCTTCATGGTGCTCGACACCGTCGACGGAAAGCTCGCGCGCTGCACGATCACCTCGTCGAAATGGGGCAATGTCGCCGACCACGGCGTCGACCTGGTCCACCCGCCCTTCTGGTGGTATTTCTGGGGCGTCGGGCTGGGCGCATGGGGGCTCGCGCTGTCGACGCAGACCTTCATCTGGGTGATGATCGCGGTCGTCGCGGGCTATGTGCTCCAGCGCGTGATCGAAGGGATGTTCATCAAGGACTTCGGCATGGACATCCATGTCTGGCAGAAGTTCGACAGCGATTTCCGCCTGGTCACCGCGCGGCGCAATCCGAACTTCGCGATCCTCTTTTTCGCGACGCTCGCCGGACGTCCCGACATCGGCCTGATCGCGCTCGCCTGGTGGACCGTCATTTCGCTGGTCGTCCATGCGGTGCGGCTGGTGCAAGCCTATGCCGTGAAGCGTTCGGGCCGGCCGATCGTCAGCTGGATGGAAGAGGCACAGCCATGAACGCGACCATCGCCAAATTCGGCCATCCGGCGACGCTGATCGCCGAATATGAGCATTGGGCCGTGCTGCTGCGTCCCGCGCAGCCGACGCTCGGCGCGCTGGTGCTGGCCGCGAAATCGGATGCAACGGCGTTCGGCGACTTGCCGACCGAAGCGCATGCCGAACTCAAGGTGGCGACCGCCGCGATCGAGGCCGCGCTGGGACAGGCGGTTGGCTATGCGAAGATCAACTATCTGATGCTGATGATGGTCGACCCGCACGTCCATTTCCACGTCCTGCCGCGTTACGAGGGCGAACGCTCTGGCGCGGGCTTGACGGTCCCTGACGCCGGCTGGCCGGGGCAACCCGATCTCGGGCAGGCGGTGAAACTCGGCGACGCAGAGGTCGCCGCGCTCACCGACTGGCTCAAACCCTATTTCGCGTAGCGGCCTTCTTCGGCCCATTTCGCGGTAAGCGCATCGGCGGCTTCGACGTCCTGCGGGAAGTCGACTTCCTGCCATTCGAGCCCTTCGATCGACACGGTGCCGACGCGGTTGCCCTTGGCGATGATGTCGATCGCGCGCAGATACCAGCGCTCGACCCCGTCGGGGGTGCGCATCATCTGGTCGACCTGATTGCGGAAGATCGAGGGGCCGTCGCCGACGAACGCGAGCATCCCGATCGATTCGGCATTGGTGTCGGGGGGCAGTAACCGCTTGCCGATGTGATGCAGGCGGCCTTCGGCGTCGCGGTTCACCTTCATATCGTCGTCGTCATAGTCGGCCTTGACGTCGACGGTGACGTTGATCGGCTCGTTCGCGCCCGCGATCAGCTTCGCGACGATCTCGTCCGAAATGATCGTGTCGCCGTTGAGGATGATGAAATCGCGGTCCATCTCCTCGCGCGCGATCCAGCAGGTGCCGAGGTTGTCGGCGACCTGGAAGAAGGGATTGAACAAAGTGCGGATGCGCGCGCCGGTGTCGCGGTAAAGCTGCAGCGCATGATCCTCGACGCGTTCGGTGCGAAAGCCCGTGACGACGACGATGTCCTTGATCCCGTTCGCGACGAGCGCCGCGACCTGCCAGCTGATGAGGCTGCGGCCGTTGAACTCGATCAGGCATTTGGGGATGTCGCGGGTCAGCGGCAGCAGGCGCGAGCCTTGCCCGGCCGACAGGATGATGGCTTTGTCGATGGTCATAGGGGCTGGCCTATAGCCGCTTCCCGGCGCGCGGCAAATATCGCTTCGATCAGTTCGATGTCGGCGGGCTTGTCGGCGTCGATGCACGCCTCGGGCTCGGACATCGGCACGACCGTCGCGTTGAGACCGAAACGGAGGCCCGCGCGCGCGACGCCCTGCTGGATGGTGAAGAGGCGGAGCAGCGCGCCGAGCAGCAGCCACGGGCCGAAAGCGGCGACAATCTTCAGCCCTTTCTTGCGGTCGCGTTCGATACGACCCCAGAAGTCGAGCAACGGCAGCACGCGGCGACCGCGCAGGCGGAACATGTTCGCCCCCGACCACCAGCCGCCGCGAAATTTCAACCATGTCCGCTTCGACTGCGGATAGCGCGCGAGCAGCACATCGCGCTCGACCATCGCGACCGCGACGTCGCTATCCGCGGCGCCGTTCAGGAACTCGGCGACTATCGTCGGCGTAAGCAGGACATTGTCGGCGGTCGTAACCAGCAACGGGTCGTCGCCCGGCGGCAGCGCGGCGGCGAGCGAGCTGCTGATCCCCTGTCCCGAATCCGCGAAATGCAGGTCGGCGAGACCAACCAGCCCCGGCTCCGCCGCCAGCTCGGCACTGTTCTGCGCAAGGATCGTGATCGGGCCCACCAACGGCGAAGCGCGAAGCGCCTTTACGACGTGGACCAACATCGCCTGCCCCGCAATCGGCAGCAGCGCCTTGGTCGAAACCCCGCTGCCGGAGAGCAGAGGATCGGGGCCGGGCCGGCTTCCCGCAAGGACGGTCGCCGGGATCGCGCCGCTCACTTCGCGGCCTCGGCGGCGGGTGCAATACGCCGCGCCGTGACGCCGCGCAGGAAATCGGTCGCCTCTTCGAGCACCGGCCCCTTGTTCTGGAACGGCGCGGCGAGCGCCATCACGATGCCCGTATGCCCCAAGCCCGGATAGATGCGCAGCGTCACCGGGCCGCCCGCCTTCTCGATCGCGGCGGCGAGGTTCTGGCTGTTGCGCGGGCGCACCGTGTCATCCTCGTCGCCGGTCGCGAGCCACAGCGGCGGCGCGTCGCCGCGCGCGAAGTGGATCGGCTGGGTTTTCTCGATCGGCTTGACCTTGCCCATCGCCCTGTCGCCGCGGCCGCCCTTTTCGAGCGGCAGGAAATCATAGGGTCCGGCAAGTCCCGCGACGCCGCGGATGATCGACGGATCGCTCTTCGCCGCACGCAGCCATTGTGGGTCGAGCGCGAGCATGGCGGCGTTATAGGCGCCCGCCGAATGGCCCATCAGCGCGATGCGGTCGGGGTCGCCGCCGAGCTTTGCGATATGTTCGTGCGTCCATGCGACGGCCGCCGCACTGTCCCCGATAAAGTCGGGCCAATAGGCTTTGGGCACGAGGCGATAGTCGGGGATCACGACGACGAACCCCTGCCGCGCCAGCGCGCGCCCGGCAAAGCCGTAACTGCCCCGCTCGCCGCTGTCCCATCCGCCGCCATAAAAGAAGACGACCACCGGCAACCGGTCACCCTCTTTGAGGCTATCGGGTACCCAGATGTCGAGCGACTGGCGCGGCCCACGGCCATAGGGCTGATCGCCAATCAGCAGCCGCGCCCCGTCGCCCTGCCCGAGCAGCCGGTCGGCCATGTTGAGCGACTTCGCGCCGCCCGCGACAATCATCTTGGCGCCGCCACCAAACAGCAGCACGAGCAGCAGCACCACGAATAGGATCTTGATCAACCGTCGTCCTTTGGAAACCGGCCCCGCCATCCTTCGCGCCCTACAGGGCGGCGTGACGGCGAACAAGCGGCGGCGCGATATAGGCCGCCACCTTTTCCGCGTTCGCGCGTAGGACAGGGCGATGACCAACAGCTTCAACCGCCCCGCCCTCGTCTGTAACCTGCGCAGCGGCAGCTCCGACGAGGCGCTCGTCGGCCGTTTGATCGAGATATGCGATGCAGCGGGCGCGCCGCTCGTCCGCACCATGATCCTTCCCGACGACGACCTGCCGTCTGCAGCCGCGCTGGAGGGCGACGGCATCGACCTGCTGCTGGTCCTCAGCGGCGACGGCACGCTCAACGCCGCCGCGGGCGCGCTCGAAACATGGAGCGGCGCGATGCTCCCGCTTCCCGGCGGGACGCTCAACCTGTTCCACAAGACGCTTCACGGCGATCGCGGTCCCGAGGATATCTTGCACGATGCGCTCGCGGGCAAGGCGCGGCGCGTCCATCCGCCGACGATCTTCTGCGACGCGGGGCGCGCTTATATCGGCGTCATCGCGGGGCCGACGACGGCTTGGGCCGAGGTTCGCGAGCAATTCCGCTCGCTCAGCCTCAGCGGGCTGGCCGAAACCATCCCCGATGCGATCGACGCGACGCTTCATGGCGACGGTGTCCGCATTCTTGGTTCGGACGAGTCGTTCCAGGCGATCAACCTGACGCCGAAGCCCGACCGCATCATCGCCGAGGGACTGATCACCGATAGCGCCGGGTCGATCCTGAGCCACGGCATCGCCTGGCTCGGCGGGGATTTTCGCGAAGGGCCGAGCGTCGACCTGTCCGAACGCCGCGCGGTGGTCATCGAAGGCAAAGGGTCGATCGGCCTGCTCCTCGACGGCGAACCCGCCGAATTGCCTTCGGGCGCGACCTACCGCCTCGAGGCCAGCCCGCTCGCATTTCTCGCCACGGCGCCCGCCGCCTCATGACGCGGCTCTTCCACATCAGCGACCTGCATTTCGGGCTGGAGGACCGCGCCGCGCTCGCCTGGTTCACCGATTGCGTGCGCCGCGAACAGCCCGATGCGGTGCTGATCACCGGCGACCTCACGATGCGCGCGCGCAGCCATGAATTTGCCGCGGCGTGCGACTGGATCGGCGCGCTCGACGTACCCGTGACGGTCGAGGTCGGCAATCATGACCTGCCCTATTTCAACCCCTTCGAACGCTTCTTCGACCCCTATCGCCGCATTCGCGGGATCGAGCGACTTGTCGAGCGCGAGCTCGATCTGGCGGGCGTCGCGGTGGTGCCGCTGAAGACGACCGCGCGCGCGCAATGGCGGCTCGACTGGTCGAAGGGCTGGGTGACGCCCAAAGCGCTCGCCAAGACGCTCGCCGCGATCGATGCGCTGCCGCGCGGCTCGACGGTGCTGGTCACCGCGCACCACCCGTTGGTCGAAGCGGGCACGAAGGGGCGCGCGCTCACCCGTGGCGGCGAACGCGCACTGAAGGAACTCGCCGGACGCGGCGTGGCGGCGGTGCTCACCGGCCATGTCCACGACGCCTTCGATCTCGTCGCGCAAACCGCATCCGGACCGATCCGCATGATCGGCGCGGGCACGCTGTCGCAGCGCATCCGTTCGACCCCGCCAAGCTTCAACGAGCTGCGGATCAAGGACGGCGACATCGCGGTCCGGGTTCGCAACGTCGAAGCGGTGCCGACCCTCGACATGCAGATCGACGACGTGCCGCCCGACGCGTTGCCGCCGCGCGAACCGGGCGAACCCGTTGCACCGATCGACGCGGTGCCGCCGGTCGATCCACCGGTGCATTGACGCGGCGCCTTATCCCGTTACGTTGCAAGACAAAACGCAAAATGGGATGAGAGACGATGCTGACGAAGGGCGATGATTTCCCGCTGCACCAGAGTGCCGAGCCGATTGCCTTCGCGGGCACCGACCGCAATTTTTACGACCGCTATTTCTTCAACGGCTATTCGCCCGACGGATCGGTCTTTTTCGCCGCGGCGATGGGCTTTTACCCGCAGCTCGGGATCGTCGACGCGGCTTTCTGCGTGCTGGTCGATGGGGTGCAGCATAATCTGCGCGCCAGCCGCCGCTCGGGCGGCGAACGGCTCGACCTGTCGGTGGGGCCGATCGCCATCAGCATCGACGCGCCGCTCGAAACGCTGACGCTGCGCATCGCCGCCAACGATGGGCCGCTTTCGGGCGAGCTTCATTTCGCTGCACGCCATTTCCCGATCGAAGAGCCGCGCTTCATCCGCCGCAACGGCACGCGCCTGTTCATGGACTATACGCGCATGACGCAGAACGGCCATTGGTCGGGATGGCTCTCGATCGATGGTGCGCGTGTCGATGTCGATGCCGGCTGGGCCGGAACGCGCGACCGCAGCTGGGGCATCCGCCCCGTCGGCGCCGCCGAGCCGCAACCGCCGCCAGAGGGCAATTTCAACCAGTTCTTCTGGCTGTGGACGCCGTGCAATTTTGAGGGTCGCTCGCTCTTCTTTCACAGCAACGACGACGGCGAAGGGAGCCCGTGGAACCGCCGCGCGGTGCTCGTCGGGACCAACGGCGGCGAGCGTCATTACGCCGAACCCGCATTTACCGCCGAATGGCAGCCGGGCACGCGGCGCCTGTCAAAGCTGACGGCCGACTTCGACCGCAGCACGCGCCTGACGCTGACCCCGAGCGGGCCGGTGTTCGCGATGAGCGGGCTCGGTTATACGCACCCCGTCTGGGGCCACGGGTTCGACCATGGCGGCCTTGAGGTCGCGCACGACAACCTGTCCGAAGCCGAACGGATATGGGGCAATCCGCTCGCGATGCATGTGCAGGCGCTCGTCCGCGCCGACCTCGCCGACGGCGATCGCCGCGAGAGCGGTATCGGCGTGCTCGAACAATTGTTCGTCGGCCCGCACGCCCCGACAGGCCTCACCGGCCTGCTGGATCCCGCCGCATGAGCTTTCCGACGTCGCCCGACGCAATGGAGCCGGCCTGGCTCGGCGCGGTGCTCGGGCACCCGGAAAAGCTGAAGGGTTTTGTCGCGGCCAAGGTCGGCACCGGGCAGATGTGCGACAGCTATCGCCTGACGCTCGACTGGGAGGATGGTGTCGATGCCCCCGCAACGGTGATCGCCAAATGCCCCAGCCATGACGAGGCGAGCCGCAATATTGCCAGGCTTACCGGCACCTATGTCAAGGAAATCAGCTGGTATCGCGAGTTGGCCGCCGCCAGCGGCGTTCCCGCGCCGATCTGCCACCATTGCGACATCGCCGACGATGACGTCGATTTTGTCCTGATCCTGTCGGACCTCGCTCCGGCACGGGCGGGCGACCAGCTTGCCGGTCTCGGCCTCTCCGGGCTGATCCCTTGCATTGAAGCGGCAGCCAAGCTTCACGCCCATTTGTGGAACGACGCCCGGCTCGCGCAGATGCCCGCGCTTGCGCGCGACAATGTAGGGCTGATCCGCACCCTGTTCCCCCAGCTCTATGCCGGCTTTCGCGAACGTTATGCGGAAAGGCTCGCGCCCGAGGTGCTCGATCTTGGCGCCGGGCTCGTTACGAAACTCGACGCCTATCTGGCGCGCGAGCCTTCGGTCCGGACGATCGTCCATGGCGACCTGCGCGTCGACAATATCCTCTTCGCGCCGGACGGCGAAACCTGCTGGATCGTCGACTGGCAGACGCTGGGGCGCGGCAGCGGCGCCGCCGACCTCGCCTATCTGGTCGGCACCAGCATCGCCGATCCGTTCGAGCGCGCCGCCGCCGACCGGCCGGCGTTCGACCATTGGATCGCGGCCTTGACCGCCGCGGGCGTCGAGCCCGATGCCGAAGCGCTATGGACCGACTACCGCGTCGGGGCCCTCAGCGGCTATTTCATGGCGGTCTTCGCTTCGATGAGCGTCGAACGCACCACGCGCGGCGACGAGATGTTCGCGGTGATGGCCGAACGTCCGGCGCGTCAGGCGCTGATGCTGGGAAGCCTCGATCTGCTCTAGTTCCGGATCGACCGTTTGCCGTCATTCCCGCGAAGGCTGGAATCCCGCTTTTTCTTTCACCGTCGTCAAGCGGGATCCCCGCCTTCGCGGGGATGACGAAATTGAGAGCAAACGGCCGCTCACCACTCCAAAGCAGACATTGGCGAGGCCCGGTCCCACCCGACGGAAAAGGGCGGCCCGTTGCCGGACCGCCCTTCCCTCTCCACCCGTCGGTGGAAAAGCTCTTAGCGCTTCGAGAACTGGAAGCTGCGGCGGGCCTTGGCCTTGCCGTACTTCTTACGCTCGACGGCGCGGCTGTCGCGGGTCAGGAAGCCTGCCGCCTTGACCGGGCTGCGGAGCGCGGGTTCGAAGCGGGTCAGCGCCTGCGCGATGCCGTGCAGCACGGCGCCCGCCTGGCCCGAGAGACCACCGCCCTTGACGGTCGCGATCACGTCATACTGGCCAACGCGCTCGGTCAGACCGAAGGGCTGGTTGATGACGAGACGCAGCGTCGGACGTGCGAAATAGACTTCCTGATCGCGGCCGTTGACGGTGATCTTGCCCGTGCCGGGCTTGACCCACACGCGGGCGACGGCGTCCTTGCGGCGGCCGGTCGCATAGGCGCGGCCCTGCTTGTCGACGATCTTTTCGCGCAGCGGCGCGGTCGAGACCGGAGCGGCGACGGTGCCTTCGACGGCGCCGGCGAGATCCTTGAGATCGGTCATGGTCTGTTCGTCAGCCATTATGCACCCACCTTGTTCTTGCGGTTCATCGACGCGACGTCGATCACTTCGGGGCTCTGCCCCTCATGCGGATGTTCGGTGCCGGCGAAGATGCGCAGGTTGCGCATCTGCTGACGGCCGAGCGGACCGCGCGGGATCATGCGTTCGACAGCCTTTTCGAGCACGCGCTCGGGGA
Organism: Sphingomonadaceae bacterium 3R27C6; assembly: GCA_005503215.1. Classification (GTDB taxonomy): domain Bacteria; phylum Pseudomonadota; class Alphaproteobacteria; order Sphingomonadales; family Sphingomonadaceae; genus Sphingopyxis. The sequence goes on along the minus strand of SCNS01000015.1, from coordinate 31,791 downwards.
AACGGCCTTCGAGGATCTTCGCGGGGCTCGTTTCCTTGATGCCGCCGGCATAGCCGGTGTGCTTGTAATAGCGCTTGTCGGCCAGCTTCTTGCCGGTGAACGCCACCTTCTCCGCGTTGATGACGATGACATTGTCACCGCAATCGACGTGCGGGGTGAACGACGGCTTGTGCTTGCCGCGCAGGATGTTGGCGATAATCGAAGCAACGCGGCCCACAACGAGACCCTCGGCGTCGATCAGCACCCATTTCTTTTCGACCGTCGCGGCGTTCGCCGATACAGTCGTCTTGGTCAGCGCCTTCATGGCACGCTCCTTGACAGATATGGACCGGAGCACCCCAGCCTTATTACCGGCGGCCCCGAAACAAACCGCGCCGCCTGATCCCGACGGGACGCAGCGGCGCTTCGGAGCGGGCCAATGGCGAAAGCGGGGCTGAAAGTCAAGCAGATCGCGGCTTTGCTGACAGGTATTATGATACCTTCACCTTTGCGGGGTAATCTCCAGCGCGCGGACCCGCTCTTCGACGAGGGTCCGTCCATCGCCTTCAGCCTCGATGATCCAGCTCTGTCGTTGCTCGCGCGTCACCAGCCCGGTGGCGGTGTCGACGGTCCACAGATTGTCGATTTCCAGTGGCCTGGTGGTGCCGGCGACGGGTGCGGAATCGCGCTCGACCTTGGCGATCGTCTGCAGCGCGCCGTCGTGCGTGATCGACACGCTCGCGCCGTCCGCCAGCGCTGAGGCCGGAATCGCGCTATTCGCAGGCGCAACCAGCGCCCGGATGTCGGCGGTCGCCAGCCGGTCGCGTTCGGCGGCAGGCAAGGCAGCGATCAACTGCGCCAATTTCCGGGCTTCGGGCCGTCCCGCCTTGACCCCCACCGCCTCGATCCGCGCCGTCACCCGCTCCCACAATCCGTCGGGATCGACAAGGTCGACCCGGCGGCCGTCGGGCGCGACGAGATACGCCATCGCTTCGCCGACCAGCGGCTCGAGCATCAACGACAGCGCGCGCGTCACTTCCGGCCGGGCGTCCGAATCGATTCGCTGCAGCACCGCCTCGAGCCGGTAACCGCGCCCGACACGCAGCCATTGAAGCGCATAGACGAGCGAGAAGTTGATCAGCGATCCTTCGCGGCCGATCCGGCGCGTCGTCACGCGATAGGTCATCGGTCGGCCCACCGGGGGAGCGAACTGAAAATGCGCGGCGGCAGCGGCGCGAGCATCGCCCGGCGCGGTGGACGGAAGGGGCTGGGCCGCCAGCAGCAAGAGCGCGCCGAGGCTGCCGGCCGGGATCATGCGGAGCGGCGGCCGAGCCGGTGGAGCCCCGCGGCGGCGATGGCGACGAGGATGGCGCCGGTCACCTGATGCCACACGGCAACCCACATCGAAACGCCCGAGACGACGGTCCAGATGCCGAGCAGCATCTGCGCCGCGACGACCGCGACGAGCAGCCGCGCCTCGATACGCGCGCCGCGCCGCGACAAGCTGCGCGCGAGCATGAGCAACGCGAGCGCCGCGACCCACGACCACCAGCGATGGAGGAAATGGATCAGGAAGGGATCGTTGGTCAGCGCAAGCCAAACGCCGCCCGCCCAGTCGATACCCTCGGGCACGAAATGATCGTTCATCAGGGGCCAGCTGCTCGCGACGTAGCTAGCATTGAGCCCCGCGACCCACGCGCCGAGCAGCAGCTGGACGAAGAGGATCGCGATGATGCCGATCGCGGGTCCGGTCAGGCGCGCCGGCCGTGCGGCGGGATCGCGCGCCAGCCTGTCGAGATCGCGCGCCGTCCACACCAAACCGCCAAGCAGGAACAGCGCGGTCAGCAAATGGGTCGCGAGGCGAAAATGGCTGACGTCGACGCGATATTCGAGGCCCGAGGCGACCATCCACCAGCCGATCGCACCCTGCAGCCCGACGAGCGCGGCAAGCGCGAGCAAGCGCCAGCCGTAACCGCTGGGGATCGCGCGGCGCCAGGCGTACCAGATCAATGGCACGACCAGCGCCATGCCGACGAGGCGGCCGAGGATGCGGTGCAGCCACTCCCAGAAAAAGATCGCCTTGAACCCCGCCAGCGTCATGCCGAGGTTGATCTCCTTATATTCGGGGATCTGCTTATACTTCTCGAATTCCGCGATCCATCCGGCCTCGCTCAGCGGCGGCAGCACGCCCGAAACGGGACGCCATTCGGTGATCGAAAGCCCCGATTCGGTGAGGCGGGTGATACCGCCGACCCCAACCACGATGATCACGAGGAATGCGACCGCCCAGAGCCAGCGCGCGAGCGCCGCGGGGCGGGGTTGGCGGGCGGCAGGCGCCGGCAAGACAGAGGCGTGCGTCATGGCCCGCCCTATCGGCGCTTGCCGGGCGATAGGCAAGAGGTCGGGGACCGGACTTGAAGGGGGAAATTCATGGCCCCGACAGCTGCGACTTGATAGGGGACGGCGATGCCGCACCGCGCCCCGATGATCCTTGCCGCTCTGCTGGCACCGATGGCAGCGCCCGTCCTGGCGGCGGCGCCCGCCGCACCATCGCCCTATGCCGCATTGGCGTCGATCGAGGCGCGGGTCGCGGCCATCGGCTTCCGGTTGACAACCGCCAACGCCGCATGGTGTCCGGTGCGCCAGCCGCAGTTCGGGTGGATATGGGGCGACCCGCGGCTTTATGCGGCGGACCGGCGCCCCGAAGCGCTGACCGCCTATCGAGCAGCCGATCACAATCACGCCTTCATTGCCGCGCTCGCCCCGGCATCCCCGGCCGCGTCGGCCGGGGTGACCGTGGGCACTGCTGTGGTTGGCATGGGAAGCGCGCCCGTCCCGGACGGTGTGGGTGACCATCCGTTTGCGCGCATCACCGCGATCGAAACAAGCGTCGCTGCGTTGCCGGTCGATGCGCCGCTCGTGCTTCACACCGGCGCAGGGCATATCGTCAGCGTCACGCCCATCGCGGGATGCGCCAGCGATTTTCGCGTCGAGACCAGCGACAGGCCCGCCGCCGTCGCCGACGGACGGATGGTCCTCGTCAATCAGGGCCTTGCCGATTTCGCTACCGATGACGCGGAACTCGCGGCCGCGATCGCCCACGAGTTGGCGCATAATATATTGCGGCACCGCGCGCGGCTCGATGCGGCGGGGGTCGATCGCGGGCTCGGCAAACAATTCGGCCGCAATGCGCGGCTGTTCAAGCAGACCGAGGTCGAAGCCGACCGGCTGTCGGTGTGGCTGCTCGCCGGCGCGGGCTATGATCCCGCCGCGGCAGCGCGTTTCTGGTCGCGCTTCGGCCAGCGAAAGGGACGGCCGATGTTCCAGGCCAGCACGCACCCGAACTGGCGCGACCGCGTCGCGTCGCTCGAAGCCGAGGCGGCGGCGATCGCTTCGCTGCGCAAAGCGGGCCAGCCGCTGCACCCGCCGCTGGTCGGCGCCCCGCCGCCCTTGGAATAGGCGCGCGCACATCCTATTTCGGGAACAATCACTTCTCCCCGAAAAGGATCGACGCCCATGACCCAAGAGACCGCCATTTTCGCCGGAGGCTGCTTCTGGTGCACCGAAGCCGTGTTCCAGTCGCTGAACGGCGTCGAGGGCGTCGAGAGCGGCTATATCGGCGGGGCCGTCGAGGATCCGACCTATAAACAGGTTTGCGGCGGCGACACCGGCCACGCCGAGGCGATCCGCATCACTTTCGATCCCGCCGTCATTTCTTATGACGACCTGCTCGACGTCCATTTTGCGACGCACGATCCGACGACGCTCAACCGCCAGGGCAACGACATCGGCACCCAGTATCGAAGCGCCCTCTTCCCGCTCGACGCGGCGCAGGCCGATGCCGCACGCGCCGGAATCGCGCGCGCCGCCGCCGATTGGCCCGCACCCATCGTTACCACGATCGAGAGTGCGTCCGAATGGTATCCGGCCGAAGATTATCACCAGGCCTATTGGGACGGCGAAGGCCAGCGCAATCCCTATTGCATGGCGGTGATCCCGCCGAAGCTGGCTAAATTGCGCAAGGGATTCAGTGACCGTTTGCGCGCCGAATAGACGAGGGTGAATCGATGCGGCCGCTGTTTCTATATGGCCGCATGACGTCACTTTTCATTGACTTTCCAATTGTTTTGACTAGCGGACGCGCCTTCGCTGGGGCAGGATGCCCCTGAAACGCAGTTGGGGGCGCGGCCAGGTGCTGGCATCACTGTTTCTGATCGGCGCGTTGGTGACGACGCCGCAGATGTCGGTTCAAGCCGCAAGCCAGACCGCTGTCGAAGACGGGTCGGGCGGGATGATGCGCGCCGTCAACCGGATGGTGGGCGGCATCGTCAGCTATGCACGCTGGCCCGATGGGTCGGCGGCGACCGCCCGGACGATGTGCGTCGTCGGCGCGCCGCGGCTGACCGATCGCATGGCGCCCGATGTTCCGGGGCCCGGCTCGGTCACGGTCCGCCAGGTGACCACCGCCACCGTCACTCCCGAGTGCGACATCCTGTTCCTCGGTCGGATGCCCGTCGCCGATCGCCGGCAGCTCATCGCATGGGTGCGCGGACGCCCGGTCCTGACCATCACCGACGATGACGCCGCGTGCATCTATGGCGCGATGTTCTGCCTCAGCAATAGAGCGGCGAGCATCAGCTTTTCGGTCAATATCGACGCGATCGGGCGCGGCCCGCTGCGCATCGATCCGCGTGTCCTGCGGATCGGCGGCGGCAAAGGGGGCGCGGCATGACCGGCCCGACCCCCACGCCCCCGGTCGAACGGATCGGCGCGCGCACGACGCTGCAAAAACTGCTGTCGCGCTTTCATTTCGGTATCACGCTGTTCGCGGTCGCGCTTTCGGGCCTGACCATCCTGCTCGCCGGGGTGACCGCGCTGCGCGGCTATGCCGATCGCAATATGGAACTCGCGGCGCAGCTCGGCGCCTATGGCGTCGAACCCGCGCTCGTGTTCAACGATCCGCAGGCGGTCCGCGAGGGGCTGGAGCCCTTGACGCGCATTCCCGGCATCGCACGGCTCCGCGTGCTCAACGACGTCGGCCGGCCGGTCACCGAATGGATCTCGCCCAGCGCCGACCCGGCGCCGATCCTGACGCGTATCTTCTTCCCTCGTCCCTTCGCCGTCACCGTCCAGCGCAACGGATCGGCGATCGGCACGATCGAGGTGTGGGGCGACAGTTCGACGTTGGTCGATTATGTCCGCCTCGGCCTCCTTGCCGGCTTCGGCTGTCTGCTCATCACGGCGTTCGGCACCATCTTCCTCGCGCGGCGTTTCGAATATGAGCTGGTCAAGCCATTGAACGAAATTGCGACCGTCGCCCACGACGTGCGCCTGCACCGCCGGTTCGACAAGCGAGTGAAGCCGCTCGGCATTGCCGAGCTCGACCGGCTGGGCGGCGATATCAATGCGCTGCTCGACGAATTGCAGGGCTGGCAGGGGCATATGGAAAGCGAGCGCGCGATGCTCGCGCACCGTGCGTCGCACGACACATTGACCGCGATGCCGAACCGCGCCGCGTTCGACGAGCAACTGGCGGAGCATATCCGGACCGCCGAGGGGCGTGGCGACCGCTTTGCGCTGCTGTTCATCGACGCCGATAATTTCAAGGCGGCGAATGACAATTTCGGCCATGCCGCGGGCGATACCGTGCTCGTCGCGCTTTCGGCCTGCATCAAGGAAACGCTTCGCAAGGGCGATTTCGCGGCGCGGATCGGCGGAGACGAATTTATCGTCATCATCGACCCGCTCGACGCCGAAGCCGTACCCGACGATCTGGCGAACCGGATCCGCGCCTGCGTGTCGCAGCCCATCGCGCTGCCGGGCGGCGAAACCTATCGCGCCGCGGTCAGCGTCGGCGTCGCGGTCTTCCCCGACGATGGCACCGACGCCACCGCGCTGCTCACCGCGGCCGACGCCGCCATGTATGCCGACAAACTGACCAACCGTTCCCGATGATGACCAGCGGAGTGATGCCGTGACACTTGATTTCCCCCGATCGATCCGAACCCTTTTCCTCATGGGCTTCGCGGCCTTGCTCGCGGCGTGCCAAAGCGTACCGCCGACCACCGGCTTCACCCCCGGACAAATCGCCGTTCTCCAGTCGCAGGGCTTCGTTGAAGACGGTCCCGGGTGGATGCTGAGCATGCCCGAACGGCTGCTTTTCGCGTCGAACGAAAGCAGCGTGTCGCCCGACCAGCAACAGCGGATCAGCGATATCGCCGCCAAGCTCGTTTCGGTCGGCATCGCGACCGCACGGGTCGAAGGTCATACCGATTCGACCGGCGCCCCGGCCTATAATCTGACATTGTCGCAGGCGCGCGCGGAGGCCGTCGCGGCGCCGATGCAGGCGGGCGGCATGCGATTTACCGCGGACCAGATCGTCGGCCGCGGCGAGACCCTGCCGTTGTCGAGCAACACGACAGCGGAGGGACGGCAGGACAACCGGCGCGTGGTCGTGATCGTCACGCCGCAGTGACGCGGCCGTCGGCGCTGTCCCGGACTCTTTTCTTGGCCAAAGTTCGCGGCTAAGCCCTCGCACATGAAACCGATCCGCAAAGCCGTCTTTCCCGTCGCCGGCCTCGGCACCCGCTTCCTCCCCGCGACCAAGGCGATCCCCAAGGAAATGCTGCCCGTCGTCGACCGGCCGCTGATCCAATATGCGGTCGATGAAGCGCGCGAGGCGGGGATCGAACAGATGATCTTCGTCACCGGCCGCGGCAAAAGCGCGATCGAGGATCATTTCGACGTCGCGTTCGAACTCGAAAAGACGATGTCCGAGCGCGGCAAGGATCTGTCAGTGCTCGAACCGACGCGGCTCGGACCCGGCGCCTGCGCCTATGTCCGGCAGCAGGAGCCGCTGGGTTTGGGGCACGCGATCTGGTGCGCGCGCGATATCGTCGGCGACGAGCCCTTCGCGATCTTCCTCCCCGACGAATTCATGCACGGATCGCCCGGCTGCATGAAGCAGATGGTCGATGCGTATCAAAAGGTCGGCGGCAACCTGATCTCGGTGCTCGAAGTGCCGCACGAACAGGTGTCCGCCTATGGCGTCATCGCGCCCGGCGCGCGCGACGGGGCGCTGACCGAAGTGAAGGGCCTGGTCGAAAAACCGCCGGTCGCCGACGCGCCGTCGAACCTGATCATTTCGGGCCGCTATATCCTGCAACCCGAAGTGATGCGCGTGCTCGAAAGACAGGAAAAGGGCGCGGGCGGCGAAATCCAGCTGACCGACGCAATGGCGACGATGATCGGCAACCAGCCCTTCCACGCCGTCACCTTCGACGGCGCGCGCTACGACTGCGGATCGAAGGCCGGATATATCCAGGCCAATCTGGCGGTCGCGCTCGAACGGCCCGATATGGCGGACGAAGTGCGCGCCTTTGCGGTCGACCTGCTGAAATAGGAGCGGCGGAGGCTTTCGCCCCCCGCCGGACGGGCGACTATTCGCCTTCGATATTCGGTTTCGGGAAGCTGTCGGCCCCAAGCGTCTTGTAGAGCAGGCCGCCAATCGCCCCGCCGATCAACGGCGCGATCCAGAACAGCCACAATTGCTGCAGCGCGATGCCGCCCACGACCAGCGCGGGACCGGTGCTGCGCGCCGGGTTGACCGAGGTGTTAGTCACCGGGATCGAGATGAGGTGGATCAGCGTCAACGCGAGGCCGATCGCGATCGGCGCGAAGCCCGCGGGCGCGCGGCCATCGGTCGATCCCATGATGATCCACAGGAAGAAGGCGGTGAGCACGATCTCGATGATGAAGCCCGACCAGATGTCATAATGCCCCGGCGAACCCGCATCGAAGCCGTTGGCCGCCAGCCCGTTCGTGGCGAGATCATAGGCCGGATTACCGCTGGCGACGTAAAAGAGCAGGAACGCAGCGACGATCGCGCCGAGCACCTGCGCGATGACATAGAGCGGAATATCGCGCGCGTCGAAACGCCCGCCCGCCCACAGCCCCACGGTGACTGCGGGATTGAGGTGGCAACCCGAAATATGGCCGATGGCATAGGCCATGGTGACGACCGTCAGACCGAAAGCGAGCGATACGCCGAGCAATCCGATCCCGACGTCGGGGAATGCCGCGGCCAGAACCGCGCTGCCGCAACCGCCAAAGACAAGCCAGAACGTGCCGATAAATTCGGCCAGACCCTTTTGGATATTCGTCATGATGACCCTCCTCCCCGCCGGCGGCCTCAGACGCCCCCGGCGCGGGGCGCATCCTATCAGCGCTGTGCGAACGGGCAAGCCCTTGTCCGGCCGAGACGAATCGAGACGAATCAGGCGGCCGCGACCGCCTCGACGAAGTGGCGCGCACGCTGGTGCAGCGATAGCGCCGCCTCGGTCAGCCCGGCGGACAATTTGCCCAGCGCCTGCGCGCCATCGCCGACGGCGGTCGCGCCGTGCCCGATCTCGCGGACACGCGCGTCGATTTCGCGGCCCGCGAAAACCGCCTGCTCGACATAGCTCGCGATCGTTAGCGTCGTCGCGCTTTGCCCGTCGACCGCGCGGTCGATCGCGTCGGAAAAACCGTTGTTGGCGTCGATCGCCTTCTCGACCTCTTCAAATCCGGCCGCGACCTGCTCAACGATGTCGCGGATCCGGTCGACATATTGGGTGATGTCGCCCGCTGCGGCGCGCGTCTGGCTGGCCAGCGTCTTCACCTCCGATGCGACCACGGCAAAGCCGCGGCCGGCATCGCCGGCGCGCGCTGCCTCGATCCCCGCATTGAGCGCGAGCATATTGGTGCGGCTCGCCATGTCGATGATAAGCGCAAGCATCTGTTCGATCGACTGGCTCGCCGCTTTCAAGGCGATCGATCGCTCGCTGGCCTGCTTGATCTTGCGATGCGCGTCGCCGCGAACGGTGCGGGCGCGCGATCCGTCGTCGACGATCTTCGCCATCGTCGCGGCGAGTGCGTGACCGCGATCGCCGAGGTCCTGCAGCCCGGCAAGCGTCTGCGCCGTCGCGCCCGCGACGGTGACCGCGTCGCGGCCCGTTTGCTGCGCGCGTTCGGACAGCGTGCCGGCGACCGCTTCGACCTTGCGCGCCATGTCGGACAGCGTCGCGGTCAGTGCGGTGATGTCCTGCTGGAACCGCCGCCCGGCATCGTCGATGTGCGTCGTGCGCGCCGCACGCTCCTCTGCCAGTTCGACCTCGCGCAGCATCGCCAGTTTGGCGAGCTGACCGCTGTCGAGCGTCTCGACGAACCGCCCGGCGCGGACGAGGATCAGTTCCTGTTGCCCCGGCGACTGCGCCACGATGCGCAGCAAATCGGTCGTCGATCGTGCGACATCGGCGGTCGGACATGCTTCGATCATCGAGGCGATCGAGCCGCCAATCGTCGGATTCTGCATCAGCGAAAACCAGAAGGGGCAAAAGAGCAATTCGCGCACCCGCTGTTCGCGAATGATGCCCACCGGCCGCTCTTCGCCATCGACGACGGCAAGCGCGCGCAATTGCGGATTGCCGCGAAACAGGTCGATGACCTGCGACATATGCGCGTCGGCGCCGATCGCGGACGCGTGGCCCGTCGACGGCGTAAAGGCATATCCCATGGCGTTCATCAATCTCTCTTCAGTCTGCGACCCTGTTGCGCCTCGACCTAGAGGCTGTTGGTAAACAGCAATTTAACCATTTATTTCAGTGATGTGACACACCGACTGCAAGTGCGGCCGATCCGTCGCAATATCCTGTTCAGATCGCGGCGGTTATGCGATGGGGCGTCATCGGCGAGGAGAAGAAAATGCGCGTATTAATCCTGGCGGTCATGGCCGCGCCCCTGCTCGCCGGCTGCTTCAGCGCGGTCAAGACGGTCGTCACCGCGCCGGTGAAAGCCGTCGGTCAGGTCGCCGACTGGTCGACGACCAGCCAGGACGAATCGGATCGCAACCGCGGCCGCGAAATGCGCAAGCGCGAGGAACAGATGGGCAAGCTGTCGCGCCAGCGCGACAAGGCGGCCGAAAAGTGCCGCGACGGCAAAGCCGACCAATGCCAGCGCGCCGAAGTGCTCGAGCATGAAATCGAAGCATTGATGGCGGCGCCGCGTTAAGCGGTTCACCTCACCCGCCGGCCCGTCCACACGACGCGGCCGACCAGCTGCACCGACGCCATCGGCAGATCGTCCCAGCTGCGATAATGCGGATTGTCGCTGATCACCGAAATCCGCCCCTGCCCCGGTGCGCGCGCGACGCGCTTCACCATCAGCACATCGTCCATGCGCAGCACATAGATGCCGTCGCGCAGCCGCGCCGCGGCGTCGCCGCCGTCGACCAAAATATCGTCGCCATCGTCGAGCGTCGGCGCCATCGAATCGCCCTCGACACGAATGATGCTGAGCGCACGCGGATCGGCACCCAGCTCGCGCAGCCATTTGGGGTCGAACGCGACCTCGCCCTCGACCGCTTCGCCATCGACGCTGGCGCCCGCGCCCGCCGAGGCGCCGATCGCGAGTTTCGGCACCAATATCATTCCCGGCCCGCGCACCCGCGCCGGGGTCGCGACACGCTGCACCGGCCCGCCCAGCATCGCTTCGGACACGCCGAGATAGGCGGCGATACGCGCACGATCCTGCTCGGCCAGCCGCCGCGGCGAACCGCGCTTGATATATTGCTGGATATAGGCGGGGTTGCGTCCGATCACCTGCGAGATGCGCGCATAATCGATCCCCCTTTCAGCCAGGAGGCGGTCGAGCGCGGTGCGCGGATCCTGATCGAAATCGGCCATGGGTCGCTGGGGGCTGGTCCTTCCTATTTCGTCTCTAGCAAACGGATTTTTCCTAGACAAGTAGGAAAATGAGCCTCAAATAGGAAATATCCTATCGGGTGAGTCGCCCGGTTTCAGCGCGATCAGGGAGGAAAATATGGAGCGCAGCCTGCTGCAACGGATCGAGGCCTTCCTGAAGGAATCGGCGATGCCGCCGAGCGTTTTCGGCCGCGCCGCCGCAAACGACCCGCGCCTTGTCGCCGATTTGCGCGGGGGGCGCGAGCCGGGGCTCGAGATGATATGCCGTGTGGAACATTTCATGAACAAATGGCGTGCCGACCGGCGCGCGGGCCAGGTCGCACCGCAGGGCGACCGGCGAACCCGCGCCTTTCGCCGCATCGAGCAGGGAGCACAGGCATGATGCGCTGGTCCCCCGCTTTGCCGCCGCGCCCCGGTTGCCCGCATCGGCGACTCCGCCATCTGCTCGTCCGCGAATTGCCGCATGGGCTGGCGCCGGGCGCGTCGACCTTTCGTCCCTGGGCGAGCGCGAGTTTCGTCGGCGCGCGTCATCTGTTTCCGTGCGTGCTCACAGCGGGCGACAGCGAGGCGGTGCGCCATGCGCTGCACGAGCAGCTGAACGCGGCCGAATGGACGCTCCCCGGACATATCGTCGCCGATGTCGTGGTGGAATGCGGGGCCGAGCCGCGGACTCTGCGGATCGAAATATTGACCGTCGAGGATTAGCCGACCGACTGCCGCGTCATGCGCTGCAAGGTGCTGAGCGCGGCTTCGAGCGCGAAGTCGACTTCGGGCTCGACGGTTTCCGCGACCTCGGGCGCCGGGATCGGCGCGGTCGCGGCGGGCGCAATCTGTCGGCGGCGCGTCAGCCCCGCTTCGAAGCGCGCGACCATCGCGCCGAGCGATTTGTCGGCGGGATCGGGCATCGGCGGCGGCGACGTCATCTCGGCGGGTTGCAGCCAGGGCGCGTCGCCGTCGAATTCCTCTTCGGGAGCGAGATCGGCGAGCACGAGTTCATCGACTTCGTCGGCCTCGGCTTCGCCCAACCACAGGCCGGACGCAGCCGGTTCGGCGATAGCGCTTCCGTCCAGACCGCCCGCGGGCAGATCGCGACCCGCGCGGATCGGCGGGCGCGGCGGATCGTCGGGGTGCAGGTCGACGCGGCGGCGGCGCGTCAGAATCTCTTCGTTATCGTCACTCTCGACCTCAGGCGACGTGCGGCGGAAACGGTTCCGCAGCGACGACAAGCCGGCCGCTTCGGGCTTGGCGATCAGCAACGCGACGAGGCCCGCGAGCAATGCGGCGAACGCCGACATGCCGAACGCGAGCGCGAGCCGCCCGCCATTGCCGATCGGCTGCACGAAAAGGTCGGAGAGGCGGTCGAGATAGAGGTTCCAGCTGATCCCCGCGACCCACGAAAAGGGCATGACCGCGGCGAACAGGAAGGTCAGCGCCGCGGCACCGATCACCGCCGGAATCGCGGGCTGGAGCGCGCGCAGCAGCACGGTCGCTGTCGCCTTGGCCCGATTCTCGCTCGTCTCTTCCATATCGTTCCAAATCCATCGGCCCGTCGGGCCATTTGCCTTCACTTAGGGTCGCGACGCTCAGGCGCCGCGCAGCAATCGCTGGTAAACCGGCTCGTAACGTAAAATGTTTGATGACCAGTTACGATGACTTTCCACAAAAATACGTGCTGTCCGCCGTCGCTCGGGCCACATTTCCCGATTTTGCAACAGCTTGGCGAGTGCGCCCGCAATCGCGGCGGGGTCGTCGGGGGCGAACAGGGTGCCCGTCGCGCCATCCTCGATCAGCTCGCGGTGCCCGCCAACATCGGACGCGGCGACGAGCTTGCCCTGCGCCATTGCCTCGAGCGGCTTCAGCGGCGTGACGAGATCGGTCAGCCGCATCTTCTTGCGCGGATAGGCGAGGATATCGATCAGCGAATAGTAACGCTCGACCTCCTGGTGCGGCACACGGCCGACGAAATGAATGTGCGCTGCGGCAGGCGATGCCGCGGCCTGTATCTTCAACGCCGCTTCCATCGGACCGCCGCCGACGAGGAGCAGCCGCGCCTTGGGCTGCGCGGCGACCAGCGCGGGCATCGCCGCGATCAGATCGTCGATCCCCTCATAATCGTAAAAGCTGCCGATATAGCCGATCACCGCATCGTCGGCGACAAGGCCGAGCGTATCGGCCAGCGCATCATCGCGCGGGGTCGGATCGCCGAACAGTTCGAGATCGACGCCGTTCGGCGACACGGTGATCTTGTCCGCGTCGATCCCGCGCGCGATCAGGTCGCCGCGCAATCCTTCGCAGATCACCGCGACCGCATCAGCCGATTTCACCGCATGCGTTTCAAGCTGCTTCGTGAGCCAATAACGCAAACTGCCCTCGCGACCGGTGCCATTGCCGACCGAAGCATCTTCCCAAAAGGCGCGAATTTCATAGATGACCGGGATGCCGAGTTTCTTGCCGACGCGCAGCGCGGCGAGGCCGTCGAGCACCGGCGAATGCGCATGCAGCACATCGGGTTTCCATTCGCTCGCCAGCGCCTCGACGCGCTTCGCCAAGGCCCCGATTTCGCGCCATTCGCGGATCGGCGCGCGCGCCGGCGCGATCGGCGGGGTGCGATAGAAGGTCAGCCCGTCGACGGTCTCGCCGTCCGGACCCGGCTCGGGATGCCGCACGCCGGTTACCCCCGCAACCTCCCACCCCTTGGCGACCTGCGCCTTCATCAGCGCGCGGGTGCGAAAGGTGTAGCCGCTGTGCGCGGGCAGGCTATGGTCGAGGACGTGCAATATGCGTGTCATAGGCCAATCCACTGACATACAAGCCTTAACGCGGCGTCAACCCCGATCGCGTAGCGGGAACGGACATGATCGACAATTTTTCCCTTGGCTTGACGCACGTTCTGATGGCGATCGCGCTCTGGCGGCTGCTCCATCGCGACGATCTCGATCGCGAGGTCAGCCCGCGCCTGCTGTGGCAACAACGCCGCGATGCCGAGCGCGCCGAAGCGGATACCCGCTCCGATGCGTGACCTCGCGTTCGTCGCCTTTCTGTTCGCCTTCATCGGGATCGGCTTTCGCAAGCCATTCCTGTTCATATTGTGTTTTTGCTATATCGACATCGTCGCGCCGCAGCGCCTGAGCTATTTCCTGATCAATTCGATCCCGGTTTCGCTGATCGTCTTCGGGCTCGCGATCGCCGGCTGGCTCGTCGCCGACGACAAGAAGGACACCCGCTGGTCGGGGCGGCAGACCCTGCTCGTGATGCTGCTCGTCTATTGCTGGATGACGACCATCTACGCAGATTTCCCCGTCGAGGCGGCGGACAAGTGGAGCTGGGTGTGGAAGGCGCTGATCTGGGCGATCTTCCTTCCGCTGACGCTGCGGACGAAGCTGCGGATCGAAGCCTTGGCGCTGATGCTGCTGCTCTCGGCGGCGGCGATCGCGATCGCGGGCGGCATCAAGACCGCCGCGGGCGGCGGGGGTTATGGCACGCTTCGGTTGCTGCTGAGCGAAAATTACGGGCTTTATGAGGGCAGCACCATGTCGTGCGTCGCCATATCGATCATCCCGCTGATCCTCTGGTATCGCCGCCACGGGACGATCTTTCCGCCCGACTGGATGGTGTCGGCCTTCTGTTTCGCGCTGGTCTTCGCCTGCGCGCTGCTGCCCGTCGGGACGCAGGCGCGTACCGGGCTGATCTGCCTCTTCGTGCTCGCGCTGCTGTCGCTGCGCGCGGTCAAGCACCGCCTTCTCTACATCGCAGGTGCCGGGCTACTCGCGGCCGCCGCCATCCCCTTCCTGCCGCAAAGCTATACCGACCGGATGGAAACGATCCGCGGCTACAAGTCCGACCAGTCGGCCTCGACGCGCGTCGCGGTGTGGGCGTGGACCTGGGACTATGCGAAGGACAATCCCATGGGCGGCGGCTTCAACGCCTTCCTGCAAAATCGCGTTCGCGTCGAAAAGGAAGCGAGCAGTCCGGAAGAGACGGCGAGCGTCTATGAGGAAGAATCGCGTGCCTATCACTCGAGCTATTTCGAGATGCTCGGTGAGCAGGGCTATCCGGGAACCGCGATGTGGTTGCTCCTCCATTTCGCAGGGCTGGTGCAGATGGAGCGAATCCGGCGGCGCTATTTGAAAACGCGGCGCGGCGAAGAGCAATGGATCGCCCCACTGGCGACCGCGCTGCAGCACGGCCACATCGTCTATCTGGTCGGGTCGCTGTTCGTCGCGATCGCCTTCCAGCCCTTCATCTACATGATGCTCGCGCTCGAGATCGGGCTGACGACCTATTGCCGCCGCCGCGAGAGGGAAGCGGGATGGCGGGCGTTGACCGCGCCCCGGGCAATGGCCGGATGAGCAGCGCCGTTGTACCCGGTCGGATGCTGCCGACGCTGACCGGCCTGCGCGGTTTCGCGGCGCTGGCGGTGCTTTTCTATCATATCCGCAGCGGTATGGCCGGCTTCCTACCCGAGCGGGTGATTGCGGTGCTGGCGCAAGGCTATCTCGCGGTCGACCTCTTCTTCGTGCTGTCGGGGTTCGTGCTGTGGTGGACCTATGGCGCCGAATTCCGCGATCAAGGTATCCGCGCGGCGCCGCGCTTCATCGTCCGCAGGTTCGCCCGCATCTTCCCGCTCCACGTCGCGATCCTGTCGGCGATGCTGCTGTTCGCAGTGGCGCTGCTCGTCAGCGGGCGCGATCCCGGCGCGCATTACAGCTTCGCCGCGCTGCCGGCGCATTATCTGCTGGCCCAGAATTGGGGATTCGGCAACGGACTGACATGGAATGATCCGGCTTGGTCGATCTCGACCGAATGGGCGGCCTATCTGCTGCTGGCGATCGCGGGCGGCTGGCTGACGCGGCTGCCGCGCGGCGCGTGGAGCTTCCCTTCGTTGATCATAGCGATGGCGGCTGGCCTCGGATGGTGGTTCGCAGCGACCGGCCGCGCGAGCATCGGCGACGATATTCCCGCGACCGGACTGCTGCGCTGCCTCGTCGAATTCGGCATCGGTATCCTGCTTTGCCAATGGTGGACGGCGCAGCGCGAAGCGCCCCGCGGCACGGCGATCATCTATGGCACCGCACTCGGTCTCGTTGGCGCCGCGGCGCTCCTGTTCGGGGTGGCCGGGTCGCAGCCGGCGGCCGTGCCGCTGATCATGGCCGCGGTCGTCATCCTCGCGCTACAAGCATCGACGGCGCCGCGGCCGCTCTTGTCGGGCCGGATCGCGCAATGGCTGGGGGACATCAGCTATGCCGTCTATCTCTCGCATTTCTTCCTGTGGATCCTCTTCAAGCTTTTCTTCGTCGACGACCCGGCGCTGGTCCATCCGGCCAAGATCCTGGCCTTCATCCTGTTGACGCTGGCCGTGTCGCATTGTCTCCATATCGCGCTCGAAGTGCCTGGGCGGCGGATCGCCCAGCGGGCCGGGGACCGCCTGCTCGCCGCACCGCGCACCATCTTCGCCGCGGGCCGTAGCGAGACTTGATCCGCAGGCGCCGCATCACCGCCGGGGAACCATCGGCGGCGGCGAGGCGCTATGGACCCATGTCCGCACCGCGTCTTGTCCATGTCGACGACAGCCTGCCCGGCATCAGCCGCACACGTTCGGGCGTCGGCTGGCGCTACCGCGACGCCAAGGGAAAGGTCATCCGCGACCGCGACGAGATCGACCGCCTCAACGCGATCGCACTGCCGCCGGCCTATGAGGATGCGTGGTTCTGCCCCGCGCCAAACGGCCATATCCTCGCGACCGGCTATGATGCGCGCGGGCGCAAGCAATATCGCTATCACCCCGAATTCCGGATGGCGCGCGAGGCGGACAAATATGACCGCTGCGCCGCCTTCGGCCATGCGCTGCCGCTTCTCCGGGCGCGCCTCGAAGACGATCTGAACCGCCGGACGCTGTGCTCGGAACGCGTCGTCGCGGCCGTCGTGCGCCTGCTCGACCTCGCCGCGCTCCGCGTCGGGAACGAGCAATATGTCGCGGCGAACAAAAGCTTCGGCGCGACGACGCTGCGCCAGCGCCACGCCAAATTGACGGGAAAGACGCTTCGCCTCAAATATATCGCCAAGGGAGGCGCGAAACGCGAGGTGACGATCAGCGACCGCAGCCTCACCACGCTGGTCCGCCGGCTCCAGGATCTGCCCGGCCAGAAGCTGTTCCAATATGAGGATGACGATGGCCTCTGCGCCGTCGCGTCGGAGGATGTGAACGCCTATATCCGCGAGGCGATGGGCGACGAGTTCAGCGCCAAGCATTTCCGGACCTGGTCGGCGAGCGTCGAAGCCTTCGCCTTCCTCTACGACGCGCCCGAACCGCCGACCTTGAAAGCGATGCTCGAACATGTCGCGGGCCGCCTCGGCAACACGCCCGCGATCGCGCGTAAAGCCTATGTCCACCCGGCGATGCTCGCCGCGGCGCAGGCGCGCGAGGACTTCGCCGCGGCGGTCGGTAACCTGCCGCGCGCGACACGTTATCTTTCGCGTTACGAACGCGGATTTTTGACCTATCTGGAGCAGGCGCCCGCGGCCGCGGTGCTGCTCCAATCCGCCTGATCCGACCCAAGAGGACCCGACGTGAAATTCCCCATCCTCGCCGCCGCGACCACCGCTGCCCCGAAAGCTGCGCCCGCAAAGGCGGCCGCGACCGATCCGCTCGCCGACCTGCAACGCTATTGGGACATGAGCCTCGCGTGGGTGGAAAGCCACTGGCTGCAGATCGGCATCGCGATCGGCGTCGGTCTCGCGATCTATTTCCTGCTGTCGATGGTCCGCCGCTTTGCGCTCAAATATGCCAAGTCGGCCGAAGGCGACCTCTCGCTGACCCACATCGCCGGGCGCGTGATCCACAAGACCAAGTCATCGGTGCTCGCGATCATCGCGATCCGCATGGTCGCGAGCTATGCGCAGCCGCCCGCGGTCATCATGCATCTGATCCAGTTCGTCTTCACCGTCGCAGTCGTGCTGCAGGTCGCGATCTGGGCGCGCGAGATCGTGCTCGGGCTGATCCAGCGCCGCGCCGCCGAGGGCAATAACGAGACGCTCAGCAACGCGATGGGGATCATCCGCCTGCTGATCAGTATCGCCTTGTTCGCGATCGCGGCGATCGTCATCCTCGACAATATGGGGGTCAACGTCACCGGCCTCATCGCGGGCCTCGGCATCGGCGGCATCGCGATCGGTCTTGCCGCGCAAGGCATTTTCTCCGACCTCTTCGCCTCGCTCTCGATCATCTTCGACCGCCCGTTCCGCGTCGGCGAGACGATCAAATATGATATGAGCACCGCGACGGTCGAACGCATCGGGCTCAAGAGCACGCGCCTCCGTTCACTCAATGGCGAGTTGCTCGTGATCTCGAACACCAATTTGCTGAGCAAGGAAATCACCAACTTCGCGCATCTCCACCGCCGCCGGATCACCTTCAAGATCGGTGTCATCTATCAGACGACTCCCGCTATGCTCCGCGACCTGCCGCCGTTACTCGAGGAGCAGGTGGTTGCCGGTGGCCAGGAGTTCATCCGCTCGAGCTTTTTGACCTTCGGCCCGTCGAGCCTCGATTTCGAACTGATCTTCGATGTCTTCAGCGACGATTATGATGTTGTCGCCGCGGCGCGCACCGATATCGCCATCCGCGTCTTCGACGCGATGGCCAAGAGCGGCTACGAGTTCGCCTATCCGACGCAGACGACCTTTACCGCGGCGCCCGACGGGACCATGATCATGCCCTATTCCGAGTCTCCAAAGCCAAAGGCGGCGGCGGCAAAGGCAGCGAAGCCCGGCTGACGCTACGGCGCCGCGGCTGCGGGGCTTGGCTCTTGTGCAACGCGGCAAGAGATGCCTAGAACGCGCCCCGAACCAGCAATTTGAGGGGATGAATATGGCCACCATCACGCCGCAGGAACTGCAGACCAAGGTCGGTGAGCATCTCGGCACGTCGGACTGGGTGCTCGTCGATCAGGAGATGATCAACAAGTTCGCCGACGCCACGGGCGACCATCAGTTCATCCATATCGACGAGGAAAAGGCCAAGCTGACGCCCTTCGGCGGCACGATCGCGCACGGTTTCCTGACGCTGTCGCTGATGCCGCTCCTCGGCGCGAGCACCGACGGCCCCAAGGTCGGCGGCGTCAAGATGGGGGTCAATTACGGCTGCAACAAAGTCCGCTTCCTCTCGCCCGTCCGCTCGGGCAAGCGCGTGCGCAGCCATGTGAAGCTGCTCGAGCTCGAGGAAAAGCGCCCCGGCCAGTGGCAGCAGACCAACGAAGTCTCCGTCGAGATCGAAGGCGAGGAAAAGCCCGCCCTGATCGCCGAGTGGATCAGCCAGTTTTTCGTTTGATAAAGTCGGATGGCGCGCATCACTCCTCTTGAAAGGCCGTATCCGCCTGAATTTGATGCCCGCATGAAGGTCTTGATGCGCGGCGCCGATCCGCTGGTCCTGTTCACGACGCTGGCGACCAACGATCGGGCGTGGAGCAAGTTTACCGGCGGCGCGCTGCTCGACAAGGCGAGCCCGTTGTCGCTGCGCCAGCGCGAACTGGTGATCGACCGAACCACCGCAAAATGCGGCTGCGAATATGAATGGGGCGTTCACGTCGCCGGCTTTGCCGATCGAATCGGCCTCGATGCCGACCAGGTACACGCGATCGTGCATGGCGATCCCGACGCGGCGGTGTGGAGCGAGGAGGAGCGCGCATTATTGTCCGCCGTCGACGCCTTGCTCGCCACCAAGAAATTGTCCGATGAGCAATGGAAGGCACTCCGCGCTCATTTCGACGACAGCCAGACGATGGAGATCGTCCAGCTCGTTGCCTTTTATCACGGCGTGTCGCTGATCTGCGGCGCGCTCGACCTCCCCTTGGAAAGCAATGCGGCGCGATTCCCGGCCGCCATAGGAGATTAATCATGCGTGACGCCGTCATCGTTTCCACCGCCCGCACCCCACTGACCAAGGCGGCGCGCGGTTCGTTCAACAACACTCTCGCGCCGACGCTCGGCGCGCATGCGGTCCGCGCCGCGGTCGAGCGCGCCGGTGTCGAAGGCGGCGAGATCGACGACGTCGTCTTCGGCGCCGCGATGCAGCAGGGCTCGCAGACGATGAACGTCGCGCGCCTGATCGCGCTGCGCGCCGGCCTGCCCGTTACCGTCCCCGGCATGTCGATCGACCGTCAGTGCTCGTCGGGCCTGATGACGATCGCGACCGCCGCGAAGCAGATCATCGTCGACCGCCAGGACATCGCCGTCGCCGGCGGCATCGAATCGATCTCGAAGGTCAGCGGCAGCGGCAAGGTCTTCATCGAGACCGACGCCGAGCTGATCGCGATGCACAAGGACACCTATATGCCGATGATCGGCACCGCCGAGGTCGTCGCGAAGCGTTACAACATCAGCCGCGAAGCGCAGGACGAATATTCGTTCCAGTCGCAGCAGCGCACCGCCGCCGCGCAGGCCGCAGGGAAGTATGATGACGAAATCGTCGCCTGCAACGCGACGATGGCGGTGGTGAACAAGGAAACGAAGGAAGTCAGCTTCCAGGACGTCGTCGCGAACAAGGACGAGTGCAACCGTCCCGACACGACGCTCGAAGGGCTGTCGAGCCTGAAGCCGGTGATGGGCGAAGGCTTTTCGATCACCGCGGGTAACGCGAGCCAGCTCGCCGACGGCGCATCGGCCGCGGTGCTGATGGAAGCCAAGGTCGCCGAAAAGAAGGGCCTCCAGCCGCTCGGCCGCTATGTCGGCATGGCGGTCGCGGGCACCGAGCCCGACGAAATGGGCATCGGCCCCGTCTTCGCGATCCCCAAGCTGCTCGAACGCTTCGAGCTCAAGATGGACGACATCGGCCTCTGGGAACTCAACGAAGCCTTTGCCGTGCAGGTGCTTTACTGCCGCGACAAGCTCGGCATCCCGAACGAGCTGCTCAACGTCAACGGCGGCTCGATCTCGATCGGCCACCCCTTCGGCATGACCGGTGCGCGCTGCGTCGGCCACGCATTGATCGAAGGCAAGCGCCGCGGCGTCAAATATGCCGTCGTCACCATGTGCATCGGTGGCGGCCAGGGCGCAGCGGGCCTGTTCGAGGTCTTCTGATTTGCGCCTGAGCAGGCCACGTATCGAGCCGGTCGATTTGGGCCGGCTCGATGCCGACCAGCGCGCCGCGCTCGAACCCTTCCTTGCCTCCGATGGGGGCAAGGTCGGGGGCGGCAAGATCCTCAACATCTTCCGCACCCTTGCCCATGCACCGAAGGCGCTCACCGCCTTCCTCGGCTGGGGCAATTATATCCTCTCGAAGCAGAGCGCGCTTTCGCCGCGCGACCGCGAACTCGTCATCCTGCGCACCGGCTACAACTGCCGCTCGGGGTATGAGTGGACGCAGCACAAGCGCATCGGGCTCGATTGCGGGCTCACCGAAGACGAGATTGCGCGCATCAAGGCCGGCCCCGACGCTGCGGGCTGGTCCGATCTAGACCGCGCGATGCTCCGCGCGACCGATGAGCTCACCGGCAATCATTTCGTGACCGACGCGACCTGGGCGGCGCTCGCCCC
Source organism: Sphingomonadaceae bacterium 3R27C6 (assembly GCA_005503215.1). Lineage (GTDB taxonomy): Bacteria > Pseudomonadota > Alphaproteobacteria > Sphingomonadales > Sphingomonadaceae > Sphingopyxis. The sequence continues at coordinate 10,543 of SCNS01000015.1, read as the reverse complement.
GCTCGGCGACAAGGGCCGCATGGACCTCGTGATGACCGTCGGCCAGTACACGCAAGTTTCGATGATTTTGAACAGCTTCGGCATCCAGGTCGAGGACGGCTGGACCGTCGACCCCGACCTCAAAGCCTGAAATTTGGGAGAGAGACCATGAGTTCTATCGGTGTGATCGCCACGCTGCGCGTGCAGCCCGGCAAGGAAGAGGCGTTCGAAGGCGTGTTCGCCGAACTCGCCGCCGCGGTGCACGCGGACGAGCCCGGCAACAGCTATTACAAGCTGTTCCGCACCAGTGAGGCGGGTGTGTACAAGGTGCTCGAATGCTATGATAATGATGCGGCGGTCGAGGCGCACCGCGCGTCGGACCATTTCCGCACCCTCGGTGCCAAGCTCGGCCCCTGCCTCGCGGGCGCGCCCGAGATCGAGCGGCTTTCCGCGGTTTGATTGTCTGTTGGAGGCAGAGCGGCTGCTAACGACCGAAAATGGACACCTTCTCCGTTCGCATCGAGCGAAGTCGAGATGCCCATCGGACTAGGCGTGATGTCGATGGGTGTCTCGACTTCGCTCGACACGAACGGAAACTGGACTGTTTCGTATCCATTCCAAAGTGGCCTGTCGGCAATCGCCCTCAGCGCACCCGGTTGAAATAGTTGGTGCGCATCGCGGGCACGCCTTGCTGCGTGAAATAGACGACCGTTTCGGTCATCGTCTTGCCGTCGGGCGCCACGGTATAGGTGCGCATCGATCCAGGCTGCCCGCCGCGTGCGAGGGCGGTGACCATGACGCCCGGTTCGGGCAGCCGGGTCGCGGCCATGTCGGCTTCCAGATTGCCCTCGACCGGCGTCGCGGTGCCGTCGGGGACATAGGTCGAGATCGCCTGCACCGCCTTGCCGTCGTGCAGCACGACGTCGACCTTCGTCCGCCACTTGCCCGCACCCGCCTCGCTATAAGTGATCGTGACGCTCTTCGGCCGTTCCGCCGGCGGCGTTGTCAGCTTCGCCACATCGACGGACCAGACTCCAAGAAGCGGCGAGGCGGACGATGGTTCGGCGAAAGCCGGCGCAGCGTTCGTAACGGCGGCAGCGAGCAGGACGGCGTAAAACGCTTTCATTCAACCTCTCCAGATAGTTGGCATGGCGTGATACTGCATATCATGAGGAGGCATGCAAGGCGTCAGCCGACCTCGGCGATCTCCCCCGACCGGTCGCCCAGTACATAGCGCGGCCCCGCCCCGCGCTGCGCCGCCTTGTCGTCGCGGTTATAAAGCCCGCATTTCTTGAGCGAGAGGCACCCGCAGCCGATGCAGTTGCCGAGCAGTTCGCGCGTGCGCTGAAGCGCCGCGATCTGCGCATCGATCCGCGCGCGAAGCCCCGTGCTGATCCGCGTCCAGTCGGCACCGTTCGGCGTCCGTCCGGCGGGAAGCCGCGCCAATTCGGCGGCAATCTCTTCAAGGCTCAATCCCAGTTGCTGCGCGATCAGGATGAACGACACGCGGCGGATATCGGCGCGCAGGAAACGCCGCTGGCCGCCGCCGGTGCGCAGCGCCTCGACCAGTCCCTTCGCCTCGTAAAAGCGGATCGCCGACACCGCGACGCCGGTGCGCGCCGCGAGTTCGCCGATCGCGATCAGGTCGGTCCGATGCATCTTCGCGCTCCTGCTTTTGCCCTTGATCTCAACCTGACTTGAGCTTTCATAAGTCCGGCGTCAACGCGAATCAGGAGAATCTAAGGTGACGCACCCCTTCATCGAGCATGTGAATCTGACGGTCAGCGATCCCGACCGCACCGCCGGAATCCTCTCGGCGATCTTCGGCTGGCACGAGCGCTGGCGCGGCCCCGCACGCGATGGCGGGCGCACGATCCACCTCGGCAGCGATGCCGCCTATATAGCGCTCTACACCGGCCCCGACGGACAGCATTCCGACGCGCAATATCCAAAGGGCGCGCCGCTCAACCATGTCGGGGTGCAGGTCGACGATCTCGACACGATCGAGATGCGCGTGAGGGCCGTCGGGCTGACCCCGTTCAACCATGGCGACTATGAACCCGGCCGCCGCTTCTATTTCTTCGACCCCGACGGCATCGAATATGAGGTCGTCAGCTATGCAGAGCCGCGGCTGCGTTGAACGGGGCAACGACCGGCGCCCTGCCGCGTTGATCGATCATCGGGGGGCATGAAGGAGCCTTTTCGATGAGCGACGACATCAAGAAACAATTCTGGAAGGCGCTGGCCGACAGCCCTTATGTCATGGTCGGCGCGACCGGCGAGCGCGAACATCATATCCCGATGAACGCCCAGCTCGACAAGGATGCGCACGGCGCCTTCTGGTTCTTCACCGCGACCGACAACCGCTTGTCGGGCGGCGGCCCCGCGATGGCGCAGTTCGCCGCGAAAGGCCACGACCTGTTCGCCTGCATTTCGGGCACGCTGCGCCGCGAGGAAAATCGCGCAGTGCTCGACAAACTCTGGAACAACAGCATCGCGGCCTGGTACGAAGGCGGCAAGGACGACCCCAAGCTCGTCCTCTTGCGCTTCGACCTCGACAATGCCGAAATCTGGACCGCCGATCCCAGCATCAAGGGTCTGTTCAAGATGGCAACCGGCATGACGATGAAGGAAGGCGAGTTGGGCCAGCACGCGACAGTGGCGCTGTAAAAGCGTCGCCTTCGCGGGGCGGCACCTAAAGCACTGGCGGCCCGATCCGCCCGTCGCGAAACTCGAACCCGCTCTCGCGATCGCGCTCCAGCAGCGCGGGTCCGTCGAGGTCGACCCAGCGCGCGCGCTGCGCCAGCACAAACGCAGGCGCAATCGCGAGGCTGGTCGACAACATGCACCCGACCATGATCGACAAGCCCGCCGCGTCGGCGGCGTCGGCGATGCGCAGCGCCTCGGTCAGACCGCCCGCCTTGTCGAGCTTGATATTCACGCCGTCGTAAAATGCGCCGATCCGCGCGACATCGGCTGCGGTCTGACAGCTCTCGTCGGCGATAAAGGGAATGGGCGCATAGATCGGGTCGAGCAGCGCGTCGGCGCCCACCGGCACCGGCTGTTCGATCATTTCGACCCCCAGGTCGGCGAGCGCCTCGGCCTCGCTCAAAATGTCGATATCGCGCCAGCTTTCGTTCGCGTCGACGATCAGCCGCGCCTCGGGCGCACCCTTGCGCACCGCGGCGACGCGCAGGCGGTCACCTTCGCCGGTGAGCTTCAATTTCAGCAAACGATAGCCGTCGGCCTCGGCCGTCGCCGCCTGCTCCGCCATCGCGCCGGGGGTGCCGAGCGAGATGGTGAAAGCGGTAACACGCGACGTCGGCGCGCCGTCGCACCCTGCGAGCTGCCAAAGCCTGAGGCCGCGCTGGCGCGCATCGAGGTCCCACAGCGCACAGTCGAGCGCGTTGCGCGCCGCTCCGGGCGGCATCAGCTCCTGCACCGCGGCGCGTGCCTCGACGGCGCCCAGCTCGGCGATATAGGGCACCACGCGCAGTAACTGGTCACGGCACCCCGCCGCATCCTCGCCCAAATAATAGACCGGCGTCCCCTCGCCGCGTCCGACCGCGCCTTCATCCTCGATTTCGGCGACGACGACATCGACATGCGTCTTGGCGCCGCGACTGATCACGAATGCGCCCGCGACGGGCCAGCGTTCAACACGCGCGCTTTTCAGTTGGATAGCCATCAAGGGAGGCTAGTGTAGATCATGATGACCGGCAAATCCCTTTCCGAACGTATCGGCGATCTCGGCCACCGCCTCGCGGTCGAGGCGCACGCCGCCTGGCTCGCCGCGCGCGATCCGCGCGTGCCCTGGCTCGCGCGACTGCTGGCGATCGCGGTGGCGGCCTATGCGCTGTCGCCGATCGACCTGGTCCCCGATTTCATTCCGGTGCTGGGCTGGCTCGACGATTTGCTGATCGTGCCGCTCGGCCTGTGGGTCGTGCGCCGCCTGATCCCTGATCCGCTCTGGGCCGAACTTCACGCCGCCGCCGAAACCGCAAGCACCCGCCCGTCGAGCCGCGCCGGCATGGCGTTCATCCTGCTGCTGTGGGCGGGGCTGCTCTATATCGTTTACTGGAGCGTACGGACGTCGCCCTGGCATTAAATGCCCGACATCGAAAGACGGGTTCCTTATCCCGCCGAGAGACAGACAACGCCCGCCGTCACTGTCAACGCACCGAGAATCTTCTGCGGCGTCATCCTTTCGTGCAGCACGAATGTCCCGATAAGGGCGGCAAATAATATGCTGGTTTCGCGAATGGCGGAAACGCCGCCCATCGTGCTTCGGCTCATCGCCCAGACCGCGATGCAATAACCAAGTGTGCCCAATATCCCCGCGCCAATAACCAGTGCCCCCGCTTTTCCCCGAGGCAGGCGGGGAGCTTGCCGCCTGATGATGACGAAGGACAGGGGAATGAGAAATCCCGCTACAACAGCTTGCCAGGCGGCATAGCTGGTGGCGCGTTCCGACAGGCGGACGCCGAGCCCGTCAACAACCATATAGCTGGCGATAAAGATCCCGGTGGCAAGAGCGGCGATGGTCGACTTTGAATCGGGGCGGTTGCTTCCGAGCGCCAGCAAAATGATGCCCAGCGAGACGCAGGCGATTCCCGCAAGTCCAACGCTACTCGGTAATTCGCCCGCGACCAGGGCCGCGCCAAATGTGACCAGCAGGGGCGCGCTTCCGCGCGCGATCGGATAGACGCTGGACAGTTCGCCGTGGCGATAAGCCCTGACCAAAAACAGGGAATATCCGATCTGAAGCAACGACGACAGGATGAGATAGGGCCAGCTCGGCGGGGCGGGCGCGCCCAGGACCATGGCAAAGGGCAAGGCCGCGATGGCTCCGACCATACATATGATCGCCAGCGTCCAGAAGCGATCCTCGCCATTCCTGACAATGGCGTTCCAGATGGCGTGGATGAGGGCCGAAGCGAGAAGCAGACCGACGACTATGGGGGACATTTCGGTCTTTCGATGGTTAGGGTCAGGACCTATTCATTGCGCGATCGAGGTTTGAAGCGATTTTGTTCAGTGCGAGGAGGCAAGGCGCAGGAATATGTCGATATTTCCAGACTTGCCGACGACGCAATGGACAAAATCGGTCAAATCCCGAAGGGGCGCCGAAATGGCTTCGATCTCAGGCTCGCGCGGCCTTGCGGGTAGCGATGCTACCCGCGGCGGCCACCCAAACCCGATATCTTCGCCATTTCGACGCCTCGAACGTGCAATGAATAGGTCCTGACCCTAACCGCCGTGCGCGCGGATCCATTTCTCCACCACCGGCGCAATTTCGTCGCGCCACTTGCGGCCGTTGAAAATCCCGTAATGGCCGACGCCCTTGACCATCAAATATTTCTTCTGGTCGGCGGGTAGCGCCTTGGCGATCGTCAGCGCCGCCTTCGTCTGGCCGATCCCCGAAATATCGTCGCGCTCGCCCTCGATCGCGAGGATCGCGATATCCTCAATCGCACCGACATCGACCGGCTGGCCGCGATGCGTCATCTCGCCCTTGGGCAACAGGTGGCGCTGGAACACGACGTCGACCGTCTGGAGGTAGAATTCGGACGTCATGTCGCACACCGCGCGATATTCGTCGTAGAATTCCTTGGTCTTGTCGGCGCTCTCGCCGTCGCCATCGACCAGATGCTTGAACATCTCCCAATGGCTCATCATGTGATTGCCAAGGTTCATCGACATGAAGCCCGCAAGCTGCAGGAAGCCCGGATAGACGCGGCGGCCGGCCCCCGGATAATAGGCGGGGACGGTCGCGATGACATTTTCCTGGAACCAGGCGTGCGGGCGCGTCATCGCATGCTCGTTCACCGCGGTCGGCGCCTTGCGCGTGTCGATCGGCCCGCCCATCATCGTCAGCGTCCTGGGCCGGCACTTGTTCTTGTTAGCCGCCATGATCGCCGCGGCGGCGAGGCTCGGCACCGAAGGCTGGCACACCGCCAGCACATGCGCGCCGGGGCCGATATGCTCAAGCCACGAGATCAGATAATCGACATAATCGTCGAGGTCGAACTTGCCGGCTTCGAGCGGCACGTTGCGCGCATCGCGCCAGTCGGTGATCCACAGGTCATGGCCGGGCAGCATGCGCTCGACCGTCCCGCGCAGCAGCGTCGCATAATGACCCGACATCGGCGCAACGATCAGCAGCTTGGGCGCGTCTTTCGAACCCTTGTGTTTGAAATGCTTGAGCTGGCCGAAGGGTTTGCGCGCCTCGACCACCTCGGTCACGCGCGTCGTTTCGCCATCCACTTGGGTCTCGTACAGTTCGAATCCCGGCTTGCCGCGCGGCGCCGAGGCGTGCGCGAAGACTTCGAGCGCCGATGCAAACATCGGGCTGCCGCTGAAATAGCCGAGCGGATTCGCGGGATGCTGCATCACCTGCGCGCCCGCGGTCGCCAGCGCGCTCGCGCCTGCGAGCCAGTTTTTCTGCATGTCAAAGGCGTGGTACAGCATATTCGATTCTTCCTTGCGTGACCCCGGCGGAACTCTCCGGCGCCTGCTCATTGGTTAGCAGTCTAGGGGCTGATCCTCATTGTGCAATGCATCAAAATCGTTGCGAGGCGTGCCGAAGTCGAATATTCTGCGTGGAACGGCGCATGATGCGCCGATGGAGTGAATATGTCTGAGATTGCGGGCAACCGCTAACATCCCGGCGTAATCGGGATGTGCGCAGCGTGCGGACCAGCGGGTTCGTGCGCCTTTGTTGCTTGAAAATCCCGGATAATCCCATGAATATTTCGAAAGCGGAGCAGCGCATGCTCCATGTGCTGGCGCAGGGCGGCATGATCCGTCATCGGCGCGGCGAAAACGGCCATATCGTCGAAGCTTTGTGCTTCACGCGCGATGGCTATGTGCTCGCCAATACCGGCCTGCCCTTGTTCAACCGCCTGCGGCGGCGCGGCTTCATCGGTTCGCAGAATGGTGCGCCATATCGCATCACGCAGGCGGGTCTCCGCGCGGTACGCGCGCAGCTCGACAACCGCTGACAATCGGGCGTTGACGATCGGGAGCGCGGTGCAAGCCGCCGCGCTCCCTTTTCGGCGGACAGTATCGCCCCGCTTCAAAGCGCTTGAAGCCATGTGTCATTCTGCGGCGTTGAGCGGCATCGGCGGGGCTGCTAGGGCCGTCGTCCATGGCGACCACATCCGACAAATCCGACACGCCCCGCCGCAAGCTCGGCAGCCTGCGCATGGTATGGCACTATGCCAGCCGTTATCCGCTGCAACTGGTGATTGCCGGGATCGCGCTCGGGATTGCCGCGCTCGCGACACTCGCCATTCCCTACCAGTTCAAGGCGATGATCGACAGCGGCTTCATCGCCGGCGGTGGCGACGTCGCCCCGCATTTCCGGCTCTTCTACGCTATCTGCATCGCGCTGGCCCTCGCGACCGCGCTGCGTTTCTATTTCGTCAGCTGGCTGGGCGAGCGCACCGTCGCCGATATCCGCCAGGCGGTGCAGCAGAACCTGCTGCGCCTCGCCCCCGGCTTTTTCGAGGAAAACCGCCCGTCCGAAATCGCCTCGCGCATGACGTCGGACACCGCGATCATCGAACAGGTCGTCGGCACCACCGTGTCGGTGGCGCTGCGCAACACTGTGATGGGCATCGGCGGCATCATCTATCTGTTCAGCCTCTCGCCGAAACTGACCGCGGGCATATTGCTCGGCATCCCCGTCATCATTCTGCCGATCGTCCTCCTCGGCCGGCGGCTCCAGAAAGTCTCGCGGACCAGTCAGGACCGCGTCGCCGATATCGGCGCGACGACCGCCGAACAGATGGGCGCAATGAAGATCGTCCAGGCATTCGGGCAGGAAGCGCGCGAGGCCGATCGTTTCTCTACTGCAGTCGAAGCCAATTTCGCGACCGCCAAGCGCCGCATTCGCCTCCGTGCGATCATCACCGCAACCGTGATCGGCCTCCTGTTCGGCGCGATCACCACCCTGCTCTGGTACGGTGCCGAAGGCGTCGCGCAAGGCACGATCACCGGCGGCACCATCGCCGCCTTCGTCCTCACCGGCGGCCTCGTCGCCGGCGCGTTCGGGGCATTGACCGAAGTCTATGGCGACCTCCTCCGCGCTGCCGGCGCCGCCGAACGGCTCAGCGAGCTTCTCAATGCCGACACGAGCATCGCGCCGCCCGAACATCCGCGCCGCTTCCCCGAGCCCTCGCTTGGCACACTCGAATTCGATCATGTCGAATTCCACTATCCGACCCGCCCCGACGCCCCCGCGCTCCATGATTTCAGCCTTGCGATCCGCCCGCGCGAGACCGTCGCGATCGTCGGCCCCTCGGGCGCCGGCAAGTCGACCCTCTTCCAGCTCGCCGAGCGCTTCTATGACCCGCAGGGTGGGCAGATCCGCCTCGACGGCGTCGCGCTCCCCGAAGCCGACCCCGCCGACATCCGCGCGCGTATCGCGATGGTGCCCCAGGAAACAGTGATCTTCGCCGCTTCGGCGCGCGACAATCTTCGCTACGGCAATTGGGACGCGACCGACGAAGAACTCTGGGAGGCCGCGCGCGCCGCCAATGCCGAGGAGTTTCTGCGTAAGCTGCCCGATGGTCTCGACACTTTCATGGGCGAAGGCGGCGCGCGGCTGTCAGGCGGCCAGCGCCAGCGCGTCGCGATCGCGCGCGCGCTGCTTCGCCGCGCCCCGCTGCTGCTCCTCGACGAAGCGACCTCGGCGCTCGACGCCGAATCCGAAAAGCTCGTGCAGGACGCGCTCGAAACGCTGATGCACGACCGCACGACGATCGTCATCGCGCACCGTCTCGCTACCGTGCGCGCCGCCGACCGCATCATCGTCATGGACGACGGCCGCATCGTCGAAGAGGGCAGGCACGATGAGCTCGTCGCCGCCGACGGCCTCTACGCCCGCCTCGCGCGGCTCCAGTTCCAGGACAATCTCGCCGCCGCCTGATCCAAGTTCGATCGACCGAAGGAAATGACGATGCTCTATGACCTCACCGTACCCGCCTGGCAAAATGGCCTGAGAGCGCTGTCGGGCGAGCTTTCGCGGGCGTGCGCATGGGGTGAGGAAAACGGCATCGGCGAATTGCAGTTCGCGGTCGCGCGCCTCGCGCCCGACATGTTCCCGCTCGCCTCGCAGGTTCGCTTCACCTGCGTCCAGGCGCTCCAGCCGCTCGTCCGCCTTGCCGGCGCCGATGTCCCCGATTTTGCCGAGGACGCGGTCGATTTCGCTGGCATGCAGGAGCAGATCGCGGCGACGCTCGCGGTCCTCGACGCGGTCGACCCCGCCACGCTCGGCTCCGACCTCGATCGCGCGGTCAGCTTCCCGCTGCCCAACGGCATGATCTTCGACATGAGCGCCTTCGACTATGTGCGCGACTGGGCACAGCCGCAATTCGCCTTCCACCGCACCGCGGCCTATGCGGTGCTGCGCCACATGGGCGTCCCGCTCGGCAAGGCCGACTATGTCAGCTATATGATGCGCTATCTCCGGCCCGGAACGGCTCCCGCCGCCTGAGACAGCGGGAAGCCGCCAAGACTCAGATCAGACTGGCGTAATTCTGGATTCCCGGAAAGGCGAGCTTCGACCCGCCATTGCGCCGGATCGCCCCGATCGCCTCGTCGACGCGCAGGTACCGCGCCCGCGCTTCGGGTTCGAGCAGGATGGCTGCGGGCTCGGAGCGTTCGGCCGCGACTTTCACCAGCACCCCCAGTTCGGCGAGGTCCACCGCTTCGTCATTCCAGCGGATCACGTCGCTCGTATCGATGGTAACACGATTCTCGTCCAGCACCTTGCCCGGAATCTCCGGTCCAATCGGCAACGTGACATCGACGCTGTGCGTCGGCGGCGGGATGGTGATGATGAACATCACCAGCATCACCAGCATCACGTCGATCAGCGGCGTGGTGTTGATATCGGGATCGCCATTGGGGTCGGCGCGAAAAATGCTGCGATGAAACCTGCTGCGATTGCGCATCGTCTCTCTCCCGCTGGGTAGGACGCGCCGCGCTTGACGGGCACCACCCCCTCATCGAGGGCCCAAGACCATCCTGCGCCCTAGAGTGATGGTATATCATAATATGCGCCGAGCAAGCAGAAACTGGAAAATGAGCAGCGGACGATTACTGCCGCACAAAGCGCGCATAAAGAAAGGGCGGCACCTTTCGGCACCGCCCTTCTTTTTCGTTCCGTCCCAGTCGGGAGCGGAAACCGGTCTTACATGCCCGAGTTCGGACCGTAAGTGATTTCCACGCGACGGTTCTGGTCGTTGCGGACGCCATCGGCGGTTGCAACGGCCGGGCGGCTTTCGCCGAAGCCCTGCGCGCTGATCGAGCCATCCGAGATACCGCGAGCGGTGAGATAGCTGCGAACCGCGGTGTTGCGACGTTCCGACAGGCCGACGTTGTACTTGGCCGAACCCGAACGGTCAGCGTGACCGGCGAGCATGACCTGCGTACCCGTGCAACCACGGTTGTAGGCGCTGATCGCGTTGTCGAGCGTCGAAGCCGCTTCCGGCGTGATGTCCGACTTATCCCAGTCGAAGTACACGATATACGGTCCCGGTGCGCATTCCACGAC
>SCNS01000014.1 GCA_005503215.1 Sphingomonadaceae bacterium 3R27C6 | reverse complement strand
GGGCGGAAGCCGGGGAGCAACGTATCGGTGAAGATCAGTCGTTCGTAGGGCACGACCTCGAGATAGCAGCCGCTGTTCGGAAACTCCTCGCCCTCGGGGGAACGCATCATCGTGTTGAACGCGCCGCCGGGGCGCAGCTCGATCGTGCAGTCGGTGATTGTCCATGGCTTCGGCACAAACCAGTGTTTCAGATGCTCGGGGGTGGTCCACACCTTCCAGACGAGGTCGACGGGCACGTCGATCTCGCGGTCGAGTACCAGGTCAAGGTCGGGGTCGAGATGCGGAAGCGGGAAAGTCATCGGTTTTCCTCCATTTTGAGCCTGAGCAGATAATCGTCCATGCGGTCGAGCCGGCCTTCCCACAGGCGGCGCTGTGTCCCGAGCCAGTCCTCGGCGAGGCGCAACCGGTCGGGCGCGAGGCTGTAGGTGCGCACGCGCCCTACCTTGCGCGAACTGACCAGCCCGCAGCTTTCGAGGATTTTGAGATGCTCGACGAACGAGGGGAGCGCCATCGCATGTTTCGCGGCGAGCTCGCTGACCGAGGTCGGGCGTTCGCTCAGCCGTTCGAGCACGTTCCGCCGCGTCGGGTCGGCCAGCGCGCGGAAGATGCCGTCGATCATCGCGGGCTCTGCGGTGACCGGGGCGTCGGGCCGGACTTTCGACATGGCGGCAACTCCTTTCGGCTTCGATCTAGAGCCGAGCAATACTTAGGTAAACACCTTAGTATTTGGATAGGCAAACCGGCGCGGGAAAAGGCGAGCGGGAAATGGGGGTCAGCCGGCCGCGAGCGCGCGGCGCGCGGGACGCTTCGCCGGCTTCGGCCGCTTGAACCAGAAGGTCCACACCGCAAGGCTGCCGAGCATCGTCAGCGAAAGGCCCGAAATCGTCAGTATGATACGCCACGTCCAGCCGCCGACTTTCGACGCGTGGATCGGGAAGGCCATGTTGAACGCCTGCGCGCCGCTCGGCATCGCGAGCGCGTTGCGCGCGCCGAGCAGCTCGCCGTTCGCGGCATCGAACCACAGGGTCGAGCGGCCGTTGGGAAGCCATTCGGCCTGCTGGCGCATCCGCAGCATGATCGGGTCACCCGCCTTGCGCGGCAGGCTGAGGATGCGGAATTCGGCGTCGGGAAAGCGGCGCCGCGCTTCGGTGAGCATCGCGGTGTAATCGGGCTTTCCGGCGAGCGGGCCGCCCTTGTATTTCGGCGGCTCGATCGCCTTCGCCGCCTCGGCCGGCGAGCCAAAGGGGGCGATCATCACCATCGCGAAGGGGCGGAAGATCATCATCGTGCCCGTGACGATCGAGATCAGCAGCAGCGGCGCGGCGATGATGCCGAGATCGCGGTGATGCATCACGATCGACGGGCGGCTCATCCGCTTCGGCCACAGGCGGAGCTGGAAGGTCTTGCGCGTGCGCCACCACAGGATCACGCCGCTGATCACGAAGAACAGACCGCACAGCCCCGCGATCCCGATCACCCATTCGCCATTGTCGCCCGCGAACAGATGGTGGTGGAAATCGAAGATCCAGAGTTCGGGCCGCTCCCACTGGCTCGCCCAGCGCGTGACGATGTCACCCGACTGGCTTGCATAGGCGCCGGCCTCCTTGCCGAAGCGGAGCTGGTGGAGCCCGAAGCGGTCGTCGGCATAGATGATGCCCTGCGCGCCCGGCATCGCCATCAGCTTTTCGGTGGTCGCGGCGACCGTCGTCAGGTCGCCGCGCAGCGGATCGCCGGTGCCGGGGAAGCCGATCCACAGATGCTCATAGAGCAGGATCGTGCCCGACAGGCCGAGCAGCGCGAGCACGAGGCCGATCAGGCCCCCCGTCCAGCGGTGCAGCGTGTCGAGCAGCTTCATCATCAGAAACGCCTCCCCTTTAGAACCTGTAGTCCCAGCCGAGGATGAAGGTGCGCCCGCGCCCCGCGAAATAGGAGAGCTGGTCGCTCGGCAGACGCGTGTCGCTCGAATAATCGATATATTGCTTGTTGAAGAGATTCTGCGCCGACAGGCTGATCCCGCCGAAGCCCGTCTGGTAACGGACAGTGGCGTCGGTCAGCGTGTAACCGCCGAAATCATTGTCGCGCAGCTTGAGCGGGCTGCCCCGCGCATCGTCGGCGGCGCGCGCCTTGCCGTCGAAGCGGCGCTTCAGGTAGACCTGCGTCTGGATGCGCGCCGAGAAGGGGCCGCTGTTGTAGCTCGCCGCGAGATTGACGCGGTCGGGCGAGATGTTGACCCCGTCAAGGTCGCTGTCGACCTTGCCGTCGGGCACCGCATCGCTGTCGAAGCGGCCGATCAGATGCGCGTAGCCGACGTTGAGCTTGAGCCCGTCGATCGGCGTCTGGACGCCGAGGTTGACCTCGAGCCCCTGAATCTCGACGCGCAGGCGCTGGACGTCGAAGTTGCGGTCGGCGCCCGTGATGAGCAGCTGGCCCTTGTCGCTCGACGACCAGAAATAGGCCGCGCTGGCGTCGACCGGGCCGCGCTTCACCTCGAAGCCGATTTCGCGGTTGTTCGACACGACGGGCGAGATATCGAGGAAATTGTCGATGTCGACCCCGGTGCGGTTCACCGCGCGGGTGATGCGGCCGATGTCGGGAACGGTGAAGCCCTCGGCATAGCTTGCATAGGCACGGATGCCGTCCCACGGTTCGACGATCACGCCGCCGTTGATCAGCAAATCCTCGAACTTCGGTTTGCCGCCGGCGACGTCGACGCCGCCATAGCTTGCGAGGCCGCACGGTACCGGCTGCGTGGCGGGCGGCGCGGGGCAGGCGACGAAGGTGGTCGACGCGAGCGTGCGATAATCGTCGATCTTGATCTTCACATTTTCCCAGCGGACCCCGCCTGCGAGGCGCACCACGCCGTCGAACAGTTTGAGGTTCGCCTGCCCGAAGGGGGCAAGGCTGCGGAAATCGCTCGGCGGCACCCAGCGGCGGCCAGTCGCGATCAGCGCCTGTTCGGTCTTGTCGACCAGCGCGTCGAACCCGATCGTCAGCGTCAGATCCTCGAATCCGGGGACCGCGCGTTCGTAGCTGAACTTGGCGCCGAGCTTGCGGCTGCGGTTCTGCGACTGGTCGAACAGCGTGCCGACGGGGGCGATCGCCGGATCCTGGAAAGTCGCCTGCGTGACGATTTCGCCGCCAAAGGTATCGCGGCTGCGGTTGAAGAAGATCTGGCTGACGAAATTGCCGCCGCCAAGGTCGGTGTCGGTCAGCGACAGCGCGACGCTTTCGGTGCGGCTCTGCGCCGACTTGCCCGGCGGGTTGCCGCGCACCGCGCTGGTCGGGATGCCGAGCGCGCGGTTGCCGGCGACCGCGACATAGTCGCCGTCGCCCTTCAGCTCATAGCGGCTGGCGATCAGGTCGAGGCGGGCGCTCGGCGACAATTCATAGCCGAGCCGCGCGAAGAAGTTCGTCGCCTTGCTGTCCTGCGTTTCGCCCTGCGTCAGGTTGAGCCCGATCGGGCGGCCCTTCGCGTCGGAAAAGACGCCGCGGATTTCATAAGTTGCGCCGATCGACGCGTCGAACGCGCCCGCCTTGTACTGGAAGAGGCCGCCGGCCTTGCCGCCCATCCCGGCCTTCGAAAAATCATTGTCGGCGGTGCCCTGCAGCAGGACGCGGCCCGAAATCCCCTCTTCGGTCGGCGCGCCGACGGTGACCTGGTTGACGATGCCGCCGGTGCCGCCGATTCCCTGCAAGGCGTTCGACCCGAAGATCAGCTCGACGCGGTCGACGAAAAAGCCGTCGATCGTGAAGCCGTCGCGGCTGCCGTCGCGCATCGGGGTCGATTGCGGGATGCCGTTGATCGCATAGAGCGGCGAGCGTCCACGCAAGGATTCGCCCGAGCCCGAAAGCTTCTGCCGCGTCGGCGAGAAGCTGGGGGTCAGGTTCGCGACCGCGTCGGTGACCGATCCCGAAATCGCGATCTGCTGGTCGAGCGCATCCTTGTCGATGATGTCGATCGTCAGCGGCAGCGCGCTCGGCGGCAGAATCGTGCGCGCCGCGGTGACGACGATCGTCTCGCCGGCCGCGTTGTCCGCATCAACGGGTGCGGTGTCCTGCGCGAAGGCGGGCGACGAAAGCGCGGTGCTGAGCAGAGCGGCGGCGGCAATTTTGCGAATCATTATCAACTCCTGTTGGCAGGGCCGCTAATGAGAGCGATTCGCATAGGCAAGGAAAAATCCGCCCGATCGATGCTGTTTTGCGACTTTGTGCCGCCGCGTGGAAAATTCGCCACAGTGCCGAAAAGCGCGCTATCAGCTTGCCGATGCGGGAAAAGGAACTGCGCTTCGCCCTGATTTGCTACGGCGGCATCAGCCTCGCCGTCTATATGCACGGCATCACGAAAGAGGTGTGGCGGCTCGCGGCGGCGTCGCGCGCCTTTCACGACGGCACGCCGCTGACCGGCGCGGGCGCGGTCTATGGCGAGCTGCTCACGGCGATCGCGGCGCGGAGCAACGTACAGCTTCGTGTGCTTGCCGACATCGTCGCGGGCGCGAGCGCGGGCGGCATCAACGGTATCTTCCTCGCGCGCGCGCTGGCGACGGGGCAGTCGCTCGACCCGCTGACCGACCTCTGGCTCGACGGCGCCGATGTCGACCGGCTGATCGACCCCGATGCACGCCCGCTGTCGGCGGCGACCAAATTCTGGGCGGTGCCGATCGCCGGCTGGATGATGAAGAAGCGCGGCAACGCCATCGACCGCACCGTCGGCGAAGGTGCGCAGGACGAGGTGCGCGTCAAGCTGTCGCGCTTCGTCCGTGCGCGCTGGTTCGAACCGCCCTTCGGCGGCGAGACCTTCACGAACCTGCTGCTCGATGCGTTCGACGCGATGGATGCGGGGCCGCGCGGGCCGGTGCTGGTGCCGGACGGGCAACCCGTCGACCTGTTCGTCTCGGTCACCGATTTTGCGGGGCACAGCGTGCCGCTCGCGCTCAACAGCCCGCCGCGCGTCACCGAGGACGAGCATCGGCTGATGCTGCATTTTCGCAAGGACAGCCAGTTCGGCAAGCGGCTCGACGATGTGCCGGGGCTGACCGCGGCGGCGCGCGCGACGGCGAGTTTTCCGGGTGCCTTTCCGCCCTTCACCCTGCGCGAACTCGACCGGGTGCTCGAAAAACGCAAGATCGCCTGGCCGGGT
This sequence comes from Sphingomonadaceae bacterium 3R27C6, assembly GCA_005503215.1. GTDB lineage: Bacteria > Pseudomonadota > Alphaproteobacteria > Sphingomonadales > Sphingomonadaceae > Sphingopyxis. The sequence continues at coordinate 118,450 of SCNS01000014.1, read as the reverse complement.
CGCGAGGCTTTCATCCATGCGCAGCTTCCCGCGGGCGGCGAAGGCGACCCCGCCGACCGAGTGCTGATCGACGGTTCGGTGCTCGCGAATGCGCCTTTCCGGCCCGCGATCGCGGCACTGAAACAGCGCCCGGCGCGGCGCGAGATCGACCGCCGTTTCGTCTATATCGACCCCAAGCCCGATTATCGCTCGATCAGCTTCGGCAAGCCCGGTGAGCAGGTGGCGGGCGCGGGGACGCAAGAGGGGGCCGCCCGGCTTCCCGGCTTTATGGCCACCATTTTGGGGGCGCTGTCCGAAATTCCGCGCGAGCAGCCGATCCGCGAGAATGTCGAGGCGATCGAGGGGATGTCGCGCCGCATCCGCCGCATGCAGCATATCGTCGACGCGATGAAGGTCGAGGTCGAGGAGCAGGTCGCCGCGCTGTTCGGCACCACCTTCTTTCTCGATACGCCGACAGTCGCGCGGCTCGAAAAATGGCGGGCCAAGGCGCAGGAACAGGCGGCGGCGCGCGCGGGTTTCGCCTTTGCGCCCTATGGCCACCTCAAGCTGTCGGCGGTGGTCGAGGAGATGGCGAGCCTGATCGACCGGCTGTTGCCGCCCGAGGGCGCCGTACATCAGGTCAACCGGCGCCTCGCGCTGTGGGATGAAGCGCGCGCGCGCGGGCTCGACCGGATTTCGGGCAAGCGCGGGGCGGGGGCAAGCAGCGACGCGGTCGTCTTTTTCCGCACCCACGACCTCGGCTTTCGCATCCGCCGCCTGCGTTTTCTCGCGCGCGAACTCGACACCGCGGTCGAGGCGACGCGCGATGGCCGCGATCCGGTGTGCGAAGACATGCGTGAGGCGATCTTTACCGCGCTCGGCCTCTATCTCGACCGGCAGGGCGACAGCTGGCTCGCCGATCTTGATTTGCCCGCCGACGCCGGGCCGGGTGACTGGATCGATGCGATCGCGGCCCGGCGCGACCTCCGCACGGTCGATGGCGAGGCCGATGCGCTCATTGCCGCCGGGCTCGCCGCGATGCCCAAGGGCGACCGGCGCACGCTGCTGCTCGCCTATCTCGGCTACCCCTTTTACGACATCGCGACCTTGCCGCTGCTGCAGGGCGAGGGGTTCGACGAATTCGACCCGATCAAGATCGACCGCATCTCGCCGTCGGACGCGACCGCGATCCGCACCGGCGGCGCGGCGGCGATGCTGAAGGGGGTCGAGTTCAACAGCTTCGGCGCTTTCTTCAGCCGCGCGTACCGCGAGAATGATTACCTCTGGGGCCGGCTCCACGGCGCCGACCGGTTGATCGACATCGTGGCGTCGAGCGTCGGCGGCGACGGGGCGCTGGCCGGCGAGGATCTGAAGGCGATCAAGCGCCGCGCGTTCCATGCGATCCTCGACGAGGAGGAAGGACGGCTGCCGAAGGTGAAGGCGCTGATCGACGAACTACGGGGCGAGATCGGTTGAGGTGATTGCGATAATGCTCCCCGGCGAAAGCCGGGGCCCATGGCGTGTCGGAATAAGGCTGGTTCGGGCATCTGGACCCCGGCTTTCGCCGGGGCGCACGGCCTTGGGCGACGGCTAATCCGTCAGATCGTCCCACATTTCCTTGATGCGGCCGAAAAAGCCCTGCGAAGCGGGGCATTCCTCGCCCGTCTCGGTCTCGCGGAATTCCGAGAGCAATTCCTTCTGCCGCGCGGTGAGCTTCGTCGGGGTCTCGACGTCAATCTGGACGACAAGGTCGCCGTGGCCGCGGCCGTTGAGCACCGGCATGCCCGCGCCGCGCTGGCGGAGCTGCTTGCCCGACTGGATGCCCGCAGGAATACTGATGTCGTGCTTCTTGCCGTCGAGGCCGGGGATGCTGATCTCGCCTCCGAGCGCCGCAGTCGTGAAGCTGATCGGTGCGCGGGTGAACAAAGTCGTGCCCTCGCGTTCGAACACCTTGTGCCGCGCCATGTGGAGGAAAATGTAGAGGTCGCCCGGCGCCGCGCCGCGCGCGCCGCTCTCGCCCTCGCCCGACAGGCGGATGCGCGTGCCCTCGTCGACCCCGGCAGGGATGTTGACGGTCAGCGTCTTGCGCCGGTCGACGCGGCCTTCGCCGTGGCATGAATTGCAGGGATCGGCGATGACCTCGCCCGCGCCCTGACAGGTCGGGCAGGTACGCTCGACCATGAAGAAACCCTGCTGCGCGCGCACCTTGCCGTGGCCCGCGCAAGTCGTGCAGCGGTTGGTATGGGTGCCGGGCTTCGCGCCCGATCCATCGCACGTCTCGCAGCGCGCCGCGACATCGACCTGAATTTCGCGCGTCACGCCCGCAAAGGCATCCTCGAGCTTGATCTCCATGTCATAGCGGAGGTCGGCGCCGCGCGCGGGGCCGCGCTGCTGGCGTCCGCCGCCGAACGCCGAGCCGAAGATCGATTCGAAAATATCGCCGATGTCGCCGAAATCGGCACCATTGCCGCCGCCGAAACCGCCGTTGCCATTGACGCCGGCCTTGCCGAAACGATCATAGGCGGCGCGCTTCTGCGGGTCTTTCAGGCAGTCATAGGCTTCGCTGATCGCCTTGAAGCGCGCTTCGCTGTTGTCGCACCCCGGATTCTTGTCGGGGTGATATTTCATCGCGAGCTTGCGATAGCTCGCCTTCAGCGCGGCATCGTCGGCGGTACGCTCGACTTCCAGCAGTTCGTAATAATCGATGTCGAGTGACATAGGTCAGCAGGCCCCCTCTTCAACCCGTCACCCCGGCGAAAGCCGGGGTCGCTGTCGGGCTGGCGGTGCCTTGCCGAGAGCGATGCCAGCCTTCGCCGGCATGACGGATGAAGATCATTTTCTTACTTCTTGTCGTCTTCGACTTCGGAGAATTCGGCGTCGACGACGTCTTCGTCGGCCTTTGCCGCACCGGCGTCATCGTCGGCACCGGGGGATGCGGCCGACTGCTGCTCCTTCTCGTAGATCGCCTGGCCGAGCTTCATCGCGACCTGCGCGAGCGCCTGGCTCTTTTCGGTCATCGCGGCGGCATCGCCGCCTTCGACCGCGGTCTTCGCTTCGGCGACCGCGGCTTCGATCTCGGACTTCAGGCCCGCGTCGACCTTGTCGCCATGCTCGCGGAGCTGGCTTTCGGTCGAGTGGATCAGGCTTTCGGCGTTGTTCTTCGCCTCGGCCGCCTCACGGCGCGTCTTGTCCTCTTCGGCGAACTGCTCGGCGTCCTTGACCATCTGGTCGATGTCCGAATCCGAAAGGCCGCCCGAGGCCTGGATCTTGATCTGCTGTTCCTTGCCGGTGCCCTTGTCCTTGGCGTGGACCGACACGATGCCGTTGGCGTCGATGTCGAAGGTCACCTCGATCTGCGGCACGCCGCGCGGTGCCGGCGGGATGCCGACGAGGTCGAACTGGCCGAGGATCTTGTTGTCCTGCGCCATTTCGCGTTCGCCCTGGAACACGCGGATCGTCACCGCCGACTGATTGTCGTCGGCGGTCGAATAGACCTGCGACTTCTTGGTCGGGATCGTCGTGTTGCGGTCGATCATCTTGGTCATGATGCCGCCCAGCGTTTCGATACCCAGCGACAGCGGGGTGACGTCGAGCAGCAGCACGTCCTTGACGTCGCCCTGCAGCACGCCCGCCTGGATCGCGGCGCCGATCGCGACGACTTCGTCGGGGTTCACGCCGGTGTGCGGTTCCTTGCCGAAGAAATCCTTCACGACTTCGCGCACGCGCGGCATGCGCGTCATGCCGCCGACGAGCACGACTTCGTCGATCTCGCTCGCCGAAATGCCGGCGTCCTTGATCGCCTTCTTGCAGGGTTCAAGCGTGCGCTTGACCAGCTCTTCGACCAGCTTTTCGAGGTCGGCGCGCGTGATCGTCTTGACGAGGTGCTTCGGCCCGTTGGCATCGGCGGTGATGAAGGGCAGGTTGACCTCGGTCGTCGCGGCCGACGACAGCTCGATCTTCGCCTTTTCGGCGGCTTCCTTCAGGCGCTGGAGCGCGAGCTTGTCACCGCGCAGATCAATGCCTTCGTCCTTCTTGAAGGTGTCGGCGAGGAATTCGACGACCTTGCTGTCGAAATCTTCACCGCCGAGGAAGGTGTCGCCGTTGGTCGACTTCACCTCGAACACGCCGTCGCCCACCTCGAGGATCGAGATGTCGAAGGTGCCGCCGCCAAGGTCATAGACCGCGATCGTCTTGTTCTCGGTCTTGTCGAGGCCGTAAGCGAGCGCCGCCGCGGTCGGTTCGTTGATGATGCGCAGCACTTCGAGGCCCGCGATCTTGCCGGCGTCCTTGGTCGCCTGGCGCTGCGCGTCGTTGAAGTATGCGGGAACGGTGATGACGGCCTGCTCGACCTTTTCGCCCAGATAGGCTTCGGCGGTTTCCTTCATCTTCTGAAGGATGAAGGCCGAAATCTGCGACGGCGAATAATCTTCGTTGCCCGCCTTGACCCAGGCGTCGCCGTTGCTGCCCTTGACGATCGTATAGGGGACCAGCTCGGTGTCCTTCTTGGTGATCGGATCGTCGAAGCGGCGGCCGATCAGGCGCTTCACGGCGAAAACGGTGTTTTCGGGGTTGGTGACGGCCTGGCGCTTCGCCGGCTGGCCGATCAGGCGCTCGCCATCCTTGGCAAAGGCAACGATCGACGGCGTCGTGCGCGTGCCTTCGACATTTTCGATAACCTTGGGTTTTCCGCCTTCCATCACCGCGACACAGCTGTTCGTGGTGCCGAGGTCGATCCCGATCACTTTGGCCATTGGTATTACGTCCTTGTTGCTTCTCTGGCGCCCTGAAAAGGCACGCCGTCCATGGGTTTGATGGGGGCGATATAGGTGCGCTAATCCTTGGCACAAGAGCTTTCAGGGCTTATCGAGGGCGCGAAATGATGCGCTTTTACGGAGTCCTCCCAAAATGAAACCTTTTGCGATCCTTGCACTCGCCGCCACCGCGCTGACCCTGACGGCCTGCGGGGAAAATCTGGGCAAGGGACAGCCGCTCAATGTCGTGAGCGGCCATATCGTGATGGGCGCGACCCCCGACCGCCCCGCCGTGGGCTATTTCCGCGTCCAGGGTGGGCCGCAGCCTGTCCAGCTCGTCGCGGTGACCGCCGACCTCGCGCAGCGCGTCGAGATGCACGAAAGCGTCAAGGAAAATGGCATCGTGACGATGAAGCCGCTGCTCCGCGCCGACGTCCCCGCAAAGGGCGAGCTGGTGTTCAAGCAGGGCGGCAAGCATCTGATGATCTGGGGCATCAACGGCGCCGCGGTGCGCGCGGGCAAGCTGCCGATGGCGTTCGTGTTCACCAACAACAATAATGAGCGCATCCTGTTCGACCTGGTGATCAAGCCGGCCGAGGGCGCGGCTGCCGAGGGCGAAATGGATCATGGCGCGATGAATCATGCCGCCGAAAAGGCGGCACCGGACGCGGCCAAGAAATAAGCCCGCGTGCCGCGCCACGCGCGTCCCTTGACCCAAGGCGAGGTCGCGCTGGCGCGCAGCGTGTTCGGCGACGCCATCGCCTACGACCGCGTGCGCGTGTGTCACGCCAAATGGATCTTCTTCCAGCCGCGCCACATCGTCATGGCACCGATGGGCAGCCTGCATTTCAACCCGCACGGCGAGCTTTATTGCGAGGATTTCAGCGCCGCGTCGCAGCGCTTGCAGGGTCTCTTCATCCACGAAATGACGCATGTGTGGCAGGCGCAGACGCGCGGGCGCTGGTATCTCGTGCTGATGCGCCACCCGTTCGCGACCTACAGCTACAGCCTCAAGCCCGGCTGGCTGCTCGAACGCTACGGGCTGGAGCAACAGGCCGAGATCGTGCGGCATTACTGGTTGCTCACCCAAGGCATGGTCGTCGGCGGCGCGCCGGGGATCGAGGCCTATCGCGCGATCCTGCCGTTCGGGGTTGAGCCCGGATAACGGCCTGGGATGAAAAAAGACCGGGAAGCGGCCAGCGCTCCCCGGTCCGTATAATCAGTGCTGCATATCCTTGTGATCGGCGTGACCGGATTTATCCTCGCCTTTCTTGTCGCAGCAGCAGCCGTCCTTCATTTCCTTGCAGCAGCACGCCTTCTTGGGCGCCTCTGCGGCATGGGCGGCGGCGGGGGTGGCCAGCGCGATCGCCAGCCCGAACAAGATTTTCTTCATGATATACTCCTTTGAATGACTGAATCGAAATTGCATTCAGGAGCGTGGCGGTTCGGCTTCGGGAGCCGGGTCCAGACCGTCGAGCTGCGTCATGGCCGTGTTGGACGGCGTGAACTCTGTCGAAGGAATTGGAGCAATATCGGGCGCCCGGCATGCGATCGCGATGCAGGGCGATGCACAATCGGGATGCGCGGGTAGCGGCGTCTTTTCTGCGGGCCCATTCTCTGTCGGCCCGGACATGTCGCAGCCCGCCATGGCGGTGCCGTCAACCTCGGCCGCGGCTGCTGCGGTGCAGAACGGGCTACCCGGCCCGGCTGCAAGCAGCACAGCCGTGACCAGCATGAGCAGCGATTGAAAGAGGCGTTGTCGCATCATCTCGGCACAATTGTACCCGGCGGGGCATAACATGCAATCCCGGTAACTACACTGTCGCGGCGCAGAAAAAAAGCATCGCCCACCGGGCGAGCATGCCATTCTTCGCTGGTCAAATGGCCGTTGTTCGTCCTATGTTCCCTTCATGGATGGAAACTCGCTTGTCGTCGCCCTTGTTGCCCTCGCCGTCGGCGGTCTGATCGGCTGGCTCTTCGCCGGCCGTCAGTCGGGCGCGCTCCAGGCCGAGCGCGACGGGTTGTCCGAGCGGTTCAAGAGCGCGGTGACCGATCTTGCCGCCGAGGCCGAGGCGCGCAAGGCCGCCGACATCCGGCTCGCCGCGCTGCTTAGCGAGCAGAAAGCGCGCGACGAAGCGCATGACGCGCAGATTGCGGGGCTGAAGGATGCGCAGGCGGCGCTTACCGCGCAGTTCCGCGAGGTCGGGCAGGTCATGCTCGATGGCGCGCAAAAGGCGTTCCTCGAACGCGCCGACGCGCGCTTTCGCCAGAGCGAAGAGACGGCGGGGCAGAATCTGAAGGCGCTGCTGAATCCGGTCCACGAGCGCTTGCAAAAATATGAGGAAGCGGTCGGCAAGGTCGAGGCCGAGCGGCGCGATGCCTTCGGCCTTCTCCACGGCCAGATCGCCGCGATGCGCGAGGGCACCGAACGCGTGTCGAGCGAAGCCGCGAAGCTCGTCAACGCGCTGCGCAACGCCCCCAAGGCGCGCGGGCGCTGGGGCGAGCAGCAGCTCAAGAACGTGCTCGAAAGCTGCGGCCTCTCCGAACATGCCGATTTCCAGACCGAGGTCAGCGTCGACGGCGGCGACGGCGGACGGCTGCGCCCCGACGTCGTGGTAAAGGTGCCTGGCGGGCAGAGCCTCGTGATCGACGCCAAGGTCTCCCTGAACGCCTATCAGGATGCCTTTGGCGCGGTCGACGAACGCGAGAAGGCGGCGCACCTCGCGGCGCATGCCGCGGCGATGAAGGCGCATGTGAACACGCTCGGCGCCAAAGCCTATTGGAACCAGTTCGACGACACCCCCGACTTCGTCGTGATGTTCGTTCCCGGCGAGCATTTTCTCGCGGCCGCGCTCGATCAGGACCATGAGCTTTGGGATTATGCGTTCGACCGCAAGGTGCTGCTCGCGACGCCGACCAACCTGATCGCGATCGCGCGCACCGTCGCGGCGGTGTGGCGGCAGGAAAAGCTCGCCAATCAGGCGCGCGAGATCGCCGCGCTCGGCAAGGAGCTTTATGCGCGCATGTCGGTGATGGGCGCGCATATCGCCAAGGTCGGGCGCAATCTCGATCAGGCGACGGGGGCGTACAACGCCTTCGTCGGCAGCTTTGAATCGCAGGTGCTGACGCAGGCGAAACGCTTCGAGGCGCTCGATATCGAAACCGGCGACAAGGAAATCCCGGCGCTGCCGGTGGCCGAACAATCGGCGCGTCCGCTCGCCAAGCTGGCGGCGGCGCCAGCGGCGGTGAACGACGCGGGCGAATAGCAGAAAAGCAAACGTCGCCCCTGCGAAGGCGGGGGCCGCTATCGGCGTAGTACATGGTTGCCAGCGGCCAGTTAAGGGTTGGACATGCCCCGGCATGTCCAAGGGTTGCCCGGGGGACAACCCGACCCTTCACTCCTGCGCGGGGGCGACGAGCCCTAAATCACTCGCCTCAGCACCGCCGTCTGGCCGTCACTCCCTGTCAGGATCAGCGTCCCGTTATCGGCGAAGGTCAGGCTGACCGGTGAAGCCATCAGTTTGAAGAAGCTCTGTTCCAGCTCAATGCCCGGACACGCCATCTCGGTCGCCATCAGCGGCCCGGCCTTGAGTGTCCCGCCATCGACCGCATAGCCGCCCGAAAAGCGGTTGCAGCCCGCGCTGCCGCTCAGCCGATTGCCGTCGAATTGCAGCGAGGTCGGGCGGTCCGCCGCGACGGACACGCCGCCGATCGACACGAAGGCCCAGTTCGATCCTGCGAGCGTCTCGGGCGGCAGGATCTTGCCGCCGCACCCCCGCAGCGCCTTGCCGTCGGCGACGACGCGGACGCTATCGGCATAGCGGCGGTCGCTCATCCCGTCGCTGCACGGCGCTTGCTGGACGACCACAGACAGGCGGTCGGTGGTATAGGTCCGGCCGTTTGCCGAGGGTTTGGCGCCGGGGTTCGGCACCATGATCTTCGTCTCGCCATAGTCGCCGTCGTAATTGAGCCGCGAGGGCGTGATCTCGAGCGTCCAGCCGGGCTCGGTGCCGAGCGCCATATAGGCGGCGGGCTGCTCGCCTGGTCCTTGCGGCGGCGTTTCGGCGGCGGGCGCGCAGGCAGCGAGCGCGAGAAGCGAGGCGGCGGGTAGGGCGATCCTGATCATGCGGCATCTCCTGAACGCATTATGCTGATCGATCGATGAACCGCGCGGCCGGCTATTGGTTCCGCCGCTGGTTCAGCACCTCATACGCCATCACCGCGGTTGCGACCGCGGCGTTGAGGCTGTCGGCCTTGCCCATCATCGGCATCTTCACGCGCACATCGGCCGCCTCGGCATATTCGGTGGGCATGCCCTGCGATTCATTGCCGGTCAGGATGAAGGTCGGCGCGGCGTAGCGCACCGCCTGATAATCTTGCGTATCCTCGCCGAGCCACGTCGCAACGAGCTGGCCGGGGCCTTGCCGCAGCCACGGAAGAAATTCGTCCCACCGCGCGACCACCAGCTTCTGGGTGAAGATCGCCCCCATGCTCGCGCGCACCGCCTCGACCGCATAGGGATCGGTCGATTCGTCCAAGAGGATCAGCCCGCCCGCGCCGACCGCATCGCCGGTGCGCAGCATCGTGCCGAGGTTGCCGGGATCGCGCAGCCGCTCGGCGACGAGCCAGATCGGCGCGGCATCGCGGTCGAGATCGGCGAGCGTCGTCTGCGGTTCGGCATAGATGCCGACGACGGTCTGCGGATTGTCCTTGCCCGAAAGCTTCGAAAGGATTGCGCCGGTGGTGTCGATCACCTCGCCGCCCGCCGCCAGCGTGTCGGCGGCGAGCGCCGCGGCGAGCGGGTGCGCGTCGCCCTCGGGCCCGAGGAACAGCCACTGCGGCAGCACGCCCGCCTCGCGCGCCTCGGTCGCAATGCGCAGCCCTTCGGCGAGGAACAGCCCCTCGGCGCGGCGGTGGCGTTTTTCGCGCAGCAGTCGCATCCGCTTCACCAGCGGGTTCGACAGGCTCTCGATGGTGGAACGGCGCATGCCGTCAATCCTCGCCGAAGCTGTCCTTGACCAGCCCGACGAGTTTGAGCAGCGCCGCGTCGGCGCCGTCGCCGCGCGTGTGGATCGTGATCGAATCGCCCTTCGCGGCGCCGAGCATCATCAGCCCCATGATCGAGGTGCCGTTGACGCGCGATCCGCCCTTTTCGACCTCGACCGACACGCTTTCGGGCAGGCGGCTGACGAAGGTCACGAACTTGGCGCTCGCGCGCGCGTGCAGTCCGCGCTGGTTGGTGATTTCGACCGTCTCGGAATTTTCGTTCAAGGGCCCACTCCCAGCATTTCCGATGCGACCGAGATATATTTCTGGCCGGCTTCCTTCGCCGCGATCACCGCGGGGCGGAGTTCCATCGTCTTGCGTGCGCTTTCGAGGCGGATCAGCATCGGCAAGTTGACGCCGGCGATCACTTCGGTGCGCCCCGATTCGAGCAGGCTGATCGCGAGGTTCGACGGCGTGCCGCCGAACAGGTCGGTCAGCATCACGACGCCGCGGCCTTCGTCGACCTTGCGAATCGCGTCGGCGATTTCCTTGCGGCGCATCTCCATATTGTCGTTGGGGCCGATGCAGACGGTCGCGATGGCGCGCTGCGGTCCGACGACATGTTCCATCGCGCGCACCATTTCTTCGGCGAGGCGGCCGTGGGTGACGAGCACCATTCCCAGAAGCGGCAGAGCCTTATCGTTCGCCATGCAGTCGTCGACCCTTATGTTTTGCCGCCGGGCGCGGAAGCCGCGGGCGGGGGCCTGCCCTCAAGCCCATCTTGCGGGGCAGAGTCAAGATTGCGGTGGGTCAGCGTTGGCTCATATCCGGATTCGCGTAGCGTTTGGGCAACACGCGCCGCGACATGGACCGACCGGTGCCGCCCGCCGGTGCAGCCGAAGGCGACGGTGACGTAGCTTTTGCCCTCGGCGCGGTAGCGCGGCAGCAAGGTCAGGATCAGCTTCTCGATCTGCGCGACGCTGTCCTCATAGGCGGGGTCGGCGATGACATAGGCGGCGACGTCGGCGTCGAGTCCGGTGCCCGGCTTCAGCTTGGGATCCCAGTGCGGGTTGCGCAGATAGCGCATGTCGAAGACGAGGTCGGCGTTGCGCGGCAGCCCGCGCGCAAAGCCGAAGCTCATGACGTTGAGCACCGGCTCGCCGTCGCCCGCATCGCCGAAGCGCTGGCGGATTTCCTGCTGCAGATCATTGCTGCTGTAGTTGGTCGTATCGACGACATGCTCGGCCCAGCGGCGGAGCGGCTCCATCATCTCGCGCTCGCGCGCGATGCCGTCGGCGGCGGGGCGGTCCTCGGCCATCGGGTGGCGGCGGCGCGTTTCGGAAAAGCGGCGCTCGAGCTCGGCTCCGGCGCAGTCGAGAAACAGCGTCTGGATGTCGCGGCCGCCCGCTTCGCGCAAATCCTTGATCCGGCGCACGAGCAAGGCCGGGCGGAAGCCGCGGCTGCGGCTGTCGATGCCGATCGCGAGCGGGCGACCCGCTTCGCTGCGCTGCATCGGCGCGTCGATCAGCGTTTCGAGCAGCGCGAGCGGCAGATTGTCGACCACCTCCCAGCCGAGGTCTTCGAGCACCTTGAGCACGGTCGACTTGCCCGCGCCCGACAGGCCGGTGACCAGCAACAGGCGCGATTCGGCGGCCGAACTCATCGTTGATGCATCATGCGCCGGGCGCCAGCCGTTCGAGCGCGAGCAGGATCTTGATCGGCGCCGACGCCTCGAACGCCGACAAGAGCAGCGCGGGCAGCGGGTAGCCCGCGACCGTCTCGACCTGGTTGATCGACGGCATGCGGTCGTAACGGTCGGTGAGGCGCACCGCGAGCGCGAGCGGCACGGGTGCCGTCCATGCGCGTTCGATGATCCCGATGCCGCGGACTTCCAGCTTGCCCGCGAGGTTTTCGGGCGGGCGGCACCACAGGCGATCGCGTTCGAACCAGATATCGCAGCGATCGTCGGCGACCAGCTTGGCGCCGCGGTCGATCAGCCGCAGCGCGAGGTCCGACTTGCCCTGTCCCGAATTGCCGAGGATCAGCACGCCGCCATTGCCCGCCGCGACGCAGCTGGCATGGATATTGACGATATCGGTTCTGGTCCGGCTCGGAAGCATGGCGCATGGCTTACCGGCGACGATGCGGTGCCGCAAGGCGATAGGGTGATGTCGTCAGCCTGCCGCGTTCCCGCCCTCGCGCGCGGGGAGGGTGATGAGCAGGCTGGCGCCGGGTTTGGCGTCGTCGCGATCTTTCGCGCTGATCGTCCCGCTATGCCCCTCGACGATCGTCCGCGCGATCGCGAGGCCCAGCCCGCTGTGGCGGCCAAAGGCTTCGCCGGTGGGGCGTTCGCTGTGAAAACGGCGGAAAATGGCGTCGCGCTGCGCGGGGTCGATCCCGGGGCCGTCGTCGTCGACCTTGATGTGAACCTCGTCGCCGAGGCGCGTCGCCGAAACGCACACGAGGCCGGCATCGGGCGAAAAGCTGATCGCATTGTCGATGACATTGTCGATCGCGCGTTCGAGCCGGTGGCCGTCGCCCATCACCACCGTCGTGCCCTTGCGCGGCCGCGCGAAGGCGACGCGCGGCTGCGGCGCATTCGCGTCGACGCGCGCCGCGCGCGCCGCGAGCATCGATTCGATCATGATGCCGACGTCGATCGGTTCGAACAGGGTGCGCGACAATTGCGCGTCGACGCGGCTCGCCTCGCTGATGTCGCTGACCAGCCGGTCGAGCCGGCGGACGTCCTCGTCGGCGATCGCGAGCAGTTGCGCGCGCTGCTCGTCACTCTTGACGCGCCCCAGCCCCTCGATCGCCGAGCGGACCGAGGCGATCGGATTCTTGAGTTCGTGCGTCACGTCGGCGGCGAAATGTTCGCCCGCGTCGATGCGCTCGCGAAGGGCCTGCGTCATGTCGGACAGCGCGCGCGCGAGCGTCCCGATCTCGTCGCGGCGGCTCGGCAGGCGCGGGACGACGACTTCGCGCGCCCGGCCGAGCCGGACTCGCACCGCAGCGCGCGCCAGGCGGCGGAGCGGGCGGACGATCGTGCGCGCGAGGAACAGTGAGAGGAGGACCGAGGCGAGCAGAACCATGAAGACGACGACGGCGATGCGGAACCGCTCGGCGCGCACGGTACGCGTGATGTCGCGCGCGTTGAGCGTCATCAGCACCGTCTGCGGCGTCTCGAGGTCGACGACGCGCGCGGCGCTGAGCAGCGGCGTGCGTTCGGGGGCAAAGCGGAAGCGGCTCGCGGCGACCCCGCCGGTCTGTGCCTCGACGACTTCGGGCCAGGACTGCGCCCGGTCGACGCGGGGTTCCTCGAAATCGGGATAGGTCGGCGCGCCCACGACCCAGTCGATCCCGCGGTCCATCGCGCGCGCGGCATCGCGCTTCCACGGCTGGAGGTCGGGATCGCGCAGCGTATAGGTCGGCGGACCGTTCTGGAAACTGTCGGAGATGCGCCGGCCGTCGGGGGCGTAGAAGCGCAGCCGCGATTCGGTCGCCGTCGCGAATTCTTCGATCAGCCGCGTCCGTTCCTCGGGGCGTGCCGCCTCGAGCGCGCTGTCGAGCATCGCGAGCTGGTCCTTCATCACCTCGATGCGCGTATCGACCAGGCGGCTGCGATAAGTGTCGAGATAATAGAAGCCGCCCGCGAGCAGCGCGATCGCGAGGATGTTCACCGCAAGGATGCGCGTCGTCAGCGACCAGCGCGCCGACCAGACGAGCGGCGACTCTTCCTGTTCGGCGATGCTGCCGTCGGGCTTTTGCCCGTCGCGTTTTTGGACGTCAGCTTTCATCGGCAAAGCGATACCCCGCGCCATAGAGGGTGGCGATCGCGTCGAATTCGGGATCGACCTCGCGGAACTTGCGGCGCAGGCGCTTGATGTGGCTGTCGATCGTGCGGTCGTCGATATAGACGTCGTCCTGATAGGCGGCGTCCATCAACTGGTTGCGGCTGCGCACGATGCCGGGGCGGCTGGCCAGCGTTTCGAGGATCAGGAATTCGGTGACCGTCAGCGTGACGTCCTTGCCGTCCCATGCGACCTTGTGGCGCGCCGGGTCCATGCTCAGCCGGCCGCGGGTGATCGGTTCGGCGACAGGCTCGTCGCCCTCTTCGGACGCGCTTTTGTTGAGCTCGACACGGCGCAAGATGGCGCGAATGCGCGCGATCACTAAGCGCTGGGAAAAGGGCTTGGCGATATAATCATCGGCGCCCATCGCGAGCCCCAGCGCCTCGTCGATCTCGTCGTCCTTGCTGGTCAGGAAGATGACTGGAAGCTGGCTCTTTTCGCGCAAGCGGCGCAGCAGTTCGAGCCCGTCCATGCGCGGCATCTTGATGTCGAACACCGCAAGGTCGGGCGGATTGTCGATGAGTGGTTTCAGCGCCGCTTCGCCGTCCGAATAGACGCGCGTCACGAAACCCTCGGCCTGCAGCGCGATGGAAAGGGATTGCAGAATGTTGCGGTCGTCGTCGACCAGCGCGATAGTTGCCGTCATGCTCTTTCCGTTGGGCGGGCCCGGGTAAGGCGATTAGCCTATCCGAGGCGCAGCGACAACAGCGCGCGCATGGTCACCGGTTCCCTCGTCGCGCGTTCGTCGCAAGCGCCGCGCGGCCCCGCTTTAATCTTTTGACCTCCCCCGCCAAGCGAGCTAACGCGGCCGGGATTTCGGAATCGGCGGTCACGTCGGCACCCATGCAAATGCGGGCCAACCCATTAGTGCGCTAAGCATTGCATAGGTATGCAACGACGCCGCCGGACAAGGAAAGGCGAAGGCAGATGACCAAGATATTGATCGGCGCGAACACCGTCGAGACGAAGGCGGAGGTCGCCGAAAACTGGGGCACCTCGGCGCTGATTGAGGACGCCGTGCGCCACGGCGAAGGCCTGCTCGCCAAGGACGGCCCGCTGGTCGTCGAAACCGGCAAGCACACCGGGCGCAGCGCCAAGGACAAGTTCATCGTCCAGGACGCCGAAACCGCCGACACGATCTGGTGGGGCAAGACCAATGTCCCGATGACCCCCGATCATTTCGCGGCCTTGAAGGCCGACTTCTTCGCGCACCTCGCGCAGCGCCCGCGCCTCTATCGCCAGCAGCTGTTCGGCGGCTCGCAGCCCGAACATCGCGTTGCGGTGCAGGTCGTCACCGAATTCGCCTGGCACAGCCAGTTCATCCGCACGCTTCTCTGCCGCCCGACCGCGGCCGAACTCGCCGCGTTCGCGACCGAATATACGATCATCGACCTGCCGAGCTTCCGCGCCGATCCCGCGAAGCACGGCACGCGCACCGAAACCGTCGTCGCGGTCAATTTTGCCGAAAAACTGATCCTGATCGGCGGCACGCAGTACGCCGGCGAGATGAAGAAGTCGGTGTTCGGCATCCTCAACTATCTGCTCCCCGTAAAGGGTGTGATGCCGATGCACTGCTCGGCGAACATCGGGCCCAAGGGCGATACCGCGGTCTTCTTCGGCCTGTCGGGCACCGGCAAGACGACGCTGTCGGCCGACGCCTCGCGCACGCTGATCGGCGACGACGAGCATGGCTGGTCGGACACCGCGGTCTTCAATTTCGAGGGCGGCTGCTACGCCAAGATGATCCGCCTCTCGCCCGAGGCCGAGCCCGAGATTTTTGCGACGACCAAGCGTTTCGGCACGATCCTCGAAAATGTCGTGATCGACCCCGTGACCCGCGAGCTCGATTTCGACGACAACAGCCTCGCCGAGAACAGCCGCGGTTCGTACCCGATCGACTTCATTCCGAATACATCGGACCATAATATGGGTCCGGTGCCCAAGACGGTGATCATGCTGACGGCCGACGCCTATGGCGTGCTGCCCCCGATCGCGAAGCTGACCCCCGATCAGGCGATGTATCACTTCCTTTCGGGCTATACCGCGCGCGTCGCGGGGACCGAGATCGGCGTGACCGAGCCCGAGGCGACCTTCTCGACCTGCTTCGGCGCCCCCTTCATGCCGCGCCACCCGTCGGTCTACGGCAACCTCCTGAAAGAACGCATCGCCAAGGGCGGCGTCCAGTGCTGGCTCGTCAACACCGGCTGGACCGGCGGCATGGCGACGATGGACGGCATCAAGCGCATGCCGATCAAGGCGACGCGCGCGCTGCTCAACGCCGCGCTCGACGGCAGCCTCAACGACGCCGAATTCCGCAAGGACCCGAATTTCGGCTTCATGGTCCCCGTCGCGGTTCCGGGCGTCGACAGCGCGCTGCTCGATCCGCGCGAAGCGTGGGCCGACAAGGCGGCCTATGACCGCACCGCGCAAACGCTCGTCGGACAATTCATCGACAATTTCGCGCAATTTGCGGACCATGTCGACGAAGGCGTCCGCCAGGCCGCACCGCAGGCGGCCGTTGCAGCGTAATTGACCCGGATCTCTTCCGGGTGGCACATCACCCGGAAGGACCGGACCCATGACCACCGAATATAAACCGCGCCTGTTCGCGCGCGACGACGAAATCCGCATGCTCGGCGAGGGCCTGCTGGCGTGCGCGCTGCCGCGCGAAGCGTGGACGCACGAGGCGCATCTCGGCGCATGCCTCTGGCTGCTGACCGAGCGACCCGACGTCGATATCGACGCCGAGATCGCCACCATCATCCGCCGCTTCAACGAAAGCGTCGGCGGCGTGAACGACGACCATGGCGGCTATCACGATAGCATTACCCGCGCCTATGTCGCAGGCGTGCGCCTGTTCCTGTCGGAGACGGCGGAGACCGAGCTCGCGGCGCGCGTCAACGCGCTGCTACGCTCCGACGTGGGCCGCCGCGACTGGCCGCTACGCTTCTACAGCCGCGAACTGCTCTTCTCGGTCCCGGCGCGGCGCGCCTTCGTCGAACCCGATCTTGCGCCGCTGCCCGCCTAGAGCTTCATTCCGGGCGTCCAACCGCTCTCCGCGAGGAACGCGGCGGGGTCGCGCATCTCGATGATCGCCTTGATCGCCGCGGCCTTGTCGGGGGTCCGGCCGTAATAGCTTTTCGCGACGCGATAGCCGACCCAATAACCAAGGTCGCCGGGCCACCCGTCCGCGCCTTGTTTGTTGTAGAGCCAGCGCGACCCGATCGCCTTGGCGTCCTTCTCGGCGAGGAAAGCCGTCTCCAGCTCCTTCTCGCGTCCCTTGGCCCATATGTGGAGCAGCGGATAGCCGACCGAACCCGACATCTGTTCGGCGACAAATTCGGCGGCGCCTTCGACGAGCGCGGCGCGCAGCACCGATTCTTCGCGATCCTCGACTTGCGCGAGCGGCTGCTGCGCGTGGACATATTCATGCGCGATGACGTGGACGAAGCGGTCCTCGTCGTCGGCTTCGATGAATTTGGCGGCGCACAAGGCTTCGAGGCCGATGTACAGCCCGTTCGCATTCGCCGTCCCCGCCGTCGTGGCGCGGCCGATGGCGATGGTGATCGGCGGGAATTTCGCCGCGGGATAAAGCTGGGCGAGGCGGTCGGTCGCGGCGACAAGCCGCGTGCGGACATCGGGAAGGTGGGTCGCGCAGCCACGCGCGTCGTCAAAGATCTGGCGTTTGTCGCGCAGCGCGGCGGCGAGCTTTTCGGGGGTGATCCGGCGCATCACCATGAATTCCGCCAGCCCCGGCGTGGGGGCGGCCAGATAGCGCGTCGCCACCACATCGGGCTGGCTGGCGAGGGCGGGGTCATCATAAAGCGCGTAAAAGCGATCGACGTCGCTCGTCACGATGGTAACGCGCGCGCCGCCGTGCGGGGGGGGCGATTCGGATGCATGACCCGGAACCGCCGCGAGCAGCGCCACGCCGAACAGGCTTTGCATCATGCGCCGCACCGTCACGCCTTCTTACCCGCCACATAGGCCGCGACATTCTGCGCGAGCACGTCGAGCGGGACGTTGCCGCCCTCGACGACGACATTGTCGAAATCGCGGAGGTCATATTTCGCGCCGAGCGCCTTTTGCGCGAGCCCGCGCTGGCGGACGATCTCGCTATACCCGACCTTGTAGCCGCATGCCTGCCCGGCCCAGCTGCAATAACGGTCGACCTCGCTCGCGACCTCGAGCGGGTTCGAGCCATTTTCCTTGACGAAGAAATCGACGCCCTGCTCGCGCGTCCAGCGCTTCGCGTGGAGGCCGGTGTCGACGACGAGGCGGCAGGCGCGGAACGCCAGCGACTGGAGATAGCCCAAACGTCCGACCTCGAAATCGTCGTAAAGGCCGAGTTCGTCGGCGAGCTGTTCGGCATAGAGCGCCCAGCCTTCCGAATAGGCGTTGAACGCCAGCATCGTGCGGATCAGCGGCATCTGGTTCGCATATTCACCCTGCCAGACGTGCCCCGGGATCGCTTCGTGCATCGTGAGATCGGGGAGCGAATATTTGCTGTGGAGCTCGGTGGTGCGCAGGTTGATCCAGAATTTGCCCGGAACGCTGCCGTCGATCGACCCCGCGCCGCCATAGGCCGCGGGCGCGCCGGGTTCCTCGGCGAGCGGCAGGCGCTTCACCTCGACATTGCCCTTCACCAGCGTGCGGAAGGCGCGCGGCAGCTCGGCGCGGATCTTGCCGAGCCAGGTCTGGATATAGGCGTGGATTTCGGCGCGGCCGGCGTCGTTGTCGGGGAATTTAAAGCGCGGATCCTTGGCGAGCGCGTTCATCCGGTCGCCGACCGAGCCCTGCGTATAGCCGAGCTTTTTGAGGATCGGGTCCATCCGGCCGTGGAGTTCGGCGAGTTCTTCGCGGCCCATCGCGTGGATTTCGTCGGGGGTCATGCGCGTGGTGGTCGAGGCGCGGAGGCCCCACGCATACCATTCGTCGCCGCCCGGCCGCGCCCACATGCCGGCGTCCATCGTCGCTTTCGGCCGCTGCGCCTTCATCGCGGTGAGCTGGCGTTCGAGCGCCGCGGCGACGGGGCCCCGCACGATCTTCGCCGAGCGCGCGCTCCAGTCGCCCGCGATCTTCGCCGCGCCGGTGCGGCGGACGAGGCTTTCGACCATCGAGCCGCCCGCCTTGGCGTCGGCGAGGCTCGCCTCCATCTGCTTCACTGCCTTGTCGATCAGGAAGGCGGGGGCGATCAGTCCCTTTCCGCCCGCGGCCTTCAGCCGTTCGGTCTCGCCGTCGAGCACGCCCGGAAAGGCGTTGAGGCGCGACAGATAGGCTTCGGCGTCGGCGGCATTCTTCACCGGATGGTCGCTATCGAGGAATTTGGGGACGTCGAGATAGGCGCCGACATTCTGGATCACGACATAGGGCGTGTTGCGCCAGCCGCCGACCGCGACGTCGCCATAAGGCAGGGCGAAGCCGTCGAGCGCGACGCCATAGGCGCTTTCGACGACCGCGAGGCTGGTGCGCGTGCTGTGATCCAGCCCCGCCTTGTCGAACGCGCGGACGCGCGCGAGGTCGGCCTTGAGCGTGTCGGCGACGGTTTTCTGTCCCGCCGCCGACCGGTCGCCGAGACGCCCGCGCATCGCGGCGCGCGCGCCGGTGTCGATGCCGAGCGAGGTCGCGCCTTCGGGCGACAGCGCGAGCAGATTGTCGGCGACCGAATCGAGCAGTTTCTGCGCGTCGGTCTTGGGCGGCGACTGCAGCGCGGCCGCGGGACCGGCGAGGGCGAGCCCAGCGGTGCCCGCGCCGAGCGTGGCGAGCGTCTGGCGGCGGCTGATCGGGGTGGAAAGCGGATTGGACACGGGCTGCTCCCTGGCGACTTGTTTCTTGTGAAACCTGTCTAGGCGCGGGGGCGCGCCGGTCAACGAAAAGGGGCCGGGAAAGCCTCCGCCCTCCCGGCCCCCGTCGAAAATTATCGGCCGTCTATCAGTCGGTAAGGTCGGCGGGCACCTTGCCGCCGTTCGCCGCGAGTTCGCGCATCACCGCCTTGTGCAGCCAGATATTCATTTCGGCGCTGCCGTCGAGTTCGCCGGTATAGCCGAGTTCCTGTGCCAGTTCCTTGCGGTTGGCGAGGCTCGAATCGATCCCGAGCAGCTTCATCAGGTCGACGATCGACGTGCGCCAGTTGAGATCCTGCCCGGCGTTGGCGGCCTCGGCGGTGAGGATCGCATCGACATCGACCGGCGCGGCGGCCGCTGCTGCCATGGCTTGCGTCGCGGCGTCGAGCGCGGTGCCGACGGGGCTGGGGGCGGCCGGAGCGGCGGGCTCTGCGGCGACGGCTTTCTTGCCGAAGATGGCGTCCTTGATCTTGCCGAAAATGCTCATTGTGTAGCTCCCACTAGAAAAGCGGCCCAACCCGGAAGAGGCGAGTCGAACAGTTGCAGGCTAGGACTATGCATTTGAGAATGACAGTCAAAAGACCGACTCGTTCTTCGCTCGCGCGCTGCTATACTCATTCATATCGGCGCGGTGTCCGATCCGCGCCGAAGCGGGAGTATGACGATATGAATCTCACCGACATTTTGGCGCAGGCCGGCGGCATTGAATCGATGGCGAACCAGCTGGGCATTCCGCCCGCGATGGCAAAACAGGGCGCCGACGCGCTGCTTCCCGCAATTCTCGGCGGTTTCAAGAAACAGGCGCAATCGGGCGGCGGGGTCGAAGGACTCGGCGGGCTGCTCGGTCAGCTCGGCGGCGGCGGCCTGCTCGATTCGGTGCTCGGATCGCAGCCTACGCCGGTAAGCCAGGGCAATGACGTGCTCGGGCAGATTTTTGGGTCGAAGGATGTCAGCCGCACCGTCGCCGGACAGGCCGCCGCGCAGACCGGGATCGATTCGGGGATTCTCAAGCAGATGCTGCCGATCCTCGCGATGATGGCCGCGGGCTATATG
Organism: Sphingomonadaceae bacterium 3R27C6; assembly: GCA_005503215.1. Lineage (GTDB taxonomy): Bacteria > Pseudomonadota > Alphaproteobacteria > Sphingomonadales > Sphingomonadaceae > Sphingopyxis. Next base: position 97,987 of record SCNS01000014.1, on the reverse strand, counting down.
GCGAAGCAGGGCGGGCAGGGCGGTGAAAGCGGTGGCCTCGGCGGTATGCTCGGCAATGTGCTCGGCGGCGCGATGGGCGGCGGTGCTGCCCCCGCGGCGGGCGGCCTCGGCGGAAGCCTGGGCGGCCTCGGCAAGATGCTCGACATGGACGGCGACGGCAATCCGCTCGACGACATCATGGGCATGGTCAACAAGATGCGTGGGTGACTTGTTCCCCTCCCTTCTAGGGAGGGGCTAGGGGTGGGTAGCCGAAGGCGTTCTTTTCGAGACTGCACCCACCCCCGCTACGACTAGGCCGCAAGGCGGCCAAGTCTTCGCACCCCTCCCTTTCAGGGAGGGGAGAATCGTTACGCCGCCATCAGGCGCAATTCCTCACGGAAATCCTCGTCCACCCCGATGCGGCTTCGCATCGGGGTGACGACAGCATCGGCATCGGCGTCGCCTTCTTCGAACAGCGCACACGCCGCCTCGCCGCCGCGCGCCAGACTATAGCGCTGCGCGACCTTGCCGGTGGGCTTGAAACCAAGCTTGCGCAGCACCGCGCCCGACGCCGGATTGTCGAGGAAGTGGCCCGCCGACAGCTTCGGCAGGTTCATCGCGCGCGCGATATGGATGAGCTGGCGTCCGGCCTCGGTCGCGAAACCCAGGCCCCAATAGGGCCGCGCGATCCAGTAACCCATTTCCAGCGCGCCTTCCGGGCTCGGCGAAATGCCGCAGCCGCCAACGAGGCGCGGTGCGCCGCCGGTGCGGGCAAAGATCAGGAAACGCGGCTGGTCGGGATCGACGGGAAGGCTCAGGAACTTCTGGGCTTCTTCTTCGCCATAGGGCCAGGGTGCGGTCGCGAGATTGCGGACCACCGCTTCCTCGCCGATCGCCCGGGCGAGCGCCGGGGCGTCTTCCTGCCAGCCGGGCCGCAGCAACAGTCTTTCGGTACGCGCGAACATCTTTTCAAACTCCCAATGCCTGTCGCCTTGGCGCCAGATGGTGACGCTTTGACGACATTCGATATGGAGGGAGATGGATGGCCCCGTTTTCGCGCCCGATCGTCACAAGTGACGGATTTTGGACAAGAAAAAAGGGAGTACGGGGGTGACCCGTCTCCCTCTTTTCGAACTTTGTTTCCGCTGGAGGCGGAAAGGACCGTTCCGGGTCATCCCTTGGTGGACGACCCTGGAAGATCGTCCTTATTCGGCGGCTTCCGCCATGGCGTCGACCGACACATATTTGCGGCCAAGCTTGCCATCGTGGAATCGGACCTGGCCGTCGGCGGTTGCGAACAGCGTGTGGTCCTTGCCCATGCCAACGTTGACACCCGGGTAAACCTTGGTGCCGCGCTGACGCACGATAATGTTGCCGCCGATCACTTCCTGACCGCCGAACTTCTTCACGCCAAGGCGGCGGCCGGCTGAGTCGCGACCGTTGCGCGAAGAACCGCCTGCTTTCTTATGTGCCATGACTGATGCTCCTTAATTCGTTCGTTCGAGAGGCCGAGCGGCGTTGCCGCGCTCAGGCTTCCTTCTTGGGGGCTGCCTTCTTGGCAGCGGGCTTCTTTGCGGGCGCTTCGGCAGCGGCTTCGGTCTTCGGAGCAGCGGCCTTCTTGGGCGCGGCTTCCTTGGCGGGTGCGGCAGCCTTGGCTTCGGCGGCCGGAGCGGCCTCTGCCTTCGGAGCGGCTTCCTTCTTCGGCGCGGCCTTCTTGGCGTCGCCGACGGCGAGGATGCGCAGCAGCGTCAGCGACTGGCGGTGACCGTTGCGGCGGCGATAGTTATGCCGGCGGCGCTTCTTGAAGACGATGACCTTTTCGCCGCGCGTCTGGGCGATGATCTCGGCCGAAACGACGAGGCCGTCGGCGCTCTTCACTTCGCCGCCGTCACCGGCCAGCAGGATGTCGCCCAGCGACACGGTGTCGCCAGCTTCGCCGTCGATCTTTTCAACGGCGATCTTGTCTCCAGCGGCGACGCGATACTGCTTGCCGCCCGTGCGCACGATTGCGAACATGGTCTTCCATCCAATCAGAAACTAAAACACCCACGCTGCCAGTCACCCGCCAAAGCAGGCGATTTTTCCGGCATGCGGGAAAGTCAGCGCCACTAGCGAGCCAGGCGCGTGCTGTCAACCGCCAAATCCCGTGCTTTTCATCCAAAAGCGCGGGGCTGCACCGATTATCGCGCGCGCTGCCGATTCGGTGCTTGCTGCGCCGTCGGTGCGCCCATATCAGGGGCGGCGATGAAGCGCGCCTTTCTTTTTGCTCCGCTGCTCCTGCCGCTGCCCGCCTGCGCCGCGACGCAGGCCAATGACGGACCCTCGCTGGCAAAGCGCGCGATCGAGGGGCGATTCGATGTCGCGCCCCCCGCGGTCGTCGTCGCGCCCCCGGGGCCGCTGCCCACCGACCTTGCCGGCCGGCTCCAGCGCTGGGAATCGGATGGTGCTGCGGGTCAGCAGGCCTTCGCCGCCGAACGATCTGCGACCGCGTCGGCGGTTTCGGCCGCCGCGGGCGCCCCCGTCGCCAGCGAACGCTGGGTCGTCGCGCAACAGGCGATCTCGCGGCTGACCGCCGCGCGCGCGCCGCTCACCGCGGCGCTGGCCGATATCGATCGCCTCTATCTTGAGCGCAGCGTCGACGAACAGATCGACGGGCTTCCCGACATCTATGCGCTACGCGACCGGCTCGCCGATCTCGCCTCGACGCAGGATGCGGTGCTCGAGGCGTTGAACGCGCAGTTGCCGGGGCAATAAAGCTACTGATTCAGCCCGTGCTTTTTCAGCGCGTGGCGGATCTGGTCGTAGCTCAATCCCAGCGCCTCGGCCGCGACCTTCTGGTTGAAGCGGCAGCGTGCCATCGTGTCCGACAAAATCTGCTTTTCATACGCGTCGACCGCCGCGCGCAAATCGCTGACCGGGCCCGAAGGCGGAGCGGCGGCCGCGTGCGCTGCGTCGTTCGCCGGCGCCGGGGCGGACGCCTCGGGCCGTGCGGGGACCTTGCGCGATACCGGCTGCCACGGGCTCGCGAACGGATCGAAGCTCAGCGCGTCGACCGGCTTTTCGGCGTCGGCCCAGCGATAGATCGCGCGCTCGATCACATTCCTCAGTTCGCGGACATTGCCCGGCCAGTCGTGCCCCTCCATCGCCGCGAGCGCGCGCGGGCCGAAACCCGGCCATTCGTCCCAGCCGAGCACCGCCGCCATGCGCTGCCCGAAATATTCGGCGAGCACTTCGATATCGCCTTCGCGCGCACGCAGCGGGGGCAGGGTGATGACCTCGAACGACAGCCGGTCGAGCAGGTCGGCGCGGAAGCGATTATCCTCGGCGAGCGCGGGCAAATGCTCGTTCGTCGCCGCGACGATACGCACGTCGACGCGGATCGGGCGCGACGATCCGACGCGCGTCACCTCGCCATATTCGACCGCGCGGAGCAGGCGCTCCTGCGCGCCCATCGACATCGTCGCGAGTTCGTCGAGGAACAAGGTGCCGCCATCGGCCTCCTCGAACCGCCCCGCGCGCGTGCGCGTCGCGCCGGTGAAAGCCCCCGCCTCGTGCCCGAACAATTCGGACTCGATCAGCGTCTCGGGCATCGCCGCGCAGTTCATGATCACATAGGGGCGATCCCAGCGCGTCGACAGCCGGTGGAGGCGCTCGGCGATCAATTCCTTGCCGGTGCCGCGCTCGCCGATCACCAGCACCGGGCGGTCGAGCGAGGCCGCAAGACTCGCGCGTTCGACCGCGTCCTGAAACGCCGCCGATTGGCCGATAAATTGGGTCTCGCGTTCCATTCCCAATCATTGGCAAATTTTCCCGCTGATTGGCAAGTCAAATCGATTGGGGGTGCCGTTTCAGCGTGAAGTTCGGCGGTTTTCCGTGGGTGCGCGTAATTGGCACGCCCTATGCATCGTTTCAGACGAACCGGCGCAGATCGCACCGGTGCAGCGAAAACTACAGGGAAGGTTGATCCATGAAAACGATGTTTGCCCAGGCCGCCACTTTCGCGCTCAGCGCGGTCGGAGCGCTTGCCATCCTCGTCGGCGTGATCGACCAGCCCCAGGTTGCCGCCAGCGTCACCGGCACCCCCGCCGGCCCGCTGGTTGCCGCTGTCATGTCCCCGGCGGTCAGCGCTTTGGCCTGACCGGCACTGGTGCCGGGGCACTCTCCCCCCTTGCCCCGCCCCGGCACCAGCTTTTTTCCAACGACACCCAAAAAAATACCGGGTCTCAAGATTTTCGACAGGAGTTTCAAAATGGGTATTTTTTCACGAACCCGCGACATCATCGCCGCCAACGTCACCGACCTGCTTGACCGGGCCGAGGACCCCGAAAAGATGATCCGCCAGATCATCTTCGAGATGAACGAAACGCTCGTCGAAGTTCGCGCCTCCGCCGCCCGCACGATCGCGGACCAGAAGGAAATGCGCCGTCACATCGCCAAGCTCGAAAGCCTGCAGGACAGCTGGAAGGAAAAGGCCGAACTCGCGCTGTCGAAGGACCGCGAAGACCTCGCCACCGCCGCGCTCGTCGAAAAGCAGAAAGCCGGCGACATGGCCGAGAAGCTCAAGGCCGAGATCGCCGTCCTCGACGACGCGCTGACCGGTTACGAGGCCGACATCGCCAAGCTGCAGAAGAAGCTGTCCGAAGCCCGCGCGCGCCAGTCGAGCGTCGTCAACCGCCTCGAGAGCGCCGAGAATCGCTACAAGCTGCGCGAGATGACCAATGGCGACCGCGTCGAAGATGCCTTCTCGCGCTTCGAGATCCTCGAACGCCGCGTCGACGAAGCCGAAGGCCGCGCCGATGCGCTGAGCCTCGGTTACAAGAAGTCGCTCGACGAAGAGATCGCCGAACTGCAGGCGGCCGACAAGGTTGCCGACGAACTCGCCGCGCTGAAAGCCGCGCAGGCCAGCAAGCAGTAAGGAGCAAGGCCGATGGAAGAGATCATCATCGTCCCGATCGTCATCGGAACCCTCTTCCTCGGTCTGCCTTGGCTGATCCTCCACTACATCACGAAGTGGAAGCAGGCCAAGACGCTGACCGGAGAAGACGAACAGCTGCTCGACGAACTTTACGATACGGCCCGGCGGCTCGAAAACCGCCTGCACACCGTCGAACGCATCATCAGCGCCGACCATCCCGACTTCCGCCCCGCGGTACGCAGCGATGAAGAGCTGGCGCAACTCGAAAACCATACGAACCGGAGGAACTGAGATGTCTGCCAGCCGCACAAAATTCTACCTCGACAAGCAGAACGCCAAATGGAGCGGCGTGTGTTCGGGAATCGCGGATTATAGCGGGATCGACGTCCTCTGGGTTCGCGTCGGCGCGGTCCTCCTGACCCTGATGGGCGGCTTCCCCTGGACGCTGATCGCTTACTGGATGGTCGCTTGGATGGGCACGCCCAAGCCGTTCGCGCTCTATGGTTCGAGTGAGGAAGCGAAGTTCTGGCAGGGTGTGCGGAGCAACCCGACCGCATCGACCCGCGACATCAAGTCGCGCTTCCGCGACATCGACCGCCGGCTTGCCGACATCGAGCAATATTACACGAGCCACAACCGCCGCCTCGCGGACGAGATCGACGCTCTCCGCTGATCGGGCCTCACGCGGAAACGGCAACAGGGAGGAAGATAGATGAATTTCGGTGGCACCACTTTTGTCCTCGCCATCATCGCATTGTCGATCGGCGGCTGGATGTTCACCACCTGGATCCGCGCCAAGCACGGCTATCCCGTTGAGAATGAATGGGGCGGCACGGTTCATCGAACCGACCCCGACGCTGATCGAAAAATCGCCCTGCTGACCGATGACAACGCCAAGCTGGCGGGGCAGGTCAGCCGGCTGGAAGAACGGATTTCGGTGCTCGAACGCATCGCGACCGAAAACCATGGTCAGGCGGCAGAGCTCGCCAGCCAGATCGACCGCCTGCGCTGAGAGGATAGAAGACAATGAATCTGGATGTCCTGAACGCCATCGCCCCCGTCATCGCCACCATCGGTTTGGCCGGGGTCGGAGGGTGGGTCTTCACCACCTGGCTCCGCGTCAAGAACGGTTATCCGCTCGAAAACAGCTGGGGCAAGGCGGTTTACCCCAAGACCAGCGACGAGGCGATGGAACGCGTCAAGCTGATCAGCCAGGAAAATGCCCAGCTGCGCGCCGAACTCGGTTCGGTGAAAGATCGCCTCGCGGTGATCGAGCGCATCGTCACCGACGAGAGCCACCGGCTGAGCCACGAGATCGAAGCGCTGCGGCGCCCCTCGAACTAAGCGCCGAACTGAGAGGAACGAACATGGAAGTCATCTTCATTCTCGCCATCGTCGTGGGGCTGCCCGTCACCTTGGCCATCGGCTACGCCGCTTATGAGCGGACCCTGAAATTCAAGGAAAAGCAGTTCCAGGCGATCACGCACGAGACCGCCGAAAAGGCCGCGCAATATGCGGCGCAAACCGAACGGCTGGAGGCGCGCGTCCGTGTTCTCGAGCGCATCGTTACCGACAAGGGAATTGATGTCGCCGACGAGATCGAAAAGCTGCGCGACGCCCCGCTGAACTAAAAAACAAAGACATACGGAAAGGAACCTCCCCATGGGCCCGTTTGAAATGGTTGTCGGCATCGTCCTGATCGTGACCATCGGCAGCATTATTCGCGCCAAGCACGGCATCCGCCGCGATCACAAGGGCGGCGAATATTTCGTCGCCACCGACAATGGCGAGACCAAGGCGCTGCAAGCCGAAATCCGCGCGCTCAAGGAGCGGATCCAGGTGCTCGAACGCATCGCCACCGACCACAACCGCGCGGTCACGCTCGATCAGGAAATCGAGAAATTGCGCGACAACAGCAAAATCTGAATGCCGGAAAAGGAGCAACGCTCATGGCTTTCATCACCCCCGACCTTACCGCCGCGGCCATCGCGCTCACCGCGCTGAGCATCGTCAGCCTGGTCGCGCTGCGCGGCTGGCGCGACTGGATCCAGCTCAAGCGCGAGGAACTCGCCGCGGGCCACGCGCCGCTGGCGCAGGATCCGGGTGTCCCGCACGCCGGGTCGCGGATCGAGATCGCCGACCTCAAGGAACGGCTGCGCAAGCTCGAAGCCATCGCGGCGGGGGTCGACCTCTAATCCATCCGCGACACCCGCGCGGCATCGGCCCGCTCCCCTGTCAGTCGCCATCCGTCCGGCGGCTGGCAGGGGAGCGGGCCGATGTCGTTTCAGGCCCCTTTCAACTTGGCGCCATCTATGCGAGTGGCGCGGCCATGCGCAGCCTGACCGATATCTTCGACGAATATGATTTTCTCGACGGCGACGATCGCTATCGCCTGCTGATCGATCTCGGCCGGACGCTCGAGCCGATGCCCGACGCGCTCAAGACCGACGCGACAATGGTGCGCGGCTGTTCGGCCAGCGTCTGGGTCTATCCGGTGCCGCGCGACGATGGCCAGCTCCATTTCCTCGCCGACAGCAATGCCGCGATCACCAAGGGGATCGTCGCGCTCGTGCTCGCCGCGGTGCAGGACAAGCCTGCGGCCGAAGTGGCCGACATGGACGTCGCGGCGGCGCTCGCCCCCTTCGACCTCACGCGCCAGCTGTCGTCGAACCGGACACAGGGCGTCCCCAACATGATCGCGCTGGTCCGGGACACCGCGCGGCGGATTGCCGCGGGCTGATACCCCGGCGCCGCGCGGCGCTGCCTTCGCATTCGCTGGCAAAGAAAAGGGCGCGGGAGTTGCCTCCCGCGCCCTTTTTGTTCGTGCCGCGGCGGCTTAGAAGCCGACGGTCAGCGTGCCGCTGATCGTGCGCGGCGCGCCGATCTGGGCGTTCGGCGCCGAGGTGCTCTGCTCCAGCGACGAGGTGAAGCGACCGACATACAGCGTGTCGAACAGGTTGTAGACGTTGACCTGGAAGAAGGTCTTGTCGTTCAGCCCGAGGAACTCGAGGCTCAGACGCGCATCCAGATTGACCAGCCAATAGGCGTTGGTCTTGGCGCCATAGACCTGGTTTCCGCCCAGCGTGAGCGGCAGGTTGGTGTCGTACAGATAGCGGCCGCCGGTGCGCTTGGCGGTGACGCCGAGTTCGACCGGACCCAGAGTGCCACGTGCCGACCCGCCGAAGTTGTACGCCGGTGCGCCCGATTCGCGCTTGCCCGCGGTCGGGAGGAAGATCGGGTTGCCTGCACCGTCGGTGCCCGACTGCACGTCGTCCTTGATGTCCGACTTCATATAGGAGCCGAAGACATAGAGCGCGAGTTCAGGGATCGGTTGATAGGCGACGCTGCCGTCGATGCCATATTTGTCGACGCGACCGAGGTTGCGATACAGGTTGCGGTCAGTGTCGGGGTCATAGGCCGAAACGAGGCGATCCTGATAGCGCGTGTACCAACCCGAAACCTGCGCCTGCACCTTGCTCGAGCGATAGCGCACGCCGAGGTCGAAATTGTTGCTCGTCTCGGGCCGCGGGCGCGCCGACTCGGTGTCGGGCGCAAAGAAGAAGGCATTGTACAGATTGTCGGTGCCCGGGACCTGCAGCCCCTTCGAATAGTTGGCGAAGACCGAGATCTGGTTGCTCGCCTTGAACAGCAGGCCGACGTTCGGCAGGATATCGTCATATTTCAGGACGCGCTGCTGCGGACCCTGAACGGTCGGGTTCACCCCGGCATAGACGGCGTTGCGTGGGTCGTCCTTGCCGAAACAATCGAGGAAACCGGTCACGCTGGTCGTGAAGCAGTAGTTGTTCAGGTCGCGCTTGAAGAAGGGCGCGCGGATGCCGAGCGTCGTGACCAGGCGGCCGTCGGCGAACTCGCCGCGATATTCGCCCGACACCTGATGCAGGATCGCATAGGACAGGCGATCGCGCTTTTGCAGGATGCCGCCGGTCACATCGGCCTGCGGATCGTCGATGGGGAAAACGTCGAACGGTTCACCGTTGATCTGCAGCAACCCGACCTCACCGGTCTGGCGGTGGCGGGCGCGATCCCAGGTGTAGCCGACGCGGACGCTGTGCTCGTCGTTGATGTCCCAGCGCAGGTTGGCGATCACGCCATAACGGCGCGTCTGGGTCTGGCTGGGCGCCGTCATCGTGACTTCGTCGAGCAGGTCACCGTCGCCGTTGAGGTCGCGCCCGAAATAGGGGCGGCCGCCGATATAGCCGGCGAGGTTGGTCGTGCCGGTCGGGTTGACGTCTTGCAGGCGTTCGCGTGCATTGACCGTGCCGCCGCCGTTGGCCTTCACATATTGATAGCTCGGATCGACGGTCAGCGTGATGCTGTCGCCAAACGAGAAACGCGAGGCGCCGCGGATATTGCCGGTGTTCGACGGATTGTAGCGACGATCGAATTCGGTGCCGCAACCGTTGGTCAGGTCGGCAACGCCCGGCCGCGCCGTGGTGTTGACGGTGCAGGGATAGTTGATGTCATATTCGCGGTCGTCGTTCGACTGCGGAAAGCCCGAAGGGACGGGCAGGTCGTTGCGCAGCGGCACCGAACCGAAGAAATTGTTGCGGTTCACGTTATAATGGCCGGCAACCGACACGAAATCGCCGTTGTCGCCGATCGGCTGATAGATGCGGGCGTTGACCTGCTTCTTGCGGATGCGGCCATAATTGTTGAACGGGTTGTCGTTCGAGGTGGTCGAGGCCGAGAGGAAGGCGCGCGTGCCGAACGGGGTGAACGCGCCCGTGTTGACCAGGCCGAAGATGCGGAAGAACTTATATTCGCCCGCCGAGCCCGACATCTTGACGCCGAATTCTTCGGTCGGAACCATGGTGCGGTAGTTGACGGTCGAACCCGTCGCGGCGGCGGTCGGGCTGTCGACGTCGGTGGTGCCGAGGTTGACGTTGACCTGTTCGATCAGCTCGGGGTCGAGCTGCTGGTTCGAATAAACGGCATAGCTGCCCGAATCGTTGAGCGGCACGCCGTCGAAGGTCAGGCTGATGCGATCTTCCGAAAAGCCGCGAATGGTCAGCTGTCCGCCGCCCGAGCCATAGGCGTCATTGTTGGTGAAGTTGACGCCGGGAACGAGGTTGATGGTGTCGAGGATCGTCTGGCCGGGGTTCTGGCGGGCGATCACTTCCTGGCCGAGGACCGACTTGGCCTTCGACGTGTCGGGCGACTGGATGCCGGCGACGTCGGTCACCGAAACGCCGGTGACGACGATTTCGTCTTCGAAGTCCTGCGTGCCGGTCGACTGGGCGAAGGCCGGCGTGGAAAGCAGCGCGACCGGAATCAGCGCAACGCTGGCAGCGAGCGTGTGACGGAATTTCATTACTGGATGTCCCCTTTGGTGGTGCATTCGGCAGGCGCCCGAATGGGGCGCGCCTGACCTGCGAGCGCCCCTGAAGCCCGCATGTGGCACGATTGTGACAGCAATTGTGACAGTGCAAGCGGGGAGGGGGGGGCGGTTCACCGGAGGGTGAAAAAAGCGCGAATTTCCGTCACGCGTCCGGAATTATCCACAGGCGCTAATGCGTTTTTTCGGGAAACTGTTGCTGCAATGCAACATAAAGGGCGCCCCGTGGGGCGCCCCATGTGCGACTCAGGCGGCGTCGCCCGCGGCTTCCTTCGCCTTGTCGGCATAGACGCGCACCGGATCCTTGCGGCCCTCGACGACATCCTTGTCGACGACGATCTCGACCACATCGGTGAGGTCGGGCAGGTCGAACATCGTGTCGAGCAGGATCGCCTCGACGATCGAGCGCAGCCCGCGCGCGCCGGTCTTGCGTTCGATCGCTTTCTTGGCGACCGCGATCAGCGCATCGTCGGTAAAGGTCAGGACAACCTCCTCGAGATCGAAGAGCTTGCGATACTGCTTCACCAGCGCGTTCTTGGGTTCGCCCAAAATCTTGACCAGCGCGTCGATGTCGAGATCCTCGAGCGTCGCGATGACCGGCAGGCGGCCGACGAATTCGGGGATCAGGCCGAATTTCAGCAGATCCTCGGGCTCGATATTCTTCAGCACTTCGCCCATGCGGCGCTCGTCGGGGCCGGCGACATGCGCGCCGAAACCGATCGATTTGCCCTGCAGGCGGTCGCCGATGATCTTTTCGAGCCCGCTGAACGCACCGCCCGCGATGAACAAGATGTTCGTCGTATCGACCTGCAGGAATTCCTGCTGCGGATGCTTGCGCCCGCCCTGCGGCGGAACCGACGCGGTGGTGCCTTCCATCAGCTTGAGCAGCGCCTGCTGCACGCCTTCGCCCGACACGTCGCGGGTGATCGAGGGATTCTCCGCCTTGCGCGAGATTTTATCGATTTCATCGATGTAAACGATGCCGCGCTGCGCCTTTTCGACATTATAGTCGGACGACTGCAGCAGCTTCAGGATGATGTTCTCGACATCCTCGCCGACATAGCCAGCTTCGGTCAGCGTCGTCGCATCGGCCATGGTGAAGGGCACGTCAAGGAAACGCGCGAGCGTCTGTGCGAGCAGGGTCTTGCCGCTGCCGGTCGGGCCGACGAGCAGGATGTTCGACTTCGCGAGTTCGACATCGTCGCCGCGGCCGCTGTTCGCGAGGCGCTTGTAGTGATTGTGCACCGCGACCGACAGCACGCGCTTGGCGGTGTTCTGGCCGATGACATAAGCGTCGAGGTGCTGGCAGATCTCCAGCGGCGTCGGCACCGCGCCATCCTTGCGCGCGGCGATCCCGCCCTTGATCTCTTCGCGGATGATGTCGTTGCACAGCTCAACGCATTCGTCGCAGATGAACACGGTCGGTCCTGCGATGAGCTTGCGAACTTCGTGCTGCGACTTGCCGCAGAAGGAGCAGTAAAGGGTGCTCTTGCTGTCCGAGCCGCTCAATTTCGTCATAAATCTTCCTCTGGCAGCGCCAAAAGGGCACCGCCGCCTTTATCCTAGTCCGCGGTCACCCAATTACAATATGGCAATTGGGTGACATCGGTTCAATGTCCCGCGTAGCGCCAGAGGGCGAAGCGGGCGTCAAGAAACGCGGTTACTGGTTCGTTTCGGGACGTGGCACTCAGGGCGTCGGGCCTTCGCTCACATCCTTCGGCGCGTCGTCGCCCGGCAGGCCCGGACGGCGGTCGAACACCTGATCGACCAGCCCGAATGCCTTGGCCTCGTCGGCCTCCAGGAACGTGTCGCGGTCCATCGCTTTTTCGATCTCTTTCAGCGGCTTGCCAGTGTATTTCACATAGAGGTCGTTCATCCGCTTGCGGATGCGCAGGATTTCGCGCGCCTGGATTTCGATATCCGACGCCATGCCGCGCGCACCGCCCGACGGCTGGTGGATCATCACGCGGGCGTTCGACAGCGCGACGCGCATGCCGGGCTCACCCGCGGCGAGCAGAAAGCTGCCCATCGACGCCGCCTGGCCGATGCACACCGTGCCGACGCGCGGGCGGATATATTGCATCGTGTCGTGGATCGCCATGCCCGCCGTGACGACTCCGCCCGGCGAGTTGATGTACATATAGATGTCCTTCTTCGGATTCTCCGATTCGAGGAACAAGAGCTGGGCGACGATCAGCGAGGCCATCTGGTCCTCGACCTCGCCGGTGACGAAGACGATCCGTTCGCGCAGCAGGCGCGAGAAAATGTCGAAGCTGCGTTCGCCGCGGCTCGTCTGTTCGACGACGACGGGAACAAGGGCTGCGAGCGGGTCGATCATTGGGAATTCGTCCTTATGTTATCGGGATGCCGCGCCGGAGAATCCGGCGGGCTGCCCCTCCATGATCCTACATCGTCGCCAAGCGGAGGTCTTTCAAGGGGGCAAAAAGAAGGGGCGGGAAAGTCCCGCCCCGTCCGGATTATCTGGTTTCGCCTCAGTCGCCCTCGCCGGGTTCGGGCGAAAAGAGCGTCTCGAACTTGTTCTCGACGCCTTTGAACTCGTCGGCGTCGGCGGGGCTGTCCTTCTTGACCGTGATGTTCGGCCATTCGGCGCTGAACTTGCTGTTCACCTCGAGCCACTTTTCCAGGCCGCTCTCGGTGTCGGGCAGGATCGCCTCGGCCGGGCATTCGGGTTCGCACACGCCGCAGTCGATGCATTCGTTCGGATTGATGACGAGCATATTCTCGCCCTCATAGAAACAGTCGACGGGGCACACCTCGACACAGTCCATATATTTGCACCGGACGCAGGCATCGGTGACGACATAGGTCATGGGCTTTCGGCTCCCTCAGATGACGGCAATCTGGCCGTCAGGCTCTCAATATGGGCTCGCCTCTATGCCGCGTGAAGGCGGTGCGTCAACGCTAAGCGACAGTTGCGAATCACTCTCACTGAATAGGGCGGTCGGGGCGCTCTGGGTGCAAAGCATTTCCATTGGCGTCGATAGCCGATTGTTCGGGCGGCGAAGCGCCGGGATCGAGCCGCTGGTAACAGGCCTGCGCCTCGGGCGCGGGGCCGCGGCGCAGGGGAAGCGAAAGCAGGCGGATCACCTCGATCCGCTCGCCGACCGGCAGAACGAGGGTCGACCCGGCGTGGACCGCGCACGACGAACGCGTGATGCGCCGCCCGTCGAGCCTGATATGCCCCGCTTCGACCATCGCTTGCGCGATGCTTCGCGAACGGGCGAGGCGCAGGAACCACAGCAGCTTGTCCAGCCTGATGCTTCCCGCGGCGCCCGGGCTGGCCATCAGTCCTTGCGCGCGTCGCCGAACAGCCCCTTCGCCGGCCTCGCCGCGCTTGCCCTTCGCCTGATGCGCCGGCGGGCGCCTTGTTTCGCCGTTCGCGGCGCGCGTCGGCGCGTCGGCACTCTTGCGACGCGGATGCGGTTTGCGGCGCGGGCGCTTTTCGGCCGCCTTGCGCAGCCCCGACCAACGCCAGCGCTGCAGCGCGGGTTCGCCGATGCTGCGGAAACCGAAGCTGCCGAGCAGCGCGCGGCGCGTCTCCTCGTCGAGCCCGAGCGAAGTCGCGAGCGCGGGGTCGATGACGAAGCCGGGCGGCGGCGCGGCGCTCACCCCCTCATGCTCGTCACTCGCATGATCGTCATGATGATCGTCGCGGCCGGCCAGCGGCGCGGTCGGCGGTGCCGCCGCCTGCATCCGCGCGGCATGCGCCTGACGCGCGAGCTTTTCGGCCATGTCGATGCGCAGCCAGCCCGACGCGCAGCGGCGGAAACCCGCGATCACCAGCCCGGCGTGGCTGCCCGCCTTTTGCAGCACCGCGCCGTGCGGCGGCAGCACGGGAACCGGCGCGCCCTGCTGCGCCGCCGTCAGCGCGGCGCGCCAGCGCACCGCCTCGGGCTTGAGCAGCAGCGGGTGGAAGAGATCGAGCGAGCCGATGGTGAAACCGAGCTTGCGCAGCTGCGGACGTTCTTCGGGCGTCAGCGCGCCCAGCTGGTCCTCGACCGCCGCGCGGCCGATCGTCCCACTGTTGTCGGTGAGCGCGGCGAGCAGCGCGCGGACGCGCGGCGGGGTGAAAAGGTCGCCCGCCGCCTCGCCCATCGCCGCGAGCGGGCCCGCGTGGCGCGCGAGCTGCGCGGCAACAAACCGCTGGAGTCGTTCGGAAATCGCCTGCACCTGCTGCGGTTCGAGCCGCCGCAGCGACGGGTCGACCTGGATCGCCGGCTGGACGAGCGTCGGCCCGCGCGCGAGCGTTGCGATCGCGTGGCCGTGCCAGGCGAGGCGCGGCGCCGTCCCCGGCTCGGCGATCAGCGACAATGCGCTGTCGTCGCCCTCGGCGAGCGCGGTCGCGCGGCGCGCGAGCTCGGCGCGCAGATGCTTTTCGGCCGCCGCGAGCAGCATGCGGTGGTCGCTCGCCTTCGCGACCGGATCGACCTTGAACTGGAACCCCTTGAGCGTGCCGATCGCCTCGCCGTCGACCGCGACAGTGCCGTCGGCGCCGACCGCGACGGGCAGCGCGGCGCCCCGCTGTCCCGCGTCGCGCAGCAGCAGCGCGAGCCGCCGGTCGACGAAGCGTTGCGCGAGCGCGGCGTGGAGCGCGTCGGACAGGCGCGATTCGAGCGCCTGCGCCTGTTCGGTCCACCCCGCCGCGCCCGCGATCCAGTCGCCGCGCTGCGCGATGAAGCAGAGCGTGCGGACGGCGGCGATGCGGCTCGCGAGCTGGTCGATGTCACCCTCGACATCGTTCAGCCGCGCGAGGCGGCGCGCGAACCAGTCGGGATCGATCATCCCGTCGCCGTTCGTGCGCCACTGCCACAGCTTGAACACCGTACGGCTATGATGTTCGGCGCCCAATTGCTCGAAATCGGGCAGCCCGCAGACGTCCCACAATCGCTGGACCGCATCGAAGTCGCCGCCGCGCGCGCGCACTTCCATATCGCCCGCCAGATGCTTGAGCACCGCGATGTCGACCGCTTCGGGCGCGGGACGCAGCATCGGCTGGCTCGGCGGCTGCGCGAGGTCGGACAGCAATTGGTCGAGCGAGCCGAAGCGCGGGGTCGGGTTGCGCCAGAACAGGCTCGCGAGCGGCGGGAAATGATGCCCCTCGATCGCGTGGATTTCCTCGGGCGTGAAGCCGCCCTGCGGCAGCCCGACGGTGCCGAAGCCGCCGTCCTGCTGGTGGCGCCCGGCGCGCCCCGCGATCTGCGCCATTTCCGAAACCGTCAGGCGGCGGAGGCGCCGTCCGTCGAATTTCTGTAGCGAAGCGAAAGCGACATGCTGGACGTCGAGGTTGAGCCCCATGCCGATCGCGTCGGTCGCGACAAGATAATCGACCTCGCCCGCCTCGAACATCGCGACCTGCGCATTGCGCGTCTTGGGGCTGAGCGCGCCCATCACGACCGCGGCGCCGCCCGAGAAGCGGCGCAGCATTTCGGCGATCGCGTAGACTTCCTCGGCCGAGAAAGCGACGATCGCCGAGCGTTTGGGAAGGCGCGAGAGCTTCGACGACCCGGCGTAGCTCAAGGTCGAGAAACGCGGCCGGGTGATGATCTCGGCCTCGGGCACCAGTCCCTTGACCAGCCCGCGGATGCTCGCCGAGCCGAGGATCATCGTTTCCTCGCGTCCGCGCGCGCGGAGCAGCCGGTCGGTGAAGACATGCCCGCGCTCGGGGTCGGCGCCAAGCTGCGCCTCGTCGATCCCGACAAAGGCAACGTCGCGTTCGACCGGCAGCGCTTCCATCGTGCCGAGCAGATAGCGCGCGTCGGGCGGCAGGATTCGCTCTTCGCCGGTGACGAGTCCCACCTGCGCCGCGCCCTTGATCGCGACGACGCGGTCGTAAACCTCGCGCGCGAGCAGGCGCAGCGGAAAGCCGATCATGCCGCTCGAATGGGCGGTCAGGCGCTCGACCGCCAAATGGGTTTTGCCGGTATTGGTGGGGCCAAGGACAGCCTTGACCGGCTGGAAGGAGGATGACGTCATTTTCTTGGGAGCCAAGCTGGCATGGGTGCGGTCGGCGCGCAACAGCCGATCTTCGAATGGCAGGATAGAGGCCGATTTTTTCCACACTGTTGCATAATATCCCGGCCCCGCCACGCCTTGCCGCAATGCGCCGCGGCAAATCCGCCATTAAATTGACTTTAACGACCTTTCTTTACAGACAAGGCCTCGAAAACATCATTCGGCAGCCGGGGATATGCGAGGCTGGCCGAGCGGGGGCTCAAAATTTGTTCCAGCGTCACGAACCCATCGCGGGGATGTCCGGCAACGCGGCCGCCCTCACGATGTCGCAAGCGATCCCGTTGCGGCGCGCCGTTGCCGACGCCGAACCGCAGCTTGGCTGGCGTGACCGGCTGGCGCAGCTCGATCTTGTTCCGGACCTTGGCGATAATATCGGTTCGGCCGAATGGTGGCGCGGCCTTGCGACATTAACCCTGCTGTGCGGAACCGCGATCGCGACCTTCCCCGGAATCCAGCCGCTCGAGATCGGCGGCACGCCCGCGCTCGACGCCGCCGATTTCAACGAAGCGCGCGCGCAGATGATCGTGCCGCTGGCGTTCGGCGGCGACACCGGGCGGCATATGGCGGCGACCGATGCGGTACGCCCGCTGACGCAAACTCCCGAACGCCCGCAGATCGAGCTCACCGCCACCTTGGGCAGCGGCGACAGCTTTGCGCGCCTGCTCGAACGGTCGGGCGTCGGCAGCAGCGAGGCGCAGGCGCTGGCGCGCCAGGTCTCGGGCGCGGTTCCGCTCGCCGACATCGCGCCGGGCACGCGTATCGACCTGATCCTCGGCCGCCGCGCCGCGCGCACGATGCCGCGCCCGGTCGAGGCGCTCGCGATGCGCGCGCGCTTTGACCTCCGCATCGAAATGGAGCGACAGGGCGGCCAGCTCGTCATGCGCCGCATCCCGATCGCGGTCGACGCGACCCCGCTGCGGATTCGCGGAAGGGTCGGCGACAGCCTTTACCGTTCGGCGCGCGCCGCCGGCGCGCCGCCCGCCGCGATCCAGTCCTATCTGCGCGTCGTCGGCAAACAGATTTCGGTCGGCAGCGACATTCGCGCCGGCGACGAATTCGACATTATCGTCGATTACCGCCGCGCCGAAACGGGCGAGACCGAGACGGGCAAATTGCTCTACGCCGGGCTGATCCGCGGCGGAAAAGTGAAACTCTCGATGCTCGAATGGAATGTCGACGGCCGGACCCAATGGTTCGAGGCGTCGGGCGTCGGCGAACAGCGCGGCGGCATGACGCGGCCCACGAATGGGCGCGTGACCTCGACCTTCGGCATGCGCCGCCACCCGATCCTCGGCTACAAGCGCATGCACAGCGGCATGGACTTCGGCGGCGGCTATGGCGCGCCGATCTATGCGGTCACCGACGGCATGGTCACGATCGCCGGGCGTCACGGCGGTTTCGGCAATTATGTGAAGCTCAATCACGGCAATGGCCTCGGCACCGGCTATGGCCATATGAGCCGCATCGCGGTGCGCTCGGGCCAGCGCGTGCGTCGCGGGCAGGTGATCGGCTATATCGGCTCGACCGGCCTCTCGACCGGCCCGCACCTTCACTACGAACTCTATCGCAACGGCCGCGCGGTCAATCCGTCGTCGGTGACCTTCGTCACGCGCGCGCTGCTCGAAGGCAAGGCGCTCGCCGACTTCCGCGCCCGCATCCGGTCGCTGACATCGATCGCGCCGGGCGCCGCACTGACCCCGATCGCGCCGAAGCAGGTCGAAGGGCCCAAGCTCGGCAGCCTCGCCGACGTCGCCTCGAAACGCGCCGAGGGCGGGATCTGAACATGTCACCCCCTCCCGAAATCGGGAGGGGCAGCGAGACTTGCGAACTTGTTCGCTAGTCGCAGCGGGGTGGGCAACGACGCCTCGCGCCCTGCCCACCCCGCTGCGGCTAGCCGGTAAACCGGCAAGCCTCACTGCCCCTCCCGCGGGCGGGAGGGGATGATTTCGCCCCATTATCCATTTGCCCCGCGCCCGCGCCCCGCTATGCACCCCGCATGACCCAAGCCGCTTTCCCCGACCTGCGCCTGCGCCGCACCCGCCGCACCGGCTGGAGCCGCGCGATGGTGCGCGAAACGCATCTTTCGCCCTCAAACCTGATCTGGCCGCTGTTCGTCGCGGACGGGTCCAACACCGAGGAAGCGATATCGAGCCTGCCCGGCGTGTCGCGCTGGTCGGTCGACCTGCTCGTCGAACGCGCGCGCGATGCGGTCGCCGCGGGCATCCCGTGCCTCGCGCTCTTTCCCTATACGCAGCCCGACCGGCGCAGTGCCGATGGCGGCGAAGCGCTCAATCCCGATAACCTCATGTGCCGCGCGACCGCCGCGATCAAGCAGGCGCTCGGCGACGATATCGGCATCCTCACCGACGTCGCGCTCGATCCCTATACCAGCCATGGGCAGGACGGGCTGATCGACGATACGGGCTATGTCCTCAACGACGAAACGGTCGAAGTGCTCGTCGGACAGGCGCTCAACCAGGCGCGCGCCGGGGCCGACATCATCGCCCCCAGCGACATGATGGACGGCCGCATCGGCGCGATCCGGCAGGCGCTGGAGGCCGAGGGCTTCGGCCATGTCCAGATCATGAGCTATGCCGCGAAATATGCCTCGGCCTTCTACGGCCCGTTCCGCGACGCGGTCGGCTCGCGCGGACTGCTCAAGGGCGACAAGAAGACCTATCAGATGGACCCCGCGAACGCGGAGGAAGCGCTGCGCGAAGTCGCACAGGACCTTGCCGAAGGCGCTGACAGCGTGATGGTGAAGCCCGGGCTTCCCTACCTCGACATCGTCCGCGCGGTGAAGGACAATTTCGCCGTGCCCGTCTACGCGTACCAGGTGTCGGGCGAATATGCGATGATCGAGGCCGCGGCGGCGGCGGGCGCGGGTGACCGCGATGCGCTCGTCCTCGAAACTTTGCTCGCCTTCCGCCGCGCGGGCGCATCGGGGGTGCTGAGCTATCACGCGTTGCACGCGGCACGCCTGCTTGGCGCCTGACAGCGTGACCGCTTCCAATTCGCCGCGCCGCTGGCTGTTCGTGCTGACGATCCTCGTCGGCAGCTTCCTCCTCTTCCTCGTTCAGCCGATGGTCGCGCGCATGGTGCTCCCCAAATTGGGCGGCGCGCCCGCGGTGTGGAACAGCGCGATGCTCGTCTATCAGGCGCTGCTGCTCGGCGGCTATGCCTATGCGCACTGGCTCGGGCGCTTCACCGTGCGGCGTCAGGCGGTCATCCACCTCGCGCTCTTCCTCGTCGCGGCGCTGTGGCTCCCGATCGGCATCGCCCAGATCGCGGCACCCGGTCCGGGGCAGGAGGCGCTGTGGGTGCCCCTGCTCCTGCTCGCGTCGATCGGCCCCGTCTTCTTCGTCGTCTCGGCGCAGGCGCCGCTGATGCAGCGCTGGTTCGCCGCCGACGCGCGTGCGGGCGATCCCTATTATCTCTATGCCGCCTCGAACCTCGGCAGCTTCGCGGGGCTCATCAGCTATCCGGCGCTCGTCGAACCCACGATGCCGCTCGCGGCGCAAAGCTGGGGCTGGACCGCGGGCTATGCGCTGCTCGTGCTGCTCGTCGCGGGGGCCGCGGCGGCGCGCTGGCACGGCGGCGCCGAAGCCCATGCCGCCGTCACCGACGAACCGCGCCCGAGCCTGCGCCGCCAGCTCCACTGGCTGCTGATCGCGGCGGTGCCGTCGGGGTTGATGCTGTCGACGACGACGCACCTTACCACCGACATCGTCGCGATGCCTTTGCTCTGGGTGCTGCCGCTCGGGCTTTATCTCCTGAGCTTCGTGATCGCCTTTTCGACGATGGAGCGCCCGACGCAGATCATCACGCTGATCGCGCCCGTCGTGCTGCTCGCGGTCGGCGGGCTCGGGCTGCTGAGCTCGGGCGGCGGGTCGATGATGGTCGCGCTCGCCAGCCTCGCGATGCTGTTCGTCGTCGCGACCGCGCTCCACGGCTATCTCTATCATCTCCGCCCGGCTGCGCAGCATCTGACACTCTTCTACCTCATCATGTCGGCGGGCGGCGTGCTCGGCGGGCTGTTCGCGGCGCTGTTCGCGCCGCTGATCTTCGACTGGGTCTATGAACATCCGCTGCTGATCCTCGCCGCGGGGCTGCTATTGCCGCTCCCCGCACTGTTGCCGTGGGACAAATGGCTGGGGCTCGAGGTGAAGACCGCGCGCATTGTTGCTGCGGTATTCGTCGCGGTCGCCGCCTTTGGCGCCTGGCACATGGTCGGCGACTGGACCGGCCGGCTCGATAGCGCGACGACGTCGTGGGGCATCGCGATCTTCGTCATCGGCATGCTCGTCATCGGCTGGCGCTGGGCCTATGTGCCCGTGCTCGCCTTGCTGATGATCGGCGTCGGCGGCTGGGACACGATCCAGGAAAGCTTTACCGGCGCGCGCGTGCGCAGCTATTTCGGCGTTTATACCGTCACCGATTATCCGGCGTCGAACCAGCGCCGCCTCGCGCATGGCACCACGCTCCACGGACTTCAGCGTACCGACGCCGCGCACCGGCGCGATCCGACGACCTATTATGGCCACCAATCCGGCGTTGGGCTGACGCTCGACAAGGCGAGCGCGCTCGCCGGGCCGAATGCGTCGATCGGTATCGTCGGGCTGGGGGCAGGCACGCTCGCCTGTTACCGGAGGCCCGGTCAGCACTGGACGATCTTCGAGATCGATCCGGTGATGGTCGAGATCGCGCGCGATCCGTCGAAATTCACCTTCCTGTCCGACTGCGCCGGCGACACGCCGATCGTCATCGGCGACGCGCGGCTCCAACTCGCCAACCAGCCCGCGGGGCGCTTCGACGTCATCGTCATCGACGCTTTCTCGTCCGACGCGATCCCGTTGCACCTGCTCACCGAAGAGGCGATCGGCATTTACGCGCGCGCGCTGAAGCCCGATGGTATATTGCTCATCCATATCTCGAACCGCTTCTTCGATCTGGAGCCCGTGCTGGCGGCGGAGGCGAAGGCGCGCGGCTGGACGAGCGCGATCCGCATGGACCCTGGTCCGGTCGGCGACGAATATGGCGACCTCACCGGATCGAACTGGGTCGCGCTGACCGCGACACCTGAGCGAATGCAGCAATTGACCGGCGGGATTCGCCCGCGCAAGGATTCGCGCGACCTCGACACCTGGGTGCCGCTCGACGCGCGTCCCGGTTTCACCCGCTGGACCGACGATTATGCCTCGACGCTGCCGGTCCTGATCTGGAAGAATCTCATTGGAGGCCGCGACGAATGAACGACATCAGCATCATCAGCGTCAATGGCAAGACGCCGCAGATCGACCCCAGCGCTTTCATCGCGCCGGGATGCCGCATCATCGGCGACGTGACGATCGGGCCCGATGTCAGCATCTGGTATAATTGCGTGCTGCGCGCCGATGTCAGCCGCATCGTCGTCGGCGCGCGCTCGAACATCCAGGACGGCAGCATCGTCCATTGCGACGGCCCGATGCCGCACCGCCCCGAAGGCTTCCCGACGATCATCGGCGAAGATGTGCTGATCGGCCATCTCGCGATGGTGCATGGCTGCACGCTGGCGGACAGGGCGTTCGTGGGTTTGAAGGCGACGGTGATGAATGGATGCCGCATCGGCAGCGACGCGATGCTCGCCGCGGGCGCGCTGCTGACCGAGAATAAGGAAATTCCGGATCGCGAGCTGTGGGCGGGATCGCCCGCGCGGCGGGTGCGGGAGATCGACGATGCGCAGGCCGCGGGCATGCAGCTGGGCGTCGCGCATTATGTGATGAACGGCCGCATGCACAAGGCGGCGATCGAGGGGTAAAATCTCCCCTCCCGCTTGCGGGAGGGGTCGGGGGAGGGCCTGTTTTGGCAACACTCCCCGCGACATTCCCTCTCCTAACCCCTCCCGCAAGCGGGAGGGGGACTCAGATCAGCCGAGGTTCGCGTTCACCATCGCATACAGCATCGGGATCGACAGCAAGGTGTTGGTCCGCGAAAAGATCATAGCGGTCCGCGCGGCCTTCGCCTTGGTCGCATCGTCGGCCTCGACGATCCCCAGCGCCTTTTTCTGGTTCGGCCAGATCAGGAACCACACGTTGAACGCCATGATCAGGCCCAGCCACATGCCGACGCCGATCAGCTTGTACGGGTCCTGAAGGCCCAATGCGGGCACCAGATATTTGGCGTGGCCGGCGATCGCGACGCCCAGCAGCACGGTGACCAGCGCCGCCCAGCGGAACCAGAACAGCGCGGCGGGCGCGATATGCTTGCCGACCGCGGGTTTCAGTTCGGCCGGGATCTTCGGCATCGTCGGCATCTGGACGAAGTTGAAGTAATAAAGCAGGCCGATCCAAAGCACGCCGAAGAAGGTGTGCAGCCAGCGCATGATCGCGTTGCCCGCGGCGACCCCGTCCTCGAAATTCTGGCCGTTCAGGCACAGCATCAGGATGATCGCGAGCACGAGCCCCGTGCCCAACACCGCGTGCAGGTTTCCGAAAAATTTATCCATGGCAGTTCCCCCTGTTTATCGCGGCGCCGCGTGCGACCCGGTGCCGGTGACGCAGCTATGCCAGCGCGGTGGGGAAATGCATCAACTTTTGTCGGTTGCGGCCTCTTCGGGAACGGCGAGGCCGTTCTTGAGCATCACCGGAACCTGGCTGAAAGTGAAGAGGAAGGAGAGGGCGGTGACCCCCCAGACCTTGATCGTCAGCCACAGGTCGAAGCTCATCTGTTTCGCCTGGATCATCTCGTACATCACATGGTTCGCGATGCCGAGCGCGGCAAAGAAGATCCCCCAGTTGCGCGACAACAAAAGCCAGCCGCGGTCGGTGAGCCCTTCGAGCGCCGATTGCAGCAGATATTTGAGCATCGGCTTTTTGAACCAGTAGCCGCCGAGCAGCAGCGCGGCGAAGGCGCCGTAGATGATCGTCGGCTTCATCACGATGAAGCGCTCGTCGTGGAACCAGATCGTCAGCGCGCCGAAGCCGAGGACGAGGATGCTCGACATCCACAGCATCGGCGAAATCTTGCCGAGCTTCCACTTTGACACGACCATCGCGATGACGATCGCGACCATGAACGCCACGGTGCCCTTGATCGCCGCGGTCGTCGCGGCAAACGCGCCTTCGCCGCCCGACGAAAATTTATAGGCGAGGAAGAAGACGAGCAAAGGCCCGAAATCGATCACGAAGTTGAGCCAGCCATGCTTCGCCGGCGGCGGCGGCGGGACCGACTCGGGGCCAGTGGGAAGCACGTCGCTCATCGGATATTTCCTGCAATAATTTCCGCGATCTCGTCGGCATCGAACGGGCGAAGGTCGTCGATGGTTTCACCGATGCCGATCGCGTGAATCGGGAGCCCGTGGCGCTCGGCGGCGGAGACGAGCACGCCGCCGCGCGCGGTGCCGTCGAGCTTGGTCATCACGAGCCCGGTCACCCCCGCAACCTCACGGAACACGTCGATCTGCGACAGCGCATTCTGCCCCGTCGTCGCGTCGAGCACGAGCACGACATCGTGCGGCGCCGCCGGGTTGAGGCGGCCGAGCACGCGCTTGATCTTGGCAAGCTCGTCCATCAGCTCGCGCTTGTTCTGCAGCCGTCCGGCGGTGTCGACGATCAGCACGTCGATCCCCGTCGCGGTCGCCTGTTTCACCGCGTCGAACACGATGCCCGCGCTGTCGCCGCCTTCGGGCCCCGCCATGATCGGCACGCCGAGCCGTTCGGCCCAGACCTTCAATTGCCCGATCGCGGCGGCGCGGAAGGTGTCGCCCGCAACGAGCATCACGCCATAATCCTGTTCCTGGAACAGGTGCGCGAGCTTGGCGATCGTGGTGGTCTTGCCCGACCCGTTGACCCCGATCACGAGGATGACCTGCGGGCGCGGAAAGGCATCGATGTCGAGCGGTTCGGCGACGGGGCGCAGCACGGCGGCGATTTCCTCGGCGACGACCTTGCGCAATTCCTCGGTGCCGTTCGCGGCGATGTCGCGGCGCTCGGCGAGGCGGCTGCGGATGCGGTCGGCCATCGCCGGGCCGAGGTCGGCGGTGATCAGCGCCTCCTCGATGCGGTCGAGATCGTCCTCGTCGAGACGCGCCTTGCCGGTCAGCCCCGCGAGATTTTCGCCGAGCCGTTCCGACGTGCGGCGAAATCCGCCGAGCAGCCGTTCGCTCCAGCTTTGGCCGGTCATGCCGCGATATCCTTTGCTTCAATAGGGGTGGCGATCATCCGGTCGCCGTCGCGTGCGGTCAGGCGCACGTCGATGATGGTGCCGGGCGCCGCGGGCGTGGTCAGCGCCACCGCGGCGAAATTTTCGGCATGGCCGCTGAGCCCGTCGCGCTCGACGAGCATCGATACGGTTCGGCCGACCTGCGTTTCGAGCCAGTCCTGCCGCCGCCGCGCATTGGCGTCGCGCAGGGTCGCGGCGCGCTCGCGGGCGATCGTGCGCCCGACCTGCGGCATCCGCGCGGCGGGCGTCCCGGCGCGCGGGCTGTACGGAAAGATATGCCCGAAGACGACGTCGCAATCGTCGATCAGCGCGAGCGAGTTCGCGAACATCGCGTCATCCTCGGTCGGAAAGCCCGCGATCAGGTCGGCGCCGATCGCGATCTCGGCGCGCGCGGCCTTCAGTCGCTCGATGAGTGCGACGGCGTCGGCGCGGCGATGGCGGCGCTTCATACGTGTCAGCACCATGTCATCGCCGGCCTGCAGCGACAGGTGGACATGCGGCATCACGCGCTTTTCCTGCGTCAGCAGGGCGAAGAGCGCGCCGTCGATCCGGTCCGGATCGAGCGACGAGAGGCGGAGGCGTTCGACCGGCAGCGCCAGCAGCGCCTCGACCAGCGTGGCCAATGTCGTGCCGCTGTCGTCGCCATAGCTGGCAAGGTCGACCCCGGTCAGGATGATCTCGCGCTGTCCGCGATCGAGCGCGGTTTGCGCGGATGCGACGACCGCATCGACGCTCGCCGACCGCGCCGTCCCGCGCGCGAGCACCGTCGCGCAGAAGGTGCAGCTATGCGAACAACCGGTCTGGACGCCGAGGAAAGCGCGGGCGTGATCGGCGCCTGACAGCGCGGGGGAATAGGGAAGAAAAGCGTGCCCCTGCGAAGGCAGGGGCCCATCACCTGCCGGTTCGAGTTGGAGCCCACCGGAGATGGGTCCCCGCCTTCGCGGGGACACGGTGTTTTGATAGCTCTCAGCCAAACCCTTCGCATCATTGGACACGACTCTTGCGCCCATCGCGGCAAAGGCTTCGCGTTCGAGCTCGGCTGCGCACCCTGTCACCACGACCTCGGCACCCGGCCGCTCGCGGAGTGCCCGCCGCACCGCCTGCCGCGCCTGCCGCACCGCCTCGTCGGTCACCGCGCAGCTGTTGAAGATGATCGTATCGCGCACGCCGGCGGCGCGCGCGGCCGCACGAACCCCTTCGCCCTCGGCGATGTTCAGCCGGCAACCGAAATTGACGACCTCGACCGGGTCGGCGAGGGAAGCGCTCATCCGAACTGCGCCCAGTCGGTCTCGCCCTCATAGACGCGCGTTGCGGCGCCGCTCATCACGATCGGCTCGCCGGGCGCCCAGCGGATGACGAGGTCGCCGCCGGGCAGCGACACCGTCACCGGCGACTGGACGAGGCCGGCGCGGATCGCGGCGACCGCGGTCGCGCACGCGCCGGTGCCGCACGCCTGCGTCAGCCCGACGCCGCGTTCCCAGACGCGCAGTTGCAGCTGGTTTTCGCCGTCGAGGCTCGCGACATTGACGTTGACGCGCTCGGGGAACAGCGGGTCGGTTTCGATCCGCGGGCCGAGTTCGTCGAGCGCGACGGCGTCGGCCTCGGGCACGAAAAAGACGATGTGCGGATTGCCGACATTGACCCCGGCGCCATGCTCCAGCTCGTCCCACGCGACGGGCATGTCGCGCGTGTCCATCGGCATCGCGAGCGGGATATGCTCCCAGTCGAATTCGGGCTCGCCCAAGACGACTTCGGCACCGCCATCCGCAGGCGTGACGCGCAGCATGCCGCCGAGCGTCTCGATCACCGCGGGCTTGCCGATCAAAGTCGCGACGCAGCGCGTCGCATTGCCGCACGCCTCGACCTCGCCGCCGTCGGCGTTGAAGATGCGCATCTTCACATCGGCGCTGTTCGACGGTTCGAGCAGGATCAATTGGTCGCACCCGATACCATGGCGGCGGTCGGCGATCGCATGCGCGCGCGCCGGCGTCATCTCGACGCTTTGCTCGCGTGCGTCGATCACGACGAAGTCGTTGCCGAGGCCGTGCATCTTGGTGAAGCGATCTGCCATAGTCCGCGCATGTAAGGGCGCGCGGGCGCGAAGTCTAGCGATGCGGCGGGATCAGGCCGTCTTGCGTAGCGGCGCGTCTTCGCTGGCGTCGGGGCCGGCGGGCGGCGCCATCGGCGCGCGCAGCAGGCCGCGGTCGGCGAGCAGCCGTTCGGTGTCGGCCGCTGACGCGGCGCGGCCGAAATACCAGCCCTGCCCCTTTGAACAGCCGAGGCGTGTCAGTTCGATCGCGGTCGCCTCGTCCTCGACGCCTTCGGCGGTGATCGGCATCGCGAGGCTTTCGCCGAGCCGCACGATCGCGACGACGATCGCCTGTGCATCGGGACTGCCGCGCATCGCGGCGACAAAGCTGCGGTCGATCTTGATCCGGTCGAACGGCAGCGCGCGCAAATGCGACAGCGAACTATAGCCGGTGCCGAAATCGTCGAGGCTCAAGGACACGCCCTGATTCTTCAGGCTGGTGACGATCGATCGCACCAGCGGCAGATTCTCGAACAGTGAGCTTTCGGTGATCTCGACCTCGAGCTGCGCGGCCGGGAATCCGACCTCGACGAGCAGCTTGGTGAGCTTCTGGCTGAACCAGGGGTCTTTCAGCTGCTGCGGCGAGATGTTGACCGCGAGCATGATCGTCGGATCCCAGCGCTTGGCGACCTCCATCGCCTCGCGGATCACCTGCAGCGACAATTCGCCGATCAGTCCGCTTTCCTCGGCGACCGGGATGAAGCGTTCGGGCGGGATCATGCCATATTCGGGCGATTCCCACCGCATCAGCATCTCGAAGCCGATCAGGCGCCCGCTGGCGATATCGACCTGCGGTTCGAAATGCGGGACGAACTCGCCGCGCGGCATGCCGTCGCGAATGCCCGTTTCGATCTGGTTGCGCACCTGCACCGCCATTTCCATCCCGGTTTCGAACCAGATGTGGCGGTTCCGGCCCTCGTCCTTGCCATGATACATCGCGATGTCGGCCTGGCGGACCATCGTTTCCATCGTCACGCTGGCATCGCTGGCGAGCGATATGCCGAGCGACGCGCCGACGCGGATCTGCTGCGCGTCGTGCGCGACAACATTGTCGAGCACCATGACGAGTTCGGCGGCCAGCGCGTCGATGTCGGCGCGCGCCGCGGGTTCGAACACCAGCATCGCGACGAACTCGTCGCCGCCCAGCCGCGCCTTGGTCGCATTCGGCGGCAGCACGGCCGAGATGCGCTCGGCGGCGACCTGCAGCACACGGTCGCCCGCGGCATGGCCGTGGATGTCGTTGACGGTCTTGAAATGGTCGAGGTCGAGCAGGAACAGCGCGACCTGGCGCTTTTCGGCGATCGCACTCGCGATCTGGCGCTGTCCCGTCGCGAGCAGCGCCCGGCGATTGAGGAAGCCCGTCAGCGGGTCGGTGTCGGCGAGATAGCGCGCGCGCTGCTCGGCTTCGGTACGCTCGAGGATTTCGCGATTGAGATCCTTGTAGCGGCGCCAGCCGAACAGGATCAGCGCGACATTGAGAATCACCGCCGTCGCCAGCGCGCGGTCGGGGCCGCCGCCGATGCCGATGAGGGCGCGAACGGCCGCCTGCATCACATTGCTGCCCGTCCCCACGAACAACAGGATCGCGGCGACGACAATGCCGCCGGCTATGATGTCGCGTTTGGCGCCCTCGCTGCGGTCGAATGGCTTCGGCGTCGATGTCATATGAATTTGTCCCACCCTTATGGGCTCTATGGGGGCAAAGCGGTGAAATTTGGGTTAAGTGCGCCGCCGCCGGGTCGTGCGCGCGCGTATCGCGGCCGCCGCTTGCTTTTGACACCGCTTTTGCGTAAAGGCCGCCGCGTCCGCGCGCATCTTGCGCACGGGCATATCGATGTCCGCGACGGAAAGTCTGTCCACGGATAGCCGCTGGTTGGCGAGGTTTCGCTCACCGGCGTCTTTTGCGTTGCGGGCTCGTAAGCAAGGATTTGAGGCGCATGTTCGACAGTCTGAGCAATCGGCTTGGCGATGTTTTCGGGAAGCTCCGCGGCCGCGGCGCGCTGACCGAGGCCGACGTGCGCGCGGCGATGCGCGAAGTGCGAATCGCCCTGCTCGAAGCCGATGTCGCGCTGCCCGTCGTGCGCAGCTTCGTCGATCAGGTCACCGAACTCGCGATCGGGCAAAATGTCCTGCGCTCGGTCACCCCGGGGCAACAGGTCGTCAAGATCGTCAGCGACGCGCTGACCGAAATGCTCGGTTCCGAAACCGCCGAGCTCGACCTCGCCGTCACCCCGCCCGCCGTCATCATGATGGTCGGCCTGCAGGGCTCGGGCAAGACGACGACGACCGCGAAGATCGCGAAGCGGCTAAAGGAAAAAGAGCGCAAGAAGGTGCTGATGGCGTCGCTCGACGTCAATCGCCCCGCCGCGCAGGAACAGCTCGCCGTCCTCGGGACCCAGATCGACGTCGCGACCCTGCCGATCGTCGCGGGCCAGCAGCCGGTCGAGATCGCGCAGCGCGCGCTGCAGGCGGCGAAGCTGCAGGGCTATGACGTCCTGATGCTCGACACCGCGGGCCGCCTCCACGTCGACCAGCAGCTGATGGACGAGATGCAGGCGGTGTCGCGTACGGCGAACCCCGCCGAAACGCTGCTCGTCGTCGACAGCCTGACGGGTCAGGACGCGGTGCAGGTCGCGCAGCGCTTTACCGATCAGGTGCCGCTGACCGGCGTCGTGCTCACCCGCATGGACGGCGACGCGCGCGGCGGCGCCGCGCTGTCGATGCGCGCGGTCACCGGCAAGCCGATCAAATTCGCGGGCACGGGCGAAAAGCTCGACGGGCTCGAACTCTTCCAGCCGTCGCGCATCGCGGGCCGCATCCTCGGCATGGGCGACGTCGTCAGCCTCGTCGAACGCGCCGCCGAGACGATCCAGGCCGAAGAGGCCGAGGCGATGGCGGC
Source organism: Sphingomonadaceae bacterium 3R27C6 (assembly GCA_005503215.1). Classification (GTDB taxonomy): domain Bacteria; phylum Pseudomonadota; class Alphaproteobacteria; order Sphingomonadales; family Sphingomonadaceae; genus Sphingopyxis. Next base: position 68,517 of record SCNS01000014.1, on the reverse strand, counting down.
GAAGATGGCCAAGGGCATCTTCGACCTCAACGACCTTCGCACCCAGCTCAACCAGATGCGCCGCATGGGCGGCCTCGGCGCCCTCGCCGGCATGATCCCCGGCATCAAGAAGGCGCAGGCGCAGATGGCCGCGGGCGCCGCCGACGACAAGATGCTCATTCATTTCGACGCGATCATGGGGTCGATGACCCCGAAAGAGCGCGCGAAGCCCGAAATCCTGACCGCGAAGCGCAAGATCCGCATCGCCAATGGCTCGGGCACGACGGTGCAACAGGTCAACAAGGTGCTGAAGATGCACCAGGAAATGGCCAGCGCGATGAAGAAGATCCGCAAGATGGGCGGGCTCAAGGGCCTCGGCGCGCTGTTCGGCAAGGGCGGCGGCATTCCCGGAATGGGCGGTATGGGTGGCGGCGGCCTCCCGGGTCTCGGTGGGGGCGGATCGATCCCGCCCGAACTCGCTAATTTGATGAATAAAAAGAAGTAATTAAATTCGGATTTCAGTTTAGAAGTAAAAGGAAAATATCATGGCAACCTCCATTCGCCTCGCACGCGGCGGTTCGAAAAAGCGTCCTTACTACAAGATCGTCGTCGCCGATTCGCGCAGCCCGCGCGACGGCCGCTTCATCGAACGTATCGGCAGCTACAACCCGCTGCTCGCCAAGGACAATCCCGAGCGCGTGAAGCTCGACGCCGACCGTGCGAAGCATTGGGTTTCGGTTGGCGCGCAGCCGACCGACCGCGTCGCCCGCTTCCTCGACGCCGCGGGTGTCCTCGAGCGCGCTGCCCGCAACAACCCGAACAAGGGTGTCCCCGGCGAAAAGGCCAAGGAACGCGCCGAAGAAAAGGCCCAGAAGCTGGCTGACGCCGAAGAAGCCGCAGCCGCTGCTGCCGCCGCTCCGGCCCCGGAACCCGAAGTCGAAGCCCCGGCCGAAGAAGCTGCCGCTCCCGAAGCCGCTGAATCGGACGCAACCGGTTCGGTGAAGAGCGAAGCGACCGCCGAAGCCGTTGCCGAAGCCGTCGCCGACGAAACCCCGGCCGACGCGACCGCCGAAGACGCGACCGCGATCGCCGAAGAAGTCGCCGAAGGCGGCCCGGTTGCCGAAGCCGAAGAAGCTCCGGCTGCTGAAGCTGGCGAAGAAAAGGCCGAAGGCTAAGCCTTGGCCGACGCGTCGCGCCCCGTCACCCTCGCCGCCATCGCCGGCGCGCACGGGGTACGGGGCGAGGTGCGTCTCAAATTATTTGGCGAAGGCGCGGAGTCTCTCCGCGCCTTTTCCGTTTTCGACGCGGGCGACCGCAAGCTTACGTTGAAATCGGTGCGCCCCGCCAATCAGGGCGCGGTCGCGACCTTTGTCGAAGTCACCGACCGCAGCGGCGCCGAAGCGCTGCGCGGCACCGTGCTCACGGTCCCGCGCTCGGCGCTGCCGCCCTTGGGCGAGGGCGAATATTATCATCACGACCTGCTCGGCCTGCCGTGCGTGTCGACCGACGGCACGGCGATCGGCCATGTCGCCGCGATCGAGAATTTCGGCGCGGGCGACATCCTCGAAATCGAAAAGCCCGACCGCAAGCGCTTCATGGTGCCGATGACCGCACAAGCGGTGCCGGCGTGGAACGACGACGGTGTCACCGTCAATGCGGCGTTCGTCGAATAGCCGATTGTCCTGACCCGCCAGTCTGATAGCCCCGTCGCAAATGATCGGGGAGATTGTCATGCGCTGGAAATCGGGTTTCGCTTTTGCTCTCATGCTTACAGGCGCGGTTCCCGCCACGGCGCAGGAAACGGCCCCCAAAACCCTCGACCAGCTCGCCCCCGAAATCGACGCGCTTTTCACCAGATTTCAGGCCGATCAGCACGTGCCCGGCGTCGTCTATGGCGTCGTCAAGGACGGCAAGCTTGCCTATGTGAAGGGCCTCGGCGTCCAGAACATCACCGACAAGCGGGCCGTCACCCCCGACAGCCTGTTCCGCATCGCCTCGATGACCAAGGCGTTCACCGCGCTCTCGATCCTCAAGCTGCGCGACGACGGCAAGCTCCGCCTCGACGATCTCGCCGAACACTATGTGCCCGAAATGAAGGGCTGGACCTATCCGACGAAGGACAGCCCGCGCATTCGGGTGCGCGACCTGCTTCAGCATGTCGGCGGCTTTGTCACCGACGATCCGTGGGGCGACCGCCAGCAGGTGCTGCCGCAGGAGGATTTCACCCGGATGATCGCGGCGGGGGTGCCGTTCAGCCGCGTGCCGCAGAGCCAACATGAATATTCGAACTTCGGCTATGCCTTGCTCGGCCGGATCGTCGCCAATGCTTCGGGCATGTCGTACACGGCCTATGTCCAGCGGACGATCCTGACCCCGCTTGGTATGACGAGCAGCGGCTTCGACGCGCCGAAAGCTCCGAAAGCGCGCTACGCGCTCGGCTATCGCTGGGAAAACGATCGCTGGACCGCCGAGCCGGAGATGGTCGACGGCGCCTTCAACGCGATGGGCGGGCTGCAGGTCAGCGCGAACGACTATGCCAAATGGGTCGCCTTCCTGCTCTCGGCTTGGCCCGCGCGCGACGATGCCGACACCGGCCCGGTCAAGCGCGCAACGGTGCGCGAGATGGCGCAGGGGCTGAACTTTGTCTCGGTGGTCAATCGCACCGGTGCGAGCGGCGGCGCCGCGTGCAAGCTGTCGAGCGCCTATGGCATGGGCTGGCGCGTCGCGCAGGATTGCGACCTCGGCCTGACGCTCGCGCATGGCGGCGGCTATCCGGGCTATGGCAGCCATGTGATGCTGATGCCCGATCACGGCGTCGGGGTCTTCGCGCTGTCGAACCGCACCTATGCCGGACCGTCCGGCCCCGCGTGGGACACCGCGGTCGCCATGGACAAGGCGGGGCTGCTCGAAGCGCGCGAGGTCCCGGTGTCGCCGGCCGTGGCGGAGGCCTATGCGGCGGCCAGGGCGGCCTATGCCGCGGGCGACCTCGGCCCGCTGCAGGGCAAGCTCGCGATGAACTTCCTGCTCGACCGCTCGGCCGAGAACTGGAAGGCCGAATTTGCGAAACTGAAGGCCGAGGTGGGGGCGTGCCCGACCGACGAACCCCTCGCGCCGACTGGCGCGATGTCGGCCGCCTTCCGCCTTAACTGCGCGAAGGGCAAACTCGATGGGCAATTGCTGCTCGCGCCGACGGAGCCCGCCACGATCCAGGCGCTGCGCCTGCGTGTGGTGCCGCCCGAGGCGCGTTGATGTCGACGGGGTGAGGCCTTAGCAAGGGACGGCCCCACCCCGTTTCGCCCTGGACCTTTGAGAGGGGAGGGCAGGGAAAATTTATCGCGCCCGGCGCGGGCGCACGCCGCAGCGCGCGGCGGCGCGGGTGAAGACGCTGTCTTCGCCCGGCGCACTCGGCACCGCGATCCATTCGCCGAGGCGGCGGAACGGGGTCGCGAGCCAGTGGAGGCCGCGGGCGATATCGGCGCTGAAATGATCATGACCGTCATTCCAAACGCGCATGAACTGCTCGTCTTTCATCGTTCATCTCCTTTCGCTTGATGTTGCCTAGATGCACTTCCCGGCATCGCTCCGCCAACAAAAGGCGTAGACCATATTATAAGCTGAACTTATAAGGTGACATGTCCCGCCTGCCGCCCCTCGCCGCCGTACGCACCTTCGAAGCCGCCGGTCGGCTGCAGAATTTCTCGCGCGCGGCCGAGGAGCTGGGGCTGACGCAGGCCGCGGTGAGCTATCAAATCCGCCAATTGGAGGACCGGCTTGGCCGCGCGCTGTTCGTGCGCGAGAAGGGCCGCGTACGTCTCTCCGAAACCGGCCAGCGGCTGCTCCCCGCGATCAGCAATGCCTTCGCGACGATGGGCGACGCCTTCGCCGCGCTCGGCAGCGACGAGGCGGACGTACTGACGATCAACGCCGCGACCAGCTTCGGCGGCACCTGGCTCAGCGCGCGCATCGGCAGCTTCCAGCTCCAATATCCCGAACTCGCGGTGCGCATGGCGATGAGCAACGATCTGATCGACTTCGATGCCTCGAACGTCGACGTCGCGATCCGCATCGGCAAGGGGGTGTGGCCCGGGCTGCGCAGCGATTTCCTGATGCGCCAATATCTCGCGCCGATCGCCTCGCCGGCCTTTATCGAAGAACATGATATTCGCGAGCCCGCCGACCTGCTGCGCGTCCAGCGGCTCGCGCCGAACGACAGCTGGTGGGCCGAATGGTTCGCCCTGGCCGGCGTGGCGAGGCCGCCGGCATCGACGCGGCGCGGGATCGAACTCGACAGCCAGTTGCAGGAAGGCAGCGCGGTGCAGGCGGGCTTCGGCGTCGCGATGATGACCCCGCTCTATTGGCAGGGCGAGCTCGCGAGCGGGCGGCTGGTCCAACCGTTCGACACGCTCTATGTGTCGGCCTCGTCGGGCATGTGGCTCGTCCACCGCGACAACCGCGTCGGCGTGCGCAAGATCGAGCGCTTTCGCGAATGGCTGCACGCCGAAATCGAGAAGGATCGCCACCTGCTGTCCGACGCGCTACTGGAGCCGCCGCCGCCGCCCGAACCGCGCTAGCGCCTCGCGCGGCGTTTCAACATGCTCGGCGCGCGGCGATAGACCTGCTGGAAGGCCGCATTGAACGACCGCACGCTGCCAAAGCCCGCCGCCAGCGCGATGTCGGTCATGCCAAGGTCGGTGGTATCGATCAGTCGCTTGGCGCGCTGGATGCGCGCGGTGCGCGCGGCGGCCAGCGGTGTGGTGTCGAGATGGCGGCGGAACAGCCGCGTCAGATGGCGCGCGCCGATGCCGAGCCGCGCGGCCAGCGCCTCGACGTCCGCCTCGTCGAGCGCGCCGTCCTCGATCAGCCGCAGCGCGCGATCGACGGTCGCGCGGGTTCCGTTCCACGCCGGCGAGCGCGGCGCCGTCTCCGGCCGGCAGCGCAGGCAGGGGCGAAAGCCCGCGCGCTCGGCCGCCGCCGCGCTGCGATAATAGCTGACGTTGCGCGAGAGCGGCTGGCGCACCGGGCAGACCGGGCGGCAATAGATGCCGGTCGATTTGACCGCGATGAAGATAATTCCATCATAGGCGGGATCGCGCGCATAGCGCACCCGTTCGCACAGCGCGAAATCGAGGTCGGGTTCGTCGGGCGGCGTCATGCGCTCTTTATACGGGAATCCGCCGCGCTTGTCCGGGGGTGTCGGTGACCGCGTCCGATTCCTGCCAGCGATGGTGCGGCGGCGCCGCTATCATCGGCGGCATATCCAGAGCAGGAGCAAGCCCGATGGCTTCGATTCACCACGAAATCTTCATTGCCGCCGACCCCGCCACGATCTGGGACGCCGCGCGCGACGTCGGCCGGCTCCACGACCGGCTCGTCCCCGGGTTCGTCGCCGCCACCGAAATGCTCGAAGGCGACGGCGCGCCGGTTCGCCGCGTCACCTTTGCGAACGGCGCGGTGGCCGACGAAACGATCGTCTCGGTCGACGATGACCGCCGCCGCCTCGTCTGGGCGATCAAGGCGTTCGAACATCATAATGGCGTGCTCGAAGTCGCGGGGGCCGAAGGTGGCGCGCGGGTGCGCTGGACCGCCGACATCTTGCCCGATGCACTCGCGCAGCAAGTCGCACCGATGATGGCTGAGGGGCTGGCGCGCATGAAGGCGCATATGGAACGCGTGCGCGTCGACAGCTGACGCTTGCCAAGCGGGGTCGGTGGGCGGCATGGGGTGGCATGACCTTCACCGCCGTTCCCCTGACGCTCTACCCCGACATGTTCCCCGGTCCGCTGGGGCACAGCATGGCGGGGCGCGCGCTCGAAAGCGGGACGTGGCACTGCGCGCCGGTGCAGATCCGCGATTTCGCGACCGACAAGCATCGCACCGTCGACGATACGCCCGCGGGCGGCGGCGCCGGAATGGTGCTCAAGGCCGATGTGCTCGGCGCGGCGATCGACCATGCGGTGGCGGCGCATCCGGGCCTGCCGATCCTCGCGATGACCCCGCGCGGGACGCCGATCACACAGGCGCGCGTGCGTCAGCTTTCGGCGGGCCCGGGAGCGATCATCCTCTGCGGCCGGTTCGAAGGATTCGACGAGCGCATCTTCGACGCGCGGCCGATCGAAGAGGTGTCGATGGGCGACATCATCCTGTCGGGCGGCGAGATGGGCGCGCTGCTGCTCCTCGACGCTTGCATTCGGCTGCTTCCCGGCGTAATGGGCGCGGCTTCAAGCGGGGACGACGAATCGTTCGAAAACGGTTTGCTCGAATATCCGCACTATACCCGGCCCGTAAATTGGGAAGGGCGCACGATCCCCGAAGTGCTGCGATCGGGGGATCATGCGAAGATCGCGGCCTGGCGGAAACAACAGGCGGAAGATCATACACGGTTACGCAGGCCGGACCTTTGGGAGCGCCATGAGGGCGCTCGGGACCGACCTGCCTCTGGCGCGCGGCGAAAAGAAAAGGACTAGAGGACATGAACCTCATCCAGACGATCGAAGCCGAAGAAATCGCCAAGGCTGGCAAGACGATTCCGACCTTCCGTCCCGGCGACACGCTGAAAGTCGGCGTGAAGGTGGTCGAAGGCGAACGCACCCGCGTCCAGAATTTCGAAGGCGTGTGCATCGCACGCTCGAACAAGGGCATGGGCTCCAACTTCACCGTGCGCAAAATGTCGTTCGGCGAAGGTGTCGAGCGCGTGTTCCCGCTCTATTCGCCCAACATCGACTCGATTACCGTCATCCGCAAGGGTGCCGTGCGTCGTGCGAAGCTTTACTATCTTCGTGGCCGCACTGGTAAATCGGCGCGTATTGCGGAGCGCCGCGAATACCGGTCGGAAGCCGGCGAAGGCTAAGGAGAGCTTCTCTCACCCAAAGCCGAAACAGCTTTCAAAAACGACCGGTTCCGCCAACAGGCAGAGCCGGTCGTTTTCTTTTGGGCAAAGCGAATTTCATGCAGCAGTCCGTCCTCCCGTTCCAGCCGACGCGGCGCGCCTTTATCGGCGCGGTGCTCGCATTCGGCGTGTCGGGCGAGGCGATGGCGCTCACCAATGCCCAGCGGCTGGTGAGCGCGGCGCGGCGGCAGGTCGGCGTGACGCTGTCCTATGATCCCGCCTACACCGTCCTCCGCTTCCCGAACGGCGACGTCGACCGCGCCAAGGGCGTGTGCACCGACGTCGTGATCCGCGCCTTCCGCGATGCGCTCGGCGCCGACCTGCAGGCGCTTGTAAATGCCGACATGCGCGCCAATTTTGCAGCCTATCCCAAAAACTGGGGGCTCGGCCGCCCCGACCGCAATATCGACCATCGCCGCGTGCCCAATCTGGCGACCTATTGGCGGCGGCAGGGCGCCTCGCTGCCCGTAACGACCAATCCCGCCGACTGGCGCCCGGGCGACATCTTCACCGCGATGGTGAACGGCCGTCTGCCGCACACCGGCATCGTGTCCGACCGCAAGGACACGACCGGCGTGCCGCTCGTCCTCCACAATATCGGCGGCGGCACGCGCGAGGAGGATGCGCTGTTCGACCATAAGCTGACCGGCCATTTTCGCTGGAAAGTCTGAATTATCGTAACGTTTTCAACCGAGTTCTTGCCTTGAGGAGTGAGTAAATGGGTTATCGTATCGTTGTCGCCGGAGCCACGGGCAATGTCGGGCGCGAAGTGCTCGCCATTCTCGCCGAGCGCGAATTTCCCTACGACGAACTGGCGGCGGTCGCATCGTCGCGCAGCCAGGGCGACGAGATCGAAATCGGCGATACCGGTAAAACCGTGAAGTGCCAGAATATCGAGAATTTCGACTGGGCCGGCTGGGACATGGCGATCTTCGCGATCGGCAGCGACGCGACCGCGATCCACGCGCCGAAGGCCGCCGCCGCGGGCTGCGTTGTGATCGATAACTCGTCGCTCTATCGCATGGACCCCGACGTGCCGCTGATCGTGCCCGAGGTGAACCCCGACGCGATCGACGGCTATACGAAGCGCAACATCATCGCGAACCCGAACTGCTCGACCGCGCAGATGGTCGTCGCGCTGAAGCCGCTCCACGACGCCGCCAAGATCAAGCGCGTCGTCGTCTCGACCTATCAGTCGGTGTCGGGCGCGGGCAAGTCGGGCATGGACGAACTGTGGAACCAGACGCGCCAGATCTTCGTCGGCGACGAAAAGGACGTGCAGAAGTTCACCAAGCAGATCGCCTTCAACGTCATCCCGCACATCGACAAGTTCCTCGACGACGGCTCGACGAAGGAAGAGTGGAAGATGGTTGTCGAAACCAAGAAGATCCTCGACCCGAAGATCAAGGTCACCGCGACCTGCGTCCGCGTCCCCGTCTTCGTCGGCCATTCGGAAGCGATCAACATCGAGATGGAGGATGAACTGTCGGCCGAGGACGCGCAGCGCATCCTCCGCGAAGCGCCGGGCGTCGTGCTCCACGACAAGCGCGAGGATGGCGGCTACATCACCCCCGTCGAATGCGTCGGCGACTTCGCGACCTTCGTGTCGCGCGTCCGCGAAGACCCGACGGTCGAAAACGGCCTCAATCTCTGGTGCGTCAGCGATAACCTCCGCAAAGGCGCGGCGCTGAACGCGGTGCAGATCGCCGAACTGCTCGGCCGCCGGCATCTGAAGAAGGGCTGAAAGTAGAGATGGTGTGCCCCTGCGAAGGCAGGGGCCCATCACCTAAAATTCCGGTACCATGCCGCGGTTCCTTTTGAAGGGCGACGGTGGGAGATGGGCCCCTGCCTTCGCAGGGGCACAGCTTCGCTGCATCTCGACTTCGCCCGATGCGAACGGATAAGAGGGGCAGATGACCAGTCCCTACGCCTTCACTCACGCCCTCTGCCGCGCCCCTGCCCCATCGGCGGTAAGCGGCATCCGCGCCAACGGCGGTCCCGACCCCGACTTCGCCGGCCTTGCTGCCGAACATGCGGCCTATGTCGGCGCGCTCCGCGAGCTCGGCCTCGCCGTCGACGTCCTGCCGCCGCTCGACGATTTCCCCGACGCGCTGTTCACCGAAGACGTCGCGCTGACCTTTCCCGAAGGCGCGATCCTGCTCCGCCCCGGCGCGCCAAGCCGCGCGGGGGAAGTGGCGCATATCCGCGAGGCGCTCTCGGCGCGCCACGCCACTTTGCTCGAATTGACCGGCCCCGGCCATGTCGACGGCGGCGATGTGCTGCGCCTTGCCGACCGCGTGATTATCGGCCTGTCCGACCGCACCGACCGCGCGGGCGCCACTGAACTCGCGGCTTTGCTCGAGCGGCTCGGTTATCGCGCCCAGATCGCCGTCACGCCCGCGGGCGTGCTCCATTTCAAGACCGGCTGCAGCCTGATCGACGAAAGCACGATCCTTGCGGTGCCCGCGATGCGCGATTGCCCCGAATTTGCGGGGCTCGAGGTCGTGCTGACCCCGACCGGCGAAGAGGGGGCGGCGAATATCCTGCGCGTACGCGATACCGTCCTCATCGGCGCGCGCTGGCTGGCGACGCAGGCGATGCTGGCGGCGCGCGGCGTGCCTTTCCGCCCGCTGCCGACCGACCAGATCGCGCGCATCGACGCCGGGCTCAGCTGCATGTCGCTGCGCTGGTGACGGCATCGAAAATCGCTGTCCTACAATATCTTGCTGCATTAGGTCTTCGGCATGATCTCAGCACCGACGCCGCGCCCGATACCTGCATTTGCGAGTGAAGTTAGGCAGTTTTCCGCCATTTCTGCCTTGACGGATTTCGGTCGATGACGACCGCTCCGGCGCGCCCCGAAGCGCAAAGGCCGCTGATCGGCCTGCTCCTTGCGCTGCTCCTCCTCGCGCAGATCGACCAGCCCTATCCCGAGGTCGCGCTGCTCCAGCATATCCCGACGATGCTGCTGATCGTTGCGGCGCCCTGGCTGCTCCGCCGCTGGCCGCTATCGACGCCGGCCGTAGCGTGCATCGCCCTCTTCATGGCGCTCCACACGCTCGGCGGCCGCTACGCCTACAGCAATGTCCCCTATGACGATTGGGCGCGCGCGCTGACCGGCACCAGCCTGTCCGACGCCTTCGGCTGGACACGCAACCATTATGACCGGCTCGTTCATTTGGCCTTCGGCGCGCTGTCGGTGATCCCCGTCGCCGAGATCGCACGGCGCTGGGGCGGCCTTGGCTCACGCGGCGCGGCCTTTGCCGTGCTTGGCTGGGTGCTGGCCATCTCGAGCCTCTACGAAATCTTCGAATGGCTGCTCACCATCGTCGCGGCGGGCGAAACGGCCGACCGTTACAATGGGCAGCAGGGCGATATCTGGGACGCGCAAAAGGATATGGCGCTGGCAACGCTCGGTGCGATAGGGATGATGGCGATGGGGCCGATCGTCAGGAACAGGAGATAGGCATGCGCAAGTTCACGACCCTCGCGATGGTGGCGCTGCTCGCCGCGTGCAAACCCGCCGCCGACAAGGCCCCCGTCGATGCCGATCCTGTCGCCCCGGCGGTGCCCGAGGCGAAGGCCGACGGGCCGAACGCGGCGACCACCGCGGTCAGTCTCGACGGCGAGGGGCTGCGTTTCGTCGACACGAACAGCGGCAAGACCAGCCTGCTCGCCTTCGGCGTCCCGCGCGCGCAGGCCGAAACCGCGCTCGCCAATGTCGCGGGCAAGGAGGATGACCGCAGCAATAACGAGGAATGCGGCGCGGGTGCGATGGAATTCACGCGCTATGACGCGATGACGCTCAACTTCCAGGACGGCAAGTTCGCGGGCTGGTTCCTCGGCAACGAACCCGGCGCCGACAGCTATTCGACGATGAGCGGCATCGCCATCGGCACGACGCGCGCCAAGGCAAAGGAATCGGTGTCGATCGTCGACCTCGAAGACAGCACGCTGGGCGAGGAATTCAGCATCGGCACCGGCGACAAGGTTATCGGCGGCATGTTCGCCGCGCCCGGCGACGCGGCAAAGATCGACGCGCTGTTCGCTGGCACCAACTGCTTCTTCCGCTGATATGGCGAGGGAAATCACCGGCGGCTGTCGCTGCGGGCAATTGCGCTACCGCTTCGAGCAGGACGGGCCGCTGCTCAACTATTGCTGCCATTGCCTCGATTGCCAGAAATCGACCGCGAGCGCGTTCGCCGATCAGTTGATCGTATCGACCGACGCGTTGACACTGACCGGGCGGAGCGTGACCTTTTCGACCGAACGCCCGTCGGGCGGGACGACGAACAACCAGCACTGCCCCGACTGTTTCAGCCGCGTGTGCAATGCGAACACCGTCTATCCCGCGATGACGATCGTGCGCGCAGGGACGCTCGACGATCCGTCGGAGCTCGAACCCTTCGCGCATATGTGGACCAGCCGAAAGCGCGGCTGGATCGCGATCGATCCAGCGGTGCCGACCTTCGCCGAAAGCCCCGATCCGGCAGAGTTCATGCGATTGGCGATGGAGCGACGGGCGCACTGAGCAGCCCAAAACACATCGGCCTGTTTCGTCCTCGGGACGGGAACGGCCGCTAACGACCGATTGCGGACATTGCGTAATTCGGTATGTTCTGGCGATGCACTCATATCCGTCGTCGCAAACCGTTCCATCGACCATGCCCGAACGCTTGTTCTTCGGACTTTGGACCGCGTCTTCGCTCATCTCCGTAGTGATTTTCGGAGTGATGGCGGTAAGGCATCCAGAAGCGACAGAATCCGCAATCGGGGGAGGTGGGGCGTCGCTGCTCTATTGCGCGCTCTGGGGTTGTGTCGGACTTGTTTTGCGGCGGAGGCGTCTCAAGCGACTTGCTATACGGAAAAGGCTTCTCGGATCGCTGTCGAACCTGACTTAAGGGGCCGCTTCCACCCCTAAGCAGACATTACTGCTAATGCCCCATATCCGCCGCCGACGCCTTCGGCCCGCCCGGTTTCGGCGGCCGTAGCAACAGCACCAGCGGCACCGACGCCAGCGTGACCCACATCATCGCCCAGAAATCGTCGATATAGGCGACCATCGCCGCCTGCCGGTTGATCTCGGCATTGACCATCGCCAGCGCCGCGTCGCCCGCGATGCCGAAGCGGTCGGCGGTCGATGGGTCGAGCAGGGCGACCGAGCTGTTGGTGACATGCGCCGCGAGATCCGCGTGGCTCCGCTGGATGTTCGACCCGAGCAGGGTGGTGACGATCGAGATGCCGACCGAGGCGCCGAGGCTGCGGAACAGGTTGAGCAGGCTCGACCCGTCGGTACGATATTGCGGCTCGATCGTCGCGAACGCCATGGTGTTCAAGGGGATGAAGATCAGCCCCATGCCGAGCCCCTGCACCAGCCCGCTGATGATCACCGGCTGCATCCCCATCATCAGCGACCAGTGGCTCATCTGCCAGAGCGAGTAAGCGGCGATGAGCAGGCCGGTTCCGACCAGCCAGCGCGCGTCGATCTTGCCGAGCAATTGTCCCGCGACCCACATGCTCGCAAGGATGCCGATCCCGCGCAGCGCGAGCGCGACGCCGGTGTCGATCACCGGCCAGCCGAACAGGTTCTGCAGCATCGGCGGCAGCAGCGCCATCGACGCGAACATCACGACGCCGATCACGACCATGAAACCCATCGCGGTGACGAGGTTGCGGTCGGCGAGCATCTTGCGGCTGAACAGCGGCGCCTGCGCGGTGAACATATGGACGATGAACATCCACAGGCAGGAGACGGCGACGCCCATTTCGATCCAGATTTCGATGCTGTCGAACCAGTCCTGATGCGCGCCGCGGTCGAGCATCAGCTGCAATGCGGCGAGCCCAAGCGCGAGCATCGAGAAGCCGAATAGATCGAACCGCCGTGTGACGCTTTTTGTCTTGGGCAGCAGCGCCCACATCATCGCGAGCGTGATGAGCCCGACGGGCAGGTTGACGTAAAAGACCCAGCGCCAGTTGACGCTTTCGGTCAGCCAGCCGCCCAATATCGGCCCCAGGATCGGGCCGATCATGATCCCCATGCCCCAGATCGACATCGCGCGCGCGTGGCGCTCGGGCGGGTTGATGTCGAGCATCACCGATTGCGACAGCGGCCCGATGAACGCGGCGCTGACCCCCTGCAGGAAGCGGAAGGCGACCATCTGTTCGAGCGTTTGCGCGGCGCCGCACGCCATGGAGGCGACGATGAAGCCCGCGACCGCGGCCATGAACAATTCGCGCCGCCCGATCCGGTCGGCGAGCCAGCCGGTGATCGGCATCGCGACCGCGCTGGCGAGGATATAGCTCGTCAGCACCCACGTCACCGTCTCGCTCGTCGCGCCGAGCGCCGACTGCATGTGCGGGATCGCGACGTTGGCGATCGTCGTGTCGAGGATCTGCATGATCGACGCGCCCATGACGGCGACGGTCAGCAGCCCGCGATAGCGCACGCGTTCGTGCAGCGGGATCGACTCGTCTTCGGGGAGCGCCGCGGCCGAAGGCCGACGGGGAAGGGCGTTGCTCGCCACGGGCCCTTACTTCGTAAACACCCGCACGTCGGCCGACAGCCCCGCGATCATGTCGCGCGCGGGCCTTTCGTCGAAGGCGATGCGCACCGGCACGCGCTGCGTCACCTTGACCCAGTTGCCGGTGGCGTTCTGCGCGGGCAACACCGAAAATTCGCTGCCGGTGCCCGCGCCGATCGTCAGCACATGGCCGCGCACCTTCACTCCCGGATAGGCGTCGAAGCTGATTTCGGCACGCTGGCCGACACGCATGTCGGCGAGGTCGGTTTCCTTGAAATTGGCCTCGACCCACGGGTGCGCGGTATCGACCAACGTGACCGCGGGCAGCCCCGCGACCATCATCTGGCCGACCTGCAGCCGGTCCGATTGCGCGATACGGCCGGCGCTCGGCGCGCGAACCGTCGTGCGGCCCATATTCACCTGTGCCTGCGAACGCTGGACGCGCGCCGCCTCGACCTGCGGGTTGATCCCGCTCGACGGGCCGGCGGCGAGCTTAGTGCGTGCTTCGGCCGCGGCGGCTTCGGCTTGGCGGACGCGCTCGCGTGCCTGCGCGACCGCGTGGCGCGCCGCGTCATAGGCGGCCTTGGTGGTAAAGCCCTTCTCCATCAACGCCGCTTGGCGCTCAAATGTGATCTCTGCGAATTTGACGTCTTCGCGTGCCGCGGCGATGTCGACGCGCGACGTGTTCGCGCTCGCCGACAGATTGCCGACCTCGACCTCGGCGGCGTCGATCGCCGCGGTCGCCTGCGCGACGGTCAGCGCATAGGGCTCGCCGTCGATGCGGAAGAGAAGCTGGCCCGCGGCGACCTGCTGGCCGTCGCGCACCGCGACTTCGGTGATCCGTCCGCCGACTTCGGCGGCGACCGATACCTTGTCCATCTGGACATAGGCATTGTCGGTCGACACCGACCCGCCGCTCGTCAGCCACCAGCCGGCGCCGCCCGCGATCAGAGCGAAGGGCAGGCCGAACATCAGGATGCGCGTGCGCCAGCTCGCCTTGGGCGCGGCCTCGGTTTCGAGTGCCGGACTCGGCAAGGGGTCGGCCTTTGGCGCGGCCTTGGGCGGCGTCGCCTCTTCGGCCCTCGGGTTTTTGGCGGGGCGGGATGGGGAGAGCTGGTCCATCAAACGGTCTCTTCTTCTTTTTGGCATATACGGCGGGAGAGGTTGGCGCGGACGCGCTCGACGAGGTCGATCAGCTGGTCGTGCTCGGCGTCACTCAGCCCCTCGGTCGCCTCGGCGGTCAGCGCGTCGGCCATCTCGCGCATCCCGCCGAGCAGGTCGCCCGCGCGCGGGGTCAGATACAGCTGCCAGGCACGGCGGTCGGCGGGGTCGGCGCGGCGCTCGACCAGTCCGGCCTCGACCAGCCGGTCGACCATGCGCGACAGCGTGATCGGCTCGACCTCGATCAGCTCGGCGAGCGGTCCCTGCCTTATGCCTTCATGCCGCTTCAGATAGGTGATGAGGCGCCATTGCAGCGCGGTAATGCCGCTGCCCTTCGTGCGCGCGTTGAACGAACGGCGGAACAGCCGTGCGGTATCGTTCAGCAGGAATCCGATCGTTTCGCTCATATCCTAGGATATAATAGCAATTGCTACTATATTCAACATTCGGATTTTGCAGCCAACAATCTCGAATCTGGTGTAAATTTTCTTTACACTGCTTGCGCCGAGCGCGTTTTTCGGCAGGATGACGTTATGAGTTTGACCGCAGACCTCTTCTGGTCCTTTCGCTCGCCGTACAGCTACCTCGCTATCGGCCGTTATCGCGCGCTCGCCGCCAGCCACGATCTGACGATCAACCTGCGCCCGGTCTATCCGCTTGCGATCCGCCAACCCGACTTCTTCGAGCGCAACCATCCCAATTGGCTAAGCTATACGGTGCGCGACATGATCCGCGTCGCGCAGTTTCATGGCATCCCCTTTGGCCCCCCGCGCCCCGATCCGATCGTGCAGGACATCGCGACCCGCGCGATCGCGGCCGAGCAACCTTATATCTATCGCCTGACGCGGCTCGGGCAGGCGGCGTCGCGGCGCGGCAAGGGACTTGGTTTTGCGCATGAAGCGGCACAGCTCATCTGGGGCGGGGCGCAGGACTGGCACCTCGGCGATCATCTGGCGGGCGCTGCGAAACGCGCGGGCCTCGACCTGGCCGAACTCGATGCCGAAGCCGTCAGCGACGCCGAGCTACTCGACAATGAAATCGCCGCCAACCAGGTCGCGCTCGAAATCGCCGGTCATTGGGGGGTGCCGACTTTGGTGTTCGATGGCGAACCCTTTTTCGGGCAGGACCGCATCGAAATGGCGAAGTGGCGCATGGAGCAAAAGGGCCTGCGCCCACGCTGATCGGCGCTTGCCGAACCGGGCATGAAGGGCGCATAGCGCGGCGCATGACGATCGAACCCCAATATTTCGAGGCGCGCGACGGCGTGCGGCTGGCGTGGCGCGAGACGGGTGAGGGGCGGCCGCTGTTGCTGCTCCACGGCCTGTTTTCGAGCGGTGAGGTCAACTGGATCAAGTTCGGCACCGCGGCACGCGTGGCATCCGACGGCTACCGGGTGATCATGCCCGACCTGCGCGTCCACGGGTCGAGCGACGCGCCGCACGAGGAGGAATATTATCCGTCCGACGTGCTCGTGCGCGACCTTGAGGATCTGGTGGCACATCTGGGCCTGACCGATTTCGACCTCGGCGGCTTTTCGCTCGGCGCGCGCACCAGCGTCCGCGCGGTCGTCGCGGGGATGAAGCCGCGACGGCTGATCCTCGGCGGCATGGGGCTCGCGGGCCTCGCCGGCTGGCAGCGGCGCGGACAATTCTTCAAGCGCGTGATCGCCGAATATGAGACGGCGAAACGCGGCGACGACACATGGCTGTCGACCCAGTTCATGAAGACGATGAAGGTCGATCGCATCGCCGCGGGGCATTTGCTCGACAGCTTCACCGATACGGCGCCCGAAATGCTGGTGGCGATCACGATGCCGACGCTCGTCGTGTGCGGCGCTGACGATCAGGACAATGGTTCGGCGCCCGAACTCGTCGCGGCGCTCGCCGACGCGCGGCTCGCGACGATCCCGGGCACGCACATGTCGAGCGTCACCCAGCCCGAGCTGGGCGAGGCGATCGCCGCCTTTCTCGCGGCTTGACCGGACTCGCGGCAAGCGCCTAGCTGTTCGCATGCGCCGTAGAGCGCTGCGATAACATTCCAGAGGACGCACCCCATGAAAGCCATGATTTCGACGCTGTCGCTTGCCTTGTCGCTCGCGGTGGCGACCCCCGCCTTTGCTCAAACCGCGCCAACGGCGGCGCCTACCGCCGCTGACGCCGACGCCTTCATCGCGTCGGTCGAAAAGGACCTGTTCGACTATACGGTCGAGGCGAGCCAGGTGAACTGGGTCAACAGCACCTACCTGACCGAAGATACCGATGCGATGGCGTCGCGGATCAACGCCGTCGGTACGGAAAAATCGGTCAAATATGCGCTCGAAGCCGCCAAATATAAGGATGTGGCGGGGCTCAGCGCCGACACCAAGCGCAAGCTCGACATATTGCGCACCGGGATCGTGCTGCCCGCGCCGACGACGCCGGGCGCCGCGACCGAGCTCAATACGATCGCGACGGACCTGCAGTCGCAGTATGGCAAGGGCCGCGGCACGCTGGACGGCAAGGAAATCTCGGGCTCGGACATCGAGGCCGCGATGGGCGACCTCAAGCACACGCCGGCGCAATTCGCCGAGATGTGGACGAGCTGGCACGACAAGGTCGGCGCGCCGATGAAGGACGACTATGCCAAGCTGGTCGGCATCGCCAACGCCGGCGCGAAGGAGCTGGGCTTCGCCGACACCGGCGCGATGTGGCGTTCGGGTTACGACATGCCGCCCGAGGAATTCGCCAAGGTCACCGAGAAAATCTGGCAGGACATGAAGCCGCTCTATGTCGCGCTCCACACCTATGTCCGCTGGAAGCTGAACGAGAAATATGGCGACGCGGTACAGGCCAAGACCGGCCCGATCCGCGCCGATCTGCTCGGCAATATGTGGGCGCAGGAATGGGGCAATATCTACCCGCTCGTTGCCCCCCCGGGGACCGGCGACCTCGGCTATGACATCGGCGACCTCTTGACCGCACAGGGCAAGAAGCCGCTCGACATGGTCAAGGCGGGCGAGAATTTCTACTCATCGCTCGGCATGGCGCCGCTGCCCGAGACCTTCTGGAAGCGCAGCCAGTTCCTGAAGCCCGCCGACCGCGAAGTCGTCTGCCACGCCTCGGCGTGGGATATCGACAACAAGGACGATATTCGCATCAAGATGTGCATCAAGGTGAATGCCGACGACTTCATCACGATCCACCACGAGCTCGGCCATAATTATTACCAGCGCGCGTATAACAAGCAGCCGTTCCTCTACCTCAACGGTGCGAACGACGGCTTCCACGAGGCGATCGGCGATTTCGTCGCGCTGTCGATCACGCCGCAATATCTGGTCGACATCGGCCTGCTCGACAAGGCGAAGGTGCCGAGCGCCGACAAGGACATCGGCCTGCTGCTGCGGCAGGCGATGGACAAGGTCGCCTTCCTGCCCTTCGGCCTGCTCGTCGACCGCTGGCGCTGGGGCGTCTTCGACGGGTCGATCCAGCCCGCCGACTACAACAAGAAATGGACCGAGCTGCGCACCCAATATCAGGGTATCGTCCCGCCGGGCGCGCGGCCGGCGAACGCGTTCGACGCGGGCGCGAAATTCCACATCCCGGGCAACACGCCCTACACGCGCTATTTCCTCGCGCGCGTGCTGCAGTTCCAATTCTATCAGGCGGCGTGCAAGCAGGCCGGGTGGAAGGGGCCGCTCCACCGCTGCTCCTTCTATGGCAACAAGGAAGTCGGCGCGAAGCTGAATGCGATGCTCGAAATGGGCGCGTCAAAGCCCTGGCCCGACGCGCTGCAAGCCTTCACCGGCAGCCGCGAGATGTCGGGCAAGGCGATGGCCGATTATTTCGCGCCGCTGAAGACGTGGCTCGACCAGCAGAACAAGGGCAAACCGCAGGGCTGGTGAGCCGGGCGATCGACGACAAGCAGAAAGGCCGGGGCGGCAACACCCCGGCCTTTTTCATTGCGCCTCTACCGCCTGCTTGAACCGCACAAGCCGCGCGCTCGCCGCGGCGGCGTGCGGCCCGATCCAGCGGTCGTGGATATCCTGGATCGGCACCGCGTTGAGGTGGTTCCAGCGTTCGCGGCCGCGGCGCTCGGCGATCACCAGCCCCGCATCCTCCAGCACTTTCAGATGTTGCATCACCGTGCAGCGGTCGATGTCGGCAAAATGGCCGCACAGCGCGCCCGTGGTCAGCGGCTGGTCCTTCAAATCGTCGAGAATCTGGCGCCGGATCGGCGAGGCGAGCGCCTTGAACGTCGCGTCGAACTGGTCGTGAATTGACATGTTATATAAATATAACATAAAAGAGTGCGACTCAAGCGGAGAATCGACATGGAACTGAAATTCAGGGTCGCGGCGCGGATCGCGAAGCCGGTGCACGAGGTGTTCGAGGCGGTCGCCGATCCGAAGACATTGTCCGAATATTTCACCACCGGAGGCGCCGACGGCCGACTCGAGGCCGGCGCGACGGTGACGTGGGATTTCGCCGATTTCCCCGGCGCCTTTCCGGTCTATGTGACCGAAGTGGTGAAGGACGAGAAGATCGTCCTTGAATGGCAGGCGAGCGAAGGCGAGCCTCACAATGTCGAGGGCGCCGAGCAGAAGGACAGCGATTATCGCACCAAGGTGACGATGCGCTTCAAGGGGCTCGACGACGGACGCACTTTGGTCGAGATCGCCGAGGAAGGCTGGCGCGAGAATCAGGGCGCGCTCAGCGCCTCCTACGGCAATTGCCAGGGCTGGGCACAGATGCTGTGCGCGCTCAAGGCGTGGACCGAGCACGGGATCAACTTGCGCGAGGGCATGTATATTTAGCTGCCGCAGAACGGATATTGCGGGCGGCGTTGCGAACGGCGCGGCCGGGCGATAGGGTGGCTGCATGACAAGCGCACCGCCGGTGATGGTCCTCGGTTGCGGTCGCAGCGGCACCTCGATCTTTGGCGAGCTGTTCGACGGCCTCGATCGCTACAACTATCAAAGCGAACCGGCGTTCGAGGTGGTGTTGACCGCCGACTACAGCATGCCGCAGGCGTTCAAGGTGCCGCGCGAAAGCGACCTTCATCCGCCAGGGCCGGGTCTGTCCTTTCCGCTTGACCGTTTTCTGGAGGTGGCGCCCCGCGCCCGCCTGTTCTGGATCGTGCGGAATCCGCTCGACGCCGTCTGTTCGCTGCGCGTCGGAATCGCGAAGCAATGGGGACATCATCCGCGGCCGCCCGATTGGCGCGACCGGCTTGGCGAGCCGTTGCTTGCGCAATGCGCGCATCATTGGGAGTTCCTCAATCGCGCCGGATATGCGCAGGTCGAACATTGCGCCACGCTGGTCTGGTTCGAGGATATGATCGCCGATCCGGCGCGGTTCTCGGCGCGGATCTGCGAGGCTCTGGCGGTCGATCCCGCCGCCAATGCCCCGCATCTCGCGAGGTGGGCGAAGCGGGTGCAGAACAGCAACAACAAGGACTTTATCGAAGCGCAGACCTCGCGGAGCTATTCGCGACCGGACCATAAGGTCCGCGTCGACCGCTGGCGCGAGAATCTGACCGACGAAGAGGTCACCGCGATCTGGGATATCGTCGGCGAGACGGCTCAGGCGCTCGGCTACCGCGCCCCGGTTCGAAATCGGCGCTGAGGACGGGCGTCAGCCGGGAACTTCGAAACGTAGCGGTCGCGAGCCGATCGGGGCGCCGGTGTTGGCGTCGACCACCACCGGGCGCACGGCTTCGCCCGTTTCATCGTCGATGTGGCGGCTGAGCGTGCCGGCGCCGTTATATTTGCGCCCCCACGCGCCGATCGCCATCAGGATCGGCAGGAAGTCACGCCCCGCGTCGGTGAGCAGATATTCGTCGCGCGGCGGGCGCTGACTGTAGCGCCTCTTCTCGATCAGTCCTGCGTCGGCGAGCGCCGACAGCCGCCGCGACAAGATGTTCGGCGCGATGCCGAGGCTGGTGCGCAATTGCTCGTACCGCGTCAGCCCGCGCTCGATATCGCGGAGCACCAACATGCTCCAGCGGTCGCCGACGCGCATCAACCCGCGGTCGACGGGACAGGTGCCCAAATTATTTTCGTCGTTGCTCATTGAAGTCACATAAGGCAGTCACTATCATTTTGCAAGCGACTCGCTCCGGGCCGCCTCACAAGGAGCAATGATATGACTATCCCGAGTGGAACGGCCCTGATCACGGGCGCTTCGACCGGCCTGGGCGCCGTCTATGCCGACCGCCTCGCCAAGCGTGGGCACGACCTGATCCTCGTCGCGCGCAACGGTGCGCAGATGGAGGAACTCGCCGCGAAGCTGCGCGCCGAAACCGGCGCCCAGGTCGATGTGATCGCCGCCGACCTCACCAACGGGGACGATGTGGCGCGGATCGAACAGCGGCTGGCGGGCGATGCCGCGATTACGCTGTTCGTCAACAATGCCGGCATGTCGCTGAACGGCGGCACGCTCGAAAACAGCGCCGCCGAGGTCCAGACGATCATCGCCCTCAACATCACCGCCGCCGCGCGGCTCGCGATCGCTGCGGGCATGGCATTCGGCGCGCGCGGCAAGGGTGCGATCGTCAATATCGCCTCGGTCCTCGCGCTCGCGCCCGAAGCCTATGAAGGGGTCTACAGCGGGTCGAAGGCGTTCCTGCTCAACCTCAGCCTGTCGCTCGCCAACAGCCTGCGCGAACAGGGCGTCGTGGTGCAGGCCGTGCTCCCCGGCGCGACGCGCACCGAAATCTGGGAACGCTCGGGCAAGGATATCGACGCCTTTCCGGCCGAGATGGTGATGGATGCCGGCGATCTCGTCGATGCCGCACTGCTCGGGCTCGATCGCGGCGAGGACGTGACGATCCCGCCGCTCGCCGACGCAGGCCAGTGGGATGCCTATCACGCGGCGCGGCTGGCGATGGGACCCGGGCTGTCGCGGCGCGACGTTGCCGAGCGCTATCGGGCAACCGAAGCTGTTTGAAATCCCGCTGGGTCAGTGATGTTCCCAAAATTCGTCATTCCCGCGAAAGCGGGAACCCAGAGGCAACGTCAGCTCGCTGTGTCCCCGCTTTCGCGGGGATGACGAAGTAGGAAGTGGGGCGGCGACTACGGGGCGAAAGCCGTCATTAACGGAAAGGCGGCTCGTTGAACGCGCGGAGTTTGCGGCTGTGGAGCTTGGCGCCCTCGTCGCGCATCGTCTCGCACGCGCGAATGCCGATCTGGAGGTGCGCGGCGATCGCTTCCTCGTAGAAGCGGTTCGCCTGTCCGGGCAGCTTGAGTTCGCCGTGGAGCGGTTTGTCGCTGACGCAGAGCAGCGTCCCGTAGGGCACGCGGAAGCGGTAGCCTTGCGCGGCGATCGTCGCCGACTCCATGTCGATGCCGATCGCGCGCGACTGCGAGAAGCGCAACGCGCTGTCGGTGTAGCGCAGCTCCCAGTTGCGGTCGTCGGTGGTGACGACGGTGCCGGTACGCATGCGTTTCTTGAGGTCGGCGCCTGTGGCCCCGGACACGGCTTCGGCGGCGGTCGCGAGCGCGACCTGCACCTCGGCGATCGGCGGGATCGGGATGGCGACCGGCAGCACCGTGTCGAGGATATGATCGTCGCGCAGATACGCGTGCGCGAGCACATAGTCGCCGATCCGCTGGCTGGGGCGGAGGCCGCCGCAGTGGCCGATCATCAACCACGCTTCGGGCCGCAGCACCGCGAGATGGTCGCAGATCGTCTTCGCGTTCGACGGGCCGACACCGATGTTGACGAGCGTGATGCCGCCGCCGTCGGGGGCAATGAGGTGGTAGGCAGGCATTTGGTGCCGGCGCCACGCACTGTCGGCGACGAGCGCGCTGGCGTTGATGCCCGGCTGGTCGACATAGAGCCCCGCGGCACCGGCGAGCGCGGTGTAGCGGCCTTGACCGACCTGTGATCCCGCCCAGGCGACGAATTCGTCGACATAGCGGTGATAGTTGGTGAACAGGATATAGCGCTGGAAATGCTCGGGCGCGGTGCCGGTGTAGTGGCGGAGGCGCGCGAGGCTGAAATCGGTGCGCAGCGCATCGAAAAGCGCGAGCGGCTGCGACGCCGCCGGGTCTTGCCCGAAGAGGCCGTCGGCGAGTTCGTCGCCGATGTCGGCCAATTCGGTGGTCGGAAAATGGCGCGCGAGTTCGAGCGGTGTGACCCCGCCCATGTCCGACCCGTCGCTGGCGTCGAGCACGTAAGGGAAGGGGATCTGCTGTCCGGTGCGCGTGACTTCGAGCGTGATGTCGTAGTGGCGCGCGAGGAGCATGAGCTGGTCACGCAGGTAATCGGCGAACAGGTCGGGGCGCGTCACCGTGGTTTCGAAAATGCCCGCGCGTTCGAAGCGGCCGAAGGAGAGGTTATGCCCCTTCTGTCCCTCGCGCTGTTCGCCGGTGGTGACGAGGCGGATCGCGGGATAGTCGAACAGGCCCGTCGCCGCGGCGTCGGCCGGCGGCAACGTGCGATCGCGGACATAGGCGGCGATCGCCGATTTGAGATTGGAGACCGACGTGCGGAACGCGGTTTGAAGTTCGGCGATGATGTCGTCGACGAGCGCGGTGGGGTCGGTGGTGTCTTGCGATGAGTTGGATGTCATCGCGTCGCTGTTGCATGAAAATGTGACAAAAGGGAAGGGGGCAGCCCGATGGCTGCCCCGCCCCGGATTCTTACAGCTGTTCGAGCATATGATCCGCGCTCGACACCTTGAACTCGCCGGGCGCTTCGACGTTGAGCTGTTCGACGACGCCGTCGTTGACGATCATCGAGAAACGCTGGCCGCGCTTGCCCATGCCGAACGCCTTGCCGTCCATCGTCAGGCCCACGGCTTCGGCGAAATCGCCATTGCCGTCGGCGAGCATCGTCACCGCGTCGCCGGCATTGGCATTCTTGCCCCATGCGCCCATCACAAAGGCGTCGTTGACCGCGGTGCAGACGATTTCGTCGACGCCCTTGGCCTTGAGCTCGCCGGCCTTGTCGACATAGCCCGGCAGATGCTTGGCCGAGCAGGTCGGGGTGAAGGCACCGGGGACCGAGAAGAGCGCGACGCGGCGGCCCTTGAAATAATCGGCGGTATTGACCTGTTCGGGGCCGCTTTCGGTAACCTTTACGAAGGTGGCGCCGGGCAGCTTGTCTCCGGTCTGGATCGTCATGGTCGGCATCCTTTCACTCGAGGGGATTTTGATGGCGGTGACATCGGGTGCGCCGGTCGCCAAGTCAAGCGCGGCGCGGCGGTTGATCGAAAAGCTGGACCGCGCCGTCGCGACGCGGCATGATGGCGTCCATGAGCACAGACCCCACCTGGTTCACCGGCCAGCTGCTGCTTGCGCTGCCGGGCATCGGCGATCCCCGTTTCGAACATTCGGTGATCGCGATGATCAGCCATGACGAAGAGGGCGCGATGGGGATCGGCATCGACGATCCGATCGACGGCATGACCGTCGGCGCGGTGCTCGACCAGCTCGAAATCGCGCACGAGGTGCCGCTCGACCAGCCGGTGTTTCTTGGTGGACCGGTCGAGCCGTCGCGGGGCTTCGTCCTCCACAGCCTCGACTGGGGCGGGCAGGAGGCGGTGCAGGTCGGCGATCGCTGGATGGTCTCGAGTTCACACGACATCTTGCGCGCGATCGGTGAAGGGCGCGGCCCGTCGCGCTGGCTGGTCGCACTCGGTTATGCGGGATGGTCGCCGGGGCAGCTCGAGGGCGAAATGGTTCGCCACGGCTGGCACGTCACCCCCGGCAGCGATGGCCTGTTGTTCGAAACGCCGCCCGCCGAACGATGGCAGGCGGCGTTTGCCGAAGCGGGAGTGGACGCCCGCTTGCTCACGACCGAAGGCGGCGAGGCTTAGCGCGCGAGCGCGAGCAGCGGGCGGCCCTGATTGAGGTTGGCGCGTGCGGTGCGCGCTGCCCAGCGCGAATCGACATAGCGGCCGTCGGCAAGTTCGAGATCGTAGCGGATCGGGCTGCCGATCGCATTGTCGTAGGCGGCGGCGGCTTCGGCGGTGCGACCCAGACGAGCGTAAGCGGTGCCAAGATTGATCAGCCGCGACGGGTCGCGGGCATCGAGGCCGGTGTCGCCGGTCAGCTTTTCGACAGCAGCCCGATTTTCGCCGGCCTTCAGCTCGGCATAAGCGACCGGAAGAACCTCCGAATCGGCCTGCGGCGCGGTAACAACAACGATCGATTGCGCCGCGGCGGGACTCGCGAAAGCCAGTGCGAAGAGCGGCAGCAGAATTTTTTTCATCTTTCGTATCTCCCCGAAAACTTTCGCCGATTTTCTCGCGCAGCGGGCAAAAAGTCAATATTTTCGGGGGTTTGTAACACTCTTGTCACAATAGCGAATTAAGCTAAACGCAAGGCGCATTATAAGTCAGGATTTTCAGAATCTTGGCGATCTCGACTCGTTGTCACAAAATCGTGGCCGCGATTGTCACAATTGCGCCCGCTCAAAATTATTTTCATGAGGCCGGTGCGTTTTGCGCCGCCGATTCGCGCGTCCAGCATCCGGGCGGGCGGTGTCGATATTGCGATATAAAGAAAAGTTTATATTTGATCGGCGGCGGCGTTTCGGCTAGGGCGCCGGGCATAATTACCTGACTTTTCGTGGCCGCTCGCCTGCGGCCGAACTCGCCTACAGGAGACTTGATCGTGGCCACTCTCGCCGCCGATACCCGTGATTATGTGATCGCCGACATCGGCCTCGCCGACTTCGGTCGCAAGGAAATCAATATCGCCGAAACCGAAATGCCGGGCCTGATGGCGCTGCGCAGCGAATTCGGCGCAGCGCAGCCGCTGAAGGGCGCGAAGATCGTCGGGTCGCTGCACATGACGATTCAAACCGCGGTGCTGATCGAGACGCTGACCGCGCTCGGCGCCGAAGTCCGCTGGGCGACGTGCAACATCTTCTCGACGCAGGACCATGCCGCCGCCGCGATCGCCGCGTCGGGCGTGCCGGTGTTCGCGGTGAAGGGCGAAAGCCTCGCCGATTATTGGGACTATGTCGGCCGCATCTTCGACTGGGGCGTGGAAGATGGCACGACGTGCAACCTGATCCTCGACGACGGCGGCGACGCCACGATGTTCGCCCTGTGGGGCGCGAAGCTCGAAGCCGGGCAGGAAATGCCCGCGCCGGAGAATGAAGAAGAGATCGAGATGCAGCGCGCGCTGAAGGCGTTCGTCGCGGCCAACCCCGGTTACCTGACCAAGACGGTCAAGGCGATCAAGGGCGTGTCCGAAGAGACGACCACCGGCGTCCACCGCCTGTATCACATCGCCAAGAAGGGCGAGCTGCCCTTCCCCGCGATCAACGTCAACGACAGCGTCACCAAGTCGAAGTTCGACAATCTCTATGGCTGTAAAGAGTCGCTCGTCGACGCGATCCGCCGCGGCACCGACGTGATGCTCGCGGGCAAGGTCGCCACCGTCGCCGGCTTCGGCGATGTCGGCAAGGGCTCGGCCCAGTCGCTCCGCAACGGCGGCGCGCGCGTGCTCGTCACCGAAATCGATCCGATCTGCGCGCTGCAGGCGGCGATGGAAGGCTTCGAGGTTGTGACGATGGACGAAGCCGTCAAGCGTTCGGACATCTTCGTCACCGCGACCGGCAACGCCGACGTGATCACCGCCGAACATATGGCGGCGATGAAGAATATGGCGATCGTCTGCAACATCGGCCACTTCGACAGCGAGATCCAGATCGCGGCGCTCGCCAACTACAAGTGGACCGAAGTGAAGCCGCAGGTCGACCTGGTCGAATTCCCCGACGGCAAGCAGATCATCATCCTGTCGAAGGGCCGCCTCGTGAACCTCGGCAACGCGACGGGCCACCCGTCGTTCGTGATGTCGGCGAGCTTCACCAACCAGACGCTCGCGCAGATCGAACTGTGGACGCGCAGCGAGCAGTATAAGAACGACGTGTACGTCCTGCCCAAGCACCTCGACGAAAAGGTCGCGGCGCTGCACCTCGAAAAGCTGGGCGTGAAGCTCAGCCAGCTGAGCCAGAAGCAGGCCGACTATATCGGCGTCCCGGTCGCCGGTCCGTTCAAGCCCGACCATTATCGTTACTGACCGGTCGAGGGCCTCGCCCTCTTCGCAACGATAAAAACTGTGGACGGCGCGCCCATCGGACGATGCGGCGCGCCGATCCGTAATGACATGCGATTGAAACATGACTCTATCGCCTTTAGGGCTGGCGATCATGCGCGCGGGACATCCGGACAAGCGAGGACATAAGACGGGATGAGCGGATCGCTTTCCCCGACCTTTTTGTTCGCCCTCGGTCTGTTCGCCGCCCTTTGGCTGCTTGCCGGATTTTGGGCGACCGTGCGCGGAATCGCGATGCAGCGGCGCGCGGCGTTCGTCGCCGGGCAGGCCGAACGGCTCGCGAGCCTGGTCGAAGCGTCGCCGCAGCTTCCCGTCATCGTCCGCGCCGACTGGCGGATCGAAGCGAGCGAGCGGCTCGGCCGCTGGCTGGGGCTCAGCCAGGGCCCGCGCAATTTCGACGAGCTGCGCGGGCTGGGCAGCGGGCTTGACGCGGCGGGCCATGATGCGTTGCGACAAGCGATCCTCGGCGCGCAGCGCGGCGCGAAGCCCTTTACGCTGAGCCTGAAGCCCGAAGGCGGCGACCGGGCGATCATCATCCATGGCGCCGCGGCGCCGAACGCGGTCGGCGGCCCCGGGGGCGTGCTGCTCTGGCTGAGCGACGCGACCGACGGGCAGCGCGCGCTGGCGCACGCGCGCAGCGAGCGCGACGAGGCGATGGCGGCGTTCGAAGCCTTGTCGGGGCTGATCGAAGCGGCGCCTTTCCCAATGTGGTTCCGCGACACCGACCTCCATCTCGCGCTCGTCAACACCGCCTATGTCCGCGCGGTCGAAGCGAAGAGCGCGGTCGCGGTGATCGATGGCGCGATCGAGCTCTGCGAAACCGTGGCCGGTGTGAGCGCCGCCGAAGCCGCCGATGAAGCGCGCATTGCGGGGTCGGCGCAGGTCCGCACGATCCCGGTGACGATCGAAGGCGAACGGCGGATTATGCGCGTGGTCGACGTGCCGCTGGCGCCGCAGGGCGGCCGCGTGATCGGGATCGCGGGCTATGCGATCGACATTCAGGAACTCGAAACCGAGCGCGGCGCGCACCGCCGCTTCGTCGATACGCAGCGCGAACTGCTCGACCGATTGTCGGCCGCGGTTGCGCAATTCGGCCCCGATCAGGGGCTCAATTTTGCCAATCTGCCGTTCCGCCGCCTGTTCGGGATCGAGTCCGACGATGTCGCGGAGGCACTGCCGTTCGCGCGTCTGCTCGATGCCTGGCGCGAACGCGGGCGGACGCCCGAGGTGCGCAACTATCCCGAATGGCGGCAGGTCCATGTCGACTGGTTCGCGCAGCCGGGTGCAAGCGAAGAGGATTGGCTGCTGCGCGACGGCACGCATCTCCATGTCGTCGCGCAGCCGACCCCCGATGGGGGGCTGCTGCTGATCGCCGAGGACAAGACCGAGCAGGTGCAGCTTGCGGGTGCGCGCGACACGTTGCTGCGGGTGCGCACCGCGACCTTCGACAATCTGTTCGAGGCGGTCGCGGTGTTCGCGCCCGACGGCCGGCTGCATCTGTGGAACCAGCGTTTCCGCCGCCTGTGGGGTATCGACGAGGGGACGCTCGCGGCGCATCCGCGTGTCGATGCGCTGATGGGCGGGCTGGCCGACCGGCTGGCGAAGCCGAACCAGATCAGCATCGTGCAGGAAGTGATCCGCGCCGCGACGCTGGAGCGCCAGCAGCGCGTCGGCGAGGTTCGCTTTGCCGACGGGCGCCATTTCGATTTCGCGTCGATCCCGCTGCCCGACGGCAATGCGCTGCTCATCATGCTCGACATCACCGCGAGCCGGAAGATGGAGGGCGCGCTGCGCGAACGCAACGAGGCGCTCGAGGCTGCCGACAAGGCGAAGACCGCCTTCCTGTCGCGGATGAGCTATGAACTCCGCACGCCGCTCACCTCGATCGGCGGTTTCGGCGAGATGCTGCAGGCGGGTTATGCCGGCAAGCTCGGCGACCAGCAGCGCGTCTATATCGATGCGATCATGGATTCGGTCGCGGTGCTCTCGCGCCAGATCGACAATGTGCTCGACCTCGCGCAGGGTGAGGCGGGGACGCTCGCGGTCGAGCGTGCGCCAGTCGATATCGGCGCGCTGCTCGAAGGCGCGCTTACCGCCGCCAAGCCCTTTGCCGACAGCGAGAAGGTGGAGCTGGTCGGCAATATCTCGGCGAACCTCGGCAGCATCGACGGCGACGCGCCGCGGCTGTCGCGGCTCGTCGCGGGGCTGCTCGACAATGCGGTGCGCTTCACCGCGCCGACGCGCAAATCGGGAGCGCGCGTGCTGCTCCACGCCGATGGCGATGCGCGCGGCGTCGACATCATCGTTTCGGATAACGGGCCGGGCATGCCCGAGGCCGCCGCGGCAGTCGCCAAGGGACAGCAGGCGGGGACCGCGACCGGCGGCATCGGCCTCGCGCTCGCGCGCCAGCTCGTCGCCGCGCACGGCGGGACGATGGAAGTCGTGAGCGAGCAAGGCCAGGGCACGCTCGTGCGGATCAGTCTGCCGCGCGGCGCATGACGGTTTTCACCTACAACTATGGCTTGGACGATGCCGGGCGGATCGGCGCTGCGATCGGGACGGCGCTGATCGCGGGCGACGTCGTGTTGCTGTCGGGCGGGCTTGGCGCGGGCAAGACGACGCTGGCGCGCGCGATGCTGAAGGCGCGCGGGCTCGCGGGCGAGGCGCCCAGCCCGACCTTTGCAATCGTCCAGCCCTATGCGCCGCCCGAGGTCGATCTGCCCATCGCGCATGTCGATCTCTATCGGATCGAAGATAGCGACGAGCTGATCGAGCTGGGTCTCGACGACTATCTCTACGACGGCGCGCTGCTGATCGAATGGCCCGAACGGCTGGGCGGCGAAGGCTGGCCGGGCGCGCTGCTGCTCACGATTTCGGGTGAGGGCGACGCGCGCGTCTTGACAGCCGATGTGCCGCCCGCTTGGGGAGCAAGATGGCCGCTCCGATGATTCCGCCCGCCCATGCCCCGGCGTTCCTTGCCGCGCATGGCTGGGGCGATGCCCAGATTTTGCCGCTCGCCGGCGACGCGTCTTTCCGCCGCTATTTCCGGATCGTCGACGGCGACCGGCAGGCGGTGCTGATGGACGCGCCGCCGCCTCATGAGGATCCGCGGCCGTTTATCGCGGTCGCCGAATTTCTGTGCGAACAGGGGCTGACCGCGCCGACGATCCTCGCGCGCGATCTGGAGCAGGGCCTGCTGTTGATCGACGATTTCGGCGATGTGCGGCTGCGCGAAACGGTCGATGAGGCACCGCATACCGAGGCCGGTTATTATGCGGGGGTCACCGACCTGCTCGTCCACCTCCACGCGCGGCCGCCGATGGACGGGCTGCCGGTACATGGGCTCGAGCAATGGCTCGACGAGGTGATGTTGTTCAGCGACTGGTATTGCCCCGCCTTCGATATCGAGGTCGATCGCGACGCGTTTCGCGCCGCGTGGGCCGAAGTGCTGACGCCGGTCGAGCAGGACGGCTTGCCGCGTGTCACGGTGCTGCGCGATTATCATGCCGAAAATATCATGCTGGTGCCCGGCAAGGACGGCATCGCGCATTATGGCCTGCTCGATTTCCAGGACGCGCTCGTCGGCCATCCTGCCTACGACCTCGCCTCGGTGCTCGAAGACGCGCGGCGCGACGTGAGCCCGCCGGTCGAGGCCGCGATGCTCGCGCGCTATCAGGCGGAGACTGGGCGCGACATCGAGAATGCCTATTGGGCGCTCGCCGCGCAGCGCAACACGCGCATCCTCGGCGTTTTCGTCCGCCTGTGGAAGCGCGACAACAAGCCGCATTACAAAAGCTTCCAGCCGCGCATGTGGGGGCTGCTCGAACGCGATCTTAAGCATCCGGCGCTTGTCCCCGTTCGGCAATGGTTCGACGCCAATGTCCCCGCTTCGAAACGGGCGGAGATTTGGAAGGCAATGGGGCAGTGACGGCAAAAATCGAAAGCGCGATGGTGATGGCGGCCGGGATCGGCAAGCGCATGCGCCCGCTCACCGCGACGCGGCCCAAGCCGCTGGTGCGCGTCGCGGGCAAGGCGCTGATCGACCATAGCCTCGATCGCATCGAGGCGGCGGGCGTCGAGCATGTCGTCGTCAACGTCCATTATCTCGCCGACGCGCTCGAAGCGCATCTGGCGGCGCAGAAACGCCGCTTCAGCATCGCGATTTCGGACGAGCGCGACCTGCTGCTCGAAACCGGCGGCGGGATGGTCAAGGCGCTGCCGCAGCTTCGCGGCGACCCGATCCTGATCGTCAATAGCGACAATATCTGGACCGACGGGCCGCAGGACAGCATCCGGCATCTGGCGCGCCACTGGGACGGTGAGCGGATGGACGCACTGCTGCTGCTGATCCGGCAGGCGAGCGCGACGGGGCATAGCGGACGCGGCGATTTCCATATGGACGGCGACGGCAAGCTGTCTCGCCGCAAGCCGGGGCGGATCGCGCCCTTTGTCTACACCGGCATCCAGCTCATTTCGCCGCGCCTGCTCGAAGATGCGCCCGAGGGGGCATTTTCGACCAACATCTTGTGGGATCGCGCGATTGCGGCGGGGCGGCTCTACGGCCTGTCGCACATGGGGCAGTGGTTCGACGTCGGCACCCCGGCGAGCATCGCTCCGACCGAAGCCGCGCTGACGGATGGCTGACGCCAAACCCACCGTCTTTTCCATTCCCGTCCAGCGGGCCTTCGCCGACGCGCTCGCCGCCGGATTGATCGCCCGCTACGCCGACGGTGCGTTGGGACTCGCACAGGGCCTGATCATATTGCCGAGCAATCGTGCGCGGAGCGCGGTGCAGGCGGCGTTTGTGCGCGCGGGCGGCACGGGCCTGCTGATGCCGCGGCTTGCGGTGATCGGCGACGCCGATCTCGATGAAAGCGTTGCGCTCGCGCTCGACCCGATCGACGAGAGCGACGCCATTCCGCCCGCGATCGATGCGCTGAAACGGCGTCTGATGCTCGCGGGGCTGATCGAGAAGCATAATCCCGCAGGCGAAGAGCCAATCACCGGCGCCGCGGCGTTCCAGCTCGCCGAGGGGCTGGGGCGCGTGATCGACCAGCTCCATTATGAAGAGATCGCGCCCGCGCGGCTCGCCGACATCGAAAGCGCGCTCGGCGACCTTGCCGGGCATTGGCAGGCGTCGTGGCGGCGACTGTCGCTGCTCGTCGATCAGTGGCCGAAACTGCTCGCCGCAACGGGGCATATCGACCGCGCTGATCGCCGCAACCGCCTGCTGGATCGCGTCACCAAGGGATGGCGCGTCGCGCCGCCCGCGCGCTTTGTGGTGGCGGCCGGTGTCACCACCGCGGCGCCCGCGATCGCGCGGCTGTTGCGCACCGTCGCCGATCTCGCCGAGGGCATGGTCGTGCTGCCGGGGCTCGACCTCGGCATGGCGGGCGAGGAGTGGGATGCGCTGGGGCCGGTGAAAGCCGATCCCGACAAGCCTGGCGCCGAACAATTTGGGGAGCGCCCGCTCGAGACGCACCCGCAATATCATCTGAAGCTGCTGCTCGGCCGCATGGGCGTGGCGCGGGGCGAGGTGCAGGCGTGGGACGCGACGTCGCCCTTCGACGGCCCCGATGCGCGCGCGCCTTTCACCTCACTGCTCTTCGCGCCCGCTGCGTACACGGCGCGCTGGCAGCAGGCGGGCGATTTGAGCCCCGGTATCGCCGGCGTCACCGCGGCGGTGTTCGCCGACGACGGACAGGAGGCGCAGGGGATCGCGCTGATGATGCGCCACGCGCTCGAAACGCCGACGCGCACCGCCGCGCTGGTGACCCCCGACCGCGCGCTTGCCACTAGGGTCGCGGCGGCGCTCGCGCGCTGGGACATTTCGGTCGACGACAGCGCGGGGCAGCCGCTTGGGCAGACGCCGCCGGGCGCGCTGCTGCTCGCGCTCGCCGAATTTGCCGCTGCGTTCGATCCGGTGCGGCTGGTGGCGCTGCTCGGGCATCCGCTCGTGCGCGCGGGCGGGACGCGGCTCGGCTGGCTCGATCAGGTGCGGCGGGTCGACCTCGTGCTGCGCGGCCCGGGGCTGGTGCCGGGCTGGGACGGGGTGACCGCGCGGATCGCCGAGCGCGCCGCCGATTCGAAATCGCGCGGCCATGCCGAAGCAGAGGCGATCGGCGACTGGTGGGGCGATGTCGCCGCCGGATTGGGCACGGCGCTTGCGCCGTTCGCGGCCGGCGTTCCGGCGCCGCCGTCGGTCCTGCTCGGCGCGTTGCAAGCGGCGCTCGGCTGGCTGACCGGCGAAGGCGCATGGACGGGCCATGCCGGGCGCGCGCTGTCCGAATTGTTCGACCGCTGGGCGCTCGCAAAGGGCGACGGCCCGGCGCTCGTCGCACCCGCCGATTTCCCCGCGATGCTCGCCGACCTCTTGTCGGGTGAGAGCGTTCGGCCGCCCTATGGCGGGCACCCGCGCCTGTTCATCTGGGGCCTGCTCGAAGCGCGCTTGCAGCGCGCCGACCTGATGATCCTCGGCGGGCTCGACGAAGGCCGCTGGCCGCAGCAGCAGAGCCCTGACCCCTGGCTCGCGCCGGGCATCCGCCGGATGCTCGGGCTCGCCGCGCCCGAACGACAGCAGGGCGCGGCGGCGCATGATTTCGCGGGCGCCTTCGCGGCGCGCGAGGTGGTGGTGACGCGCGCGCAGCGCAGCGGCGGCGATCCCGCGGTCGCGTCGCGCTTCTGGCTGCGGCTCGCGGCGCTCGCGGGCGAATTGCCCGAGGCGCGGCTCGGCGAGCAGTCCGTGGTGGCGCTCGCGGGCGTGCTCGACGTGCCGCCGGGCGTCAGCACGCCGGCCGAAAAACCGCACCCCGCGCCGCCGCCCGCGGCGCGCCCCGACCGGATCAGCGTGACCGGGGTCGACCAGCTCGCGCGCGATCCCTTTGCCTTTTATGCGGCAAAGATCTTGCGGCTGAGCGAACTCGATCCGCTGAGCAGCGGCCCCGACGCCAAATGGTTCGGCATTCGCGTCCATAAATTCCTGCAGGACTGGCAGACGGCCGGACTGACCGAAGCCGCGTTCCATGTCGAACTGGCGGCGCTGCGTGCCGACCCGGCGCTCGATTCGCTGGCCAGCGCTTTTTGGCTGCCGCGGATCGAGCCGTCGCTGCGCTGGGCGGCGGAGCGCGTCTGGGCGTCGCGCGACGAACGCTGGCCGGTGGCGAATGAGGTGCGCGGCGAACGGATCGTCGATGGCATCCGGCTTTACGGGACTGCCGACCGCGTCGACCAGACCGCCGACGGCACGCTGGCGATCGTCGATTACAAGACGGGTGCGGCGCCGTCGGCCAAATCGACGGGCGATGGGCTCAACAGCCAGCTCGGCCTTCTGGGCTTGCTCGCGCAGGAGGCGGGCCTTGGCGACCTCGCGCCCGAAATCGTCGACGCATTCGAATATTGGGAGCTGAAGCGCGACCGGAAAAAGGATGTCGATGGCGCGGTCAAGGCGATCCGCGGGCAAAAACCCAAACCCGCGACCGCCGCCGCGGTCGTCGAGCGCGCGTGCGAAGTGCTCGCCGACCTGAGTGCGCGCTACCTGCTGGGGCAGGAGCCCTTTGTTCCGGGCGATACGGGCAAGCGCTATGCCGATTTCGACCATTTGATGCGCCGCGACGAATGGTTCGGGCGCGGCGACGCCGACGATCGCGCGACCCACGAGGGCGCGGCATGATCGATCCCGACAAGCTGCTCAAAATGCTCGATGTCGGGCAGCGCGCCGCGGCGCAGCCCGACGATCATGTCTGGCTGGGCGCGTCGGCGGGGACGGGCAAGACGCAGGTGCTGTCGGCGCGCGTGCTGCGCCTCATGCTCGAAGGCGTGTCGCCCGAGGCGATCCTGTGCATCACCTTCACCAAGGCGGGCGCCGCCGAAATGGCGCACCGCATCCACGAGCGGCTCGCGATGTGGGTGCGGATGGACGACGGCGACCTGCGCACCGAACTCCGGGCGCTCGGATTGGACCTTGAATTCATCGGCTATGACCGCGGCGTCCCGGCGCTGATCGAACGCGCGCGATCCTTGTTCGCGACGGTCATCGACAGCCCCGGCGGTGCGGTTCGCGTCCAGACGATCCACAGTTTTTGCCAGACCTTGCTCGCCAGCTTCCCGCTCGAGGCGCGGATATTACCGGGGTTCCGCGCGCTCGAAGACAGCGAGGCGCGCGCGCTGCAACGCGAGGTGCTGGGCAAGCTCTTGTCGCAATCGGGGGACGACGGCGACCTTATGCGAAGCATCGCCGCGATGCTGTCGCGCCGGTTGGGGCAGGATGCCGCGATCGCCTTCCTCGCGCGCTGCGCGAGCAGCTTTACCGCAGCGAATGCGCCGCGCCTTGCACCACGGCCGACCGATTTGCGAACGGCGCTCGGCCTGCCGCAGGGTGACCCCGCCGACTGGCGCGCGGCGGCGATTGCGGGCGGCGCCATTGCCGATGCCGATATCGCGGCCGTCGCGCTCAGCGGCCGCGACTGGGCGACCAAGACCGGCGATGCGCGCGCCGATATCATGGACGACTGGCACCGCGCCGATTCGCGTGGACGCGCGGCGATGCTGGCTGCGGTGCGCGGCTGCTTCCTGACCGGGACGGGCGATCTGCGCGCCGACTACACCAAGGAAAAGGGCGCGATGCGCGGCTGTCTTGGCGCCGCCGAACGGATCGTTGCTGCCACCGGCGATCTTTTGGCCACCGCCACCGCGATGCAGGTCGCCGACGAGCTGGCGGCGGCGTGGGACCTCGGCAGCCGCTTTGCCGAAGCCTATGCGTTCGCCAAGCGCGACAAGGGCTATGCCGATTTCGACGACCTGATCAGCATCGCCGGGCACCTGCTGGCCACCGGCGATTTCGGCGACTGGGTGCGCTTCAAGCTCGACCAGCGCACCGATCATATATTGGTCGACGAGGCGCAGGACACCAACGCGCGGCAATGGGCGATCATCCTGTCGCTCGCGGCGGAGTTTTTCGCCGGGCTGGGCGCGAAGGACGACCGCGTCCGCACGATGTTCACCGTCGGCGACCGCAAGCAGGCGATCTTCGGCTTTCAGGGCACCGAACCCGCGGCGTTCGAGGCGGCGCGAATCCGCTTTGGCGAGCGCGCGGCGGCGGGCGGCAGGCCGTTCGAGGATGTCGATCTCGACACCAACTACCGCTCAAGCCCCGCGGTGCTCGACGTCGTCGATGCATGGATCGCGGCGGGCGCGCCCGAACTGATGGGGCTGGAAAGCGACGAGCCGCCGCACATCCCCGCCGATTTCAACCGCGACCGCGCGGGCCGCGTCGAGCTGTGGGAACCGCTGCCGGTCGGCAAGGCGCTCGATGCCGCCGCCGACGACGAGGGCGATCGCGAGGACGGCGACGAAGACGCCGGACCGGGCGACTCCTCTGCGGCGGCGAGCGACCCCGCAAGCCTGCGCCTGTCGCGCGCGATCGCCGACGAGGTGCAGGACTGGATCGAACATGGCAAGGACGGGCGGAGCGTCGCGCCGGGCGATATATTGATCCTCGTCCGTCGCCGCCGCGACCTTGCGGCGCGGATCGTCGCGCGGCTGCAATCGCGGCACGTGCCGGTCGCGGGGGTCGATCGTTTTTCGCTGACGCAGTCGCTCGCGGTGCAGGATCTGCTCGCGGCGATGCGCTTCGCGGTCCAGCCGCTCGACGACCTCAACCTCGCCGCCTTGCTTGTCTCGCCGCTGCTCGGCTGGACGCAGGACGATCTGTTCGGCTTTGCTCATGGCCGCAAGGGCCGCGCCTTGTGGGAACAGCTCCGCGCGCGCGAAAGCGAAGCGCCGCCCGAAACGATGGCGGCCTTGCGCGGATTGCTCGGCATGGCCGACTTCACCACGCCCTTCCGTTTCCTCGATGCCATCTTGTCGGGGCCGTTGGGCGGGCGGCACAAGCTCTACCGCCGGCTGGGCCGCGAAGCGCGCGATCCGATCGACGAATTGCTCGGGCAGGCGCTCGCCTTCGAACGGCGGGAGGCGCCGTCGCTGCTCGGCTTCCTCGCCCACATCGCCGCCAGCACGGCCGAGATCAAACGCCAGACCGAGGCGCGCAGCGACGTTGTGCGGGTGATGACGGTGCACGGGTCCAAGGGGCTGCAGGCGCCGATCGTCATCCTCGCCGACGCGACCGACGATCCGCGGCCGCGGCGCCTGACCTTCGACGTGTCGATGGGGGCGTGGGAGAAGCTGCCGGTATTCGGGCTGGGCAAGGACGAACGGCACGGCGCGATCGCCAAGGCGCATGACGACAAGGAAGCGGCCGAGCGCGAGGAGCATTGGCGCTTGCTCTATGTCGCGATGACGCGCGCCGAGGAATTGCTGGTGGTCACCGGGATCACCAAGACCGCCGACCGCACGCTGCCCGACAATAATTGGCACAGCGCGGTCGATGCGGTGATGGCCGACATGGGCGCCGATTGGCAGGATGCCGGGCCGCGCTGGGGCCGCAAGCGGGTTTATGCGGTGCAGCCGAAGAAATGGGCGCGTCCGCCGAAGGACAAGGCACGGCAAGCGGCGCCGCCCGTCGTCGTGCCGTCTTGGGCAACGAAGCCCGCCCCCGAGGAGGCGCGCCCGCCGCGGCCGCTCGCGCCATCGGCGCTGGGCGAGGACGATGTCGCGTCGCCGCCGCAGGGGGGCGAGCGTGCGGTCGCGGTCGAGCGCGGTTTGCTGCTCCACGCGCTGTTCGAACGGTTGCCGCCGGTCCTGACCGGGCGCCGGCGCGCTGCCGCGTTGCACTGGCTTTCGGTACAGGCGGCGGCGCTTGACGAGGGCGCGCGCGCGGCGATGGTCGACGAGGTGCTTGGCGTTCTCGAGGATCCGGCGCACGCCGCGCTCTTCGGCCCCGGTTCGCTGGGCGAAGTGCCGCTGTCGGCGGTCGTTGATGGCGTGGTCGTGGCGGGAATCGTCGACCGGCTGCTCGTCACGCCCGACACGGTAACGGTGATCGACTATAAGACCGGGCGGCATGTGCCGGCGCACGCCGCCGATGTCGCGCCCGCCTATCTGCGGCAGATGGCGGCCTATCGCGATGCGCTGCGGGTGATTTTTCCCGGCCGGCGCGTCGAGGCGGCGTTGCTCTATACGGCCGGACCCCGGCTGGTCGTGCCGGGCGATGATCTGCTCGATGCGTACAAGCCGGGCTTGCCCGCAACCAAGGCGAATTTGCCGGGTTCAACCCTTGAGCCGGACGCGCCGACGCCTTAGCTTGAAGGCAACGATATTTCAGGAGTTCAGACTATGAGTACCAAAGCGATCACCGACGCCAGCTTCCAGAGCGACGTGCTCGACAGCGACACCCCCGTGCTCGTCGATTTCTGGGCCGAATGGTGCGGTCCGTGCAAGATGATCGGCCCGTCGCTCGAGGAAATCTCCGACGAACTCGCGGGCAAGGTGGTGATCGCCAAGATCAACATCGACGAAAATCCCGACGCGCCGGGCAAATATGGCGTGCGCGGCATTCCGACGATGATCCTGTTCAAAAATGGCGAGATCGCCGACACCAAGGTCGGCGCGGCGCCGAAGAGCGCGCTCAAGGGCTGGCTCGAAGGCGCGCTCTGACCCTGTTTCGTCATCCCGGACCAAGTCCGGGGTGACGATATTATTTGAGCTCAGCCATCGAGCTTACATCCGGTCGATCTGGAGATGCAGGACTTTCGTGACAAGCGCTAGCTCCGCGGCGCCGATTGCCGACCAGCCCATGGCCTTTTGCGCGACGACCCTCCGGGTATGGAACGACGGGATGCTCGATACGAGCAAGATCGATTGCACGCGCGATTCAGCGGACACGTCGGGTTCCGACTTGATCCGCGATATCAGCCGTGCGTTGCGTTCGATGCCGGGCAACCAAAGGCGGTCGTAAAAGATATCGAAGGCCGGACCCGGCTCGGCGAGTTCGCGGGCGATGATTCCGCTGCCGAGGCCATAGGTCTCGTTACCCAATATCAGGTCCACCGATGCGGCCATCAGCTTTTTGAGCGCGTCGCGCGCTTCTTCCGGGCCCGATTCCGCCTCGATGGTCCGCCTTGCCGCGGCCCCGGCGTCGTGGTTCGCGTGTTCGAAACGCGCCACAATCTCTTCGGCGCACGCGCGATACAGTCCTTCCTTGCTGCCGAAATAATAGTTCAGCGGCGGAAGCGTCGTCTTCGCCCGTTCGGCGATGCGGCGCGTGGTCGCGGATCTGAATCCCGCCGCCCCGAACTCGATCAGCGCCGCGTCCAATATGCGCTGACGCGATTGGTCGCCCTTGCGCGACGCGTTCGACACCGCGTCTCTTCCGGGCTGTGCAACGGGCCCTTCGACCGAATCTCCCATCGTCATGATCAACCTCAAAGCGCTTCGCCGCAACCGGCCTACCATGCGTAAAGCAAATGCCCGCACGTTGGCAAACATCCGGTTTACGGCGGAATATCGGGCTTTTGGCGCCCTTTGAAAAAATACTTAGAATGCTATTGATTTCGGTCATTTCGAAATATATCACTTGATACATAATATGGGAGGCTGCGGAGTCGAGGGCGCTGGGAACGCGCCTCCGGGGGCGTTGGCCGCGAACATGGGAGAGAGAGGGATGACACGCCACCACCGGGCCTTGACGGCGCTCGCCACCGGAAGCTTGATGATCGCGGCTGCCCACCCCGCGGCGGCGCAGGAGGCCGAAGCGGCCGCGGCGACC
Source organism: Sphingomonadaceae bacterium 3R27C6 (assembly GCA_005503215.1). GTDB lineage: Bacteria > Pseudomonadota > Alphaproteobacteria > Sphingomonadales > Sphingomonadaceae > Sphingopyxis. Next base: position 29,257 of record SCNS01000014.1, on the reverse strand, counting down.
GATGCGGCTAGCGAAGACATCATCGTCACCGCCTCGCGCCGCCCGCAGACGCTTCAGGAAGTGCCGATTTCGGTGGGCGTCGTCACCGGCGCCGCGATCGAGCAGCAGGGCCAGCGCCTGTTCACCGATCTTCAGTCGTCGGTTCCCAATCTCCAGATCGACAACACCAACGGCAATTACGCGATCACGATCCGCGGGCTCGGATCGGGCGCGAACAATCTGGCGTTCGAGCAATCGGTCGGGCTGTTCGTCGACGGCGTCTATTCCAGCCGCGCGCGGTCGTTGCAGGTGCCGTTCCTCGATGTCGAACGCATCGAGGTCGTGCGCGGACCGCAGGGTGCGCTGTTCGGCAAGAACACCAATGCCGGCGCGATCAGCATGGTGACGCGCCGCCCGACCCGCGATTTCGAGGCCGAGTTCCGCGCCGGAACCGAACTGGCCGAGGGCGGCATGAATTTCAGCGGCTATCTGTCGGGGCCGATCAGCGACACGCTGAGCGTCCGGCTGAGCGGCGGCGCCGGGCAGGCCGACGGCTATATCGAAAACCGGCTGACGGGTTTCGACGACAATGGGTCGAAATACCGCTCGGGGCGCGCGCAATTGCTGTGGGAACCGAGCGACGATTTCGAAATCCTGCTCAAGGCCGAGGGGTTCCGCAACGAGATCAACGGATCGAACGCCGTCTATAACAATATCGGCAATCCGAACTGCAACCTCTGCAACATCATCCGCAATGCCAGCGGCGGCGCCGATGCGCAGGACAAGCCCGGTTTCTGGCGGTTCAGCCGCGGCTTCCCCAAGGAATATGATGTCACCAAGTCGCGCACCGGCGCGATGACGATGAACTGGACCCCGGGCGACTGGACGGTCACCTCGATCACCGCCTATCAGGCGGTGGATTCGGAGCGTACGTTCAACACGATTCCCGGCCCGATCAACCTGCTCAACACATTGCAGGCCGAAGAGAGCAGCCAGTTCTTTCAGGAACTGCGCGTCTCGCGCGATGTCGCGGCGGGTATCAACCTCGCATTCGGCGCCACCTATGCCGACGCCGACCTCGATATTTTGCAGCTCGTCAGCTTCAATGGCAATCTGGTGGGGACGACGCTGCCGCAGGCCGAGGGGAAGCGCGGCTTCACCCAGTCGTCCTGGTCGCTGTCGCCCTTTGCGATCGTCGAGGCCGAACTGACCGATGCGCTGACCTTCAGCGGCAGCCTGCGCTACAGCCATGAAAAGAAGGAGGCGCGCGGGACGAGCACCAATGTCGGTCCGCGCATCCCCGCGAACAATCTGGATTTCGACATCAGCGGCAGCCGCACCGAGAAACTTTGGGATTATTCGCTCCGCCTCCGTTACGAATTCAGCCCGGCGGTCTCGGCCTATGTCAGCTATGCGACGGGGACGAAGGGCGGGGGGTTCCTGTCGAACGACGGCCTGCTCCTCTATAATATCCGCAACAATAACGGCCGTTTCGACTTCGACGACGAGCGCGCGCGGGCGTGGGAACTCGGCACGAAGATGCGCCTGTTCGACCGCAAGCTCGACCTCGACATCGCGCTGTTCCGGACGCGCTTCGCCAATCTGCAGGTGTCGTCGTACAACGGCACGGCCTTCATCACCGGCAACGCCGCCAAGGCGACCGCGCAAGGCGTCGAGGTCGAGGCGCGCTACCGGCCGAGCTCGGTCGTCAGCTTCGGCGCCACGGGGGCGTACCTGGATGCGAAATATAACGACTATCCGGGCGGCCCCTGCCTCTACAATGCCCCGGCGACCTGCACGCCCGCGACGAACAATCTGTCCGGCGTGCGCCTGACCCGCGCGCCCGAATGGAAGGCATCGGGCTATGTGCAGTTCGACGTGCCAGTGAGCGAAGACCTGATCGTCAGCGCCCGCGGCGCCGCCGACTACACGTCGAAATCCTATCTGCAGGGTGACCTGAACCCGCTCAATACGCAGCCGGGTTATGCGAAGTTCGATGCGCGCCTCGCCATCCGCAAGGAAGATGGCGCGTGGGAACTCGCACTCGTCGGGCGTAACCTGACGAACGAGGTGACCTTCAGCCAGGCGATCAACACGCCGCTGCTCGGCGGGAACAGCCATGTCGTGATGATCAACGCGCCGCGGACGGTCAATCTGGAAGCGGTCGTGCGTTTCTAGGCACGGCATCGATTGGACATGGAAAGGCCCTGAGATGGTTTGGACTGTTGACCGCCGCACATTCGTAGGCGGGCTGGGCGGCGCCGGGGCGCTCGCGGCGTCGGGCGCGCGGGCCAGCGTGTCCGCGGCGGACGGGCGCAAGCTCAACATCCTGATGATCGTCACCGATCAGGAACAGAGTATCGCGAGCTTCCCGAAGGGGCTGCTCGAAAAGCTGCCGGGGCACCGCGAACTGATGGCGCGCGGGCTGCTCGTCGAAAATTATCATGTCCAGACGACGCCGTGCAGCCCGTCGCGCTCGACGATCTTCACGGGGCATCACACGCAGCGCACGGGCATCTATCTGAACTCGAGCGGCGCCGACGATCCGGTGCTGCCGACCGACCTGCCGACGCTGGGGCATATGATGCGCGCAGCGGGTTATTACACCAGCTACAAGGGCAAATGGCACCTTTCGCCGATCAACGAAAAGCGGAACTGGAACCAGGTGTCGGGCATGATCTACCCGGCCACCGAGAAGGCCATGGAAGAATATGGCTTCGACGATTACGGCTTCGACGGCGAGGCGGTCGGGCTGACGTGGGACGGCTATCGGCACGATCAATATATCGCCGCCGACGCCTCGCGCAGCATCCTCGATTTCAAGGAACGCGACAAGGCGGCCGGAAAACCCTGGTTCATGGTCGTCGGCCTGCTCAATCCGCACGACATCATGTTCTATGATGCGACCGGAAAACAGACGGCATCGCGCGCGCATCCCAATCTTCTGGGGCCGCTGCGCCGCGAACCCGGCGACCCGCTCTATGCCGAGGATAATGGCTTCGATCTGCCCGAAAGCTTCCACCGCGACGATCTGAGCGGCAAGCCCGAGGCGCATCGCGGCATCGCGGCATCGAACGTCCGCACCTATGGCGCGCTGGAACTCGCCGACGAAGCGTCGTGGCGCCGCTTCCGCAACTATTACTACAATTGCATTCGCGACATGGACCGGCGGATCGGCCAGCTTTTGTGGGCGCTGGAAGCCAGCGGCCAGTTGGAAAACACCATCATCCTCTTCACCTCCGATCATGGCGAACGCGCCGGCGCCCACGGGATGCGGCAAAAGGGCGGCACCATCTATCGCGAGGAAACCAACGTGCCGATGATGATCGTCCATCCCGACGTGCCGGGCGGACGACGGTCGCGCGGCCTGATGAGCGCGGTCGACATCGCGCCGACCCTACTCGCGCTCGCTGGCAAGGATGCCGGCTGGCGGAAGGAGCATTGTCCGAATCTGCCGGGGGTCGATATGACGCCCTTGCTGGCGGACCCCGCTGCCCGGACCGAACGCGACATTCGGGGGCATTTGTTCAACTATGCGGTGGGTTATGGCTGGGCGCCGAAGGCGGGACAGCCCGCGACCGCCCCCTTCACGGACCGTTTCGATCTCTCGCGCCGGCGACTGCACCGCGGGGTGCATGACGGCCGCTGGAAGTTCGCGCGCTATTTCGCGCCGGCGCATCACCAGCAGCCGCGAAACTGGGCGGAGCTGTCGCGGAATAACGACCTCGAACTTTACGATACGCAGGCCGATCCCAATGAAATCGTCAACCTGGCATCGCATCCGGATCAACGACGAAATCTGCTGCGCCTCAACGCCATGGCCAATGCGCTGATCGCGCGCGAGGTCGGGAAGGACGATGGCAGCGAATATCCGGGGCCGACCGAGATATATAATCGGCCTTGGCCGGGATGAAGGCGGACGGTCAGCCCTGGCTGGTTTTGGCGTCGACGCGGGTCATCGCAGCGATTGCAAGCAGCAGGGCAAAGGCAGCGAAGGCCATCGTATAGATGGGCTCGCCAGGAAACAGCGCTTTCATGATCGAGCCCATCACCGTTGCGACGAGCAATTGCGGGACGACGACGAAGACATTGAAGAGCCCCATATAGATGCCGAGCTTGGCTTGCGGCAGGCTGGAGGCGAGGATCGCATAGGGCATGGCGAGGACCGACGCCCAGAAAATGCCGATGAAGATTTCGCTGACGATCAGCTGCGACGGATCGCGCAGCAGGAAGAAGCTGGCATATCCCGCCGCGCCGCACGCCAGCCCGACCATGTGCGTGCGCGCCTGTCCAAAGCGGCGCGCGAGCCAGGGGAGCAGGGTCAGCGCCGCGACTGCGGCGACGCCGTTATAGATCGCGAACAGCTGGCCGACCCAGTTGCCCGCGTCCTGATAGGCGGCGCTCGCGGCGTCGGTCGTTCCGAAATGATATTGGGCGACGATCGGGGTGGTGTTGATCCACATGATGAACAGCGCCGACCAGCTGAAGAACTGGACAAGCGCCAGCCGCTTCATCAGCGGGGGCATGCCGGCGAAATCCCCGACGATGCTCGACAGCATATTCTTGTCGTTGCCGCGCCGCGCCAGCGCGATCGCGACAATGCTTGCAAGGCCGTAGCCGATGAGCAGCGCGCCGAGCAGCAATACTTCGCGAAGCAGCGCGAAATGATGCTGGGCGAGGAGGATGAGCAGTCCCGCGCCGATCCAGAGCATGCTGGCGCCATAGCTGTGCGATGCGAGCGCGCGGACCGGAGACCCGTCGCCGGGCGATCCGGCTTCGAAGGCCGCCATCTGTTCGGGGCTATATTCGCCCGTTGTGACGACGGTCCACAGCACCGCGAGGAACAGCGCGATCCCGCCGAACCAGAAGGCATAGCGCACCGTATCGGGAATCTGCCCGGGCGGCGCGACATTCGCGACGCCCATCGCCTCCATCAGCGAGGGGAACAGCGACCCGACGACGGCGCCCGCGCCGATGAACGCGGTCTGCACCGCATAGCCGACGCTGTGCTGGTCCTTGCGCAGCATGTCGCCGACGAAGGCGCGGAAGGGTTCCATCGAGATGTTGAGCGAGGCGTCGAGGATCCACAGCATCATCGCGGCGAACCAGATCGCGGGGCTTTCGGGCATGACGAACAGCGCGATCGCGGCAAGGATCGCGCCGGCGAGAAAATAAGGACGGCGGCGCCCGAGCCGGCCGAGCCAGGTCCGGTCGCTCATATGCCCGACGATCGGCTGGACGAGCAGCCCGGTCAGCGGCGCGGCGACCCACAGGCCGGGGAGGCGTTCGATATCCTCGCCCAGCGACTGGAATATCCGGCTCATATTCGCATTTTGCAGCGCGAAGCCGATCTGGATGCCGAAAAAGCCGAAGCTGATATTCCATAGGCCGGCAAAGCCCTGCTTCGGCTTTTCCATCATGCGTCTCCCCTTGCGGCCGCTGTCGCGGTTCGCGTTGGTGCGGGTGTTGCAGCGCACACCGGGCAGGGCAAGCGTAGTGCGGCTACGTATACGAATACGTTGGCGTTAGACGGCCGTGCTCCGGCGCCGGATCAGCCGGGCCGGCAAGATCCGCTGTTCGACCGGGCGGTCGTCGATGCGCGCAAGCAGAGCGTCGACGAGCAATGTCCCCGCGCCCTTCATATCCTGCATCACCGTGGTCAATGTCGGCGTGGTCAGGCTGGCGGCGGGAATATCGTCGAAGCCGATGATCGCGACGTCCTGCGGCAGCCGCAGCCCGGCTTCGGCGAGCGCGCGCATCGCGCCGATCGCGATCAGGTCGCTTGCGGCGAACACCGCATCGAAAGGCCGGCCGCTTTCGATCAGCGACCTTGCGGCGGCATAGCCCGAATCCTCCGACGACACCGCATCGCGCTGCAACGCCGGGTCGGGTTCGAGGGCCGCGGCGCGCATCGCGCGGCACAGCCCGTCGTACCGATCCTGAAATTCGGGCGCATGGTCCGACGCATCGCCGAGAAAGGCGATACGCCGCCGCCCGATCTCGACCAGGTGCGCGCCCGCCTGCTCGCCCGCGCCGACATTGTCCGACCCGACGGTCAGCCCGATCCCGTCTTCGGACACCGATCCCCAGCGCACGAACTTTGTCCCCATCTCGACCAGATGCTCGAGCTTGGTGAGATAGAGCTGATAATCCCCGTAACCGAGCAGGATGATGCCGTCCGAGCGGTGGCTGTCCTGATAGGTGACGTGCCAGTCATTGTGCATCTGCTGGAAACTGATCAGCAGGTCGTAACCGCGCCGCGCGCATTCGCGCGTGATCGATCCCAGCATCGACAGGAAGAAGGGGTTGATCATCGATTCGTCGGGGTTCGGATCCTCGAAGAAGAGCAAGGCGAGCGTGTGGGTGCGCTGCGAGCGCAGGCTCGAAGCATTCTTGTCGACGGTGTAGTTGAGTTCCTGCGCGATGCGCTGAATGTTCGCGCGCGTCGCGGCGCTGACCGATTTGCTGCCGCGCAGCGCGCGTGAAACCGTCGGCTGCGAGACGCCCGCCAGATAGGCGATGTCGAAACTCGTCGGCTTGGCCGAGGGCTGGCGCCCCATGTCTCTCTCCCGGCGCCGCGGCCTTCCTGGTGGCCGCCGCTCGCCCCGCAGAGTAGCGATTGGTCCGGTGGATGCCAAGAAATTGCACGCGGTCGAGTCCCGCGGTTTTCTGCCCCGAAAGCGTTGCATTTCTGCGACAGGGCGCGGCTCTGCATATTATGCGTATACGTATACCCTATAGCGGCGCGGCGGGATTGGTTTCAATTGCGAGGCTCAAGATGGGAAAGCCCACGTGCCGGAGAGGAGCCTGACGGACGCCCCGCGTCCCCCTCCCGGTGCATGGGTCAAGACCACCCGTCCGTGCCAGGGGAGCCACATATGACCATGCCGAACAACCTCAACCGCGGTGTCAGCGCCATCGCGCTCGGCCTTGCCTTGACCGTTTTGCTGCCTGGCGCCGCGATGGCGCAGGACGCGAACACCGCGCCCGTCGACGAGGCGCCGGTCGACGGCGAAATCGTCGTCAGCGGCATCCGCGGCGCGATCAACAATTCGGTTCAGGCGAAGAAGAACAGCACCTCGATCGTCGAGGTCGTCTCGGCCGAGGATATCGGCAAGCTGCCCGACCTGTCGATCGCCGAATCGCTCTCGCGCCTGCCGGGCCTTGCGACGCAGCGCCTCGACGGCCGCGCCAATGTCGTGTCGATCCGCGGCCTTGCCCCCGATTTCACCACGACGCTGCTCAACGGCCGCGAACAGGTTTCGGCGAGCAACAATCGCGGCGTCGAGCTCGACCAATATCCCTCCGAACTTTTGAACGGCGCCATCGTCTACAAGACCCCCGACGCGTCGCTGATCGGGCAGGCGATCGGTGGCACGATCGACATGCGGACGGTGCGCCCGCTCGCTTATGGCAAGCGCGCGATCGCCGCGGGGGCGCGCTTCGAGATCAACGACCTTGGCAAGCTCAACCCCGATATTTCGAACAAGGGTTATCGCGCCAACCTCTCCTATATCGACCAGAATGCCGACGGCACGCTCGGCTGGGCGATCGGTTATGCGCGCATGCAGTCGCCGACCGCCGAGGAACGCTTCAACGCCTGGGGCTATCCCGAGGCGACCGACGGCACGAACACCGCTTTCGTCATCGGCGGCGCCAAGCCCTATGTGAAATCGAACGAGCTCAAGCGCGACGGCGTGATGGCGGTCGTCGAATGGGAACCGAGCGACAAATTCCACACGACGATCGACGGCTATTGGTCGAAGTTCAAGGACGAACAGCGCCTGCGCGGCATCGAATTCCCGCTGTTCTGGGGCAATTCGACGCTCCAGCCCGGCTTCACCGTCGAGGACGGTCTGGTGACCAAGGGCGTCTGGTCGGGCACCGAGGCGGTGATGCGCAACGACGTCGTCCACCGCAACTCGACGATCATCGCGGGCGGCTGGAACACGCAGTTCAAGCCCAATGAGAAACTGACGCTCGAACTCGACCTTGGCTATTCGCGGATCAAGAAGACCGAGGAAAATCTCGAAATCTATCTCGGCACCGGCCGCGGCGCGGGCGTCGGCGCGCGCGAAACCGCGCTGGGGTTCGAGATGCGTCCGAACGGCGGGATCATGTTCGACCCGTCGCTCGACTATTCCGATCCCAATTTGTTCGTGATCACCGATCCGCAGGGCTGGAACAGCTGCGGCGGCGCGGTGGCAAACTGTCAGGACGGGTTCGTCAACACGCCGCGCGTCAAGGACCAGCTGAAATCGCTGCGTCTGCAGGCGACGCAGGAACTCGACGGCGTGCTCAGCAGCATCCGCGTCGGCGCCAATTATTCGGACCGCAAGAAAAGCCTCGACGACCGCGGCTTCGTGCTGACCAGCAAAAATTATCCGGCGAATACGCCGGTGCCCGCCGACTATCTCTATGACCCGGTGTCGCTCGATTTCATCGGCATCCCCGGCATGGTCGCGTTCGACAGCTGGCGTTTCTACAATGACGGGAATTATAATCTGACCGACGGCGCGGGCTTCGACCCGGCGCGCGTCTTCAACGATTATACGATCCGCGAAAAGGTGCTGACCGGCTTCGTCCAGGCGAATTTCGACGCCGATGCGGGAAGCACTCCGATCCGCGGCAACGTCGGCGTCCAGGTCATTCATTCGGACCAGACGGGCTCGAGCTTCTATGCGCAGGTCGTCGGCGGCGTCACCCAGTCGACGCCGGTGACCGATGGCGACAAATATACCGACATCCTGCCCAGCATGAACCTGTCGGTCGAATTCGCCGACAACACCTTCCTGCGCTTCGGTGCAGCGCGCGTTTTGGCGCGGGCGCGCATGGACCAGCTGAAGCCCGGCGGCGGCGTCAATTTCGATACGTCGAAGCGCAACAACACCGACGTCAACGCCTCGCCCTGGTCGCTCGATCTTGGCAATGCGAAGCTGCGTCCGCTGATGGCCGACACGGTCGATATCGGGCTCGAGAAATATTTCGGGCAGGGCGGCTATGTCTCGGTCGGCGGCTTCTACAAATATCTCGAAAATTATATCTACCGTCAGATCAATCCGTTCGATTTCACCGACTTCGAGGTCCCCGACGGCGGGACGGCCGGTACGCGGGCCGGGCTCAGCAAGCAGTGGCTGAATGGCAATGCCGGTCGCGTCTACGGCGCCGAGGCCTCCTTCTCGCTGCCCTTCGCCAACTTCACCCAGGCGCTCGACGGCTTCGGGGTGCTCGGCAGCGCCTCCTATACCAAGAGCCGCGTGCGTGAAGGCGAAGAAAAGCCGATTTCGATGCCCGGCCTGTCGAAATGGGTCATCAACGGAACCGCCTATTTCGAAAAGGACGGGTTCCAGGTCCGCGCGTCGGGCCGCTACCGCTCGAAATTCCTCGCCGAAGTGTCGACGATCAGTCTCGCACGCGACATGTTCATGGCGAAAAGCGAATTCGTCGTCGATGCGCAGATCGGCTACACCTTCCAGAGCGGCGCGCTCGAGGGGCTGGGGGTCCTGCTGCAGGCGTCGAACCTGACCAACGAGCCGTTCGTGACCTATTACAACAATGATCCGCGCCAGATCCGCGACTATCAGAATTATGGTCGCAACTTCATGGCCGGTATCACCTACAAGTTCTGACGGAATAAGCGGGCCGGCCACCTTGTCCGGCCCGCTTCCTGACGAGAGGAATGGGCAGCGTGGGTGAGAACCGCATCACGAAGGTGGTGATCGTCGGTGGCGGAACCGCGGGCTGGATGGCCGCCGCGGCGCTGTCGCGCACGATGGACAATCTGTCGATCCGGCTGGTCGAAAGCGACGAGATCGGCACCGTCGGGGTCGGCGAGGCGACGATCCCCGCGATCCGCCTGTTCAACGCGCTGATCGGCATCGACGAAAATGAGTTCATTCGCGAAACGGGCGGCACCTTTAAGCTTGGCATCCAGTTCCACGACTGGGGTCGGGTCGGCGACGTCTATATGCACGCCTTCGGGCAGATCGGGCGCAGCCTCGGCATGCTGCCGTTCCAGCAATATTGGCTCCGCGGCCGGAACGAGGGCGTCGCGGGACGGCTCGGCGATTATTCGCTGAACGAAACCGCAGGGCAGCAGAACCGCTTCGCGCGGCTGCCGCAAATCCCGAACACCAGCCTCGACGGCATCGCCTATGCCTTTCATTTCGACGCCGCGCTTTATGCCGCCTATCTGCGCAAGGTTGCCGAAGCCGCCGGGGTCGAACGGACCGAAGGCAAGATCGCCGGTGTCCGGCGCAGTGGCGAAAGCGGCCATGTCGAGGCTGTCGTGCTGGAAAATGGCACCGCGATCGACGGCGAACTCTTCATCGACTGCTCGGGCTTTCGCGCGCTGCTGATCGAGGAGGCGCTCGAAACCGGCTTCGAGGATTGGACGCACTGGCTTCCCTGCGACCGCGCGATTGCGGTGCCGAGCGAAAATGCCGGCCCGGCGCGGCCCTATACGCAGGCGATCGCGCACAAGGCAGGCTGGCAATGGCGCATCCCGCTCCAGCACCGCACCGGCAACGGCCATGTCTTTTGCAGCGACTTCATCAGCGAGGATGAGGCGACTGCGGTCCTGCTCGCCAATATCGAAGGCCGCCCGCTCGCCGAGCCGCGAACGCTGCGTTTCCGGACCGGGATGCGCAGGAAGGCATGGAACGGCAACGTCGTCGCGCTGGGCCTCGCCTCGGGATTCCTCGAGCCGCTCGAATCGACGAGCATCCACCTGATCCAGAACGGCATCGCCAAGCTGCTCGCGCACTTTCCCGATCGCGATTTCGATGCCGCCAATATCGATGCTTACAACCGCCGGGTCCGCTTTGATTACGAACGCATCCGCGACTTCGTCATCCTCCACTATCACGCCAACCAGCGCACCGACGCGCCCTTCTGGATCCGGTGCCGCGAGATGGGCATTCCCGAAACGCTGGCGCGCAAGATCGAGCTGTTCAAAAGCCAGGGCCAGATCGTTCGCGAGGGCGACGAATTGTTCATCGAGATCGGCTGGTTTCAGGTGCTGACGGGGCAGAATATCATGCCGCGCAGCTATCATCCGATGGCCGACCAGCTCACGCACGACGAACTCGCGGGCTTTTTCGCCGACATCGAAACGATCGTCGCGCGCACCGCTTCGCATCTGCCGACCCACGAGGATTTTATCGCGCAGCATTGCGCGGCAGGAGTGCCCGCATGAGCCTGTTTGCATCGATTATCGCGATGAGCCTTTCGGGCGCCGCGCCCGCTGCGGATTACCGCCAACGTCCGCCCGAGGACGAAATCATCTATTTCGTCCTTCCCGACCGCTTCGAGAATGGCGATCCGAAGAACGACCGCGGCGGGCTGAAGGGCGACCGGCTCCAGACCGGCTACGACCCCACGGCCAAGGGCTTTTTCCATGGCGGTGACCTCGCGGGGCTGACCAGGCGGCTGGACTATATCCAGGGCATGGGGACGACCGCGATCTGGTTCGCCCCGATCTTCAAGAACAAGCCGGTGCAGGGCCCGAAGGGCGACGAAAGCGCGGGCTATCATGGCTATTGGGTCACCGATTTCACGCAGGTCGACCCGCATTTCGGCACCAACGCCGAATTCAAGGCGTTCGTCGACGCGGCGCACGCGCGCGGGATGAAGGTCTATATGGACATCATCGCCAACCATACCGCCGATGTGATCACCTATAAGGAGGGCGCGGCCGGCGGGTTCCGATACCGCAGCCTTGCGGACTATCCCTTCTCGCGGCGCAGCGGGGTGAAGGGCGCACCGGTCAATCCGGGTTTCGCGGACGATCATGTCGCCGACGCCGGCAACTGGCAGAAGCTGACCGACCCGGCTTTCGCCTACACGCCCGTTGTGCCGAAGGGCGAGGAACGGGTGAAGGTCCCCGCCTGGCTCAACGACCCGATCTATTATCACAACCGCGGCAACAGCGACTGGGTTGGCGAATCTTCGCTCTATGGCGATTTCGCCGGGCTCGACGATCTCGCGACCGAGCACCCGCGCGTCGTGCAGGGCTTTATCGACATCTACGGCCGCTGGATCGACGAATTCGGGATCGACGGTTTCCGCATCGACACCGCGAAGCATGTGAACCCCGAATTCTGGCAAGCCTTCGTCCCCGCGATGCAGGCGCGCGCGAAGGCGCGCGGCATCCCCAATTTCCACATCTTCGGTGAAGTCTATGTCGACGCGGTCGATCCGGGCGCGCTCGCCTGGTACACGCATGCGGCGGGCTTGCCCGCGGTGCTCGATTTCGGTTTCGCGCGCGCCGCGATCGATGCGGTGAGCGGAACGAAGGGGACAGACCAGTTCGCCAAGCTGTTCGACGGCGACGCGCTCTACAAGGGCGGGGCAGGGGCGGCGCTAGGGTTGCCGACCTTCCTCGGAAATCATGACATGGGCCGCTTTGCGATGTTCGTGAAGGCGGCGAACCCGGGTGCGAGCGAGGCCGAACTGCTGCAGCGCGTGATGCTCGGCCATGCGATGCTGCTGACGCTGCGCGGGGTACCGACGATCTATTATGGCGACGAGCAGGGGTTCGTGTCGGACGACAAGGACCAGCTCGCGCGCGAGGATATGTTCGCGTCGCAGGTCGCGGCGTATAACGACAATGACCTGATCGGCAGCGACGCGACGACCGCGACCGCCAATTTCGACCCCGCGCATCCGCTCTATCGCCATATCGCGGCGCTGTCCGAAATCCGGCGCAAGACACCCGCGCTGACGCGCGGCGCGACAAAGGTTCGCGCCTTTTCCGAAAAGCCCGGACTGCTCGCAGTATCGCGCTTCGATCCGGTCACGGGCCGCGAAGTGCTGCTCGCCTTCAACACGTCGGCGGCGCCGCTGTCGGCGAATATTGCCATCGATATGAAAAGTGCGGGCTTTACCGCACTCCACGGTGACTGTCCGGCAAGCCCCGCTGCGCCGGGCAGCCTCCATCTATCCCTCCCCGCTTTCGGCACCATCATTTGCCAAGCCAGCGAATAAGCGAAGACCACGCCATAATGACCCAGCCCCTCGTTCAGGAATCCAGCTTGTCCGCCGCCGCAGAGGCGCCGTGGTGGAAGGGCGCCGCGATCTATCAGATCTATCCGCGCAGTTTCGCCGATTCGAACGGCGACGGGATCGGCGACCTCGCCGGCATCACCGCGCGGCTCGACTATATCGCGAGCCTCGGCGTCGAGGCGATCTGGCTGTCGCCCTTCTACCCATCGCCGATGGACGATTTCGGCTATGACATCGCCGACTATGAGGGCGTCGACCCGATCTTCGGCACGCTCGCCGATTTCGACGCGCTGGTGGCGCGCGCGCATGCGCTGGGACTGAAGGTGACGACCGATCTTGTGTTCGCGCACACCTCCGATCGTCACGCCTGGTTCGCGGAGAGCCGCGCGAGCAAGGACAATGACAAGGCCGACTGGTATGTCTGGGCCGATGCCAAGCCCGACGGGTCGCCGCCGACCAACTGGCAGTCGGTGTTCGGCGGCCCGGCGTGGACGTGGGACGCGCGGCGCGGCCAATATTATATGCACAATTTCCTCGGCTCGCAGCCGCAGCTCAACGTCCATAACCCGGAGGTGCAGGACGCGTTGCTCGGCGTCGTGCGTTTTTGGCTCGACCGCGGCGTCGACGGGTTTCGCATCGATGCGATCAACTTCTCGATGCACGATCCTGAACTGCGCGACAATCCGCCCGCGCCGCCGTCGAACAAGGTCCGTACCCGGCCGTTCGATTTCCAGCAGAAAATCCATAACCAGTCGCACCCCGACATTCCGATCTTCCTCGAACGCATCCGCGCGCTGACCGATCAATATCCGGGCAGCTTCACCGTCGCCGAGGTTGGCGGCGACGATGCGGTGCGCGAGATGAAGCTGTTCACCGCGGGCGAGCGCCGGCTGAACAGCGCCTATGGCTTCGACTTCCTCTATGCCGACCGGCTGACGCCGCAGCTGGTGCGCGAGGCGGCCGAACAATGGCCCGATACGCCCGGAATTGGCTGGCCGAGCTGGGCGTTCGAAAATCACGACGCGCCGCGCGCGCTGTCGCGATGGACCCCCGAAGGCGTCGACGCCGCGGCCTATGCGCGAATGAAGATGGCGCTGCTCTGCGCGCTGCGCGGCAATATCATCCTCTATAATGGCGAGGAATTGGGGCTCGATCAGGTCGAAATTCCGTTCGAGCTGGTGAAAGACCCCGAGGCGCTCAAGAACTGGCCGCTGACGCTGTCGCGCGACGGCGCGCGCACGCCGCTGCCGTGGGCGGCGGGCGAAACGCATGCGGGCTTTTCGGCCGTCGATCCGTGGTTGCCGCTCGGCGCCGCGCACGGCGCGCTCGCGGTCGACCGGCAGCAGGACGATCCCGCGTCGCTGCTTAACTTGACGCGCCAGCTGGTCGCGCTGCGCGCCGCGCACCCGGCGCTGCGGATCGGCCGCGACGCGCGCTGGATCGCCGAGGGCGACCTGCTCGTTTTCGACCGGATCGCGGACGGCGAGCATATCCGCTGCCTCTTCAATCTCGGCGGCGGGACGATCGATGTCGCGGCCCATGGCGCGGGCGGCGTTCCGGTCGTTGCACTGAACGGCGCCGATCCGGCGCATTTGTCGCCTTGCGGTGCCCTCTGGCTGAAATTCGAAGGAACAAATTGATGCGTAGCCTGTTCGCCGCCCTCCCGCTGCTCGTCGCGGCAGCGGCGCCCGCCTTCGCGCAGGACACGCGGCCCGAGCAGACGGCATCGTCGCCCGACGGCGGCATCGTGCTGACGGTTTCGACCGACAATGACCAGCGGCCGACCTGGTCGCTGTCGCGTAAGGGCAAGCTGTTGATCGCGCCGTCGAAGCTCGGCTTCATCCTCGCGGACCGCATCGGACTACAGCGCGGCTTCGCGATCGAAAGCGTCGAGCGCGCGAGCGGCGACACGCGCTGGGAACAGCCGTGGGGCGAACGCCGCTTCGTCCGCGACCGGCACAACGAACTGCTCGTCCGCTTCCGCCAGAACGAAAGCTGGGGCGGCCATGCGATGAACGTCCGCTTCCGCCTCTTCGACGACGGCATCGGCTTCCGCTACGAACTCCCCGAACAGGCGGGCCTCCCGACCGCGAAGATCATCGACGAAATCACCGAATTCGACATCGCGCCCAAGGGCACCGCGTGGTGGATCACCGGCGGCGAGTGGAACCGCTACGAGCAAATTTATCAAAAAACGCCGATCGACGCGGTCGCGACGGCGCACACGCCGATCACGATGCGCCTCGACGACGGGACGCATCTTGCGTTCCACGAAGCCGCGCTCGTCGATTATGCCGGCATGTGGTTCAAGCGCGCCGAGGGGCAGAAGTTCCGCGCCACGCTCTCGCCGTCCTCGAAAGGCGCGCGCGTCATTCGCGACCTGCCGTTCGCGACGCCGTGGCGCACCATCCGCATCGCCGACAATGCAGCGGGCCTCGTCGCAAGCGACCTCGAACTCAACCTCAACGAGCCGAACAAGCTGGGTGATGTCAGCTGGTTCAAGCCGATGAAATATATCGGCATCTGGTGGGGGATGATCCGCGGCGACTGGAGCTGGGCCGAGGGACCCAAGCATAGCGCGACAACCGAGCGCACCAAGCAATATATCGACTTCGCAGCGAAGCACGGCTTCGGCGGCGTGCTTGTCGAGGGCTGGAACAAGGGCTGGAACGGCAATTGGTTCGGCCATGGCGACGAATTCAGCTTTACCGAGGCCACCCCCGATTTCAACCTGAAAGCCGTGACCGACTATGCGCGCAAGAAGGGCGTCCAGTTGATCGGCCACCACGAGACCGGCGGCAATATCGCGGTCTATGAGGCGCAGCTCGACGACGCGATGAAGCTCTATGGCCAGCTCGGCGTCGGGACGGTCAAGACCGGCTATGTCGCCGACGCCGGCGGGATCATTGCGCCCGGCGCGACACCCGGAACGACGGCGATGGAATGGCACGACGGACAGCGACAGGTGCAGCACCATCTGAAGGTCGTCGAAACCGCCGCCAAATATCATGTCGCGGTTAATCCGCACGAACCGATCAAGGATACGGGCCTCCGCCGCACATATCCCAATTGGGTTGCGCGCGAGGGCGCGCGCGGCATGGAATATAACGCGTGGGGCGCGTTCGCGAACGGCCCGGACCATGAACCGACGCTCGTCTATACGCGCATGCTGTCGGGGCCGATGGACTTCACGCCGGGCGTGCTGAGCCTCGAGGGCGCGAACAAGGCGCCGCTCGCCTCGACGCTCGCGAAGCAGCTCGGGCTCTATCTCGCCATCTATTCGCCGATCCAGATGGCCGCCGATTTCGTCGAGAATCTGGAAGCGCATCCGCGCGAGCTGGAATTCATCAAGGCGGTTCCCGCCGACTGGTCCGAAAGCCGCTTGATCGCGGGTGAGGTCGGCGATTATGCGATCTTCGCGCGCAAGGACCGGGGCAGCGCGGACTGGTATGTCGGCGGGGTCAACGACGCGACCGAACGCACGCTGACGCTGCGCTTCGATTTCCTCGAGCCGGGAAAAACCTATACCATGGCGGTCTGGAAAGATGGCGAGGGCGCCACCTATCTGACCGACGCGCGCCACCGCATCGCCTATGACAGGGTCAAGGTGAAGAAGGGCGATACGTACAAGCTTTGGCTCGCGCCGGGCGGGGGCGCAGCGATGCGGCTTTCACGGGACTGACGAAGGCGTCGTACGGCCAGGCCGGGTCCACGGCGAAAGTGCCGCAAGGGTGACGCGGGTTCACAGCGTCAGGATACAAAACTCGGAGAAATTCACAAACTTTAGAGTTATATAACTCCATGGAGGCGATCATCAGCTCCGATAGTCGGCGTTGATGCTGATATATCCGTGGGTGAGGTCGCACGTCCAAACGGTCGCGCGGCCTTCGCCGAGCCCCAGGTCGGCGCCGACGCGGATGTTTTGACCTTTGAGGTGCGCCGCAACCGGCGCTTCGTCATAGCCGTCGACGGGCAGCCCGTCCTTTGCCACCCAATGATCGCCGAAGCGGATCGCGAGGCGGTCGCGGTCGGCGGGTTCACCCGCCTTGCCCACCGCCATCACGACGCGGCCCCAGTTGGCGTCCTCGCCCGCGATCGCGGTCTTCACCAGCGGCGAATTGGCGATCGCGAGCGCGACGCGCTTGGCGCTGTCGTCGCTTGTTGCGCCGGTCACTTGTATCTCGATGAACTTCGACGCGCCTTCGCCGTCGCGCACGACCTGTTGTGCAAGGTCGAGCGCGACCTCGCGGATCGCCGCGTAGAGTGCATCGGCGCCCGGATCGTCGCGCGTGGTTAGGGTGGCATTGCCCGCATGCCCGGTCGCGAAGAGCAGCACCGTGTCGCTGGTCGAGGTGTCGCTGTCGACGGTGATGCTGTTGAAGCTGCCGCCGGTCGCTTCGCTCAGCATTTCCTGCAGCAGCGCGGGCGCGACCGCGGCGTCGGTGAAGATATAGCCGAGCATCGTCGCCATGTCGGGGGCGATCATGCCCGATCCCTTGACGATGCCCGCGACATGGACGGTCTTGCCGCCGACGATCGCGCTCGCGCCCGAGCCCTTGGCGAAGGTGTCGGTCGTGCCGATGGTGTCGGCGGCGGCTTCCCACGAGCAGGGCTCGGCGGTGAGCGCGGCCTCGACCCCGGCGCGCGCCTTGTCCTTGGGCAAGGGAACGCCGATGACGCCGGTCGAGCTGACGAACACCTCGCTCGGCTCGCAGCCGAGGTGGGCGGCGACCTGCGCCATGATCTGTTCGACCGCTTCGCGCCCGCGATAGCCGGTGAAGGCGTTGCTGTTGCCCGCATTGACGATCAGCGCGCGGCCGGTGCCGCCCTTGACCTGCTCGCGGCCGAGCTCGACTTCGGACGAGCAGCAGACGTTGCGCGTGAACACGCCCGCGACCGTCGTGCCGGGCGCGAGTTCGACATAGGTCAGGTCGCAGCGGTCCCAATTCTTGTATTGCGCGCGCGCGACGCGGCGCGTGACCCCGGCGATCTCAGGGAGGGCCGGGAATGAGTCGGGGGCGAGCGGCGAGCGGGTGGTCATGGGGACGCGCTTAATCGCAGTTCGCCCAAAGCAAAACCCCTCCCGTAAACGGGAGGGGCAGTGGGACTTGCGAGCTTGCTCGCTAGTCGCAGCGGGGTGGGTATGGCGACGTTGCCGGCCCAACCCGGGCCCCTCCCGCAAGCGGGAGGGGAGAAGATCAGCCCGGAATGCCGCTGATCGACTTCACTTCCATGAAATCCTTCAGCCCGAACACGCCGCCTTCGCGGCCGTTGCCCGAGGCCTTGTAGCCGCCGAACGCCGCGCCCGGACCGGGACCCCACGCGTTGACCGCGACCATGCCGGCGCGCAGCTTCGGTGCCACGTCGGCGGCCTTGGCGGGATCGCCCGAGATCACCGCCGACAGGCCATATTCGGTGTCGTTGGCGATATCGACGGCTTCGTCGAGGTCGCCATAGGCCATGATCGTCGCGACGGGGCCAAAGATTTCCTCGTTGGCGATGCGCATATCGCGGGTGACGCCCGAGAAGACCGTCGGCTTGATATAATAGCCGCGGTTGACGTTCGAGGGCAGGCCGGTGCCGCCGGTCTCAAGCGTCGCGCCCTCGTCGATCGCCGACTGGATCAGGCCCTGGATCTTGTCGAACTGCGCCTTGTTGACGACGGGGCCGATGTGGCCGCCCTCGGCCTGCGGGTCGCCGACCGAGGTGCCGTCGAACATCGCCTTGATGACGCCGACGGCTTCGGCTTCGCGGTCCTTCTGGACGAGGATACGCGTCGGGGCGATGCAGCTCTGGCCGGTGTTGACGAGCACGCCCTGGACCGTCGGCGGCAACACCGCGGCGAAATCGGCGTCGGGCAGGACGATGTTCGGCGACTTGCCGCCGAGTTCCTGATGGACGCGCTTCACCGTGTCGGCCGCGGCCTTGGCGACGAGGATACCCGCGCGGGTCGATCCGGTGAAGCTCACCATTTCGATGCCGGGATGCGCGCTGATCGCGTTGCCGACGGTCGGGCCGTCGCCCTGGACGAGGTTGAACACGCCCGGCGGCACGCCCGCGGCGTCGAGGATTTCGGCGAAGATCGTCGCGTTGCCGGGGCATTCTTCCGACGGCTTGAGCACCATCGTGTTGCCCGCGGCGAGCGCGGGGGCGACCTTCAATGCGATCTGGTTGAGCGGCCAGTTCCACGGCGTGATCATGCCGACGACGCCGATCGGTTCGTAAGCGATGACGCCCGCGGCATATTTTTCGGTGAAGGCGAAATCCTTCAATGCCGCGATGGTGCCGAGGAAGCCGCCGATGCCCGCGCCGACCTGCGCGGTGCCCGCGAAGCTGACCGGGGCGCCCATTTCACTCGCCATCGACTTGGCAAGGTCGGGGGCGCGCTTCTTATATTCCTCGACGATGCGGTTCAGCAGGTCGAGCCGTTCTTCGCGCGTCGTCCGCGACCAGCTCTTCAGCGCTTCGCGCGCCGCGGCGACGGCATCGTCGACGTCGGCGGCGGTGCCGAGGACGATCGTCGAGGCCGCTTCTTCGGTCGCCGGGTTGATGACGTCGTGCGGCTTGCCGCCCTTGCTGTCGACCCAACGGCCGCCGATGTAATTCTGTTTGAGGTGCGTTTCGGTGCTCATGTCCTGTCTCCCATCGGCGGTGAATCCGTCTCGGATTGCTACCTAATCACTGTGGCGGATGAATCAAGCAAAGGCCAACTGCCAATTGCGGCAGGTCAGCGTTTTTCAGCAGAAAGGCGTGACATCAGGATGGCAGCGCGCGTCGCCTGGCGCGCGATGCTGGGGATGTCGACGGCCTCGCCCGGCGCATGGTCGCCGGTGCTGTACGGCCCGAGTCCCGCGAGCCCGTCGACATCGGCGGCGACGAAGCTGATATCGCCCGCGCCGCGCTTCAGCGGATCGAGCGGCGCCATTTCGGCCAGCCCGAGGTCGCGGTTTACGCCGTTGAGTTTCGTGAGCAACGCGCGGTTGCCGTCGGTCGGCGCCATCGAGGGATAGCCGCCCGGATCGAAAGCGATCTTGGCATCGGTGCCGGGCGCATGCTCGGCGACGATCGCCGCCATCTTCGCTTTCACCCGCGCGATCTGTTCGGGCGACAGCGCGCGCAGATCGCCGCGCGCGACCGCTA
The DNA here is from genome assembly GCA_005503215.1 of Sphingomonadaceae bacterium 3R27C6. GTDB lineage: Bacteria > Pseudomonadota > Alphaproteobacteria > Sphingomonadales > Sphingomonadaceae > Sphingopyxis. The sequence goes on along the minus strand of SCNS01000014.1, from coordinate 9,133 downwards.
CGGGTGCGATGATGTTGGTCTTGCCGGTCACCGTCGCGCGGATACCACCCGCGTCGAGATCGGCCTGCTGCCCGCCCGCGATCAGCCCGACGTTGAAGGTGAGGTTCGGCTCGGGCAGCTCGGTGCGGAAGCGGTGGACGATGCGCGTGAGTTCATAGATCGCGCCGTCGCCCGCCGCGGCGCTGAAGATGCCCGAACTGTGCGCGCTCTTGCCCGTCGCGGTGACGGTCCAGCTGTCCGACGAGCGCCGCGCGACCGATCCCATGTCGGCGCCATTGTCGCGGACGAGCCCCTCGAAATCGAGCGCGACGTCGCTGCGCTTGCCCGCGGCGATCAGGTCCGCGCGCGCCTTCTCGATCGGGCTGCCCGAATCCTCCTCGTCGCCGGTCATGTGGATTTCGATATTGGCATCCTTCAGCGTCCCCGCCGCCTGCATCGCGCGCAGCGCCGCGACGATCACGACCATACCGCCCTTGTCGTCGCCCGCGCCGGGGCCTTCGCCCATATCGCCTTTGCGGACGAATTTCTGGAACGGCGAGTCGGGTTCGAACACCGTGTCGAGATGCGCGATCAGGAGCAGGCGCTTTGCATCGGGTTTGCCGCTGTGCGTCGCGATCAGGTGCCCCGCGCGGCCGGTGTCGCGCATCGGCTTCCACTCGACCTTGAAACCCAAGGGTTCGAGTTCGGCGCGCATCATCGCCCCGACCTTCTCGACGCCTTCGAGATTGAGCGAGCCGCTGTTCTGGTTGACGAGCTTTTCCAGCAAGGCGAGCGAGCGGTCCTGCTCGGCCGCGACCGTCTTCGCCATGCCGCTTTCGGCCTTCGAGAGCTTGGCCTCCGCCGCCGGGGCGAGCGCGAGTTGAAGGGCGACGAGAGCGGCAAGCGGCAGTGATTTCATGGGGAGGCTCCTCTGGACAGCCTCTTGTGCCGCCTCGACCACGCCTCGGCAAGCGCTCAGCCGGGGTAGGGTGCCTGTTTGAGCAGTCTTGCGAGGTGCGCCGCGTTGGCGGCGACCATTTTCGCGGTTTCGGTGACCTTGCGCGGGCGATGCTCGAGATCCTTGAAGTCGATCGATCCCATCGCCTCGCCGACCCAATAGCAGGCGGCGACCGCGGGGATCGTCCAGCCGACATCGTTCAGCGCCTGGAAGATTTGCGCCGAGACATTGTGCGCGCCATCCTCATTGCCGACGATCGCGGCGACCGCGACCTTCGAATAGCTCGGCATGCGGCCCCGATCGTCGGTTTCCGACAGGAAGGCGTCCATGCGCTCCATCACGAGCTTGGCGACGCTCGACGCCTGCCCCATCCAGATCGGGGTGCCGAAGATCAAGATGTCGGCGGCGAGGATCTGCTCGCGGATTTTCGGCCAGTCGTCGTCCAGCCCCTGATTTGAGCTCACACCCCATTTGACGTTGTGCGCGGCGATGCGGATCGGGTCGGCGACCGTCACGCCCAGCGCGGCGAAATGTTCGGCGAGCACCGCGATCATTGCGTCGGTCGAACTGGCGCGGCCCTTGGCCGAAAGCGAGCAGTTGATGGCGGCGGCGGTCAGGGGAGCAGGCATGTCATTTCCTTGCGGGCTGGCACCCCCCTCAAGGAAATGGCCGGGAACCCGCTCAGGTTCCGGGGCGGACCATGAAAATGTCGCCGCCGATGCTGATGAGGAAGAGGTTGCCCGCGCTGTCCTCGCCGAACGAGGCGATCGAATTCAGCGTCCCGGCGTCGGGTGCAAAATCCTCGTTCCGCCGGGCGAAGCGCGAGGAGGCGAGCGTCTGGCCGGGGACGAGGCTGGCGAAAGGCACCGACCAGATGTTGTTCGAGACGAAATCGGCGAAGACATATTGACCCTGCAAGGACGTCACCGGGCCGCGGTAGACATAGCCGCCGGTGATCGAATTGCCCTGCCGCGGACCGCTGCCATGGCCATATTCGGCGACCGGGTCGGTGAGCCCGCCGGGTGCCGTGCCGGTGAAAGGCTGGGTCCCTTCCTTGAAGCGCCAGCCGAAGTTCAGCCCCGGCCCGGTGGTCGTCACCATGTCGATTTCTTCGACCGCGCCTTGCCCAACGTCGCCGATGATCAGCGTCGAGCCCGAGAAGGAGGTACGGAACGGATTGCGGAGGCCAAGTGCATAGACGTACGGATCACCACCCCCGCCGATATAGGGGTTGCCGGGCGCCGGGGTGAAAAAGGTCGGCGACGCACCCGCATAGGGATCTTCGACGACCCTGATCCGCAATATCTTGCCGAGCCGCGAATTGGGGTTCTGGGCATTGTTGCCGGGATCGCCCGCGCCGCCGCCGTCGCCCACCCCGACATAGAGAAAGCCGTCGGGACCGAAGACCATCGAGCCGCCGTTATGATTATTCGCTCCGGGATGCGGTATCGTGAGCCTTTCCAATATTTGCGGCGATCCGGAGAGGGTTCCATATTCGCGAATCTCGATATCGCCCGCGGCATTGGTGCAATAGATCATAAAGCGATCGGAATTCGCCGGATTCGGCAACAGCGCCATGCTCAGCAATCCGCGCTCGCCGTCGGTCGAGAGATCGCCGACCGTGAAGCGCAATGTCTTCACGCCGGTCGAGGGATTCAGGCGATAGACCCGGCCGGCCTTTTCCAGCACATAGACGTCGCTGCTGCCCGGAATGCCGAGAACATAGGTTGGCTGGGTGAAGCCGGTGCCGACGCGCGCGACCGCGATGCCCTCGCGGCTGTTGGTGACGGTGATGTTGACCGTTTGCGTCGCACTGGCGCTGGCGTCGCTGACGCGGAGCTGGACCGTATAGACATTGTCGCCATTGGCATCTCCGGGCAGGTCGTAATCGGGCGCCTCGTTGAAGCGGAGCGCGCCGGCGGCGGTGATCGAGAAGCGTGCCGCGTCGGCGCCGCCGTCGATCGCAAAGGTCAGGGTATCGCCATTGGGGTCGCTCGCGGTCGCCTGATAGGCGGCCGCCGTGTTTTCCGCGACGCTGGCGGTCTGGAGCGAGGTGAAGGCTGGCGGCGCATTGGCCGCGGGCGGTGTGCTGCCCCCGCCATCGCCTCCGCCGCACGACGCGAGGAGGAAAGGGGTAAGGGCGGCAAAGACGCGCATCCGCATGGCCGAACAGCCTTTCGTGATCGAACCCACCCCGGCCGCAACCTGCCATCGGGGGGCGGGGATCGCAACCCCGGCGGGTTCGCCATAAGGGCGGCGATCCCGGGCCGCCTCAGGCGGGCTCTTTGACCTCCTCGAAATCGTCGAGCTTGCCAAGCGCGTCGCGGGCAATTTTGGTCAGTGCGGAGCGATTGACCGCCAAGCCTTTCGTCTCGGTGCCCGTCAGGTCGTCGATGGCGAACGCGACGCGGGTGCGATCGGGCGCCAGCTCGTCGAAGGTGAACTTCAGCCCCGTGGACAGCGCACCGTCGTCGACGCTGTAAATCAGGTGCGCCTCGCGCGGGATCTCCATCGCGACGGCGATCTTGACCTTATACGCCTCGGGCCGCTCGTCGGGCACCATTTGTTCGAACCCGGGCTCGCCCTTTTGCACGACAAGTTCGTAGAGGCGCGTTGACCCGCCGTTGGTGACGAGCGGCAGGCCGGTGAAGGCGCTGTCGTTGCCGAACATCTTGGCGAACACCTGTTCGCGCGGCGCCGCGACGGTCCGCGTCTGGTTCACCAGTTCGGCCATCTTGCCGCAGCCGGTCGCCAGCAGCATCGCAGCAATCGGAATTATCATGCGAAACATCGAGCATTTCCTCCGGAAAAGACCGGTCTCCTCTTAGCACGCACGGCTTACCAAAGCGTAATCGCGAAGGAGCGATGACTGTAAAGAATGTTTGACAGTCCAGCTGGTGCTATGTAAAGAACTCTTTACAGGAGGGGCGTCGGCTGTTGGAAAATCGGGTTCGCGAATATCGGGAGAAGGCGGCGTGGAGCCAGGGCGAACTGGCCCGCCGGCTCGGCGTGTCGCGTCAGACGATCAATGCGGTCGAAACCGACAAATACGACCCCAGCCTGCCGCTCGCGCTTCGCATGGCCCGCCTGTTCGGGCTCGAGGTGCGCGAACTGTTTATCGATCATTGGACACCGGAGATTGAAGGATGAACAGCATGACCGAGAACCAGCCCGCAACGTGGAAACGATCGGCGATGCGGATGCTGGTCGGTGCATTCGTTGGCGGCGCCGCGATGGCGGCCCTGCTGGCCGCTGCAGGATCGGACCTGCTCGATGCGATGGGGCCTTCGCGCCTCGCGCTGGGCGCCGTGGGCGTCGTCTATGCGCTGATGGCCGCGCTCGTCGGCTTCGGCCTGGCAGCACCGCGAGCCGGCGCGGCCTTGCTGAATGTCGGCGACGCCGACGAACTGCGCGACGAACGGCGGGGAATGATCCGATCGACCGTGACGATGGCGTCGATCGGCTTGGTGCTCATCTTGCTGGCGCTGGCCCGCGGCCCCGGTTTCGCTGCTGGACCTGTCCCGCCCGGCGTCGCCATGGGTTTGTTGCTGATTGCCTTCTCCGGCGGCGCGCTTGCATCGTGGCGCTGGCGGAACGATTTCGACGAACTCAACCACCAACTGGGGCTCGAAGGCTGTTTCTGGGCGTTTTGCCTCAGCTGGGCGCTGCTCACTATGTGGGCGGCCGCCGATTTTCTCGGCTGGGGCGCGACGCTGACCCCGATCGACGTCGTCTCGACGCTTGCAGCGATGATGCTCCTTGGCGCGTTCGTTGCGATCGGGCGGCGCGGTATGATGACGCGCTGATACGAAAAAGGGCGCCCGGTTCCCCCGAACCGGACGCCCTCCCTTAGGCGATCTGACCCTGTTGGATCAGGCGCTGTAGTACATATCGAATTCAACCGGGCTCGGGGTCTGTTCGAAACGATAGACTTCGTCCCACTTCAGTTCGACATAGGCTTCGATCTGATCCTTGCTGAACACGTCGCCCTTGAGCAGGAAGTCGTGGTCGGCGAGCAGGCTGTCGAGCGCTTCGCGCAAGGACGCGCAGACGGTCGGGACTTCGCTCAGTTCCTCGGGCGGCAGATCATAGAGGTTCTTGTCCATCGGGTCGCCCGGGTGGATCTTGTTCTGGATGCCGTCGAGGCCCGCCATCAGCAGCGCCGAATAGCAGAGATAAGGGTTCGCCATCGCGTCGGGGAAGCGGAACTCGACGCGCTTCGACTTGGCGCCCGCGCCGTACGGGATGCGGCACGAGGCCGAACGGTTGCGGCTCGAATAAGCGAGCAGCACCGGGGCTTCGAAGCCGGGGACGAGGCGCTTGTAGCTGTTCGTCGTCGGGTTGGTGAAGGCGTTGAGCGCCTTGGCGTGCTTGACGACGCCGCCGATGAAATAGAGGCACATGTCGCTGAGGCCCGCATAGCCGTTGCCGGCGAAGAGCGGCTTGCCCTTTTCCCAGATCGAGATGTGCGTGTGCATGCCGCTGCCGTTGTCGTCCTTGATCGGCTTCGGCATGAAGGTCGCGGTCTTGCCATAGGCATGCGCGACCTGGTGCACGACGTACTTGTAGATCTGCATGCGGTCGGCGGTTTCGGTGAGCGTGCCGAAGGTCAGGCCGAGCTCGTGCTGTGCGGCGGCGACTTCATGGTGATGCTTGTCGCACGGCAGGCCGAGTTCGAGCATCGTCGAGACCATTTCGGCACGGATGTCGACGGCGCTGTCGACCGGCGCGACGGGGAAATAGCCGCCCTTGGCGCGCGGGCGGTGCGCGAGGTTGCCGCCTTCATAGCTGCGGCCGGTGTTGGTCGGCAGTTCGATATCGTCGATCTCGAAGCCCGACTTGTTGTAGCCGGTTTCGAAACGGACGTCGTCGAACATGAAGAATTCGGCTTCGGGGCCGACATAGACGGTGTCGCCGATGCCGGTCGAGGCGACATAGGCTTCGGCGCGCTTTGCCGTGGTGCGCGGGTCGCGGGCATAGCCTTCGCCGGTCGAGGGCTCGACGATGTCGCAGAAGATCACGAGCATCGGCGTCGCCGAGAAGGGGTCGTCATAGACGGCGTCGAGGTCGGGCTTCAGGATCATGTCCGACTCGTTGATCGCCTTCCAGCCTTCGATCGACGAACCGTCGAACATCAGGCCGTCTTCGAGCTCGTCCTCGCCGAGGACCGAGGCGACCATCGTCAGGTGCTGCCACTTGCCCTTGGGGTCGGTGAAGCGGAGGTCGACCCACTCGATGTCGTTTTCCTTGATCCGCGCGATGATATCCTTGGGCTTCGTAGCCATCGTCTATGCTTCCTTCTTGCGAAATGGTCCGGCGTGCCGGGGATTGTTGAGGGTATGAAAAATGCGAAAGATTAAAGCGCGTCCTCGTTGCGTTCGCCGGTGCGGATGCGGAGCGCCGTCTCGACCGGAATGACGAAGATCTTGCCGTCGCCGATGCGGCCGGTCTGCGCGGCGGCGGCGATCGCCTCCACGACGCGTTCTGCCATCGAGTCCTCGACGATGACCTCCAGCTTCACCTTGGGCAGGAAGTCGACGACATATTCGGCGCCGCGATACAGTTCGGTGTGACCCTTCTGCCGTCCGAAACCCTTGGCCTCGGTGACGGTGATGCCGCTGACACCCACTTCGTGCAGCGCTTCCTTCACTTCGTCGAGCTTGAACGGCTTGATGATCGCCTCAATCTTCTTCACGCTTTTCGTCCCCCTTTGGGCTGGCCGCCGCCCCTTGCGCATCGAGCCGGATCAGGTGTGCCTGCCCGGTTCGCCGTCGAGTCGGTGCGGTGTCCCGCCATCTTGCACCAATCAAAAGCCGTGCCAATTGGCGAATCGCGGGGTTTTGGTAAGAAATTTGAAACGAAAACCCGCCGCTGCCCAAGGGGTGGGCAACGACGTTCTGTGGCTGCCCAATTTTTGAGCAGTCAGCGCCCCATCGGGGCTGAAGAGTCCGCCAGATTGGCCTTGGTCCAGTTCGACCGGTCGATGACATAGGCGCGCAGCGCTTCGGCGTCGGCGGGCGTGAGCACCTTGGCGAAGCTCACCATGCCGCGGTCCTTGAGCGCCCCGTCGATGATCACCGACTTCCACGCATCGGCGTTGGCGAGCGTGCCCGAGACGCGCAGGTCGGGGGTGAAGCCATTGCCGATCGCGCTGTCGCCGTGACAGACGATGCAATAGCGGCCGAAATGCGCCTTGCCCGCCGCGACCTGTGCGGGCGTACCGAACTGCGGCGGCGGGTTCCACGCGAGCGCCGCTGCGGCGGGCGGGGCGGGGAGCTTCACCGTGCCGCCGATCTTCATCACGACGAGGCGCGGGATGTTGGGCACCTTGCGCGTCACGCCGCCGGCGACCCCGGCGACGAGAGGGAAGGCGCCGCCCTTGCTCGTCTGGAAGGCGACATATTGCACCCCCCCGACGCGGAAGGTCGACGGCGCGCTGACGATCCCTGACTGCATGTCGAGGTCGAGCAATTGCTTGCCGGTGTCGGCGGCATAGGCGCGGAAGCGGCCCGTGCTCGTCCCCTGGAACACCAGATTGCCCGCGGTCGTCATCGTGCCGCCGTTCCACGCCGCGGGATGGTCGACCGCCCACGCGACCTTGCCGGTGCGCGGGTCGAAAGCGACGAGGCGGCCGGTCGTCGCGGCGACCGCGGCGCGATACGCCGCCTTGTCGTCGGGCATCATCGTCGCGGTCAGCGACGAACCGATGTTGAAGCCGACGACCTTGCGCTTGTCGAGCTCGGTCATGTCGGCGAGATAGCCCTGCGGAATCTGCTGTGCGGGGATGTAAACGAGCCCCGTCGCCGGATTATAGCTCATCGGGTGCCAGTTGTGCGCGCCCAAGGCACCCGGGATCGCGATGAAAGGCTTACCCGTCTTGTAGAAGCGCGCCTCGGGATTTTCGATCGGCCGGCCGGTGGCCATGTCGTAACCCGTCGCCCAGTTGATCCCGTCGACGAAAGGCTTGGCGTCGATCAGCTTGCCGTTCGTGCGGTCGATCGTGAAGAAGAAGCCGTTTTTCGGCGCGTGGTACAGCACCTTGGTGGGCGTACCGTTCACCGCCTGCTCGGCGAGGATGATTGGCTGGGTCGCGGTATAGTCCCACGTCTCGCCCGGCGTTTCCTGATAATGCCACTTATATTTGCCGGTCGAGGCATCGAGCGCGACGACCGACGAGAGGAACCAGTTGTCGCCTTCGCCATTCGATCGCGTGCCATGGTTCCACGGATTGCCGTTGCCGACGCCGAGATAGATCTGGTCGAGATCCTTGTCGTAGACGATCGCGTCCCACACGGTGCCGCCGCCACCCGAGGTCTGCCACTCGCCCTTGTCGGACCATGTCGCGTTGGCCTTGGTTGCGAAGATGTCGTCCGACGCCGCGCCGTCCTTGGCTTTGGTCGGGTTCGGCGCAGTGTAGAAGCGCCAGCGCTCCTTGCCCGTGTCGGCGTCGTAAGCGGTGACATAACCGCGCACCCCGAATTCGGCGCCGCCGTTGCCGATCAGCACCATGTCCTTCACGACGCGCGGCGCGCCGGTGATCGTATAGGGTTTGGACGTGTCGAAGGTCTGCGTCGACCACAGCTCCTTGCCTGTCTTCTTGTCGAGCGCGATCAGGCGGCCGTCGAGCGCGCCGACAAAGACCTTGTCGCCCCAGACCGCGACGCCGCGATTGACGACGTCGCAGCACGCCGAAACTGCGCGCTCACCGGGAACCTTGGGATCGAATTTCCATAAAGGTTTGCCGGTTGCGGCATCCCATGCGCTGACCTTTGACCAGGCGTGGGTGACATACATCACGCCATCGACGACCACCGGGGTCGCTTCCTGCCCGCGCGCATCGTCGAGGTCGGCGGTCCATGCGATGCCGAGGTTGCCCACATTCTTGTCGTCGATATCGGTCAGCGGGCTGAAGCGCTGCTCGTCATAGCTGTAACCGATCGCGCCCCAATTGTCGCCGTTGCCGCCGGTCTTGAGCAGGGTCTCGCTGGCTTTCTCGGCATCGTCGAGCGATCCGCCGGCCGAGATGCTCTCATTCTTCGATGCATTGCATGAAGCCAGTGCCAGTGCTGCGCAGCCCAGCAGCGCGGCCGTAAAGACCCGTTTCGCCATCCCTTGCTCTCCCGTTCGACGCCTATCGTTGACGTTAACGTCAAGACTGCGCGCGAAGGGGAGCGGGTGCAAGGGGGAAAGTGGGGG
>SCNS01000013.1 GCA_005503215.1 Sphingomonadaceae bacterium 3R27C6 | reverse complement strand
GGGGCGGGCGGCGGTGCGGGGGTCGGCGAAGGGCGCGTACCGCCACCACCGCCACATGCGGCGAGCGAGAGCGCGACAAGACCCAGCAGAAGGGGCAAAGGCCGCGCGGCCATCCGCCGGATGCTGCTGCGTCGGTTCGCGTCGGCCATCGCCGTTCCCCTTTGCCTTGATGTCCGCCTTTTAGCGCGGCGGAGCGGGGAGGGGTAGCATCATGCGGTTAACCGATCCTCCCTGTGCCGCAGGCATGGGGAGGGGGACCGTCCGCAAAGCGGATGGTAGAGGGGCCGGCGACGTTGCGCATTGGCCCCTCCGTCAGCGCTTCGCGCTGCCACCTCCCCATCGCTACGCGACAGGGAGGATCGATCACTGCAACTTGCCCCCATGCCCCCCAGCCTTTATGCGCCGCCGCATGCCCGCACCGCTCGACCATATCGACAGCTGGATCTTCGATCTCGACAACACGCTCTATGCGCCGTCGGCGAGGCTGTTCGACCTGATCGACGAACGCATGGGCGCCTTCATCATGCGGTTGCTCAACGTCGACGCCGCCGAGGCGCGGCGGGTGCAAAAGCAATATTTCCACGACCACGGCACGACGATGGCAGGGCTGATGCGGCACCACGGCGTGCACCCCGAGGATTTTCTGGTCGATGTCCATGACATTGCGCTCGACCGGCTGAGTGTCGATGCGCGGCTGCGCGCCGGGCTGGAGCGTCTGCCGGGGCGCAAGCTGATCTTCACCAACGCCGATGCCGATTATGCGGGACGCGTGCTTCACGCGCGCGGGATCGCCGACCTGTTCGACGGCATCTGCGATATCCGCGTCACGCGCTATACGCCGAAGCCCGATCCCGAAGCCTATGCCATGATGATCACGCATCTGGGAATCGACCCGGCGAAGAGCGTCTTCGTCGAGGATATGGCGCGCAACCTGACGCCCGCGAAAGCGCTCGGCATGACGACCGTCTGGCTGGACAATGGCAGCGAAAGCGGTCATCGGGACCACCTGCCGGAGCATGTCGATTTCCACGCGACCGACATCGCCGACTGGCTCGACAATCTGCCTTTACCATGGGGAATTTCATGACCACCGACCTGCAATCGACGATCGAAGCCGCATGGGATGACCGCGACACGCTGGGGCTGACGACGACCGGCGCGGTGCGCGAGGCGGTCGAGACCGCGCTCGCCGGGCTCGACGACGGCAGCTACCGCGTCGCCGAGCGTGACGCGGGCGGAACCTGGCAGGTCAACCAATGGCTGAAGAAAGCGGTGCTGCTGTCGTTCCGCCTCAATGACATGGAACTGATCGAAGGCGGCCCCGGCGGCGCGCGCTGGTGGGACAAGGTGCCGTCGAAATTCGCCGGCTGGGGCGAGAATCGTTTCCGCGATGCGGGCTTCCGCGCGGTCCCGGGCTCGATCGTCCGCCGCGGCGCCTATATCAGCAAGGGCGCGGTGCTGATGCCGAGCTTCGTCAACATCGGCGCCTATGTCGGCGAGGGATCGATGGTCGATGCCTGGGCGACCGTCGGCAGCTGCGCGCAGATCGGCGCGAACGTCCACCTGTCGGGCGGCGCGGGGATCGGCGGCGTGCTCGAACCGCTGCAGGCCGGGCCGGTGGTGATCGAGGACGGCGCCTTCATCGGCGCGCGCGCCGAGGTTGCCGAGGGCGTGATCGTGCGCGAGGGCGCGGTGCTGTCGATGGGCGTCTACCTCGGCGCGTCGACCAAGATCGTCGACCGCGCGACGGGCGAAATCTTCATCGGCGAAGTGCCGGCCTATTCGGTCGTCGTGCCGGGCGCGATGCCGGGCAAGCCGCTGCCCGACGGGACGCCGGGGCCGTCGCTGTACTGCGCGGTGATCGTCAAGCGCGTCGACGCCAAGACGCGCGCGAAGACCGGGATCAACGAGCTGCTGCGCGACTGATCGCCGCCTGCGCCGCGATCAGCGCATCGTGGCGGGCGAAAGGCAGGGTACGGTGTCGGCGGTCCAGTCGATCTCGTAGGTGGCGGGCACGAGCCTGCCGCCGGGCGCCGGCGGCTTGGCGACGTCGGGCTTGTAAAAGACCCATGCCATGCTGTTGTCAAAACTGGCGATCCGGCCATTGTCGCGGCGCGCGCTGATCGCGTCGATTTCGGGCTGTTCGACGCGCAGGCCGCGGACCAGGCGGATCGATCCGTCGCGAAGGTCGAAGGCGCGGTAATGATTCTTGCCGAAAATGCGCGTGTCATAGCCCGTTTTGAACGACCAGTTCGCGGCGTTCGTCGTCGCCGGCAGCCGCAGCGTCGTCACGCGGCAGTCGAATTCAGGGGCGCTATAATAGGGTAGGTCCTGATTCTGGTCCGCCGCCCGCGCGCGCCGTTCGGGCGGGTTGAAACCCCCGCCGGGCAGCGCGAGCGACTTGTCACCGTCGCCGTCATCGTCCCAGTCGACCGTCCATGTGCCGGTGATGGTGAGGACGCTGGCCTCGGCTTTTTGATCGTAGCGCCATTTGACGTCGTCGACCGTCTCCCACGTTCCGCCCACCAGTTGCTGGCGCATGCCGTCACGCAATTGATCGGCGGTCAATCCGGACAGCTCGACCTGTTGCTGCAACCCCCGGATGCCGCGGACGATGGTGGTGTTCGTCACCCGCGCCGGCCGATCGAAGCCCGCCCGCGCGTCGATTTCATAGAGGGTGATTTCGTTCGGCTTGCTGGCGGGGCGCCATTCGAGTTTCTGGAGCGCGCCGCCCTTCGCGGTCACCGGCAGGACCCATCGGTAGGGAATCGCCGGGGTGGCAGCGGACGGAACGACCGGCGGAAGTGTGCCGTCGAGCCAGTAGGCAGCGCCGTCGATCTTTGCCCGCACCAGCACATGGTCGAACATCCCCGGATTGGGCAGGCGTTCGTCGAGGCCGTCGTCGGCGCCGCTGTTGTTGGCGAGGACAGCTTCGGCGTCGATCCCGAGCTTGCCGAGCAAGCCCAGCAGCAGCGCCGTCTTGCCCTTGCAGTCACCGTAACGCCGCTGCCATGTTTCCTCGGCGGTGGCGGGGGTTAGATTTCCGCTGCCCAGCCCGACATAGATGTAGCGCACATCCTGTTGCACCAGTTTCAGCGCGGCATTGGCCCGGTCGAGCGGCTTCGCGTGCGCCGCGGCGATGCGCTGCACCTCCTTGTCGAGCGACGAACCGTCGGCGATCGCCGCGGCCTTTGCGTACAGCGGGGCGAAGTGCCGCGAAATCGTGGCCCAGTCGGCGAAGTCGGTGAATTCGACGATCCGCTGCCATTGATAGCGCGCCGGCGCGTCCTTCGGCGGCGTCAGCAGCGCCGGATTGTCGAACCGGAAGTCGATCCCGCCGTCGCGCGATACGCCGATCGCCGTCATGTCGGGGGTCATCCTGACCGCAGGCTTCAGCCCCTTGTCCCAGCTCAGTCCCAGCCGGTAGCGGCCGGGCGCCGGGTTGGGCGCGAGAAGGAGAAGGCCCGAATCATTCTTTCCTAAAGTGGGGTCGCTCGACCGCGTCGTCAGCTCGACCTCGAGCTCGTCGCCGACGCGCAGATCGGGCACGCGGAGCACCGCGGTGAGGACGCCGTCGAGTTTCGCCGCTTCCAGCTGATCCTCGCGGCGCAGGATTTCGAACGATGTCTTTTCAAGGACGTCGATCGTCTCGTTGCCCCGATGAACCTTGACCAGATGCACCACCGGGGCGCCCGATGCGGGATTCCAGGCGGTCGAGACATTTCCGATTTGCAATGCATTCGGATGGAGGATCCGGATGCGATAACCGAAATATTGCGCCTGCCCCTGTTCATCCAGGTGAATGAGCACATCCTGACGCCGCACGAAGAACATCCCGCCGGCATCGCCCGGAACCGGCATCAGGTCGGACGGAACCGCCCAAGGCGGCACCGCGCCGCGCTGGATCTGATTGTCTTCGGCATGGACCGGCGCGTGCGCGAGCACGGCCGCCACGAATATCGAAACTGGAATGCGCACTATAACCCCCCGCGACTCCACGGCATAATGTCGTGAATTCATCACGATGCAAGAAGAGACCCGAGGTGGCTGCCAAAAGCGGGGTCGAAGCTGATCGCCAAGCCTTCGTCGAATGACGCCAGCCGTTGGTAGACAATATAGCGCTGGATAATTATTGCGAATTATTCGCGATTGGGGAGGCCATCTGTTTCGATAGCGGCCGCGAGGGGGAATTATGTCGGCTGTTTTTCACGGGTCATCGCTGGCCATATTGGCTCTGCTGTCGGCCGCGCCCGCCGCGGCGCAGGAACCCACCGGCGACGCACCGGCGGCGATCCCCGTGCCGGTGAATGGCGCCGAACGCTATACCCCCGCCGACTTCACGCGCTTCGCGCCGCGCACCGCGCTCGACATGGTCGAAAAGGTGCCCGGCTTCCTGATCGTCACCGGCACCAACGGTGGCGAGCGCGGACTGGGCGCGGCGACCGAGAATGTGCTGATCAACGGCGAGCGCATCGCGAACAAATCGACCGATGCGCGCACCGCGCTGGCGCGGATCACCGCGGCCGAGGTCGCCTATATCGACATCGTCGACGGCGCGGGGCTGAACGTCCCGGGACTGACCGGGCAGGTCGCCAATGTCGTGCTCGTCGCGGGCGCGGGGAGCGGCGGATTCAAGACGACGATCCGCTGGCAGCCCGAATGGCGCCCGCGGCTCGACAAGAACTGGCTGAACGGCGAGATTTCGACGACGGGCAAGCTCGGCGGCACGAATGTGACGCTGAGCCTGAAGAATGAGGCGCGGCGCCAGGGGCATTGGGGGCCCGAACAGCGGTTTGACGGCAATGGCGACCTGTTGTTCGTGCGCGACGAGTTCGGCCGCTACAACGCCGACCAGCCGCGCCTGTCGGCGGCGCTCGCGCGGACCACCGCGAACGGCAACAAATGGAATTTCAATCTGGGCGGTCAGCTGGTGGGCCTCGACGAGCGGGTCGACGGGAGGTCGGTTCAGCCCGGCACCGGCATTGTGCGCGAGGCGTTCCGCTTCACCGAAGACGAGCATAATTTCGATATCGGCGGCGATTATGAGCTGGGGCTGGGCAAGGGGCGGCTGAAGCTGATCACGCTCTACCGCTTCGAGCATAGCCCGTTCGTCGACAGCTTCATCGTCGACCGCGAAATCGGCGGCCGGACCGGCGAGCGCTTCAAGCAGACCGCCGATGAAGGCGAGTCGATCCTGCGCGGCGAATATAGCTGGCGTACCGGCGGCGGCACCGACTGGCAGGTCGCGCTCGAGGGCGCGTACAACACGCTCGACGTCGATTCCGAATTTGCGGTGCTGCAGGCCGACGGCAGTTTCCGGCCCGTCGTCTTCGGCGGCGAGCGGACCAAGGTCGAGGAAAAACGCGGCGAGGCGTCGCTGACCTGGGGACGGTCGTTGGCATCCGACCTGACCGCACAGGTCAACCTCGGCGCCGAATATAGCGAGCTGACCTCGTCGGGACCGGACGGGCTGACGCGCCGCTTCGTCCGGCCGAAGGGCAAGGTCGCGCTGGCGTGGAAGGTTGCGCCCAAGACGACAATCAACTGGTTCGTGCAGCGCCGCGTCGACCAGCTCGACTTTTTCGATTTCGCAAGTTCGGTCGATGTCGCGAACGGGCAGGGCAATGGCGGCAACGGCCTGCTCGTCCCGCCCGTCCTCAACCGCACCGAGCTGGAAGTCGTGCAGGACATGGGCGCGTGGGGCAATGCGTCGGTCGCCTTCGCCTATGCTTACGCGCAGGACCTCGTCGACCAGGTGCCGCTGTCGCCGACCACCGAAGGACGCGGCAATTTGCCGCCCGCGCACCTCTATCGCATCAGTTCGAAGGCGACCTTGCTGCTCGACCGGCTGGGGTGGAAGGGCGCGCGGATCAACAGCGACATCACCTGGCGCCGCAACCGCGTGCGCGACCCGCTCACCGACCTGTGGCGCGACCAGAGCGAGGGGCAGGAATATGTCGTCGATTTAAGCCTGCGGCATGACGTGCCGGGAACGAACCTCGCGTGGGGCGCGGGCTATTTCGACGAGCGTTACAGCCCGAATTTGCGGCTCGGCGCGATCGAGAAGGAATATACCGACGGGCCGTTCGTCACCGCGTTCGTCGAGCACAAGGATGTCGCGGGCTTCACGGTGAAGCTGTCGTACCGCAACCTCGCGAATATGAGGGACGGGTTCAACCGGACGGTGTTTGTCGACCGGCGCGACGGGCCGGTCGCGTTCAGCGAGCAGAGGCTGCGCAAGTTCGGGCGGTTTTTCCAGCTGACGGTGACGGGGACGCTTTAGCGTCGCCGCGGTGTACCCCGGCTTTCGCCGGGGTACGGGATCTTACCGCTCGCTGAGGTAGTAACGCTCGCGCGCGGTCAGATCGTCGTTCAGCTCATAGACGATCGGCTGACCGGTCGGGATTTCGAGGCCGGTGATGTCGGCGTCCGAAATGCCCGAGAGATGCTTGACGAGCGCGCGCAGGCTGTTGCCGTGCGCCGAGATCAACACCGTCTTGCCCGCGGCGAGTTCGGGGACGATCGCGGCTTCATAATAGGGCAGCACGCGTTCGATCGTGTCCTTGAGGCTTTCGGCCGAGGGGATGTCGATGCCGGCGTAGCGCGGGTCGGTCGACAGGTCCCACGGCGAGCCGGCTTCGAGCGGCGGCGGCGGGATGTCGAAGCTGCGGCGCCAGATCTTGACCTGATCGTCGCCATGCTTCGCCGCGGTCTCGGCCTTATCGAGCCCGGTGAGCCCGCCATAATGGCGTTCGTTGAGGCGCCAGTCCTTGGTAACGGGAAGCCACAGACGCCCCATCGCCTCGAGCGCCAAGTTCAGCGTCTTGATCGCGCGTGACTGGACCGAGGTGAAGCAGGTGTCGGGGGCGATACCCTTCGCCTTCATCAACTCGCCCGCGGCGATCGCTTCGGCGGCGCCCTTCTCAGTAACATCGACATCCCACCAGCCGGTGAAGCGGTTTTCGAGATTCCACTGCGACTGGCCGTGACGGATGAGGATGAGCTGGGGCATTTCGGATCCTTGCGCTGGAGAGAGACGCCGCCCTTTAGCGCGGGTTTTCGCCGAACGCCAACCGCGCTCTTGAAATGGTTTCGCTGGCTACCAGATTGACCCTGTCCGGCCGCCGACACGGGGCCGGGTGGTGATCGCGGCACGCCGCCGCGGTCCCTGCCTTCGCTTTGTAAAAGGAAGAAAGATCCATGCGTAACAGTTTCGACTGGACCCCCTATCGCCGTTCGACCGTCGGCTTCGACCGGCTGTTCGATTTCCTCGAAACGGGCGGTTCGGGCGCCGAAAATTATCCGCCCTTCGACATCGAAAAACTCGCCGACGACCATTTCCGCATCATCGTCGCGGTCGCCGGCTTCAAGTCCGACGAGATCGACATCACCGCGCAGCAGAATATGCTGACCGTCAGCGGCCGCAAGGCGCCGGTGGCCGACGGCGAGGCGCGCCAATTGCTCTATAGCGGCATCGCGACGCGCGCGTTCGAGCGCCGCTTCCAGCTCGCCGATTTCGTGCGGGTGGAACAGGCCGACCTCGCCGACGGGCTGCTGGCGATCGACCTCGTGCGCGAAGTGCCCGAAGCGATGAAGCCGCACAAGATTGCGATCGGCGGCAGCACGCCGGTGATCGAGGACAAGAAGGCCGCGTAACGCGACGCCCGATTGAACGATGTTGCGGGGTCCGGAGTCCCTTCCGGGCCCCGTTTTCGCGTCTAGAGCACGCGGGTCATGAAGCGGCTGAAGGGGTCGGGTTTATAGTCGGCGAAAGGCTCGCACTCGGTGAAGCCGTAACGCTGGTAAAGCGCGATTGCCGGTTCGAAGGCGCCGCTCGATCCGGTTTCGAGGCTGAGGCGTTCGAGGCCGCGGGTCCGCGCAACATCGATGATGTGATCGAGCATATGCGCCGCGACGCCTTGGCGCAGAAAGGCTTCGGCTGTGCGCATCGACTTGATCTCGCCGTGCTTGGCATCGAGCATCTTCAATGCCCCGCATCCCGCGAGTTCGTCGCCGCGGTGAATCGACCAGAAGGTGACGCCATCGGCGCGCAGCCCGTCGAAATCGAGAAAATGACAGCTTCCGGCCGGCGAGTTCGCGAGCATGCCCGCGAAATGTTGTTCGAGCAGCGCGCGGATGTCGGCGCCCGACAGATCATCCTCGACGATCCGCCAGGCGCCCGCGTTGGGCATCAGAGAAGCTGGTCCAGCGTCGCGAGGCACGCGCGCGCAAGCAGCTTCGAGCGTTCGGGCGACCAGCCTTGGGCGGGGTCGGGGAGGTCGCGATTATCCTTGAACGGCATTTCGAGCGTCATCGACACCGCGCCGAAGCGTTCGGCGAGCTGCGTCGTCGACATCGAGAGGTTGGCCTGCCCCGGCGCGGTTTCGGTATAGCCGAGGTCGAGCTGGAAATCGGGGGTGTTGGCGGCAAGCGCGGTTTCGAACGCCTTATATTTCTCGGTCTGCTCCGCCTTGAGCGACGGAATGCCCTCGAAGCCCGCGAGGAAGACCGCGGGGATCGCCTCGTCGCCGTGGACGTCCATCGCCCAGTCGACGCCGGTCGCGTCCATCGCATTACGGACGGCGAGCACTTCGGGGCTGCGTTCGGCGGTCGGATTGTCCCATTCGCGGTTGAGGTTCACGCCGGCAAAATTGGTGCGCAGATGCCCGCGGCACGAGCCGTCAGGATTCATGTTCGGGACGATGTGGAAACGGCACTTGCTGCGCAGCGAGCGCGCGTGCGGATCAGCGGGATCGACGAGCTTTTCGAGCGCGCCTTCGATCCACCATTCGGCCATGCTCTCGCCCGGGTGCTGGCGCGCATAAAGCCACACCTGCGTCTCGCCCGTGCCGAGTTCGAGGCAATCGATCGGCTGGCCTTCGAGGCTGGTGCCGAGGCAGCGGTAGGTCACGCCTTCGCATTCGGCGATCTGGGCGACGAGGTCGTGGTGGCGTTCCATCGAATAGGGCGCGAAATAGGCGATATAGAGGACCGGGCTTTCGGCGGTGTGCTGGATCGTCAGCGTGCCGGCGTCATAAGCTGTATCGAGGCGGAACCAGTTTTCGCGATCGGTGCTCGCGCACGCCGCATAGCCCGGCCAGCCATCGGGATAGGCCGAGTCGCCAAGCCCCGTGATCGCGAGGTCGAGCGCGTCGCCGACCGCGCACGATACGCGGAAATGGAACCACTGGAAAAAGTCCGATTCGCGGTCCTTGCGAATCGAAAGGCGCGCCGACGTGCCGTCGACATTTTCCACGACGATATTGCCGCTGTCGAAAGCGGCGTTGATGCTGATGGTCATTTGACGCTGATAGTGCGTCCCGATTCCCCGGGGAAGTCCCTGAATAGCGCGTCGGCCAATTTCGCCGCGGCGAGGCTGGGCTGGCTGGCGGGCGCCTTCACCGGGACCACGGTGAACGCGCGGCCTTCCCACAAGGCCTGGCCGCTCGCGGCATCGTCGATGCGCACCGCGAGTTGCAAATCGGCCATCCGCTTGGGACCGCCGCCGAGGTTGAGGCCGATCCCGAGTCCGACGCCCGACCCGTAGCTGCCCGTCGAACCGCCGACGCCGACCGAGACGGGCGAGCGCCTGCCGACGCCTTCACGGTTCATGCGTTCGAAACCGATGCGCACCTTCAAGGGCGCGCGGGCGCCGTCGGGCGCCGCAACGAGTCCCTGCCGTTGCAATTGCTGTTCGACCGCGGTGCGGTAGCTGTTCCATTCGAGCGAGGGCGCGTCGATCATCGCCCCGGCGTTGCCGAGCGGCGCGGTGTCGACCGTATAGCGCGTGCCCGGCGCCCAGCCTGCGGGCGCGCTGGCGTGGAAGCGCGTGACCTCGACCGGGGGAACCGCGGTGGCGCAGCCACCGAGAGCGAGCGCCGCTGCAGAGAGCAGGGCGACAGAAAGATGACGCGTCATCGGGGTATCATGCGCCAGCAAATATGGCTTGGCAATGAACGGCCTATCGCTTCGTCATGCCGGGCTGAACCCGGCATCCATCGGCGATGGCGCGCGTCGACTCCGGGGTGACGAAGAGAGGAGGGCGCAGCTTGTCGCCGCGCCCGTCCGATCAACGATAGAAGATGTGGTTGTCGATCTGCGCGATGCGCGTCTTGCGCCAGCCCGGCGAGACATAGCGCGCGTGAAAGAAGAGCGCGCCCGGGGCATGGTTCTTCCAGCTGCCGTCGCGGGCGATCTGCGCGATCGCAACGGCGTTATCCCACTGCGCCGCGTTGCGCACCGCGGGCATCCGGCCGCCGCGCACGAAGCTGAACTGGCTCTTCTGAAGGACGACACCGCACAGGCTCTTGGGGAAGCGGCCCGACTGGGCGCGGTTGATCACGACATGCGCGACCGCGAGTTGGCCCGGAAGCGATTCGCCGCGCGATTCGAAATAGACCGCGCCGGCAAGGCAGCGCAGTTCGGAATCGATGTCGGCGGGCTTCGGCGTCGCGGCGACGAGTTCGGCGAGCGAATCGGCGGTCACCTGGGCCGGCTTCGGCTCGGGAGCGACATCGTCTTCGATTTTCTTGCTGTCTTCGACCGGCAGTTCGGCATCGGTCGGCAGGACCGCGGTTTCATCCGCAGCCGGCGCATCGGCGCCCGGCAGGATGATCGCGGGGATATTGGCGTCGGCCGCAAGATCGCTTGCAAAGCCCGGTTCCGCCAAAAGCAGCATGGAGGCGGCAGTCATGCCGACGGCAGCCATGCCGGCTACGTTCAGAATACGACTCATATTGTCCGTCAAAAGTGCGGCCGATGAACCGAACCTCTCAAAACAGGCGGGGGACTATGGTCCTGTATCGCCGCCTGCGGTCATCGTCCGACTGCGTGTCCAAACCGTTTGCCGGGTGCTTGCAAAGCAGTGCAACCCGCGGAACGACCTACGCGTTATCGAATGGGCGGCACTTATTGTGCGCCGCAACAGAGTCAAGTTAACGCGGCCCACTCCGCGACGAGTTGTGGCGCATCCGCGATATCCAGTTCGATCAGCCACATATCGGGATCGGCCTTTCGCCGCCGATCCTGATAGATCGCGCGCGATTCACCATCTTTTGCGTCGGCCGGGCCGACCGCCTCCCAGATATAGTTGCCGCCCACAGAAAAGCGTCGTTCGAGCAGCGGTCCGGGTTCACCGCGATCGCTGCATTGGACGAGAATGATTCCGGAGGTTTCGTCGCCTTTGATAACCACGGTCGCAAAGCCGCCCGCCGCTTCGGTGCGGCGAAGCAGCAGGTCGACGAGAAAACGGCTTTTGAGCCGCGTCACGGGATGGCTCGCAGCGCGGCGCTACGCCGCGTCACGCGCTTCGGTGTCGGCGAGCATCGCATAAAGCGCTTCGTCGCTCTTCGCGCCGCGCAGCCGTTCGGCGATCGCATCGTTGCGGAGCATCCGCGACACGCCGGCGAGCGCCTTCAGATGATCGGCGCCGGCATCGAGCGGAGAGAGCAGGATGAACAGCAGGTCGACCGGCAGGCCGTCGACCGCGGTGAAGTCGATCGGCCGCGCCAGCTGCAGGAACAGGCCGCGCACGCCGCCGAGATCGGCCATCTTGGCATGCGGAAGTGCGATCCCGCGCCCGAACCCGGTCGAGCCGAGGCGTTCGCGTTCGAGCAGCGCCTCGCTGACTTCGCCCGCATCGAGGCCGAGCGAACGTGCCGCGAGATCACCCACAAAGGGGAAGAGCGCCTTTTTCGAATCGAGCTGCACATGCGCGCGCACGGTCGCCGGATAGAGAAGGGAAGAAAGATTCATTGTCTGGTCAAATCTTGTTAAACGCCGGCCGCCGCCAGAAACCATGCTGGCAAGCGATCGCGGATCTGTCGTGGCAGGCCCCCCGCCAACCCGGCTTCGGGCATCGTTGGGCGCGGCCCTTAAGCCGGATGGCGGAGAAAATCCAGTCCTATCGTGGTTCGACCCAGCCAATCGTCCCGTCGTCGCGGCGATAGACCATATTATGTGTGCCGGTCCTGCTGTTGACGAAGAGCAGCGCGTTGGTGTTCCTGAGGTCGAGCATCATCACCGCGTCGGACACGCTGCTGCTCGGGATGTCGACGCGCGTTTCGGCGATGATCGCGGGCGCGTCGCCCGCATCCTCTTCGCCGCCGCCGTCGAACACGGTGTAGCCCGCGTTGTCCTCGATCTCGTCGACCGTCGGCGAAGGCGCCGCCACGCCGTTGTTATGATCCTTCAATCGCCGCATATAGCGCCTGAGCTGCTTTTCGATGCGCTCGGCGGCGCCTTCGAAGGCGACATGCGCATCCTGCGCCTGGCCGTGCCCCTTCAGCACCAGCCCCTGCATCACATGCGCGACGATGTCGCACTGGAAACTGTCGTGCGGCCCTTTTCCAAAGGTCGCGTGCGCCCCGATTGCGCGCGAGAAATATTTGTCGGCAATCGCGTTCATCCGGTCCGACACATGCGCCTGGAGCGCTTCGCCGGTTTCGATCTGGTGGCCAGAGACGCGGATTTCCATTTTTCTTCTCCTTCTTGGCCGGCGCGATGATTTAGGGAAAGGTCATCACACCGTATCGAGCCACAGCGGCTGGTTCAGCCCTGCGACAAATTCGGCGTGGCGCGCGAGTTCGGCGGCCGGCGCCATATGGGGACGAGGTTCGCGAAAGGGACGGTCGGGGCCGCGCGATGCGGCGGACGCGGGGGCCGTCGCGACGGTGATACTCGCGCTCGACGCGGCGAGTCCGAGGCCGATCTGCCGGCCGCCGGTCATCTCGATATAGAGATGCGCGAGCAGTTCGGCGTCGAGCAAAGCCCCATGCTTGACGCGGTGGCTGCGGTCGATGCCATAGCGCGTGCAGAGCGCGTCGAGGCTGTGTTTCGCGCCGGGGTGGAGCTTGCGCGCCATCTGCACGGTGCAGCACATGCGCGTCATGTCGAGCGCGGGGCGGCCGGCGCGTGCAAGTTCGGCGTTGACGAAACCGAAGTCGAAGGCGGCGTTGTGCGCGACCAGCGGCGCGTCGCCTAGAAATTCGATCAGCTCGTCGACGCGAGTCGCGAACAGCGGCTTGTCCGACAGGAACTGGATCGACAGGCCGTGCACCGCTTCGGCGGCGGCGGGCATGTCGCGTTCGGGATTGAAATAGGCGTGAAAGGTGACGCCGGTTTCGCGGCGGTCGACCAGCTCGACACATCCGATTTCGACCAGCCTGTCCCCGCTCCTGGGATCGAAACCCGTGGTTTCGGTATCGAAAATAATCTCGCGCATCGAGGCTTTAATCTGGACCCTATCGGGCGTGGAAACAAGAGGCGATGAATCTTATCTGGCGGTGCGTCTCGCTTTTCGGGCGCCCCGTTTCGATGATGAAATCGGCGCGCGCCCGCTTGACGCGGTCGGGAACCTGCAGCCGGCGGATCGCTTTCAGTTTCGCTGCGGTCATGCCCGGACGGCGCATCACGCGCCTCCGCTGCATCCAGGCCGGCGCCGAGACGACGGCGATCGCACCGACCTTTCGCCAGCCGCCCTTTTCGAAGAGCAGGGGGATATCGAGCACGACGACGTCGCGCGCGCGGTGGCGCGCAAGGAAATTTTTCTGCGCTTTGCCGACCTCCGGGTGGACGATCGCTTCGAGCGCCGCAAGTTCGTGCGTGTTGCCGAGCACCAGCGCGCCGAGTTTTTGCCGGTCGACCCCGTTCGCGCCGGTGGTGCCGGGAAAGCGCGCCTCGATCGCGGCGACCAATGCGCCGCCGGGGCCTTGCAGCCGGTGGACCTCGGCATCGGCGTCGAACACGGGCACGCCTTCGCGTTCGAACATCATCGCCGCGGTCGACTTGCCCATGCCGATCGACCCGGTGAGCCCGAGAATGAAGGGGCGGCGGAGCCGCGAAACGAGGCGCTTGTGATGCGTCATGCCGTAAGCAGCGCGCGCAGCTCCTCGTCGCGGCCCTCGGGCGGGGCGCTGCCGAAGAACAGCTCGAAGGCGAGCGCGGCCTGGCCGATCAGCATGTCGAGCCCGTCGACGGTATCGAGCCCGCGCGCCTCGGCCGCCTTGAGCAAGCCGGTCTGGAGCGGCGAATAGACGAGGTCGTAGACGATCGCATCGTCGGGGAGCGGCGACAGGTCGAGCTCGAGCGGCGGCTGGCCCTTCATGCCGAGGCTGCTCGAATTGACGAGCAAGGATACCGGCGGGAGCTGCGCATCGAGGGCGACGACATCGCCCTTGAGGCCGAAGGTCGCGAGCAGGCCCATCGCTTTCAACGGACTGCGGTTGAGGATGGTGACGCGGCCGACGTTCGCGCGCGCGAGGGCGAACAGCACCGCGCGTGCCGCACCGCCGGCGCCGACGACCGCGACCGGCGCGCCCTCGAGATCGAGTTCGGCGAGCGGCGAATAGAAACCGGCAGCGTCGGTATTGGTGCCGATCAGCGATCCGTCCTTTTGCCGGACGATCGTGTTCATCGCGCCGATCGTGCCGCGAATGTCGCCGGGGTCATCGACGAGATCCATCACCGCCGCCTTGTGCGGCATGGTGACATTGCAGCCGCGCCAATCGGGATCGGTGCGACGTTCGGCGATGTAAGCGGCGAGGTCTTCGGGCTTCACATGCTGGCGGCGATAGTCGCCGGTGAGCCCGAGCGCTTCAAGCCAGAAGCCGTGAATCAGCGGCGATTTCGACTGGGCGATCGGATCGCCGATCACTTCGGCATAAGGGATATTGCTCATGATGCGGCCAGTCCGGTGGTGCGCAGCCACGCCAGCAGGGGGAGCATCGGCATGCCGATGATGGTCCAGGGATCGCCCTCGACCTTTTCGAACAATTGCACGCCCGCTCCTTCGATTTCGTAACAGCCGACGGTCCAGCGGATGCTGTCCCATTCGCGTGCGACATAGTCGGCGATGAAGGCATCGGACAAGGGGCGCATCCACAGTTTCGCCTCGCCGATCGCGCGCCACACCGGGGCGCCGTCGCGCGCGGCGACCGCGGCGCTGAACAGCCGGTGGCGCGTGCCCGCCATGCGGCGGAGGTGATCGGCAGCCTCCTCGGGGCTTTCGGGCTTTGCGAGCATCGACCCGTCGTCGAGCGCCAGCGTCGAGTCGGCGCCGATCACGGTGACGCCCGGGAGGCGCGACGAGATTTTGACGGCCTTGGCCTCGGCGAGCGCGTCGGCGATGTTGCGCGGGGTCTGCCCGGCGGCGAGCAGCGAGGCGGTGAGCGCTTCCTCGTCGACATGCGCGGCGCTTGTTTCGAAGTCGAGCCCGGCGGCGCGGAGCATCGCGGCGCGACCGCTGCTTTGCGAGGCGAGGAGGAGGGTCATGCGGCGCTGCGATCTTCGACGAGCTTGATCACCGCGGCGGCGGTTTCCTCGATCGAACGGCGCGTGACGTCGATCACCGGCCAGCCATTGTCGGCGAACATCCGCCGTGCATAGGCGAGCTCGGCCTTGACGCGCTCGTCGTCGACATAGGAGGTCTCGGGCGCCTGATTGAGCGAGAGCAGGCGGTTACGGCGGACCTGCACCAGCCGGTCGAGCCCCGTGGTGAGCCCCACGATCATCGGGCGCCGCAGCGTGAACAGCGCGTTCGGCGGCGGCGATTCGGGCACGATCGGGATGTTCGCGGTCTTGAAGCCGCGGTTCGC
The DNA here is from genome assembly GCA_005503215.1 of Sphingomonadaceae bacterium 3R27C6. Lineage (GTDB taxonomy): Bacteria > Pseudomonadota > Alphaproteobacteria > Sphingomonadales > Sphingomonadaceae > Sphingopyxis. The sequence continues at coordinate 120,839 of SCNS01000013.1, read as the reverse complement.
GAGATAGATGCTCGTCGGGGTTTTCGAGGTGCGTGATACGCCGGCAAGCACGATATCGGCCTGTTCCCAATTTTCCCAGCCGATGCCGTCGTCGTGCGCGACGGTAAATTGGATCGCCTCGACGCGCGCAAAATAGGCGGCGTCGAGCGCGTGCTGGCGGCCGGGGCGCGCCTTCGCTTCCTGTCCGAGCATCCGCGACAGTGCGTCGGTGACCGCATCGAGCGCCGCGACGGTCGGCAGGTTGAGCGCGGTCGCGCGGCGTTCGAGGCTGACGCGCAGCTCGCCGTTCACCAGCGTGAAGAGGATCATCCCCGGGCTCGCCTGTACCTCGGCCATGATCCGGTCGAGATGCGATTCCGATCGCACCATCGGCCAGAAATGACGCACGACCTCGACATCGTCGAACTGCGCGATCGCCGCCTTGGCGATATTTTCGAGTGTCTCGCCCGTGGAGTCGGATATGAGATGTAGGTGGAGCCGGCCCATCGCGGCAGCTTTCGGGCGCAGCGGGGAAAAAGGCAATACCAACCGTCGCCCCGCGAAGGCGGGGCCGCTGGAGGTTTACGCGGCGACGCCACGCAAGGCCGATAACGGCCCCCGCCTTCGCGGGGGCGACGAATGGGGTTGTGGATAAGTTTTGGAGAAGGGCGGGGAGCAAATCGGGATGAGCGATTCATCCCCGGCCGTGTCGATTCCGCTCCATCGCTTATCCACAAGGGATGAATCTTATCCACAGGCTGTGAATTAGGGGGAAAGCGACAAGCGACTCTGCCCGCCAACTAGCCAGGCCCGGAGTCAAGCTGTTGGCAAAAAGGACGCCCCAGCCTAAAGCCGCGCTTGTCCGCCGACCAACAAACCACCACAATATTATCTAATTATATATGAAGAGAGAAAGAGGGCCCGCGTGAAGGCGTCACCGAAGAACCTGCTCGCAACGTTGCGCGGGGTGCGTCAGGAGCGCCCGCCCCTCTGGCTGATGCGCCAGGCCGGACGCTATCTGCCCGAATATCGCGCTCTTCGCGAAACCAAAGGCGGCTTCCTCGAACTGTGCTACGATCCCGAGGCTGCGGCCGAGGTGACGTTGCAGCCGATCCGGCGCTTCGGTTTCGACGGGTCGATCCTCTTTTCCGACATCCTCGTGATCCCGCACGCGCTCGGCCAGCATTTGTGGTTCGAGGCGGGTGAGGGACCGCGGCTTGCCCCGCCGCTCGTCGATAGCGCGCTGGCGTCGCTCGACGCGGCCCACCAGCGGCTCGATCCCGTTTATGCCACCGTCGCACGCGTCGCGGCCTCGCTCCCGCCCGAAACGACCTTCCTTGGCTTCGCAGGGAGCCCGTGGACGGTCGCGACCTATATGGTGGCGGGGCAGGGGTCGAAGGACCAGGCGGCCGCGCGGCGGCTTGCGTTCAGCGATCCAGCGGCGTTCCAGGCGATCATCGATGCGATCGTCGAGCTGACCGTCACCTATCTCTCGGGGCAGATCGAGCAGGGCGTCGATGCCGTCCAATTGTTCGATAGCTGGGCGGGCAGCCTGTCGCCGGCGCAATATGAGCAATGGGTGATCGCGCCTAACGCCGAGATCGTTCGCCGATTGAGGGCGCTCCATCCCGATACGCCGATCATCGGCTTTCCAAAGGGTGCAGGCGGGAAGCTCCGCGCCTATGCCGACGAGACCGGGGTCGACGCGATCGGGCTCGACGAGACGGTCGATCCGCTGTGGGCCGACGCCAACTTGCCGGCGCATCTGCCCGTGCAGGGCAATCTCGATCCGCTCGCGCTCGTCGCGGGCGGCGACGCGCTCGATATGGCGATCGACCGCATCCTTGCGGCGTTTCCGTCGCGTCCCCATATCTTCAATCTCGGCCATGGGATCGTGCCAGACACGCCGATCGCGCATGTCGAACATCTGATCAAACGCGTTCGCGGCGGATAATCTATGGAACTGGCAGGTTTTTTGGGGGCGACGATGCTTTGGATCAAAGCGGCGCATATCATTTTCGTGATTTTCCTGATGGCGGGCCTGTTCATGATGCCGCGCTTTTTCGTCTATCACCATCAATGTCCGGTCGGGTCCGACGAGGACAAGAAGTGGATCGAGCGCGAGGACCGGCTGCGGCGGATCATTTTGAATCCCGCGCTGATCATCGTCTGGATCTTCGGGCTGATGCTCGCGTTCAACGGCGATTATTGGCGGGAGGGCTGGTTCATCGCCAAATTGCTCCTCGTGCTGGCGGTGTCGGGCTATCATGGCTGGATGATCGGCTATGCGAAAAAGCTCGCGCGCGGCGAACGCCCGCTCACCGAAAAGCGGCTGCGGATGCTCAACGAGGTTCCGGGCGTCGCCGCGGCGATTATCGTCATCCTCGTCGTGGTGCGCCCTTAGGCCGTATCGTCATGCCGGACTCGATCCGGCATCCATTCCGGCGCCGGCGCAGTGGACCCCGGATCAAGTCCGGGGTGACGAGGGTTTAAAGGGCCGGTCGAAAGCGCCCGATCGCCGCTGCCCGATTGACTTGAACCCGGCCCGGTTATAGGGGCCGATCAACCCCGCTCCGCGCGGGCGGCGCTTCCTCGCGCCGAAGCTATCTTTAACGGTCGTCCCACGGCCGGATAGGCACCCCAGCGGTGCATCGAAATCGACTGTTATTTCTCCCTGATTTTCTACCTGGAATCCATCCATGCATCTTAAAGAACTCAAAACCAAAGCCCCCGCCCAGCTCGTCGAAATGGCTGAAGAGCTGGGGGTTGAGGGCGCCTCGACGCTGCGCAAACAGGACCTGATGTTCTCGATCCTGAAAGTCCTCGCCGAAGAGGGCGAGGAAATCATCGGATCGGGCACGATCGAGGTCTTGCCCGACTCTTTCGGTTTCCTGCGTTCGTCCGAAGCCAATTATCTCGCGGGTCCCGACGACATCTATGTCTCGCCAAACCAGGTCCGCAAATATGGCCTGCGCACCGGCGATACCGTCGAGGGCGAGATCCGCGCCCCGCGCGACGGCGAGCGTTATTTCGCGCTCACCAAGCTGATCAGCGTCAATTTCGACGATCCCGATGTCGTCCGCCATCGCGTCAATTTCGACAACCTCACCCCACTCTATCCGAACCAGAAGCTGTCGCTCGACACCGTCGACCCGACCGTCAAGGACAAGTCGGCGCGCGTGATCGACCTCGTCAGCCCGCAGGGCAAAGGCCAGCGCGCCTTGATCGTCGCGCCGCCGCGCACGGGTAAGACGGTGCTGTTGCAGAATATCGCCAAGGCGATCACCGACAACCACCCCGAGGTGTATCTCATCGTCCTCCTCGTCGACGAGCGTCCCGAGGAAGTCACCGACATGCAGCGCAGCGTGAACGGCGAAGTCGTCTCCTCGACCTTCGACGAGCCCGCGACGCGTCACGTCCAGGTCGCCGAAATGGTGATCGAAAAGGCGAAGCGCCTCGTCGAGCACAAGAAGGATGTCGTCATCCTGCTCGACTCGATCACGCGCCTCGGCCGCGCATACAACACCGTCGTCCCAAGCTCGGGCAAGGTGCTGACCGGCGGTGTCGACGCGAATGCGCTGCAGCGTCCGAAGCGCTTCTTCGGCGCTGCGCGTAACATCGAAGAAGGCGGTTCGCTCTCGATCATCGCGACCGCGCTGATCGATACCGGCAGCCGCATGGACGAAGTGATCTTCGAAGAATTCAAGGGCACGGGTAACTCGGAAATCGTGCTCGACCGCAAGGTCGCCGACAAGCGCATCTTCCCGTCGCTCGACGTCGGCAAGTCGGGCACGCGCAAGGAAGAATTGCTCGTCGAGAAGGACAAGCTCAGCAAAATGTGGGTGCTCCGCCGCATCCTCATGCAGATGGGCACGATCGACGCGATGGAATTCCTGCTCGACAAGATCAAGGATTCGAAGACCAACGAGGATTTCTTCGACAGCATGAACCAGTAAGCCCACGCGATGGCCGTGATCGAACACGCTTTGTTGCACGTCCGTGCGGGCAGCGAAGCCGATTTCGAGGCGGCCGTCGTCGAAGCGCGGCCGTTGATCACCGCGTCGCCGGGCTTTATTTCGCTCGAAATTCGCCGCCCGACGGCAACCGGACAGGCTTATCTGCTTTTAGTGAAGTGGAGGTCGGTCGAGGATCATCGGGACGGCTTCCGGCAATCGGACCGCTACCAGCAGTGGCGGGCGTTGCTGCATCCCTTTTATGACCCTATGCCAGAGGTCAGCTATTTCGGAGAATCGCTGTGATTTTGGAATTTTTGACCCAGGCTGGCGCACATGCTGCCGGATTTGGCGGACCTGCCGACATGTGGGCGGCGATCGTCAACGATTTTTCGAACATCACCGAACCCGCGGCCTTCGCCGCCTTCCTGCAGGTGCTGATGATCGACCTCGTCCTCGCGGGCGACAATGCGATCGTTGTCGGCGCGCTCGCAGCGGGTCTCCCCGCCGAACAGCGCAAGAAAGTCATCCTGATCGGCGTGATCGCGGCACTGGTGCTGCGCATCGCCTTCGCGCTCGTCGTGACGCAGCTGATGCAGATCGTCGGGCTGATCTTTGTCGGCGGGCTGCTGCTCGTGTGGGTGGCGTGGAAGATGTGGCGCGAGCTGCGCCACACCGGCCAGTCGCACGGTTCGCCCGAGATTGCGGGCGACGAGCATTCGGGCCTGAAGCCCGCGAAAAGCTTTGCCGGCGCTGCCTGGGCGGTCGCCGTCGCCGACGTCAGCATGAGCCTCGACAATGTGCTCGCGGTCGCGGGCGCGGCGCGCGAGCATCCGGGCATCCTCATCGTCGGGCTGATCTTTGCCGTCGCGTTGATGGGCCTCGCGGCGAACATCATCGCCAAATATATCGAGCGCTACCGCTGGATCGCCTATCTTGGCCTTGCCGTGATCGTTTATGTCGCGGTCAAGATGATCTACGAGGGCTGGGTCGACCCGGGTGTCGGGGTCGGGACGCTTTTCGGCTAAAAAAGGAAAAGCCAGTCCTTCGCGGGGCTGGCTTTTTTCTTGTGCGTTCCCATCTTTGGGGCATGCCCGCACTCCACATGACCCGCGTTGCCGTCGGCTGCGCCGACTATCCGGCGCTGGAGGCGCGGATCGCCAACCATGCCGCGGACGGCGAAATTCGCTTTGCGACACGGTTCCGGCCCAAGCGCGCCGACGAGCTGGTCGGCGGCAAGCTCCATTTCATCGTGAAGCATACGCTCGTTGCGCGCGTCGAGATCCTGCGCTTCGAGGATCGCAGCGACGGGCGGATCGATATCGTGTGCATCGCCGATCTCGAGCGTGTGCATCCGCAGCCGAAGCGCGCGCATCAGGGCTGGCGCTACCTCGCCGACGCCGATGCGCCGAAGGGCGTCGACGATCAAAGCGGGGTCGGCGCGCTACCGCCCGAACTCTATCGCGAGCTCGCCGAACTGATGCTGATCTAGCTTGCGGCTTGCGCTGCGAGCATTTCGCCCATCTTTTCCCAGACCTTGTTGATCGCCTTGAGCGGGCGAACCATCACCTTGAAATCTTTTATCTTTCCTTCGTCGTTCCAGGTGATGATGTCGACGCCGTTGATCTGGATGCCGTCGAGGACGCTCTGGAATTCGAGGCAAGCCTGATCGCCGTCCACGATCTCGCGCAGATAGCGGAAATCGTCGCCGCCGAGGACGTGGCTCGCCGCGTGGAGATAAGCGAAGACCTTGTCGCGGCCGGCCTGCGGCGTGTGGACGACGGGCGAGTGAAAGACGGCATCCTCGGCGAGCAGGTCGCGCAAGGCCTGCGGGTCGCCGCCGCCCGCCATATAGGCGTGCCAGGCGGCGAGACCGGGATGGCCGCTCATGCGAGATGCTCGGCGAAGAAGGCGCGGGTGCGGCCGTCGGCGAGCTGGGCGCCCTCTTCATTGCGGCGATTGCCCATTGTTGCGGCGAAACCATGGTCGAGCCCCTGATAATCGTGGAGCGTCACCTTGGGATGGGGATCCAGCCCTTCGTGGATCTTCTTTTGCGCGTCATGGTCAACCAGATGATCCTCGGTGGGGATGTGGAGCATCAGCGGATGGGCGATCGCATGGCTTTCGTTCAGCATCTGGTCGATCATCACGCCATAATAGCCGACCGACGCGTCGATGTCGGTGCGCGCCGCGGTCATATAGGCGAGGCGGCCGCCGAGGCAGAAACCGACCGCGCCGACCTTGCCCGCGCCCTGGGCGTGCAGCCAGCGGATCGCCGCTTCGATATCCTTGACGCCGTCATCGGCATCATATTGGCCGAAATAACCGAAGGCTTCCTGCAGCTCGGCTTCAACATCGGGGTTGAGTTCGACCCCGGGAGCAAAGCGCCAGAAGATGTCGGGGGCGATCACCAGATAGCCTTCGGCCGCCCAATCGTCGCATTTCTTGCGAATGCCGGCATTGACCCCGAAAATTTCGGGGATGACGATGATCGCGCGCGGGCTGTCGGCGTCGGGGCGCGCGACATAGGCGGGGATCTCGCCCTCGCTATCGAGCGCGGGGATGGTGGTGTTCGTCGCGGACATTGGGGAGCTCTCCTGACTCTTGCTTCTTTGCGGTGAAAGCGCGAAGCTAGCGGCGCTGCGGGCGTGGCTCAAGCGGCTAACCGGCATTTCGGGGCGGAGACAGGCGATGAAGTTCAATATCGAGATCGATTGCACCCCCGAGGAGGCGCGGCGCCTGTTCGGCCTTCCCGATCTCGAGCCGCTGCACGACATCTACCTCGACCGCGTCAAGGAATTGATGGCGAAGGGCATCACCCCCGACATGGTCCAGTCGATGGTCAAGACGTGGGTGCCGATGGGCGGCAGCGGGCTCGAGCTCGTCCAGTCGCTGCTTGGCCAGTTCGGCGGCGGATTGATGGGCGGGGCGTCGAAGTCGGCCGACAAGGACGATGACGACAAGTCCGCCAAGGGGCGCAAGAGCTGAACCAAGCCCTTGTAAGAGATACGATTTTTGCGTTGTCGAGCGGGATGCCGCCGGCGGCGATCGGCGTCGTGCGTATCAGCGGACCGGCGGCGGGGGCGGTGCTGAAAGCGCTCGCGGGACGGTTGCCCGAACCGCGCCGAGCGTCGCTGGCCGAACTGACAAACGCCGATGGAGCGCCGCTCGACCGTGCGCTGATGCTCTGGTTCCCGGGCCCGGCGACGGCGACCGGCGAAGATCTTGCCGAGCTCCATCTGCACGGCGGACGCGCGGTGGTCGCGGCGGTCGCGGCGGCGCTTGGTGCGATTCCGGATGTGCGGCCCGCGATCGCGGGGGAATTTACCCGGCGCGCGTTCGACAACGGCCGGATCGACCTTGCCGAGGCCGAGGGGCTGGCCGACCTGCTCGCCGCCGAAACCGAAAGCCAGCGCGTGCAGGCGCTCGGCATGGCGAGCGGGCATGTCTCGCGCGCGGTCGCAGATTGGCAGGACCGGCTCCTCACCCTGATGGCGGGGGCCGAAGCCGAGCTGAACTTTGCCGACGAGGATGATGTCGAAGTTGGCGACGCGGTCGCGCAGCGTCTGATTGCGGCGATGGGGGCGCTTTCAGCCGAGCTGGGCGAATGGCTGGCGCGGCCGGCGGCCGAGGTGATTGCCGAAGGGTTGTCGGTGGTGATCGCGGGGCCACCGAATGCCGGAAAATCGACCTTGATCAATGCTTTGGCGCAGCGCGAGCTGGCGATCGTGTCGCCGGTAGCGGGGACGACGCGCGATGTGATCGAGACGCCGCTCGCGCTCGACGGGATCGCGATGCGCTTTTCGGATACCGCGGGGATTCGTGGTGAGGGCGCCGATGCCATCGAGGCGATCGGGATCGATCGTGCGAAGGCGGCGGTCGAAGGTGCGGACATCCTGTTGTGGCTCGGCCCGTCAAAGGCGGCGCCCGCGCATCCGCGCTGCATCACAATCGCGGCGCAGGCCGATCGGTGGTCGGGCGATGCGGCGGCCGAAGCCGGGGCGGCGCATTGCGATCTGATCCTGTCGGCGGCGACGGGCGAGGGGATGGACAAGCTCCACCGCTATATCGTCGACATGGCGCGGACCTTGTTGCCGCGCGAAGGTGAAGCCGCGCTGCGCCGGCGCCAGCGCATCGCGCTGGCCGAGGCGCGCGACTGGCTGACGATCGAGGCAGGCTCGCGCGAGGCGCATGATTTGATCCTGCTCGCCGAGCAACTTAGACTTGCTGCGACGGCGCTCGACCGGATCACCGGACGTGCGGGAGTCGAAGAAATGCTCGACGCGCTGTTCGGGCGTTTTTGCATCGGGAAATGATGTTCCACGTGAAACATCGAGCGATAAGCGGCGCGGTGGATTCGACGCGCGCTTTGCGGTAAGGGCCGCACCAATCATGCAGAATGAAGCAATTTTCGATGTCATCGTCGTCGGCGGTGGCCACGCCGGAACCGAAGCTGCGGCTGCCGCGGCGCGGCTCGGCGCGTCCGTCGCGCTCGTCAGTTTCGATCCGGCGCTGATCGGCACTATGTCGTGCAATCCCGCGATCGGCGGGCTCGGCAAAGGCCATTTGATGCGCGAGGTCGACGCGCTCGACGGCTGGATGGCGCGCGCTGCCGATAGTGCGGCGATCCACTATCGCATGCTCAACGCGTCGAAGGGCGCGGCGGTGCAGGGGCCGCGTATCCAGGCGGATCGCAAACTTTATCGCACGGCGATTCAGAAACTGCTCGCGGCAGAGGATGGTATCACCGTCGTGGCGGGCGAGGCGGCCGCATTGCGATTGTCGGCGGATGGATGCGTCGAAGGGCTCGATCTGGCCGACGGTTCGGTTTTGAATGCGCGTGCGGTTGTGCTCGCAACCGGGACATTCCTCGGCGGTCGGCTCTTCCGCGGCGAAGAGCGGATGGAGGGCGGACGCATCGGCGAGGCTGGCGCACACCGGCTCGCCGAACAATTGCGCGCCGCCGACCTGCCGATGGCGCGGCTCAAAACGGGCACCCCGCCGCGGCTCGACGGGCGGACGATCGACTGGGCGCGGCTCGAGGAGCAGCCGTCGGATGGCGCGGAAGGCGCGCGCTGGACCTGTTCCACGTGGAACAGCGAACGGACGGTGCCGCAGATCTTTTGCGCGATCACGCGCACCAATGCCGAAAGCCACGCGATCATCGCGGCGAATCTCGATCGCTCGCCACTGTTCACGGGCGCGATTGGGGCGGCGGGGCCGCGTTATTGCCCTTCGATCGAGGACAAGATCCACCGCTTCGCAGACCGCGATGGCCATCAGGTGTTTCTCGAACCCGAGGGGCTCGATAGCTTTCTCGTCTATCCGAACGGGATATCTACGTCGCTTCCCGCCGATGTGCAGCTGGCGATGCTGCGCACGATAGAGGGATTAGAGGCGGTCGAGATGGTCGTTCCCGGCTATGCGGTCGAATATGATCATATCGATCCGCGCGCGCTCGACCGGACTTTGCAGGTGCGTGGCATAGCCGGGCTTTGGTGCGCCGGGCAGATCAACGGAACGACCGGATATGAGGAGGCAGCGGCGCAGGGGTTGATCGCCGGCGCGAATGCCGCGCTCGCCGTGCAGCGCCGCGATCCGCTGATCCTCGACCGATCCGAATCCTATATTGGCGTGATGGTCGATGACTTGGTCCTTCAGGGCGTGACCGAACCCTATCGCATGCTCACCGCGCGCGCCGAATATCGGTTGCGGCTCCGCGCCGACAATGCCGCGACGCGGTTGACCCCGAAGGGAATCGCGCTGGGATTGGTGCGGCCCGCGACCGCCGCGCTGTTCGAAGCGCGGCAGGCCCAGCGAGCGCGCGCCGAAGCCTTGCTTGACGCATCGGTCGCGACTGCCGGCTATGCGGCGGTTGGGCTGGCGCTTCCGGGCGATGGTATCACGCGCAGGCGGATCGACCTCCTGCGTTATCCCGACATGACGATGGCCCGGCTCGCCGTGCTCGCGCCCGAACTCGATTCGATCGATCCGGCGATCCTGTCCGAGATCGCCGAGGACGCGCATTATGCACCCTATATCGCGCGGCAGGATGCCGAACTGCGTGCGCTTGCGGCGAACGAGGCGATCGCGCTCGACCCCGTGCTCGACTATGCCGCGATCGGCGGGCTGTCGCGCGAGATGGTCGAGCGGTTGATGAAGGCGCGCCCCGAGACGCTGGGGCAGGCGGCGCGGATCGACGGCGTGACGCCCGCGGCGCTGACCGCAATCATGGTTCATAGCCGGCGCCGCGCGGCATGAGCCGATCGGTGTTTGAAGACAGAGGGTGCGTACGTGTCGGTTGAACTGCTTGCTAGCGAAGACGCTGCACGGGCCTGGATCGGCGAGACATTTGCCCCGACCGCCGGTCAATGGAAACAGCTCGAGCGCTTCGTCGATCTTTTGATCGCCGAAAGCGGGCGGCAGAATCTGATCGCTTCGTCGACAATCCCAACGATGTGGGTCCGGCATATCGCCGACAGCGCCCAGCTTTCGTCGTTCGATACGCGCGACGGCGAAGGTCTCTGGATCGACCTCGGGAGCGGCGCGGGGCTGCCGGGGCTCGTTATCGCCATATTGAGTTCGCGCCCGATGCTGCTCGTTGAATCGCGAAAGCGGCGCTGCGACTTCTTGCGGACCGTTGCTGCGGAGCTGGGTCTGGCAAATGTCGAGGTCGTCGAAGCGCCGTTGGAGCGGATCGAAACCCGATCCGCAGCGACAATCAGCGCCCGCGCTTTTGCCCCGCTCGACAAGCTTCTCGACTTATCCGCTCGTTTTTCCACCGAATCGACGCGCTGGTTGCTGCCAAAAGGCCGAAACGCGGTTAAGGAACTGGCTTTGCTGCCCCAGCCATGGCAGAGAATGTTCCACGTGGAACAGAGCCGTACCGATGCCGAGAGCCAGATTTTGGTGGGTTCCGGAAAAATCGCGGCAAAACAGCGAGGAAAGCGATGATCCGCATTGCCGTGGCAAACCAGAAGGGTGGGGTCGGCAAGACGACGACGGCAATCAATCTGGCGACCGCGCTCGCGGCGACGGGCTGGCGCACGCTGATCATCGACCTCGATCCGCAGGGCAATGCGTCGACCGGGCTGGGAATCAAGCAATCGCAGCGCGAATCTTCGAGCTATGAATTGCTGCGTGGCGACGCGACGCTTGCCGAGTGCGCGATCCCGACCGCGGTGCCGCGGCTCGACATCGTCACCGCGACGGTCGACCTGTCGGGGGCCGAGATCGAGCTGATCGAATTTCAGGACCGGCTGCACCGCCTGCAGCAGGCGCTGTCGAGCGCCGAGGCGGGGCAGTGGGATATCTGCCTGATCGATTGTCCGCCGTCGCTCGGCATGTTGACTTTGAACGCGCTGATTGCGGCCGAATCGCTGATCGTGCCGCTTCAATGCGAATTTTTTGCGCTCGAGGGGCTCAGCCAACTGCTTACCACGGTCGAGCGCGTGCGCGAACGTTTCAACCAGAAATTGTCGATCCTGGGCGTCGCGCTCACCATGTTCGACCGCCGCAACCGGCTGACCGATCAGGTGTCCGACGATGTGCGCGAGGTGCTGGGCCCGGTGGTGTTCGAAACGGTGATTCCGCGCAACGTCCGCCTGTCCGAAGCGCCCAGCCATGGGCTTCCGGCGTTGATCTACGATCATCGCTGCGCCGGGTCGGCCGCCTATATCGCGCTCGCACGCGAGTTGATCGACCGGCTTCCCAACGTCCGCAAGGCTGCGTAAATGGCTGATAATAAAGACGAAACAGGATCGGAATCGACGCCCGCACGTAAGCGACCTTCGGGCCTCGGCCGCGGGCTCAATGCGCTGTTCGGCGATGTCGCGGTCGAGGCACCGGTGCTTGCGACCCCCGGCAGCGCCGCGAAGGCCACGCCGGTGGCGGGCGATTCGGTACAGCATGTCCCCGTCGGCGCAATTCGCCCGCTGCCGGGCCAGCCGCGCCGCCACTTCGACGAAAATGCGATCGCCGAGCTCGCCGATTCGATCGGGCTGCGCGGGTTGCTGCAGCCGATCATCGTCCGCAGGGCACCCGACGGTGAGGGGTATCAGCTTGTTGCCGGCGAACGGCGTTGGCGCGCGGCGCAACGCGCGGGGCTCCACCAGATTCCCGCGCTCGTGCGCGAGCTCGACGATGCCGCGACCTATGAGATCGCGCTGGTCGAGAATATCCAGCGCCAGGATCTCAACGCGATCGAAGAGGCGAGCGCCTATCGGCGCCTGATCGAGGATTTCGGGCATAATCAGGAAGCGCTGGCGAAGCTGGTCGGCAAATCGCGCAGCCATGTCGCGAATCTGATGCGCCTGCTCGACCTGCCCGCGAGCGTGCAGGCGCTCGTTGGCGACGGATCGCTCGCGATGGGTCATGCGCGCGCGCTGATCGGCGCCGACGGCGGCGAGGCGATCGCACGGCGCGTCGTCAAGGAAGGGCTGTCGGTCCGCGCGGTCGAGGCGCTGGTGCGCGCGGGCAAGGGCAGCGATGCGCCGCGCAAGGCGCCGCTTGAATTTAGGAGCGCCGACGGCGGCCGCGATCCCGATATCGTCGCGGTCGAGCGGCACCTGTCCGAGCTGCTCGGAATCGGTGTCGCGATTCACTATGCCGGCGAGGGCAAGGGCGCGCTGACGCTGAAATTCGCATCGCTCGACCAGCTCGATATGATCTGCCAGCGATTGTCGGGTGAGGGGATCTGATCGCCCTGACGAAAGACGGGCGAATCGATTTGAAATGGCTCTGCCGGGGCTCCTCGCGATTCTTGTCCCGCGCGCGTCTGATTTGTGCCAGTCCGGGCCGTTAATGAAGGAAGGGCGGTCCCTGCGCCCCGCTCTATATTGTAATAAAGCGCTGATTTCACTCGGTTTCCCAGCGTAACACGGGTCAATCCTTGTTGTTCTGTTAACCAAGCTTGCTGGCAAAGCCTGAACAGGTCGCCCGCTAAACAGGTCGCCGAATGGGGTGGGATTTCCATTCGAATTTAGACCGAATTCAAGGGACCAAATCATATGCGCAACTATGGAATGAAGCGCGCCCTCGTGGGCGCCGCGATTGCTGCCCTCGCCATGAACGCCTCGGCGGCGCATGCGGCGTCGGCCACGGGTACGGCGACGGCCAAGATCCTGCGCCAGATCACGCTCACCAAGACCAGCGATTTGCAGTATGCGACGATCATTAGCGGCGCGACCGCCTCGACCGTCGCGGTGTCGACCGCTGGTGCCGCGACCTGCGGCGCGGGCCTGACCTGCACGGGCACGACAACGGCGGGCAGCTATAATGTCCAGGGCACCAACGGTGCCGTGGTGCTGGTCGGCGGCGATTCGAGCGTCACGCTCAACGGTTCGCTTGGCGGCACGATGTCGTCGACGCTGACCTATTCGTCGCCGAACATCACGCTCGGCACCACCGGCGGCAGCTTCCAGGTCGGCGGCACGCTGAGCGTCGGCGCCAATCAGGCGTCGGGGGACTATTCGGGCACGTTCAATGTGACCGCGAACTACCAATAAGGTTGGGGGGCCTGGCGGGCCGAGATCCGCCAGCCGTTAAAATGGGGTCGCCGGACAGCGTTCGGCGACCCCTTTTTTGTGCAGGTCGCGACGATGGTTAGCAAAATATCAACCATGTTGGCGCAGGCAGGATGCGACCAACGGGGCGGTGTGGGGCCGTTTCCCGGACGATTGTGGGGATCGTATCCAATGCTTCGCTTTTTGAAGGCCCTTGGCCTGTTCACCGCGGCTGCGCTCGGCGCCGCGGCATCGCCCGCGCTGGCGGCGGGCGACCTGCTCGTCGCGCCGACGCGCGTGATCCTCGACGGATCGCGCGGGACCGAGGTGGTGCTCAACAATATCGGCAGCGAGCCCGCGACCTATCGCATCAGCCTCGAGATCAAGCGGATGACCGCCGAGGGCGGGCTCGACGAGATCGCCGAGGAGAATGTCACGGCGGCCGAACGCGCCGCGCTCGACATGATCGCGTTCAGCCCGCGCCGTGTAACCTTGCCGCCGAACCAGCCGCAGGTCGTGCGCGTCGGGGTGCGCTTGCCCGAAGGCACGCCGCCGGGCGAATATCGCGCGCATATGCTGTTCCGCGCGGTTCCCGACGCGGCGCCGGCGACTGCCGAGCCAAAGCCGGCAGGCGAGGGCGTGTCGATCGCGCTCACGCCAATCTACGGGATCACGATCCCGGTGATTGTGCGTGTCGGCGATCTCGGCGCCGAAGCGTCGATCGGTGAGGCGTGGGTGAGCGCGGGCGCCGATGGGCCGGCGTTCAATTTCGACCTGTCGCGTTCGGGCAACCGCTCGGTTTATGGCGACATCGAGGTGACGCGGCCGGGGCTCGCTGAACCGCTGCTCGTCGCGCGCGGTATCGCGGTCTATCCCGAAGTCGGCGCACGCAAGGTGTCGCTCCGCGTTCCGGGCGAGCTGGCGGCGAAGCTGAAGGGGCCGGTGCGAATTCGCTATGCGGAGGATCGCGAAATCGGCGGCGGCACGATCGACGAGGCCGAGCGGGTGGTGAAATGATCGGATAAGCGCGGAGCGAAGCGGGGCGGATGATCCGCGCGGCGCTCACGCAATGGAAACCGGCGATATTGGCCGGGCTGGCGCTGGTGGGGTTTGTTCCTGCCGGCGCCGAAGCCGTTGAGAAAAAGCCTGTTTCCGTGGCGAGCGATAGCTGGGCGCCGAATGAAGACGACAGCTGGCTGTTCGATGTGCGCTCGGGGCAATATCGGCTCGGCGACGGGGTGCGGGGGTATCAGACGCCGCAGGGCATCTGCGTCGAACTTGGCGATGTCGTGCTCGCGCTCGACTTGGCGGTGCGCGTCGACAAGAAGTTGCGCCGCGCAACCGGCTGGGTGTTCGACGAGCGGCGAAGCCTGACGATCGACCGCGACGCGGGCGAAGTGCGCGCGGGAAGCCAGAGCTTTCGCCTGAGCGCGACGACGATCCGCGACACGCCCGCGGGCTGGTGCGTCGATCTCGATAGTCTCAATAATTGGCTCGGCGTGCCGCTTGCTGCCGACCTGTCGAACGCGGTGCTGCGGATCGATTCGAAGGACAAGCTGCCGTTCCAGCTCGCCGCCGAGCGCCGCGCGCGCGCGGCTTCGATCCGTCCGCAGGTGCAGTTCGATCTTGCGAGCCTGCCGCAGACCGCGCGGCCGTATCGGGCGTGGGCGACGCCCTCGGTCGATGTCGTCGCGTCGGCGGGCGTCGTGTCGGACAAGCGCGGCGGATCCTATGTCCAGGAGCGTTACGAGATTTTCGCGGCGGGCGAAGTGGTCGGCCAGAGTTTCGACGCGCGGCTGTCGTCGGATAATGAGGGCATGCCCGACAGCCTGCGGATGCGGCTTTACCGCACCGATCCGCAGGGGCGGCTGCTCGGGCCGCTGAAGGCGACGCATTACGGCGTGGGCGATGTCAGCCTGCTCTCGACGGGCATCGTGGCGGCGTCGGCGCCGGGGCGCGGCGCGGTGCTCACCAATCGTCCGATCGAGCGGCCCGACGCCCTCGACAAGACGACCTTCCGCGGCGATTTGCCCGCGGGCTGGGATGCCGAACTGTATCGCAACGGGCAATTGCTCGCCTTTACCAGCCCGAACGGCGATGGCCGCTACGAGTTTATCGACGTGCCGCTGCAATATGGCGCGAACCGTTTCGAGATCATACTCTATGGGCCGCAGGGGCAGATACGGCGCGAAATCCGGCAGGTGCAGGTGGGGATGGATTCGATCCCGCCGCAGCAAACCTGGTATTGGGCGGGCTTCGCACAGGAAAATGCCGACCTGATCGAATTCGGCGACCGGCGGCGCGGGGCGTTCCGGCGCGGCTGGCGCGGGACGATGGGGGTCGAGCGCGGGCTCGATACGCGCACGTCGGCCGCCGCCTATTTCCACAGCCTGCTGATCGAAAATGTCCGCTACAATTATGGCGAGGTCGCGTTGCGCCGCTCGATCGGGCCGACCTTGCTTGAGGTAGGCGGCAGCTATGCCGATAATGGCGGTTTGGCCGCGCGTGCGAGCTGGCTTGCGGCATTCGGCGAAACCTATGTGCGCGCCGACGCAATGCGCGGCTGGGGCGGGTTCGTTTCGGATCGCTTGACCAATAATATCAACGGTATCACCTCGGTGTCGGTCGACCAGTCGATCAAGCTCGGGCGGACGGTACTGCCGCTGCATTTCGACGTGCGGCAGGTCGAACGATGGTCGGGGGTCGACAGTCTGGAAGCCAGCGCGCGTGCGTCGGCGAGTTTTCGCGCGCTGACCTTTACCGGCCAGCTCGACTGGAGCCGAACCAAGGTGCCCGTCGGCCCCGATCCACCCGATAACCTCACCGCCAGTCTGCTGGCCAACGCCCGCATCGGGCGCGTTCGCGTCCGCGGCGAGGCGCGTTTCGCGCTGTCGGGCGCGAACGCCGATTCGCGGATGACCCTGATCGGCGAGTGGGCGGGGAAGGGCGACGCCGAATGGCGCACCGAGCTCGGCTATGACCGCGGGCTCGACCGCGCGCGGGCGGGGGTCGGATATACGCGCCGTTTCAACAAGTTGCAGCTGACGGGGTTCGGCGAGGTGGCGAGCGACGGGTCGGTCGCGGCGTCGCTGGCGCTCGCCTTCAGCTTCGGGCCGAAATCGAACGGCGGCTGGCGCGTGTCGAGCGAGAAGCTTGCGAGCCGCGGGCAGGTGGTCGCCGAGGTGTGGATGGACGAGAATGGCGACGGGGTCCGCCAGCCAAGCGAAGCCGCGCTGCCCGACGTGCCGCTGACCGCGGGCAACGCCTTTGTCGACGCCGCGACCGACAAGGCGGGACGCGGCGCGATCGACGGGCTCGAACCCTTCCGGCCGGTGATGATCGGCATCGACGCCGGCAGCCTGCCCGATCCCTATGTCCAGCCCGCGCTGCCGGGGGTCGTGGTGACCCCGCGGCCCGGTGTCGCGACGCGCGTGCTGCTGCCGATGGCGGCGGCGGGCGAAATCGAGGGCAGCTTGCGGCGCGACGGCGGCAACCCGATCGAGGGACTGGGTGTCGAACTCGTCGACGCCGAAGGGCGCGTGCGCGCGACGACGATCACCGAATTCGACGGCTATTTCCTGTTCGAGGGCGTCGCTTACGGGCGCTACACGGTGCGGTTGGGCAAGGCGTCGGCGGCGGCTCTGCGGCTCGACGGTGCGTTTACGGTGAGCGCGGCGCCGGGCAAGGCGACCCCGCGCGTGCGGTTGGGGACGTTGTCGCTGAAGCCGCTGCACCGCGACGTTGCGATACGTGACGGAGCGTTGCCCGGCAGCACCAGTGCGCGCGGGCCACCGGGCGAGGGGAATGGTGGATTATAGTCGCTAGGCGGCTTTGGGGAGTGGGGAGCGGACGATCTCTCCCCTCCCGCAGACGGGAGGGGCAGCGAGGCTTGCCAGCTTGCTGGCTAGCCGCAGCGGGGTGGGCATTCGCATCGTCGCTGCCCACCCCCAACCCCTCCCGCAAGCGGGAGGGGAGAGGAAGCGTCTGCAATCAGTCGAATGCAGACGTTCGACACCCCTCAGCTCAGCAACGGCTCCAGCGCGTCCCATTCGCGGTCGACCGCGCGGCGGCCGGCGTCGATTGCGGCGCGGATTTTCGCGGGGTTGAATTCGAGTGTTTCGGCGACTTCTTCCTCGGGTTCGATGATGCGGATCGGGGCGAAGCGGTAGCGGGCGATCTGGACGTCGAGCGGGCGGAGGATACGCGCGGCCTGCGCGCCGCCGATGCCTTCGTTCTGGAGCGCGCGCAGCTGGCCCTCGCGCGCGGCGATCAGATCGTTGATCAGCGCGGCGCCGGCGAGGTCGTTCGCCGACACTTCCGATTGCAATATATCGACCGCGCGCAGCCCGATCTTGATGAGGTTGGGGAAGGTGCGCACTGGGCCGGGGCGCGGCGCGGGCGAGGCGCGCACCGCGATCACGCCGCGCGGGTTCATTTCGAGCGCCGAGCTCAAGGGCGTCACATCGCGCACCCCGCCGTCGACCCATTGTTCCTCGGTCCCGTCGCTCGCGCGCGTCTTGAGCGGGTCGAAAAAGAGCGGCATCGCGCAACTCGCGTAAACCCAATTGTGGATGCCGGGCACGCTCTCGTCGATCGCGCGATAGCTGCCGGTGCCGAGGTTGACGACGCCGAGGAGCAGCTTGCGCCCGCTCGCGCGCAGCTTGGCGTCGTTCGCGAAGCCTTTGAGCAGCCGTTTGAGCGGCGCGGTATCGTAGAGCGCATCCTCGCCGAGCAGCCCGCCGACGACGCCGAGCGGGCGCGACTTGTAGATCGAGCTGTTGCCGCGGATGCCGAGCCAGGCGTCGAGCAGCCCCGGCACATCGTCCTGCGCGACGCCGAGCGCCTGGATCGCGCCGGTCGATACGCCCGCGACGATGTCGAGACGAACGCCGCGATTGACGACGAGTTCGTGGACGACGCCGACCTGAAAAGCGCCTTTCGCGCCGCCGCCGCTCAATACGATTGCCAGACCGCCTGCCATGCCTGCGTCTCCTTGATCGGCGCCAGTTTACCGCAAGCCGTGCCGCGCCCCAAGTGGCGAAGCGGCGCCTCGCGCAGAAATCAGGGGTGCCGCTAACCGATTCTTAGCCATGATCGGCAGGGAAAGAGCCTCCGCGCACGTCCATCGCTACCACGCCATTAACCAGTCTTTAGCGCGCAATAGCTATGGAGAGCGGCGGCGCTGGATGTGGCCATAGGAGAGACGGATGGCCGCGACGGTGGCAAAAACGCGCCATGATGCGGGTTCTGCCGCCGCGCTTTCGCCCGATCGGCTGGCGCTGATCCTGTGGCTGGGCTTCGCCGTGGCCAGCCTGTTTCTGCATCGCGACGCGATCGCGAACCTGGCCTTTTCCGATCCCGACAATGCGATGCGGCTGGCGCAGGTTCGCGACCTGGTTGGTGGGCAAAATTGGTTCAACACGGCGCAATATCGCACGAATCCAGGCGGCGGGGGCGGGCCGACGCATTGGTCGCGATTCATCGATGCGCCGATCGTTGGGCTGATCGAGCTGTTCAGCCTGTTCGTCGATCCGCAAACCGCCGAGCGCTGGGTGCTGGCGATCTATCCCCCGCTTCTGGCGCTGCCGTTGCTGCTCGTCTTTTCCCGGATACTGCAGATTTTGGGCGATCGGCCGTTCGTCTTCATCGGCCTCGCGATCGCGGCGACGACGATCAGCTATCTCCATCATTTCGCCCCGCTCAATATCGACCATCACAATTGGCAGGTGTTGCTCTCGGTCATTCTTCTGTGGCTCGCGCTGCGGCCGGCGAGCTTCGCGAACGGATTATGGTCGGCGCTCGCCGCGAGCATCTATGTCGAGATTTCGCTGGAAGGATTTCCCTTCCTCGGCCTTTTCTGGGCGCTCTTTGTTTTCGACTGGCTGCGCGATCCGGCCAAGGCGAGCCGGCTCCGCGGTTTTTCGGCCGGGATGATCCTGCTCCCCGCGCTCTGGTCGCTGCCGTTCCGCGGCGCGACCTATCTCTCGACCGTTTTTTGCGACAGCTTCTCCTTGCCCTATCTCCTTGCCACCGCCGCGGCCGGGGCGGTGTTCCTGATTGCCTTGGCCGCGCCGCCCCGCTGGACCGCCTCGCTTGGGCGGCGTGTGTCGATCGTCGGGGCGGCGGGGATCGTCTTTGCGGCGGGCTTTGTCCTGACGGGCACCGCTTGCCTGGCGGGGCCGTTTGGCGAACTCGAGCCGCTTGTCCGCACCTATTGGTATGAACCGATTCTCGAAGGACGGCCTTTGTGGGAGCAGGTGCCCGCGCGGAGGGCGGCCTACATCCTTACCACCGTAATCGGCTTGGGAGCGGCCTTGTGGGCCTGGCACCGGGCGCGGGGGCGTCCCGAGGCCGAAAATTGGGGGCGCCTCGGCTTAACGATCCTCTTCGGCGCGATCATGGCAATTATGGTGATCCGCTCGCTCGCCGTGGCCCATGCCTATATGGTCCCGGCGTTTGCCGCCCTCGCGCTGGCCTTTTGGCGCTGGGGCGACGCGGGAACGAGCATTTGGCGCCGCCTGGCCGGAACGATGCTCCTTTTGCTGTCAATTCCGACGATTGCCATGGCTTTGGGTTTCAACCTTTCGCTGCTGAAAGCCGGGTCAGCGACGGCGGCGGCGAGCGGCAGCAACCCGGTCTGCCTGTCGCAAGGCCGTCCGGCGCTTGCCGGCGAACCTCCGGCGCTTCTCTTTGCATCGATCAATATTGCGCCGACCCTCCTGGTCAGCACGCCGCACAGCGTGGTGACCACCGGACATCACCGCAACCATGCGACGATCAATCGCGTCCTGTCGGCCTTTCTCGCGCCGCCCGCCGCCGCGCGGCCCCTGGTGCGTGCCGGGGGCGCGCGATATCTGGTGTTCTGCGAGAATGACATCGCGCCTCTGGCCGCCGCCCGCCCGCATGGATTGGCGGCGCATTTGCTGCACCGTCAGCCGGTCGATTGGCTCGAGCCGCAACCCGGGCTCTCCTCGGGCAGCTTCCATGTGTATCGCATCGTCGCGTCCGCCAAGGAAAGCCCGCGGTTAGAGCGAAATCCTTCCGTCCATTAACCGTTTCTTATCCATGTTTCCTCCATTGCGACGGACAGCAATTTGCCTGTGTGGGGGAATATCGAAGTGACCAACGCCCAAGTGTCGAAAAGCCGTCCGACGAGCGCCGACGTCGCCATCATTGGCGCGGGCCCCGCGGGACTGACCGCCGCATATCAGCTGACCCAGCAGGGGTATAGCGTGACGGTGATCGAAAAGGACCCCGTCTATGTCGGCGGGATCAGCCGTACGGTCGAACATGAGGGCTTTCGCTTCGACATCGGCGGGCACCGCTTCTTTTCAAAGAGCCGCGAAGTCGTCGACCTGTGGAACGAGATTCTTCCCGACGATTTCATCGAGCGCCCGCGGATGAGCCGCATCTATTATGAGGGCAAATTCTATTACTATCCCCTGCGCGCATTCGAGGCGCTGTGGAACCTTGGCATCTTTCGCTCGACGCTGTGCATGGTCAGCTATGCGCAGGCGAAGCTGCTGCCGAACAAGAATGTCCGCAGCTTCGAGGACTGGACGATCAACCAGTTCGGGCGGAAGCTCTATTCGATCTTTTTCAAGACCTATACCGAGAAGGTGTGGGGCATGCCGTGCGACGAAATGTCGGCCGACTGGGCGGCGCAGCGCATCAAGGGGCTTTCGCTCGGCGGCGCGGTGCTCGACGGGCTGAAGCGCAGCCTCGGGCTCAACAAGCGCCCGAACGATGGCATGGCGACCAAGACTTTGCTCGAAACCTTCCGCTATCCGCGGCTCGGCCCCGGCATGATGTGGGACGCGGCGCGCGACAAGGTCGTCGCGGGCGGCAACCATGTGCTGATGGGCCACAGCTTCAAGCAGCTGACGCAGGATCAAAAGACGGGCCGCTGGCGGATGACCGCGACCGGCCCCGACGGCGATGTCGTGATCGATGCCGCGCATGTGATCAGCTCGGCGCCGATGCGCGAGCTCGCGGCGCGTATCCATCCGCTGCCCGCGTGCGCGCTCAGCGCCGCGCCGAACCTCAAATATCGCGACTTTTTGACCGTCGCGCTCAAGATTCGCTCCGAAGACCTGTTCCCCGACAACTGGATTTATATCCACGACAGCAAGGTGCAGGTCGGGCGGGTGCAGAATTTCCGCAGCTGGTCGCCCGAAATGGTGCCCGACCCCGAACTCGCGTGCGTCGGCCTCGAATATTTCTGTTTCGAGGGCGACGGGCTCTGGGCGTCGAGCGACGAAAAGCTGATCGCGCTGGCGACGAAGGAAATGGAAATCCTGGGTCTTTGCGATCCGGAAGATGTCGTCGGCGGCGCGGTGGTGCGGCAGGAAAAGGCCTATCCGGTCTATGACGATGATTATGCCGCGCATGTCGAGACGATGCGCAGCGAGCTGGAGGCGCGTTATCCGACGCTGCACATGGTCGGGCGCAACGGCATGCACCGCTATAACAACCAGGATCATGCGATGATGACCGCGATGCTGACGGTGCGCAACATCGTCGCGGGCGAAAAACTCTATGATATCTGGGGCGTCAACGAAGATGCCGAATATCATGAGAGCGGCACCGAGGGCGAGCAGGCGGCGCTCGCGTCGGTCCGCGAGGTTCCCTCGCGCGTGGCAAAGGCCGCGTAAGCGCTTGGCCGGGGGGATCGGCGCCATGCTACCGATGACCAGATTGATCGCGTCGGTGCGGCGCGGCGAGATTCGCTGGCTGAACTATCTGCTCGCGAGCGTGCTCGCGCTGGGCAGCGATGCGGGGCTCTTCCTGTTGCTGCTCGACGCCGGGCTGTCGCCGGTGACGGCGTCGGCGACCGGCTATTGCGCCGGGATTCTCGTGCACTGGCTGGTGTCGAGCCGGCTCGTCTTTGCCGACGGCGCCGCGGCGCGCGGCACCGGTGAACGCCAACGCCAGAAATTGCTCTTTGTCGGGTCGGCGCTCGTCGGTCTTGCGGTCACGACCGCGATCGTCGGCGGCGGCAGCGCGCTCGGCCTCGATCCGCGCCTCGCCAAGCTCGCAGCGATCGTCGTCAGCTTCCAGACGACCTATTTGCTGCGCCGCCATATCGTGTTCCGGGCTGCCGCGGCATGAGTGACGCGTCCGCGCTTCCCGCGGACGCGGAGCCATCCGTTCGTGCATCGGAATCGGGTGGCATCGTGCTGAGCCCGTGGTTCACCCCGGTCCGCATCGCGCTGATTATCTGGGGGGCGATGAGCCTCGTCGCGATCATCGCGAAATGGCAGGCGATCGGCGCGCTCGATCTGTCGGATACCGACGACGCGATGCGCATGGCGCAGGTCCGCGACCTGCTCGCCGGGCAAGGCTGGTGGGATCTTTCGCAATATCGCGTCAATCCGGCGGGCGGCGGGGTGCTGATGCACTGGTCGCGGATCGTCGATGCGCCGCTTGCGGCGGGCATCCTGCTGCTGAAACCGCTGTTCGGGCAGGCGATGGCCGAACGGATCGTGATGACCTTGTGGCCGCCGCTGCTCGGCGCGGCGCTCAGCATCGCCTGCGCGCTCGGTTATCGAGGCTTGTCCGACCGGCGGATCGCCTATGCCGTGCCGCTCTTCCTGATCATGTCGGGTTATATTTTGGTGCAGTTCCGCCCGCTTCGGGTCGACCATCACGGCTGGCAGATTTTCCTCGCGATGCTGATCATGGCGCAGGCGCTTCGGCCCGCGACCTGGCAGGCGGGCCTGTTCGGCGGATTGCTCGCCGCGGCGCTGCTCGCGGTGTCGATCGAGGGATTGCCGATCGTCGCGCTGTTCGCCGGCCTTGCCGCGCTGCGCTGGGCGCTGCACGGACGCGCCGAGGACCGCGCCCGGCTTTGCGGCTATATGGGCGCACTCGCGGGCGGCACGCTGCTGCTCCAGTTTGCGACGCGCGGCCCCGAGGGGCTGCTCGGAAACTGGTGCGATTCGCTTTCGGCGCCCTATATGGCGGCGTTCATCGCCGCCGCCGCGGTGACTTTCGCGGCCGCGCGGGCCAACCCGCGCCAGCCGTGGGCTCGCTTCCTGCTGCTGGGACTGGCCGGTCTGTCGGCGGCGGGGGCGCTGGTGTGGACCGAACCGCAATGCGCGAACGGCCCCTTTGCCGCGCTCGATCCGATCGTCGTGCAATATTGGTATCTTAATGTTCTCGAGGGCCAGCCCCTGTGGATGTCGCCGCCGTCCAGTGCGATCCACGTGCTCGTGCCATCGCTGATCGGTCTCGCCGGGTCATTGCTCGCGTGGCGGAGCTGCTCGGCGGCCGTCGACCGCAGGAATTGGGCGACGATCATCGTTGCGCTGTTCGGGGCGGCGGCGCTGTCGCTGCTCGTCCTGCGCAGCGTTTCGACCGCGCATGTCTTTGCGTTGCCGGGCTGTGCGTGGCTCGGCCTGCGCGCCTGGGCATGGGCGCGGACGATTCCTTCGATCTTGCCGCGTATCCTTGCGTCGGCTGCCGCCGCGCTGACGCTGCCGCTGTTCGGCAGCATGGCGGTGGCAGCCGTGCTCGGACTGGTGGTCCCGTCGCTGAACGCCGAAGAGGACAAGGCCATCGAAGAGGTCGCCGTGGCAAATCCCTACCAGGAGGACTGCCTCAATCCTGCGGCGATCGCCGACCTGAACCGTCTGCCGACGACGACGATCCTGACCCCGATCGATCTGGGCGCGCCGGTGATTTTCTGGACGCACCACAGCCTGGTCGCGACGCCCCATCATCGCAACAAGGAAGCGATGGCGGACTCGATCCGCGTCTTTGCCGGTGACCCCGGACACGCCGAGGCGCTGGTCCGCAAGCAGGCGGCGACGCTGATCGCGTTTTGCCGCACCGCCAACGATTTCTCCAAATATCGCAGCGCGCGGAAAGATGCGCTCGCGGCGCAGCTTTACGCCGGAACGCCGCCGGCGTGGCTCGAAGCGGTGCCGATCGCGTCGCGCGCCGGGCTATCGGTGTGGCGGGTGAAGCCCGAGTAAAAGGTCAGGCGGGGCGGAAGGTCAGCGCCGCGCCATTCATGCAATAACGCTTGCCCGTCGGTTTCGGCCCGTCGTTGAAGACGTGGCCGAGATGCCCGCCGCAGCGTCTGCAATGCACTTCGGTGCGCGCATAGCCGAGGTCGCGGTCGGTCGATGTGCCGATGCCGCCCTTCAGCGGTGCCCAGAAGCTGGGCCAGCCGGTGCCGCTGTCGAACTTGGTCCTGCTCGAATAGAGCGGCAGCGCGCAGCCGGCGCAGTCGAAAATGCCGGCGCGCTTTTCCTTGTCGAGCGGGCTGGTGAAGGGGCGCTCGGTCGCCGCTTCGCGCAGTACGCGATATTGCAGCGGCGACAGGCGCGTCTTCCACTGGGCATCGGAAAGCTGCCAGCCGGCTTGTGCCTTCGGACGCGACGATTTGGCGAAAAGCATCGGTGCGCCGATGATGGCGCCGCCGAGCGCGAGTCCGCCGAGAATGAAGCGACGTTCGATCATGTCTTCGATACGTACGCTTTGGCCGAAGGGTTACAAGGGCGCGTCAATATTTCTCGATTTTGGCGGGCAGCGTGCGGAAACCGTGGACGAAGCAGGCGTGGACGCGCTCGGGGGTGCCGGTGACGGTCACTCGCATGCGCCGCGCCGCCATTTCCTCGAGCAGAATGCGCAGCTGCAGTTCGGCAAGGCGCGCTCCGACGCAGCGGTGGACGCCATAACCGAACGACAGGTGCCGCCGGGCATTTTCGCGCGTCAGGTCGATGTCGTCGGCGTCGCTGAACACGCTCTCATCGCGGTTCGCCGACAGATACCAGAGGATCAGCTTGTCGCCCTTGGCGATCTTGTGCCCGAACAGTTCGGCATCGGCGAGCGCGGTGCGGCGCATATGCGCGAGCGGGGTCTGCCAGCGGATGATCTCGCTGACCGCATTGGGGATCAGCGCCGGATCGGCCTCGAGCTTCGCGCGCTGTTCGGGGAATTGATCGAGACCGTAAGCGAGCCCCGACATGGTGTTGCGCGTCGTGTCGTTGCCACCGACGATCAGGAGGACGAGGTTGCCGATGAACTCATATTTGTCCATGTGGCTCATCGCTTCGCTGTGCAGCATCATCGAGAGCAGGTCGGGGGTCGGCGGCTGGTCGAGCTTTTCCATCCACAGTTTCTGGAAATAGACGAAGGCCTCCTCGAGCACCGCGCGGCGCTGTTCCTTGAGCTCGGGTTTCTGCGCGAGTTCGACGTCGCCCATCCAGTCGGACCATTCGCTCAATTTGCGGCGATCTTCCCACGGGAAATCGAACAGGATCGCGAGCATCTGCGTCGTCAGTTCCATCGACACACGGTCGACCCAGTCGAACGTCTCGCCCCACGGCAGGCCGTCGAGCACTTCGCCGGTCCGGTTCCTGATATCTTCGGACAGGCGCGTCATTTCGGCGGGGGTGAAGGCGGGGGCGACCGTGCGGCGCTGGTCGGTGTGCTGCGGCCGGTCCATCGCGATGAACATCGGCAGCTTGAAATCCTCGTCCTCGTCGCGTTCGAGGATCGTGATCCCGCCATATTCCCATGACGAGGAATAGATGTCGGGCAGCGCCTCGACATGCTGGATCGCCTGATGGCTCGCGATGTTCCAGTAAGGCCCGTGGACGCTGTCCTCGCACTTCACGATGCCGCCCAATTTGCGGAGTTCGGCGAAGGGCTCCTGCCAGCGATCTTCCGAATAGATCGCGGCGGGGCTCATGTCATAGGCGTGGGTGACAGGCTGGGGTGTGACAGGCTGGGGCTTCGCTGCAGTCGCCATCGGGGGGCCTCCTCTCTTTGCAAAGGACTCGCCGCGACGCTTGCCGCCGTCGGCGAAATCAGTTGCAGAATGCCACTGCTAACAGCTTTGTCAATGAGACTGGGACGAAGCGGCCTGCGCAGCCGCCGCGGCAGGCGCAACAGCCTTGTTACGGCTCCAGAATTTCCAGCCGCTGCCGCCGCTGAGCACGCCCGACCGGAACAGGCGCACCGACAGGAAGATGACGAGCGCGACCCAGATCGCCTGCCAGCCGAGCGCGAGCAAATGAACCGCCTTGGCATCGTCGGTCGCCGCGCGCGCCGCCATCGCGAGCGGCGAGGAGAAGGGGAAGATTTGCGCGAAATGGGCGAGGCCGCTGCCCGGCGCGCTCGCCGCCGCCGCCGACAGGCTGAACATGCCGACCTGGAAGATGGTGATCGGCAGGCTGAGCATCTGGATTTCGCGCACCGATCCGGCCTGCGCGCCGATGCCGAGGAAGACCGCGCCGAGGAGGAGGAAGGACAGGATGAAATAGGCAAAACCGATGCCGAGGAAGAAGGGCCAGCCCGTCGCGGGCATCGAGGCGAGCGCGGCGGTCGCCTTGCCGGCCTTGCCCGCGGCGGCGATCGCGGCAGGATCGACCTGTGTCGCGGCGATCAGCCCGCCCCCCATCGCGACGATCATCCAGAAGGCGATAAAGAGCACTGCGACGCCGAGCATGCCGAGCAGCTTGCCGAGAAAGACGCTTTCGAGCGGCACCGCGGCGGCGAGGATCTCGATGACCTTGTTGCCCTTTTCCTCGGCGAGCGAGCTTACCGTCTGGCCCGCCAGCAGCAAGGTCAGGAGGAAGATGATGAAGACCGCGCCGAATCCGAGCGACTGCTGCACCGCGATGCTGGTGCCGCCGCTCGACAGCGCTTCGAAATCGGGGGTGATGGATGGCATCGGCCCGGCGGCGCGCGCGCGCTGCGCATCGCCCGCAAGCAGCGCGAGATAGCGGCCGGCGCTGCTCCCCTTTTCGCGCTCGACGATGCGGGGGGCGGTCAGGGGGCCGCTCATCACGGCATAGGTGTCGCTGCCCTTTTCGCGTGCGATCGCAACGGGATCTACGTTGGCGGGACCGACAATGCGGATATCGAGCGGTGCGGGTTCGCGGGTCATTCCAGTCCGGAGACGCTGATCGGAGGCCCGAAGTGCCTCGATATCTGCCGGATCGGCGACGACGACGATGCGGCCGGCGCCGCGCGCGCTGTCGGCAAGCTGCGATGCCCCGACGCCGCCGGCGAGCCCCATCGCGACCATGAACAAGGGGGCAAGCAGGAAGAGGAGGAAGGTCGGCGTCGCGACGATCGCGAGAAAGTCACGCCGCGCAACGACGAACATGCTGCGGATGAAGGGGGTCATGCGCTGGCCTCCTCTACGGCGTCCTCGGTGGCATCGGCGTCGAATCCCGCGTCGACCTGCCGGACGATATGGACGAAGGCGTCGTGCAGCGCCGGGCGGCTGATCGACAGGCCGGTGACGCCATGACCGCTCGCGGTGATGCGCGCGAGCAGCGGTTCGACATCGGCGTCCTGAATCGCAAAATGCCAGGCATCGCCGCGCAGTTCGGCGCCGGCGGGAAGGTTCGCGGCAACCGCGGCGGGGTCGCCCGCGGTGCGCGGCGTGTAGCGCACCTGCATTGGCAGCAGCGCGCGCGCCTCGTCGACCGTGCCCTCGAAGCGGCGCGCCGAGCGCGCGATGATCGCGATGCGGTCACAGAGGCGTTCGGCGTGCGCCATGACGTGCGTCGAGAAGAGGATCGTCGCGCCGCGGTCGCGCTCGCGCCGGACGAGCATTTCGAGCCGCTCCTGGTTGACGGGGTCGAGCCCCGAGAAGGGCTCGTCGAGCACGATGAGGTCGGGGGCGTGGACGATCGAGCCGATCAGCTGGATCATCTGCGCCATGCCCTTCGACATCTTGCGGATCTTTTCGTCGATCACCCGTTCGAGCCCTAGTTCGGTCATGAAGCCCGCGGCGCGGCGGCGCCCCTCCGACCAGTCGAGCCCGCGCAGCGCGCCCATGAAGGCGATCGCCTCGCGCGCTTTCATGCCCGGATACAGCCCGCGTTCCTCGGGAAGATAGCCGATGCGGTGGCGTACCGACTGCGGCCGCTGCCCGCCAAACAGGCGGCTTGTCCCCGCATCGGGGTCGATGATGCCCAGCGTCATGCGCAGGCTCGTCGTCTTGCCGGCGCCATTGGGGCCGAGCACGCCATAGATGCTGCCCGTTGGCACCGCGAGGGATACATGATCGACCGCTTTGTAATTGCCGAAATATTTGGTGAGGCCATTCGCCTCGACGCTGAAATCGTTCAAACCCGGGTCCCCAATCTTGGCTCACCAAACTATGGCACGGCGAGGCCGCTCGCGTATAGAGCGGCAATGGTTGCCGAAGCCTTGCCTCTGGAAACGCCTTCGCTCGAAGAACGGCTCGAAGCCGTCGCACGCGCGCATGGTTTCGCGGCGTTCGGGATCGCGCATGCCGATGCGGCGCCGCAGACCGCGGCGCGGCTCGATCAATGGCTCGCCGAAGGGCGCCACGGCGACATGATCTGGATGGAAAGCCGCGCCGCGCAGCGCGGCTCGCCCAAGGGGCTGTGGCCCGAGGTCCAATCGGTGATCGCACTTGGCATGAGCTATGCCCCCGCGCTCGATCCGCTGGCGCTCGCCGACCATCCGAGTCGCGGGCGCATCTCGGTCTATGCGCAGGGCGGCGATTATCATGACGTCGTCAAAAGGGCGCTGAAGGCGGTCGCGCGCTGGCTGGTGGCCGAAGTCGAGGACGCCGCGGTCAAAGTGTTCGTCGACACCGCGCCGGTGATGGAAAAGCCGCTGTCGGCGGCGGCGGGGCTCGGCTGGCAGGGCAAGCACACCAATCTCGTCAGCCGCGAGCATGGTAGCTGGCTGTTCCTCGGCGCGATCTACACGACGTTGGAGCTGGAGCCCTCGAAGCCCGGGCGCGATACGTGCGGCAGCTGTTCGGCGTGCCAGGACGCGTGCCCGACGCAGGCCTTTCCGGCGCCGTACCGGCTCGATGCGCGGCGCTGCATTTCTTACCTGACCATCGAACATAACGGCCCGATCCCCGTCGCGCTGCGGCGCGGGATCGGCAACCGCATCTATGGCTGCGACGATTGTCTTGCGGCGTGTCCGTGGAACAAATTCGCCGAAACCGCGCACGCGCATCGCGCCTTCCTGCCGCGCGCCGAACTGGCGGCGCCGTCGCTTTCCGATCTGCTCGCGCTCGACGATGCCGATTTCCGGCAGGTCTTCGCGGGGTCGCCGATCAAGCGGATCGGGCGCGGGCGCATGGTCCGCAACGCGGCGATCGCGGCAGGAAACAGCGGCGATGTGCGGTTTGTGCCCGTGCTCGAACGGCTGACGAAGGATGAATCGCCGATGGTCGCCGATGCCGCGCTCTGGGCGCTCGCCGAGCTGGCGTCATGACGCCTGTTTAGCGCTGGAACGACTGGGCGCAGCTGTTCACTTCGGCGTTGCGACCATCGGGTGTGCGGGCATCGACGTGCGTCGCGACGGGATTCGCGCCCGCGCGCGGGGCGTAGAAATAGATATCGAGGACGCAGTTCGACCCCGCGAACTGCAGCTTGCGGCCGGCACCCTCGGTGACATCGAGTTGCGGCTTGCCGAACATCCGGCCGATCGCATCGGCGCTGTTTCCGATCAGCGCGTTGTTCTGCACCGGCCGGACCACCGTTGTCGGCGGCGGGGTCGCCGCGGATGGGGTTGACGGGCGCGGGATCGCGGGGCCGGCGCACGCGCCGAGCGTCAAAGCGAGACCGGCGATGGCGGCCAGGCGGCGGTTTTCGATCATCTTTTCTGGTCCCCATTGCGCAGGTGCAGCATGTGTACGGCCATAGCCGCGCTCAGAATCGGCGCCAACAGATTGGCGACGGGCACCACGAAGCTTGCGGCAGACAGCAGCCCGAGCGACCAGCGCGCCGGCCGGTCGAGCCGTGGACGGTCCGGATGGCGCGCGAGCACCATCGCCTCGAGATCGCGGCCGAGCAGCAAGGCGTTGACGAGCAGGGCGAAGATCGGGGTTCCGATACCGGTGACGAGCAGCAGGATGTAGACCGGCAGCGCGAGCAGGTTGCCGCCGATGAGCCGCACCAGCGAAGCGAGCGCGAGGCCAATATTCTGGCGCCAGCCGACATCGACGGCTTGGCTTGCGGCGGCGGGATAATGGCGGCCCTCGACATCGGCGACGATGCCGTCGGCGAACAGGCCGACGACGACGATCGCAACGGCGCGGAAGAGCAACCAGCTTCCCGCAATGATGGCCAGGATGACCAGGATACCGGCCATCTCGAGCTGCGCTTCGTCGAGCCATTTCCAGTGCGCCAGCGCCCAGCGGGTCGCGAAAAAGATCGCGGCGCCCGAAACGGCGAGGAGCAGGAGCGTGAGCGCGAGGCTTTGCGCCAGCACGCGCATCACGCGGGGCTGCGGCAAGTCCCTTAGCGCGAGCAGGAAGGCGTGAACGGCGCGGGCCATGGGCGCAGGGATGGTGGCCGTCGCGGCGCGGGTCAAGCGTTATGCTTGCCTTGGCGGGCCCCGCCGCCTAAGGCGCGCGGCAGCTTTTTCCACACATCACAGGATTTTTCATGGCCTCCACCGCCCGTTTCGACGTTGTCGCCATCGGCAACGCCATTGTCGACGTCATCGCTCGCGCCGACGATGCGCTGATCACTGCCGAAGGTCTGACCAAGGGGTCGATGCGGCTGATCGACGCCGAAGAGGCCGAACGGCTTTACGCGGCAATGGGACCCGCGATCGAAATGTCGGGCGGTTCGGCGGCGAACACATTGGCGGGAATGGCCGCGCTCGGCCAGCGTTGCAGCTTTATCGGCCAGGTCGCCGATGATCAGCTCGGCCATGTTTTCACGCACGACCTGCGCGCGCTCGGCGTCGCTTATGAAACCCCGCCGCTCAGCGAAGGTGCGCCGACCGCGCGCTGCCTGATCCTCGTCACCCCCGACGGCCAGCGCACGATGAACACCTTCCTCGGCGCGAGCCATCTGCTCGAGCAGGCCATGATCGACGAAGCGTGGATCGCCGATTCGGAGATTCTCTATCTCGAAGGCTATTTGTGGGATCCCGAGCTGTCGCGCGCGGCGATGCGGCGCGCGATCGACGTGTCGCGCGCGGCGGGACGCAAGGTCGCCTTCACGCTGTCGGATGCGTTCATCATCGACCGCCACGGCGCCGATTTCCGCAAGCTGATCGCCGAGGGGCTGTTCGACATCCTTTTCGCGAACGAGGTCGAGATTTGCGCGCTCGCCGAAACCGACGATTTCGAAGCCGCTGTCGCGAGCGTCGCGGCGCAGGTGCCGCTGCTCGTCGTCACGCGCGGCGCGCACGGCGCGATCGCGCTGACCGGCGGCACGCGCACCGAAGTCGGCGCCGAGCCGATCGACACGGTCGTCGACACCACCGGCGCGGGCGACCTGTTCGCCGCGGGTTTCCTCTCGGGTCAGGTGCAGGGGCGTCCGATGGCGGACTGCCTGACGATGGGCGCCGTGTGCGCGCGCGAAATCATCGCGCAGGTCGGTCCGCGCGCGCAGACCGATCTCAAGGCCAAGATCGCCGAACGACTCGGTTAGGAAAGCTTTTTCGCTTTCGCGGAACCGGCACCGGCCCGCTCCCCCCTCCCGGCCTCCCATAGGATACCGTGTCGGGAGGCCGGGAGGGGAGCGGGCCGGTGCCGGAACTTATCGGCGCCATGAAGCGTCCTATGCGCCAGACAGCATGGGAGAGATTCTTATGGCCGACGAAATTCACGAGACGCGCGATCCCGACGGGACGACGCACACGACCACGGTCATCGACCGCGAACCGCGCCGCGGCGGCGGGTTCGGGATGGGGCTGATTTTCCTCGTCGCGATTCTCGTCGCGGCCTTTTTCGCCTTCCAGTTCCTCGCCAACGACAAGGCGCAGAGCGGCGCGGTCAGCGAAGCGGCGCAAAAGGTCGGCGATGCCGCCGAGGATGTCGGCGACGCGGCGCAGAAAGCGGTCGATTAAGGATCAGCTCGCGGACGCCGCGGCGGGTTCGGGGTGTTTCCTGAACAGTTCGCGGTCCGCCGGGCCGAAGCCGCGCGTCCAGATCAGCCACCCATAGACGCCGAGGATGAAGGGCACGCCGATCAAGAGCTCGGCCCATTCGGGAAGCTGCGTCGCGCCATAGCCGAGGATGGTCGCGCCCGCGGTCGCCCAGACGAGCGCCCAGCGCAGGCTGTTCACCGGCGCGCCGAGGATGCGCGCGAGCAGCCGCGCCTTCACCAGCGAGGCGAATCCGAGCGCGAGCATCAGCGCGAGCGCGACGGCGCCGGCGTAATAGATCGGCGGCAGGTCCATCGATTTCGCGATCAGGATCAGCGCGACGCTGAGCCCCGCCTGCAGCGCGAGCGTCGCGATGCTGATCAGCAGATTGCGGTGGCGCGCGACATAGACGAGCGCCGCCTCGCTGACGACCGCGGTCGCGGCGACGACCTCGGCGGCGAGCAGGAAGGCGAGCGCGGCGGTGCCGCTGACGAATTCGGGACCGACGAGCCCCATCACCGCTTCGCCGGGGATGCCGAGCGCGAGCGCGACGCCGGCCTGCGCGGCGATGATCCAGAAGCCGACTTGGCTCACTTGCGCCGCCACGGCGGCAAGCCGCTTTTCGGCGAGGTTGCGCGTGATGACGGGGCCAAGGATCGGCTCGAAGCTGGTTTTCAGCTTCTGCGGCAGCGACGCGACCTGCTGCGCCATATAGTAGATGCCGTAGATCGTCGGCGAGGTGAACTGGCCGAGGATGAAGAGGTCGAGGCGCCGCGTGCCCCATTCGATCGCGTCGGCGGCGGCGAGCGGCGCGTTGCGCCGCGCAACTGCGATCAAATGCGCGGGATGCGGTTGCCACCCGCGCGGCCCGCCATAATGCCGCAGCATCGGGATCAGCGCGGTGAGGAAGGCGCCGAGCATCGCGGCGGCGTAGGAGAGCATCAGCCCGTCGCGCTTCGACACGAAGAAGAATCCGGCGGCGGCGATGCTGATCACCCACGGCTCGACCACCGCGCGCGCGCGAACGGTGGCGCCGACATCGAATTTATACGCGCAGGCGGCGAGCGCGATATCGGTGCCCGCGATCGCGAAGACGAGCAAAGCCATCCAGCGATCGGCGCTGTCGATGCCGCCCGACGGGAACATCAGTTGCGGCAGCAGCACCAACAGCAATGACCCGGCGGCCGACGCCACAAAGGCGACGAACATGCCGTCCCATACGACGGTGCGCTGGTCCGCCCCGGGGGCGCTGAGCTGTTCGGCGAGGCCGCGCTTGAGACCGAGCGTCGCGAGCTGCGCAACGAGCTCGATGACGAGCACGGCGAAAGCGAAGCGCCCGACCGCCTCGGGCCCGTACCAGCGGCCCGCGACATATAGGAAGGGCAGGCGTGCGACGAGGCGAAGGATGAAGCCGAAGAAATTGGTGCGTCCACCCTTGGCGAGCGCGGCGGTGTCGGCATCGCCCGGGGGCGTGCCGGGAGGTGAAGAGGGCGCAGCTGCGCTGTCCGTCTGGCTCAAGCCTTCCGCCCCTTCTGCTTTGGCCTGACCGTCAGTCTAGCGTGGCCGGGGAGTGCAGGCAATTGTGCGAAGATATTCATCGCCCTTCGGGTCGCAGCGGGCGGCTGAGCAAGGCCTGAATGGCGTCGGTGACGCGCGTTTCGCCGGCAACCAGCCGCGCCACGGTGTCGGTGATCGGCATGTCGATGCCGTCGGCGCGCGCCGCGGCGGCGACGACGGGCGCGCTGAACGCCCCCTCGGCGACGGTGCGGCGGTCGGCCATCAGTATCTCGGCCGCCTCGCCGCGCCCGAGCCCCTGGCCGAGCGCGAAGTTGCGTGAGTTCGACGAGGTGCAGGTGAGGACGAGGTCGCCGAGTCCCGCGAGGCCCGCCAGCGTTTCGGCCTGCGCGCCGCGGGCGAGCCCGAAGCGTGTCATTTCGGCAAAGCCGCGGCTGATCAGCGCCGCGCGCGCGTTGAGCCCGAGCCCGGCGCCGTCGACGATGCCGCAGGCGATCGCGAGGATATTCTTGACCGCGCCGCCGATCTCGGCGCCGATGACGTCGGTCGACACATAGGGGCGGAAATGCGGTCGCGCGAGCGCCTGCGCTATCCCGGCCGCGAGATCGGCGTCGGCGGCGGCGAGGGTAATCGCGGTCGGTAGCCCGGCGGCGACCTCGTGCGCAAAGGTCGGGCCGGAGAGCACGGCATGCGGCCGCGACGGCGCGAGATCGCGCGCCATGTCGATCGGAAAGGCGAAGCTGCCCGCCTCCATGCCCTTGCTGCAAAAGATCAGCGGCGCGGCGCCCGGCGGCAGTTCGGTGAGAACGGCGCGCAGGAACGGAACGGGGACGACGACGAGCAGCGCGTCGAGATCGGCCATGTCGGCAAGGTTGCCGGTCGCGGTCAGCGAGGGTGAGAGCGCGGCGCCAGGAAGGAAAACCGGATTGCGATGCTCGGCGTTGATCGCGGCGACGACATCCGTCTCGCGCGCCCACAGACGAACGGGGGCGCCATCGGCGGCGAGAAGCTGCGCGAGCGCGGTGCCCCACGCGCCGCCGCCGATCACGCCGAACCTCGCATATGACGCCATGCTTTCACCTGTCATGCTTTTACTCCGGCGCCGCGGACGGCTTCGGCTTCGGGGTCGAGCGGCCAGCGCGGGCGCGCCGCGGTGTCGAGCGGATCGGTGAGCCCGACCGCGAAACGCTCGGCGCCCGCCCATGCGATCATCGCGCCATTGTCGGTGCAGAGCCACAGCGGCGGCGCGACGAAGGGCTTGTCGAAGCGCGCGGCGAGATCGGTCAATGCGCCGCGAATCGCGCCATTGGCGGCGACCCCGCCCGCGACGACGAAAGCGGTCGCATCGGGGCAGGCGGCGAGCGCGATGCGGCTGCGGTCGACGAGGCAGTCGACGACCGCCTGCTGGAACGAGGCGGCGAGGTCGGGGATGCTGTGCGCGCCCGATGCGGCGGCCCGCGCGACCGCGCTCTTGAGCCCCGCGAAGGAGAAATGCGGTTCGGCGCTGCCGACGAGCGGGCGCGGCAGCGGCACGGCATGGGGATTGCCGCCCTTCGCGATGCGCTCGACCGCGGGACCGCCGGGATAGCCGAGGCCGAGCAGCTTCGCGGTCTTGTCGAAGGCTTCGCCCGCGGCGTCGTCGATCGTCGTCGCGAGGCGGCGGTAGTCGCCGACACCGCGCACGAGCAGCAGCTGGCAATGGCCGCCCGACACGAGCAACAGCAGATAGGGGAAGGCGAGGCCGGGCTCGACGAGGCGCGGGCTGAGCGCATGGCCTTCGAGATGGTTGACCGCGATCAGCGGCTTGTTCGCGGCGTGCGCGAGCGCCTTGCCGGTGACGAGCCCGACCATCACGCCGCCGATCAGCCCCGGCCCGGCGGTCGCGGCGATCGCGTCGACGTCGGCGAGCGACACGCCCGCGTCGGCGAGCACGCCCTCGACGATCGGCGCGAGGCGGTCGACATGCGCGCGCGCCGCGATCTCGGGAACGACGCCGCCATAGGGGCTGTGCTCGGCCTCCTGACCCGCGACGCGGTGCGCCAAAATGCGCCGGTCGCTGTCGACGAGCGCTGCCGCGGTTTCGTCGCAGCTCGATTCAAGGCCGAGGATCAGGGTCATATTGTTGCGCGTTCCTTTACCCGCCCCTTTATCGGCAGGGCAAGCCGCGCTAGCAGCGGGACGATGAATAGACTTCCGACCCCCGAAAGCCCGCTGCGTATCGGCACCCGGGCCTCGCCGCTCGCGATGGCCCAAGCCCATATGGCGGCTGCGGCGCTGATTGCCAGCCATGGCATCGATATGGCGGCGCTCGAAATCGTGCCGATGACCGCGACGGGCGACAAGATCCAGGACCGCGCGCTCGCCGAGGTCGGCGGCAAGGCGCTGTGGACGCGCGAGCTCGATGCGGCGCTCGATGCCGGGACGATCGACATCGCGGTCCATTCGCTGAAGGATGTCGAAACCATCCGCGATACGCGCTTTTTCCTCGGCGCGATGCTCGAACGCGCCGACCCGCGCGATCGGCTGGTGGTGCATGAGGGCATAAAGGCGGCGACGATCGCCGACCTGCCGCAGGGCGCGCGGCTCGGGACGAGCAGCCCCCGCCGCGCCGCGCAGGTCAAGCGGATCCGCCCCGACCTCGAAACGGTGCTGCTGCGCGGCAATGTCGCGACGCGGCTCGCGAAGATTGCGGCGGGCGATGCCGACGCGACCTTGCTCGCGGCGGCCGGGCTCGAGCGGCTGGGGATGCACGACGTCGGTTTGGTACAGGAAGCGAGCCTGCTGCTTCCCGCGGCGTCGCAGGGCGCGATCGGCATCGAATGCCGCGCCGACGACGCGGCGACGCGCGCGCTGCTCGCCGCAGTCGACCATGCGCCGACGCATCTTGCCGTCGCGGCCGAGCGCGCGTTTCTGGCGGCGCTCGGCGGTGACTGCCGCTCGCCCGTCGCGGCGCATGCGCACTGGCAGGATGACGGCGCGCTGCGTCTCGATGCCGAGATTTTCTCCGACGATGGCGCCGATCATGCGGCAGGACATGTCATCGTCACCGACGATGCGGCCGCGGCGGCGTTGGCACGCCGGTTGCTCGATGAAGCGCCCGACAGCGTCCGGCAGCTGTTCGCGGCATGACCGATGGCCTGCCGCTGATCGTGACGCGGCCCGAACCGGGCAACGCAGCGACGGTGGAGCGGGCGAGGGCGATGGGGTTCGACGCGCGCGCGATGCCGCTTTTTGCCGCGCGCGCGATCGATTGGCGCCTGCCGGCTTCCGGCGATTTCGACGCGCTGCTGCTGACCAGCGCCTTTGCCGCAAGGCTGGCGGGGCGGGGACTGGCCGAGCTGGCGGCACTGCCCGTCTATGCCGTCGGCGCAGCGACCGCGCGGGCGGCCGAGGCCGCGGGCCTGGCGGTGGCGATGACGGGATCATCGGGCGCGCAGCGGCTTCTTGACGATATGACGTCAGAAAATATCCACAATATTCTGTGGCTTTGCGGCCGTGACCGGTCGGAATTCGACGCACGGGCGGCGGCGATTACGGCGCTGCCCTGTTATGCCGTCGATCCCGCCCCGATGCCGGCCGAATGGGACGCGCTGATCGCCGCCCCCGCGACGCTGCTCGCGCATTCGGCGCGCGCCGCCGCGCGAATTTCGCAGCTCGTCGGCGATGCGCGCGCGCACCTGTCACTCGTCGCGATCAGCCCGGCGGCGGCGGCTTCGGCGGAGGGCGGCTGGCGCGATCTGGCCATCGCGGAACAGCCCGACGATGTCGCAATATTGGCACAAGCGCGTGCTTTGTGGCACAAGGGTGCAAAATAGGGTCGTTCGAAAGAAAAACATGGCAATCGACAGCATCGACACGTCCTCGTCGGCGGATGAGGCAGTACCCGAAAGGGGACTATCGTTTCGCGCTATCGCCATCGGTGCCTTCCTGCTGCTTCTGATCGGTATCGCCGGCGGCGGATGGGCTGTGAATCGCTGGCTGACGGGCAGCAATTTACCACCGACGGCGAAAATGGTCGCGGCGCCCGCCGGGGCGGGCAATTCGCTTGCCGCAAAAAACGCGGCGAATGCGCCGCCGCTGATGGTCGCGCCGGTCGACGGCGCCAACGCGCTCGCGGCGCGCGTCGCCGAACTCGAACAGCGTCTGTCGCGGATCACGCTGCAGGCCGAATCGGCGTCGGGCAATGCATCGCGCGCCGAGGGGCTGCTTGTCGCCTTTGCGGTGCGCCGCGCGCTCGATCGCGGGCTGTCATTGGGCTATCTCGACGCGCAGCTGCGGCTGCGCTTCGGCGACGACCAGCCCAACGCCGTCAAGACGATCATCGATACGTCGCGCGATCCGGTGACGCTCGAACAGCTGCGCGCCGAACTCGATGCGATGGGGCCGCAGCTTGTCGGACGCGGCGGCGACGGAAGCGGCAGCCTGTGGACGGGGCTTCGCCGCGAACTCGGCGAATTGTTCGTGGTGCGCGCCGCCGGAACGCAGTCGCCGCGCGCCTCCGAACGGCTCGACCGCGCCCGGCGCTATCTCGCGGCCGGGCAGGCCGACCTTGCGATCGCCGAGGTCGAGGCGATGCCCGGGTCGGAGGTCGCGGGGGAGTGGGTGATCGATGCGCGGCGCTATCATGAGGCACGGCGTGCGCTTGACCTGATCGAGACGGCGGCGATATTGGAGCCGCGCGACAGCCCCGCTGCCGCGATCGTCCGCAACGCGGCCGATCCGACCCCATA
This sequence comes from Sphingomonadaceae bacterium 3R27C6, assembly GCA_005503215.1. Taxonomy (GTDB): domain Bacteria; phylum Pseudomonadota; class Alphaproteobacteria; order Sphingomonadales; family Sphingomonadaceae; genus Sphingopyxis. The sequence continues at coordinate 82,319 of SCNS01000013.1, read as the reverse complement.
GCGCGCAATCCGGTAGGGCTGCCCGCCGTTTAGAGAGAAAGCCCGTTTCATGGCCCTCGCCGATCCGCAGCGCATCGAAGCGCTCGACCCGCTCGATCCCCTCCAGCTCGACGCCGAGCTCAGCGAAGAGGAGCGGATGGTTCGCGATACGGCGCGGTCCTATGCGACCGATGCGTTGTTGCCGCGCGTCACCTCGGCGTTTCTCGACGAGCGGTTCGACCGCGAGATCATGTCCGAAATGGGCGCGCTCGGCCTGCTCGGCGCGACGATCGACCCCGAATATGGCGGCGCCGGGCTGAATTATGTCAGCTACGGGCTGATCGCGCGCGAAGTCGAACGCATCGATTCGGGCTATCGTTCGGCCTGTTCGGTGCAAAGCTCGCTCGTGATCCACCCGATCAACGCCTATGGCAGCGAGGAACAGAAGCGCAAATATCTGCCCGGGCTGACCTCGGGCGAACTTGTCGGCTGTTTCGGCCTGACCGAGCCCGACGCCGGCAGCGACCCGGGCGGGATGCGCACGCGCGCCGAGAAGATCGAGGGCGGCTACCGCCTCAAGGGCGCGAAGATGTGGATCACCAACTCGCCGATCGCCGACGTCTTCGTCGTGTGGGCGAAGTCGGAGGCGCATGACGGCGCGATTCGCGGCTTCGTGCTCGAAAAAGGGATGAAGGGTCTCTCGGCGCCGAAGATCGAGGGCAAGGTGAGCCTTCGCGCCTCAGTGACGGGCGAAATCGTCATGGATTCGGTCGAGGTCGGGGAGGATGCGCTGTTGCCGCATGTCTCGGGGCTCAAGGGTCCGTTCGGCTGCCTCAACCGCGCGCGTTACGGCATCGGCTGGGGCGCGATGGGCGCGGCCGAATTCTGCTATGAGGCGGCGCGCAATTATACCGGTGAGCGCAAGCAGTTCGGGCGGCCGCTCGCGGCGAACCAGATCGTGCAATTGAAGCTCGCGAACATGCTCACCGAGATCGCGCTGGGGCTCCAGACCGCGTTGCGCGTCGGCCGGCTGATCGACGAAGGGCGCCTGATTCCCGATGCGATCAGCCTGCTCAAGCGCAACAATTGCGGCAAGGCGCTCGATATCGCACGCGTCGCGCGCGACATGCACGGCGGCAACGGCATCTCGGCCGATTATCATGTCATCCGCCACGCGGTGAACCTTGAGACGGTGAACACCTATGAGGGCACGCACGACGTCCATGCCTTGATCCTCGGCCGCGCGATCACCGGCATTTCGGCCTTTGCCTAAGCCATTAGAGGGCATCCGCGTCGTCGAACTGGCGCGGGTGCTCGCGGGGCCGTGGTGCGGGCAATTGCTCGCCGATCTGGGTGCCGAGGTGGTGAAGGTCGAGCGGCCGGGGGTCGGCGACGATACGCGCAGCTGGGGCCCGCCGTTCATTGTGGATGAGAGCGGCGAGAATCTCGGCGCCGCTTATTATCACAGCACCAACCGCGGCAAGACAGGCGTGGCGATCGACATTGCGACCATCGAGGGGCAGGCCGCGGTACGCGCGCTGATCGCCGACGCCGATGTCGTCATCGAGAATTACAAGGTCGGCGGGCTCGCCAAATATGGCCTCGATCCGGCGACGCTCTGCGCCGACTTTCCGCGCCTGATCGTCTGTTCGATCACCGGCTTCGGGCAGACCGGGCCTTATGCGCACCGTGCCGGCTATGATTTCATCATCCAGGCGATGGGCGGCGCGATGTCGCTAACCGGCGAGCCCGACGGCGCGCCGCAAAAGGCGGGAATCGCCTATGCCGACATCTTCACCGGCATGTATTCGACGGTCGCGATCCTCGCGGCGCTGCGGCGGCGTGACGCCACAGGCGATGCCCAGAATGGGGGTGCGCATATCGACATGGCGCTGCTCGATTGCCAGGTCGGGGTGCTCGCCAATCAGGCGGCCAATTATCTCGCGAGTGGCGTTTCCCCGCGGCGGATGGGCAATGGGCACGCCAATGTCGTGCCCTATCAGGCGTTCGCGACCGCCGACGGGCAGCTGGTGATCGCGGTCGGCAACGACGGCCAGTTTCGTAAATTATGTGTGATCCTGGGCGAGCCCGGCTGGGCCGACGATAAGCGTTTCGTGACCAATGCGGCGCGGCTTGCGAACCGCGCCGAATTGATCCCGCTACTGGCGGCGAAGATCGCCACATGGGACGCGCTACCGCTGTCGCTGGCGCTCGAGGCCGAAGGGGTGCCGGCGGGGCCGATCAACGATATCGCGAGCGTTTTTGCTGATCCGCAGGTTCAGGCGCGCGGGATGCGTTTCCGCCCCGACGGCGCCAGCGTCGACGGGCTCGCCAGCCCGATCGTCATCGACGGCGAGCGCATGGTTGCGCGCACCGGGGCGCCTCCGCTCAGCGCATAGAAAAAGGGGCGCCGCGACGGACGCCCCTTTCTCCCCTTATCCGAAGATCAGAATTTTACGGTGCCGGTGACAAAGACCTGGCGCGGATTGCCGTAAAAGGCGGTTAGCGTGCCTTCGCGGCCGAGCGCCGAGGTCGGCAAGCCGTTCGCGCCCGGAATGATCGCGCCGGTGACCGGGTTGACGTTCACGAACGTATAGCCCGAGGTCTTATATTCCTTGTTCGTCAGATTCTTGCCGAACACGCCGAGGCTCCAGCGATCGTCTGGCGCGGTGTAGACGAGGCTGGCATCCCACAAAGCGAAGCCCTTCTGGTCGATATAGGGGTTCGGGATTTCGAACTGATAGGTCTTGCTGCGATACGACAAGGTCGTCCCGAAGCTCAAATCGCCGTCGCCGATCGGGGTCGAGTAAGCGAGGGTGCCGCTGGCGGTCCATTTCGGGGTGTTCTGCACCTCGCGGAAATCCGACACGTCGGTCGGCGTGTTGACCCCGCCGACGAGGATGTTCGAGATATATTCCTTATAATCGGCCTGGATAAAGCCGAGCGCGGTCGACAGCGTCAGTCGGTCGCCCGCGGTCGCCAGATCCTCGCCAAGCCGCGCGCGGCCCTCGAATTCGACGCCCTTGAAGGTCGCCTTGCCGGCGTTCGAGACGACGCCGCAGAAGCTCGGCAGGCCGCTGACGGTGCACGCGACCGATCCCGGGATCTGGACGTCGGTGTAATCGGCATAGAAAGCGGCGAGCGCGACGTTGACCGCGCCGTCCATCAGGCTGCCCTTGTAGCCGACCTCGTAGCTTTCGACCTTTTCGGGGCGGAAGCTCAGGAAGGAAGCGATTTCCGCGTCGGTCGGCCGGCCGGGGATGGCGCCCGGCGCGTTGACGCCGACGCCGCGCGGATCGAACCCGCCACCCTTGAAGCCCTGCGAATAGCTCGCGTAGAAATTATGGTCGGGGGTTGGCTTGAACGACAGCGACGCGCGCGGGGTGAATTTCTTGAAGTCACGCTTGCCGTTGAAATTGGTGCCCGGCGCGCCGAACGCGACGCCCGCGCCGCCGAACACCGGCGACCCGCCGCCAAGATAATTCTGCCGCAGGATCGACGCTTCGCGTTCGTCCCACGTGTAACGGCCGCCGACCGACAGGCTGAGCTTGTCGTTGAAATCATAGGTGAAGTCGCCGAACACCGCGAAGGTCTGGGTGTCGACATCGGCCTCGGTAAAGGCGGTGAGGCCCGCGAGGTTGTTGAAGATGCGGACGTCGAACAACGTGTCGGCGGTCGCATCGAGATAATAGAAGCCGAGCAGACCCTTCAGCTTGTCGCCTTCGTAGAGCAGCTGGAATTCCTGGCTGATCTGCTCGTTGAAATAGAAGCCGGGAACGTCGATGTCGACGCCGGGAAGCGCGTCGAAGTCGATCGGCGTCGCCGACGTGTCCTTGCGCCAGGCGCTGATCGACCGGATCGTGACCGTGTCGCTGAGTTCGGCGGTGACGTTCATGGCGAGGCCATAGGCCTCGATCTCCTGCTTCGGATCGTTGAGGCCGCCGCGACTGTCGAACACATCATCGAGCACGGGGGCGTTGGTCAGCAGCGACGGGATCAGGCGGTGGCCGCCGCGCGGATCGCTCTTGTCCTTGCTGTAATCGCCCGAAATGCGGATCAGCACCGGCGCGCCATAACCGCCGAGCTCGACCGTGCCGCGGCCTGCCCAGACGTCCTTGTTGTAATTTTCGCGGCCGGTGGTGAGATTGTCGCCGAAACCGCCGCGCGACAGGCGCGCGACCGAGCCGCCGACGCGCAGGAGGTCGCCGATCGGCGCGCTCGCGGTCACGACGAGGTCGGCCTGGTCGTAGGTGCCGAGCGTGCCCTTGATCTTGAGCGAGAATTCCTCGGGCAGCTGCTTGGTCACATATTTGACCGCGCCGCCGATCGTGTTGCGGCCATAGAGCGTGCCCTGCGGCCCGCGCAGGATTTCGATGCGCTCGACGTCATAGATATCGAGCACCGCGGCTTGCGGGCGGTTGAGGTAGACGTCGTCGAGATAGATGCCGACGCCCTGTTCGAAACCCGATACCGGGTCCTGCTGGCCGACGCCGCGGATGAACGCGCTGAGCGTCGAATTGGTGCCGCGCGAAACCTCGAGCGTGGTGTTCGGGGTTGTCTGGGCAACGTCGGTGATGTCGAGCGCCCCGGCCTTTGCCAGCGCCTCGCCCGAAAAGGCGGTGATCGCGACGGGCACGTCGATCAGGCGTTCGTCGCGGCGGCGCGCCGTCACGATGATCTCGTTATCGCCGGCGTCGGTCGCGCCCGCTTCCTGCGCGAAAGCCGCGGGAGCGAAGACGATCATGGAAAGCGCGCTGGTGGCAAGGATTGCACGACGCAGCGGGCGGGCGAAAGGACGCATATGACTCTCCCATGTGGCGGGTGACCCCTCGCCACCCTGTTTGCTTTTCTTGGGCTGGTGCTTGCCAAGCCGCGCCGCTTCCAATAGTGAAACATGAACCAAGTTTCAACTTGGAATATGGCTCTGTCGCTTTTTGCTTGCCAGTGGTGCGGAAATGCCACGATGCAGGTGAGGCCGGACGGAGGGGGAGACGGAAAGGCAGTCATGGATCAGCCGCAGAGCGAAACGGGGCGGGCCGAAACGGGGCAGGCCGAAACCGAACGAGGCGCGGGCGACGCGCGCGACAAGACGCCGCGCACCGAGCGCGGGCGGCGGACGCTGCGCAAGCTGCTCGACGCGGCGGCGATCGAATTCGGCGAGCGCGGGTTCCACGAGGCGTCGATCAGCGCGATCACGCGCCGCGCCGGAACCGCGCTCGGCAGTTTCTACACCTATTTCGATTCGAAAGAGGAAATCTTCCAGGCGCTCGTCCGCTATATGAGCGAACGGTTACGCGACCATGTCACGCCGATCGTCCAGGCGGCGCCCGACGAGATCAGCGCCGAACGCATCGGGCTCGAATCCTATCTCGGCTTCGTGCGCGCGAACAAGGAGATCTACCGCATCATCGACGAGGCCGAGTTCGTCGATTATGCGAGTTATCGCCGCCACTATGAAACGACGGTCGCGCGCGTCCGCCAGCGGCTTGAGGGCGGTGCGGCGCGCGGCGAAATCCGCGATGACGTCAGCGAGATCCACGCGTGGGCGATCGGCGGGATGAACGTGTTTCTCGGCATGCGCTACGGATTGTGGGACACCGAGAGCGACATTTCGGAGATCGCGCGGATCGCCAACGACCTGCTCGCGAACGGGCTGAAGAAGCAGGATTGATTTAGCGCGAAATCAGGAAGATCGCATGTTCGGCGCGCCAGCTGGCGGCGGCGTCGCTTGCCGGCCTGTCGCCCGACAGGTGCCAGACGCGCTCGACCTTGATGCCCTTCGCGCGGACGAGGTCGCGAAAATCGCTGACCGTGACATGGTGGATGTTCGGCGTTTCATACCAGGCGACGGGCAAGAGGCGCGTCACCGGCATCCGCCCGCCCCACAGCAGTGCGAGCCGGATGCGCCAATGCGCGAAATTGGGGAAGCTGACGAAGGCGCGCGGCGCGATGCGCAGCAGTTCGTCGACGACGCGGTCGGGGCGCTCGGTCGTTTGCAGCGTCTGCGACAGGATCGCATAGTCGAAGGCATCGTCGGGATAGTCGGCAAGGTCGCGGTTCGCGTCGCCCTGCACGACCGACTGGCCGCGCGCGATCGCGGCGGTGACATTGTCGGGGTCGATTTCGAGCCCGCGCGTATCGACCCCCTTGCTCTGGAGCGCCGCCATCAATTCGCCGTCGCCGCAGCCGACGTCGAGCACGCGCGACGCTGGGGGAACGGCATCGGCGATGATCGCCAGATCGGGGCGCAGTTTCATCGTCCGGCCTGCCGGTAGACGTCGGGGAAATGACGCTGCATGAACGGTGTCGCGTCCTCGATTGCCGTCCAGCCGAGTGCGGCATAAAGCCCGTGCGCATCGCTGGTCGCGAGCATCCACCGCCGCAGCCCTTGCAGGTCGGGATGATCGTGCAGCGCGGTCACCATGCGCGCGGCGAGGCCGTGCCCGCGATGCGCGTCGAGCACATAGACGTCGGCCAGATAGGCGAAGGTCGCGCGATCGGTGACGACGCGGGCAAAGCCGACCTGCTCGCCGCCCGGCGCGAAGGTGCCGACGCACAGCGACCCCGCGATGGCGCGTTCGACGGTCGCGGGCGAAATATTCTCGGCCCAATAGCTCTGCGTCAGAAACGCGTGGATCGCGCCCGCCTGCATGTCGGACGGGTCGAAGGACAGGCGATAGATTTCATTCATGCCAGACCTGTCCGAAGGGATCCTGCGACGAGGCGATCGAGCGCGGGCACGTCTAGCAGAAAGCTGTCGTGGCCGAAGGGTGCCGACAGTTCGACGAAGCTCGCCGCCGCGCCGACGCTTTGCAGCGCCTGGACGACGCGGCGCGATTCGGAGGTCGGATAGAGCCAGTCGGTGTCGAAGCTGACGAGCGTGAAGCGCACATCCTTTGCGGCGGCGAAGGCACCCGCAAGCCGCCCGTCGTGCGGGTCGGCGAGATCGAAATAGTCCATCGCGCGGGTGATATAGAGATAGGCGTTGGCGTCGAAGCGGTCGGTGAAGGCGAGCCCCTGATGCCTGAGGTACGATTCGACCTGGAAATCGGCGTCGAAGCCGAAGCTCTTGATGTCGCGCGCCTGCAGGCGGCGGCCGAACTTCTCGGTTAGTCCCTCTTCGGACAGATAGGTGATATGCGCCGCCATGCGCGCGACCGCGAGCCCCTTGGTCGGCGCGCGCGCGCTGCCATAATATTGGCCGTCCTGCCAGTCGGGATCGGCCATGATCGCCTGCCGCCCAACCTCGTGAAACGCGATATTCTGCGCCGAATGACGCGCCGCGCTCGCGATGACGAGCGCCGAGGCGAGACGGTCGGGGTAGGTCGCGGCCCAGGCGAGCGTCTGCATCCCCCCCATCGACCCGCCGACGACGGCATGAAGCCGCGAAATGCCGAGATGGTCGAGCAGCATCGCCTGCGCGCGCACCATGTCGGTGATCGTGATGACGGGAAAGGCCATGCCGAGCGGCGCGCCTGTCGCCGCGTCGGGCGAGGCGGGACCGCTCGTCCCCATGCAGCTGCCGAGCACATTGGCGCAGATGACGTGGAAGCGGTCGGTGTCGATCGGCTTGCCCGGCCCGACCATGCGCGCCCACCAGCCGGGCTTTCCCGTCGCCGGATGGTCGCTCGCAACATATTGGTCGCCGGTGAGCGCATGGCAGATCAGCACCGCGTTCGACTTGTCGGGATTGAGCGCGCCATAGCTTTGATAGGCGATCGTTACCGAGCCCAGCACCTGTCCGCTGTCGAGCGGCAGCGGCGCCGCGATCGTCACGCTGTGATGCTGGATATCGTGGAGCAGGCTCGCCATGGTTCGCGCGGGGCTAAGCGGGCGCACGCACCCTGTCAACGTACTGGACTCGCGCAGCATAGCCGTTAAACGGCGCGGCATGACCGACGCGACCCAAAGCCTTCAGCCCAAGCCGTGGATCAGCGGCATCGCTCCCTATGTTCCCGGCAAGTCGGCGGGCGCCGACGGCCGTCCGCTGATCAAGCTCAGCGCAAATGAAAATCCGCTCGGAACGGGTGAAAAGGCGCGCGCGGCCTTCGCTGCGGCGCAGGCGGCGCCCGATGCGCTGTCGCGCTATCCCGATCCGGGTTCGGTGGAGCTGCGCGAGACGATCGCCGCGAAGTTCGGGCTCGATCCGGCGCGGATCATCTGCGGCAACGGGTCGGACGAATTGCTCCACCTCGCGGCGGGCACTTATGCCGGCGTCGGCGACGAGATATTGTACGTCCGCTACGGTTTTGCGGTCTATGAAATCGCGGCGCGGCGCGTTGGTGCGGTGCCGGTCGAGGCCGACGACAAGGATTATGCGACCGACGTCGACGCGCTGCTCGCCGCGGTGACCGACAAGACGCGCGTCGTCTATCTCGCCAATCCGAACAATCCGACCGGCACGCTTGCAACGCGCGAGGAAGTTGCGCGACTTTACGCCGGGCTGCCGAAGAATATCCTGTTCGTGATCGACCAGGCCTATTCGGAATATCTGTCCGACGCCGAGGACGACGGCGGGCTCGAACTCGCGAAGACGCAGCCGAACGTGTTCGTCACGCGCACCTTCTCGAAGATCCACGGGCTTGCCGCCGAACGCATCGGCTGGGGCTATGCCGCGGCCGAAGTGATTTCGGCGCTGCACCGCATTCGCCTGCCGTTCAACGTCACGCGCGCGGGGCAGGCTGCGGCGGTCGCGGCGCTCGGTGACGAGGAATTCGTCGCGCACAGCCGCGATCACAATGCCGAATGGCGCGCCTGGCTGGCGGGCGAACTCGAAAGCCTCGGCAATCATGGTGTGCGCGTCGTGCCGTCGGCGTGCAACTTCCTGCTCGTGCTGTTCGAAGGCGATGTGAGCGCCGAGACGGTCTATAACCGGCTGATGGAGGCGGGTTATATCGTCCGCTGGCTGCCGGGGCAGGGATTGCCCAATGCGCTGCGCATGACAATCGGCACCGAGGAAGAGACGCGCGGGCTCGCGGCGGCGATCCGCGCCGCGCTGAACGGCTGATGCCAAGGGCGTCGAGCGTTGATCGCGTCGCGATTGTCGGGCTGGGCCTGATCGGCTCGTCGATCGCGCGCGCGATCGGGGAGCGGCTGCCAGAGGTGGCGGTCGTTGGCCATGACGCCAGCGCCGAAGTGCGCAAGGTCGCAAACGAACTCGGGCTTTGCGATACGATTGCCGATGATCCGGTCGCGGCGGTGGCGAACGCCGACCTCGTGATTCTGGCGGTGCCGGTGGGCCGGATGGCCGATGCCGCCGTCGCGATCGCGCCGGGGCTGAAGCCCGAGGCGATCATTTCGGACGTCGGTTCGTCGAAGGCGGGCGTTGCCGAAGCGCTGGCGAAGGCGCTGCCCGATCATGCCGTCATCCCGGCGCATCCGGTCGCGGGGACCGAGAATAGCGGCCCGGCGGCGGGCTTTTCGACCTTGTTCGAAGGCCGCTGGTGCATCGTCACGCCGGGTGCGGGTGCGTCCGAAGACGCCGTGACGGCAGTGACGTCCTTCTGGCAGGCGCTCGGCGCGAAGGTCGAGACGATGGACGCCGCGCACCACGATATGGTGCTCGCGGTGACCAGCCATTTGCCGCACCTGATCGCTTATACGATCGTCGGCACCGCGAGCGAGCTCGAAGAGGTCACCGAGAGCGAAGTGATCAAATATTCGGCGGGCGGCTTTCGTGACTTCACGCGCATCGCGGCGAGCGATCCGGTGATGTGGCGCGACGTCTTCCTCGCGAACAAGGGTGCCGTGCTCGCGACCTTGCAGCGCTTCAACGAGGATCTGACGGTGCTCCAGCAGGCGATCCGCCGCGGCGACGCCGACAAGCTCGAGGACTGGTTCACCCGCACGCGCGCGATCCGGCGCTCGATTATCGAACAGGGGCAGGATGATGCCGCGCCCGATTTCGGGCGGAAGCACTAAGCCGAATCTCGATGCGAACGGGATTAGGTGTTTGAGGTCTCGCCCGTCAGCAATGCTTCGGGTGGGTTCAGCGCGTTGATCGCCACCCGCACGCGCGCCTCGGCTTCTTCGCGCGGTAGCCCGGCGGGGATCGTTTCGCCGACCTTGTAGGTGATCGTTCCCGGCCATTTGACCCAGCGGCGCGGCGGAAAGGCGAGGCCGCTGTTCACCGCGACCGGAATCACCGGAACATTGAGCAGGCGGTACATGCCGGCAAAGCCGGGGCGGAGCTGCGGCGCCTGCCCGTGCGGGACGCGCGTGCCCTCGGCGAACAGCACCAGCGGGCGCCCGGCGGTAAGCGCCGCCTTCGCGGCGCCGAGCATCGCGCGCATCGCCTTGCCGCCGCCGTCGCGGTCGACCGGGATCAGGCCGTAAAAGCGCGCCGCCTGGCCCCACACGGGGATCGAGAATAATTCTTCCTTCGCGAACACCGCGGGGTGTTTGAACAGCATCGGCTGTTCGACCGTCTCGAATGCCGATTCATGCTTGAAGACGTAGAGCACCGGGATGTCGGGCATCTCGCCCTCGACGACGATTGTCTGTCCGAGCAGGAAACGGCAGAAGATCCGGTGCGCCTGCGCCCAGATGCGGACGAAGAAAATCGTGCCGCGATGCGAGATCGGCAGCGCGATTACCCCGCCGATCGACGAAATGCTGCTCATCACGAAAAAGGCGATCCAGAACAGGATCGAGCGGAACAGGGCGATGGTGTATCTCACAGGCCGAGCAGCCCGCCCGCCAGCCCCGCCAGATATTTATGATATTCGCGAAACAGCGTCGCGAAATTGGGCTGGCTGCGTACGGCGTCGGGAAGGATCGTCACCTTGTCGCCGACCGCGCGGCCGATTTCATATTCGGCGCGGCGCATATGCCAATCGGTGGTGATCAGCCGGATGCTCTTATATTTGCGGCGCTCTACCCAGGTCGCGACCTCGGTCGCGTTCGAGCGTGTATCCTCGGCCTCGAACCCCAGCGCGATGCAGCAGTCGAACAGGCTGACCGGGCGTTTATACGCGGCGGCGAGTTCGCGCGGCTTCACCTCGCGCGCGACGCCGCTGATGAGGAGCCGCTTGGCATCGCCCGCCTCGAGCCGTTCGAGCGCGCGGTCGATGCGTCCCGGCCCGCCGGTGAGCACGACGATCGCGTCGGTCTTTTGCGCATCGGCAGGCAGCGGCAGCAGCAGCGCGAACCATGCGAAGCCGAGCACCCAGGCCAGGAACAACAGGGAAATCAGGCGCTTGATCATAGAATCTTCTTGAGCGCCGCGAGCAGGGTCTGGCGCGCGGTGAGGGCTGCGAGCGCGATAGCCAATAGCGGCAGCGCCAGCAAGAGCGCCCAGCCGGCGGGGCCAAGCGACGCGGTCGCCGCAAGCCCCGCTGTGACCCCCGACCATTGCAAGCCGATCAGGAGCAGGATCGCGGCGGCAACGACGGTGCCAAGCGCGATGCCGTAAGCGGTGTCGATCGCGATGCGGCGCTGGAACAGCCGGGTAATCTGGCGATCGGTCGCGCCGATCATGTGGAGCATCTCGATCGTCGGGAAATGCGTCGCGAGCGCGGCGCGCGCGGTCATGATCACCACCGCGGCACTGGCGAGCGTCATCAGCACCACCATGCCGCCGGCGATCCACGCGAGCGAACGGATCAGCCGCGCGACCGGGCCGAGCCATTCGGCGTGGGGGATGATCCGCGCGCCGGGCGCTTCACGCGCGACCAATGCCTCCAGCTGGCGCATAGGATCGGTGCGGTCCTCGCCGACAAAGTCGATGTCGACGAGCGCGGGCAAGGGGAGCGATTTCAGCACCGGGTCGTCGCCCTCGGCGGCGCCGAACCATTGGCCGAGCGTCGCCTGCAATTCTTCCGGCTCGACCGAGCGCGCCGAAAGAACGAAGGGCTGCGCAGCGGCCGCCCGGCGGAGCGCCGCGGCCTGCTCGGCGCGCGTCACCGGGTTCGCGGTGACGATCTGGACCGTCACGCGCCCGGCGATCGCGGCGCCGATGGCGTTCGCCGAACGCGCGAGCCCGACCCCGGCGGCGGCGGCGAGCAAGGTCAGCATCATCAGGATCGCGATCACCCACGGCGTCGGGCCCGACAGGCGACGGTCGGGGAGCAGGCGGCGATGCTGGACGGGAACGCGCGGGATGATCATCGGCCCACCATCACGCCCGGTTCGCCGGTGGGTAGCGTAGCGCGCCGGTGGGGTCGGACAGGCGCCCTTTTTCGAGCCGCATCATCTGCGCATTTTCGATGCGGCTGATCAGGTGGATATCGTGGGTCGCGACGACGACAGTGGTGCCGAGGCGGTTCAATGCCTCGAACAATCCGAGCAAGCGCATCGCCATTTCAGGGTCGACGTTGCCCGTCGGTTCGTCGGCGACGAGCAATTGCGGCCGCGCGATCACGGCACGCGCGATCGCGACGCGTTGCTGCTCGCCGCCCGACAGCGTCGCGGGGCGGGCATCGGCGCGGTCGCCGAGCCCGATCCAGCTCAGCATCTCGCCAACCGGGCCCGAAAGATCCTCCTCGCTGACCCCGGCGATGCGCAGCGGCAGCGCGATATTATCGCGCGCCGAAAGGTGCGGGATCAGGCGGAAGTCCTGGAACACGACGCCGATCCGGCGGCGAAAGCCCGGAAGACGGTGGCGCGGCATCGCGACCAGATCCTCGCCGAACAGGCGGACGATCCCGCGGCTCGGCCGCTGCGCGAGATAGAGCATCTTGAGCAGCGAGGTCTTGCCCGCGCCCGATGCGCCGGTGAGAAAATAGAAGCTGCCGGGCTGGAGGTTGAAGCTGATGTCGCTCAAAACCTCGGCATCGGGACCATAGCGCAGGCCGACGCCGTCGAATTCGACCATCGCGCCGCCGGGCCGCGCCGAGGAGGCGTCGGTCATGACGTCGCCCACGCGCGATGGCGCGCCAGCGTCGGGTCAAGGAACAGGGGCGCTGGTCCGCTCATCAGCCAGCATCTCGCACGGCTATCCACAGAGGACAAGCGCTTCGCGATATGTTTCCGGTAACCGGAAACGGCTACGGCGCCGGCCCGCTCCCCCACCCGGCCTCCCTAGGCTACTATCGTTGGGGAGGCCGGGCGGGGGAGCGGGCCGGCGCCGTAGCACATTCAAACGCCACGCGGCGCTTGCAACGCGCGAATCGGCGTGTTTAGAGGGAACCCATGATCCTTGCCTGCCCGTCCTGTCACACGCGCTATGTCGTTCCCGATACCGCGATCGGACCCACAGGCCGTACCGTGCGCTGCGCCAATTGCCGCCATAGCTGGTTCCAGGAACCAGCCGCGACGCCCATCGAGGCTGTAGCGGCGCCCGTTCCAACCGCGCCGGAACCCGCCGCGGCGCCTGCACCGGCGCCCGCGCCCGAAGCGGCGCCGCGCCCGGCCGCGACCTATTCCGATTTCCCCGAACCCGATCCCGCGCCCGCGCGGGTTCCGCCGAGCTTTACGGCCGAGCCGGCCCCGCGTCCCGCACCCGTGATCGACGATGCGCCCCTGCCGTTCCGCCGTCCGCGGCGGAACCCCGCGAAGCGTTGGACGATCATCGCCGCGAGCGCGGCGGCGCTGATGCTCGCTGCAACCGCGGGACTCATGTATTTCGGCCTGCCGGGCTGGGCGCAGGGTCTGGGCCTGCCGGGCGGGGTCGACGAGCCCGATCTGGTGATCGAACTGCCGCCGAACCAGGATCATCGCGAACTCGCCGACGGGACGATCTATTTCGCCGCGTCGGGGGTGATCATCAACCCGACCGACCGCGAACAGCGCGTGCCGCCGATCCTTGCCGAATTGCGCGATGCGCAGGGGACGATCGTCTATAGCTGGACGATCAAGCCGCCGGTGAGGATGCTGCCGCCCAACGAAAAGGTCAATTTCAGCGAAGCGAAGCTCGATATTCCGCGCCGCGCGACGCAGCTGACCGTCAGCTGGGCGCTCCCGAAAAGCTGAAATTTGAATTCGTTACGGTGACGTCACGGCGTCACAGGCTGAGCGCGGCGGCGAGCGAAAGCAGGAAACTTGTCAGCGTGGCGACGATGATCGGCGCGAAGCTGCGCCACCCCTGATCGAGCAACAGGTGAAGCCGCGCCTTCATCGCAGTGGCGACGATTGCGAGGAGCAACAGCGCCTGCGCGCCCGTCGCGGCGGCGTCCTGCGCTTGCTTGGGAATGGCGATCAGCGAATTGAGCGCCGCTACGCCAAGAAAGCCGAGAATGAACCAGGGGAGGCGCAGCGGAATGCGTTTCTTGTCGCCCGCTTCGCCGCTGCGGCCGAGCCAGAGCGCGACGAGCATCAGCATCGGCGCGAGCAGCGCGACGCGCGCCAGCTTGACGATCGTCGCGACCTCGCCTGCTTGCGCTGAGAAGGAAAAGCCGCCGCCGATCGCCTGCGCGACGTCATGGATCGACGCGCCGATCAGAAATCCCGCCTGTGCATCGGTCAGGCCGAGCTCGGCGGCGAGCACCGGATAGAGCGTCATCGCGAGCGCGCTGGCAACGGTGATTCCGACGAGGGTCAGTGTGAAACGCGCCTGATCGACACGCTTGTCGCCGATCAGCGAATAGAGCGCGAGCGCCGCCGACGCGCCGCAGATCGCGGTCGCGCCGCCCGCGAGCAGCGCGGCGTGGCGATCCTGCGCGAACAGCCGCGCGCTTGCCACGGTAACGATGATGACCGCGAGCATGATCAGGACGAGCAAGGCGAAGGGCAACGGCCCGAGCTCGGCGAGCTGCTCGGCGGTGATCCGCGCGCCGACGAGCACGATTCCGACGCGCAGCGCGGTCTGCGACATCAGGTCGAGCCCGGCGTGGGTGCGCTTGTCCTGCGACAGGAAGGAAAGGGCGAGGCCGATCAGCAGCCCCATCAGCACGATCGGCGCGGCATAATGGTCGGCGAGCCACGCCGCGGCGAGCGCGGCGATCGCGGTGACGAGGATGCCGGGCAGATAGTCGCGCCAGCGCCGCCGCGCGGGCGGATGCGCCTCGAGCTGCATCTCGCCGTAAAGGTCGGCGGCCATCGGCCAGCTTTGTTCGGATGGCGTCACGCGATGTCCCCGATGTCCATGGCGCCGCTTCGCACATCGCCGCGTCGTGGTCGATAGGCCATTGCTGGCGCCGCGTTGGCTTGCTAGAGGCCGCGCTCTATCAGCACCCGTAGCTCAGCTGGATAGAGCGCTGCCCTCCGAAGGCTCGCGTCCAACGCGAGAGCAGCGATTTTATACAGTATTTACGAGGGTTTAGGAGGACGGAAGAAAGGACGGACGAAAAAACTCACCAAATTCTCACCGCGCTCGGACTGTCGGATTCGATCGCGGATTGACCTACCCCGGCGCAAATCTTACGGCTCCAAGCCATACGCACCCATAGCTCAGCTGGATAGAGCGTCGCCCTCCGAAGGCGAAGGCCAGAGGTTCGAATCCTCTTGGGTGCGCCAAAACTCCCAATGAAATCAGTGAGTTAAGACTGTCGCAGCAGCCTTGGTGCGCCGCCTCTCGAAGTCCAAAACTCACCACGCTGGCGGCGGCGCGACGCGAAGCCCCTGCATTTCCGCGGAAAACTTGTCGAACCGAACTCACCACGCCCTTTCGCGGCTGTGATGATCCGATGGGGGCGTCCTAATTCCGGGCTGGATGAAACGCATGGTCATCGGCAATCGAGACCCCGCGGATTGCGGCCGGCCAAGCGGACCATCGACGCCGGCTAAATGCTGTGTTGGCGAAGGGCAGAGAGGGCAGTAACGACCCCTTGTACGAATTCGCGTTACACAGCGAATCACCGACGCTAGATTCCCGAAAAGTTCTCCAACCCGAGGCCGGAACATTGAACTGACCTATGACAACCGCGCGCCACATCGTTGCACTGCTGCAAAGCCATATAGACGGGGATGAGGACCGCTTCCTCTCCGTGGCGACGCAACTAGCCGCGCACGAGGCGAGGCAGGGTCATGGGAAGCTCGCGCAGGAACTGCGCGAGTTGGTCGATGCCGCCAAGGGCAAAAGCGCGACGGTGGCGCGGCGCGGAGCCGGCCCCGTGCCGTTGGCGCAGCCGAAGGGCGAACTCGCAGGGCTTCTGGAAGCCCGCTATTCCGATGTCCGGCTGTCCAGCATGGTGCTCAAGCCCGAACTTGATGAGCGGCTTGCGCGCGTCCTTCGGGAACAGCGCCAGCAGGAGCGGCTCCGCGCGCGGGGGCTCGCCCCGCGCCGCAAGCTCTTGCTTGTCGGCCCTCCTGGCGCAGGCAAGACAATGACCGCCGCCGCCTTGGCCGGTGAGTTGAAGCTGCCCCTTTTCACGGTTCTTTACGATGGATTGATCGGCAAGCTCATGGGCGAGACCGCCACACGGCTTCGGCTTGTCTTCGACGCCGTTGCCATGCAGCGCGGTGTATACTTCTTCGACGAGTTCGACGCGATCGGCGCGCAACGGGCCGGGCCGAACGACGTTGGGGAAATTCGCCGGGTGCTCAATTCCTTCCTCCAGTTTCTCGAAAATGACGATGGCCCGAGCCTCATCGTTGCCGCGACCAATCACCCCGAATTGCTCGACAAGGCGCTCTATCGACGGTTCGACGATGTCATCAGCTACGATCTTCCTGATCCCTCGGTTGTGCAGGGCATCCTCGAAGCCCGGCTCGCGACCTTCGATCTCAAGCCGATCGAATGGGCGCCTGTTCTCGAATCCGCCGCCCATCTCTCCCAAGCCGAAGTCGCCAGAGCTGCCGACGAGGCGGCAAAAGTCGCGGTGCTGGATGGCCACGATGGCGTGACGACCGCGACGCTGCTGACCGCTCTGACGGAGCGGCGCGCGGCCATCCTCTAAGCAACGAGGCCCGATGGCTGTACCTCCCCGCGACCGCCCCCATTTCCACGTCGAAGGCGGCGGCCAAAGCGAGGCGTACACGTCACCCCGCCTGGTCATCAGCGGCCTCCCTCCGGCGCGGGCGCGTGCCGCGCACGCTGCACGGTTGGAACAGGCAATCGGAACGGCGCTCGCCGCCGGCCGCCAACGGCTCGCAGAGCGGGAAGACGGCGTCGCCGAGGGCAAGCCAGGCTTCTATCTGGAGTTCGATATCCCCGTAGCCGAGCGCGCCGCAGTCGAAGCCTTGGAGAATAAGCCCAAGGCTATCGAGCTGGTAGCGGTTCGACCTACGGCGGAGGGCGACGAGATGGTCTCGGCCACTGTATTCGTTCCGGAAGCTGCTGCCGATTTCTTCGTCAAGAAGATCGAAGCCTATCGCGATGAGGAGACGCGCACCGGCAAGCCCAAGAACGAGGCCCTGATCGCTCGGATCGACGACATCAGGGTCGCGGTCGCACGCTCGCTATTTACCGATGAAGCGCAGCACTTTCCCGCCGACGGCCGTCAGGTGTGGTGGGAAGTCTGGCTTCGGGATGGCGGTCTCGCGATCTTCCAGTCTGTCGCCGCCAAGCTCGATGTCGCGATCAAGGAGCACGTCATCAGCTTTCCCGAGCGCGATGTCGCGTTGGCGCTCGCCGATGAAGCGACGATGGATCGGCTGATACGCAATTCCGACGCCGTGGCTGAACTGCGTCTCGCCAAGGACACTCCATCCCTCTTTCTCGAAATGCGCACGGTCGATCAGGCCGCTTGGGCGAACGACTTGGCTGATCGGATCGCACCGCCGCCCCCCTTGGCACCGGCAGTCTGCATACTGGACAGCGGAGCGACCCAGGCCCACCCCCTGCTCGCGCCGGGCCTCGATCCTGCCGATCAGCATAGCTACGACGGTGACTGGGGCGTCGGCGACAGCGCCTTCTGGAATGGTCACGGCACGTCGATGGCTGGCGTCGCGCTTTATGGCGATCTCGAAGCGGCGCTTTCCCACGGCGAGCCGGTCGCACTTGGTCATCGCCTCGAAACGGTGAAGATCCTGCCGCCAACCGGGCAGAACGAGCCGCGACTTTACGGAGCGATCACGGCCACCGGTATCGCTCGTGCCGAAGACCATGCTCCCCGTCGCCGGCGCGTGTTCTGCATGGCCGTGAC
Organism: Sphingomonadaceae bacterium 3R27C6; assembly: GCA_005503215.1. Lineage (GTDB taxonomy): Bacteria > Pseudomonadota > Alphaproteobacteria > Sphingomonadales > Sphingomonadaceae > Sphingopyxis. Next base: position 64,377 of record SCNS01000013.1, on the reverse strand, counting down.
CAGCGACGTCGGCTTGCGCCGGGGCCGGCCGTCCTCCTGGTCCTCGTCAATGGATCAGCTCTGCTATGGCGGCGGTGACAGGCGACGCCTGATGGTCCTAGCGGCGGGCAATCTTCGCGGCGACATCAATCCGGCCGACTATCCTGACCGCAACGACCTCGAAGAGGTCGAAAGCCCGGCGCAGGCTTGGAATCCGCTCGTCGTCGGGGCCAGCACCGACAAGATCACGATCACCCATCCCGACTATGACGGATGGACGCCCGTCGCCCCGGCCGGCGACCTCTCGCCGGCAAGCCGAACGTCGGCCATCTGGGATCGGCAATGGCCGATCCGTCCGGATGTCGTGTTCGAAGGCGGCAACTTCGCGCATGACGGTGCCAACCCGGCCTCGGCGATCGACGACCTCCAACTCCTCACGACCCACTATCGTCCCAACATGCGCCTGTTCGAAGCGTTCGGCGACACTAGCGGCGCTGCCGCGCTCGGCGCGAACCTCGCCGCCGGCGTTATCGCAGCCCGTCCGACACTCTGGCCGGAAACGGTGCGCGCGCTCATTGTCCATTCCGCCGAATGGACGCCGGCGATGCGCCAGCGCTTCGACGCGGCCGGCTCGCAAGCTCAGAAGCTGGCCATGCTACGCCGCTACGGCTGGGGCGTGCCTGACCTTGGCCGGGCGCTGATGAGCGCGTCCAACGACGCGACTTTGATGGTCGAGGACGCCCTGTTGCCATTCCGCAAGGACGGCTCGACGATCAAAACACGCGATATGAATCTGCATCGACTGCCCTGGCCGCGCGCCGAACTGGCTGCGCTTGGCGATCTCGATGTGGAGCTGCGGATCACCCTGTCCTATTTCGTTGAGCCCAATCCCGGTGAACGGGGCTGGACGCGGCGCCACCGCTACGCTTCGCACAATCTCCGCTTTGCGGTGAAGCGGTCGCTCGAAGGCTTGGAAGCGTTCCGGCAGCGGATCAACAAGGCGGCTCAGGACGAAGAGGCTGGCGCTGTCGGCGCTGCCGCGGGCGGTGACTCCTGGGTTCTGGGTACGATCCGTGACCGCGGTTCGATCCATAGCGACATTTGGCGTGGCAGCGCGGCCGCCCTCGCCGAGCGCGACGCGATCGGAGTCTTCCCCGTCAGCGGATGGTGGAAGGAGAAGCCTTCGCTCCAGCGCTGGGATCGTTCCGCCCGCTACGCATTGTGTGTGTCGATCCGCGCGCCCGAGGCCGACATCGACCTCTATACCGCCATCGCCAATCAGATCGCGGTCCCGATCCCGGCGGCTTAGCGGTCAGTCGAGCCAAGCGGCATAAGCGCCCACGTCGATCATCGGGACGGTCGCGCTCGCCTGAAGGCGGGAGATGAGGTCGAGCAGGAACCGCGTCGCCGCTCGCACGCCGACCTGCGCCTGCGAGCAACCGTCCGTGTCGCAGCCGAACACTCCGTGCGCTGCGACGCATCCGATATCGAGGCGGTGCTGCCCATCGAGCGCTGCGAGCGCATCGGTCAGCGGCTGGCCGAGCGGTGGATTCCATTCGCTCTCGAACGTGAGCAGTCCGCCGATAATGGCCGGCAATGGTCGCGGATCGTAGATGCCGCCCGCGTGCGGTATCGGCAGGCTCGTCCGATGGAGTGCGCGAACGCTGGCCACCTTGTCCGCCGCATAGGCGACATGCTGCGCATTGATCGCCTGCTTGGTCTCGAACACAGCATAGACGCTCTCTGCCGGTACGATGAACTGATCTTTGAAATTGAAGATAAAGGGCGAATATTGGCGATCGAAGATGACGATATCGATCTGGTGGCTGAAGGCGCCCTTGCTGTCGACCACATGTGCGCCGGCAGCGCGATACCGTTCGGGCAAATAGCCCTGCAATAGCTCCAGCCACACAGCTTCGCTGGCGTCACCCTTCGTTCCGCCGTGACCGAAGCTGCCGCGCGCGATGCCCAGCTTCGCTTCGATCTCGTCGTGCAGGCTTTGCAGCAAAGTTTTGAGGGACCATTCGGTCATTGCACGAAGCCGCTCCAATTGCCGCCCAGCGCAGCTTCCGCCAACCGCCGCACCGCTTGCTTCTCCGTGCCGGTGAGATCATCCGATATGACATTGTTTCCATTGGCGGGATCGATCACCCGTGCTGCAGTGAACTTGTCCCTGAGATACTCCAGCACCGTCACGACATTCTCCGCCAAGTCAGGCGATGTCCTCCCGCTCAAGGCTGCGATCACGGTCAGCTCAAGATAGAAAGATGGGAATTCGAGCCGCTTCTGGTTGCGCCACAGTTTCAGGAGCCGCGACTCGCGCTGATGGCCCGCCATGACGACGGTGTTGATATGTGTCGTCACATTTGTCTTCGTCCAGGTATCGGCCGTGCGCCGGTAGAGGCTGTGATCCGTCGTCCAGGCGGACTGCCGCTTGCCGGGGACGAGATCGACATCGAAGCCGCCGATCGTCGCGTTGATCGACGCATTCTGCCGCTTTGGCACATAGCCGGCGCCTGCAATGGCGTTGAAGAGCGAGCCGTAAATATCCTTCAAAGTCTCGGGCGTGTCTTCGTGCAGCGAAATGAAAAGGTCGATGTCAGTGCCGCTTCGGTTGGCCGTGCCTTTGGCAAACGAGCCGCTCGGAGAAATCGACAGTAAGAAACGGTTTGCCCATTGCTGAAGCACAGGCGCGATTATTGTCTGGACCTGCCGAACAGGTGAGAACGCGCTGGTATCAACGGCCTCCCTAGCCAGAATCGCGTTTAAGTAGGCGCTGCTCATCACATATGCCTAGCGCTGCAATCTTTCTCCCGGAAGCACCGATGCAACGGCAAGAATAGGTATGGCGTCGCTTGACGGGGTCCGTCGCGGCCAATCGGCTGCAATCCCATGACGCGGGCCGCGTGCTCCTCGATTTTTCCGCCAGGATCGACTACATGGAGCCCGTATCCCCCGGTGGTCCCTGCTTTGCATACCGCCGGGGCACTTTATTTCTAGCCACAGCCTGAAGCCTTCGCAACGCGCTTCCAGCGTGCGGATCGTGCTGTTTCCGTCTTCATCCCAAACGGTTTGAGGGGGAAAGCCTTCCCCTACCGTCGAGTCCCTGACAGGTCTCGCCGGACCCCTTCGAGCGGGGACACCCCGCAACGCCCCAGATAGCACGCGGGGATCTAGGGAGCGCACACTGGCGGCTGAAGCCGCGCAGGGGTCGCGCGTTTTTATCTGCCCGCGTTTGCACACTTGCTCTGGCCGGAGGGCGCGGCGACGGCTGGCCCCCAGGCCCGCGCGCACGCCGCCGCGCCGGCCGTCCGCCGCAAGGGTGCGTCGTTTGTGGCGCCGCGAGCGGCGCGGAGCTTGGGACTCCGCCCCTGGCGCACTTCGGAACGTCTTCCGCCCAGCTTCCTCCGCTTCGCTCCGTGCAGCCGGTTCCCCGCGAAGCCGTCCCTCCGTTTGCACCCCCGGTCTCGCCGACGGGCAGGGTTTCAGCGCGGCGCTTCCGCTGCGCGGAAACCTAAGCCCAAGGAGTAAGGAAATGACCAATACCATCGAAACCGTGGCGACCGAGCAGAGCGCGCAAGACGGTCAGACCGTGTTCGTCCCCCTGAACAAGCTCAAGAAGTCCCCGAAGAACGTCCGCAAGGTGCCGCATACCGACGAGTTCATTGCAGCGCTCGCCGCGTCCGTCGCGGCCAAGGGGCTTTATCAGAACCTCGTCGTCGAGCCGGAGGTGAAGAACGGCAAGCCGACCGGCTGCTATCTCGTCACCGCTGGCGAAGGGCGCAGGCTCGCCTATCTGCTGCGCGCCAAGCGCAAGGAGATCAGGAAGAACCACCTTGTCCGCTGCTGGCTCGACACCGAGAACGATCCGGCCGAGGTGAGCTTGGATGAGAACTACAATCGGGAGCAGCTTCATCCGGCCGATCAGTTCGAGCGCTTCCACGAGCTTTCCCGCGACAAGGGATGGGGCGCGGAGGAAATCGGCGCGCGGTTCGGCGTGTCGCCCGAGATCGTCAAGCGGCGGCTGCGGCTCGGCGCGGTCAGCCCGAAGCTGATGGACGTCTATCGGCAGGACGGGTTGACGCTCGACCAGTTGGCGGCGTTCGTCATCACCGACGACCATGCCCGTCAGGAGCAGGTTTTCGATAACCTGTCGTGGAACAAGGAGCCGTGGATCATCCGGCGCGACCTCACCGCGAGCAACGTGCCCGCGAGCGACCGGCGGGCCGTGTTCATCGGCGCCGATGCCTACGCCGAGGCCGGGGGCAATGTCATTCGCGACCTGTTCACCGAGGATGACGGCGGTTTCTTCGAGGATGCGGGCTTGCTCGACACGCTTGCCGTGGAGCGGTTGCGCGAGATCGCCGGGGAGATATTGGCCGAGGGCTGGAAATGGGCCGAGGCGAGTATCGACTATCCGCACGGTCATGGGATGCGGCGCTACTATCCGCAACCTGTTGGCCTGTCCGACGAGGACGAGGCGCGGCTGTCCGAGGCGGCGGCGGCACACGACGCCCTGATCGAAGGCTATGACTCCTACGAGGACATGCCCGAGGACGTGGCGGTGAAGGCGCAGGCGTTGAGCAACGAGATCGACGCGATCAGCGCCAAGCGCTCGGCCTACGATCCCGCCATCATCGAGCGTGGCGGCGTGTTCGTCTCCCTCGGCTCCAATGGCGAGGTGAAGATCGAGCGCGGCTATGTCCGCGCCGAGGACGAGCCGCAGCCCGAGGTTGCCACCGAGGACGAGGGCGATGACATCGCGGAGGACGGCGAAGCCGTGGAGGACGACGAGGACGCCGACGAGGAAGAAGAGGTGGACGAGGCCGACGCGGGCAAGCCCATTTCGGACAGCCTCGTTCGTGACCTCACGGCCCACCGGACGCTCGGCCTCCGTCTCGCGTTGGGCGCGCAGCCCGACATGGCGATGGTGGCCCTCACCCACGCGCTGGTGCTGGACCTGTTCTATCATGGGTTCGGCAAGTCCTGCCTCGCCATCACCGCCAAGAGCGAAGACATCGCCAGCCATGCCGAGGGCATCGCGGACAGCGGCGCGGGCGAAGCGCTCGCGGCGCGGCACGATCAATGGGGCGCGCAGCTTCCCGACGATACGGCGGACCTGTGGCCGTTTCTCGCGGCGCTGGACGGCGACAGCCGCACCGAGCTTCTGGCGCATTGCGTGTCGCTCACCGTCAATGCGGTGAAGGTGCCTTGGGAGCGTTCCACCGCCCGCATCGAGGCGGCGGACGGACTGGCCAAGGCCGTTGACCTCGACATGACCGCGACGTGGACCGCGACCGCCCGCAGCTATTTCGGGCGCGTCACCAAGGCCCATATCGGGCAGGCCGTCAGCGAGGCCGTTTCGGTCGAGGCAGCCGAGCGCATCCTGCCGATGAAGAAGGCGGACATGGCCGACGCGGCGGAGCAGCTTGTCGCCGGGACGGGCTGGCTTCCCGTCCTGTTGCGCGCGCCGGAGGGTGAACCCGAGGCGGTGGAGGCGGAGGATTTCGCAGCGGACGCGCAGCCGTCCGAAGCGGAGGCCCCCGACACCGAAGCGCAGGACGGCGCGGACGCCGTGGCGCAGCCGACCGGGATCGAGGCGGACGCCATCGCGCCGGAACCGGAGGACGAGGGTCAGCCGCATTATGCGGTTGCGGCCGAATAGGTGACGGGCCGGGACCGCGCGAGCGGTTCCGGCCTTTCCCTTCGTGAAGGCCGGATAATTCGCGGCCGCGCTCTTGTCCGGGCGCGGCCGCTCTGGCGTTCAGGAAAAATGCGCTCGCCGGGCGTGGCCCGGCTCGCGATGCGTTGGCGGCTGGCCCCGCTTCCCGCTAATCATCCGGCATGGCGATAGCATCGGACAGCGCGCGAATCGACACGGCCTCACGCACGATCCTGGCTCCGCCGCGCGACATCTTCCGGGCCATGACCGACGCCGAATCGGTGGCGTCCTGGCGGCCGCCAAAGGGGATGCACGCGCGCATCGAGTCGTTCGACGCACGCGCTGGCGGCGGCTATCGCATGGCCTTCATCTATGACGATCCCGCGCCCGGCGTGGTCGGAAAGTCCTCCGAACGGGAGGACCGCTTCGCCGGCCAGTTCGTCGAGCTGCTCCCCTACGAGCGCATCGTGGAAGATGTGGTGTTCGCTTCCGACGATCCTGCCTTCGCCGGAACGATGCGGGTGACGACGACGCTGACGCCCGTTGCCGATGGCACCCGCGTCACCATCCTCTGCGCGAACGTGCCGCCGGGTATCAGCGCCGACGACCACCAGGCCGGAATGGCATCGACGCTGCGCAACCTCGCCGCCTTCATCGAATAGCGCTGGCCGAATGGGCCAGTCCGACGGTGGCTGATCGGATGCTCCAGACGCGCTTGGGCTTCGATCCGGCGAGCGCGACCGCGCCGTTCGTCGCCACGCTGGTCGATGTCACCGGGATCGTCATTTATTACTGCGTCGTCCTGCTCATTCTCCAAAGCACGCTTCTCTGATGTGATCGGTTCGCCTTGGCGCGACATGAGGTGGCGTCAGGGATGCCGCAACGTCGTCTTCCCCGCATCTGCTCTCGGCACGCCGCCACACGGCCTCTGAAAAGGCTTGTCTGGCCGAGGTCCGCCTGCCTCCCCGCAACGGCGTCGCACGGCTTTTTTCCGCCGCCGGCCCTGCCGGCTTTGCATCGCGAAGCAAAAAAGCCGTCCGCCACCGCCAGCCACTTCGTTCCGCCCTTCGGGTGCAGGTCAGTCGTCCCCCGTCCGGTCGACAGCCATCGAGGCCGCAATGGCGTGGTCCCGAGGCAAGAAAGGACTGACGATATGATCCGCGGCATCTTCACCACCACCAATCGCGGCTACACCGGCGAAATCCGCTTCTTCGGCACGCGCGAGCAGGTCGAGCTTCGCCCGATCGACGGCAAGGACAATGACAAGGCTCCCGACTTCCGCATCGTGGCGGCCGACGACGAGCGCATCGAGTTCGGCGCCGCCTGGAAGAAGACCAGCAAGGAGCAGCGCGATTACGTCTCGTTCAAGCTGACCCTTCCCGGCGGCACGCCGGTCTATCTCCGGCTGTTCGAGAACGAGACCACTGGCGACTACGAGCTGGTGTCCGACTGATCCCACCGGCGCCCCGCCACACGGCGGGGCGCACCTTCTCCAGCCTCCGAAAAAGCGACCGGGGGCCATGCGTGATCGTATAGCCCGGCCGGCTTCCGGCGGATGGCGCTGAGAACCTCGCAGTCGACGGCTGCCGCCGTTCATTCCTCGGCGCGACGTTGCGCGCTCGCGCCCCCGAACGCCGCGAGCCGCAGGCCCGTCATGCGTCGCCGGGGCGGCGCGGTTGCTTGGGGCTCTGCCCCCAGCGCCCTTCGGAGCGGCTTCCGCCCAGCTTCCTCCACGCTTCGCGTTCCGTGCAGCCGGTTCCCCGCGAAGCCGCCCACTCCGGTTGCACCCCCGGTCTCGCCGACGGGCAGGGTTTCAGCGCGGCGCTCCGCTGCGCGGAAACCCAAGCCCACGGAAGGAAAGACCATGAGCATCCACCACCTCGCCACCCGGTTCGGCCGCAACGCCCATCAGATCAGCGGGCGCGAGCCGCTCGACAACGAGGCGCTCTATCGCCACGTCCCATCCATCTTCGCCAACGAGGCGCACGACAGCCGTTCGGAGCGCTATGTCTATGTCCCGACCATCGACATCGTGGAGGGGCTGCGCCGAGAGGGATGGTTCCCGTTCTTCGCCGTCCAGTCGGTCCCGCGTGACGGCAGCCGCCACGGCCACGCCAAGCATATGCTGCGGCTGCGCCGGGACGGAGGCATCGGCAAGCCCGAGGCCGCCGAGGTCATCATCGTCAACAGCCATGACGGGACTAGCGCCTATCAGATGTTCGCCGGGATGCTGCGGTTTGTCTGCACCAACAGCATGATCGCGGGCGAGCGGTTCGAGGAAGTCCGCGTGCCGCATAAGGGCAATATCCAGCACGACATCATCGAAGGCGTTTACACCGTGGCGGAGGACTTCCCCCGGCTGATCGACGCCAGCGAGACGATGAAGGAGGTTCGGCTTTCCGAAGATGAGCAGCGCTTGCTTGGCGAGGTCAGCCTTGTCGCCCGCTATGGCGATGATGAAAGCCCGCTTACCCCCGAGCAGATCATCGAGCCGCGCCGTCACGAGGATCGGGACAGCAGCCTGTGGACCACCTTCAACGTGATACAGGAGAACATCATTCGGGGCGGGCTGCATGGCAGCAAGCGCAATGCCGAAGGCCATATCCGTCGCAGCCGTTCGCGACCGATCAACGGCATCGACCAGAATGTGACGCTCAACCGCGCGCTCTGGACGCTGGCCGAAGGGATGCAACGCCTCAAGACAGGTTGACGCCCATTGCCGCAGGGCTGGACCGTCCGGCCCTGCGGCTTCGCTTCCTGTCGCCGGCATAACGCCGCCGACTCGGATGCCCGTATCGGCAGCGGCCGCGCGGCCCGATGGTCCGCGCGGCCGCTGGAAAAGGCGCGCTCGCCGGACGTTCGCTCGGCTCGCGTTTGTCGGTTCCCCTTATACCAAGGCGACTATAATAGTCGTTTTCATGGCGCATAGGCCCGGCCTCGTGAACGTGATCGCGTATGATCACTTCCCGCCAGGTGCGGGCCGCTCGCGCGCTTCTCAATTGGACCCAGGAGATGCTTGCCGACGAGGCCCTTGTTGCGTTGACTGCGCTCAAACGTCTCGAATCCGAGAATAACCTGCCCGTGCGCGAAGATACCCGCCATCAGGTGGTCAAGGCGCTGGAGGACGCAGGCATCGTCTTCCTTGATTCGGAACGCGGCGAAGGCGTCATGCTGGTGCGCGGCGCGGCAGAGAAATCGAGGAAGTAATGGGCGTCGATGTTCGCTTTATTATGCTCTCAGCATCGTGCCGCCATAGCGAAGACAGTGTAATTGCTTCGGTCCATTATGGTGTATAGCCTGCCAATCTGCGGGCGCAGGGAGCAATTGCTGAAAGCGAAGCGAGGCAATGGCCATAACTGCTTTCGAGGACAGCGCGCCTGATGCGCCGCACGTCACCGAGTATGACGAACGCCATCACCGCACCTACTGGCGACTGTTAGACGCGGCAGCGGAAAAAGCCGATTGGCGCGAGGCCGTGCGGATCATTTTCGGGATTGACCCGGAGAGGGAACCCGAACGCGCCCAGTTGGTCTACGACTCCCATCTTGCGCGCGCGAGATGGATGTCTGAGACCGGATATCGCCATTATCTACGTCCATCTGGCTCATAACGACCATTCTGTCAGCATCGCAAAAGCGCAGAAATCAGGCCAAATCGCTGACTTGAATCGGCTATGCGCCCACCCATTCGGCAGGGCTTCTCCATGCCCCCGCGACTGAGAAAATCTTCCAACGCGCTCCGCAGAGGGCCATGCTTGGGAGGGTCTCGATGCCGCCTGAGAAGGACTGGCGCGCGCCCCCGGACGAGGCCGGGGACGACGCGCTGCAATATTCGGATATCGCCATCGGCTATCTCAGCCGCAACGTGCGCTATCGCTCCGACTACCGCCGTGCGCTCGGCCGCGTGAAACGCGGCACGATCTCCGCCGACAATGCGACCGCCAACCTCGTGCAGCGCTGGGGCATCAGCTACCACGCCGCCCCCGGCTCGGCCTTCGACCGCAAGCTGGCGGTCGCGCGCCCAGACCTGTCGCCGGCCAGCATCGTCCTCGCGCCCGCGCTTGCCGGAATCGGCGCGCAACCTCTCGACATGCGAGCGCTCGGCGACGTTCGCGCGCGGATCAGGATGGGCGACTTCCTTCATATCATCCTCGCCGATCCCGATGGCGACGAGCATCTTTGCATGTGCGGTCCGTGTCACGGACCGATGGCCGTGATGCTGCCGATCGGACCTAACCCCTTCGCACGCCTCGCGTCGGTCGAGCGCCTGTGCCGCCGCCTCAACGGCATGGCGGCCGGCCCGCCAGCGTGGCGCCCGCCGCCCTTCCGGCGCCTGCACCTCGTCACCTTGCTGCAAGTGCTCGACGGCCACCAGGCAGGCGCCACTCAACGCGAGCTGGCCGCCTCGCTGATCCATCGCAGGGTCCGCCGCTACAGCGCCGCCGAATGGGTTGAAAGCAAGGAGCGCAAGCGCGTCCGCCGCTGGCTGGCCGAAGCCGTCGAGCTGCGGGACGGCGGCTATCTCCGCCTGCTGCGCGGCGGCTGACAGGGGACATTGCCGCTCCCCTCGGCGCTGTCCCTTCTCCGCGCCGGGGTCATTTCGCCAGGATCACCTCCTGTCCGCCGGACCCCTTTTTCGGGGCCGGCCATCATCAGGAGGATCATCATGGCCGAGCCTGTCGCCGCCACAACGCCACGCTATCTCAAGACGCCCGACGCGGCGATCCATCTCGGTCTCTCGGCCCGCACGCTGGAGAAGCACCGCTGCTACGGCACCGGCCCGGTGTTCCGCAGGCTCGGCGGCCGGATCGTCTATGCGATCGACGACCTCGACTCCTGGGCCGCGCTCGGCACCCGCCGCTCGACCTCCGATCCGGGCAACGGCGTCGTCTATCCCGCCAAGCGCCTCCCCACCGATTGCGTGCGCCGCTGAGCGCCGATGCCCACTGCACGCTCCCTCTCCGGCCGGTCCAGCGCCGAGCGCACGCAGCTTGAGCTGTTCCGCTCGGTCCCCGGCGACCTTGCGGCCCGCGACGCGCAGGACTTGATGGCCTGGCCGTTCTTCAGCCTCGCCAAATCCCGCCGCACCGCGCCCATCGACTTCCGCATGGGCGCGACGTGGATCTCGGTCGAGGCCGTGCCCGAGCATGGCATGGCGACTATTTGGGACGCCGACGTGCTGATATGGGCGGCGAGCCAGCTCATCGAGGCGCGCGACGCCGGACGGCCGACCTCGCGCCTTATGGTGACGACGCCGCACGAGATACTGGCGTTCACCCGGCGCGGCACCGGCAAGGCGAGCTACGAGCGGCTGAAGGCCGCGCTCGACCGCCTGCAATCCACCACCGTCGCCACCTCGATCCGGCAGCAGCACCAGCGCCGCCGCCATCGTTTCTCGTGGATCAACGAATGGCGCGAGCTGGCGGACGGCAACGGCCGTGCGCTCGGGATCGAGCTGATCCTGCCCGATTGGTTCTATGCCGGCGTGCTCGACCGCGCGCTCGTGCTGACCATCGACCGCGCCTATTTCGACCTGACGGGCGGCCTCGAACGCTGGCTCTACCGCATCGTGCGCAAGCATGGCGGACGGCAGAGCGGCGGCTGGAGCTTCGACGTTCCGCACCTTTACCTCAAATCCGGCGTGCTCTCGCCGCTGCGCCGGTTCGCGTTCGAGCTGCGCGCCATCGTCGCGCGCCAGCCGCTCCCCGGCTACGTCCTCACGCTCGAACATGCGCTCGGCCGCGACCGGCTGAACTTCGCTCCCGTCCCCGTCGATCCGTTCGACGCCGCCATGCGCCGCGTCGGCCTCAAGCCTGTGGAGAACTGGCCATGAGGTTCGGACTATCGGGAACAGCCGGATTCGGACGATCAAGAACGCCGGACACGGACTTTCGAGAACGCGCGGGCCTCGCAAACCCGCAGAAATCCTCGCGGAATCGCACCACTTCTAACGGTGCTAATAGAAAAGAATCCTTCGGATTCTTGCTAACGGCGCGCGCGGCTGTGGACAGCGCGGCCTTGCTCGCCGGCTCGACGCTCGCGCAGCGGCCAGGTCGCCGCCCTCGCACCGCCCCCGTCGCGAGCCTCATCCCCGGAGACCTCCCATGATCGACGATCAGCCCCCCGCCGTGCGCGGCGGCGGCGCGTTCAGCGCGCTCGCCCGCGACGGCCTCACCCATGTCGAGCTGACCTGGATCGAGAAGAAGCTGGAGCACTGGATACGCTTCGGCCGCGTCGCCCAGGACCGCATCCTGACCCGCCGAACCCGCGTGGTCGGCTTCCGACCGGGCGCCGTCTTCGCCTTCGTCCGCTGGGCGTCGAACGACTTCGGCACGATCGTCTCGCGCATCGACGTGGTGCGCGCGGTCGCGGCCAACGAAGCCTACACGACGTTGCCGTTCGTGCGGCCGGGCGGGGACATCCTGCTCAAGATCGAAGGCTGGCCCAAGGTCCAACAAGTGCTCGCGGCGATCGACGCGGTGGAGGCGGCCGGCGTCGATCCCTGCGACGCGGCGGCCGACCATTGGCGCCACGTCCACAACCGCATCGCCGTCGGCCAGCCGTCGCGCCTCTACACGATCGAGCGCCATCACGCCTGGCTCAAGCGCCGGGAGATCGAGGGATGACACGCCGCCGCTACGTCATGGCGACGGCCATCGCCGCATCCGCCTTCGCCGCGGCGTTCGTCGCTATCGCCGTCGCCAATCCGCTCCCGCGCGCCATCTGGAACGCCAGCGCCAGCGCGCCCATCGGCCTCTACCGCATCCATCCCGACCGCGATCCCGCCATCGGCGCGCTGGTCGCCGTCGCGCCGCCCGAACGGCTGGCGCATTGGCTTTCGACGCGCGGCTATCTGCCCGAGGGTGTGCCGCTCTTGAAGCATGTCGCGGCTAAAGCCGGGCAGCGGACATGCCGGATCGGCGATGCGGTGAGCGTCGATGGCCGGCGCGTCGCCATCGCCCGCGCGCGTGATGGCCAGGGCCGTCCGCTTCCGGTCTGGCAGGGGTGCCGCACGCTGCGATCGGGCGAGCTGCTGCTGCTCAATCCCGCCCATCCCGACAGTCTGGACGGCCGCTACTTCGGCCCGCTGCCGGCTTCCGCCGTCATCGGACGCGCGACGCCGCTCTATCTGCGCGCGCCGTCCCCATCGCCTTCCACCCCCGAAGCCAAGGAGATCGGCCATGCAAACCAATATCTTTGAATCCACCGCCGACGGCTATGCCGGCCGCGTCCGACTATTCGGTATCAACGAGGCGATCGTGCTTGTCGCGCTCGATCCGAGCGACGCCGAAAATGCGCCCGACTACCGCGTCCACCTCGACGACGAGGATGGCCCCGAGGTCGGCGGCGCGTGGAAACGGGTCGGCGAACGTGCCGGCGACTATATCGCGTTGGAGATCGACAGCCCGCTGTTCCCGGCGGCGTTCCGGCCGGTGCTGTTCCGTGCCGATGATGATGGACGGACGTTCAGGCTGTCGTGGAAACGCCCCCGGCCCCGCGACGATCGGAGCTGATCAGTGCCTTCCCCGATCATCCCTCTGTTCGCGGAAAGACCGCCTCATCCCTCCGTCCCGCTCGGTCGCAGGCCGGCCGGCGCGCGCAGCGAAGGTCAAGGGCGGCCCTCGGCCGGCGCTTCGCGCGCACCCTTTACCGGAGCGAGCACGCTGGCAGGCTGGCGGCGGAGCCGGGGCGTGTCGGCCGCCTTGCTCGCGGTCCTGCTGCTGCTCGCACCGAGCGCTGCGCCCGTCGCCGCGCGGGCGCAGGACGCGCCCGCCGAGAGAGCGGCCGCGCGCCATCCCTATGCCGCCCATGTCGCCGACGCAGCAGGGCGCTTCGGAATCCCCGAACGCTGGATATGGGCGGTCATGCGCGTCGAGAGCAACGGCGATGTCCGCGCCGTTTCGTCGGCCGGAGCGATGGGCCTGATGCAGATCATGCCCGCGACATGGGCCAGCCTGCGCGCACGCTATGGGCTTGGGGCTGACCCCTACGACGTGCGCGACAACATCATGGCGGGCGCGGCCTATCTGCGCGCGATGCACGACCGCTACGGCAACGCGACGGCGATGCTGGCAGCCTATAACGCGGGGCCGGGCCGCTACGACGAATATCTGTCGCGCGGTCGTCCGCTGCCCGTCGAGACCCGCGCCTATCTCGCAAAGCTGGCGTCGATCACCGGTGGTTCGGACGACACTCGGCTTGCCGCCGCGCCGCTGCCCGATCCCTTCGCTTGGCGCCGCGCTGCGCTGTTCGCGGTGCGGCCGGGCGCGGTTTCGCCTGCGCCGCGATCCGCCGATCGCACGGTATCCCAGGTGCCGCCGGAAGGGCCGGCCGACGACCGCGCCGGGCTTGTCATGGCCGATGCCGCGTCTCCCTCCAACGGCCTGTTCGTCCCGCTTTCCGGGCGGCCTCCGCCGTGAGCGGCTTTCGCGCGCTCTGGCGGGTTTCGGCGCAGGCTTTCGCAGCGCCGGAAGGGAGCAGGGCTGTCTTTCTGAAGGGGGAAGGTCGAGGGCAAGATAAAGGGCGGCAATGTGCGGAGCCCCTGCGCCTCGGTTGTGGCCTTGATTCTCAAGGCTTTCGGGCATTGCTGCGCAATGTGTGCGGAAATCCCGCACTGTGCGGCGCTGGCTGGAAACCAGCAGCGCGCAGGGTTTGCCGCACATTGCGGCCTGTCCCGGCATGAGCCGCGACGACGATTTCCGCCTCCGGCCAGGCCGTATCCGCTCGCGCGGTAGCCAGCGGGCGCTGCCGATCATCGTCCAAGCGCTCGCCGCCGCGCAGCGGGCCGGCGGCCATGTCTCGCGCCGCGGCCAGATCGTCGCGCCGGGCCGCTCGACCTTCGGTCGGGGCCGCGTGGCGAGCGTCCGCGCGACCCATCGGCTCGGCCACCGATCGCGCCAGGTCATCGTCAAGGCGCGCGTGGTCCGGCATGGCGGCCGCGCCTCGCTCGCGGCTCATCTCAACTACCTGCAACGCGATGGCGTCACCCGCGACGGCGAGCGGGGCGTGCTGTTCGGCGCCGACGCAGACGGCCTCGACCGCAACGAGTTCGCCGCCCGCTGCGAGGACGACCGGCATCATTTCCGGTTCATCGTCTCGCCCGAGGATGCCGAGCAGATGCGCGACCTCAAGGGTTTCACCCGCGAGCTGATGACCCGCATGGAAAAGGATCTCGGCACCCGCCTGGACTGGCGGGCCGTCGAGCACTGGAACACCGACAATCCCCACATCCACATCATAGTGCGGGGCGTCGGCGAGGACGGGCAGAACCTCATCATCTCGCGCGACTATATCCGCGAAGGGATGCGGGCGCAGGCGCGCGAGATCGTCACCCAAGAACTCGGCCCGCGCACCGACCTTGAAATCCGGCAATCGCTGGAGCGGCAGATCGAAGCCGAGCGCTGGACCGAGATCGACCGCGACCTGTCGCGGACCATGCAGCGCAACGGCCTGATCGACATGGCGCCCGAGCCCAGCGTCCGGCCGGACGGCGACCATGTGCTGAGGATGGGACGGCTGCGCAAGCTGGAGCGGCTCGGCCTCGCCAGCGAGATCGCGCCCGGCCAGTGGACGTTGGCCGGCGATGCCCAGGCGGCGCTGCGCGAACTCGGCGAGCGCGACGACATCATCAAGCGAATGCACAAGGCGATGAGCGACCGCGGCATCGACCGGGGCGCCGGCAGCTATGTCCTCGACGCCGATCCCGCTCAGCCCGTTATCGGCCGGCTGGTCGATCGCGGCCTGCATGACGAGCTGACCGGCAAAGCCTATGCGATCGTGGACGGGATCGACGGCCGCACCCACCATGTCCAGCTTCCCGACATCGAGGCGACCGGCGATTGCCGGCCCGGCGCGATCGTCGAGCTGCGCCGCTTCGAGGACCGGAAAGGCCGGCAGCGGGTGGCGCTGGCCGTGCGCTCCGACATGGACCTTGAGGCGCAGGTCCGCGCGCCGGGTGCGACCTGGCTCGACCGGCGCAACCTGTCAGGCGACGGCCATGATCTCGGCGGCGGGTTCGGGACCGAAGTGCGCGCCGCGATGGAGGCCCGCGCCGAGCATCTCGCCGACGAGGGGCTCGCGCGGCGGCAGGGACAGCGGATCATCTTCGCGCGCAACCTGCTCGACACGCTCCGCCGCCGCGAGCTGGACGCGGCCGCCAAGGACTTGTCGGCCGAGATCGGCCAGCCGCACGCGCCGTCCAAGGCCGGGGAGTATGTCGCGGGCACGGTGCGCCAGCGGATCACGCTCGCCTCGGGGCGCTTCGCCATGATCGACAATGGCCTGAGCTTCCAGCTCGTGCCCTGGTCGCCCTCGCTCGACCGCCAGATCGGCAAGCACATCTCCGGCGTCATGCGTACGGGCGGCGGGGTAGATTGGTCGTTCGGGCGCGGCCGAGGGCTGGGCCTTTAGCGGAAGGGTTTGGGGCCGAGAGCGAGCTGAAGCAAAAGAAGGAGTCGCTCAGACGAGAAGAACGCGAAGGTCCGGAACCACCGGCGCAATCACTTGAGTGAAATCCCGGTCGGAGGTGACGACGACATAGTTTCGTTCAAGCGCTTGTGCCGCAATCCAGAGATCATTCTCATCGATCTGCAGAAGCTGGCCGCTCACACGATCGGTCCAGGCCTCGACCCAGCGTGGAATACGGCGCCTGATGTCGATCCGCGCCAGCGCGACGCTCGATTTAACGGTCGCGAAGGCATCTGCCGTGTGCCGTGTGACTTCGGCCAACGGGTGTGCCTCGGTGCTGACGAGGCACGCTTCAATGTGCGTGAGCGGCTGGCTTGCGGCGCGCGCGAGCGCTAACCCGAACCTGAGCTCGCCGACCGTTACTACCGATACGAGCTGCGCGGCTTGCGCCGGTAAGTCGGCGACTGCCTGGCGGACGGCGATATGATTGGGCCTCCGCGCGTCATAGAGCACGGACACAAGGTTCGTATCGAGCAGATAGGTGTCCATCCGCTACTGGACGTAGCGCCTGAGCCGCTCAACCTCGTGCTCCGGTGCCGGCGTGAAGACTTCGAGCGCCCAGGCGCCAGTGTTTTCGCGTAGCAGCGGGCCGACATATTCGTGCAGCGGGAGGTAGGCGGTAAAGTCCTCTGGGAACCAGCCCTTGAAGGTATGTGCGACACGCCGTTCAGCTTCATGTCCACGAAACGCTTCGAGCAATCGTCGCTCCAGACGAGGAGGCAGATCGAAGGCCTTCAAGAGCTGCGCGTCGATATCGATCAGCAACCCTTCCAACCGCTCGTCGATCTCGGGCGTGCGTAGCGCATGGGCTGCGGCGGCGCCAAGCGCGTCGCGGTAGCGCCACACTGCGGCGACCACGTCACCAAGCGCGCCCCGCTTTGGCAACGGCAGCTGCTTCATAACAACATTGGTGAGATGCTGGTTCGAGGCCCGCTCGAGGACGAAGGCGCTCGCCAGCGGGCTGTTGATCAGCGCTTCGATCGCTTCCACTGGCAGGTCTGATGTGGTCGGCCAGATGCCAAAGAACGCCTGCGACGGCACGAGCCCGCTCGCGTCTAGCGCGCCATCCAGCCGCCAGGGGCCACGCGACCGGCGCGCCACGTTGACCAGTATTTTGGGTTTGTCCCAGGCGCGCGTGAGTGGACCGAACCGATATGCGGATTCCTCGCGCATATCGACGAAGCCGGTCGTGGTGATACTAAATTGAAGAAGCGAGTCCGCGGGCTTGAAAATTCCTCTGGCAAAGCCCTCCCGAGGAACTGCGCTCCAGCCGGCAGACTGGCTGATCCACTGAAGGCCGCGATGAACTTCGGCTTGACCACCAAGCACGGGATAGTCCGCCAGATATTCCCAGACCTCGTCGAGCGCACCAATCCAAAGGTCCCCCGAACATACCAGCTTGGTGCGGCGGCGCTCGGTGGTGACCTTACCCGTCATGAGAAAATCCGGACGGCCTCGGTCGGTGACTTCGACGGAGCGCAACTGGCTCGGAAGATTCTTCGCATCAGCGTCGCGCTGGCCGGTGGCGATGATCACGGCCGCCTCCAGCCCGGCACGCTGAAAGATGCGGTCAGGAAGCGATGTCAGCTCGATCCGGTCATATGTGTCAGCGAGCAGCTGGCGCAGTTCGCCATATTGCTTCTGGCGGAGAAAGCCTTGCGGCAAAACGAAACCCAGCGCTTGGGGCTTGGCTTCGATGAGCGTCCGCAGCACCGCCATCGGCTTCGAGAACGACTTTGCCGCCATCTCGGGATAGCGCTGGCGCTCTTCGCTGTCGAAGTCCTCCCAGGGTGGGTTGCACAGGACGATGCGCTTGCCAGCGGCATCTGCTCGAAGCGCGTCTTTCTCGAACAAGTCCTTGGATGCGATTTTCCAGCCATTTGCGTTGGGGTAATCAGCAAGGATCAGCGATAGCGTCGCGACTTCACAGGCGAAGCTGTCGAGTTCCGCACCGCTGATCCGCTTGACGAGAAAAGCGTGCCGCTCCTCGCCGGTGAGCGTATCGGGAAGCTGATCGCGCAGGTGCCGCAGTGCCGCGACGAGGAACATACCCGCGCCAGCGAACGGCTCGTAGATCGTTATGTCCTCAAGATCGAAGCGGCCGAGATCGAGTTGGCCAACGACATATTCAGCCACTTGTCTGGGGGTAGAGTGCGTGCCGAAGCGTTTGCGCGTGTCAGCCGTCACCAGCGTGTTTTCGTAAACGAATGCCAAACTGTCCGACGAAATGTTCCGGAAGGTGATGGCGCCGCGAAGCGTCGTCCATGCAGTCTCCACGGCCGACGACGGAAGGGCATCGACCGCGGGCCGCAGCATATGATCGAGATGATAATAGGTCTCGATGCCGGCGAGCACATCGCGCACCGGCGCATGGGTCCATGATGTCGCGTCAGGATGCTGGCGATCGATCAGGATTTTGGCGGCAAGGAGCCTGAAGGTGGTGCGGAAAACCGCTTCTTCGCGTTGCGGATCGTCGATCCCGGACAGCAGTTGGGCAATGACTTCGCCGAGCAGCCGATCGAGCTTCACTTCGATCTCATGTTCGATCGCCGGCATCAGTCCCAGATCGACGAAGTCGAGCTGATAGGCCGTCTGGGTCTGGGCCAGCGACTTGGCGCGGTGAACCGCGTGTGGGTTCCAATTGTCGGCATTGCGCTCGAACAGCGCGTCCAGCTGGTCGAGCGGAACCCGTTCGCTCAGACGTGGCTTGCCTTCCGCGCCGACCCGCCAGACCCCGACATCTTCAGGGCTGATCGAGAACAAGATCGGCGCACCGAGCGCCCGGCGGCGTAGCACGGCGTCCGCATCGTGCGTGCCGGTAATCACGCCAAAGGCGGCCGAGCGATAGGATTCGGGAACTTGTGTGAACGCGGCAAGTGCGACGCACTGTTCCTCGCCCGCCTCCGACAGCACATCGGCGAAGCTATAGTCGTGGATGAGCGATTCCGGTCGATAGCCGATCGCACGCAGTCCCGCTTCGATTCTGGCGAGCGCGGTCACGCCGCGTCACCTTCGGCAGTGCGCAGCATGATGCCGCCCTCTGCGTCAGCCGGCGCTTCGCTTCGGCGCAATCCCACCGCCGGAAAGAGAGGGAGTTGCGCGATCGGCTCGGAGACGCCGAAGCCCTGCGACAGCGCCTCAAGATGGGCGTTGAGCCGAAGCAGGATTGCATCCTGGTCGGCCGGCAACGGATCGCTACCACCGAGCAGCGCACAGCTATCGAGTCCAAAGATAACGAGCCGGTGGTTCCACAGGCCCGGAAAGGACCGGCCGTTCAATAGCTCGCGTGCGCGAAGCAGCAGGTCGCGATGGACTTGGAGTTCGACATGGAACCGGCTGCGCATAACGACGGCGAGCCGGAGCAACAGCACTGTCTGCCAGCCGAATTGAGCCTGCTGACCCTGGCGTGATGCCGGGACGTCCGGATGAATGAGCCTGCGCCGCACGGTCCATTCGCGCAGCTGATCAGCCGAAAGCCCGGTCAGCTTCAGGACATCCCGCGATCCGATTAGACGCACCATTTTTCTCCGGTTCGGGTATGATGCCCGAACTTGGATCGGGTATCATACCCATTCTGGTTGGTAAAGCACCTTGTTCTCGATCTGTCCGCTCTGATAGCGCGCGACATACGGGACCGTTCAATCGATCACCGTCGAAAACATAGCAGACTAAACTACGCTACTCCCTGTATTTCTACGCTAGACTTCCCTCAACAATAACAGTGACTTGATTTGATGTCCGGTACGCATCGACCTCGGTGCCATGTCGGCAACCAAAATCCTTTGGGGTCAGGTCTTCACGGTCTTCCTGATCGTGCTCGCAGCCATTTGGGCCGCGACGCAATGGACGGCCGCAGCGCTCGCCTATCAGCCCCAGCTTGGGGCGCCCTGGTTCATGCTCGGCGACTGGCCGATCTATCCGCCGCCGGCCTTCTTCTGGTGGTGGTTTTCGTTTGACGCCTACGCGCCGGAGATATTCCAGACCGGCGCGTTCATCGCTGTGTCGGGCGGGTTCGCCGCGATCGTCGTCGCCATCGGCATGTCGGTCTGGCGTGCGCGCGAGCTGAAGAACGCCGAGACCTATGGCTCGGCGCGCTGGGCGACGCGCGGGGAGATCGCCGCCGCTGGGCTGCTGGGCGACAGCGGCGTCATGCTCGGTCGGCTCGGGCGCGACTACCTGCGCCACGACGGCCCCGAGCATGTGCTGTGCTTCGCGCCGACCCGGAGCGGCAAGGGCGTCGGCCTGGTCGTGCCGACGCTGCTCACCTGGCCGGGCTCGGCGATCGTGCATGACATCAAGGGCGAGAATTGGCAGCTCACCGCCGGCTTTCGCGCCCGGCACGCGCGGGTGCTGCTGTTCGATCCGACCAACGGCGCGTCGGCCGCCTACAACCCCCTGCTCGAAATCCGCAAGGGCGCCTGGGAAGTGCGCGACGTGCAGAACGTCGCCGACGTGCTGGTGGACCCGGAAGGTTCGCTGGAGAAGCGCAACCACTGGGAGAAGACCTCCCATGCCCTACTGGTCGGCACGATCCTCCATGTCCTCTACGCCGAGGCCGACAAGACGCTGGCGGGCGTCGCCGCCTTCCTGTCCGATCCCCGCCGCCCGATCGAGAGCACGCTATGGGCGATGATGACGACGCCGCATTTGGGGGAGGCCGGCGTCCATCCCGTCGTCGCCTCGGCCGCGCGCGAGCTGCTCAACAAATCGGCCAACGAGCGATCGGGCGTGCTCTCGACCGCCATGTCGTTCCTCGGCCTCTATCGCGATCCCGTCGTCGCGCAGGTCACGCGCACCTGCGAATGGCGCATCAAGGATCTGGTCGAGGGCGAGCTGCCGGTCACGCTCTACCTCGTCGTGCCGCCCAGCGACATCTCACGCACCAAGCCGCTCATTCGCCTCATCCTCAACCAGATCGGGCGCCGGCTCACTGAGGACCTGAAGGCGCGGCAATCGCGCCACCGGCTGCTGTTGATGCTCGACGAGTTTCCGGCGCTCGGCCGACTCGACTTCTTCGAGAGCGCGCTGGCGTTCATGGCCGGCTACGGCATCCAGAGCTTCCTCATCGCCCAGAGCCTCAACCAGATCGAGAAGGCTTACGGGCCGAACAACGCGATCCTCGACAATTGCCATGTGCGCGTGAGCTTCGCCACCAACGACGAGCGCACCGCCAAGCGCATCTCGGACGCGCTCGGCACCGCGACCGAGATGCGGGCGATGAAGAACTACGCCGGCCACCGGCTTTCGCCCTGGCTCGGGCATTTGATGGTGTCGCGCTCTGAGACCGCCCGCCAACTCCTCACCCCCGGCGAGATCATGCAGCTACCGCCCGACGACGAGATCGTCATGGTCGCGGGCATCCCGCCGATCCGGGCAAAGAAGGCCCGCTACTTCAAGGACCGGCGGTTCACGCAGCGGGTGATGTCGCCGCCTGACATGAATGTCGGAGGCGGCCCGCCGCGCCCCGACGACTGGAGCGGCCTGGCGCCGATCGAGGCGCCGCCGATGCCCGAGCCGATCGAGCATGAATCGCCCAAGAAGCCGATGAAGAAAAAGGCCGCCAAGAAGGCGGGTGCTGAGGACGATGCCGCGAACGGGGACCTGCGCCGCGAGCCGGCGCTGGAGCCCCACATCGACATCGCGCCGACGCCCCGGCCCGCGCCCGCCAACGAGTTCGAGCTGGACGAGCCGGACCCCGATAGCGATGCGGCGCGGCAGGCGACGGTGCGCCGCCAGATGCAGCGCGTGGCCCGGCAGGCGTCGCTCGATCCCGAGGACGGCATCGAGCTATGAGCACCAAGACGCCGCTGTCGGTCTATCTTGACCCCGAGCTGATGCGCGCGCTCGCCGCCTATGCCGACCGCAGGGACAAGTCCCGGTCGCTGATCGCCGAGGCGGCCATCGCATCCTTCCTGTCGCCCGACGCCGACGAGCAGCGCGAGGCCGCCATCGCCAAGCGTCTCGACAAGCTGGACCGCCGCATCACCCGGCTGGAGCGCGACACGGGGATCGGTGTCGAGATGATCGCGCTGTTCGTGCGCTTCTGGCTGTCGAACACTCCGCCGCCGCCCGAGAGCGAGCGGGCCGCGATGCGTCGCCAGGGCGGCGACCGCTACGACGCCTTCATGGATGCGCTCGGCCGCCGACTCGCGAAGGGTTCGAAGGTCAGGCAAGAAATTGGCGAGGACTTTCCGCTCCAAGAAGAATGAGCTGACTACGCCAGTTCTTGTATCTCTACGCCAGACTACGACGACCACATTTACTTATTGAAGCACGGTCTTTTCTGCCTCTCTTGATGTGCCCCTGACGCCGGGCGGCGGCTCGCCCGGCCCTCATCAGGGGCTTTTTTTTGACCGTCCATCCGATCCGTTCCGAGGCGAAGACACGCGGCGCGCGGATGCTGCGCACGGCGCTCGGCCCGTCGATCGCGGCCTGGCTCGACGATGCCGCCGTCATCGAGGTGATGCTGAACCCGGACGGCCGGCTGTGGGTCGATCGGCTCGGCGAAGGCATCAGCGACACCGGCATGAAGCTGGCCGCCGCGGACGGCGAGCGCATCGTTCGCTTGGTCGCGCACCATGTCGGCGTCGAGGTTCATGCCCGGTCCCCGCGCGTCTCGGCCGAGCTGCCCGAAGGAGGGGAGCGGTTCGAGGGGTTGCTGCCCCCCGTCGTCGTCGCGCCCGCCTTCGCGATCCGCAAGCCCGCCGTCGCCGTCTTCACGCTCGATGAATACGCGGCGGCCGGGATCATGTCGCCGGCCGAGGCCGCGGCGCTGCGTGATGGCGTCGCCGCCCGCGCCAACATCCTCGTGGCAGGCGGGACCGGCAGCGGCAAGACCACGCTGGTCAATGCGCTCCTGGCCGAAGTCGCCAAGACCACCGACCGCATCGTCCTGATCGAAGACACGCGCGAGCTTCAGTGCGCCGCGCCGAACCTCGTCGCCATGCGGACCAAGGATGGCGTCGTCACGCTGTCCGATCTCGTGCGGTCCAGCCTGCGGCTGCGCCCCGACCGCATCCCCATCGGCGAGGTGCGCGGCGCCGAGGCGCTCGACCTCCTCAAAGCCTGGGGCACTGGCCACCCCGGCGGCATCGGCACCATCCACGCCGGGACCGCGCTCGGGGCGCTGCGCCGCATGGAGCAGCTCATTCAGGAGGCCGTCGTCACGGTTCCCCGCGCGCTGCTCGCCGAGACCATCGACCTGATCGCCGTGCTGGTTCGCGACGGGCACGGTCGCCGCCTCGCCGAGCTGGCTCGCGTCGAGGGGATCGACGCCGAGACCGGCGATTACCGCCTGACCCCCCTCGCACCCCCCAACCTCGGAGACGCACCATGATCCATGCCCTTCGGCATGGCGCACGCCGCGCCATGCTCGCCGCCACCGCCAGCGTCATCGCGCTCACCATCTCGGCGCCCGCCCACGCGGGCGGGTCGTCGATGCCGTGGGAAGCCCCGCTGCAATCCATCCTCGAAAGCATCGAGGGGCCGGTCGCGAAGATCATCGCGGTCATCATCATCATCGTGACCGGCCTCACCTTGGCCTTCGGCGACACCTCGGGCGGCTTTCGCCGGCTGATCCAGATCGTCTTCGGCCTGTCGATCGCCTTCGCCGCGTCGAGCTTCTTTTTGTCGTTCTTCTCGTTCGGCGGCGGGGCGCTGATCGCATGACGGGCGCGGCCGATCCCGTCGAGCCGATCGCCGGCTTCTATGCGCCGGTCCATCGGGCGCTGACCGAGCCGATCCTGCTCGGCGGCGCCCCGCGCTCGCTCGCCATCGTCAACGGCACGCTCGCCGGCGCGATCGGCCTCGGCCTTCGCCTCTGGATCGCCGGGCTGGCGATTTGGGCAATCGGTCATGCGTTGTCGGTTTGGGCCGCGCGCCGTGATCCGCAGTTCGTGGACGTGGCCCGGCGGCACCTCCGCTATCCGGCGTGGATGCGGCCATGATGGGCCTGCGCGAATACAGGAATCGCGCCGCCCACCTGGCCGACTTCCTGCCCTGGGCCGCGCTGGTCGGCGAGGGCGTCGTTCTCAACAAGGACGGCAGCTTTCAGCGCACGGCGCGTTTCCGTGGCCCCGATCTCGACAGCGCCACACCCGCCGAGCTGGTCGCCACCACCGCGCGGCTCAACAACGCGCTCCGGCGTCTCGGCTCGGGCTGGGCGATCTTTGTCGAGGCGCAGCGCAGTCCCGCGCTCGACTACCCCGATTCCGATTTTCCCGATTCGGTCTCGGCGCTCGTGGACATGGAGCGCCGCGAACAGTTCCGCGAGGAAGGCGCGCATTTCGAGAGCGCCTATTATCTCACCCTGCTGTGGATGCCGCCGGCCGAGGAAGCGGCGCGCGCGGAAGGGTGGCTCTACGAGGGCCGGTCCACCAGCGGCGTCGATCCGTGGGAACTGCTCAAGGGCTTCGCCGACCGCAGCGACCGCGTTCTCAATCTGGTCGAGGGCTTCGTGCCCGAGGTCCGCTGGCTCGATGACGGCGAGACGCTGACCTACCTGCACAGCACCACCTCAACCCGCCGCCAGCGCGTGCGCGTGCCGGAAACTCCGATGCACCTCGACGCGCTACTCGCCGACGAGCCGCTGACCGGCGGGCTCGAACCGAAGCTCGGCGAGCACCATCTGCGCACGCTCACCATCGTCGGCTTCCCGAGCGTGACCTTCCCCGGCCTGCTCGACGAGCTGAACCGGCTCGCCTTCGAGTATCGCTGGTCCACCCGCGCGCTGATGCTCGACAAGACCGACGCGACCAAGCTGCTGACCAGGATCAGGCGGCAATGGTTCGCCAAGCGCAAATCGGTCGCGGCCATCCTCAAGGAAGTCATGACCAACGAGGCGTCCACGCTGCTCGACAGCGACGCCTCGAACAAGGCCGCCGACGCCGACACCGCCTTGCAAGAGCTGGGCTCCGACTATGCCGGCATGGCCTATGTCACCGCGACGGTGACGGTGTGGGACGGCGATCCCGCCATTGCGGCCGAGAAGCTGCGGCTGGTCGAGAAGGTCATCCAGGGCCGCGACTTCACCGTGATCCCCGAGGGGATGAACGCGATCGAGGCATGGCTGGGGAGCCTGCCCGGCCACACCTACGCCAACGTCCGGCAACCGCCGATCTCCACCATCAATCTCGCCCATCTGATCCCCCTGTCAGCAGTATGGGCGGGGCCGGAACGGGACGAGCACTTCGGACAACCCCCCTTGCTCTATGGCAGGACCGAAGGCTCGACCCCGTTCCGGTTTTCCCTTCACCCCGATGGCAGCGATGTCGGCCACACGCTGATCGTCGGCCCGACCGGCGCGGGCAAGTCGGTGCTGCTCGCGCTAATGGCGATGCAGTTCCGCCGCTACGAGAACGCCCAGGTCTTCGCGTTCGACTTCGGTGGCTCGATCCGCGCCGCCACGCTGGCGGCGGGCGGAGACTGGCAGGATCTCGGGCTGTCCGACGACGGCGACGGCAGCGTCCAGCTACAGCCGCTCGCCCGTATCGACGATCCGGCCGAGCGCGCATGGGCGGCCGAATGGCTGGCGGCGATCCTCGCCAGCGAAGGCGTCCCCGTCGATCCGCAGGCCAAGGAGCATCTGTGGTCGGCGCTCGGCTCCCTTGCCAGTGCGCCCGTGCCGGAACGCACGCTGACCGGGCTCGCGGTTCTGCTCCAGAGCCAGCAGCTCAAGCAGGCGCTCGCCCCCTATTGCCTTGGTGGACCGTGGGGCCGGCTGCTCGATGCCGAGGTCGAACGGCTCGGCGAAGCGTCGGTGCAGGCGTTCGAGACGGAGGGCCTGGTTGGCGGCGGATCAGCCGCCTCCGTCCTGTCCTACCTGTTCCACCGGATCGAAGGCCGGCTGGACGGCTCGCCGACGCTCATCATCATCGACGAGGGCTGGCTGGTTCTCGACACCCCCGACTTCGCAGCCCAGCTCCGCGAATGGCTTAAGACCTTGCGGAAGAAGAACGCCAGCGTCGTTTTCGCCACGCAGAGCCTGGCCGACATCGAAACCTCTAACATCGCGCCGGCCATCATCGAGAGCTGCCCGACGCGCATCTTCCTGCCGAACGAGCGCGCCGCCGAGCCGCAGATCGCCGCCATCTACGAACGGTTCGGCCTCAACGCTCGCCAGATCGAAATCCTCAGCCGGGCCACGCCCAAGCGCGACTATTACTGCCAGTCGCGGCGCGGCAACCGGCTGTTCGAGCTGGGGCTAGGCGAGGTCGCGTTGGCCTTCGCCGCCGCGTCTTCCAAGACCGATCAGCTCCGCATCGCCGAACTGGTCGAGACCCACGGCCGCGAGCGCTTCGCCGCCGAATGGCTGCGCCATCGCGGCCTGGCCTGGGCGGTCGATCTTCTTCCCGAACCCCAACTCGATCCGCTGGCCGGTCGCCGGGAAGATGCCGGCCAGCTCCCCCTTGCCTTGAAGGACACGACCCCATGAAACCCAATATCCTGCGCCGCGCCATGCTGGCCGGCGCCATCGCCACATCGAGCATGATCGGCATCACCGCCGCCACGCCGGCGCACGCTCAGTTCGGCGGGATCGTCTATGACCCGACCAATTATGCGCAGAACGTGCTGACGGCCGCGCGGTCGCTCCAGCAGGTCAACAACCAGATTCAGCAAATCCAGCAGCAGGCGACCAGTCTCGTCAACGAGGCGCGCAACCTGGCTTCGCTGCCGTTCAGCTCGCTCCAGCAGTTGCAGCAGCAGGTGCAGCGCACCCAGCAGCTTCTCGGCGAGGCGCAGCGCATCGCTTATGACGTGCAGAACGTCCAGCAGGTGTTCAACGGCCGCTACAAGGGCGCGGCGCTCACCGGCACCCACGCGCAGATGGTCGCCAACGCCAATGCCCGCTGGGAGGATAGCGTCGGCGCCTTTCAGGATGCCTTGCAGGTGCAGGCCGGCGTCGTCGGCAACATCGAAGGCGCCCGCACGACGATGTACAGCCTGGTCTCGGCCAGCCAGTCGGCGACCGGCGCGCTCCAGGCGACGCAGGCGGGCAACGAGCTCCTCGCGCTGCAATCGCAGCAGCTCGCCGACCTCACCGCCGCGGTCGCGGCGCAGGGCCGGGCGCAGGCGCTGCAATCCGCCCGCCAGGCGGCCGAGGAGGCCGAAGGGCGCGAGCGGTTCCGCCGCTTCATGGGCAACTGAGACGCCCGATGTCGCGCACGGCGAAGATCGCAGGGGTGGCGGCGCTGGCCGGGCTGATGATGACGGTGGCGATCGTCGCCGCCGTCCAGCCCGATGAGCCTGCGCCCGCGCCCCCGCTCTTCCTGCCGGCGGACGAAGGCCAGGCCAGGCTCGCCCGCGAGCTGGATCGCTGCGCCTCGCTCACCAAGCCGGATAGTGGCTGCGAGGCGGCCTGGGCCGTCAACCGCCGCCGCTTCTTCCGCCAGGACGAGCCCCCGCCCGAGATCGAGCGCGGCAGCGACACGGCGCCGGATGAAGGCACCCGGCCATGAACGACACCGGCGTTATCGACAATTTCCTCAACATCTTCACCGGCTACATCGACTCAGGCTTCGGCCTGCTCGGCGGCGAGGTCGCGTTCCTCTCGACCACGCTGATCGCCATCGACGTAACGCTCGCCGGCCTGTTCTGGGCCTGGGGCGCGGACGAGGACGTGCTTCAGCGCCTCGTCAAGAAGACGCTCTACATCGGCACCTTCGCTTTCATCATCGGCAATTTCTCGCTGCTCGCGACCATCGTGTTCGAGAGCTTCGCCGGGCTCGGCCTCCAGGCCAGCGGCGGGGCGATGACGATCGACGAGTTCATGAAGCCCGGCACGATCGCGGCGAAGGGGCTCGAAGCCGCCAAGCCGCTGCTCGATGCGGCGGGCCAGTTCTCCAGCCTTTGGGCCGTGTTCTCCAACCTCGCGCTGATCCTCGTGCTGCTGCTCGCCTGGGTGATCGTGGTGCTCGCCTTCTTCATCATCGCCGTGCAGGTCTTCATCACGCTGATCGAGTTCAAGCTGGTGACGCTGGCCGGCTTCGTCCTGCTGCCCTTCGCCTTCTTCAACAAGACCGCCTTCATGGCCGAGAAGGTGCTGGGCCATGTCGTCTCGACCGGCATCAAGGTGCTGGTGCTCGCCGTCATCACCGGCATCGGCACCACCTTGTTCAGCCAGTTCACCGGCGCTGCCCTCGGCCCCGCGCCCGACATCAATCAGGTCATGGCCATCGCGCTTGCCGCGCTGTCGCTGCTGGGCCTGTCGATCTTCGGCCCCAGCATTGCGAACGGCATCGTCTCGGGCGGCCCGCAGCTCGGCGCGGGTACGGCGGCCGGGACCGCGCTGGCGGCAGGCGGCGCGCTGATCGGAGGCGCCGCCGCCGCACGCCTTGGCGTGGGCGCGGCCGGGTCCGCAGTCGGTGCGGCCGGCCGGATGACCGGCGCCGCCGCGCGTGGTGGCGCTCAGATGGCAGGCGGTGCCACCAGCGCCTACAGCCTCGGCTCGTTCGGCAAGAGCGGTGCAGGCGCTGTTGCGGGCGGCATGGCCGCTGTCGGCCAAGCGGCGGCGGGAAGCGCGGCGAACGCCGTCCTTTCGCCCTTGCGCAAGGCGGCCGCCAAGGGCGGCGAGGCGATCAAGTCCAATTTCCGCTCCGGCGCCCGTGCCGGATTCACCGCAACCGGCGGCACGATCACCGGCGGGCCGGCATCCGCCGCCCCGGCGGCTGCAACCGCTGGCGGTTCCGCGTCGGCCGGCGCATCCGCCCAGCCTGAATGGGCCGCCGCGATGAAACGCCGCCAGGCCGTCAGCCACGGCGCGACCGTCCTCGCCCACACCATGAAGGCTGGCGACAGCCACGGCGGCGGCGCCGGTCCCGACATCAAAGAGAAGGACTGACCTCCCATGTTCCGACGCCCCACCATCCGCTACGGCCAGACGCCCGAACCCACGACACCCTATCAGCGCGCAGCCCAGCAATGGGACGACCGCATCGGCTCCGCGCGCGTGCAGGCGAAGAACTGGCGCCTCGCCTTCTTCGGCGCGCTGGCGCTCTCGGGCGGCCTTTCCGCCGGTCTCGTCTGGCAATCGGCGCGTGGGCATATCGTGCCCTGGGTGGTGCAGGTCGATCGGCTCGGCGAGGCCCAGGCCGTCGCCCCCGCCGAGGCGGGCTATCGCCCGACCGATCCGCAAATTGCGTTCCATCTCGCCCGCTTCATCGAGCAGGTCAGGGCGATCCCGGCCGATCCGGTGATCGTCCGCCAGAACTGGCTGCGCGCCTACGACTTCACGACCGATCGGGGCGCGGTGGCGCTCAACGACTACGCCCGCGCCAACGACCCCTTCGCCAATGTCGGCCGGGTGCAGGTCGCGGTGGACGTGTCGAGCGTGATCCGGGCATCGCCCGACAGCTTCCGCGTCGCCTGGACCGAGCGCCGCTATCAGGACGGCAGCCTTGCCGCCACCGAACGCTGGTCGGCGATCCTCACCATCGTCGTGCAGCCGCCGCGCACCCCCGACGCCCTGCGCAAGAATCCGCTCGGCGTCTTCGTCAACGCTTTGAATTGGTCAAGGGAGCTGTCGCAATGACGCACACGCCATTTCGCCGTTCCGCCTCGGCGGTCCTGCTTGTCTCCGCCACCGCGCTCGCCGGCTGCGCCACCACATCGGCGAAGCCGCCCGCGATTCGCTATGATGATCCGCCGCGCGAGATCGCGGCGACGCCGGCCGCGGAACCGCTCCGCGCCGTCGAGGTGGTGACGATCCCCGAACCCCTGCCGCTCCCCGGCCAATTGAAGCCGGTCGCGGCCGGGGCAGCGACTTCCGAGCCCGCCGATCCGCGCCGCCGTGTCGGGGCCGCCAACGCGGCCGCCCGCGTGCAGCCGGTGCGCGACGGTTTCCTCAACGCCATCCAGCAATATCCCTGGACGGACGGCGCGCTCTATCAGGTCTATGCCGCGCCCGGCCAGGTGACGGACATCGCGCTTCAGGAAGGCGAGCAGCTCGTGGGGCCCGGGCCGGTCGCGGCCGGCGACACCGTGCGCTGGATCATCGGCGACACGGTGAGCGGCAGCGGCGCGACGGCGCGCGTGCATATCCTGGCGAAGCCAACACGCCCCGACATTTCCACGAACCTCGTCATCAATACCGACCGGCGCACCTATCACATCGAATTGCGCGCGACCGCATCGACATACATGGCCTCGGTCTCATGGACCTATCCGCAGGACCAGCTCATCGCGCTGCGCGGCGCCAATGCCGCCGCTGCCCCCGTCGCGACCGGCCTCGACCTCGCGGCGCTCAACTTCCGCTACCGGATCGAGGGCGACCGCGTGCCGTGGAAGCCGGTTCGCGCCTTCGATGATGCAGCCCAAGTGTTCATCGAGTTTCCGGCCGGGATCTCGCAGGGCGAGATGCCGCCGCTGTTCGTGACCGGCGCGGCCGGCGATGCCGAGTTAGTTAATTACCGCGTGCAGGGCCGCTACATGGTGGTGGACCGGCTGTTCGCCGCCGCCGAGCTGCGCCTGGGCGACCGGCGCGGCGAGCAGCGCGTCCGCATCGTGCGCGACAATGGGCGCAGGGGGCGGCCGTGACCGATCCCGCCGACAATTCCCCGCCCGAGGCGGCCGCACCGCAAGCGCCGCGCCCCGATCCGCAAGCCTTCCAGCTTCGCGGCAACCCGCCGCGCGTCATGCGCCTGTCGCGCAAGGCGCTGGCCGCCCTCGGCGTCGTCGCCGGCCTCGGGATCGGCGGCTCACTGATCTATGCGCTCAAGCCGGCCGGCGAGAAGGAGGCCAAGGAGCTTTACAACACCGACAGCCGCGCCACGTCCGAGACCATCACGTCGGGACCGCGCGACTATAGCCAAGCGCCGAAACTCGGCCCGCCGCTTCCCGGCGACCTCGGCGGCCCGATCGTCTCGGCCCAGCAGCGCGGGGAGAATGTCCAGGTCCCGCCGGTCGGCGCCCAGCCCGATCCGCGCGCGCAGGCTGAGGAAGCCGCCCGCCAGCGCGCGCAGCAGGAGCGCGACGCCGCCCGCATGAGCGGCGTGTTCTTGGGTGGCAGCAGCGCCGGGGCCGCTGCGATGCCGTCTTTGCCGAACCTCGCGACGGCAGCGCCTGGTGCTCCTGCCTCACCGCAACCTGCCGAGACGGCGCAGGGCGACCAGGCCGCCAAGCGAGCCTTCTTGGCGCAGGCGTCTAATCAGCGGACGGTCAGCGTCGAACGCCTCGTGGCGCCGGCCTCGCCCAACATCGTGCAGGCCGGCAGCATCATCCCTGCCGCGCTCATCACCGGCATCCGTTCGGACCTTCCCGGCCAGATCACCGCCCAGGTAACGGCAAACGTCTATGACAGCCCTACGGGCCGCATCCTGCTCATCCCGCAGGGCACGCGGCTGATCGGCGAATATGACAGCGAGATCGCCGCCGGGCAGGCGCGCGTGCTGCTGGCATGGGATCGGCTGATATTGCCGGACGGCCGCTCGATCGTTCTCGAGCGCCAGCCCGGCGCTGATGCGGCCGGATATGCTGGCCTACAGGATCGCGTAAACCAGCATTGGGGCAATCTGCTGAAAGCCGCCGCCGTTTCGACACTGCTCGGCGTCGGCGCCGAATTGGGCGCGGATAGCGAGGACGAACTTACTCGCGCACTGCGTCGCGGCTCGCAGGACACCATCAACCAGACCGGCCAGCAGATCGTGCGTCGGCAGCTCAATGTGCAGCCGACGCTCACCATCCGGCCGGGGCATCCGTTGCGCGTGGTCATCACGCGCGACCTGGTGCTTGAACCGATCGGAGCGACACGATGACGAAATTGAAGTTGGGGCCGCTGGCCGACGATCGGCCGGTCAAGCTCTCCGTGGAGCTGCCCGCCGCCGTGCATCGCGATCTCGTCGCCTATGCCGCCGCGCTCGCAGCCGAGACCGGGGGAGCGCCGGTCCCGCCCGACAAGCTGGTCGCGCCGATGCTCGCCCGGTTCATGGAAACCGACCGCGCCTTTCGCCGGCACCGCGCGCAGGGGAAGTGAGAGCGCGCCGCCTGCCGTCAGTTGCCCATGAACTTCTTGAAGCGGTCGCGGCCTTCCGCCTCGATCACGGCCTGCTCGGCATTGGCGCACTCGCTGCCCCGCACCGAGCCTTCCGCGCATTGCCCCACGATCTCCCGTGCTTCATCGAGATGCGCCGCGAAATACTGCGTCCCGCGCGGTTCGGCCGGCTCCGGTGCGGCGGGGGCCGGACTCGCGAGGGCCGGCGCACGCTCGACGGGCATGATCACCGGGCGCAGCACGAAGCCCACGCCGAATCCGATGACCAGCGCGACCAGCACGATGAAGAGTGTCTTGCTTCGTGTCATGGCTATTTCTTTTCCGGTTGGTGATGTGATGGCTGCGGCATCAGAATGGGCGGCAGCGAATAGCGACCGGCCACGAGATCAAGGAAGCGCAGCAAGACGGGGTTGTCATTGTCTTCACGCCAATAGCCCGAGAAGCCGATCCGCATATGTCCATGACTGTCGTGGATTTCGCTGAACGTTACGCCTGGCACTTGGATACCCAAGGCGGATTCGGCGACAATCGAGAGACGCCCACCGAGCGCAATGGCGCTCAACATTGTCTCGCGTCCGATATCCTGCATGTCGATCTCTGGCATGCAACCGGGGACCCCAAGTTTGCCCATGAGGATGTTTCGGGTCTCTGGGCCGGGATCTCGTTCGGTCAGCAAAAAGTGTTCGCCGGTCAGGTCGGGCCAATGGATGCGTTCGCATTGGGTGAGTGGATGGCCTGCCGGCATTGCTACAAATATGCGCTCACTCCAGAAAGAACGGCTCATCAGACCCCGATAGGAGGCCTCCCCAATCATGATCGCGATATCGAGCAGGCCATTCTCGATCCCGGCCAACAGCATATCCCGATCGCGTTCAAAGCCGGATACTTTGACCTCGGGGTGGCGTTCGCCGAACTCGCTGAGCGTTGCCCGCAAGTTGCCGGCGGAGAAGGACGTATAGAAGCCTACGGCCAGCTTGCCGACGTGGCCGTTGTTCGTGGCGCGGACCCAGTTGTTCAGTTCCTCGAACTCCTTCACGATGCGCTGTGCCGTTCGCAGATAGGTTCTGCCATTCGGAGTCAGAGTGGCACCGCGGGTCTTGCGGTCGAACAGCGCCATGCCTAGCCGCTTCTCGATTTCGAGGACGTGTCGGCTGAGCGTTGCTTGCTTGATATTTATGCTGCGCGCCGCGCGACTGAAGCTACCGGCCTCGGCCGCCGCAATCAGGTAGCGGAGCTGGCGCAGCTCAATCACCGGGCTAACGGATCATCAGGCGGTGTCGTGAACTCCGTCCAGCCGCCACCCAGCGCCTTGTAGAGATTGATGAGATTACTGAGCCGCACCAGCTTGGAGCGGACCAAGGCTTGCTGTGACCCGTAAAGCGTGCGCTGCGCGTCGAGCAGGGCGAGGTTGTCATCCTCGCCTGAGTTGAGCCGCTGTTCCGCGAGCCTGTAGGCATTGCGGCTGGCATCGACCCGCTGCGTTTCCGATCGGATTTGGGCGTCCAAGGTTCCTTTGCCGGCGAGCCCGTCAGCCACGTCGCGGAAGGCGGATTGGATCGCCTTCTCATAGTTGGCGATTTCGATCCGTTTCTGCACGTCCGCGCGATCGAGGTTGGCTCTCAGCGCGCTGCCGCCGAAGATTGGAAGCGGCAGGGTGATGCGCGGCATGAAGCTCCATGCGCCCGACCCCGATGAGAACAGATCGTCGAGGCTCGCGCTCGCCGTTCCCGCCGAGCCGGTCAGACTGATCGTCGGGAAGAACGCTGAGCGGGCAGCGCCGATATTCGCGTTGGCGGCGCGCAGCGTATGTTCGACCGCGCGGATGTCGGGTCGGCGCGCCAGAAGGTCCGAGGGCACGCGATCGACCCGGCCGCCGACCGGCGCCGTGACCTGCGTAAAGGAAAGGTCGAGCCGTGCGGCGGCTACGGCCGCGCTACCGGCCTGCACCTGTGCGCGTGCGGCGTTCCGCTGCGCCAGCGCGTCGTCATAAGTCTTGCGCGAGATTGCGCCGGTCGCGACGAGTTGTTCCGAGCGGGTGAAATTGCTTTCGGCGAGCGTTGCGGAGGCTTGCGCCTGACGAAGCTGCGCCTGCGCCTGATCGAGCGCGACCTGGAATGGTCGCGGATCAATGCGGAACAGAAGCTGCCCCTTCCTGACGAGCACGCCTTCGGGGACATGGACGGAGACGATTGCGCCGCTGACGCGGGGCCGCAACTCGACGCTCTGGGGCGCCGATAGCGAACCGTTGAACTCGGCCGAGGGGGCAAGCTCGCGCACGACAACTTGCGCTACTGGCACTTGCGGCGCTGCCGCCGCTTGTGCGCCCTGATCGCCGCCCGATTTGCTACAAGCTGACGTAAGGCCGCCAATAGCCAAGGCTATGGAAGCCAGGAGAAGTGCGCTTTTTGTCGGCATGATATTGCCTTTCAACTGTGCCGCGCCTTGTTCATCCGTTCCGCGGCGTCTGATCGATTCCTGTTCGCTTTGCGGCTTCCAGCGTTGGCAAGGTCAAGGATTATTTTCAACAATCATTCATATGAATATAGATAAATATGAAAGGATAGGCGATAGGTCGAAGGGGCACGCCGGCATGGCGCGTCGAGCGTCGCAATGCCATCCTTGGTGCGCATCGCGACGAGATTAGGCGCGGCGCATTGAAGCTCGCGCGTGTCCTCAATGATGACGACGCGGTCGGGACCCTTGGCGACTTCGGCTAGAAGCGCCGCTTGGTCGGCGGCCATGGTGCCCGACTGCACATAGTCATCGAGCAACGTACCGGCGGCGTAGGTCCGACGTGAGCCCGAAGTGATTCATCCCTTGACCTTCCAAACGTTGGAAGAAGCATCGGTCTGCGGCAACAAACGAATCAATGCGGAAAGTCAGGAATTCCCGGATTCCTGAAGCCGTCCCTCAACCGCCGACGCCGTCATCGGCTTCTCCGAGCGCAAAAATGACGCTGCCATTTGCTCGTCATCGCCACGGCCAGCTCATGGTGGTGCTTGACTGCATCGAGTTGACATCAAACAAATGAACACATATTCATGTGCACATCTTATGGCTCCGTTTGAGATCGACATGCCCCATTCCCACAGCCACCACGATCACGATCACGCAAGACGGGAGCATGCCCATTTTCGCGATCTCGCGGGAGGACGTGCGATGCCTAGCAAGTCACCTATGTTTCGGAACCAGCCACGATGATGGCGCTCGTGCGGGTCGCGCTAACGCGACCGCTGACCTTCATCGTGATGGCCGTGCTGATCTTTGGCCTCGGCATCCTGTCCGTTCTGAGGATGCCGGTCGACATCTTCCCGCGCATCGGCGTGCCGGTGATCGCGACCGCCTGGACCTATAATGGGCTGTCGCCCGAGGACATGGCCGGACGGATCATCAATCCGTTCGAACGCGTGCTGACCACGACCGTCAACGACATCGACCGGATCGAGAGCCAGTCGATGAACGGCGTTGGCGTCGTGCGGATTTACTTCCAGCCAGGCGCGGACATTCGCACCGCGACCGCGCAGGTCACGTCGATCTCGCAGGCCATTTTGCGTCAGCTTCCGCCGGGCATCTCTCCGCCGTTCATCGTCAACTATGACGCCTCGACCGTGCCGATCGTCCAGCTCGCCCTCTCCGGCGAAGGGCTGAGCGAACAGCAGCTCTACGATCTCGGCGTCAATCAAATCCGCCCGCAGCTCATCACCGTGCCGGGCGTCGCCATGCCCTTCCCATTCGGCGGCAAGCAGCGTCAGATACAGATCGACATCGACCCTGAGGCGCTGCGCGCTCGCGGCCTGTCCGCCGGCGACGTCGCGGCGGCGATTGCCGCGCAAACCCAAATCATCCCGGCGGGCTTCGCCAAGGTCGGCGGCCTGCAATACACCGTCAGGCTCAACAATGCGCCGGGCTCGGTCGAGCAGTTGAACAATCTGCCAGTTCGCGTGGTCGACGGCGCGACGATCACCATGCGCGACATCGCCCAAGTCCGCGACGGCGCGCCGCCGCAAATGAACATCGTCCAAGTCGAAGGCCAGCGGTCAGTCCTGATGACCGTGCTCAAGAGCGGTGCGGCCTCAACCATCGATATCGTCAATACGGTTCGCGAGCGTATCCCACAGATCACCGAGGGCCTCCCGGAAACGCTGCGCGTCCAGCTTATCGGCGACCAGTCGGTGCTGGTGAAGGCGGCCGTCTCCACCGTGGCCTATGAGGGTGTGTTGGCCGCCGTGCTGACCTCGCTGATGATCCTGCTGTTTCTGGGATCGTGGCGATCGACGATCATCATCGTGACCACGATACCCTTGGCGATCCTCGCCGCGTTGTTGGCGCTGAGCGCGACCGGCCAGACGATCAACATCATGACGCTGAGCGGCTTGGCTCTGGCCATCGGCATATTGGTCGACGACGCGATGGTCACGATCGAGAACATCAACTGGCACCTTGAGAAAGGGAAGCCGGTTCTACGCTCGATCATGGACGGCGCGGCGCAGATCGTGACGCCCGCCTTCGTGATCGTGACGTGCATCTGCATCGTCTTCGTGCCGATGTTCTTCCTGCCGGGCGTCGCAGGCTATCTGTTCGTGCCGCTGGCACTGGCGGTGATCTTCTCGATGATCGCCTCGTTCATCCTGTCGCGCACGCTCATCCCGACGATGGCGATGTATCTGCTACGCCCGCATCGGGAGGGCGAAGAGGCCGAGCGCGCCCGCTCGCGCAATCCACTCGTCCGGTTCCAGCATCGCTTTTCGACCGGGTTCGACAGGCAGAAGGACCGCTTCGGGCGGGTGCTTTCCCGCGTGATGTCCGCACGGCGCATCTTCATCCCGGCGTTCCTCGGCGCGATGGTGGCGTCGCTGCTGCTCATTCCCACACTTGGCCGCGACTTCTTTCCCACTGTGGATGCTGGGCAAATCACCCTGCATGTGCGCGCGCCGGCAGGCACGCGCATCGAGGACAGCACGGCGCTGATCTCGCGGGTGCAGACGCGGGTGCGCGAATTGATCCCCGCCGAGCAGGTTGAATCGGTCGTCGCCAATGTCGGAATGTCCTCCGCGCTGCTCAACGTCATCTACAACAATACGGGGACGGTGGGACTGAACGAGGGCGATATCCTCATCTCGCTCGGGCGGAACCGAACCGCGACGGACACGCATGTCGCCACTTTGCGGCGCGAGCTGCCCGTGAGCTTTCCGGGCGTTGATTTCTCCTTCCTGCCTGCCGACATCACCAGCCAAATCCTGAACTTCGGCTCGCCAGCGCCGATCGATATCCAGGTGCGCGGCCGGAATCTCGCGGCGAACGAAGCTTATGCGCAAGCGATCCTCAAACGCGTTCGGACCGTGCCCGGCCTCGCCGACGCCCGACTCCAGCAATCCTCGCGCGCGCCGCAGCTCAACATCGACATCGATCGCTCGCGGATCGCGCAATACGGGCTCAACCAGCGTGACGTAACCACCAGCGTCGCGACCGCCCTAGCCGGCACGCAGCAGTCTGCGCCGGTTTACTGGCTCAATCCCGAAAACGGGGTGTCCTATCCTGTCGTGGCGCAAGTCCCCGAACTGGAGGTCGACACGATCGCTGCGCTGGAAGCGCTGCCGGTTTCGGCGACGGGCGCCGGGGAGGCCCAGACGCTGGGCGGTCTTGGCGCCGTGACTCGCAATACGACCATCAACGTAGCGAGCCGAGCAGACATCCAGCCGGTCATCAACATCTATGCCACGCCGCAGGCTCGCGACCTGGGCGCCGTGGCCGGCGACATTCATCGCATCATTGCCGAGATGGATGCCGAGCGCCCGGCCGGCGTAACCGTCACGCTGGCGGGACAATATGAGACGATGAACCACGCCTTCTCCGGTCTCGCTTTCGGGCTGATCGGCGCGATTATCCTCATCTACCTCGTGATCGTCGTGACCTTCCAGAGCTGGATCGACCCGCTGGTCATCATCGGCGCGCTGCCGGCCGCCTTCGCCGGCATCGTCTGGATGCTGTTCGTGACCGGCACGACCATCTCCGTGCCCGCGCTCACCGGCGCGATCATGTGCATGGGCGTCGCCACCGCCAACTCCATCCTGGTGGTCAGCTTCGCACGCGAACGCCTAGCCGAGACCGGCGACGCCACCCGCGCCGCGATCGAGGCGGCGGTGGTCCGTTTCCGCCCCGTGCTGATGACCGCGCTCGCGATCATCATCGGCATGACCCCCATCGCGCTCGGTATCGGCGAGGGCGCCGAGCAGAACGCTCCGCTCGGCCGCGCGGTGATCGGCGGCTTGATCTTCGCAACCGTGGCGACACTGCTGCTCGTGCCGGCGCTGTTCAGCATCGCCCATCGCAAGGGCGCGCCTTCCTCACCCGCAAGGGAGCTTGAACTCCAGCATGTCTGATCCAACCCCAAAGAAGCGCGCCGGCCTTTATCTCGGCGCGGCCGGTCTCGTGATTGCCGCACTGGTCGGAGGCGGCCTCGTTTCGCGCGGCATGGCCGAAAGCGAACAGGCAGCCATCGCGGCCGAGAACGCGCTGCCCACCGTCAGCCTGGTTCAGCCCCGCGTGTCCGAGGGAGGCGAGATCGTGCTGCCGGGCAGTCTCGATCCCTATAATCGCGCCGCGATCAACGCGCGGGTGAGCGGCTATGTGCGCGAATGGCGCGCGGACATCGGGGACCGGGTGCGGCGCGGGCAAACGCTCGCCATCCTCGATGCGCCCGAGATCGACCAGCAGCTCGCGCAGGCCCAGGCGGCCTATCAGACCGCGGCCGCTGATCGCGGGCTGGCCGAAACCACGGCGGCGCGCTGGAACAATCTGCTCGAAAAGGACGCCGTGTCCCGGCAGGAAGCCGATGAGCGGCAGGGGCAGTTTGCCGCTGCCGATGCGCGCGCACGGGCCGCTCAGGCGGACGTCGGCCGGCTGAGGGCGCTGACCGGATTTACGCGGCTGACGGCGCCGTTCGATGGCGTCGTCACCAGCCGCTCGGCCCAGCTCGGCGCCTTGGTCCAGACGGGCGCGCCGGGGGTGGAACCCTTGTTCACCGTTGCCGACGTCAGCCGCCTGCGCCTCTATGTGCGCGTACCGCAAGCTTTTTCGGGAAGGCTGGTGCGCGGCACGCAAGCGATGTTCACCGTGCCTGACAGACCGGGCGAGGTGTTCGAGGCCACACTGTCCCG
Source organism: Sphingomonadaceae bacterium 3R27C6 (assembly GCA_005503215.1). Lineage (GTDB taxonomy): Bacteria > Pseudomonadota > Alphaproteobacteria > Sphingomonadales > Sphingomonadaceae > Sphingopyxis. The sequence continues at coordinate 25,128 of SCNS01000013.1, read as the reverse complement.
TCTCTCCGAGGCGGTGGACCGCCAATCCGGCGCAATGCTGGTGGAATTTCTGGTCGATAACGGCGCTCGACGCCTGAGACCCGGCAGCTACGCGGAGGTGCGGGTGTCCGTGCCTGGCGGCGCCGAAACGGTCCAGGTGCCGGCGAGCGCCCTGATCCTCGGTTCCGACGGCGCGCGGGTCGCCGTGGTCGATGGCCAGGGTCAGGTCGCGCTTCGGGAGGTTGCGGTGGGTCGCGACCAGGGCGCGACCATCGAGATTATCTCGGGGCTACGTCCAACCGACCGCATCGTTCAGACCCCTCCCGACGCGCTGGCCACCGGCGACAAGGTCCGGGTAGTTCCCGCACGGCAACCGGCGGCTCCGAATGCGCAGCGCTAGGATAGCATTCGTCGCCGCGATCGGCCTCGGCGGCTGCGCCACCCTGCCGCCGATGCAAACGCCGGCAATCGAGACCCCGGCAAGCTTCCGCCATGTGGAAGGATGGACGACGGCCGCGCCCGGCGATCATCTAGACCGTGGCGAGTGGTGGCGCGGATTCGCGGACCCGGTGCTCGACGAGCTGATGGCGCGGCTGGACGAGCGGACCCCGACGCTCGCGGCCGCGCTTGCCCGTTACGACCGGGCGTTGGCGGCGGCACGGCTCGACCGCTCCAACCAGTTGCCGAATGTCGATCTGACCGGCGGGGCTTCGCGCGAGCGGCTTTCAGCCGGACGATCGATCGGAGCTGGCGAGCCCGTAATCGCGAACCAGATCCTCTTCGGTGTTGGTCTCGATTATGAGTTGGACCTTTGGGGCCGGGTCCGCAACAGCGTGCGCGCCGCTACGGCGGATGCCGAAGCGCAGGAGGCCGCCTTGCGCTCGGCGCGGCTCAGCCTTCAGGCTTCGGTCGCCGATCTCTATGTCCAACTTCGCGCCGTCGATGCCGAGCAGGTCCTGCTGACCAGGACCGTGGCCGCCTATGCGCGCGCCGATGATTTGATCCGCACCCGCCACGAAGGCGGCATTGCCTCTGGCGTGGACCGTAGCCGATCGACGGCCCAGCTCGCCGATGCCCGCGCCCGTCTGGAGGCGCTACGGGCGCAGCGCGCGGGGATCGAGAACCGGATCGCGGCGCTGGTTGGCGAGAGCGCCTCTGTTTTCGCCATCGATCCCGCGCAACGAAGCCTTGCGCTGCCTGACCTGCCGCCGTCCCTGCCCTCCGAACTTCTTCAGCGCCGTCCCGACATCGCCGAGGCGCAGCGCCGCCTGGTCGCCGCCAATGCGCGGATCGGCGTCGCGCGGGCCGCCTTCTATCCGCGCATCAGCCTCGGGCTCGGCGCGGGGTATCAGGCGGTCGAGGCGCCGATCGTCAGCGCGGATACTGGTTTCTGGGCGCTCGGGCCGATCACCACGATCTTCAATCTGTTCGACGGTGGCGGACGGCGAGCGCGGCTGGCCATCAGCCGGACGGACTATGAAGAACTCGCCGCGGGCTACCGCCAGACCGTGCTGGATGCGTTCCGGGAGGTGGAGGATGCCCTGTCTCGCATGGATGCCTTGACGGGTCAGGATCGCGAGCAGCGCATAGCCGCCCAAGCGGCGGCGCGGGCTGAGAGCCTGGCGCTTGATCGCTATCGCGACGGCGCGGCCGACTATCTGGAGGTGACGACGGCCCAAACCGCCGCGCTCGCCGCGCAACGCGCCAGCATCACGGTCGAATATGATCGCGCCCGAACGGCAATCGCCTTGATCCGGGCGCTGGGAGGCGCGACCCCGGACGACACATGACGGAGAAGCGCCGCCCTTCACGACGAGACCTACTGCAAATCGGCGGGGTGGTCGCCATAGGTTATGGCGTCAGCGTTTTTCTGAAGGCGACCGCACCACTCGGGATCAACGCGTCCGCTTGTTGTCGGACTTGTTGACCACGGCTTAGCGGGAGCGGCGCCGCATCGTGGAGCGGTGTCGAATATCTGATTCGTTTACGGTCGGTGCCGAAGGCGGCCCGTTGCCGCCGGCACGGATGCTGGCGCGGCGCCGGGTTCCTCCAGATCGGCAAGGATCGGGCAGTCAGGCCGATCATCGCCCGCGCAGCAATCCACCAGCGTTCCGAGCGTCGCGGCCATCTGGTTCAGATTTTCGATCCGCTCCTGAAGCTGGGCGATATGGGCCTGCGCGATCCGCTTCACATCGGCGCTCTGGCGGGCCTTGTCCCGCCAGAGGCTCAGAAGATCGTTGATCTCCGCGACCGAGAAACCGAGATCACGCGCCCGCCGGATGAACCGCAGCATATGAACATCCGATGGCGAGTAATCGCGATAGCCGGAGTCCTTGCGATCGGCTTTCGGAATGAGGCCGGTCTGCTCGTAATAGCGGATCATCTTGGCGGAGACGCCCGACGCCTTGGAGGCTTGTCCGATGTTCATGCCGTTCCTCCTGTCTCGCGTGGCTGAAAACCGCGCAGGCGCAACGAATTACCCAAGACGAAGATGCTCGACATCGCCATAGCACCCGCCGCGAACACCGGCGAGAACAGGATGCCCAGGCTCGGATAGAGCACGCCTGCCGCGACCGGGATCAGCGCCGTGTTGTAGGCGAACGCCCAGAACAGGTTCTGGCGGATATTGCCAATCGTCGCGCGCGACAGGGCGATGGCCGTCGCCACACCGTTCAGATGGCCCGACATCAGCACGACATCGGCCGCCTCGATCGCGATATCCGTGCCGGTGCCGACCGCTAGGCCGATATCGGCAGCCGCCAGCGCGGGCGCATCGTTGATGCCATCCCCGACGAAGGCGACGCGGCCATGCTCGGCCTTGAGCCGGGCTATCGCCTCCACCTTCCCTTCGGGCAGGACTTCGGCGACCACTTCGTCGATACCGAGCTGGCGGGCGATAGCCTCGGCCGTCATGCGGTTGTCGCCGGTCAGCATCGCAACCTTGAGGCCGAGCGCGTGCAGCGCCGCGATGGCTGCCGGCGTGGTCGCCTTGATCGGATCGGCCACCGCGATGATCGCGGCAAGCCGCCCGCCAATGGCGGCATAGAGCGGCGACTTGCCTTCCTGCCCCAACCGCTGTGCTGTCTCCGCAAAGGCGGCCACGTCCAGCCCAAGCTCGCGCATGTAGCGATCGGCACCGATCTGGACCAGCTCGCCACCCGCCACCGCCTTGACACCGAAGCCGGTGATAGAGTCGAAGTCGGTAATCGCGGGCAGCGCAATACCTTCCGCCTTGGCCGCGTCGACGATTGCGCGGGCGATCGGATGCTCCGACTTGTCCTCGACAGCGGCGACCAGACCCAGCACCGCCGCCCGGTCGAAGCCGTCCGTCACTTGCAGGTCGGTGAGCGCGGGACGACCTTCGGTCAGCGTGCCGGTCTTGTCGACCGCGACAACCCTGGCGTCCTTCAGCAGTTGCAGCGCCTCGCCCTTGCGGAACAAGATACCCAGTTCCGCTCCGCGCCCGGTGCCGACCATGATGGCGGTCGGCGTCGCCAGCCCCATAGCGCAGGGGCAGGCGATGATGAGCACGGCGACCGCATTCACCAGTGCAAAGGTCAGTGCGGGCGACGGGCCGAACCACAGCCAGGCTGCGAAAGTCAGCGCCGCCACACCGAACACGGCGGGGACGAACCACATCGTCACCTTGTCGACCAGCGCCTGAATCGGCAGCTTCGATCCCTGCGCCTGCTCGACCATGCGGATGATCTGCGCCAGCATCGTCGCGCCGCCAACGGCGGTGGCGCGGAACGCCAGCGCGCCCTGCTGATTGACGGTGCCGCCGACCAGCGTGGCGCCCTCAGCCTTGGCGACCGGGATGGGTTCGCCGGTGATCATCGACTCGTCGACATAGCTCTCGCCCTCGGTCACTTCGCCATCGACGGGGATGCGCTCGCCGGGACGCACTTCGATAATGTCGCCGGTGATGACCTCGCTAATGGAAACCTCGAACACCGCGCTGTCGCGGCGCACGCGGGCGGTCTTGGCCTGCAATCCCACCAGCCGCTTGATCGCTTCGGAGGTGCGGCCCTTTGCACGGGCTTCGAGGTAACGGCCCAACAGGATCAGCGCAACGATGACCGCCGCCGCTTCATAATAGACGTTGACCGTCCCGGCGGGCAGCAGACCGGGCGCGAAAGTCGCGACCAGCGAATAGCCGTAGGCGGCCAGCGTGCCGACGGCAACCAGCGAGTTCATGTCCGGCGCCAGCCGCGCCAGCGCGGGCAGGCCCGCCTTGTAGAAACGGATGCCGGGGAAGGCGAGCACCAGCGTCGTCAGGACGAACTGGAGATACCAGCTTGCCTGCATGCCGATCGTGCGGTCGATCAAGCCATGGACGCCGGGAATGACGTGGCTGCCCATTTCGAGCAGGAACACCGGCAGCGCCAGTACGGTCGCAAGGGTGAGATCGCGCTTCAGCGCCCGGCGCTCGGCGTCCTTCCGCTCGGCCGCTTCCTCGTCGCCAGAAACGCTGGCCTCAATTGGGCGCGCTGTATAGCCCGCGCCCGCGATCGCTGCGATGAGCGCCTCAACATCGGCCGCGCCGCGCACGCTCGCGCGTTCGGTCGCTAGGTTGACTATCGCCTCGGTGACGCCGGGGACAGCTTTGAGCGCCCGCTCCACGCGACCGACGCAGGATGCGCAGGTCATTCCCTCCACCGCCAGTTCGATGCCGGCGACAGATGGCACGCTGTAGCCGGCGGCCTCGACGGCCCGCACCAGCGCCTTTCGGTCGACGGCGGCGTTTGCTCGAATGTCGGCGTTTGCTCGAATGTCGGCGCGTTCGGTCGCCAGATTGACGCTGACGGACTGTACGCCCTCGACCTTGCTCAGCGACCGTTCGATGCGGGCCACACAGGACGCGCAGGTCATGCCCTCAATCGGCAAGCTGATCGCCGAATCGATGGATTCGTCCGAATCTCTCAGGGTTTCTGCGGCTATCATGGCTCGATACTCCACACTTCACGATTGGAATTTGTCGCAAGATGCAGGTTCCAATGATGGGAAGGTCAAGGGCAAAATATATCCTGACCTGATGAGAGCAAGCCGCCCTCGCAAGCACATGGCTCAACGGTAGGGCCGTGATCTCCTTTCCGATAGCGACCGCGAAAAACGGCCTTGACCCTCCAACGATGGGAAAGATTAGCTTGTGATCCGTTGTCAGGAACAATGGAGATTTCCCATGCAATTCCACGTCGAAAACATGAGCTGCGGTTCATGCATCAAGCACATCGCGCAAGCGATCACCGCGATCGACGCCAATGCGAAGGTCGAGGTGAGTATCGCGGACAAGAAGGTCACGGTCGATACCGTGGCTAGCGCGCAAGCTATCGAAGTCGCGCTCGCCGAGGACGGCTATCCCGCGCGCGCTATTGAAGTGGCATAGGGAGGCGTAGCCATACCACCAGGTCCGACCGGGCGGATGACGGCTGTCGTCCGTCCGGCATTTCCGGCCCTTGTTCCCGTTTCCGAAAATCGGGCACCTGCAGGACATAGAGACATGACACCATTCATTGAGCGCAGGTCGTTTTTACGAGCGGGAGCCATCGGCATAGCCGGACTCGGCATCACGGGGCTTGTTCCCGCCTGGGCCAGAACCGGCTCGACCGGGCTTGTACCGACCCTGCCCACACTCTCGGGCGAGGATATTCACCTCAGGATTGCCAATACGCCTTTCACCGTAGGCGGGCGGACCGGTCACGCCGTGACTATGAATGGTGTATTGCCCGCGCCGCTGATCCGGCTGCGCGAGGGGCAGAATGTGCGGTTGCACGTCGAGAACACGCTCGACGAGGACAGCTCGATCCACTGGCACGGGCTGCTCGTGCCATTCCAGATGGACGGCGTGCCCGGCCTCAGCTTTCCGGGGATCAAGCCGCGTTCGACCTTCGTCTATGACTTTCCGTTGCTGCAAAGCGGCACCTATTGGTATCACAGCCATAGCGGCCTTCAGGAACAACAGGGCCATTATGGTCCGATCGTGATCGATCCCGCCGAGCCCGATCCGATCGCTTATGATCGCGAGCATGTGATCGTGCTGAGCGACTGGACGTTCCTGCATCCGCACGCTCTCATCACCAAGCTCAAGGCGGAAGGCGGCTACTTCAATCGCCAGAAACAGACATTGTTCGGCATGATGAAGGGCGGCCCCGAGGAGGAAATGTCGGCATCGGACCGCGCCATGTGGGCGCAGATGCGGATGGACCCCACCGACATTTCCGACGTGACGGCCGTCACCTACACCTATCTCATCAACGGTCATGGCCCGCAGGAGAACTGGACCGGCCTGTTCCGTCCCGGCGAGCGGGTGCGGCTGCGCTTCATCAATGCCGCCACCATGACGATCTTCAATATCCGTATCCCCGGCCTGCCGATGACGGTGGTCAGCGCCGATGGCCAGAATGTCCGACCCGTAACGGTCGACGAGTTCCAGATCGGCAATGCCGAAACTTATGACGCCATCATCGAACCCGCCGAGGACAAGGCGTTCACGCTGGTGGCGGAATCGATCGATCGTTCCGGCATGGCGAGCGCCACGCTCGCATCCCGTATGGGGATGACGGCGCCGATTCCGCCGCTGCGCCCGCGTCCCACGCTCACCATGAAGGACATGGGCATGGGCGGCATGGACCACGGATCAATGGCGGGAATGGACCATAGTGCCATGGGCCATGGCGCGATGGCGGCCGGGGCAGACGCGGTGACAGCAGACCATGGCGGGATGGATCACAGCGGCATGGATCATGGCGGTTCCCATTCGATGGGCGGCATGAACATGCGTGACAAGTCTTTGGTTCCCGACAGCGTCAAGGTCGGTGTGGGCGTGGACGCCATCGCCATGGCGCCGGTCGATCGCACCGGCGATCCGGGGCTGGGCCTCGAAGATGTCGGCCATAAGGTGCTGACCTATCGCGATCTGATGTCCTTGACGCCCAATCCCGACACGCGCCCGCCGCAGCGCACGGTCGAGGTCCACCTCACCGGCAACATGGAACGGTTCATGTGGTCGTTCGATGGCGAGAAGTTCAGCGAGGGCGTGGAACCGATCCGCTTCGAGCGCAATGAACGCGCCCGCGTTACCCTCATCAACGACACGATGATGACCCATCCCATCCACCTGCACGGCCATTTCTTCGAACTGGTGAACGGTCATACCGGCAGCTATCCGCGCAAGCACACCGTCAATGTGCTGCCGGGCGGCAAGGTCAGCTTCGACCTGACCGCCGATGCGCCCGGCGACTGGGCGTTTCACTGCCATCTGCTGCTCCACATGCACGCCGGGATGTTTCGCGTCGTCACCGTCCGTCCGCTCGACGGAGACGCGGCATGATGCGGCTCGTGGGCATCGCTCTCCTCGCCGTCGCGACTCCCGCTTGAGCGCAACACGATCACCGGAGTCATGCTGGCGCCTCACAGCAGGACCCGGCCGATTCCCATGCGGGGCATCGTATGGACGGTGCCGAAGGCAATCCCCATGCGGGGCACGACATGCCGCCGGAACCCTCCGCAGCGCCCGATCCTCATGCCGGCCACGCCATGCCTTCAGCCGCGCCGATGGAAGCGCACCAGGCCCATGCAGGCCATGAACCGGGCATTCCCGACCCGCCGGTGCGCGGGCCATCGGCGGCGGCCATGGGCGGCCCCGATCACGCCGCCGATGCCATATTCGGCGCGGCGGCCATGGCTCCGGCGCGCGAAATCGTGCGCCGCGAACATGGCGATATCAAAAGCCACAATATCCTGATCGATCAGCTCGAAGCCGTGATCGGCAAGGGCAAGGACGGCTATGCCTGGGACGTGCAGGGCTGGTATGGCGGCGATATCGACAAGCTCTGGCTCAAGACCGAAGGCGAAAGCCACTTCGACGACAGCCCGGAAAGTGTCGAGGCGCAGGCGCTCTGGAGCCACGCGCTCGATCCGTGGTGGAACCTCCAGGCCGGCATACGCCACGATTTTCGGTCCGGACCGGACCGCACCTACGCTGTCATCGGCGTTCAGGGCCTTGCCCCTTACTGGTTCGAGATCGACAGTGCGCTGTTCCTGTCCGACAAGGGTGACGTCACCGCGCGAATCGAAGCGGAATATGACCAGCGCCTGACCCAGAAGCTGATCCTCCAGCCAACCGCCGAACTGAACTTCTCCGCGCAGGACGTTCCCGAGCTGGGCATCGGTTCCGGGCTGTCCACCGCCGAGTTGGGGTTGCGTCTGCGCTACCAGTTCGTGCCGGAGTTCGCGCCCTATATCGGCGTGAAATATGAACGCGCCTTTGGCGACACGGCGGATTTTCGCCGCGCCCGCGCTGAAAGCAGAGGTGGGTGGAATTTCCTGATCGGAATCCGGTCCTGGTTCTGAGGGATATGGTTATCGGACCGGCGGGCCTGATCGAGGTGCGCCGGTCCTCCTGTCTTTCTGTGAACAAATATTACTGGGCGCGATCATTCGTCGTCGTGATCCTCATCCATATGGCTGGCCATGTCGATGAGCATGGTGCTCACATGGGCATCCGCCACTTCATAGAATATCTGCTTGCCGTGTCGCTCGCTACGGACGAGGCGCGCGCCGCGCAGGAGGCGCAGATGGTGGCTGACCAGCGTTTGCGACAGATCGAGGCTTTCGGCGATGTCGCCCACCGATCGCGGCGTTTGCAGGCAATAGAGCAGAATACGCAGGCGGGAGGGATCGCCCAGCAAGCGGAAAGTTTCGGCCAGGATCGTTACGTCGTGGCTCGACAGTCCCTGAGAATGCTTAGGATTGCCATGATCGTCAGAGTTGGTGGTGTCGGACATCAGGAGCCTCTTATACGTGAATATATGACGATGTGTAGATTTATGATCCTTCTAGGGCCAGCCTTGACCACCCGCTAGCCAACCAATTGCCGGTTTTCCTCGATCATCCCCTTGCACTTGTGGAACCGGCTTGCCGGAGCAGCAGCGGAATGAGGCTCGTCGCGATTACCGGGAAAATCAGCCAATTGATCGCCATCCAACCCGAGCTGTGCAAGATCGTGCCGGCAAGAAAGGAAACAGCCGCTGTGGTCGCGAAGGCCGAGTCCGAACAGGCTGACGGGGAAGGTAACCCAGGCGGGATCGGGCGAGAGTTGCTGACCGACCAGCCCGCCGAGCGACATCACGATCGGCGGGCTGGCGCCGCCCAAGGCTTGCGCGGCAGTGAGAACAGCGATGTTCCTGCGGGCGTTTGGTTCCCGTTCATTGCCAAGAGCCACCTTCAGGCACCGGGAGGCAGTCTGACAGAGCATTTCAGATAGGCTGCACCAACGTCCGCCTATCAGTGGGAGCAAGCGTGTTTCACGCCGCCGTGGCTGTGGCTGGGATGGTCGTGCCCAGGTCCGCGTCCCTCATCCCGCTTGCTGCCGGGAGCGAGGCTGCACGTCTCGCCTTCCTCGTTCCAATCCACCGCTACAGTGGCGTGCTCGATCTCGAAATGGCTCTCCAACTCGCGTTCCACTGCACGCACCACTACGCGGGCCTCGGTGTCGTTCGCCGGTCGGACGTGCATCGTCGCCAGCGTGCGGCCCGACGTGATCGACCAGACATGGATATGGCCGACCGCAGCCACGCCCGGCACATGCTCCAGAATATGGCGCTCGATCTTCTCCGGCGCCGCGCCGTCGGGCGCGCCTTCGAGCAGGATGTGCAGCGACTTGCCCGCCAGTTTCCATGCGCTACGCAGTACCAGCAGGGAGACGACCACCGACAGGATGGGGTCGATCGGCGTCCAGCCCGTCAGGTAGATCACGATCGCCGCGCCCACGGCGCCGACCGAGCCGAGCAGGTCGCCCATGACGTGGAGCGCCGCGCCCTTGATGTTGACATGCTCGCTGTCGCCGCGCGTCAGAATCCAGAAGACGAGGATATTGACCAGCAGCCCCGCGATCGCGACCCCGAACATCGGGCCGGCAAGGATCGGCTGCGGCTCCTGAAAGCGCTGCCAGGCTTCATAGACGATCCAGCCGACGATCGCGAACAGGGTGACGGCGTTGACGAAGCCGGCGATCACCTCGAAACGCAGATAGCCGAAGGTGCGTTTGGAATCAGCCGCGCGCTGGCCGAAACGGAAGGCGGCATAGGCGAGCGCCAGCGCCGCCGCGTCGGTCATCATATGGCCGGCGTCCGCCAGCAGCGCCAGCGACCCTGAAAGCAGACCGCCCACGACCTCGACCGCCATGAAGGTGAAGATCAGGCCGAACGACAGCAGCACCTTGCGCTCATTGTCGCTGGTGATGGTCGGCGTGTGCGAATGATCGTGGTCGTGATCGTGGCCATGACCATGGTCGGCGTGCGAGTGGGCCATTATCGAGCTTTCATGACATATACATTAAACACATCAATATGTGTTCATATAATGTATGTCAATATGCCTATGTGCCGATGGATAATGACCCGGCCGACCTCTTGTTCTTTAGACAGTTTTGGGGATGAAAGCCGCATCGGTCTAGGAGCGGCCTGCATCCCATACCATCGTGTGCAATTGTCAGGCGGCCAGCCGTTGTGACGTTTCAGCTTGTGCTGTTGAGTCTTGATGGGGCGTCAGAAACCGAACCAACGCAGCCTTACGCGAGCCCCGATCAAGCGCATAATGTGTATGTGTCAGCTCAGCACCATTGAGCAGCGCATGGATGTAGCCGGACACCGTATCGGCCGCCATGACGAGGGCTGCATCGAGCGTATGCACATAACGGCTGGTGATAGAGCCGGTGGCATGGCCGAGAAGCGCCGCGATGGTGATCTCGGTGAAACCAAGGTCGTTCGCCAGGCTGGCGAAGCTGTGGCGCAGTACATGAGCGGTGATGTCCGCCAGCTCCGTCCCGGCGAAGATCTTTTCCCAATGCCGAGGGAAGCTGCCGAACGGCTTGGCCAGGTTCCGCTCGCCGGGAAACACATAGGGGCTGTCGCCGCTCATGTCCCGCTCGTCGAAATACTCCAGCACCGGCAAGCCCATCGGCCGCACGGACTGACCTTCCTTCGTATCCTCGAACCGGAAGCAACTCCCCACGGTGTCGAGTTCCGTTTTGCGCAGCTTGATGACCTCACTGCGCCGGCAACCCGACATGGCGATCTGACGGATCATCTCCACGGTGCGCGTGTAGCGTTCATCCTCGGCGGCATTGGCAAGGATGCGCCCGAGGGCGCGATACTCGTCCTCGTTCAGACGGCGCTGGCGCACGGCGTCCTTGGGCTTGCGGATGCCATGCGCCGGATTGACCTCGATGATGCCCAGGTCATCCCGTGCATAGGTGAAGATGCCACCCAGGAGACCGACGGTGCGGCTAGCGACGCCGATGCCGCCCCGTACGATCGACTTACCGCGCAGTTTCTCCGTCTTCTCGATCCCGCGCGTCTTGCCCGCCATGATGTCCTTCATCATGGTCGTCACGTCGGCCTTGGTGACGTGGGTGACGCGCTTCTTGCCCAGGAGTGGGATGATGTGGCGGTTGATCCGGCCGAGGTCGGTGATCTTGGTGCTGGCCTTCTTCGGCCGCCCGCCCTTGCCGAGGATGCGGCCGGCTTCGAGTTCCGCGATATACAGCTCGCAAAGCTCCTTTACCGAGATCGCCTTGCGCGCGCTGTTCCGGTTTTCGAGGGGATCGTTCCCCTTGGAGACTTCGGCCAGGGCTTGAATGGCCAGCGTGCGCGCTTGCTCGGCGGTGATCTGTCCGTGCCGGCCCAGCTTCATCCGCCGCCGCACATTGTTGGCGTTTCGATAATCGACGAAGTAGGTCCGGGTGCCGGAGGGCAGGACGAAGACGCCAAAGCCCTTCAGCTCGCCGCACCAAACGGTGTATTGACGGTCGCGTGGTTCGGACTTGTCCACGACGGTTTTCGTAAGTTTCGACATAAGTACCTCGCTAGTGCGGGCTCAAAAACTCACCAAAATCTCACCACCGTATCGAAAACTGTGGGTGTCGTTGGCGTAGCACAGAGAACCCTTACGATCAATAAAATGCTGTATAAACAGCGTGTTATCGTACTCTAGCGTTGGATTGGTAAGCCTGTCGTAGCGTTGTGGTTCTAGCTCCGAAGGCGAAGGTCACAGGTTCGAATCCTGTCGGGTGCGCCAATCCCCCATGAAAGTACGAACTTTGTCGTCGGCTGGCATCTCGCCTGCCGCGGCGAGTTCGAGTGCACGATTGGGGCCGCGGATGATAATCTGTTCGCGGCTCATCACCACCTCGCCGACGAACGCCCGGACATAGCGGCGGCGGACCTGCGGCTCGCCGCCATCGCGGAGCTTGGCCCGCATGGCGGCGGCGAACCGTTCAACTTTTTCGGGTGTGATCCGGCTGCTCTTGGCGCCAATCTGACGTTCGAGCGTGACAATCTCCTCGGCTACCGAGGTGAGCCGCAGTTTGAGCGTTGCCAGCCGTTCCTTGAGAAACGGGTCGTCGGGTGCGGTCGCGCCACTCTCGACCATCATAAACAGCGCGCGGATGGAGTTGGTCACCTCGGTTTCCTCAGTGCGAAGCACGGCGACCTGCTTTCGGCGGCCAGCGTCCGCTACGGAGGACGCGTCGAGCATTTCGCCGAGCAGAGCCGTCAGGCGCTCGGGCTGGAACAGGCGCGTCTCCAGCGCGGAAACGACGGCTTCATCGACTTTGCCCATCGGCACATTGTTACCGCCGCAGGAGAGATCCCCTTTCTTGCGGCGATTGGAACACGCATAGTAGCGGTAGCGCCCACCCTTGCCGGTCATCAGCATCATCGTTGACGTACAACCATTGCAGCCACAGCGACCAATGCCAGATAGTAGCACTGGTGACGTATGTGATCGTGGTGCCGAGATGCGTGGGTTCCGCGCCTTCAGGCGCTTCTGAACTGCCTGGAACCGCTCCTCGCTCAGGATGGCGGGCACTTTGACCTCGATCCACTCCTCGCGCGGTCGTATTTCTCCGGTGCGGCTATTGCGGCATCCGTAATAGTGGCGACCTGCATAAGTTTCGCGGGTCAGAATTGCATAGATCAGACCCGTATGAAAATGCTGATTGCGGTGCGTGTAGCCCCGCTCGCGCAGCCAATTCACAATCGCGTTGATGCCAAGTGGCTCGGTCTTGCCGTCACCTTCGAGATAGAGGCGAAAGATTAACGCGACTAGAGGGCGTTCAGCCGAGTCGATCTCCAGCTTCTTCTTATCCTTCTTGTCGCGCCGTTCCGCGACGTATGTGCGGTAGCCAAGTGGCGGTGCCGAGCCGTTATGAAATCCGGCCTCCGCATTGGCGGACATCACTACCTTGACCTGTTCGGCGTTGATCTCGCTCGAAGCAGCATCGAGCGAGGTAAAGATGGATCGAATGAGCCGCGCATGCGGGCCTTCGCCAACGTCCTGCGTCGCCGAGATCAGTTTGACGCCGGCCTTCTCGAGCTTCCGGCGGTATCCCTCGCTTTCATACTCGTCGCGGAAGAATCTACTGAAATTGAAGACGAATACGGCGTCGTAGCGTTTCGGCTGCGCGCAGGCGTCGGCGATCATCCGCTGGAGTGCCGGACGGCGGTCGGTCAGGCCGGACTTGCCCGCCTCGACATAGGTTTCGACGATCTCGTAGCCACGCTCCACGGCGGCGCGGGCGATACCCCTCTCTTGCTCGTTGAGCGAGGTCTCGTGCTCGGCCTGACGTTTGGTGCTGACCCGCACATAGGCGCAGGCGCGCAAGGTCATCGGATCAGTCGTCATCGGCAAGTATCCTCGCAAGTTCGTCGGCCAACAGGGCCATCAGCCACTGTGACTCGCCAGGCAGAAGAGGGAAAGAGTCCGCGAGACGATCAACCACCTCCAAGGAGGGTTTAGCCGTCCCAGCGCGGGACGACCGATGCCGACGATTTTCGTCGCCATCGGCCGCCCCACGCCGGCTGTCAGAGGTGGGCGCGCCCACGGTCTATCCCTCCGTCAACCCTCGTTCAGTTCTGCTGATCCAGACCGAAATGGTGACGGATCACAGCGATGCAGGCTTCGGCTGCGGCTTGGCGTTCCTCGATCGACATATCCGAGACGTCAGGCAGGCTGATGCGGTCGATGTCGTCGGAGAAGCGTTGATAGGCGGCCACCGGCTGGTCGTCGTGGCCGAAGATATCTTCGCTCTTCAGCGGAACGACCGGCTTCGGTTTGACCGTCTTGTTGTCACTCGACGCCTGTGCATCGCCGTCCGGATAAAGCGCAGCGAGCGCCTGGTTGGGCTTGAACCTCTCGCCGTTGGCGGCGACATCCTCGGCGAGTTCGAGCATCGCCTGGAACGCCTCGGGAGGCAATTCCTTCTGCCGCGTCAGGATAGTGGTCCCATAAGAGATCGGAGCCATGTCTGGCTCTTCCAGGATATCGAACAGCATCGGATAGGCCTGCCGCATTCGGGCGGCGATCAGCATGTTGCTGACCTTGTCCTTGGTGAGCCGCGGATAGCGTTCGGCGATCGCGCGCTGGCTAATCCCGTTCACCTGCTGGAGGTTGAGCAGCGCCTGCGCCTTCTCCATGGGGCTGGCTTCAATCGTTCCAAGCGCGGTGTCGCACACCGCTGCCACTGCATCCGCTTCGGTGCCGACAAAGCGCACGCAGCGAATCCCGACGTCCTCGTTACCGGCATGCGTCTCCTTCAGCGCGTGCCAGAGAAAGCGGCCATCGACGATCGGGTAGACACCATCGATCTCATCGAGAACGACGAGTGGGCGAAGGTCATCCGGTTCGGCGGCGGTTAGCGCGAGCGCTTGGAAGTGTTCTCCCTTCACGCGCGATCCGGCGCGCGGGTGGTAGACCCACTCGGCCAGCTTTGAGAGGGGGAGGCGGAATTCTCCGGGCACCGGCGGCGCGCTGGCGAATGTACTCGTGAAGTCCCCATCGCCATTCCCGTCGGCCGTGCTTTCGATTGCGATAACCGTTTCGGCCTGGCGCAGCGCAAAAGCATGCTGGCCCGGGGTCAGCTCGTTTTCAGCAGCCTCAGTGGCGGGCGGCGGCGTGCCGTTGCTTGCTGCCGTTGGTTCGATGGCCGGCTCAAGCTGGGCGGGGTCGGCCTGGAAGGCTTTTTCCGTATTCTCGTCGGTCGTAGTCATGACTGGTCTCCTGCGAGACCCGGCGCACCATGCGCCGCGTCATCGCAGGCAAACCGATCAACCGATTCGCGGCTTGAACCCTCCCGGACAGGATCGGCATTCCGACTGCTCGCTCAGGTGTTCCACGCTCCTTCGCTTGCAATAGCGACCAATTTGTCATCAAGATCGTGCCACCAGCGTTCGGCATGTTGTGGATCGAGAGTGATAGGGCTGACCGCGGGTAGAAGCGCGGCGACCTGGGTGAGGACGGCCTCGCGCCAGGCGCGTTTCTTGGACGCTGACGGGGAGCCGTCGCTGCACCCTCCTTCAACCTGCAGACGATCGAACATATCGCGGAACAGGTCTTGGATGCGTTCGAGTGGATGATGGCGTGGCAGCCCCGTCGCAATGTCTGTCACTACGATCGGTCGGCCGTCGGCGCGTGTCACTTGCGCTAATGTTGCGTTCCGAGCATCGCGTTTATTGGCCTCCGCCGGGTCATATCGGACATACCGACAACAGTTGCGCAGAAACGCTACCTCGGCTTTGGGTCGCAGCCACGCCTCGAAGAGGAATCCCTGCGTCCAACCAGGCTGATGGACCGCTTTCAGTGCCCGCGCACGTTCCATCGCGCGGTCGTAGGGACTGGAACGCCGAGGTCGATCGCAGTCGGCATTTCCGGGAATCGGCCATGCCATGCCAGCCGCGTGGGCCAATACTTCCACTTGATCCGCCAATGAAGGATTGCGGATCAGGGTCGGCACCACCGCATCGCGCCAATCAGCATCGCTGCGCCTTATGCCGATTGCGGCGAGTCCCTCGCCCAGCTTGTGGCGCGGCAGCATTGATCGAGCAGTGGCAGTACAGATGTTGCTTGTGATTACCACCGCCAGTTCGACTACCAGCGCGCGTCGCTCATCACTAAGATCGCGAGCGCCACCGCGCTTGTTTCGGAGCCAGAAGCCATTCTCCCACCGCTCCATGTTCGAGATCATCTGGATCAGGGCGACCTGAGCGAGCAGCGCGGGTTCGACCCCAAGGAACCACTGTCCCGGCATCTCCCCTTCAATCCATTCGATACGCCCTGTTTTCTCCCAAAATCCGCGCGCGTTGAAGAACGCGGTGCGTGCGCCTTCAAGGATCGGGTCTGCTGTCTTCGGCTTCACGTGCTTCGAGTTCATCGTCGGGTGAAGGCTGCGAACATGTGCAACCGAACCGTAGATGAACGTCCCCGTAGGATCCTTGTGAGTGTGCATCGTCGCCATCGACTTGGACGACTTCAACGTTGTCTGGATTGAGTTGCGAGTGACGCCGCCCGCGAACTTTAGCGAATCGATGATCTCGAACAGCCGTTCGAACTCGCTCATCAGCGCCGCGCCGTTAAGCAGGCGAATCGCAAATTTGCGAACGCTCTTGGGATGGGCCGGCGGCAGCGACCCACGACGGCGGGCGTTATGCGCTTGCTCCTTGGCCGACCTCATGTCCCGGCGCCAGATTGCGACGTAGAGTGCCGTATGATCGCGCTGGAGCGCGACCAGGTTGTCGCGGTGGATCGCGGCGCTGTACGAAAGTAGCGCTTCCTGCATCTCGTCTGTCACGTTGGCCGCCTCATATGCGAGCAAATGAATGAGTGCGGGGGCGACGCCATTGGGGACGCCCAGCGCCCCGCGATCAGCATCGACGATGTTCTCGGGATCGCGGCGATAGATGAGATGCGGCAGCGCTCGCGAAGAATAGAGCGGGCGATAGCGCTGGACGGTGAACCAATCGGTCTGCGCTTTGCCAGCCGGCAGTGGCACGCCGTCGATTGTGACGACCAACCCATCGAATTTAAAGCCGTTCAGCTTACTGAGCGCGGCCACGATCGCTTTGTCAGGTGCCGGGATATGTGCGTGCTCAATCACCAGCTTCTCGTGGAGGGCAATGACCACGGGGTGGTCAATACACAGGATGTCGCGCACACCGACCATGCGCCGACCCGCTCTGGCCGCGAGCGTCATAGCTGTCTGTGATACCAACCCGGCGTCGGGATCCCCTTCGAGCCATTCGTCCGACTGTTTTTTGAGTCGATCGGCAATCAACCATATGCCCGGGAACGCCAAAACTTGGGCGCGGGCATGGGGCTTATCGAGGCGGTCGCCATGCATGGCTCCAAAATGTGCGGTCACAAAATATTCCTCTTTGATCGCCAGTCGGCGGCATATGCGGTCCAAGCGGCGTCTTCGCGAACCTCCGCCTCGCGATCGAACCTCTCGAGGTCTCCTTGTAGGAGAGAGAGTCGCTCCCAAGAAGTGATCGCTGAACTGACCGCCTCGTAGAGCCTGTCAGCGGCGGTTATGCTTGCCAGTGCGGGACGCAGTCGGATGAGCTCCTCCGCGATGCAAGCCACCTCCCGTTCGATGGCCAGCGGGTCGGCCAAGCGGTGGGCGTGCCCATTGCGATCGACCCAAGCGAACCAGCCATCCCCGGTCTGCACACCGCGGGCAAAGCGCGGCTGGGCGTCTAGCCATGCCTTTGCTTCCCCTCGCGTTGCCGCATCGATAGGCGCGGCGCGTGATGCGCACGCCGCGATCGCACGCCGTTGGATCCCGGTCATTGGCTCGGCGAACATCCGTGCTGGAGTGTCGGACGTATCGCCCATGGCGTCCAGTAGTTGAGCCTGTTCGCTGTGCAGTTCAACCACGAGCAGCACGTCAGCAATCATCGTCGGCAGCCGGTCGATCCGTTCGGCCAGCGTCGCGGCCTCAGCCCGCGTGGCGGCGATCGCGTGCTCGTTCCAACTGCCTACGTCGGCGCGCAGCTGCTCCAGTCTTGGCTGGAGTTTGCCGATAGCGGCGCGCGCCGCAGCGCGCAGCAGACGATCGCCAGAGTCTAGGAAATCGAAGTATTGTTCCATCTCGAGCGCGACGTCCGCCGCTTCGGCCTCTATGGGAGCCGGGCTTTCGAGTTCGTGCCGCCGTCCGTCGCGATCTACCCAAACGAACGCGCTCACGCGGTAAACTCCCGATAATTCAAGTTGGCGCCGTGAGTTTCCAGCCAGTCGGCGGCGTCGCCGCGCGAAAGATGTCCCGGCAAGTCGATTCCGCGCAACCGACAGGTCACGCGCATGAGCCAGCGTTGGCCGCGCGTCATGCCCTCCGTGCGCCACGCGCCATCGAGTTGAAACTCCTCGTCCCGTGCGAGCCATTCGTTGCGATCCTCATCGTAGGTGGCAAGACGGCGCATCCAGGCCTCATATTGACCTCGCGCAGACATATCCCGATGATTGCCATCAATCATCGTCACGATCGCTTGTCCGAATGACAACGACGGATCGGCATCGATCAGTTCGTCAATGACACCACAGACCTGATCAGCCCGAAAGGCCAGCATCCCTGCCAACGCATCGGCGTCGATCGCCGACAGGCCATGGTTTGCCAATACGCCGCCCAGAGCGATCTTGTGGTGCACCTCGCTGGGCTCGGCAACCACGGTCTTGTAGCGAGGCGAAATGAGTGCTCGGCGGCGCTTTGTGAGTGCAGCGCGGTCCTCGCCTAACCGCGCGATATCGGCATCGGCCTGGTTCAAAATTCGGTCGATGTCCGGCTGGCCATCGGCGTTATCGTCAATTTGCGAATTCATCGTCGCTTCTCCTTTTTGGTGGAAGCAACACCATCGATCGAGTCGAGCGTTGAACCTTCCCGGAGACGTGTCCGGGAGGGTTCGCTGATTCGAAGGGGATAGAGTTGGGGGGCATAAGATTGGCGCAAGAAATGTTTCACCGATGGCGAAACCCTCGACACCCTCCCGGGCACCTCGGAATGCCCCCCAACGCAAGGAGCATCGCTATATCGATGCTCTCATCAGCGACGATTTCGGTCGCCCTTCGAAGCTGACTATCCAAAGCGCCAGCTTCGCGAAGAAAAAGTTGGATGCCGCTTCACAGTCGCTACAACTCAGGAACGAACAACAGCAAAAGAAGGCCCGCCGGATCGAGGTCCGAGACTGGCGCAATGCAGAGCGCTACATCGCCGCTGAGCTTCGGGACAGCGACCGTCGCTCCCGTGCGCTATGGCGTTCGCTGAATACTAAGGTACGGCCAGACCAAAAAGTCCGTCATACGCCGCCGAGAGAGCGGAAACGCGCGTGGCCTTTCGCATCGTTCGCTTTGCCCAAATATGATGGCCCAGTGATCGACCGGAACCGCCAAAGGGGCGTGTTCATGCGGATGCGCTATTATTCGCGCAAAACCGCCAAGGCCGGTGTGTCGCAACGGGTCGCGCTGTACTGCTACCATGGCGCTGAGCTCGACGAGGACGGCAATCCATTCGTTGCTACAAATGTTGGCTACACGATCGAGGAGGCGCTGTGCGGCTTTGACCATCTCGAGCAGATCAACTGGGCGGCGCAGAAGAATGCGAAGCTGTTGATGCACGGCATCCTTGCCGTGGACCATCGACAGTCACCGGACGAGATGATGGCCTGTGGCGTTCGATGGGCCGAGGGCACGCTCGGTCGGTTCGATCTGCCGTACCTGGTCACGCTGCATGCGCCGCCGCCAGACGGGGACCAGCGCAACTGGCACTTGCATATCCTGTGGTCATATCGGCCAATGGTTCGCACTGGTGACCATGAATGGGATGTCGGCGAAATGCTGCGCACTGACCTCGACAACCCCAAGGCGATGAAGGCCTTCCGCGAAATGTTCGCCGCCGTTATGACCGAGATGTCTTATGAGGCCGGACAAAACCAGGTCTGGACCGCCAAGAGCAATGCCGACCGCGGACTGCCTCATGAACCGCAGGTTCATCTCGGCGGTGCAAAGACCAATATGGCGCGTAACGGCGAATTTGTTGCCGAGAACGAAGATAACCATGAGCGCGTCATGCGCTCGAAGGCAGCAGTCATAGATGACGCGCTGCGCCATGCAGATGTTGTACTGACCAACGCCCACATCGTAGCGCGCGCCCTAACCAGGTGTATCGCTCGGTTACCGATGCTCGCGATGCCAGTTCCGCAGCGGGTAGCCCCGGCATTGATGTCGGTGAACGCAGAAATCTTCAACGTCGCGCCACCTCTGTCGATGAAGACGATCGATGTGCCGGCAGTCCCACCGATCAGGCCTGAGGCGACCCGCCTCGTCGCTTCGATGCCGGTGCGTGAGCGAAATATTGCCCGGCGTGCAGTGGCGGCGGTCTCGCTATCAGGATGCCCGGCGGCAACTCCGCGTCCGGCGCGGATCGAAATCGCAAATTTGCGAAATTGGCGGCTTCCACCGCTGGCATCGAACCGCGAGCCGAACGTAAAGCTGCCAGCGATCGCGAAGTCGGCAACGATGTCGAAGGTACCGTTTTCGACGCAATCGCCTATGCTCCGATCGGTCTACAAGCTTGATCAGAGCATCGAACCACCGCGCCCTGTCCGGCCGATTATCCCGCAACTGTCGGAATTCGCAACGTCTTGGATCCGGCCAGATTTTGCCGACACGGATACGCTTGAACGCGTCCTCGCTCGTATCGAAGCTGAGCGGAAGCGTGACGAGAAACGCCACAATCGCGAGGAAGAGACATCCGTGCGCGCGGCCCAGGCTGCCGAAGCAGCCGCCAGCCAACAAGCCACTATACAGCCTCAACCAACTGAGCCGCGCGCGGGAACATCAAATTCCCGTAAGAATGCTTGGCACCTTGCACGTGCAAAGCGCCTCAAGGCGATGATTGAATGGGATGAAGCGGAGCGGCCCGTCGGTGGTGGACTGCGCCAACCGGGACGCGCGATCGAAGGGCCAGGCGAGAAGCGGGAGGACAAAAATCCGTCCAGTCAATCCCCATTCCCGCGTTGGCCGGGGCAGGGCGTCTCCGAATGACCGCAGCTACTCCGAATCGCCGCTTTCCGACTTTAGCGCATCAATTCGCGCATCGCACGCCGTCACTACACGTCGCCCGTCATACATTACACCGCGATAGGCAGTGCAAAAACATTCCAGCGTCGCCTGACGTGGCTCTTCGCTTGGTTTGAAGGGCGGGTGCTCCAATTTATACCACTGCGCCATCGGACAGGCGACGCAGACCGGCACGCGTGCCATGCCGGTCACGAGTTCATAATTTTCGTCGAGCGTGGGGCTCAATTCATCACCCCATCCTTGCAGGAACCGCCGGTCATTTTCGTTCATATCCGCCTGAGTGGACGAAGTTGGATTAAGATCGGGCTAAATTGTGGTCTGTTTCTATATATTTGTCCGGGCCAGACGTGCCCAGACACGCAATAAGCGGACGGGTCGAGTCCATACTACTGCGGGCGGCGGATCGAGATTGATGAGAGCGACTCCGGCACTGAAAAGCGTTGGTTCAGCCCGGTCGCGCCGTCCGAGACGGTTCTGAGGGTTTCCATCTGACGGCATACGCATGTGACCGGGATGGAAAAGCTGCCGCGACCGCGTCTCCTGCAGCCGGGTGAAGAGGGGAGGAAAAGCCTCGCCTCCACTCGGCGGTAAGCAAACAGGAGAAAATCCATGACCATCCAAAACGACACCGCCTCGTTCGAGGCGGCGCTACGTCTCTGCGCAACGCGCGATGATGTCCGCATCCTCCGCCGCGTGCGGCCGATTTCAGCACTCACGAACGACAGACCGCCAATCGGGCCGACACGGCGCATCGCGGTCGTCGATACGGAAACAACCTCGGTCGATGTCCAGACCGCCGAGGTCATCGAAATCGCCGCCGCGGTCGTGCTGGTCGACGACGCTGGAGAAATCCGTGCTGTCGAAGAAACCCGTCGCGGCTTGCGCGATCCCGGCATTCCAATCCCGGCCGAGGTGCAGCGACTGACCGGAATATCGGACGACGACGTGGCGGGGAGGGGCCTGAACGTGCCGCGCTGGGAAGCGCTGCTCGGCGGCTCTGACCTGATTGTCGCGCACAATTCTGCCTACGACGCTCCAATTGTTGAACGCCTGTTGCCCGGGATTAAGGGGCATGCCTGGGCCTGTTCGATGCGCGAAATCGATTGGGCGGCGCATGGGTTCGATGGCGCCAAACTCGGTCACCTCCTGATGCAGATTGGCTACTTCACCACCGGGCATCGGGCGGACGCCGATGTGATCAGTCTCGCACATCTGCTGACCCATCGTCCGGACGGCGTGCGCCCGCTTATGGCGGAGCTGGTTGCGCGGGCCGCGCAGCCGTCGCTGCGGATCGAGGCGACGGGTGCGCGGTTCGACAAACGCCATCTCCTCAAGGCGCGCGGCTATCGCTGGGATGCGCGCGCGAAGGTATGGTGGCGCGAGATCGCCGAAGCGGCGCATGAGACGGAAGCCATGTGGCTCGCGCGCGATGCCGAGCTTCGCGCCACACCGCGCGTGACCCGGCTCAGCTGGCACACCCGTTATCGATAAAGGGGGAGGGCCTCGCTGCTCCGGTCCCCCTCAGCAGCGAGGCCAGCGAGCGTCCATATCCCACAACGCTTCGCATGAAGGGGAGGTCGCAATCTCTTCCTTCAGGGATCGGCTTAGCCTCAAATTTTGAACATCCGGTAAATCGACGGCCTCCGGCCATCGAATGGCGCCTTCAGGCGCAAGCCACCGCCAATGCGGGGGAATTGAGCACCGTGAGAGAGCGGAAAAAGGCTCTGGCCAGAGCGGCCGTCACCCAAGAGTAAGGAAGATAGAATGAACGACACCATGACACTGGCGCTTCGGCACCAGAAACACGCCTGGGCTCTGCGCCACGAAATGGGCTTTCCGGCAGACCACAAGCTTACCCCGTCAATTGAATTCGGCACCGGTGGCGCGATCGACGGCGGCATCGTGTGCGAACTGGTTCTCCGCGCGATGGATCGGGACCAGGACATCATTTATGCAGGTCAGTCCCACACCGGCAAGTCCGGGCCGCGTGAGTATCTGGCAGTTATGCGCAACCAGCATTTGATCCACATCTTTCGATGCCGACCCTGGTCGGGCGACAGCAATGCGCCGGTGATATTGGTGTCGGAATGCGGGAAAGTTACGATCCGGCTGGGCAGCGATGGCGCGTTCGAATGTCTGGCGGGAGCGCCCTCCGACATCGCGGGCGGACATTGTCGAGCCTTGGCCCGCATAGCACGCGTCGCCGCCGCGACGCGCACGCGTATCAAGACGCACACGTCCCAGCCGCGCTCCAGCGACAAATAATCGGGGCCGGTGCCGGCACCCATCATTCTCAAAACCACTGAGCACCGCGGCAGGCCGAGCCTGCCGCGCATTCCAAGGAAATATCTGTGAAATACGAACCCCGTATCGGCGTTGAACGCCGACCGCGCTCCTATGTCGTGCTCGACGTCGAGTCCGCCGTGATCGATGAAAGCGGCCATCGCCGTTACCAGGCCACGGAGCGGTATAGCCCCGGTAACGACAACAACCAGCCCGCGCGCCGCGGCTATACGCGCAGCGAAGATCCGCTGACCTGCCCGCGTTGGGTGTTCCAGACCATCGTCACCGCGTCTGTCATGGTGCTGACCGAGCATGCCGACGGCAATCTGGATATCGCGCAGTTCGTGACGCTGAGCCAGCCGGACCATGACGAGCGGGCGATCGTGGCCGGCCTGTTCCAGCTGCTGCAGACTTGGCCAGACGCCGAGCTCGTGACGTGGGCAGGGATGGTGCACGACATTCCGCTGATCATGATGGCCGCCTACAAGCATGGCCTGACCCTTCCCCGGGGCTGGCGCTGGCTGTCGTTCGGCGGCAACGATCCTGCTCGCCACCTCGACTTCGCTCGCATCGTGACCGGTGGGTTCAAAATGAAGCCGATCCATCTGGCCGAGGTCTTGGCTGCGCTCGATATCCCGGCCAAGATGACGGCGCCGGCGTTCGCGGTCACGGGACTCATCTATGCGGGATCGTGGGACGCCGTGCAGGAAGCCTGCGAATGCGATACCATTGGAGTCGCCTGGCTGCTTGCACGCTGGCGTCGGTGCCACGACGGGCGGGCAGATGTCGACGTCGCGACAGATCGCCTCCTTCGCCGGATAATCGAACTGCGCGAAGGGCGTGGCTATGTCGCGGAACTGCAAGCGCGACGACGACGATTTCTTGTCGAGGCAGGTCGCCGGGCGATGAGGGTTTGACATCGCCGTGTCTTGCGAACCGGAAGCGAACCGAAATACTGGGTCCGCTTCGCGCCGAATCTCGGCCATTGACGTGCAGCCAGAAGCATTCGCTGACGGCAACAATGCGGTTCGGCATCTTTCCGCATCGTCTGACAGCGCACGTATATAGCTCCGCCGCCAATCGGGCCTAGCTTATTCTTTGATGAATTCGCTTTCGAAATGTTGCTGGCACTGCCGCCGCCGCCACACGGCGTCCCGTACAAGTCGATCCGCGTTGAACAGGACTTTATATTGGCACACGAGAAAGTTCTGCGACTGGGGCATCTTGAACTTAAACTCGTAGTCCCATTCGCTTTTGGGCGTTCCATCACTGCGGAGCGGTTCGCCTAGAGCTACGCGAACTTCAGCCTCCGATACCCCTGGCTTAACAATTCTCACGCGTTCCGGCTCGATTAAAACACCGTGGCGCACAAAAGGCGGGTTCAACTCTTCCGGACTGACCTCAACATCCGGGTACGCAACTGCGCCAGGATTGCTGATCCGATCGACCGGATTTGATTGGCCTGCGACCGCAGCCGAGCTTAGGCTGAAACCAGCTGCCAAAAATGCGGCGGCGGACAGCGGCGTGAAGTTCTTCATGACAGTGTTCCTTCTGATCTACTAGCGCTCACGCAGGGCTTCCCGCGTCTTGTTCAATGGCTTGGTCAGATAATCCCAAACGGTCTTTCGCCCCGTCCGGATGTCGGCGGTCGTGACCATTCCCGGCGTGATCGGCAAGCGGCGGCCAGCCTTGTCTTTCAGCGCATCGGCTGCGGTGCGGATCACTACCCGATAGTAAACAATCTCGGGTTTGACCTCATCTCGCAGCGTATCGGGCGCGATTGTTTCGACTTTTCCCTCCAGACCACCATAGACCGAATAGTCATAGGCCGTGACTTTTACCAAAGTGTCCGTCGTCAGAACATTTGGCACAACTCGCGGCGTAAATTAGCGGAGTGCGGGCCTCGTCAGGGGCTGGATTTTAAGCGGCGAGCTTGCGGTGTTGCAAGCGCCGATATTC
>SCNS01000012.1 GCA_005503215.1 Sphingomonadaceae bacterium 3R27C6 | reverse complement strand
CGGCGGCGAGATCCAGACCGCCTTTCCGCCCCCGCCGCCGCCGGCGATCGTCTGGCTATAGCCCGGCTCGACGAGTTCGGGATCGATCAGCCATCCCCCGCCTGTATCGGCGCCGGGTGTTTCGGACGCGGCCGACGCCTGGGCGATCCACATCGACATCATGTTGAAATTATTGTCCCGCCCCGGTCGATCATCACGGTAAGTGGTAGCGCGAGCCTCATCGCGAAGGCAAGACATGCTTGCGCGCCGAACGGCCCCGTTCTAGCGCGCGGCAAAACCGGCCGCTTCGTTACGCTTGTAACCAAGGGCCGCGCGACAGGAGAGACAGGTGGACGCGGCGCAAGCGGTACATGAGAAGTTCCTCGCGGCATTGGCGGGGGGGCATCTGCCCGATCGCGCCGACGCGCCCGATCCCGCGGTGGCCGGCCTGTCGCGCACGCAAGCGACCGACATTTTCCTGTCGCAGCTGACCAGCCGCCAGATGGACCGGCTGTCGCGCCATCTGCAGGCGCGCGGCGAGGGCTTTTATACGATCGGGTCGTCGGGGCACGAGGGCAATGCCGCGGTCGCCGCGGCGCTGCGCGTCACCGACATGGCGTTCCTTCATTATCGCTCGAATGCGTTCCAGCTCCACCGGTCGCGCCAGCTTCCCGGCGGGACGCCGACATGGGACATGCTGCTGAGCTTCGCTGCGTCATCCGAAGACCCGATCTCGGGCGGACGCCACAAGGTGATCGGATCGAAGCCGCTCAATATCCCGCCGCAAACCTCGACGATCGCCTCGCATCTGCCCAAAGCCGTCGGCGCGGCCTTCTCGATCGGGATCGCGCGCCGTCTCGGCATGACCGGGTTGCCGCTTCCCGACGATGCCGTCGTGCTGACGAGCTTCGGCGACGCGTCGGCGAACCATTCGACCGCGCAGGGCGCGTTCAACACCGCAGGCTGGGCGGCGTTTCAGGGCTCGCCGATGCCGCTCATCTTCCTCTGCGAAGACAATGGCATCGGCATTTCGACGCGCACCCCGACGGGCTGGATCGAGGCGCAGTTCCGCCACCGCGCGGGGCTGCATTATATCAAGTGCGACGGCACCGACCTCGTCTCGGCCTATGCCGGCGCGGCCGAGGCCGCCGACTATGCGCGCCGCTACCGCAAACCGGTGTTTCTCCACATGGCGACGGTGCGCCTCTATGGCCACGCCGGCTCGGACGTGCAGGGGGCTTATCTGCCCAAAGCCTTGATCGAGGCCGACGAGGCGCGCGATCCGCTGCTCGCGGGCGCGGCGCTGATGGCCGAACATGGCTGGATGTCGCCCGCCGAGATCGCCGACGCCTATGAGGATATCGGCGGCACGCTCGCGCGGCAGGCCGAGGCGGCGATCCTGCGCCCGAAGATCACCACCCCGAAACATGTGATGGAAAGCCTGATCCCGCCGAAGCGCGAGGTCGCTCGTGTCAACACGCCGACCGACGAAGACCGCAAGGCGATGTTCGGCAGCGACGCGGGCGCGATGGACAAGCCGCAGCATATGGCGCGGCTTTTGAGCTGGGCGCTCGCCGACCTGATGCTCGCGCACAAGGAGATCGTCGTCGCGGGCGAGGATGTCGGGCCGAAGGGCGGCGTCTATAATGTCACCGCGAAGCTGCACCAGCGCTTCGGCTCGGCGCGCGTCGTCAACACCTTGCTCGACGAACAGGCGATCCTCGGGCTCGCGATCGGCATGGCGCACAATGGTTTCCTGCCGATGCCCGAGATCCAGTTCCTCGCCTATGTCCACAATGCCGAGGACCAGATCCGCGGCGAGGCGGCGACGCTCAGCTTCTTCTCCGACGGGCAGTACACCAACCCGATGGTGCTGCGCATCGCGGGGCTCGGTTATCAGAAGGGTTTCGGCGGCCATTTCCACAACGACAACAGCCTCGCGGTCTTCCGCGACATTCCGGGGGTGATCCTCGCGGTGCCGTCGAACGGGCGCGATGCGGTCGCGATGCTGCGCGAATGCGTGCGGCTCGCGCGCGAGGAACAGCGCGTCGTCGTCTTCGTCGAACCGATCGCGCTCTATATGACGCGCGACTTGCACGATGAGGGCGATGGCCTGTGGACGAGCGCCTATGAAGCGCCGGGCGTGGAGGCGCCGATCCGCTTCGGCGACGTCGGGGTACATGGGCAGGGCACCGACCTCGCGATCGTCACCTATGGCAACGGATATTATCTGTCGCGTCAGGCCGAAAAGCTGCTCGCAGCCGATGGCGTCAAGGCGCGCGTGATCGACCTCCGCTGGCTCGGCCCGGTCGATGAGGAGAAACTGGTGGCAGCCGTCGGCGACGCGAAACGCATCCTGATCGTCGATGAATGCCGCATCACCGGATCGCAGAGCGAGGCGCTGATGGCGACCTTCGTCGAGCGCACCCCGGGCAAGAAGCTCGCGCGCATCGCCGCCGACGACAGCTTCATCCCGCTCGGCGGCGCGGCGACGCTCACGCTGCCGAGCCGCGATTCCATCTATGCCGCCGCGAAGGAGCTGCTCGCATGAGCGCGCGCAAGACCGCGCTCGTCGTGGCGCCGGGCCGCGGCACCTATGGCAAGGGCGAGCTTGGCAGCATCGCGCGGCTGCACGGCGCGCGTTTCGGCGAGCTGATCGCGAACTTCGACGCGCAGCGCCGCGAGCGTGGCCAGCCGACAGTGACCGAACTCGACGGCGCCGACCGTTTTAGCGTTGCGACGCATATGCGCGGCGATGTCGCGGCGCCGCTGATCTACACCGCGACCGCGCTCGATTATCTCAGCATCGACCGCGACAAGTTCGACATCGTCGCCGCCCTGGGCAATTCGATGGGCTGGTACAGCGCCCTCGCGCTGGGCGGCGCGGTGTCGGTCGAGGACGGCTTTCGCATTTCGAACGCGATGGGACTCAACAGCCAGACGCACGGACCGGGCGGGCAAGTTCTGTTGCAAGTCGTCGATGAGGATTGGCGGCCGGTGCCGGGGCTGCGCGACAGCTTGTTCGCTCTCGTCGCCGATATCGCCTCGCGCTCCGGCCACGAGCTCGCGCTGTCGATCGACCTTGCCGGGATGCTCGTGCTCGCGGGCAATGAAGAAGGTCTCGCCGCGCTGCTTGCCGAAGCGCCGCCGACGCCAGGGCGCGAGCCGCTGCGCCTCGCGGGCCATGGTCCGTTCCACACCCCGCTGATGTTCGGAAGCTCGGACAAGGCGATGGCCGAGCTGCCGCATGCGCTCTTCCACCGCCCCGCGCTGCCGCTGGTCGACGGGCGCGGGCATATCTGGCGCCGCCACGCGAGCGACCCAACTGCCGTGTGGGATTACACCTTCGGCCACCAGATATTGGCGCCCTATGATTTCGCGCTGTCGGTACAGGTCGCGGTCAGGGAATATGCCCCCGACGTCATCATCCTGCCGGGTCCCGGCGACACGCTCGGCGGCGCGATCGCGCAATCGCTGATCGGCATCGGCTGGCAGGGGATCCGGAGCAAGGCCGATTTCGCGGCGCGGCAGGCGGCCGACCCGATCCTTTTGTCGATGGGCCGCGCCGAACAGCGTGCGCTCGTCACGGGATAAGATAGGGCCGGCAGGGGAGGAACATCCCCTGCCGGCCCGTTCGCATGGAATCAGGTGGGGTTGACCCCATGCGGATGAACGGCAGCGCCAATGGGGACCAACTCAAGGGCGGTACACCGTTCATGTCCCTTATAGGCGCACCGCGCCGCATCCGGCCGGGCGTCCCGCACAATCAAGCACCAAAACGGAGCGGATTGCCCGGCGCACCGCGCGCGAACTCGGCGATGAACTGGAGCCGCAGCAGCTCGGCGACATTGCCGGCGCCGGCGCGGCGCATGATGTTCGCGCGGTGCACCTCGACCGTGCGCGGGCTGAGCGCCAGCTGACGCGCGATCGCCTTGTTGCCGAGCCCCGCCGCGATCGCGTCCAATATGTCGCGCTCGCGCGGCGTCAGCGCCGCCAGCCGTGCCTCGGCCTCGCGGTGCCGGTCGAGCGCGCGCTGCCGCGCACGCCAGTCGGCGAGCGCCGCATCGATCGTGCGGCGGACGAGGCGCGGGTCGAGCGGCGCGGGCAGCAGATCCTGTGCCCCGCCGCGCAGGATCGCACGCGATTCGGCGATACTGAGCTGTTCGGCGGCGACAAAGGCGACGATCGCGGCGCGCGCGGCGACGCGGTCGAGCAGCGCCGCGCCGCCGGTCCGCCCGGGCTGGCACCAGTGAAAGAGCAGGATACCGCACGAATCCGGACCCTCGGCTTCGATCCACGCGTCGGCGCTGGCAAAGCTGCGCACGATCCGTTCGGACCCCGCCGCGAGCATGCGGAAACAGGCCGCCCGCTCGGTGGGGTCGGGCAGGATCAGATGGATATGGCCCCCGCTTTCGGTCACGAAAACCGGGATGCCTGCGAGGGCGCCGCGCGAACAGCGACGAAGGGTCGGCGATGGCGCCATTTTGGAGCCGCCGATGGACCGCGATGATACGCCCGTGGTCAGTCGGGCGGATTATGCTTGGCGAGAAAGGTTTCGATCGACGTCAGCAAGGTCATGCGATCGGCCTGACGCGTGAAATAATGGTCGGCGAGCGGGACCGATACGAATTCGACCGTCTTGCCGGCTTTCGTCATCGCCGAATACATGCGCGCCGACTGGCCGTGATCGACGGTGACGTCCTTCTTGCCGTGGATGAGCAGCAGCGGCGCCTTGATCCGGGCGATGGCATTGATCGGCGAGACGGCGGCGAAATCGGGGGTCATCTTCTGCCACTGGCCGCGATAGAGGCGTTCGCGCATCAGCCCGCCGAAGTCATTGACCTCGCGGCGCAAATTGGCGACGCCGTTGATCGAGATCGCGCAGCGATACAGGTCGGGATCCTTGACGGTCCCCCACATCGCGGCATAGCCGCCATAGGAGCCGCCGACGATGCACACCCGTTTCGGGTCGGCGATCCCCTCCTTCACCGCCCAGTGGACGCCGTCGGTGACATCGTCCTGCATCGCGAAGCCGAGCTGGCCCTGGCCCGCTTTTTCGAACGCGGCGCCATAGCCCGTCGAGCCGCGGAAATTGGGCTGGAGCACGGCGTAGCCGCGTTCGGCGAGGAACTGCGCCCAATAGTCATAACTCAGCTCGTCGTGGCCCCACGGCCCGCCGTGCGGCATGACGATGAAGGGCAAATTCGTGTCGGGGCGGCCGCGCGGCATCGTCAGCACACCCTCGATTTCCAGCCCGTCGCGCGCCTTGTACTGGATCATCCGCCCGCGCGAGAGGCGCTTGCCGCCGATCGTGTCGTTCATCGCCGCCAGCTTCACCAGGTCGCCCGTCGCGGCGTCGAAATAGAAAAGCAGGCCGGGATTGTCGGGCGTGCTGAACCGTACCAGCATCTTGCTCTGATCGGCGCTCAGGCTCTCGATCCGGACCTTCGATTGCGGCGATGCCGCCTCGAGCGTTTTTTGATGCGCGGCCATCGCCGGGTCGGTCCAGCGGAGGGGTGTCTTGCGGTCGCTTGTCCTGACGCCGAGTATTTTCGAGCCGTTCGATGCCAGCAACACGCTTTCGACATCGGCATCGTCGGCGGCATAGACCGTCCGCACCGCCTTGCCGGTCGGAATGTCGACCTCGACGACCGCCGACCGGCCGCCCTCGGTTTCCTTGATGACGAACCCGTTGTTGCTGCCGGGCACGAAGTGGAAGGGAATAGTCAATTCTTCTTCGGCGCCGAGCTTTGCGCTGTCGATCACCCGCAACGCTCCTTCGCCATGCGATCGGTACAGCAGGGTCGACTGGGTACTCGCGTCGCGATAGCCGATGCCAAAGCGTATCTGACCCAGATGGTCGGCACCCCAGTCGAAGACATTGGGCCGCGCTCTTTCGGCGATCCGCTTGCGCCCGGTCGCGACGTCGACGCGATAGACCGCCGGCCAGAAATCGGGAAGGTTGCTATAGATCGAGTTTTGCGCCGCGATGAGGATTTCGGTGCCGCCGTCGGATGGAATCCACAAGACATCGGACGCATTCTGTCCGCCGCTGTCCCAGAGCAGCCTGGTGATCTTTCCCGTCCCGCGGTTGATGCCGATCACCCGTGAAATATACCAGCGGTCGGCCTCGACCGGCATCAATGAATAGAGGCCGACGATGATATTGTCGTTTCCGACCCAGCGAATCCACGCGACCTGGGTCTGATCGGGAACGGCGATCAAGACCCGTTTCGACCGGTCGCCGAGCAGGGACATCATCATAATGCGTTGCTCGCCCGCGATCCCGAACAGCCCCGCGATATGCGTGCCGTCGGGCGACAGGTCGACATCTTCGACGAAGGGGAGCTCGGCGAAGGCGCTGGTCGGCAGCGGGGTAAAGTCCCGGGCTACGGTCGGCGCTTTGGAATCCGCCGCGGCGAGCGTGCCCGGAGAGAAAAGAAGCGCCGTCGCGGCGAGGATATACGCGCTCCATGGCGCCCATGCCATGCCCCGCCTATGCTTGCGCTCAAGCCTCAACACATCCTCCCCCCGAAAGACAGACAACTAAATCGTCGGCGGGTATTTTCCCGAACGAGTTGAGAAAATCAAATGTTACTCGCCACCTATCTTTTGGGCGTGCGAAGACTTGCTGGAGACTAGTGCGTAGGGCAGTCTGACGTTCACATGTCTACGGATCGTTCAGGATCGACCGTGCCTGCGAAAAAAACAGGGCGTATTTGGCTCCGATAACCGTCTTGTCTTTGGAGAGGGAAAAAAGGGAGAGACGTGACGGCGGAACCTGCCTCCGAATTGGAGCGGTTGACCCGGAAGTTCCGGCCGCCGCTGATCGCCTTTTTTTCCCGGCGCGTTGCCAGCCTCGCGGAAGCCGAAGACATGACCCAGGAGGTTTTTTTGCGGTTATCGAACGCGCAAAGAGGCGACGAAGAAACGAGTGCCGCCTATATTTTCCGGATCGCCGCCAATTTGGTGACGGATCGGGCGCGCCACGACCGGGTGCGCCGGAACTTCGCGGACGCGGTACGAAGCGACGCCAGCGCCGGCGTCGACGGCTTTGACCCCTTTCGGATCGCTTCGGCGCGCGAATCGATTTCGATCCTGTGGGCCGCGATCCAGGCGCTTCCCGAACCGACGCAGCAGATTTTCATATTGTACCGGGTAGAGAATATTCCGAAGCAGACGATCGCCGATAATTTCGGATTTCACCTCCGCACCGTCGACAAGCATATTTCGCGTGCCCTCGTTTTTCTGGCCCGCCGGATGGAGCGACGGCCATGATCGTTCCGCAGAATGACAATGATCGCGTCGCCGAGCGGGAGGAGCAAGCGGCCGCCTGGTGCCTGCTCATCGCCGACCGGGCGCTGACCGTCAGCGAACAAAGTGCCTTCGACGAATGGCTGGCGGCGGACGAGCGCCACGCCCACCATTTCGAGCAGATGGTGACGGTGTGGCAGGGAACCGATGCGATCGCCGAAATGCCCGGCTTCCTGTCGCTCCGCGCCGAGGCTTTGACCGCGATGGAAAAAGCGCGCCGCGCGGCAGAACCCGCTCCGACGCGCCGCCGGGCCATCGCGACGATGGCCGCGCTCGCGATGACCGCGGGCATGGGCGCCTGGTATTGGAGCGAGAAACCCGACGTCTATGCCACCGAGGTCGGCGAGCGGCGGATCGTCCGGCTCGACGATGGGTCGAGCGTTTCGCTCGATGCCGCCAGCCAGATGTCGGTATCCTTCACCGACCATCGCCGCGCGATCATACTCGATCGCGGCCGGGCCAAGTTCGACGTCGCAAAGGACCCGCTCCGGCCGTTTACCGTGACCGCGGGGTCGCAATCGGTGGTGGCGATCGGGACGAGTTTCAGCGTCGAGCTGCTGCGCGATCAGCTTCGTGTCCTGTTGTTTGAAGGGCAGGTCGCCGTCGTTCCACGCGGCGCGGCCGCAGGGCATATCAAGGCGCGGCTGCCGGCCACGCAGGCGACGACGCAGCTTTTGCCCGGGCAGGAACTGGTCGCCAGCCTTTCATCGGGCGCGACGGAAATCCTTCCCGTCGATGCGGGGCGCTCGCTGGGATGGGAAGGGGGGCAGGTCGATTTCGTCGATATGCCGCTGAGCGATGCGGTCGAGCGGGTCAATCGGTACGCGGCATCGCCGATCGTCCTTCGCGATGCGGCGGCCGGCCGTCATCTCGTCAATGGCGTGTTCGATGCGGGCGACGCCGACAGTTTCGTAAAGGGCGTGACCTCACTCTATCCGTTGGCCGCGCACGAAGAGGGCGGCAAAATCATTATCGAAACTGTAAATTCGAGTAACGACGAAGAAAAAATGGACCAAAAATAAAAAATCTGGGGCGCAACCGGGTGGGTGGTTCGTCTTTATGACAGGGGGGCAGCAATATCGATCCCTCGCATAGAGGGAGAGGGTATGTCAAAACGTCGTTATTTGTTGTCGAGTCTTGCGCTCGGCGCGTTGGTTGCCGTATCGGCGCCTGCCTATGCTGAAGTGCGCCAGGTTCAGCAGTTTGATATTCCGGCCCAGGATCTGGGCGGCGCATTGCGCGCTTTTGCGCGTGCATCCGGCGCGCAGGTGATTTTCGACGGCAAGGCGGTGCGGGGCAAGCGCAGCGAAGGCTTGCGGCACCGGTCGGGCGCCGAGGAGGCGCTCCGCGAACTGTTGCGCGGGACGGGCATGACCTATCGGCGCAATGGCAAGATCTTCATCGTAAGCCCGATGCGCCGGATCGCGCAGCTTCCGGTCGAGATGGCGAGCGCCGCGCCGGTCGCGGCCGCGTCCGCCGCGGCGGGGCAGGAGATCAGCGACGGCAGCGAAATCATCGTGACGGCGCAGAAGAAAGAAGAAAAGATCATCGACGTGCCGATCGCGCTTACGGCGCTGTCGTCCGCGGCGCTCGACGACCGCAAGATCGAGGGCGGCTCCGAACTTCTTCGCGCGGTTCCGAACATGAACTTCTCGAAGGGCAATTTCAGCATGTACAACATCGCGATCCGCGGGATCGGGACGAAGGCGGTATCCGCCTCGACCGACCCTGCGGTGGCGGTGAGCTTCAACAACACGCCGCTGATCCGCAACCGCCTGTTCGAATCCGAATTCTTCGACATGCAGCGGGTCGAGGTGCTGCGCGGACCGCAGGGAACGCTCTATGGCCGCAATGCGACCGGCGGTGTGGTCAATCTGATACCGGCGCTGCCCGAGCTTCAGGATTTCGGGCTCGATGCGAAGGTGGAGGTCGGCAATTACAAGACGATGCGTGCGTCGGCGATGGTCAACGTGCCGTTGGGCGACACGCTGGCGGTGCGCGTCGCGGGTGCGCTGACCAGCCGCGACGGGTTCGACTATAACAGTTTTACGGAAAAGCGCGTGAACGGCCGCGAGCTGTGGTCGACGCGCGCCTCGATTGCGTGGGAGCCGGGCGACCGTTTCCGCGCCAATGCGATCTGGCAGCATTTCGACGAGGATGACAATCGGTCGCGCACGGGAAAGCAGTTATGCGCGCGCGATCCCGGGCCGGCGACGGTGGGCGGTGTCCGGGTGCCCGACGGGACCCGGAACGAGACGGCCACTCGCCAGGAACTCGATTTGCGGTCGCGGCTCAGCCAGGGCTGCCTGCCCGTTTCACTCTATGACGATCAATCTTATGGCGCGCCTAATGCGGGGGGCTATGCCGCCATCGTCGCCGGCTCCACCGACTATGTCAAAATGGGCTATCGCGGCAGTGATCTTCTGCGCGGACTGGTCCGCGGCGATCCGTTCGCGGGGGTCCAGCAATCGCGCAACCTGCGCGAAATAGCAACGAGCATCGATCCGGTCTTCCGCGCGAAGAATGATGTCTTCCAGCTCAACATGGAATTCGACCTCAGTGACGGGTTGAAGCTGGTGTCGCAGACCGCCTATGCGCGCGATCGCTATTATTCGTCGCAGGACTATAATCGTTTCGTCTCGGCGCCCGTGTTCGTGAACACATCGGGATTGATGGATGGGCTGCCGGGCACGCCGGACATCATCATCCCGCGACCGGGCCGGCCGCCTCTTGTCATTCCCGGGCGACCCAGTCCCAATCCGATCGACCAGTCATTTGCTGCGCCGGGCGGGATATATTGCGACCCGCAGCTCGGCTGCTCGGACCGGATGCTGTCGATGGATCTCAGCCGGTCGCGCAATCGCCAATGGTCGCAGGAATTTCGCCTGCAATCGGCGTTCGACGGACCGCTCAATTTCAGCCTTGGCGTCAACTATCTGAACTTCAAATCGCAAGACGACTATTTTGTCTTCAACAATCTCTATTCGTTCATCGCATATAACCGGTACAACCGGTCCATATCTTCGGCTCCCGGGAGCGAATTCAAATATAGCGATTGTCCTCCCGACGTGACGAGCCGGGACTGTATCTATGTTGATCCCAATCCGATCTCGTCACTCGACGAAAACGGACATAATTATTTTCGCAGCCGCAATAATGTCCAGACCAAATCCTGGGCGATTTTCGGCGAAGCCTATTGGAACGTCACCGACGAATTGAAGGTCACCGCCGGGCTGCGGTTCACGCGCGATGACAAGAGCGCTACTCTCTACCCGAGTCAGCTCCTGCTCGGCGGGGGCGGGAATGGCACCAGCGGCGGGAGCATCAGCGGTGGATATCCGGCCAATGACCCGATCGATCAGCGCTGGTCGAAGCCGACGGGCCGGCTCGTGGTCGACTGGAAGCCCGACCTTGCGTTCACCGACGATACGCTGATCTATGCTTCGGCATCGCATGGCTACAAGGGTGGCGGCGCCAATCCGGCGCGCCCCGGGATCGCGGACTATAATGTCCAGTTCGGCGACATTCCCCCGACCTTCAAGCCCGAATATGTCAATGCATTCGAGATTGGGACGAAGAACAGCTTCGACGGCGGGCGGCTGACGCTCAATGCCACCGGCTTCTTCTATGACTATACCGGTTATCAGGTTTCGCAGATCGTCGACCGCATCGCGCTCAACGAGAATTTCGATGCGACGAGCTGGGGGCTGGAGTTTGAGGCGGCCTGGCGCCCGTCACGCGCGTTTCGCGTCGATGCCAATCTCGGCTATCTGCAGACGCGGCTGAAGAAGGGCGCAAGGTCGATCGACGTGATGGACCGCACGCAGGGCAATCCCGACTGGGTTCTGCTTCGTCCCTTCCTGCAAGTCCCATCGAACTGCATCGCGCCGCGCGCCTATGTCGAGCGGATATTGCAAAGATCGGCGAATGACAGCGCGTCCGCCGGCGCCGCGCTCTACGGGCTGTGCGGCCAGTCGAGCGGGTTCGGCAATTTCGATCCCAGCACGGCGGCGGGTTTCTATGCGCAGCAATATGGTTTCACCTACGACCCCTTCGCGCCCTATGATCCGACCAAGGTCGGCGCGATCATTCCCTATGATCCGGCGAACCCCGATGCATGGCGGGGCCAGGTCAGCGGTGCGCCCAACGGCGGACGCGGCTTCGCGGCCGATCTGGCCGGGAACGAGCTGCCCAATTCGCCGCGGATAACGGCCAATATCGGGGCGCAATATACCTTCTTTCTCGGCGACTGGGACCTCACCGTCCGCGGCGATTATTACCGCCAGTCAAAGAGCTTCGCGCGGGTCTATAACACCGAATATGACCGGCTGAAGGCGTGGGACAATGTCAATGTGGCGGTGACGCTGGCGCGTCCCGATTCCGATCTGACCTTCCAATTCTATGTCAAGAATCTGTTCAACGACGCACCGATCACCGACTTCTTCACCAACAGCGACGACTCCCTGCTCAGCACCAACGTCTTCACGCTCGATCCGCGCATCATCGGGTTCAGCGCCATGAAGCGGTTCTGACGCAATATGCCTTTCACGCCGCCTCCTGCGGAAGCGGGAGGCGGGTTCGAGAGCAGGGCACGCGCATAACAAGCGAGCAAATTTATTGATCTAATAGTGACAATCAGGGAAGATGGATAGTTTATCAAATAATATGCGACACTAAATCGCGTATTATATTGGAGAGCTACTGCCAAATATTGTTGTATATAAAATAATAGGTATAATACTTATCGGATTCTACGTTGACTCAATTTGAATCTATATTACAATAGAATGGCATCGATTCGATAGATGCTTAAATATAATCCAACAACAAACAGGAGAGATGATATGAGGAATATTGTTGCTCTTTGCGCGACCGCGCTCGCTCTGGCGAGCCCGGGCGTTGCCCAAGCCCAAGGCGCTTCTTTTTCGCCGGCTCCGGGAACCTATGTGTTCACGGGTTCGGTCGAGGTGAAGAAGAATCTGCCCGTCTGGACCACGTGCAACCTGACCTTTACGGTCAACGTGTCGGCGACCGGCACTGCCACTTCCACGGCTTCCCTCACCGGCGCATTCCCATGCACGGGCATCACCTTTACCGGTGGCCCCTTCGTGACCGATGGATTGGCACCTCCGACGATCTCGCTGCTGGAGGTCGCTGACGTGACGATCAACATCCCGCCCGTGCCGCCGTTCGCCGCCGATTCCTGTTTCGGCACGCTCTACGCCGTTTGGGGTGGGAATGGCCCGCCGAATCCGCGTACGATCGAATTCCAGGATCCCCTGTCGGACACGCCCGATGCCGGCTCGCCCGGGTCGCAGCCCAATTGCAAGATCAAGGGAACCGTCTCGCAGAATCCCGCCGATACGCAGCTCAATATCAACTGACGATCACTCCCGGAAGCCGCCATCGACTCCTGATGGCGGCCCCAACCTGGCGGGCGCCCGTTAACGGCGCCTGCCTTTTGCGTCAGGCAGGATGTTCGGGATTGTCCTTTGCGTCGTGATGGAAAGTCTGCGCGACCAGGATGCGCGCATGGTGGGCGGATGACATATCCGCGCCGCCGCCCGGGTCCTTTTGAGACCCGGAAATGCTGGATCGCAGTGGTTTCGCTATGGGCTGCGGGTGCCGGACAGGCGGGCGCGCAAACGGTTCTGTACAGCGCGGGACCGGATTCCGCCGCCGAAGCCGGGCCGCCGGCGCCGTCTGGGAGGGGCGCTGCCGATGCCGAGATCGTCGTTACCGGCGCGCGCCGGGGCGAGGCAAAGGTCGCGGCCGAAACCGAGTTCGGCGAAGAGGAAATAGCGGCCCGGGGGGCCGACAGCGTTCAGGATTTGCTGACGCGCCTCGCACCCTTTGTCGACGCCGGCGGCGAAGAGCCCGTCATCCTGATCAACGGCAAGCCTGCAGGCTTCGATCGTTCGATCCTTTCCTATCCCGCCGAAGCACTCGACCGGCTTGCCGTGCTCAAGCCCGAGGCGGCGGCGCAATATGGCGAGCCGCCGGGCAAGCGCGTCGTCAACCTGGTGCTCAAGAAGAATTTTTCGATGCTGAATGCCGACGCGGGCACCGATTTCGCCACCGCCGGCGGCCAATATGGCAGCACGCTGTCGGTCAGGCGGACTGCGATCAGCGGTGACGTGCGCTGGAATGCGCAGGCGCGGCTCGGCGCGAGCAATGCTCTTCGCAAGACCGCGCGCAATATCCCGCCGCAGGACGGTGTGTTCGACAGCGTCGGTTTCGTCTCCGCGCTCGATGGCGGCGAAATCGACCCGGCGCTCAGCCTCGCCGCCGGACGGCCGGTGACGGTGGCGGCCATCCCGCCGGGCGCGCTGACCGGGATGCCCGGCCTCGGCGATTTCGCCGCGACCGCGGGCGCGCTCTACCCTGTCGATCCCGACCGCTTCGAAACGCTGCAATCGTCGCGGCGCAACGCCGCGCTCGGCGTCGGGGTAACCCGTCCGCTGGGCAATTTTTCGGCCGCACTGAACTTCAGCGCGAGCCGGAACAGCAACGAGGGCGAGCGGGGCCTGCCGATGGCGTCGGTCATCATCCCCGCCGGCCATCCCGCATCGCCCTTTGCGAACGATGTCATGCTGACAAGGCCTTTTGCGGGTGAGCGCGCGCTGCGTACCGACAACGCGTCCACGTCGCTCGGCGCATCGCTTTCGCTGACCGGCAATATCGGCGACTGGCAGGGCAGTTTCGCCGCGAGCTATTCGCGCAATTGGGCCGACAATTTCCTCGAAAGCGGCGTCGACGTCACGCGAGTCCGGCAACTGATCGCTACGCGCGATCCCGCCTTCAATCCCTATGGCGTCTGGGACGATGGCCTGATGATCGCCGTGCGGAGCCGGACAAAGGGTGAAAATATGAGCGCCCGGCTCAATGTGCGAAAGACGATCGTCAACCTTCCCGCCGGACCGCTCACTTGGAATCTCACCGCCAATACGGGCCGCAACAGCACGCAAAGCCGGCAAAGCGACGCATCGGGCGCGCTGATCGCGTCGACGAGGGTGACACGCAGCCAGTCGAGCGGGCAGATGTCGGTCAGCGTGCCGGTCTCGCGCGCCGGCGGGGCCGGGCTGGGCTGGATGGGCGACCTGACCCTCGACCTGTCCGCCAGCGCGCAGGTGATGACGAACAGCCGGCTGCAAAGGGGTTTCGGCGGCAATGTCAGCTGGTCGCCGTGGCCGATCATCCAGCTCCGTGCGGCGATCGACTATTCCGATAACGCGCCCTCGTTCGATCAACTCGACGCGCCGATCGTAACGACGATCAATCGCATCTTCGACTATGCGCGTCAGGAAATCGCCGAACCCGTCTGGATCACCGGCGGCAATCCCGATCTCAAACGGGGCCGCCGGCAAAGGCTGACCCTCGCCGCAATGGTGCGGCCGCTGGGCAGCGAGGTGCTGACCCTCCACCTCGGCTACCGTCAGTTGGTGGCGAAAGGGGGGCTTGCCGTCTTTCCCGAACTGACCCCGACGATCGAGGCCGCCTTTCCCGAGCGCGTGACGCGCGATGCCGCCGGGCGGCTTGTCGTCGTCGACGCGCGCGCAATCAATATCGCGCGCGATACCAGCGCCGACCTGTCCACTGGCTTCGCTCTCCGGACGACGGTGGGAGGAGGCAAGGTGCCGGGCGGAGCGGCGCGCGAGCCGCTGCAGGTCAATCTCTCGGTCGATCATAATATGCAGCTGAAAAGCGAACTGCTGACCCGGCCCGGCATCCCGGTAATCGATCAGCTTCGCGCCGGTGGGCAATCGCGCCACAGCCTGTCGTTTCAGGCCTCGATCGGCCGGCGCGGCTTTGGGGTCAATCTGGACGGCAGCTGGAGCAGCGCGGGGCGCCTGCGGGGAGGGGATGAGGTCTTTACCTTCAGGCCGCCGCTCAGGATCAATCTGTCGGCCTTCATCGAATCCGACCGCCTGTTCGCTGTTCCAGGCAGGAAGGGCCCGTTGAAAAACCTCAGGCTTTCGGTCGATGTCAACGATCTCCTGCGCAGCTATCGCCGGGTGACGCGCGAAGACGGGACGGTGCCTGCGGGATATAGCCGCAACGAAATCGAGCCCCTCGGCCGCGTGGTGCGATTGACGGTGCGAAAGAAGTTTTGATGGCGCCGATCCGCCCGGCAAGGAATCACGGGGTCGCCGACAGATCGCTGGATGGTGACCCCTACGGGAATCGAACCCGTGTTTCAGCCGTGAGAGGGCCGCGTCCTGACCGCTAGACGAAGGGGCCTTGTGGGTCGGAAATTTTGCGGAAAGGGGAGCCGACCGCTCCCGTGCCCGATGGTGACCCCTACGGGACTCGAACCCGTGTTTTCGCCGTGAAAGGGCGACGTCCTAGACCGCTAGACGAAGGGGCCGTCTGATCGGTGAAGCGGCGCATTAGCCGTGAGTGTTCCCCCGGTCAAGGACTCAATCGGCGCTAATTTAACCGTGCCGCGAATGGCATACCGCCTGCAGCTTGTTGCCCTCCGGATCGCGGACATAGGCGCCGTAATAGTTGGCGTGATAATGGGGACGAAGCCCCGGCGCGCCCTCGTCGCTGCCGCCATTGGCAAGCGCCGCGGCATGGAAGGCGTCGACCGTTGCCTGGTCGGCGGCGATGAAGGCGATGTGGGTGCCATTGCCGACCGACGCCGGTTCGCCATTAAAGGCCGGACCGACGAAGACCTTGGGGCCGGCCGGCGTGCCATAGCCCTTGCCTTCGCTCTGCCGCACGAATCCGGGATGCCCGAGCACCGCCATGATCGCGTCGTAAAAGGGTTCGGCGCGGGCGAAATCGTCGACGCCGATTGTGGTGTGGCTGTACATCGTCGCTCTTCCCTTCGTGCCCTCAGTCGGCCCAGGCTGCGTCCTCAAGGTGGAGTTCGGCGGCCGGCCGGCTGCCCCAGTCGTCGCGTTTCGCGCGGCCCGCAAGCCATAGTTTGCGGCTGCCGCGTGCGTGGAGCAAAGCCTGACCCAGCTCGGTCTCGGCGCTGCGGAACGCGACCGCCTTGAAGCGCGCGCCGTCGTCGCCCGATACGATCAGGCGGACATGGTCGGTGCCGACGATCCCCGATTCGACAATCCGCACCGGCCCGGTCGCGACGCGCGGCGCGGGCCAGCCGGCGCCATAGGGGCCCGCGCTCTCGATCGCGTCGCACCACAAAGGGTTGATCCCGCGCGGCGCGAGCACCGCGTCGATGAGCAGCGACTTGTTGCCGCTCGCGCGCTCGACGTCGGCGGCGAGCCGGTCGTTCAGATAAGCGCCGAGCGCGTCGACCTTGTCCGCCGCCACGGTCAGCCCCGCCG
This sequence comes from Sphingomonadaceae bacterium 3R27C6, assembly GCA_005503215.1. Classification (GTDB taxonomy): domain Bacteria; phylum Pseudomonadota; class Alphaproteobacteria; order Sphingomonadales; family Sphingomonadaceae; genus Sphingopyxis. The sequence continues at coordinate 127,892 of SCNS01000012.1, read as the reverse complement.
CCATCGCATGGCCGCCGCCGGCGACGAGCAGCCCCGTTTCCTTCGCGGCGAGGATCGCGGCGCCGAGGTCGACGCCCGAAATCGAGCGGCCCGATCCCTTGCCGACGCCATCCTCGTCGACCGCAATGACGATCGCCGGGCGGTGCAGCCGTTCTTTGAGACGCCCGGCGACGATGCCGATCACCCCGGGGTGCCAGCCCTGCCCGGCGACGATCGCGACGGGGGCGTTGCCGCACGCCGCGCTGGCATCGATCGCCTGTTCGAGCACCGCGGCCTCGATCGCGCGCCGCTCCTCGTTGAGCCGGTTGAGCTCGACCGCGATGTCGGCGGCTTCCTGCGGGTCCGATGTCGTGAGCAATCGCACGCCAAGGTCGGACTTGCCGACGCGCCCGCCGGCGTTGATCCGCGGACCGAGCGCAAAGCCCATATCGCTCGCGCTCGGCGGCTTGGTGAGGCGCGCGGCGTCCATCAGCGCGGCGAGGCCGGTGTTGCCGCGCCGCGCCATCACCTTCAGCCCCTGTGTCACCAGCGCGCGGTTGAAGCCGGTGAGCCGCGCGACGTCGGCGACGGTGCCGAGTGCGACCAGATCGAGCAGGTCGATCAGCGCGGGTTCGTCGCGGGTCGCGAAGAAGCCGCGCGCACGCAGCGTGCGGAGCAGCGCCGCGCCGAGCAGGAAGGCGACCCCGACCGCGGCGAGATTGCCGTGGATCGCGGCGTCGGGTTCCTCGTCGAGCCGGTTGGGGTTCACCAGCGCAAAGGCTGCGGGCAGCGTCGTCGCGCATTGGTGATGGTCGACGACGATTACCTCGACCCCCGCCGCCTTGGCTTCGGCAATCGCGTCGAACGCCTGCGCGCCGCAATCGACCGTGACGACCAGCTTCGACCCCGCTTCGCCGATCTTGACCAGCGCGGCACCCGAGGGACCATAGCCTTCCATCAACCGGTCGGGGATATAGGCGCCCGCAGGCAGCCCGAGCCCGCGCAGCAGCCGCACGAGCAAGGCCGCCGAAGTCGCACCGTCGACGTCATAATCGCCAAAGATCGTCACCGCCTCCTGGCGCTCGACGGCATCGGCGAGCCGCGCGGCGGCGGCGTCCATGTCGCGGAACAGCGACGGGTCGGGCATGAAGCCGCGCAAGGTCGGGGCGCGCTGGCGATCGAGGTCGTCGCGCGCCACCCCGCGCGCGAGCAGCAATTGCGTGACGAGATCGTCGGGCGCGAGATTTTCGGCCGCCATGTCGGCGCTCGCGCGCCGCCAGTGCCACGGCTGGCCCTTGATCGAGTGCGTGATGCCCAGCGCCGCTTCGCTCATGACCGCGCCCTCGCGGCGAGGATGCGGGTGCGCAGGTCCTGCGCGGCGGCGAGCGGGATTGCGGGGATCTCGTGCGCGCCAAGCGAACTGCCGCCGGGCACGCCGAACACCAAAGTCGCGAGGCCGAGCGGGCGGAGGATGAAATCGCTCTTGAGGTCGACGCTCTGCACCGACGCGTGCGGCAGCAGCGTCGTTTTGGGTTTCCACGCACCGCGCCGGATCGCGACCTGTTCGCCAAGGTCGGCCCAGCGATGGAAGCGGGCTCCGAACAAGGATCCGGCGCCGATGAGCAGCCCGAGGGCCGGACCGAACCAGCCGAGATCCTGCCCGAACGAAACCGCGACAAGGCCGCCTGTGGTCGCGCCGACGGCTCCGATCATTCCGCCGAGCGCGACGATGCCGTGGCTACGCTGCCACGACTGGCCGGCATCGGGGCGCCGGATCGCGACCTCGTCGAGCACGGGGTCGATCACATCGAGCTTCGCAAAGGGAACCACCTGATGGTCATTTTCCTTCCCGCCGTCGCTCGCGAGGCTCTGCAGGCGGAGTTCGTGCCAGCCGAAGCGCTGGCGGAACCAGCCGGTGACGAGAATCGCCGCCTGCACGCGCTTCACCGGCACCGCGACGTCGGTGCGCGTCGTCAGGCCGCGGGTGCGGCGCAGCGCGCGCGGTTCGCGCGTCAGGCGGAAATCCCAATTGGCGAAAAACATCGTAGCGATCCCGCTCGCGAAACCGATGAAGAGGAGCGAGATGGCCGCGCCGACGCCCGCGACCCAGCGGTGCGCGATCACCCACTGGTCGAGCCCATAATCCTCGGCGATGTCGATCCAGTCCCTGGGGTTGAAGACGTTGAAATCGAACGGCAGCAGCCCGTCGAAAAACTGCATGCCCGCGCCGACCACCGCGAGCGCAGCGAGCGAGAAGTTGAACAACCCCGCGAGCAGCAATTGGCGCGGCCCCATCGCAAAGAGCAACCGGTCCTCGGTGGCGGGCAGCGCCTCGGGTGCATCGGCTGCGGTGGCCGTCGCCGCCACCTCGTCGCTGCGATGCGCGCGGATCGTTGTGCGCAGCGCCTGCGCCGCGTCGAGCGCGATCGCATCGAGGCTCGCGTCATTCTCCTTGCCGCCCGCGCCGGTCTCGAACCCGACCTTGGCGATGCCGAGCGCGCGCGAGACCAGCCCCTGCTCGATGCTGACGTCCTGGATACGGTCGAACGGGATCGTGCGATGCTGGCGTGAAAAAACGCCGCTCTCGATCACGACCTCGTCGGCGCCGACCAAAAAGCGGAAGCGCAGCCATTGAAACCACGCGGCCCCCAGCGAGATGAGCAGAAAGGCGCCGACCGCGGGCACGATCCAGACCCAGTTGCCGGTGAAACCCAAGGCGGCGACTGCGGGCAGGAATTGCAGCGAGCGCGGCCCCAGCTCGACGACCGCGAGCGCCAGCGTCGCAGGGTGCAGCCGCTGCCAGTCCGGCTCGCTTTCGGTCGCAGCGATGACGGCGTCGTCGCTCATGCGAAATCGGTCTGGATATGCCGGCGGATCGTCTCGCGCATCGCGGCCGCCAGGTCGGCGTGAAGCCCGGGCAGCGTCACCGTGCTGTTATGCGTCCCCGAGGTGTGGACGATCAGGTGCGACAGTCCGAACCAGCGCTCGATCGGCCCCTGCCCGACGTCGATATGCTGGACGCGCACAAAGGGGACGATCGTGTCGGTGCGGAACAGCCAGCCGCGCGCGACGCGCAGCTGTCCCTCGCCGATCTTGTACCCCCAGCGCGACACGCGGCGCGAGGGAAAGCTGACGATCACGATCGCCGCGATCACCCACGCGGCCGCGGTGATCAGCCCGTACGGCCCTCCGATATGGCGGATCAGCAGTGCATCGAACACGCTCGCGCCGATCGCGAGCGGGATCAGGTTGAGCGCGGTCGCGATGCGCAGCACCTGCGCATAGGCGGGGTCGACCGGATCGAGCCCTTCGGTGGCGTTGATCGCCTCTGCGTCGAAAGGATCGGTCGGGTGCGCGGGGATGTCGGTCATGTTCCTCCGATAGTCGGTGGCAGCCCTATGGCACAACCACATTGAAGCGCGGGTCGGCGGGCGGGTGGAGCGCGAACCATGACAGGAACGCCATGCGGTCGCCGTCGATCCTGATCGCGCCCGACTGAAGCAGCGCGGGAAACTGCGCCTGCCCCAGCATCACATCGTCGAGCGTTGCCCGGTTTATCGTGATCGTCGCGGTCGGCGCGGGGTCGGTCAGGCCGTACCGCGGCACCTCGACCCCGCCGCCGACGACGATCGCGACCGCTTCCTTGCTGTCGGGCAGTATGAACTGGAAGGTGCCTTTGACCGCGCGCCCTTTCGCGGCGTCGAAGCGCGTCGCGAGTGCGTCGAAAAACACCGCGGTCGGGATCGCGCTGACGAACGACCGGCTCTGCCCGTTGCCCGACAGGCTTTCGACCGCGGTGCCCCGCAGGCTTGCCGCGGCGGCGAGATAATAATTTCGCCACGCGCCTGACTCGGCCTGATACCCCATCTGGTCATAGGCCGAGGCGAGCGCCGCGCGCGCGTCCTTGTTGCCCGGCTCGGCGAACACCAGCTTGTTCAACAGCTCGGCCGCCCAGCGATAGTCGCCCGCCGCGATCGCCGCCTTGCCCGCCGCGAGCAATTTGTCGCCGCCGCCCGCGAGCGCGACATATTTGGGCGCGCTGGCTTCGGGCGGCAGCGGGTTGAAATTGGCGGGATTGCCGTCCCACCAGCCGAAATAGCGCTGATAGGTCGCCTTCATGTCGTGATTGACCGTGCCATAATAGCCGCGCGCGCCGAAGTCCGCCGCCTGCCCCGGTGCCTCGGGGGTGACATCGGCGAGCTCGTGGAGCGTCGCGCCGCGGTTGGCGAGAAACAGCGTCCGGTCGTGGACATAACGATAGATGTCGCGCTGGCTGGTGAGCAGGCTGCTGACCTCGCCCGCGCCCCACGTCGGCCAGTGATGCGACGCCAGCGCGACCTCGGCCTTGCCGCCCCAGCGGATGAGCGCGGCGTCGATCACCTTCGACCAGTGCAGCGCGTCGCGCACCTGCGCACCGCGAAGGGTGAGCACATTGTGCAGCGTGTGCGTGACGACCTCGGTCGTGTGCAAAGCCTTGTACGCCGGGATATAGAAGACGAACTCCGACGGCGCCTCGGTCCCGCCCGCATCGAGGAATTCGAACGCCAGCCCGTCGATCGTCAGCGTGCCGCCGGTCGCGGCGACACTCTCGGTCGGCTCCATATAGCCGATCGTCCCCGACGACAGCTTCGGCCCCAGCCCGGTGTCGACCTGTCCCGCGGGCCCGGGCGGCAGGATCGATCCGAACATGTAGAGCGCGCGTCGCCCCATCGCGGTGCCGGCAAGCACATTTTCCGACGTCGCTTCCTCCGAAAAGCCGTGCGGCGCGATGATGCGGATCTTCTCGCGCTTGACCTGTTCGGGGGTGACGATGCCGCCGACGCCGCCGAAATGGTCGCTGTGGCTGTGGCTGAAGATCACCGCCTTGATCGGCAGCCTGCCCGATTTCGCCTCGACCGTGTCGGCGAACAATTTCCAGCTCGCCGCCGCCGCCTCTTCGGACAGCAGCGGATCGACGATAATCCATCCGCTCTTGCCGCGGATGATCGTCATCACCGAAATATCGTAACCGCGGACTTGCCAGATTTTGCCCGGCACGACCTCGAACAATCCGTGCACCGCATTCAGCCGCGCCTGCCGCCACAGCGACGGGTTGACCGTATCGGGCGCCTCCCTGGCGTCGAGGAAGGCGTAAGGCCGCCGATCCCACACAATCTTGCCGTCCTTGCCCAGAATCACCCCGCCCGGAATCTCGGCAAGCTTGCCGCGCAGCACATTGGCCTCGTCGCGCGGATCGTCGAGCGGCAGGCGCCCGGCGATTTCGGCCTGCGCGGCGCGCGTCGCCTCGCTCGCGGCGTCCTGCGCGGCGGCGGTGAAGGGCAGGGTTCCGGCGAGCAGCAGGGCGGTCAGTCGGCGCATGTCATGTCTCCCCCATGTTTCGGGGCAGCTTGCGCCGCGTGCCGGGGCTTGGCAAGCATCGGTGCATGACCGACGCGCCGCACCTCCTGATCGCCTGGCACAGCCGCACCGGTGGCAGCGAGGCGCTTGCGCGTGCCGCTGCCGAGGGCGCGGGGACGGCGAAGCTCGTCGCGGCGGCTGCCGAGGGCGCGGGGACGGCGAAGCTCGTCGCGGCGAATGACGTCACGCCGGAGGCGCTGCAGGCCGCGGCCGGCTATCTCTTCGTCGGCCCCGAAAATCTCGCCGCGCTGTCGGGTGCGATGAAGGAGATGTTCGACCGCTGCTATTACCCCTGCCTCGGGAAGCTCGAGGGCCGCCCCTATGCGACGATCATCTGCGCGGGCTCCGACGGCGAAAACGCCCAGCGCCAGCTCGACCGCATCGCGACCGGCTGGCGGCTTAAGCGTGTGGCCGATCATATCATCGTCAACACCGATGCGCAGACGCCCGAAACGATCCTCGCGCCAAAGACGATTGCCGACAATCATTTGGCCGAAGCGCGCGACCTCGGCGAGGCACTGGCCGAGGGGCTGGCGGCGGGAATTTTCTGACGAGCGCGCCATCCACAATCCTTACTGTATTGTTGTATTAATACAGCAAGGATTGTGGATGGGTCAAGCTGGTCGAGCAGCGATACGGCCTAACGACCCGTGCCCGGGATTGACGCTCCGCCGTCGCTCGAGTCTATGTTATTTTGCCGCCGCGTCCATTCGCGCGGAGCTAAGGGAGGGCCGGGTGAACATCGATCCAACCAGCAGCGTCGACGCGGTCGGCGCGATCGAGCTGGTCCCTGCCATGCTGGACACCGTGTGCCGTATTACCGGTATGGGCTTTGCCGCTGTCGCGTGCGTCACCGACGAACGCTGGATCGCATGCAGCGTGCTCGACGAAATCGCCTTTGGCCTGAAACCGGGCGGAGAGCTGAAGCTTGAATCGACCATTTGCCATGAGATCCGGCAAAGTCAGCAGGCTGTCGTGATCTCGGATGTCGTGGCCGACAAAATATACTGCAACCATCACACGCCCGCACTTTACGGTTTCCGCAGCTATATCTCGTTCCCGATCCTGCTTCCGGGCGGACAGTTTTTCGGTACCCTGTGCGCGATCGATCCCGAGCCGAGAAATCTGGACCGTTCCGAAATCCACAACGTCTTCCGGATGTTTGCGGACCTGATCGGCTTCCATCTGAATTTGGGCCAGAAACTCTCGGAAACGCAGGAAGATCTTGGGCGCGAACGCGCCACAGGCATCCAGCGTGAACAATTCATTGCGGTCCTTGGGCATGACCTTCGCAATCCATTAGCGGCGCTCGACGCCGGTCTTTCCCTGCTGAAAAGATCGCCAGTCCCGGAGCGGGCCGATTTCATCATGGCCGCGATGCAGGCGACCATCGACCGCATGAACGTCATGGTCGGCAACATCCTCGATTTCGCGCGCGGCCGGTTGGTCGGGGACTTCGCGCTGCGTTTCGAACGCGTCATGCCTGACAAAATCGTGGCGCAGGTGACAAGCGAGCTCGAGATTGCCTATCCCGAGCGTCAGATCGCGTTGCGATGCGATACGATGTCGCCTCTCATGTGCGATCCGCAGCGAATCGGGCAGCTTGTCTCCAATCTGGTTGGGAACGCGCTGACGCATGGCGCGCGCGACGAGCCCGTTATGATCCATTGCCATGAAAGCGACGGCGAGTTCCTTCTATCCGTTGCCAATAGCGGCCCCGAAATTCCGGTCGAGGTGCGTCACAAGCTGTTCCAACCCTTTGAACAGGGCGCGAGTTCGCATGCGAACGGCAGCTTGGGTCTCGGTCTCTACATCGCATCCACGATCGCCAGGGCGCATGGCGGCACGCTCGAGGTGCAATCATCGCCAGCGCAAACATGTTTCACTTTTCGGATGCCGCTGGCCGCCGCGAACTGTTGACGGGAATTTCACGCCCGGCCCGGATGGCTCGCTCTGGGTCGAAAACGATCAGTGCGCGCGATGCTCGCCCTTCACCCAGCGCACCGTGCCCGACGACGCGCGCATCACCACCGTCTCGGTGGTCATCACCCCGTCGCGGCGGCGCTTGACGCCGCGCAGCAGCGATCCGTCGGTGACGCCCGTCGCGGCGAAGATCACGTCGCCCTTGGCAAGGTCCTCGAGGTCGTAAACGCGGTCGAGATCCTCGATGCCCCATTTCTTCGCGCGAAGCCGCTCGTCGTCGTTGCGGAACAACAGGCGGCCCTTGAACTGGCCGCCGACGCAGCGCAGCGCGGCCGCGGCGAGCACGCCCTCGGGCGCGCCGCCCGATCCCATATAGATGTCGATATTGGTGTCGGGGTTCGTCGTCGCGATCACGCCGGCGACGTCGCCGTCGGGGATCAGCGCAACGCCGCAGCCGATCGCGCGCAGTTCGGCGATGATCGCTTCGTGGCGCGGGCGGTCGAGCACGCAGACGATGATCTGTTCGGGCTTGCAGCCCTTTTCGCGCGCGACGGCTTCGACATTCTCGCGCACGCTATTGTCGAAATTGACGATGTTCGGCGAATAGCCGGCGCCGACCGCGAGCTTGTCCATATAGACGTCGGGGGCGTTGAGCAGGCAGCCTTCCTCGGCGATCGCGAGCACCGCGAGCGCGTTCGGGCCGGCCTTGGCGGTGATCGTCGTGCCTTCGAGCGGGTCGACCGCGATGTCGATCTTCGGACCCTTGCCGGGCGCGTTGCCGACCTTTTCGCCGATATAGAGCATCGGCGCCTCGTCGCGTTCGCCTTCGCCGATGACGATCGTGCCGTCCATATAGAGCGTGTTGAACGCGGTACGCATCGCTTCGACCGCGGCGGCGTCGGCGGCTTTCTCGTCGCCGCGGCCGATCAGCTTCGCGGCGGCGATCGCCGCGGCTTCGGTGACGCGCACCATTTCGAGCACGAGCACCCGGTCGAGGTTGCTGCTATTCGTCATGTTCGCCACTCTCCGTCTTTACTTGTTCCGCCTGGTCGGCATGGTGGGCGCCATATGGTCGCCCGCGCCACTTGTCGAGAACGCTTCGCCCGATTCGGTGCCGCTTTCGCCATGAGCTGTGTCGTCGTGATGACCGGGGCGATGACGGCGGCGGGACCCGCCGCCGCGCAGATGCAGGGACCACCCGCACCGCCGCCGCCGCGCGATGCCGAAAGCGCCGCCGCGAAGGCAAAGGAAATGGTCGACCCGATCAAGCGCTGCAAACCCGCCGAGGACGGTTCGATCACGGTGTGCGGTTCCGACACCGATCTGCACCGCCTGTCGCCCGAACTGCGCGCGATCGCGAAGGAAGGCCGCGAGGCGCCGCCGAAGCTGCCGCGCGCGGAGGCGACGATGATGACGATGGACAAGCTGCCGCACAATTGGATGTCGCTCGGCGGCCGGATGAAACCCGGCCCCGAATATAATGCGCTCTACGAAGCGGTGAAGCGCGCGACCGATCCCGAAACGGGCACCCCGCCGACGCCCGAAGAGGAGCCTTAGGCGAAGGTCGCGGCAGGGGCTCCGGCCTTCGATGCGCGGTAGAAGCCGGCGGGAACCAGCGTGGCGGCGGCGAAATAACCGCACCAGAAGATCAGCCAGACGCTGCTCATCGCCATGGCGGCGATCCGCATCGTTTCACCGCCCACAATCAGATAGCTATGCGACACGAAAAGCAACCCGATCAGCAGCGCCGCGACGATATTGAATGCCAGATAGAGTGCGGCCAGCGGCCATTGGCGCGACGCGGTCCGGCGCCACGATTCGGCAAAAGCCGTCACGGGTTCCAGCTTGCCGGCTTCGGCCATGATCGGCCCGATCAGACAGAGGCGCGCGTTGAACCACGCGCTGAGCAGGACCAGCAGGATCTGGCGCGCGATCGCGATCGGCGTGCCCTCGGCGCGCGCGACCTCCATCCCGATGGTCAATCGGAAGGGCAGGGCGAGCAGGAAGCCGATGAGATAATAGAAGAGGAGCCCGGCGATCAGATAGGCGGCGCCGGCGACCATGCCGTACATGATTTCGGCGACATACCCCTCGCGGATTTCGGCAAGCAGCGCCCTCCACAGTGCGAGCATCCCTCCGCACAGCAGCGCCGCGCAGATGCCGAGCAGATACAGCGGACCCACGATCGACCCCGTGAACCGGAAATCTTCGGGCACGAGGGCCAGCGCGACGAGCACCTCGATGCTCAGCACCGGCTCGCTCGCCAGCAACAGGTAGGGGAGCACGACGCCGAGAAGCATATAGGCGAGCAGCGCCCGCCAATGTTCGCCCGCCAGCATCCGCGCTTCGGTTAGCCCGCGCCTGATTTCGATGTCCATGTCTGCCCCCCGTTCCCCGTTTATCGGGGTAACAAAGGCGCGTGGGATTTCAAGCGGAGGTTAAAGTGCGAGGATCGGCATATGCATCGGCGCGCCGACGACATGGTCCGATGCGGCGAGGATATCGAGCGCCGCGTGGATCGCGCTGGCCGGGCCTTCGTGGGTGACGAGCACGATCACGACGCCGCTTTCGTCTTCGCTGCCGCGCTGGATCAGGCTTTCGATCGAGACGCCGGCATCGCGCATCGCCGTCGCGATCTCGGCGAGCACGCCGATGCGGTCCTCGACGATCAGGCGGACATAATGTTTGCCGATCCGCGCGCCGGCGTCGGCGACGGGGGCCTCGTCGAGCGAATCGACCGGCATCGCAAAGGCGGGGCCATATTCGTCGCGCGCGATGTCGATGATGTCGGCGACGATCGCCGACGCCGTCGGGCCCGCGCCCGCGCCCGCGCCCTCGAAGAACAGGCGGCCGACGAAATTGCCCTCGGCGACGACGGCGTTCAATGCGCCGGGGACATAAGCGAGCGGATGATCGGCGGGGACGAGGCACGGCTGGACATGCTGGTAGAGGGCGCCCCCGTTCTTGGCGGCATCGCGCTCGGCCATGCCGATCAGGCGCACGCGGTGGCCGAGTGCCTCGGCCTCGCGAATGTCGGCGGCGATCAGCCCGCGAATCCCGTCGGCGGTCACCGCGCCGATATCGAGCCGCGTCCCGAAGCACAGCGCGGCGAGGATCGACAATTTATGCGCGGCGTCGATCCCGTCGACGTCGAAGGTCGGGTCGGCCTCGGCATAACCCTCGGCCTGCGCCGCGGCGAGCGCGTCGGCGAAGCTCGCGCCGTTCCGCTCCATCTGCGTCAGGATATAATTGCAGGTGCCGTTGAGGATGCCATAGACGCGCGCGATCTCGTTCGCCGATGCGCCCTCGCGAATCGCCTTGATCACCGGAATGCCCCCCGCGACCGCGGCTTCATATTTCAGCGGCGTGTCCTTTTCCTCGGCGAGCCGTGCGAGGTCGAGCCCGTGATGCGCGATCATCGCCTTGTTCGCGGTGACCAGCGCCTTGCCCGCGCCGAGTGCATGGCGCGCCAGCGTCAGCGCCGGGCCGTCGGCACCGCCGATCATCTCGACGATCACATCGACGTCATCGGCCGCGACGAGCGCGTCCATATCGTCTTCCCAGCGGTAGGGCGTGAGGTCGACGCCGCGATCCTTGTGCCGGTCGCGCGCCGACAGCGCGACGATCTCGATCGCGCGCCCGGCGCGGCGCGCGATCAGGTCGCGGTTCGCCTCGAGCAGCCGGACGACCCCGCCGCCGACGACGCCAATCCCCGCGAGCGCGACACGCAGCGGCGGGCGGGGGACGGTCGGGGCGGGATAAGGCGACATCGAAGGACTCCGTATAAGGCGCGGAGCCGCGCCCCGCCGTTGCGAGCGCCCTATCGGCTTTTGCCATGGAAACAAGCCCGGCGCGCCTAGGGCGCGCCGAAGCTGAGCTTTATCCGGTTATGGGGAGCGGGCCGGTGCCGCCCTCGCCGTCAAACGAAGAAAATCAACCCACCGGCTTGCGCGTGCGCGTGCATTCGCCGAGCGCGCCGAGGACGACACCATAGTCCGACGCCGCCTTGCGCCGATCCTCGGGGGCGGTTCCCGCCAGCTTGCTCAGCGGCAGCTGGCGCGGCAATCCGCAAGCGAGCCGATACCAGGCGAGCGTACCCCGCTGCGGCACCGCCGCCGACCCGTCGACGATCTCGCCGAACGCCGCCGCCCAGCGCCGCGAACCGTCGGCAGCGGTCAGGATGGTCAGCGACACGGGCTCTCCGGTCCTGGTGTTGAGGAACAGCTGCGTCTCGCCTTCGCCGGGCAAGGTGCCCGGAACGTGGAACCCGTTCGCGATGCCGGTGATCGCCGGCGGTGCGCCGGGCTTGACCAGTTCGGTCAGCACGGCGCGCAATTGCGCCTCGGTCGCAGGATCCCACGGCAGCTGCGCATCGGGTGCGATCAGCTGGACGCTGCCGGTGTTGCTGCTTCCCGCCGTCGCCCCGGCGACGGGCCGGGCAAAGAGCAGGACGGGCTGCTTCTTCTTCAGCTTTGCCGGCTTTCCCTTCGCGTCCTGCGGCAGGTCGACGAGGTAGGAGATTCGCGCCGCGAGCGGGCCCGCGCCGCGAATCAGGCTGACAACGTCGGACTCGACATAGAATCGCGTGTGGCCCGCCGCGACTCCGGGCGCTCGCTCGGGTTTGAGCGCCGTGGCCTTATATATACGCGCGTGCAGCACGGTCGGCGCCGCGGTCGCCAGATCGGCGATGTCGGCGTAGCTGTACGGGCTGGCCGCCGTGGCGGCCGGGGGCGCCTGCATCGCGGAAACGCTGGGGATTCCAAGAGTTAAGGCGAGAATGCCGGCGATAGCGGCCGGGTGGGGGAGGCGCATGATCGTTCCACTTTCCGTCGTTTATGACACCGGTATCGGCGTTGAAATCCCCATCATGGGACAAGGCACATTAACCGCTGATAAAGGGTTTGCGAATGTGCCGCCACCGCGATAGGACGGGCCGCGAAGCGTCCGGCAAAAACATAATAAGCCGAACGTAGCGCCGCCGGGTCTCGCACAACGCATCGGAAATCATCCGGGCATTTGGCAACCGAACCCGTCGGCAGGGAATTGGTGTCAGGATGATCTAGCAAGGAGCGTCGTCCCTGAATGGCTTATGGTGATAATGTCGACCCTAAAAACAGGGTAGTGGCGATTGTCTTGGTTGGTCTGCTTACAGCGGTTCTGGGCTACGGCCTGGTCAACGGCTTGAATATCAGTATCGTCAAGAAACTCGCCGAAAAATTGGATGTGGTGGACGTGGAAGAGCCGCCGCCGCCGGAGGAACCCCCGCCGCCGCCGCCGCCGGACAATAAATTGCCGCCGCCGCCGCCGGTTGTGACGCCGCCGTCGCCCATTCCGCCGCCGGTGACGACCAACACGGTCCAGTCGGTGCCGAAGGCGCCGCCGACGCCGCCCCCGCCCGTCTATACGCCGCCGGCACCGCCGGCGCCGCCGCCGACGCCTGATCTCAGCGCCGCCGGTACGCCAAAGGGCAACCCGGGCCGCTGGGCGACGAACGACGACTATCCGGCTCGTGCGATGCGCGAAGAGCGCGAAGGTACGACCGGGTTCCGCGTCACCTATGGTGTCGATGGCCGCATCACGTCATGTGATGTGACCTCGTCGAGCGGCCATGCCGATCTCGATGCCGAAACCTGCAAACTTATCCAGCGCCGTGGCCGGTTCAATCCGGGCAAGGATCGCGCGGGTAACCCCGTGGGCGGCAGCTACAGCAATCGTATCCGTTGGCAGATTCCGCGCTGATCGCGCGACCGGATCTGTGTTTCGAACTTATCGAATATTTTGAGAGGGATTTTCCAGTATGTTTAATCTGATCGCAAATGCCGCCGCTGCGGCAGCACCGGCCCACGACGCGGGGCTCAGCCTGATGCCCGCCGCGATGTGCGTGAAGGAAGAAGGCGCGAGCCCCTATGGTCTCGTCCCCGCATTGTGCGAAGGCGGCATCGTCTCGCAGGTCACCTTCCTCGTCCTGCTGATCATGTTCGTCGGCACGCTCTACATCCTGTTCACCAAGCTGTTCGAACAGAACAAGGTGATGAACCAGGGCAAGGCCGTCGACGCCAACTTCTGGCGCGCCCCGACGCTCGCCGACGGCGCTTCGAAGCTCGAAAAGAACAGCGCGTACCGCCAGGTCGTCGAAGACGGCCTGCGCGCCAACGAAGAGCATAACAAGCTCGCCAACCCCGTCGAAGCCCACGACTGGATGCACGGCACGCTCGAGCGTTCGCAGAACCACATCAACTCGAAGCTGAACTCGGGCCTCGCCTTCCTCGCGACCGTGGGTTCGACCGCACCGTTCGTCGGTCTGTTCGGTACGGTTATCGGTATTCTTCGCGCGCTCGTGAAGATCGGTGCGTCGGGCCAGGCTTCGATCGACACCGTCGCCGGTCCGGTCGGTGAAGCTCTGATCATGACCGCCATCGGTCTGATCGTGGCGGTTCCCGCGGTGCTCGCGTTCAACTGGCTCCAGAGCCGCAACAAGGCGATCGCCCGCCGTCTGTCGACCTTCTCGAACGACGTGCTCGGCTCGATCATGTCGAACGGCCAGGTGAAGCCGGCGTCGCTGACCCCGGCGAAGGCTGCTGCTCCGGCCGCGGCACCGAAGAAGGCCTGATTGGTCTCCTGGACCCCCGCCTTGTCGTTGCGTGGCGAGTCGCCGCGTGGCGAAAGGCGGGGTCCGCTGGACAGGGAAGGCGGGCTCAAGGCACGCCGTCCCGATGTCCGTGACAGAAATTTTGTGACAGGATGCTAATCCTATGGCGATGAGTGTAGGCGACAAGGGTGGCGAAGACGCCCCGATGTCCGAAATCAACACGACTCCGCTCGTGGACATCATGCTTGTGTTGCTCATCATCTTCCTCATCACGGTTCCCGTGGTGTTGGAGACGGTGAACCTGAAACTGCCCGACGTGGCGTTTGAGGTGACGACGACGAAGCCTGAGAATGTGCTGCTTTCGATCCGTTCGGCTGATACCGACGGCGATGGCGAGCCCAACCCCGAGAGCACGGCGTGTGAAGTATATTGGGGCCAGACCCCGGTGGATTCCAAGCAGTTGCTGGAACGTGGACAAAAGAAGCTCGAGCAGCTGCTCGAGGATATCGGCGGTCCGCAGAATATCACCGAGGAAAACTTCCCCGAAGTGCACATCCGCGGCGACGTCAACACGCCGTACCAGTGCATCGGTGGCGTGATCTACACGATGCAATATGCCGGCTTCCAGAAGATCGGGTTCATTTCGGAACCGGCTCCTGGTTCGGGTACGGTGGGCCGCCTGTAAGGGCGCGCTCCGTTTAGGAACGAAGGAATAATCGCATGTCCATGGCAGTTGGAGATCGGGACGAAAATGAACCGATGATGGACATGAACACGACGCCGTTGATCGACGTCATGCTCGTGCTCCTCATCATGTTCATCATCACCATCCCGGTCCAGACCCACGCGGTGAAGATCGACCTGCCGGTCCCGACCGACAGCCAGAGCAATGTCGACCCCGAAAAGAACAAGGTGATGATCGATCCCGCGGGAACGATCACCTGGAACGGTTCGCCGGTCGACCTCGCTCAGCTGGCGAACTATCTGGAACAGACCAAGGCACTGCCGGTCGAACCCGAGTTGCAGGTTCAGCCCGACCCCTATGCACGCTATATCGTCGTCGACAATGTCATGGCGGTGATCAAGCGCAGCGGCGTCGGCAAGCTGGGCTTCGTCGGCAACGAGCAATACGCCCGCGTCTTCTGATCTTCGATCAGGGCCGTCAGGCAAAAAATATGGGGCCGCGAAGCAATTCGCGGCCCCTTTTTGCGCCCGGCCGATCGGGGGCGAATGGCCGGTTCCGACCGAAAGCGGAAGATGCAAAGATGCGAGCTGATGGGCTGCAACTCCACGCGCGAACTTTGCGTTAGCGCGGCACCTGCCAACGCACGCGGTTGATGTAGAAGCTTGCCACCGGATTGCCGTCCGCATCACGAGCCGGGTCAAATGCGGCGCGCGTCAGCAAGAGCGCGCATGTTTGCTTGTCGAGACTGAGAAATCCTGAACTATCGACAATTCGACAATGGGTAACCGCTCCCTTTGCATCGACATTCAACAAGAAGGTGGTCATCCCCTCGTTCCTGTTGACAAAATCCGCACGCGGATAGTCGTTGTTGGTTACCCATCGACCAGCATAGGTTGAGGGTTCCGTGCGCTTCGACATTGAACGGATTTGTTGTGGGTCAAAACCCCAATTCTCCCACATGTCATTCTCGCATTTCTCGAGAGCTTTGACCGCCCCAGTAAGGTTCGTAAGGTCCAGCGAGAGATCGAGGTTTTTTGTTGTCGTGATCCGGAAGCGATCACCTTCGCGCATGCCGTTGAACAGAAGCCCATCTGAATCAGCCCACGCGAGTCTCTTTTCCCCTTCCGTGACAGCGTAGGATTTAAGTTTAAGCCGACGATCATCGTTCCGGCTAAGTGCAATTTCGACAGACTTCATCGACGAATGAAGAGGAAGCGCTGAGCCATAAAGGGCCCATTGGTAGCCTCCGAAGGTCCAGTCTCGATCTATTGTCAGGCGGTAAGGCTGGCCTGCCTCCACAAAATGACGGATAAGTTGGCATTTAGCGTTGCCGTAGTCGATCTCCCATCGCGCTTGAGTAAGCGTTTGTGCTTTCGGCGGCGACTCTTTCGCTGATTCAATAGCTTGGAATGTCAACGCTAGGGCGATCAGGGTACTGAGTGAAGTCATGAACGGTCTGATATCATTTCGCTATTTCGGCGCCAGTACCAAAAAATGGACTGACCGCTTTCCACCCCAAAGCCGACTTATGCCCTTGGAACTCGAGGCAATTGCGGGCATCACCGGCGCAGCGGGATCGAAACGCGCCGTGACGACGTTCTGATTCCGATCCGGATCAAAGGGAGCAGCAAGATGACGATGGGTTCGCACCGTAAACAGATCATGGTCCAGGGGGCCGTCGTCATCGGGGCGCTGGCGCTCGCCGGCTGCGCCGGGATGGGCAAGAAAGCGACGACGACGCTGCCCCCGGCCGATGCCTATGCCCAGCTCTATGACAACAAGGGCGCCGACCGCGGCCGTGCGGACATCTATCGCGACACGACCGGCCTCCGCATCGAACTCGTCGCGCGCGGCTTTGCGCCGGGCACCTATGGGATGCACGTCCATGCCGTCGGCCAGTGCAATGCGCCCGATTTCGCGAGCGCGGGTCCGCACTGGAACCCGACCGGTGCCCAGCACGGCCGCGACAATCCGATGGGCGCGCATCATGGCGACCTGCCCAACCTCGTGATCGAGCCCGACCAGATCGGCCGCGCGACGCTGCGCCTCGTCGGCTCGCGTTTCGAGGGCGATGGCGCGCTGCTCGACGCCGACGGCGCCGCGTTCGTGATCCACGCCGGACCCGACGACTACAAGACTGATCCCAGCGGCAACAGCGGCGGGCGCGTCGCGTGCGGCGTGATCGTCAAAGAAGCGGCGAAGTAAGCGGCTTCCGCCCCGTCGGTCCCCTAGGGACTGACGGAGGCGGATTTCAAACCTTGGCTGACTAACTTTTGCGGGCGCCTCGACTGAAAAGTCAGGCGCCCGCCGCGCGTTCGGCGATCGTCGCTTCGGCCGCCGGCACCGCGCGATAGGCATAGAGCAGCAGGCCGAGCGCGATCGGCGCGACGCCGATCAGCGACAGGATGCCGGTGCGCAGGTCGCCGACCGGTTTGCCATCGACGATCGTCCCCGCCAGATCCGAAATCTGCCCCGTCATATAAGGGCCGAAGGCGAGGCCAACCAATGTTGTGCCCAAGAAGAACGCTGCCGTCGCCGTTCCCCGCATACGCGGCAGGACCAGGTCCTGCGTGGTCGCCGCTGCCGCGCCGAGCGCCGTTGCACCGAACATCCCGGCGAGGAAATTCATCGCATAGAAAAGCGCTCCATTCTCGGTGGTATAGCCGATCCAGATAGGGGCGATCGGGGCGATGACCCCGAACATAATGACCCAAATCCGGCCCGCCGGATTGCGTGCGCGCAAGGCGTCGGCAATGCGGCCGCCGATAATGACCCCCAGAAAACCGGCCACCGCGGCGTTGGCGCCCAGCACGAACGCCAATTCCTGTTTGGGCAGGCGCAGCACGGTCTCGGCATAGGGTGCGGCCCAGAATCCCAGCGCCCATGCGACCAGCGATACCAAGCTATAACCCAATGTCGTGCAGATAAACGCCGGCGTGCCCCAGATCAGCCGGAAGGTCGCGGGATCGCGCGCTTTGAGCGTGCAGGCCCACGAGAAGACAGCATAATAGCCGAAAGCGATCGACGACCATTGCGGCAGATTGCCGGTCAATTTGATCATCAGCCACGCCGCGGCGGCGGCCAGCGCCGCGACGGCCAGATTGATCGCGAGCGCCACCGGTCCGCGCTCCCATGCACCGAGCAGAGTGAAGGGCGGAACAATGCTCTCCAGGTCGCCGACAAAGCTTCGGAATGGGGTTGGCGAAACGGGGCTGGCTACCCCGTCCATCGCACCGCGCGCGGGTTCGCGCAGCGTCGATACCCACAGCGCAATCAACACTCCCGGGATGCCCACCGCCAGAAATGCGCCCTGCCAGCCGACGAGGCCGAGCGGGCCGCCGTTTGGCCATGTCTGGTTCCACACCTGCCCGATCTTCGCGCCGATCAGCAGCGACACCCCGCCGCCGATATAAAGCCCCGACGAATAGACGGCGAGCGCGGTCGCGCGCTGACGCTTGGGAAAATAATCCGAAATCAGCGAATAGGCGGTAGGGCTGGCGGTCGCCTCGCCCACGCCGACGCCCATACGCGCTAGCGTCAGGGTCAGCTGGGTTTGAGCGAAACCCGACAGCGCGGTCATCGTCGACCACAGGGTCAGCCCGATCGCCAGCAGCTTCTTGCGATTCCAATTATCGGCCAGCCGCCCGAGCGGAATGCCGAACAGCGCATAGAAAACCGCGAAAGCCGCGCCGCCGAGGAAGCCCAGGTCGCTGTCGGTCAAGCCAAGGTCGGCCTTGATGTCGACGGCGAGGATGCTCAGGATCTGCCGGTCGATGAAATTGAGGATATAGACGACGACGAGCACCGACAGGACGTACCAGCTATATCCGGTGGCTTTTGGCTCGGCCGAAACCGGCGCACCGGACGTGACATTCTCGCTCGCGGTCTCGGCCATCTGGCAACCCTCTCCCTGACCCATTATCTGTTGTGGCTCATGGCTAGCAGAGCCGGACGAAGGCGCAAGTTGAAAGTCGGTTCAACTTTATGGAGAACATCGTCGATATGCGCAACGATAGAGAAATTGCCGGGCCCGCGATCCTCTTCCTCTGCCTCGGCAATATCTGCCGCTCACCATTGGCCGAGGGCGCCGCGCGTGCGGCCTTTGCCCATGCCGGCATCGACGCGACGCTCGATTCGGCGGGGACCGGCGACTGGCATATCGGCCGTGCCCCCGATGCCCGCGCGCAGGCCGAAGCGCGCCGCCGCGGCGTCGACATTTCGGCGCTGCGCGGCCGCCAGCTCCGCCGCGCCGACTTCTATGATTTCGACCTGATCCTCGCCGCCGATGCGAGCAATTTGCGCGACGCCCGCGCGATC
Source organism: Sphingomonadaceae bacterium 3R27C6 (assembly GCA_005503215.1). Classification (GTDB taxonomy): domain Bacteria; phylum Pseudomonadota; class Alphaproteobacteria; order Sphingomonadales; family Sphingomonadaceae; genus Sphingopyxis. Next base: position 109,002 of record SCNS01000012.1, on the reverse strand, counting down.
CGGCCGCCCGACGCGACCGCCGAGCTCCGGCTGATGCTCGACCTGCTCCCCGGCCGCGGCGGGCAAGGCGTCACCGACCCCTATTTTGGCGAAGACGACGGCTTTGCCGCGACCTGGGACGATGTCGATGCGGTCGCGGCGGCGCTCGTCGCCGAATTTTCGCCCTCCAGCGGATAACGCGCCACGGGGTGATAGCGGGAGCCGCCATGGCCGAGCTCGCTTTCATACAGCGTGACATGGCCGAATTCGAACGCCGGGCTCGCAAGGTCGCCGTTCAGCGCCAGGAAGGGCGCGACCGGTCCCGAGTTGCGGTTCAGGCGCGCGAGCGTGATATGCGGAACAAAGGCGCGCGTCTCGGGCAGGATGCCGACGCGCGCGAGGCGCTGGTCGACCTTGCGGTGCAGCGCCGCGAGCGGATCGTGCGGCTCGACCCCGGCCCAGATCATGTTCGGCCGCCCTTGCCGTTCGAACAGGCCGACGCCCGCAATCCGCGCCGCAACGCGCGGCGCATGGAGCGCGCCGAGCGCCGCGGCGATGTCCTCGGCCTTGTGGCGGTCGACCTCGCCGATGAAACGCAGCGTCAGATGGAGCTGCTCGTCATTCTGCCAGCGCGCCCCCGCGATGCCGTGCATCGCCGCGAGCAATATGTCGCGGACCGGACGCGGCGGGCGCAGCGCGACGAACAGGCGGTGGGTGGACATGGCGCGCAACATAATGGGCGGAGTTTCGGATCGCGACCCCCTAACCGCCGGGCAGGCAATAATATTGCTCTTGTCCGGTTTCGCTTGAAACAGGAGGGGAAACGCCCGATATTGCTGTCTACGGCCGGTATGGGCTGGCCGATGATGGAGTAATGACAATGGCGAATTGGAACGACCCCAATATGGCGGCTTCCGGTTTTGGTGCCGGCGCGAACGCAATGGACCAGGCCGTCGATGCCGGCCTGCGGTCGTACATGCTGTCGGTTTACAATTATATGGGCTCGGGCGTGCTGCTGACCGGCATCGTCGCGATGCTGGCGTTCAATAGCGGCTTTACCCAGTCGCTGATCGGCAGCCCGCTGATGTGGGTGGTGATGCTCGCGCCGCTGGCCTTCGTGCTGGTGCTGAGCTTCGGGATCAACAAGCTGTCGACCACGGCGGCGCAGACATTGTTCTGGGTCTATGCCGCGGTGATGGGCCTGTCGATGTCGACGATCTTCCTCGCCTTTACGGCATCGTCGATCGCGACCACCTTCTTCGCGACCGCGGCGGCTTTCCTTGGCCTTAGCCTCTATGGCTATACGACCAAGAAGGATTTGTCGGGCTTCGGCACCTTCCTGATCATGGGTGTCGTCGGCATCCTCGTCGCGATGCTGATCAACATGTTCGTGCAGTCGAGCGCGCTCAGCCTCGCGATCAGCGTGATCGGTGTGCTGCTGTTCGCGGGCCTCACCGCCTATGACACGCAGAAGATCAAGAGCATGTATTTCTATGTCCGCGGGACCGACTTTGTCGGCAAGTCGGTGATCATGGGCGCGCTGACGCTCTACCTCGACTTCGTCAACATGTTCACCTTCCTGCTCAACCTCTTGGGCAACCGCGAATAAGCGGGACGGACGACGAACGAAACAAGGAGCCCGGCGGAGCGATCCGCCGGGCTCTTTTATTGGTCAGGGCGGAGGATGCGCCTCGCCCGCCATTCATCGGCGGTGATTTCCCATAGTTCCGAGGGCAAGGAGCCTTCGACATAGCGCTTTTCGCCGCACCAGACGGCTCGCATGCCGCTGCCGGTCGAGATGGCGCGCGATGCGCGATTGTTGATCGCCTTGGGCACGCGCAGGACCGGCTGATCCAGCACGTCGAACCAAAAATCAGTCACGGCATCGCTCGCTTCGCGCATCAAGCCTTTGCCCCAATGGACGGGATCGAGCCAGAAGCCGCGGTTGTCGTCGGGATTGAGCATCAGGCTGATGACGCCGATCAGGGTGTCGGGCTCCTGCCGCGTTCGGATCGACCAGTGCCAGGCCTTGCCCTCGCGCATCGCCGGAAGCGCGACGTCGCGGACAAAGGTCAGCGCGCCGTCGTCGGGATAGGGCCATGGAACGAACGGATTCAAATGGCGCACGATCTGCCATTGCGGGAAAATGGCCTGAATGGCCGAATGATCTTCCAGAACCAGCGGCCGCAGCAGGAGTGTTTCGGTCGTGAGGTCCGGAAATGGTGACGTCATTGCGCCGCCTGCATCTCGGCGATCAGCGCATTGTCGATTTCCTTCGCGCGCTTGTAGGCCGGGCGGTCGCGTAGGGCGGCGACATAGGCTTCGAACGCCGGGCGCGACGCGATGGTGCCGAACTGGAGCCCCCAGTCGATCTGGCTGCCGACATAGACGTCGGCGGCGCTGAAGCGGTCGCCCGCGACATAGGCTTTACCCGTAACCGCGCTTTCGAGCGCGTCGAGCGCGGCAGGAAGCGAGCCGAAGCCCGCCATGCGCTGCTGGTCGGCATCGGGTTCGAGCCCGAACTGCTTGGCGGTGATCGCCTGCTCGACGGGGCCTGCGGCAAAGAACAGCCAGCGATAATAATCAGCGCGGTCGGCCGCATCGGGCGCGAGGCCGGCTTCGGGGAAGGCGTCCGCCAGATAGGCGCAGATCGCGGCGCATTCGGTGACGACCTTGCCGTTGTGAACCACCGTCGGAACCTTGCCCATCGGGTTGATCGCGAGATAGTCGGCGCCCTTCATCGTCGTGCCATAACCCAGGACACGCGGTTCATAGGGCGCGCCGACCTCTTCGAGCATCCAGCGGACGATCTGCCCGCGCGACATCGGATTGGTATAGAAAATCAGCTCTTCGGCCATCGCGCTTCTCCCATGCGGTTCGATTCGGACACGAACATATCAAGAACATGATCCGACCGCCAGCGGGCTTGTTTTGTCACCATTCGTAGCTAAGGCAAGGACATGAGCGACGAACGCATCTGGACCGCCGCCGTGCTGGTGATCGGCGACGAGATTCTCTCGGGCCGCACGCAGGACAAGAATGTGTCGCAGATCGCGACCTGGCTCGACGTACAGGGGATTCGCTTACGCGAAGTGCGCATCGTCCCCGATGTGGAGGAAGAGATCGTCGATGCGCTGAACGCGATTCGCGCGCGCTATGACTATGTCTTCACCACCGGCGGCATCGGGCCGACGCATGACGACATCACCGTCGATGCGGTGGCGAAGGCGCTTGGCGTCGGCGTCATCATCCACCCCGCGGCGCGTGCGATCCTTGAAAATTATTACACCGCGCGCGGCAGCGAGCTGACCGAGGCGCGTCTGCGCATGGCGCGCGTGCCCGACGGCGCCGACCTGATCCCCAACCGCATGTCGGGCGCGCCGGGCATCCGCATCGGCAATCTCTTCGTCATGGCGGGGGTGCCGCACATCACCGCGGGCATGCTCGATGCGCTTACCGGCGAGCTCGAAGGCGGCGCGCCGCTGGTTGCGCACACGATCGGCGCATGGGCGCCCGAAAGCGAGATCGCCGACCTGCTGCGGCAGGGCGAGAAGGACCATCCGGGCGTCGCGATCGGCAGCTATCCCTTTTTTCGCGACGGCAAGATCGGCGCCAATTTCGTCATCCGTTCGACCGACGGCGAACAGGTCGCGGCGTGCGTCGGGGCGCTCGTCGCCGGCTTCGAGGCGCTCGGCTATGCGGTGACCGACGGCGGCATCTGATCGGCCGCCTCATCGTCGCTGGTCCGCGTCGCGCGCGGCAGGCGGCGGAGCATCAGGATCGCGAGCAGGCCAAAGATCGCCGCGACGACAAAGGCTGCGCCCGGGAAATGGACGGGCGCGCCATCGGCTGTGAAATAGGCCATCGTTCCGGTGAGCAGCAACGGCGCGAAGAGCTGCCCTAGGCCCATCGCCATCGCCGAAATCCCCTGCACTTCGCCCTGCGTTTCGGCAGTTGCGCGGCGCGACATCATCGCCATCAGCGACGGCTGGACCGGCGCCTGCAACGCGACGGGGATCAGCAGCAGGAACGCGCCGATCGTCGAGGTGGTGAAGGCATAGCCGATATAGACCGCGACCGCGACGAGGATGCCGAGCGTCGCCGCGTCGCGCTCGCCGAAGCGCGCGACCGCGGGACCGACAACGAAGACCTGGCCAAGAGCGATCATCACCCCGACCGCGGCGAGACTGGCGCCGATCATTCCGGGCGTCCAGCCGAGTTGCGCGATGCAATAGAAGCTCCACGTCATCGGATAGACGAGGCTGGCGATCTGCCACAGCACGAGCACCCCCGCGACGCCATCCATGCCGGGCAGGCCGCGCATCGTCTTCCACGCGCCGAGCGGATTGGCGCGGCGCCAGTCGAACGCGCGGCGGCGTTCAGGGGGCAGCGTTTCGGGAAAGATGAAATAGCCGTAGAGCATGTTCGCCGCGGCAAGGATCGCCGCCGCCACGAACGGCGCGCGGGGGCTGATCTCGCCGAGGAAACCGCCGAGCGCGGGTCCCGCGACGAAGCCGATGCCGAACGCCGCGCCGACGAAGCCGAAGTTTCGCGCGCGCTCCTCGGGCTTGGTGATATCGGCGATCGCCGCCTGCGCCGCGGCATAGCTGCCGCCGAAAATGCCCGACAATGCGCGCGCGACGAACAGCCAGGGCAAAGTCTCGACAATCGTCAGCAGCGCATAATCGACCGCGAGCCCGCCAAGCGCGAGCAGCAGCACGCGCCGCCGCCCGAAATGGTCCGAGAGATTGCCGAGCACGGGCGAGGCAAGGAAGGTCGCGATCGCCATGACCAGCCCGATCCATGCCCCGACCTCGATCGCGTGCGGCAGGTCGATCCCGCCGACCTCCATCACGAGCTGCGGCAGCACCGGCATGATGATGCCGAAACCGACCGCGTCCATGAAGATCGTCGCGACGATGAACGGGATGGTCCGCGCCGGCGTCACTTGCTCTTTCTTTCTGCCGTCCCTAGCGCCACCGAACCCTCCTTCATGCGTTGCCGATAGATGAAACTCGAAATTTCCGCCTCCCTAAATTACCGCCTGTCCGAACCCGTCGACCTGATGCTGCAGATCGAGGCCGCGAACGGGCACGGCCAGCGCGTCCTGGGTGCCTCGCTCGACGTCGGCGCCCCCGAATTTGTCGCGCGCGTTCCGGCCGCCGACGGCATTTGCGAGCCGATCTGGCTGCGCGCCGAAGGGAGCCTCCGCGCCGAATATCGCGCGCGGGTCGAGATCGACCGGCCCGACACCGACTTCCGCTCGCTCGCCGCGGTGCCGCTCCATAGGCTCCCCGCCGGGGCGATCCCCTATCTCAACGAATCGCGCTATTGCCCGTCGAACAAGTTCCACGCCTTCGTCGAGCGCCGTTTCGGCGACCATGAGGGTGGCGCGAAGATCGGCCGGATGCGCGACTGGATCGAAAGCCGCTTCACCTATGTCTCGGGGTCGAGCGATGCCGAGACGGGCGCGCTCGACAGCTTCGTCGAACGCCGCGGGGTGTGCCGCGACTATGCGCATGTGATGATCGCGCTCGCGCGCGCCGCGCATATCCCGGCGCGGATGGCGAGCGCCTATGCGCTCCGTGTCGCCCCGCAGGATTTCCACGCGGTCGCCGAGGTCTATCTCGACGGCGACTGGCACCTCGTCGACGCGACGGGCATGGCGCGCGCGTCCGAAATGGCGCGCATCTGCGTCGGGCGCGATGCCGCCGACATATCTTTCCTGACGGCGTATCGCGATATCGCGTTCGTCAGCCAGTCAGTGAAGGTGGAGCGCGTCGAGGGTTGAAGGGCCCGTCGTGGCGAAGCCGCACCGTCGATCCTCGCGGTGCAAAGTCGGCCGAGCTTTGCTGATCGCGATCTAGCGTGGCCAAATTTCTGCGAAAGCCTGGAGCGGGTGAAGGGAATCGAACCCTCGTCGTAAGCTTGGGAAGCTTCTGCTCTACCATTGAGCTACACCCGCGTGGCCCGAGCGATTGGCACAGGCGCGCGCGGCGGTCAATCTCTTGGCGTCAGCGCGCCGATTCGCAGATCGTTTCCATCGCGACAAAGGTCGAGGTGCTGGCGACGTGCGGCAGGCTCGAGATTTTTTCGCCGAGCACGATCCGGTAACGGCGGATGTCGGGGGTGCGGACCTTGAGCAGATAATCGAAGCTGCTCGCGATCATGTGGCATTCCTCGACCTCGGGAATCTGCCGCACCGCCATATTGAACTGCTTCAATGCATCCTCGCGTGTGTCCGACAGCTTGACCTCGGTGAAGGCGACATGGTCGAGGCCGACCTTGGCCGGGTCGACGATCGCGCGAAAGCCGACGATCAGCCCGCTGTCGACGAGGCGCTTCACGCGTTGCTGGCATGGTGTTTTCGAGAGGCCGACCTGCAACGCCAGCTCGGTAAAGGTGATCCTTCCATCGCGGCCCATGATGGCAAGAATCTTGCGATCGAAATCGTCCAGTTCGACTGTGGATGGGTTATTTTTCATATGAATCGACTAGGATTGAATAGAATGTTGGTCAATTCATATATGATTTGTACAAAAACAAGTCGGATCGACGGACAGCAATATGGTATCAGGCACCATGACACAAAGCCCCGATCGCGCGCCCATCCGTGCCCTCGCCCGCCGCAGCGAATCCGACATCGTCGCCGAGTTGCGTAGCGCCCTTGCAACCTCGTCGGCCAGTGTCGAGGCGGTCACCCGCCGCGGGCTGGAATTGATCCGCAAGGCGAAGGCCGAGGGCGAGCGCGAGACGCTCGTAGCACAGTTGATGAACCGCTATCGGCTGTCGACCGAGGAAGGCGTCGTGCTGATGTGCCTCGCCGAGGCGCTGCTACGCGTTCCCGACAATGCCACCGCCAATGCGCTGATCCGCGACAAGATCGCCGGGCGCCACTGGAAGGATGGCGAGGATGATGACAGCCCGCTGATCGTCGCGCTGTCGTCGCGCGGGCTTTCGCTTGGCTCGGCGACGTTGATGCTCGATGCGATGGGCAGCAGGGCGAACCCGCTGACGCTCTTGAAATCGATGGTCCGCCGCTCAGGCGAGCCGGTGATTCGCCAAGCGGCGCTCGCGGCAATGAAGATGCTGGGCCAGCAGTTCGTGATGGGCGAGACGATCGACGCAGCGGTCAAGCGCGCCGACAAGGAAAAATCCGAACTCGCGAGCTTTGACATGCTCGGCGAAGCGGCGCGCACTGCCGAGGACGCGCAGCGTTATTATGAGAGCTACGCCAATGCCATCGCGCGCATCGGCAAGGGCGCGAAGCCGGGCGATCCGCACGCCAATCACGGCATTTCGATCAAGCTCTCGGCGCTCCACCCGCGCTACGAATATCTCCAGCGCGCGCGCGTCGTCGGCGAGCTGGTGCCGAAGGTGATCGAACTCGCCAAGGCGGCGCGCGCGGTGAACATCCCGCTGATGATCGATGCCGAGGAGACCGACCGCCTCGAACCGCATATGGACGTGTTCGCGGCGCTGATCGACGCGGGGATCGCTGATAACTGGACCGGGCTCGGCATCGTGATCCAGGCGTATCAAAAGCGCGCGCCGGCGGTGATCGACTGGCTCGCCAACCGCGCGCGGACGCGCGCGGTCAAGCTGTCGATGCGCCTCGTCAAGGGCGCCTATTGGGACACCGAGATCAAGCGCGCGCAGACGCTGGGGCTCGGCGACTTCCCGGTGTTCACCGCAAAGCTCCACACCGATCTCAACTATATGCGCTGTGCGCAGTTGCTGCGCGACTGTCAGGATTGCATCTATCCGGCCTTCGCGAGCCACAATGCGATGACGCTCGCCTTTGTCTCCGAACTGTTCGCGGGTGCCGATTACGAACTGCAGCGGCTGCACGGCATGGGTGAGGGCGCGCACGACGCGCTCGTGGCGCTCTTCCCGCCGCCGCGCCCGGTGCGCGTCTATGCGCCGGTCGGCACGCACCGCGACCTGCTCGCCTATCTCGTGCGCCGCCTGCTCGAAAATGGCGCCAACTCCAGCTTCGTGCACCAATTCTCCGACCCCGGCGTCACCGCCGAGCAGCTCGCGGTCGATCCGCGCAGCGTTGCGAGCGCGGCGAGCTCAAACATCGCGACGGGTCTTGGCCTCTTCGATCCCGTCCGCCGCAATTCGCGCGGTTATGACCTCGGCGAGCCGGGCGTGCCCGAAGCGCTGGTGTCGGCGATCGGCGCGGCGCGGCGGAGCGACCTGGTTGCGGCGCCGATCGTCGGCGGTGCCCCGCGAAAGGGCAAGGCCGAACCCGTGCGCAACCCCGCGACGGGCGCGGTCGTCGGTCAGGTGATCGAGGCCGATGCCGCGACGGTCGCCGATGCTGTCGCCGCGGCGCGCAAGGCGCAGGGAGACTGGAGCCTCGCTGGCGGGGCTTTCCGCGCCGAACGGCTCGAACGCGCCGCCAACCTGCTCGAAGAGCATGACGCGCTCTTCCTTGGCCTCGCGATCGACGAGGCGGGCAAGACGCTCGTCGATGCGATCGCCGAAGTGCGCGAAGCGGTCGATTTCTTGCGCTATTATGCCGCGCAGGCGCGTGCCGACTTCACCTATCCGGTCGCGCTGCCCGGGCCGACGGGCGAGCGCAACGAGCTGATGCTCGAAGGCAAGGGCGTGTTCGTGTGCATCAGCCCGTGGAATTTCCCGCTCGCGATCTTCCTGGGGCAAGTGTCGGCGGCGCTCGCGGCGGGCAACAGCGTGCTCGCGAAACCCGCCGAGCAGACCCCGCTGATCGCGCACGCCGCGGTCGAACTGTTGCTCGAGGCCGGCATCCCCGGCGACGTGCTCCATTACCTCCCCGGCCGCGGCGAAACCGTCGGCGCGGCGCTGACCAGCAACAACGAGATCATCGGCGTCGCCTTCACCGGCTCGACCGAGGTCGCGCGGATGATCAACCGCAGCCTCGCCGGGCGCGACGGCCCGATCGCGACCTTGATCGCCGAAACCGGCGGCGCCAACGCGATGATCGTCGATTCGACCGCGCTCCCCGAACAGGTCGCGCGCGACGCCGTCGCCTCGGCCTTCCAGTCGGCGGGCCAGCGCTGTTCGGCGCTGCGCCTGCTCTGCGTGCAGGAAGATGTCGCCGATACGATGATCGAGATGGTCGCGGGCGCGATGGCCGAACTCAACGTCGGCGATCCGTCGATCCTCGCGACCGATGTCGGCCCGATCATCGACGATGAGGCGCAGGCGAACATCGCCGCTTATGTTGCCGAAGCGCGCGCCGCAGGCCGCGTGATTGCAGAGGCGGGGCGGACGAACCTGCCCGCCGATGGCCATTTCGTGCCTCCGGCGCTGATCCGCCTCGACCACGTCACCGACCTCAAGCGCGAGATTTTCGGCCCGGTGCTCCACGTCGCGACGTGGAAGGGCGGCGAGCTCGATGCACTAATCGATGCGATCAACGCCTCGGGCTATGGGCTGACATTGGGCGTCCACACGCGCATCGACGGGGTCGCGGCGCACATTGCGGCGCGTGCGGCTGTCGGCAACGTCTATGTCAACCGCAACCAGATCGGCGCGATCGTCGGGTCGCAGCCCTTCGGCGGCCGCGGCCTGTCGGGCACCGGCCCCAAGGCCGGCGGTCCGCACTATCTGCACCGCTTTGCCGAGGAAAAGTCGATCTCGACCGACATCACCGCGGCAGGCGGCAATGCGGCGTTGATGGCGGGTTAGATCCGGCGCTGGCCGATGGGCGTCGGCTTCGGCAAGCTACGCATCGGCCGGTCAGCTGTGACCACGAGGCCCGATACAGAGTGGACAACTGTCCCGAGCAAATACGTCCGAAATCGTCTCGCGGCAAAAATGCCGCGGCGACCCTATGTTATGGTTGCCCCCCGCAGCGATGACGGCGTACCGCGTTCCGGGCGGCGCGCCAACGGGGATTTTTACGCACCCGGCACGCCGAGCAACTGCGCTTGCGCCTTCAATCGTCCCGCCGCCGCCGGGTTCGCCGCAATCCCGTCCTTCAGCGCCTGCGCGGCCTTTGCCGTCTCACCCAGCGTCATCCGGCTGCGCATCAGCATGATCCAGCGGTCGACGTCGGCCGGATTGGCCTTGAGCTTGGCCTCAAGCCCGCTCACCATGCCCTCGATCATCTGATCCTGCTGGCCCTTGGGGAGCTGCGACGCCGCTTCCATGTCGGCGCGGCTCGGCCCCGGGATGGCGCGCGCGGCGACCGGCATCTCGTCGGCGGTCAGCGGCCGGGGCTGCGTGCTGGCGAGCCGCGCCGCGACGTCGATCTTGTGGATCTGCCCGACCTGCTCGATCGTGCGGCGGAGGTCGGCCTCCCACGGTGCGCCCTGCGGCGTGTCCGCGAGCAGCGCGAACCAGTCCTCGATCGCGCCCTTGTGATCGCCGCCAATATCCTTCTTCACCGCGAGGAAATAGCGCGCACGCGGATCCTTGGCGTCGAGCGCGATCGCCCGGTTGAACGCTTCGAGTCCGGCGGCGGGCATCGGGTCGCTGTCGCTTCCCATCACCCGCGCCTCGCCCAGCGCCGACCAAAGACCCGCCGAATCGGGTGAAAGCGCGACCGCTTTCTCATACGCCCCGGCCGCACCCGCGAAATCGCTCAGGTCGAATCGCGCCGCGCCGAGCGCGGTCCACGCTTCGGCACTGTTCGGTTCGCGCTTCGTGCGCGCCTCCAGCTCGGCGAGTTGGTCGGACGGCGCGCCCGTGCCCTGCGCCACCGGATCGGGGGCCGAGGGGCCGGAATCGCGCCAGATTGCATAGCCGATGGCGGCGGCCAGCAGAATGAAGGCGGCGATCAATATCGTCCGGTTCGTGCCCGTCATGCCGCCCGCCATCTTGTTGCTCTCGCTCATTTTTGCCCCTCTTGTGCGCGCCGCGAAAAAATGCCGCCTGTGCGCGCAGTCATATTGCCTTTGCTTGGCGATGGTGTAGCCTTTGGCATACAAGGTCGGTCAACGATAAAATCGTCAGGGGTCGCACCGGCTTTCCCAGTCATACAGGGGAGGGGTGCATGGCAGTTTCGGATCACGTCGACTTTTCGACGTTCATGGAAGGCGTGAAAAAGCGCAACCCGGGTCAGCCCGAGTTCGTCCAGGCGGTGCAGGAGGTGTCGGAGGACATCTTCGATTTCATCGCCGACAAGGAAGAATATCACGCGCAGCAAATCCTGCGGCGCATCGCCGAACCCGACCGGGTCGTGTCTTTCCGCGTCTGCTGGGAAGACGACAATGGCAATATCCGCGTCCAGCGCGGCTGGCGTGTCCAGAACAACAATGCCATCGGCCCGTACAAGGGCGGCATCCGCTTTCACCCAAGCGTTACCGAAAGCGTGCTCAAATTCCTCGCGTTCGAACAGACGTTCAAGAATGCGCTGACCGGGCTGCCGATGGGCGGCGGCAAGGGCGGCTCGAACTTCAATCCCAAAGGCAAGAGCGTGCGCGAGATCATGCGCTTTTGCCAGAGCTTCATGACTGAGCTGTATCGCCACATCGGCGCCGACATCGACGTGCCCGCGGGCGACATCGGCGTCGGAGGCCGCGAAATCGGCTTCATGTTCGGCCAGTATAAGCGGATCACCAACGAATTCACCGGCGTGCTCACCGGCAAGGGCCTCGAATGGGGCGGCTCGCTGATCCGCACCGAGGCGACGGGCTATGGCGCGGTCTATTTCCTCGCCAACATGCTCGCCGCCAAGGGGCAGGATCTGGTCGGCAAGACCGCAGTGATTTCGGGATCGGGCAATGTCGCGACGCATGCAGCTGAAAAGATCGTCCAGCTCGGCGGCAAGGTGCTGACGCTCTCGGATTCGGGCGGGTTCATCCATGACCCCGACGGGATCACGCAGGAAAAGATCGACTGGGTGAAGGCGCACAAGACGCACCGCCGTGGCCGGATCGAGGAATATTGCGACGAATTTAAGGGTGCAAGCTTCACCGCGGGCAAGACGCCGTGGGGGGTGAAGTGCGACGTCGCTTTGCCGTGCGCGACGCAGAATGAGCTGCTTGGCGACGACGCCAAGACGCTGGTCAAAAACGGCTGTGTCGCGGTCAGCGAAGGCGCGAACATGCCGACGAACCTCGAGGGTGTGCATGTCTTCAAGGATGCGAAGATCATGTTCGCGCCGGGCAAGGCGGCAAACGCCGGCGGTGTCGCGGTGTCGGGGCTCGAAATGAGCCAGAACAGCGGGCGCCGCGCCTGGAGCGAAGGCGAGTTGCAACAGATGCTCAAGGACATCATGGACGGCATCCACAAAAGCTGCCTGACCTATGGCGATGCGGGCGACGGCTATATCGATTATGTGAAGGGCGCCAATATCGCGGGATTCAAGAAGGTTGCCGACGCGATGCTGGCTTTCGGGGTGGTGTAATTCGGCTCAAGGCGTAAAAGCGCCGGGTTGGGGAAAAGGGGTTCTGCGGATGATGACGCACGCTGGAAAGGAGCGCGGCGATCGGCCTTGGGCGGCGTTTGCCGCCTTGGCGGCGATGCTGCTCGCGCTCGCCATTGCGGCATTCGTCTTCGCTTCCCCTGCCCGCTCGCAGGATGAAGGCGGTGCGCGCTACACCGGCGTCGCCTCGTGCGCGGGGTCGACCTGCCACGGCCGGATGGAGGGTGACGGCACCGTCGTCCGTCAGGACGAGCTGATGAAATGGCAGGAACCCTCGACCCCCGGCGGCGCGCATAGCCGCGCGTGGGCGGTGCTCAGCAACAACCGCAGCCAGTTCATCGCGCGCAATCTCGGCATCGGTGATCCATCCAAGGCGCAGATGTGCCTCGGTTGCCACAGCACCGCGGGTACGGCGCGCGCCGCCCCCGCCGAAGACGGCGTTGGCTGCGAATCGTGCCACGGCCCCGCGGGGGGCTGGCTTGCGAGTCACTATGCCGGGGTCGGCACGAACGCCGATCCCGACCGCGAAGCGCGGGCCAAGCATCTGGCGAACCTGTCGGCGGGGCTCAAGAAGCTTGAGGATCCGGTCGTGCGCGCCGGGGTGTGCGTCGACTGCCACTTTGGTTCGTCCGCCGACGGCCAGTTCGTCACCCACCGCATCATGGCGGCGGGCCACCCGCGCATCGCCTTCGAACTCGACCTCTTCTCTTCGCTCCAGGCGCATCATCAGGAGGATGCCGACTATGGCTGGCGCAAGTTCGGTGCCGCGAACCGGCGCACCGATCATGTCCAGATGTGGGCGGTCGGGCAGGCGACCGCGATCGAGCGCAGCCTCGCGCTGTTCCAGACGCGGCGTGGGACCGAGGGGATGTTCCCCGAATTCTATTTCCTCGACTGCCACAGCTGCCACCGCCGCATTTTCGATCAGGCGAAGCCCGTGCGCACGGGGCTCGACAATGTGGGACGTCAGATCCCCGAGGGCATGCCGCCCTATAATGACGAGAATCTGATCATGCTCGCCGCCGCCGCGCGGCTTGCGGCGCCCGCGCTCGCCGACCAGCTCGCGGTGCGCACCGCGGCGTTCCACAAGGCGATGGCGAGTGATCGGCAAAGCGCGGTCGCCGCGGCGGCGCAGCTGGCGCAGACGGTCGCGGCGCTGAAATCAGCCTTCGCGTCGCGCAATTTCTCGGGCGCCGACGCCTTTGCGATGGTCGATGCGATTTCGGCGAAGGCGATCAGCGATCGCTACACCGACTATTCGGGGTCGCAGCAGGCGGTGATGGGGGTCGACACCTTGCTCAACGCGATGGTGTCGTCGGGGCGCGTCACCGTCGGTGCGGCGGCGGGAATCCGCGGCGACATCGACCGTGCTTATGCGGCGGTGAAAGACCCCAACGCCTACAAACCCTCCGAATTTCAGGCGTCGTTCGGCAGCGCGGTGCGCGCGATCGGGGCGCTGCGGTAAGGTCATGCAAAACAGAACCCATCTTTTCCGTTCGGCCGCCTTTGCCGCGATGGGCGCCCTGCTGCTCACCTCGTGCGGTGGAGGCGGCGGCGGTGGCGGCACGCCAACCCCGACGCCCACACCCACACCGACCCCCACGCCGACGACGGTTTACACCCCGCCCGCCGCCGAGGCGCTGACCACGGCCGATGTCGAGCGCGTGCTCGCGCAGGCCATATCGGAAGCGCAGGCGCGCGGCCTGCCGTCTGTGATCGCGGTGACCGACCGCGTCGGCAATGTGCTCGGCGTGTTTCGGATGACCGGCGCGCGCGCAACCGCGACGACCTCGGCCGCGCCCAACGGCGTCAATATCGACGCGCAGAATGTCACGTTCCCGGCGGAGGGCGGCGCGATCGCCAAGGCGGTGACCGGCGCGTACCTCTCGAGCGGGGGCAATGCTTTCTCGACCCGCACCGCGAGCCAGATCGTCCAGGAACATTTCCCGCCCGCGCCGACCACCGTCGGCCTCGAAAGCGGACCTTTGTTCGGCGTGCAGTTCAGCCAGCTGCCGTGCAGCGACCTGTCGGCACGCTTCGGCGCGCCGGGCGCGGCGGCGCTGATCGGTCCCAAACGTTCGCCGCTCGGCCTCGCCGCCGATCCGGGCGGGCTGCCGCTCTATAAAAATGGCGTACTCGTCGGCGGCATCGGGGTGATGGGCGACGGTGTCTATGGCAGCGACGCTAACATCCTCGATATCGACAACGACCCCGAGGAATTCATCGCGCTCGCGGGAACGCGCGGGTTCGAGGCGCCCTCGACGATCACCGCCGACAAGATCACCGTCGACGGGACATCGCTGCGTTTCTCCGACGCGAGTTTTGCGGGGGTGATGTCGAGCGGCGGCGCAAGCTTTGCGAGCCTCAACGGCACCGCGGGCAATCTTGTCGCGGTGATCGGCTATGCCAACGCCGCAGTGACCGCGGGGGTCGCCTATGGCAGCGAGGCGTCGGGCGTCCGCGCCTCGACGCCGGCCGAATTTTCGAACCGCGATGCGTTCGTCCTCACCAACGGCAGCGGCACGAACCGCTATCCGCTGCGCGCGGGGACCGACGGCGCGACGAACAGCGCGCCGCTGACGCAGGCCGAGGCGCGCGCGGTGCTCGAGGAAGCCTTCGCGGTGATGAGCCGCGCGCGCGCGCAAATCCGCCGCCCGCTCGACAGCCGCGCGCAGGTGACGATCAGCATCGTCGACACGCACGGGTCGGTGCTCGGCATCGTGCGCTCGCCCGACGCGCCGATCTTCGGCACCGATGTGTCGTTGCAAAAGGCGCGGACCGCCGCCTTCTTCTCGGGCGCGCAGGCGGGAGGCGAACTCGGCGCCAATGCCAGCGCCGATGTCCGCCAGTTCGTCACCGCAACACGAACCTTCCTGAACAATCCGGCTGCGCTGACGGGAACAATCGCCTTTTCCGACCGCGCGAACGGCAATCTGTCGCGCCCCTATTTCCCCGATGGCGAGGTCGGCCGCCCGCAGGGGCCACTGTCGCGCCCGATCGCACAGTTCAATCCTTTCTCGACCGGGCTGCAATCGGCGCTGATCATCGGCAATCTCGGCGCGCATCTGGGCTTTGTGTCGGGGGCCAGCCCGACCGATACCCCGGCGCGCTGCACGACCTTGCCCGACGCTCAGCCGGGGCAGAACCGGCTGCAGAATGGCATCCAGATCTTCCCCGGATCGGTCCCCATCTATCGCGGCAACCAGCTGGTCGGCGCGATCGGGGTGTCGGGCGATGGCATCGACCAGGACGACATGATCAGCTTTTTGGGCACGCATAACGGCGGCGCGCGCGTCGGTGGCATCGGCAATGCGCCGGCCGCGATCCGTGCGGACACCGTCGTCGTAAATGTCGGCGCCGGGGTTCGCCTGCGTTACATCAGCTGCCCGTTCGCCCCTTTCCTTGATACGGCGAACCAGAATGTCTGCAACGGGCTATAGGCGATGATGACGGGGGGCAGCCTTTGGCCGATCATCGCAACACTCGCGGCGCAGGGCGCGCCGGGGGCCGATGTCACGCCGCCGCCCCCCGCGCCCGAAGGTCCGCCGGTCGCGGGTGACGCGACGCCCGCAGAGCAGCCCGCCGAGGAGCTGATTCCGCCGCCGCCGCCCGTCGATTGGCAGGAGGTGATCAAGGACGACCCGGTCACGCAGATCATCGAGGGCCGCCGCCGTCCCGGTTATCGCCCCGACCTTCCCGACGCGCTCAGTCAGGACAATGTCGGCGCGCTGCGCCCGCCGCCGCCGCAGGCGTTTCCGGGGATGGAGGATCAGCTTCCCGTTCCCGACCGCTGGCGCCTCATCGAAACGCTTGGCGTGGTCAAGGAGCGCTGGTTCGACCCCTATAACCAGAACACGTACAAGGGCGACCGCGCGATCGACCGCAGCAAGGTCAAATGGCTGCCGATCAAGGGCGACGACTGGTTCATCGTCGCCAATGCGGTGTCCGACACGGTGTTCGAACCACGCACCTTCCCGATCCCGGTCGGGGTCCAGACGACCGAACGGCCGGGCAGCCTCGACGTGTTCGGCAAGGATCGCAGCTTCGTCTTCGCGCAGACCTTCATCGCGGGCGCGGCGCTGATCAAGGGATCGACCGCGTTCAAGCCGCCCGACATCGAATATCGCGTCACCCTGGCATACCAAGCGAACTACGTCGACGTGCCCGAACGGCGCGTGCTCGACGTGCGCCCGTCGAAGGCGAGCCATCGTTATGACTCGTTCCTCGGCGTGCAGGAGCTGTTCGTTGACAAGCATCTCGGCAACACGTCCGACCGTTATGATTTCTATTCGATCCGCCTCGGCATCCAGCCGTTCCAGAGCGATTTTCGCGGCTTCCTGTTCAACGACAGCCAGCTCGGCATCCGCCTGTTCGGCAACCGTGACAACAACCGCTTCCAATATAATCTCGCGGCCTTCTGGCGGCTCGAAAAGGACACCAACAGCGGTCTCAACGACATCACCCAGACCCCGCGCAGCGATTTCGTATTCACGGGCAATCTCTATCGGCAGGATTTCCCGGTCGTCGGGCTGACCAGCCAGGTCAGCGTGACGTATAATATGAACCGAGAAAAGAATGACGTGCAGATCGACCATAATGGTTTCCCGGTACGGCCCGCGCTGCTCGGCGACCTGCGCGGGCGCGAATATGACGTCGTTTACCTCGGCTACAGCGCCGACGGGCGGATCGGACGGATCAACGTCACCGCGAGCTTCTATGCTGCGCTCGGCGAAGACCGGAACAGCTTCTTCACGAGCAAGCCCGCCGAGATTCGTGCGGGCTTCGGCGCGGTCGAGCTTAGCTACGATCACGACTGGATGCGCTTCCGCCTCTCGGGGCTCTATGCGACCGGCGACGGCGATCCGTATAACGAGACCGAGGGCGGGTTCGACGCGATCTTCGAGAATCCGATCTTCGGCGGCGCCGACACCAGTTACTGGATCCGCCAGACGATTCCCTTCGCGGGCGGCGGGCGCGTCATCGCGATCAGCGGGCGCAACGGCATTTTGAACTCGCTGCGCTCGTCGAAGGAAGAGGGGCAGTCGAACTTCAACAACCCGGGCACGGTCTTCGTCGGCGCGGGCGCCGATTTCGACCTGACCCCCGAATTTCGCGTCAGCACCAATTTCAACCATCTGTGGTTCGAGAATACGTCGAGCCTGCAGGCGCTGCGCACCGAAGGGTCGATCCCGAAGGATATCGGCTTCGACCTGTCGGTCGCGACGATCTGGCGGCCCAAGGCGACGCAGAATATCGTCGGACGCCTCAGCGGTGCGGTGCTGCTGCCCGGCAAGGGGTTCAAGGATCTGTTCGACAACAAGCAGAAGAATGACGCCTATGTGTCGATCCTCGCCAATGTGATTTTGAGTTTCTAGATGCTGCGGCGCAAACTCTTCGCCCTGCTGGCTTTCGTGACGATGTGCGCGGCGTTCGGCGCGAGTGTCGTGCGTGCGGCCGAAGAAGAGAAACCGCTCAAGATCGAATATCGCTTCACCCCGCCCGCGCCGCGCGAGCAGAGCGAGGCCGACGTCACCGCCAAGTCGGAAGGCTGCTACAGCTGCCACACGCGCACCGACCAGCCGTCGATGCATGCGACGCCCGCCGTAAGATTGGGCTGTACCGACTGCCACGGCGGCGATGCGAGCCAGCGCGGCACGCCCAGCCTCGGCTACCAGCATCCGACGAACAAGGCGGTGATGAAGCTCGCGCACCCGCAGCCGACTTTGCCCGGCGCCTGGCACTATAGCTCGGCGAACCCGCAGCGCAGCTATACCTTGCTCAACAAGGAATCGCCCGAATTCATCCGCTTCGTGAACCCCAGCGATTACCGCGTCGCGCGCGAGGCGTGCGGCGCGTGCCACCTCGAGGTGATAGAGGCGACCGAGCGGTCGATGATGTCGACCGGCGCGATGCTGTGGGGCGGCGCGGCGTATAACAATGGCATCGTCCCCTATAAGAACTACATCTTCGGCGAGGCTTACACGCGCACCGGGGAGCCCGCCTGCATCCTCTCGCCCTCGTCGCGGCTCACCGCCGAGGAATATAAGGAGGCGTGCAAGCCGAGCTTCGGTTTCGACAAGATATTGACCGATGAAGAGAAAAAGCGCGGCGCGCTCGCCAAAATGTATCCGCTGCCGCGCTGGAGCGTGCTGCCGCCGGGCGACGTCTTCCGCGTGTTCGAGCGCGGCGGGCGTAACATCAACACGCAATTCCCCGAAATCGGCCTGCCGAACCCGACCGGCAGCATCCAGCGGCTCGAGGAACCGGGGCGCCCCGATCTCAAGCAGTCGAACCGCGGCCCCGGCACCGGGCTGCGCGTCTCGATCCCCGTGCTCAACATCCACAAGACGCGCCTCAACGACCCGCTATCGTGGTTCATGGGCACGAACGACCAGCCCGGCGACTATCGCCATTCGGGCTGTTCGGGCTGCCACGTCATCTACGCCAACGATCGCGAGCCGCGGCACAGCCTGACCTATGCCAAGTTCGGCCGCGATGGCGAAACCGCGACGGTCGATCCGACGATCGCCGAGAAGAAGTGGAAGCCCGAGGGCGGGCACGGCGGCGATGCGCATGGCGCCGAGGACGGCCATCAGGCCGGCGGTGGTCATGGCGCGCTGATAGACCCCGCCGATCCCGACGTCCCGGCGCGCCCCGAATCTCCGGCGCGCGGCGAATCGGGCCACCCGATCAGCCATGCCTTCACCCGCGCGATCCCGACGTCGCAGTGCATGTCGTGCCACATGCACCAGCCGAACATCTTCCTGAACTCCTACCTCGGCTACACGATGTGGGATTATGAGTCCGACGCGCCGCAGATGTGGCCGGGGCCGGACAACACCGCGCCGCGCCCGCCGGGGATGAGCGACGAAGAATATCAGAAGAAATACAAGCAGCAGCGCTATCCGACCGCGGCCGAAGTGCATCAGGTGCTCGAACGCAACCCCGAAGGTGCGGCGACGCGCGGGCTGTGGGCCGACGTCGAATTCCTGCGCGACGTCTATGACGTCAACGACAGCAACAAGGATACGCAGTTCGCCGACTATCACGGCCACGGCTGGAACTTCCGCGGCATCTTCAAGCGCGACCGCAACGGCAACCTGCTGACCGCCGACGGCAATATGGCGACCTACGGCACCGACACCGCGAACATCATCGATCCGAAGGACCCGGAAAAATGGCGCAAGAGCTGCAGCCATTACACCGATCCGAAGGAGCGCGACCTCTGCCTGTCGAGCGCCGATCCGGGCCGGCCGGGTGTCGAGGGCAAGTTCGTGCCGCCCGGTCTCAACCCCGGCAAGGCGGTTCATATGATGGACATCCATGCCGAAAAAGGCATGCAATGCGCCGACTGCCACTTCGCGCAGGACAGCCATGGCAACGGCTATATCCAGGGCGAGGTCGCGAACGCGGTCGAGATCAGCTGCAAGGATTGCCACGGCACCGCCGACGCCTTCCCGAACCTGCTCACCTCGAACGTCGCGGCGCGGCCGCAGGGCAATAACCTTGCGCTGCTCCGCAACCCCGACGGGCGCCGCCGCTTCGAATTCCAGTATAACGACGATGCCGAGGTGATCGGGCTGATCCAGCGGTCGATCGTCGATCCGAAGCTCGAATGGCAGGTCAGCCTCGTCAAGCAGGCGGTGACCCCGGGGCCGCATTTCAACGCCAAGGCGGCGCGCGCGAAGCTGATGGCGCGGGCGGGCAGCGAGGACGGCAAGTTCGAGTGGGGACCGGGGATCGGACGCGAGGACCGCGCGCACGGCGACGACAAGATGACCTGCTTCACCTGTCACCTGTCGTGGACGACGAGTTGCGGTGGCTGCCATTTGCCGATCGAGGCGAACTGGAAGACCAAGATGCACCATTTCGAGGGGGAGGAGACGCGCAACTTCGCGACGTACAACCCGCAGGTGGCGCGCGACGAAATGTTCCAGCTCGGCCGGCATCAGCTCACCAAGCCCGGCGAACCCGGCCCGAACGGCGAGGCGCGCGGGATCATCACCCCGGTGCGCTCGACCTCGGCGCTGGTGTTGTCGTCGACGAACATCAACCGCGAGCGCATTTATGTGCAGCAACCGCCGATCTCGTCGGCGGGCTATTCGAGCCAGGCTTTCGCGCCGCATTTCCCGCACACCGTCCGCCGCTCCGAAACCAAGCAGTGCAGCGACTGCCATCTGTCGGCCGCCGACGATAACAATGCGATCATGGCGCAGCTCAATTTGCTCGGCACCAATTTCGTCAATTTCGTCGGTTTGAACGTCTGGTCGGGTCAGGAAAACAGCTTCCAGGCGACGCGCGTCACCGAATGGGACGAACCGCAGGCGGTGATCGGCAGCTATCTCCAGAAATATGCCTATCCCGATTATTGGAAGCTGCACGTCGAACAGAATGGCCGCGAGCTGAAGAATTGGGTGCGCGGCAAGATCCTCGACAAGAAGGGCTCGGGCGAAACCCAAGCGCTCGAGGAATTCGCCAATATCGTCCAGGGAACGAGCGGACGCGTGAACTGCCTGCAGCAGCGCGGCGAATATATGTTCGTCGCCGAGGGCAGGGGCGGTTTCCGCGTCTATGACGTCGCGTCGATCGGCAACAAGGGCTTCTCCGAACGCATCATCCGCGCGCCCTTCTCGGCGCTTGGGCAGGACACGCATGTGAAGACGAAGAATGCGACGTGCATGGCGATTGCGACGACTCAGCCGGTCAGCGTGTCGCGCAACGAAAATATCGTGAAGAATTTCCCCGAGAACCACGAACAGGTGATGCACGACATCTACCGTTACGCCGTCATCACCGACAGCGTCGAAGGGCTGATTCTGGTCGACATCGACACATTGGCCGACGGTGAATTCCGCAACAACAAGTTCAAGCGCGCGCTGACGTGGAACGAGGGCAACGTGCTGGCGGGGGCGCGGCATGTGACGCTCGCGGGCAGCATGGCCTATATCACCACCGATGCGGGGCTGGTCGTGCTCGACCTCTCGACCCCGCTCCAGCCGAAGGTCACGGCGCAGCTGCCGCTGACCGATGCGCGCGCGAGCGCTGTGCAGTTCCGTTACCTCTGGGTCACCGATGCCGAGGGCGTGAAGCTGTTCGACATCACCAATCTCGCGCAGCCGGTCGCGGTGCCCGCGGGCACGGTGCGGTTGGCCAACGCGCGGAAGATCTACGTCGCACGAACCTATATGTATGTCGCGGCGAAGGCCGACGGGCTGGTGATCGTCGATGTGACGCGTCCCGCGGCGCCGGTCGTCTGGCCGGGGCTGACCTTTGGCGGCGCGCTGAGCGATGCCGAGGATGTCGTCGTCGCGTCGACCAACGCCTCGCTGTTCGGTTATGTCGCCGACGGCAGGAATGGGATCAAGGTGCTCCAGCTGACCAGCCCGGACAATCCGGGCCTCTATGGTTTCTCGCCCAAACCGACCCCCGAGCTGATCGCGTGGGCAAAGACGCCGTCACCCGCGCTCGCGCTGTCGAAGGGCCTCGACCGCGACCGCGCCGTCGACGAGACCGGCGGCCAGATGGCGGTGTTCGGGCGCGTCGGATCACGGCCGTTCACCCGGCCCGAAATGGAGAAATTGTTCCTGAACAGCAAGGGCGTGGTCTACAAGGTCAGCGACGAGGTCGACCAGAATGCCTGGCGGCCACCGCTGCTTTACGCGAACTGATAAATCGTCGTCCCAGCGAAAGCGGGGACCGCTATCGTTCCGAAACGCGGCCAGCGATCCCAGCTGTCGCTGGGATGACGGTTACTGCCGCTCGGCCTGAACCACCGTGTCCGACGCGCGCAGCGCTGACAATATGCGCATCACATGCTGAACATCGCGCACCTCGACGACGACGTCATAGGTGTGAAAGCCGCCCTCGCGGTTCGACAGGCGCAAATTGGTGATGTTCGCCATATTGGCGGCGAGGATGCCCGACATTTCGGCGAGCGTGCCGGGCTCGTTCAAAATGACGATGCACAGCCGCGCATTGCCGCCCTCGCTGTCTTCCTGCCACCTGAGGTCGATCCAGTCGGCATCGATCCCGTCGGCAAGGCGGGGGCAGTCGATGACATGCACCTCGATCCCTTCGCCCGGCCGCGACAGGCCAACGATGCGGTCGCCCGGAACGGGGTGGCAGCAATCGGCGAGCTGATAGGCGACGCCCGGCGTCAGCCCCGCGATCGACACCGCCGCGCCCTGCACGAGCTTGCCGGGCTTGGTCTTCATCTCGGCGGTGATGCCGGGGACGAGCGCTTCGAGCAGCGCATTGTCGGTGATCCGCTGCTTGGCGATCGCGACATAGAGCGCGGTGTCGTCGTCGAGCTTCAGCCGCTCGCGCGCCGCGATCCGCGCCTTGTCGCCGACCTTGTTCGGCAGGCGCAGCGCGATTTCGTCGTACATCTTGCGGCCGAGCGCCGCGAGTTCGACCTTTTCCTTCGACCGCACATGGCGGCGGATCGCCGCGCGTGCCTTGCCGGTGACCGCGAAGCCAAGCCACGCGGGCTGCGGCGTCTGCTTGTCGGACGAGAGGATCTCGACCGTATCGCCATTGCTCAGCTGGGTGCGCAGCGGCACCAGCCGGCCGTTGACCTTGGCGCCGACGGTGCGGTCGCCGAGCCCGGTGTGAACGGCATAGGCGAAGTCGACCGGGGTCGCGCCCTTCGGCAACTGGTGCAGGCTGCCCTTCGGCGTGAAAGCGAAGATGCGATCCTGATACATCGCGATGCGCGTGTTTTCGAGGAACTCTTCGGGATCGTGCGTCTGTTCGAGGATTTCGATCAGGTCGCGGATCCACCCCGCCTGACCGTCGGGGGCGGTGCCGCCCTGTTTATACGCCCAATGCGCAGCGAAGCCGAATTCGGACTGCTGGTGCATGCCGAGGCTACGAAGCTGGATTTCAATCCGCATATTCTGCTGGTGCATGATCGTCGTGTGCAGCGACTTGTAGCCGTTGCGCTTCGGCGTCGAGATATAATCCTTGAACCGGCCGGGCACCATTTTCCACTTGCGGTGGAGAAGGCCGAGCGCGGCGTAGCAATCGGCATCGGTCGGGGTGATGATACGGAACGCGATGATGTCGGTGACCTGCTCGAAGCTGACGTGCCGTTCCTGCATCTTGCGCCAGATCGAATAGGGGTGCTTCTCGCGCCCTGATACATCGGCCTCGATCCCGTTCTTGGCGAGCAGCTCCTTGAACTCGCGGCTGATCGCCGTGACCTTGTCCTTGCCGCCCGCAGTCAGCTTGGCGAGACGGCCGGTGATCGTCGCATAGGCTTCGGGCTCGAGCTCGCTGAACGCGAGCAGCTGCATCTCGCGCATATATTCGTACATGCCGATCCGCTCGGCGAGCGGGGCATAGATGTCCATCGTCTCCTTGGCGATGCGGCGGCGTTTCTCGGGATTCTTGATGAAATGCAGCGTCCGCATATTGTGCAGCCGGTCGGCAAGCTTGACCAGCAGCACGCGGATATCGTCGGACATCGCGAGCAGGAATTTGCGGAGGTTTTCGGCGGCGCGTTCGTTTTCGGTCTGCGCCTCGATCTTGCTGAGCTTGGTGACGCCGTCGACGAGCCGGCCGACGTCACTGCCGAACAGGCGTTCGATCTCCTCGGGCGTCGTCAGCGTATCTTCGAGCGTGTCGTGGAGCAGCGCGGTGACGATCGTCTCGGCATCGAGATGGAGGTCGGTCAAAATGCCCGCAACCTCGACCGGATGGCTGAAATAGGGGTCGCCCGACGCACGTTTCTGGCTGCCGTGCTTCTGGACGGTAAACACATAGGCGCGGTTGAGCAGCGCCTCGTCGACGTCGGGATCATAAGCGCGCACGCGCTCGACAAGTTCATATTGCCTCAGCATCGCGTTCAATGTCGTTGATGTAGAGGCAATTGCAATGCGAAATTTGCTTGCGCCGAACTACCGGCGTTCCGCAACTTTGATAAAGGCGGTTGGAAGCATCGTTCGCCGAGGGTGGGACGCGCAAGAAAAACCGCCGCACTCCATCCGCGAAAGGAGGTTGAAGTGCAGCGGTTTTCGATATGGCCCGCGGGGCGGATTATTTCACGGCGTTGCAGCGCGCGAGGTCGTCGGCGTCGAGCGCCTTGCCGCCCGCACTGAAGCTCGTCACTGGACCGGCGGCTTTCGCGAGCGCCGAGCACATGATCAGCGGGCGGCTCGTTCCCTGGCCCGCAGCGCAGCTCGCGTCCTTGCAGACCCACACCACGTCGCGCGCGACGAAACGCGCCTGGGTAGCCGGGCTGGCGAGCTCGGCGCGATAAAAGGAGCCGCCCGCGGCGGTTGCGGCCGTGGACGCGAAGGCGAGCGCGGCGCCTGCGATCGCGAAGGAACGGGAGTGGGGAGAAAGCTTGAATATGGGCATTGGGACCTCCTGTTTTTGCGCAACCAAAAGGTTGCGAAGCGCTACCTAGACTTTGAGTTGCGAAATGCAACGGAGGCCCTATATTTTTTTGACGGATATGCCGATTTTACGTTAGGGCTTGGGTCATGGGAAAATTACGCGAACTGCTGAACGACATGGATGGGGGCAATTGCGCCCTGCCGCTGGCGCTGGAAGCGATGGGCGAACGATGGTCGTTCATGATCCTTCGCGCGGCCTTCAATGGCGTCCATCATTTCGAGGAGTTCCAGCAGGAACTGAACATCGCGCGCAACATCCTGTCGAACCGGCTGTCGCGGCTGGTCGATCATGGCATCATGGCGCGCGAAGTGATGGCCGAGGACCGGCGCAAGGTTCAGTATCAGCTGACCGAAAAGGGCATCGAGCTGCTCCCCGCGATGATCGCGCTCCGCCAATGGGGCGAGAAATGGGGCGCGGGCGTGCCGTCGACCCCGGTGCTGGTCGACGCGCGCGACGAACAGCCGATCGGCCCCGTCACGCTCACCGCGCACGACGGCCGGGTGATCGGGTACAAGGAATTGCTGTGGAAGCATCGCGCGGAACTGCAGCCGCTCGGCCAGGCGCGCGTACGCAATGACGGCGGACTCGCGCCGGTAGCCGCCGAATGACCGGCGACGCCGGTTTCCGCCCGCGCGGCGACTGACCATCGCCATCGCACGGACTCCCATGCCGCTTTTCCGACTGTCCTCGCCGGGCCCTTTTTTCGACAACAAGGTCCGCGCCTTCTGGAACCTGCAGATATTAGGCTGGGCCGCATGGCTCGGCCTGCGCGGGGTGTCGGGGCTTGCCAATGGCCAGGCCTTCACTTTCCTGATCCCGCAGACGATTTCGGCGATCACCGGTTTCTCGCTGACGTTGATCCTGTCGGCCTGTTACCGCGCGCTGATCAACCGGCGGCCGCTCTTGATGTGGGGTGTCAGTTTCGGGCTTGCGGGGATCGCGACCGCGCTCTGGGCCTTTATCGACGCGTGGGTCGCGCAGATCCAGAATCCGGCGAGCGAGGCGGGCTTCACTAGCCTGCTGCTCGGCGCGATGTATATCGACGCGACCTCGCTCGCGGCCTGGTCGGCGCTCTATTTCGCGATCAACTATTTCCTCCAGCTCGAGGAACAGAATGATCGCGTGCTGCGGCTCGAGGCGCAGGCGGCGTCGGCGCAGCTCGCGATGCTGCGTTACCAGCTCAACCCGCATTTCCTGTTCAACACGCTGAACAGCATCTCGACGCTCGTGCTGCTGAAACAGGCCGAGCCCGCCAATGCGATGCTGTCGCGGCTGTCGGCCTTCCTTCGCTACACGCTCGCGAACGAGCCGACCGCGCAGGTGACGCTGGCGCAGGAGATCGAGACGCTGAAGCTGTACCTTGAAATCGAGAAAATGCGCTTCGAGGAAAGGCTGCGTCCGCATTTTGCGATCGATCCGGCGGTCGCGCGGGCCCGTTTGCCCTCGCTTTTGCTCCAGCCGCTCATCGAAAACGCGATCAAATATGCGGTGACGCCGCAGGAGGATGGCGCCGATATCACGCTGTCCGCACAGTTGGCCGGTCAAAATGTTCGGATTACCGTGTCCGACACCGGCGCGGGATTGTCAGCCGACCGCACGGACCCCACCACTGGCGTTGCAACGGAATCGACCGGTGTGGGTTTAGCCAATATCAGGGACCGGCTGGCGCAGGCTTTTGGCGACCAGCACCGGTTCGACGTCCATGTGGGCGCTGAGGGCGGCTTCACGGTGGTTATCGAGTTTCCGTTCCAGCCCGATGGGCAAATGACGATTGGAACCGAAAGAACATGACGATCAGAACCATCCTGGTGGATGATGAAAAATTGGCCACCCAAGGCCTGCAATTGCGGCTCGAACCGCATGCGGACGTCGAAATCGTCGACACCGCGCAAAATGGCCGCGAAGCCATCCGAAAGATCAAGACCCACAAGCCCGACCTGGTTTTCCTCGACATCCAGATGCCGGGTTTCGACGGTTTTTCGGTGATCCAGGGATTGATGGAGGTCGAACCGCCGCTGGTGGTGTTCGTCACCGCCTATTCGGATCACGCCATCCGCGCGTTCGAGGCGCAGGCGGTCGATTATCTGGTCAAGCCGGTCGAGCCCGAACGGCTTGCCGATGCGCTCGACCGCGTCCGCCAGCGGCTTGCCGAAAAGCGCGGCGTGGCGGAGGTCGAGCGCCTCAAGACCGTGCTCGCCGAGGTCGCGCCCGAAGCGGTCGAGGATTATGACGCCGAGGTCGCCCCCGATACGCACGCCGCCGATCGCTATGAAAAGATGATCAACATCAAGGATCGCGGCCAGATCTTCCGCGTCGACGTCGACAGCATCGAACGCATCGACGCGGCGGGCGACTATATGTGCATCTACACCGCCGACAACAGCCTGATCCTCCGCGAGACGATGAAGGATCTGGAAAAGCGGCTCGACCCGCGCAACTTCCAGCGCGTGCATCGCTCGACGATCGTGAACCTCTCACAGGTCAAGCAGGTCAAGCCGCACACCAATGGCGAATGCTTCCTCGTGCTCGGATCGGGTGCGCAGGTGAAGGTCAGCCGCAGCTACCGCGACGTCGTCGCGCGTTTCGTGCATTGATTTGATGAAGGCGCCGGCATCGTCCGGCGCCTTTTCGTTTAGAGCTGGTGCCCCGTGCGGTCGCGTTTCGTGGCCAGATATTGCTCGTTATATTTGTTCGTCGGCAGCGCGAGCGGGATGCGCTCGACCACCTCGACGCCCTCGTTTTCGAGCCGCGCGACCTTTTCCGGATTGTTGGTCATCAGCCGGATCCGCGGGATATTCAGCAATTCGAGCATCCGCCCGGCAATCGCGAAATCGCGCGCCTCGACTGGAAAGCCGAGCCTGAGGTTCGCATCGACCGTGTCATAACCCTGATCCTGCAACGCATAGGCGCGCAGCTTGTTGACGAGCCCGATGCCGCGGCCTTCCTGCCTGAGGTAGAGCAGCACGCCCCACGGCGCGTCTGCCATCGCGTGGAGCGCGGCGTGGAGCTGCGGGCCGCAATCGCATTTGAGGCTGCCGAGCACGTCGCCGGTCAGGCATTCGCTGTGGAGGCGAACGACGGGCGGATTGCGGTCGCGCTTGCCGATGACGAGCGCGACATGGTCCGACGCTTCTTCGGGCGAGCGGAAGGCGACGATCTCGGCGCTTTCGCTGGCTTCGACCGGAAGGCGCGCACGCGCGGCGACCTGGAGGCGCGTGGGATCGAGCAGCGCTGCAACATCGTCGATGCTGCACATGGTTTCGGCTTCTCCCGTAGCTTCGCGCACGAAGAAAGCGGGGAGCAGGCCGGCGTGGCGCGCCATCGTCATGGCCGCGGCCGCGGCCGCTTCGCCGCTGGTTGGGATGGTACGAAAGGGCCCCTTGAGCGGGTTCGCCAGATCGAGCGCCGGATCGGCGATGGCGAGGGCGGCCGTGACGGTATCGGCGGCGTTCGCCAGCCGGACCGGACCCGGCGTTGCGGCGACGCGCTGATTGGTGAGCTTGAGCGTGACCGCACGTTCGCCCGAGAGCAACACGTCGTGGCTTCCAAACTCTGCAAGTGCATCATCGCGGGCGCTTTCGACCGCGAGCAGATCGAGCGCCCCGTCGGTGCCCTGCACACGAAACGGCCAGCCGCGCCGCAGCGCGTCGATGGCGCGTGCCGCCCGTCGGGCGCCGGCATCGCTCAAAAATCGAACTCGGTGATCAGCGGGATATGGTCCGACGGGCGTTCCCAGCTGCGCGCGGGCTGGACGATGCGATGCGACACCGCCTTCGGCATCAGGTCGGGGGTCACCCACATATGGTCGAGGCGGCGGCCGCGGTTCGACGCTTCCCAATCCTTCGCGCGGTAGCTCCACCAGGTGTAGAGACGCTCCGGCGCCGGGATGAAGTGGCGCCCGAGGTCGACCCAGTTCGATGCCGCCTGCAGCCGTGCGAGCGTTTCGACCTCGATCGGGGTGTGGCTGACGACGTCGAGCAGCGCCTTGTGGTTCCACACATCGCTTTCAAGCGGTGCGACATTGAAATCGCCCGTCAGAACCGTTGGCGCGTCGACAAGGGCGCTCGACCATTCGGTCATGCGGCCGAAGAAATCGAGTTTCTGGCCGAATTTCGGATTGAGGGTGCGGTCGGGAATGTCGCCGCCCGCGGGAATATAAACATTGTCGAGCCGCACGCCCGACGGCAGCGTCACGCCGACATGGCGGGCTTCGCCATTCGCCTGCCAGTCATATTTGCGCACGTCGGTCAGCGGCAGCTTGCTGACGATCGCGACGCCGTGGTGCATGCGCTGGCCGTGGGTGACGATATGCTCATAGCCCAACCGCTTGAACATGTCGGCCGGAAACAGGGTGCATTCGACCTTCGTCTCCTGCAGGCAGAGGACGTCAGGCGCTTCTTCGCGAAGGAATTTTTCGACGATGCCGATGCGGGCGCGGACACTGTTGATGTTCCACGAAGCGATGCTGGTGCGAGTCATGCGGTGGCTCTATCGGCGCGCGCGGGGGGGCGCAACGTCCCAAACACCGGATAAATTAAACCCCCGTCCCAGGGGCGGTGGAACGGGGGTTCAAGGTCAGCGTTCGTCACGCTCTTGAATGAAGGTGCCTGGCAGTCCGGGTGGGGCAACAGGGGGAAACCCAAATCCGGGAGCCGTGGTGGCGCCTTCGAGAGATGAAATAGCCGGTCTTCCCTGTCGCCAAGCTGAACGAAAATGAACGGCTCCGCGCCGTTTTTGCAGTTCGTCGATGCGGGGCGACGGTTGGTCCGGAAAAATGGCGCCGAATCCGTTTCGCAGATTCGGCGCCATGATTTTGAAAGCCGCGGGCGGGTTGAGTCAGCCCGCGCGGCCGCGCTGCTTGGGACGCGGATCGGTCCATTTGAACGCCGAATCGGCGACCGCGACGTTGAATTTCTGGTTGGTGAGGTCGATCCGCGTCCGGTTGTTCTGCGAATCGAGAGCGACCCAGCCGCGAAGGCGGAGCCCCGCGGGCGCCGAGCCGTCGCGTACGAATACCATGGTGATTGTGCCATATTCGGGGCGCTTGGGATCCTTGACCTCGACGCTCAGCACGTCGCCGCTGCCGGTGGGCAGGACCTTGGCATATTTGGTGAGGTCGCGGTCGGGGTCGAGCAGCGCGCCGAGCGGTGAATTCTTCACCGGCCAGCGCTGCACCTGCTTCACTTCATAATCGATCATCGTCAGCGAACTGCCGTCGCCGACGATCAGCAAAGGCACGTCTTTCTGATACTGGAAGCGGATCTTGCCCGGGCGTTTCAACGTCAGCTTGCCGCTCAGCCGCTGGCCGTTGCGATCGGTCTGCACGAAATCGGCGGTCATCGAGCTGGTCGACTTGAGATGCGACTGCACCGACGACAGCGCGCTCGCCGATTGGGCGATCGCGGGCGCGCCGATGGCGAGGCTTGCCGCCGCGATGGGGGCAAGCGTCCAGGCGGCGAGGCGGGTCATATTCGTCTTCAGGGTCATCTGGCTCTCATTTTCAAACATGGTGGCCGGTCATCGCAGGCGGGCATTGAACCCGCGCTGAACCTGTCGTTAGACGCTGTTCAAGTCCTGAGGCCGGCAATGGTTCCTCACCTTTGCTGGCCGTACTGGTCGGTGAGCACGTCGCGGCGGCCGACATGGTTCGGCGGGCTGACCAGCCCTTCCTCCTCCATCCGCTCAATGAGCCGCGCCGCGCTGTTGTAGCCGATGCGCAATTGGCGCTGCAGCCAGCTCGTCGAGGCTTTCTGGCTTTCGACGACGATCTGGCACGCCTTCGCATACATGCGGTCCTCGGCGCTGTCGCCGCCCGCCGGCGCGCCCTCCATCGCGAAACCACCGTCCTCGGGGTCCTCGGTGACGCTCTCGATATAGTCGGGGCGGCCCTGACCCTTCCAGTGGTCGGCGACCGCGCGCACTTCGTCGTCCGACACGAACGGACCGTGGATGCGCGTGATCTGCTTGCCGCCGGGGACGTAGAGCATGTCGCCCTTGCCGAGCAGCTGCTCGGCGCCCGCTTCGCCGAGGATGGTGCGGCTGTCGATCTTCGACGTCACGTTGAAGCTGATACGCGTCGGCAGGTTCGCCTTGATCACGCCGGTGATGACGTCGACCGACGGGCGCTGCGTCGCGAGGATCAGGTGAATGCCCGCGGCACGCGCCTTTTGCGCGAGGCGCTGGATCAGGAACTCGACCTCCTTGCCCGCGGTCATCATCAGGTCGGCGAGTTCGTCGACGACGACGACGATCTGCGGCAGCGGCGCATAGTCGAGCGTCTCTTCCTCATAAACCGGCTGGCCCGTGTCGGGGTCGTAACCCGTCTGGACGCGGCGCCCGAGCGATTTGCCCTTGGCGAGCGCGCCGCGCACCTTGTCATTATAGCTCGCGAGGTTGCGCACCGACAGCGACGACATCATCCGGTAGCGATCCTCCATCTGCTCGACCGCCCATTTCAAGGCGCGGATCGCCTTCTTGGGCTCGGTCACGACGGGGGCGAGCAGGTGCGGAATGTCGTCATAGACGCTGAGTTCCAGCATCTTGGGATCGATCATGATCATCTTCACCTGATCGGGACCCAAGCGATAGAGAAGCGACAGGATCATCGCGTTGAGGCCGACCGATTTACCCGAACCCGTCGTACCCGCGATCAGCAGGTGCGGCATTGGGGCGAGGTCGGCGATCATCGCGTCGCCGCTGATATTCTTCCCCAGGATGATCGGCAGCGCGCCGGTCTGGTCCTGAAACAGCGCACTGCCGATGATCTCGTGCAGCACCACCGACTCGCGATGCGCGTTGGGCAGTTCGATGCCGATCACGGTGCGGCCGGGGATCGGCGCGATGCGCGCCGACAGCGCCGACATGTTGCGCGCGATATCGTCCGCGAGGTTCGACACGCGGCTCGCCTTCGTGCCCGGCGCGGGCTCAAGCTCGTACATGGTGACCACCGGGCCGGGGCGGACCGCGGTGACGACGCCCTTGACCTGGAAATCCTCGAGCACCGATTCGAGCAGGCGCGCGTTGCGTTCCAGCCCCGCCTTGTCGATCTGCCCGGTCGGCCCCGGCGGCGGCGGCGCGAGCAGGTCGATCGACGGCAACTGGTAATTGGTGAACAGCTCGGTCTGCGGTTTCGGCTTGGGTTTCGAGGGCGCGGTCCGCTCCGCCGGGTCGGCGATTTCGGGCGGGGCGCGGTCGCTCGGCTCGGCGACCGCGCGCGGCCGCACGACACGATCCTCGATCAGGCTCGGCGCCTTCACCTCGTCGCTTGCCACCCGCGCAGGCTCGACGACGCGGCTGCTGCCCTCGGCCGCGGGCAGCCTGAAGCGCGACGCCCAGCCCTTTTCGAGCCGCAACGCGCGCCACGCGAGCCACAGGCCAAGCCCGACAAGCAGCAGGATCGTCGCAAAGCGGATCAGCGCCGCGGCGGGTTCGCCCGCCTGCGCGAACAACGGCGCGACCGCACCGCCAATCAGCAGCGCGATGATCCCGCCCCAGCCGGCGGGCATCGGCGCGTTCGTCGCCGGCGACCAGAGTTCCGCGCCCAGCCCGACGAGCAGGATGCCGATAAAGCTATAGGCAAGCTGGCGCGGCCAATAGGGCTGCGTCTCGCCCGTCCACAACCGCCACGCGATGACCCCGAGCAGCGGCAGCAGCAGGACGATCGGCGCGCCGCCGATCGACAGGCCGAGGTCGGCGAACCAGGCGCCCGCAGCGCCCATCCAGTTGGCGGCGGTGCCGTGGGCGGCGGTGTTCAGCGCCGCGTCGGTGCTGTCATAGGTGACGAGCGCGAGGGTCAGGAAGAGCGTGAACAGGCCGAGCGCCACCGCCGCTGCGATCACGAGCGATCGCGCGATGCTTTGGCGGAAAACCGTGCGCCAATCGGCCTTTGCGGGTGCGGCCTTGCGGCTAGCCATGCTCTTTTTCCGGTCCCTGTCAGTTAACCACGGCGATATGCGCATGGGGCGGACTCGTCGTCAAGCACGGCCCCGCGCTCGCCCACAGCCTTTCCAACCGCCCTGCCGCACGCTAGGGCAACGGCATGAGTGAAACGCTGCGCAGCGATGTCCTGATTTCGGGTGGCGGCCTTGTCGGCCAGGCGCTCGCCCTGGCACTTGCCCATCATGGCCTGTCGGTCCAGGTCGTCGATCCCGCCGACCCGACCCGGACGATCGCGCCGGGTTTCGACGGCCGCGCCTCGGCGATTGCCAGCGCGACATGGCAGATGTTCGAGGTGCTGGGGATCGCCGAGCGCCTTGCCGGGCACGGCTGCCCGATCCGCGCCATCAAGGTGGGTGACGGCGCCCCGGACAGCGGTCGCGGCGGCGAACTCGACTTCGTCACCGCTGAAGGTGATCCGCCGCTCGGGACGATGGTCGAGAATCGCCAGCTCCGCCTCGCGCTTGCCGCTTTGCTCGCTGACGCGCCGCTCGTCCGCCTGCTGATGCCGGCACAGGTCGTGTCGCGCGAGATCGACGCGCATGGCGTCACGCTGACGCTCGCCGACGGCACAAAGCTCGCGGCGCCGCTGCTGATCGTCGCCGAGGGGCGCCGCTCGCCGACGCGCGATGCTGCGGGGTTCAGCATCGCGAACTGGTCGTACCATCATCACGCGATGATCGGCGCGGTCGCGCACGAAAAGCCGCACGGCCATGTCGCGCACGAAATCTTCTACCCCTCGGGCCCGTTCGCGCTGTTGCCGCTCGTCGACGACGAACGGGGGCGGCACCGCTCGGCCTTCGTCTGGACGGTGTCCGAAAAGGACGGTCCGGGTTTCGCCAAGCTCGGCGAGCGGGGCTTCGTCGCCGAGCTGCAGAAGCGCGCCGGCGGCGTGCTTGGCGCGATGGAGCTCGTCGCGCCGCGCATGACCTATCCGCTCGGCTTTCATCACAGCGCGTCGATCGTCGCCGACCGTATCGCGCTCGTCGGCGATGCCGCGCACGGCATCCACCCGATCGCGGGGCAGGGACTCAACCTCGGGCTGCGCGATGTCGCGGCGCTCACCGAAGTGCTCGTCGAGGGCGCGCGGCTCGGGCTCGACCTCGGCGATGCGGCGCTGCTCGCGCGCTACCAGCGCTGGCGCGGGCTCGACAATATGATGGTCAGCCTCGCGACCGACGGGCTGACGCGGCTGTTCGGCATTCCGGGCCGCACTGCCGCCGCGGTGCGACGCACCGGGCTCGGCGCGGTGCAGCGCATGCCGGTGCTCAAGCGCTTCTTCATGGACGAGGCACGCGGCGAGGCGGGCGACCTGCCGCGCCTGCTCGCGGGCGCCGAGGTCTAGGTATTACTACCTAGGGCGCCGGCAGCGCGGCGCTAAGCATGACATCCTATCCCTATCGACGCGGCAACCACGCCGCGGACAGGATGGGGACGGGACCATGTCGGCAAAAAGCCACGCGCTTGAAACAGCGGTGACGGACTATATTCAGGCGCGAACCGCGCTCGACGCGGCGCCGGGCGCACGGACGCGGGCTTTGGCCGACCGCAGCTTCGCCCGGCTGGCAGCGCTCGCCGCGCCGCGTATCCGTTATTTCACGCGCAGCTACGGGCTGACCGATGTCGCCGAGGATGCCGCGCAAGTGTGTGCGATCGCGCTCCATCGCGCCGCCGAACGTTACGATCCGGCGCGCGCACGCTTCACCACCTATGTGAACTGGCAATTCCGCGCCGAACTGCAGGCGCTGCGGCACCGGCTGCACGGCGATCAGCGCTGTGCCGGCCGGCGGCATGTCACCGCGACGCTATCGCTCGACGCGTTGCAGGAGGAGGGCGCCGGCGCCTGGCTGACCGATCCGGCGGCCGAAACTGCGACCGAAAGGGGCGCCGCCGACAATCTTGCCGCGCTTCTGGCCGACCGGCTGGTCGAGGAGTGGGCGAGCCGGCGGAGCGCAAGGTTGTGTGCATCGCGCGGCGATGAAAGCCGGCTAGAAGCCCGGCTCGCCGCCGAAAAGAAGCTCGTTCGGCACCATCTGATGGTGAGCGATGCGGCGGAACGCCTGCGGGAAAGCGACCGGCATGTCGTACGCCGCGCGCTCGCCGACATCATTCATCATGCGCCGGTTTGCAAGCCGCACTGATCGCCTATTGCAGCGTGGCGCGGCCGTCGTCGCCGTCGAAGCGGCCGAAAAATTGCATCAGCTGGACGACGAGTTCGGCGCGCGCGTCGATCGGCGACGCCTCGAGCAGCGCCTGCTTCGCGGCGGCATCGAACGGCGCGACCTGCGCGATACCGTTGACGAGCGTCGCGTCGTCGAGCTGGCCGACCGAATCCCAATCGACGACATAGCCCTGCCGCGCCGCAAAGCGCTTGGCCTCGCGTTCGAGGCTCGCGCGCTCGATGCTTGCGAGCACCGCCTCGTCCTCGGCTTCGAGTTCGATCTCGGCTTCGACCTGCCGGAACGGCGTCGTGACGTCGAGCTCGCGGCGAACGCGAAAGCGCGCGACGCCTTCGAGCACGAGGTTGAAGCGCCCCTCGTCGAGCGCCTCGACATCGACGATGCGCCCGACGCAGCCGACGCCATAGAGCGCGGGCGGCTCGCGGTCCTCTTCGCCGGGAAGCTGGCGCGGCTGGATCATCCCGATCTGGCGGTCGCGCGCCAGCACCTCCTGTACCATCGCCGAATAGCGCGGCTCGAAGATATGCAGCGGCAGGTGCAGCCCCGGAAACAGCACCGCGCCGGTGAGCGGAAAGATCGCGATCCGCTGAATGGTCAGAGGCGCGGTTTCGCCCATCAGCCGAACAGGATGAGCGACAGGCGGCGGCGCTGCGCCGCGACCCATGCGTCTTCGAGGCCGACAGCTTCGAACAGCGAGAGCAGCTTGGCGCGCGCGGCGTCCTCGTTCCATTCGCGATCGGCGGCGACGATATGGAGCAGATTGTCGGCGGCGGCATCGCGCTGGCCGGCGCCGATCTGGGCGCTCGCAAGGTCGAAGCGCGCCTGATGGTCACCGGGATTCGCGGCAACCGCCGCCTCGAACGCGGCGAGCTCGCCGGCGTCGGGGGCATCGGCGGCGAGCGCGAGCGCGCTTTTAGCCTGCGCGATCGCGGGATCTTCGCCGATCTCGGCCGGAACGACGGCGAGCGCGGCCTGCGCGCCCTCGATATCGCCCGCGAGCACAAGCGCGCGAATCAGCCCGCCATGCGCCGCGGCATTGTCGGGTGCCATGTCGAGGATCTGCGCAAAGATGCTCGCGGCGCGCGGACCGTCGCCTTCGGCCAGAACGCTTTCGCCCATTTCGATCAGCGGGGCGATCTCGACCGCGCGCGCGGTCGCCTCGCTCTCGATCGGGAGCTGCGCGAGCAGCTGGTCGAGAATCGCCTTCAGCTGACTTTCGGTGCGCGCGTTGGTCAGGTTCGCGACCGGCTGGCCCTGAAAGATCGCATAGACGGTCGGGATCGACTGGACCTGGAACTGGCCGGCGATGAAGCGATTCGCATCGACGTCGACCTTGACCAGCACAACGCCCTTGTCGGCATAATCCGCGGCGACCTTTTCGAGCACCGGACCGAGCTGCTTGCACGGGCCGCACCATTCGGCCCAGAAATCGAGGATGACGAGGCTGGTCATCGAGGGTTCGACGACGTCGCGGCGGAAGGCTTCGACGGCTTCCTTTTCGGTGGGATTCAGACCGAGCGTGGCCACGCAGATATGCTCCTGTTTTGATTTGCCGTCGCTTCTGCGTCGGCGGAAAGACTCTTGCCCCGCTTATGTGGGATTTGCGGGCGATATGCCAACCCTTCGGAGAAAATGCACAATCAGGGGTTGCCGAGTCAAAAAGCCGGTGCTAATCGCCCGCCTCACCCGCTGGAACCGACCGGTTTCCAGCCGCCAGAGCGGGCGTAGCTCAGGGGTAGAGCACAACCTTGCCAAGGTTGGGGTCGAGGGTTCGAATCCCTTCGCCCGCTCCAATTTTCTTCATAAAATCAGCGATTTAGTGAGGCGCGGATTGCGTCGTCACTGGTGGCAAGCGCATGGGGACGGGGCTTTGTCTCCATATTGTCACCAGCTCCAAGCGAGGATCCGGATAGGTCGGCGATATCTCGCGTAGGTGCCGACGCGGGGCTGCTCCCGGCGGCGATCCTGTTCGAATTATCCCGTCCGCCGAGGCAATCGACGAATGACGGCGCCGGATCGCCGCGTTAGCCTGCCGTCGATGGCGAAGAATTTCTGGCAGGGCGCCTTGCGCATCGAGGGCGAGACGGCCTGGTGGTCGGGCACGATCGGCGATGCGATTCCTCATCGTCATTTCGCGGCCCAGGCGGTCTTCGCGGATTCGCCCGTGCGAGCTATCGGGAGCGACGGCGGCGAATTTTCGGGCACCTGCCTGTTGATCGAACCCAACGCGCGGCACCAACTGCTCCCGTCCGCCGGCGCGGATATCTGTTTTGTCGAACCGACCGCCGGTTTCGGTCCGCCGGACACGCTGCGGGATCGCATCGAAGCAGGCCGGTTCCAGATCGTGCCGGGCGCTGCGACGCGTCCCTTCTGGCAAGACTGGGTGATGCGCGCGCCGCGGCGAAGTATCGACACGCGCATCGCGGACGTGACTGCGACGATCGAACGGCGCCTCCCGCTCGGCACGGTTCGTCTGTTCGATGTCGCCGCCGGGACGCGGCTTTCGGTCGGCCGACTTCGGCACCTGTTCGCTTCCGAGATTGGCATGCCGTTCCAACGCTATATCCTGTGGCGGCGCCTGAGCGCGGCGTTCGAGGGGCTGCTGGCAGGATCGAACATCACCGAGGCGGCGCATGCAGCCGGCTTTGCCGACGCCGCGCATTTTGCCCGGACGATCAAGGCGATGTTCGGCATCCGCGCCAGCGACATCCTTCTGGAGCGATAGCCGCATCGTTCAAGCGTGCCGGTCCTTGCGGGACTAGTGTCCCGATCATGGCAGACACAAATCGAGATTTCGTGCCCGCGCTGGGCAAGGCGGGCAATATCGAGCGATACGATGCTGTGCTCGCCTTGATGACGCGCGAGAAGAGGTGGCGGGGCGAGCTGGTGAAGCTCGTCGCGCCGGGGGCCGGCGAGACGATCGTCGATATCGGATGCGGCACCGGAACGCTTGCGATAGCGCTCAAGGCGGCGGCCCCGACCAGCATCATCTTGGGCGTCGATCCCGATCCGGATATACTCGACATCGCCCGGAGAAAGGCAGGAGAGGCGGATGCGGACATCCTCTGGTTCGAGGCGATGGGCGATGCGCTCGATCAAATCGGCCCGCTCCAGCAATGCGACAAGATCGTCTCGAGCCTTGTGCTCCATCAATGCCCGATGGACGTGAAGGAAGCGATCGTCGGTCAGATGTGGCGGCTGCTGAAACCGGGCGGCGGGCTCTACATCGCCGACTATGGCGAGCAACGCTCGCTCCTGATGCGAACTTTGTTCCGGCAGGTCCAGATGATCGACGGCTTCGAGCTTACCGAGCCGAATGCGCGGGGCTGCGTCCCCGAAATCCTGCGCGGCGCGGGTTTTCGCGATGTCGAGGAAGTCCGGGCCATCCCGACCCCGACGGGATCGATCTCCCTCTATCGGGCGGAGCGCTAGCCCGCGCCGCGGCTAGTCATGCTCCGGCTCGGCGCATTGCTCGCTGGCGGATTCCATCTGCAATGTTGCGTGCGAGATTTCGAACGCGTCGTGCAACGCTTCCGAAACCGCCAGCCGAACGGCGTCCGCGTCACGCCCCGGTGTCAGGACGACATGCGCCGTCAGGCTCATATCGCGGCCAGCGATGGACCAGAGATGGAGGTCATGGACTTCGGCCACACCCTCGACAGCTGCGATGCTTCCGCGCACCGCCCCAAGATCGACGCCGCGCGGAACGCCTTGCAGCAGGATATTGGTGGTGTCGCGCAGAAGAATCCACGTCCGCGGCAGCACCCAGAGACCGATCGCGATCGCGACGATCGGGTCGACCCAGCTCCAGCCGGTGAAATAGATCAGGATCGCGGCCCCGATGACCCCGAGCGAACCGAGCATATCGGCCCAGACCTCAAGATAGGCGCCCTTGACGTTGAGGCTCTCGTCCTTGCCGCGCGAAAGCATTCGCATCGATACAAGATTGATGATGAGCCCTGCGGCCGCAACCGCCAGCATGCCGAGCGACTGGACCTCCTGCGGCTCGACGAAACGCTTGATCCCTTCGTAGAGAATATAAGCGGCAACCGCGAAGAGCAGCAGGGCATTGAATGCCGCGGCGAGGATTTCGAAGCGGCGGTAGCCATAGGTTCGCTTGACGTCGGCGGGCCGGCGGCCGATGCGGATCGCGGCCAGCGCGATCGCGAGCGCGGCCGCATCGGTGAACATATGCGCCGCATCGGAGAGCAGGGCGAGGCTGTTGAACAGCCACGCCCCGACCAGTTCGGCGACGAGAAATGTGCCCGTCAGCGCCAGCGCGATTGTCAGGCTCCGGCTGTTCGCGCCCGCCGCATGGTCGTGCCCGGAATGGCCGCCCTCTTCTTGACTATGCGAATGCGCCATCGTTCGTCCCTTCGTCCTTCAGCGCGCGTCCGCCTCCATAACGCGCGTAGAGCGTCGGAAGTACGAACAGGGTGAGCAAGGTCGCCGAAATCAGCCCGCCAATCACCACCGTCGCGAGCGGTTTCTGGACCTCCGCGCCCGCTCCTGTCGCGAGCGCCATCGGCACAAAGCCGAGGCTCGCGACGAGCGCGGTCATCACCACCGGGCGAAGGCGCATGAGCGCGCCTTGCCGCGCGGCTTCGGCGCGCGCCATGCCCGAGCGCATCAGCTCCTGGATCGACGACACCATCACAAGCCCGTTGAGGACGGCGATCCCCGACAGGGCGATGAACCCGACCGCCGCCGAGATCGAGAAATCCATGCCGCGCAGGAACAGCGCAAGCACGCCGCCGATCAATGCCAGCGGCACCCCGGTGAACACGATCGCCGCGTCGCGCGGCGAACGAAGCGCGCCGTAGAGCAGCAGCAGGATCAGGATGAAACACGCCGGGATGACGAGCAGGAGCCGATCGCGAGCGGAGGCCAGATTCTCGAACTGGCCGCCCCATTCGAGGTAGCTGCCCGCGGGTAAGCGGACATCCTTCGCGATACCTGCCTTGGCATCGGCGACGACGTCGGAAATCGCGCGGCCGCGAACATTGGCCTGGACGACGACGCGCCGCTTGCCATTTTCGCGACTGATCTGGTTGGGGCCATCGACGACGCGGATGTCGGCGACGCTGGCGAGCGGCACGAAAGAGCCGCCGGGAACGCGGACCTGCACCTGTTCGAGCACCGAGAGGTCCGAGCGCTGCGCGTCCGACAGCCGGACGACGACGGGGAAGCGGCGGTCGCCCTCAAAGATCGTGCCGGCCTGACGGCCGCCGATCGTCGCGGTTACGACATCCTGCACATCCTGTGCGGTGACGCCGAGCCGCGCCATCGCCTCGCGGTTCGCCCGAATATCGAGCATCGAGAGACCTTCGGTTTCTTCGACACGCACATCGGTCGCACCATCGGTCTTCCGCAAGATCGCGGCGATTTCCTGCGCGGTCCGGTTCATGGCGTCGAAGTCGTCGCCATAGACTTTGACGGCAATGTCGCCGCGTACGCCGGCGATGAGCTCGTTGAAGCGCATCTGGATCGGCTGGGTGATCTCATAGGCATTGCCGGGAATCTTGTTCAGTTCCTTCTCGAGCCGTTCGATCAGTTCCGCTTTGCTGAGGCTGGGGTCGGGCCACTCCTTTCGGGGTTTCAGGATCACGAAATTGTCGGTCGCATTTGGCGGCATCGGATCGGAGGCGAGGTCTGCGGTGCCTGTCTTCGAAAAGACGATGTCGACCTCGGGCTGCTTCGAGAGCATCCGCTCGATCGGAACCTGCATCGCCTGGCTCTGCTGGACCGAGGTCGAGGGAACGCGGAACGCCTGGATAAGCAGGTCGCCCTCGTCGAGCTGAGGCAGGAACACCTGGCCGAGCGAGAAGAAGGCAAGGATTGCGACGACGAACCCGCCGATCCCGGCGCCGAGCGTGACCTTGGGTTTGCTCATCGCCCGGTCGAGGCCGGGTTCGTAGCGCTGCTTCAGCCAGGTCATGATTCGGCCTTCCTTCT
This sequence comes from Sphingomonadaceae bacterium 3R27C6, assembly GCA_005503215.1. Classification (GTDB taxonomy): domain Bacteria; phylum Pseudomonadota; class Alphaproteobacteria; order Sphingomonadales; family Sphingomonadaceae; genus Sphingopyxis. The sequence goes on along the minus strand of SCNS01000012.1, from coordinate 68,190 downwards.
CCTCGACGCGCTTGGAGAGCCAGATGGCGATCGCGGCGGGCACGAAGGTGAGTGAGAGGATGAAAGCGAAGGCGAGCGCAATGATCACGGTCAGCGCCATCGGAATGAAGGTCTTGCCTTCGACACCGCTCAAGGTGAGCAAAGGCACATAGACGAGGATGATGATCGCCTGGCCATAGACCGAGGGGCGCACCATCTCGCGCGCCGCCGCTGCGACCGAAGCAAGCCTCTCCTGAAGCGTCAGGATCCGTCCCTCGCGGTGCTGGAACTCGGCCATGCGGCGAAGCGCATTTTCGACGATGATGACGGCGCCATCCACGATGAGGCCGAAGTCGAGTGCGCCGAGGCTCATCAGGTTCGCCGACACGCCCGCGCGCAGCATACCGAAGCTGGTGAGGAGCATGGTGATCGGGATAACGAGCGCCGCGATCAGCGCCGCGCGGAAATTGCCGAGCAACAGGAAGAGCACGACGATAACAAGCAGCGCGCCCTCGGTCAGGTTCTTGCCGACCGTCCAGATCGTCGAATTGACGAGCTTGGTGCGATCGAGAACCGGCTCGATGACGACGTCGGGCGGGAGCGACGCGTTGGTCGCATCGAGCCGGTCGGCAACCGCGGTCGCGACGGCCCGGCTGTTCTCGCCGATGCGCATGATCGCGGTGCCGACGACGACCTCGGTGCCATTCTCCGATGCCGAGCCCATGCGCACGGCTTGGCCGGTGCGGACGCTTGCCACCTGGTCGAGCGTGATCGGCACGCCCGACCGCGTCGCGACCACGACCCGCGACAGCTCGGCGGTATCGCGAATGAGCGCATCGGAGCGGACGGCAAGCCCTTCGCCGTTGCGTTCGACGACCCCGCCGCCGACGCTTGTGTTGTTGCGTTCGAGTGCTTCGGCAAGATCGGTGAGGCTGAGGTCGAGCGCCGCCAGCCTCTGCACATCGGGCACGACCATATATTGCTTCGAATAACCGCCGATCGCATCGATCCCGGCGACGCCCGGGACGGTGCGGAGCAGCGGCGTGACGATCCAGTCCTGCGCGGTGCGAAGATAGGTGGCCTTGTCCGCCTCGGTGACGAGGCGTTCGCCCTCGGGCGTTACATAGCTGCCGTCGGGCTGGAGGCCGGGTTCGCCGGGCTTGTGCGCATCGTCCTTGCGGTGCGCGAGACGCACCGTCCACATATAGACTTCGCCGAGACCCGTCGCGATCGGACCCATCTCGGGCCGGACGCCGTCGGGCATGGTCTCGGTCGCTTCATTGAGGCGTTCGCCGACCTGCTGGCGCGCAAAATAGATATCGGTCTCATCGGTGAAAACGGCCGTGACCTGTGCGAAACCGTTGCGGCTCAGCGAGCGCGTATATTCAAGCCCTGGAATCCCCGCGAGCGCAGTCTCGATCGGGAAGGCGACCTGCTTCTCGACAAGTTCGGGGGAAAGCGCCGGCGCGCGGACGTTGATCTGGATCTGGTTGTTGGTGATGTCGGGAACCGCGTCGATCGGCAGGCGCGACAGCGCGAAGGCTCCGATGACGGCGGCAATGGCGGTGAGCAGGACGACAAGCCAGCGCTTCTCGACCGCCCAGGTGACGGTGCGGGCGATCATGGCTTAATCCTCATGGCCCGCTTCGCCCTTGCCGATTTCCGACTTGAGCGCGAAACTGTTGGTGATGGCGATCTGTTCGGTGCCCTTGAGTCCCGAGCGTATGATCACATTGGCGCCGGCGCGGTCGCCCAGCACGACCGGAACGACCTTAAAACCCTCTTTGGTGCGAACGAACACGACACTCTTGCCTTCGACGGTCTGGATCGCGGTCGAGGGAACGCTGATCGATGCATCCCCGTCGGCGCCAGCGAGCGCGACCGAGGCGGTCACCGCTTCGCCAACGCGCCATTGTCCGGCGCGATTATCGAGGATCGCGATCGCAGGCACGAGCTTTGTGGCCGGATCGAGCGCGGGCGAGACAAAGCTGATCTTGCCGGTCGCCTGGCGTCCGGGTGCGCTGACCGAAACGATAGCGCCCGGGCGGATGCGTCCTGCGTCCGCGGGCTGAAGGTTAAGCGACAGCGAAACGCTCGACAGGTTCGCGATGCGGTAAAGCTCGGCGTCCGCGGCGACGGTCTGTCCGAGAACGACGCTGCGCGCGATCACCTGCCCCGAAATCGGTGCGGCAATCGCGATCCGGTTGAGCTGGCCGCCACCGCCGCCCGCTGCCGATACCTGTTGCTGGGCGAGCTGATAAGCGATGCGCGCCTCGGTCGCGGCGGTGCGCGCCGCAATTACATCCTGCTCGGGCGACACGCGCTGCGCGAACAGCCGTTCCTCGCGGGCGAGATTGGAGTTGGAGAGCGCGAGGCGCGCGCGCGTGGCCTGCACCTCGCCCTGGAGCTGCGCTGCCTCGCGGCTTTCGATGATCGCGAGCGTCTGGCCCCGGCCGATGGTCTGCCCGAGATTGCGATTGAGGGTGACGACGCGCCCGCCGATCGCGGCCGACACGGCCTGGGTTGCTTGCGGATCGCCTTCGATCGTCGCCGGCAATTGCAGGGCGCCGGCGCTGCCGACCGTCGGGCGACCGAGGGCGATCCCGGCGATCTTGACCTGTTCGTTCGTGAGCGCGATTTTTCCTTCGTCGGCATGGCCGGCCTCTTCCTCGCCATGCTCGTCGGCAGGCATGGCGCTCTCGCCGCCGCCGCACGCCGCGAGGAAGAATGGCAGCGTCGCGGCGAGCAGCAGCTTTCGGCTGATGTTGATGGTCATGGCGTCAAATTCCTTCGAGGGGCGCGGGAGCCGTGAGGCGTTCCAACCGGGCCTTGGCAAGTTGATAGGAGGCGAGCGCTTCGATCGACGCGACCCGCATCTCGGTCAGCGTCCGTTCGGCATCGAGCAGGTCGAGCTGCCCGAATTTGCCCTCGCGGTAGCCGATGCGCGCGATCCGGGCCGCTTCCATCGCTGCCGAGAGGGCGGGGCCGCTCGCGACCCGCGCCGCCGCTGCCGCATTGGCGGCCTCTACCTCGGCATCGCTGATCGCCTGCTCGACGTCGAGCGCTGTGACACGGCGCTGCGCGTCGGCGCGCCGCCGCTCGGCATTCGCCTGGTCGACCGCCGCGCGTCCGTTGTTGAACAGCGGCAGCGGCACCGAGACGCTGAACACCGCCGCCACATCGTTGGTCGCCTCGAGCCGGCGAACCCCCGGCCCGACCGTGACGTCGGGCACGCGCTGCGAGCGTGCCAGCTGGACGCCGGCATCGGCGGTGCGGAGATCGGCGTCGGACGCCGCCAACGCGAGCGTGCCCGCCGCCGAAACGGGGCGGGGTGGACCCGTCGTTCCGTTCCCGGGTCCGCCGAGCACCGCTATGTCGAGCGGGCCGGCGACCGGACGTCCGACGCGCCGCGCGAGGTTGGCACGGGCGGCATCGGCGAGGCGCCGCGCTTTGCCGGCCTCGGCTTCCGCGGTCAGGCGCGCGACTTCGGCGCGCTCCTGTTCGAGCGGCGATGCGCGCCCCGCCTGCACCCGGATTGTCGCGGCACGCGCGGTGTCGCCCGCGATACGATACTGGTCCTCGGCAATCGCGACCCGCACTTCGGCCGCGGAGGCCTGGATATAGAGTTCGGTTACTTGCAGCCTTATGTCCGCCTGGGCGATCGCCTGGGCGATTTGCGCGCGGTGTGTCGCTGCATCGGCAACCGCGACACGCGCTTGCCGCTTGCCGCCGAGTTCGAGCGGGATCGCGACGCTTGCCGTCACGTCGGCGCCATTGATGCCATTATAGGGTCCGGTGCCGACGAAATTCTCGACTTCGACCGAAAGCGCGGGATTGGGCCGGAGCCCCGCCGCGCGGCGCGCGGCGTTCGCGGCATCGACGTCCGCCGCCGCGGCTTCGGCCGCGGGCGCGCTGCCGCCCGCGAGCGCGACGGCCTCGTCGAGCGTCAGAAGCGGGCCCGATACCTGGCGGCTTTCGGTGCCGGCCTCCTGTGCGTGCGCGATCGCGACGCACGATGTGGCTGCCACCAGGGCAGCAACGAACCTGAACATAAAGATTCCATCCTCGGTTGATCGGAGAGACCGCCGCATAGAAAGCGGCGAGCGTGCTCAGATCGCGAGGAGCGGCGGATCGAGTAGCGGGGGCAGGACGCGCGAAGCGAGCTGGGTCGCGGGCGCGACAAAAAGCGGCGCGCGGGCTGGTTGCGCTGGGGTGTCGGTCGACGTGGCCTTGAGGTCCGGCGCGACCGGGCAATGATGATGCCCGCCATGCACAAGCTGCGATGCGGGATTCTGCCTGTCCTGTTCGTCGTCGCCGGCCGACAGGTGAAAGGCGGTTTCGCTTGCCGTGGAATGCGCCGACGCCGGTTCGGCGACGTGCATGCTGCACAGCAGCACCCCGATGATCATCAGCAGTCGCATGAACGCATTCGGCATGGCCGTTCCCTTATCAGCGCGAAACCGGTTTGTCGTGTGGCGAAATCATCTTGGCGAGATCGGGTGGCACCGGCATTGGCCGGAAGGCGCTGATCCGTGCGCGGCCCGTATTGCCGACGGGCAGCCTCCCGGTTAGCGATCCCAGCGGGACGAGGGCGAGCCGCAGCAGCTGGCCGGCCGCCTCGCGCCAGTCGCGAAGGGCAATCGCAAAGCCGAGCATGTGCCAGTGCGCAGACAGGTGAAGCGCGAAGAAGGGCTGCGCGACGATATGCGCGCGTCCGATGGCGTTCCAGGCGGCGGGATGGTCGCCGTCGCGGCGCGCGGCACGATATTGCGTCATCTCGGCCGCGATCAGGGTGGCTGCGTCCCGACGGTCCAACATGCTCATGCGACTATCCCTTCGCTCGATTCGCTGCCTTTATGCACCCTGTAGCTACTACAGGGTCAAGCCTGCCGATCGATCGACACGGCCGGACGCATTTTTTTTGGATTGGCGCCATGCCGCCGACTTGTCGCGACCGCGATGTCGAAGCGCCGGCGGGTGCCGGTCACGCGGGGTTGAAGGGTTCCAGCATGCCGAACCATGCGACGAGCGCGAGGATCGCGAGACCTGCCAGGGCTTCGAGGACCAGGCTGCGGCGCATCGCGCGCGCGGCGCTGGCAGGATCGGTATCGGGCTCGTCCAATGCGCGCCCGAGCGCGGGGGTGAGGCGCCAGCGGTTGGCGGCGGCGAGCGCCAGCATCGCGGCGAACAGGACGAGCTTTATCGCGAGAAGCTGACCATAGGGCGAGGCGATCGACCGCCCGATATTCGCGGCCCCGACGATCATCTGGCCGTTCACCAGTCCGGTCGCCGCGATCAGGAGCACGCACAATGTCCCCACCGGCGCGAACCGGTCGAGGCTTCGGGCCGTCATCGCGAGACGGCCTTTTGCGACCGGTTCGCCCGGACGGAGCATCAGGAGGAAGCCGGCAATCGCGCCCAGCCAGATCGCGGCGGCAATCATATGGAGCGCGTCGCTTGCCCGGTGAATCCATCCGGCGGTGCCTTCGCTCGCGCCGGCATGGCCTGACCATACCAGCGTCGCCAGCGCGACGGCTCCGGCGACGGCGGCGATCATAGTCGCCGCGACGGGGCTGCGGGCGATACGGAAAGCGGCGACCGCGGTGACAAGCAGGGCTGCCATGCGCACGAGCCAGGCGACGCCGACATCGGTCTCGTCCACAAGCGCGACGACCATTGCCGGGTCGATGGCGAAGATCCCGACCCCCTGCATGCTGGCGGTCAGGGCCACCATGCCCATGAGCGAAAGGAGCAGGGCCGCGGCGCAGAGCCACGGCAGCGGCCGGGAGAGGATCGATCCCAGTTCGGGATCCCGTCGCTCGCCAGGCTCCAGCGCATGGAGCGGGAAAGCGGCGAGTCCCGTGATGAACATCAGGACCGCGAACAGCGCGAACCGGATACCCATCAGCAGGAGATCGGCCACGGCCTTATTTCACCGTGAAGCTGAATTCGCTTCCCATGCGATGCGTATCGGCGCCCGCCGCCGACCATTTGACCTTGTAGGTGCCGGGGACGAGCGCGCGCTTGGCGGTGAGCGTCAGCGACTTGCCGTCCTTGCCCATCGTCGACGTCGCGGGAATCTTCATCGGGGCGTGATTGGCCATGCCCGGCATCCCGGTCATCACCAGCTCGGCTTTCACGGTCGAGGCGATCAGCTTTTCGTTGAAGCGCAGGTTGACCGAGGTCACTTTCGAGGCGGTCGCATTCGCGGCCGGGGTCGAGCCGACCAGCTTGGTATGCGCGCCCGCCGCGACGGGCGTCAGAAGCAGCGCGAGGGCGGCGGTTGCAGCGGGGAGAAATGACTTCATTATAAAAACCTCCAAATCCGGGTCTGTCCTGCTAAATACGCAAGGCGGCGGCACGGCCCTCGGAATTTCGACAAGACTTTGTTGGATTATTTCTGAGGGGTGATGCGATCGTGCGCGTATGCTGTTTGGAAGGACTGGCGGGAAAGGCCGATGGACGAACTCCGGATTTTGAATGAAGCGCCCGTTCCGGCCGCGCTCGAAACGCTCGACGAGCGTGTGCTGTCCGCGCTCGCGGGTCGGCAGCGCGAGGCGTCGGCGTTGCGGCGCATGATGGCGATTGCGGCCTTTGTTTCGCTGGGTGGTGGCTTCGTTGTCGGCAGCGCCGTCGTTCCGCCCGCCGTTGCCGCGAGCCCGATCACGCCGCTCATTCCGGCCAGTCCGCTGGCTCCCTCGACCTTGCTGGATTCGCGTTGATGACGTCGTCGCGCCGTTTGCTGCTCTTCGGTCTGGTCGCGTTCGTCGCGGCACTCGCTGGCGTGCTCGCCGGACGCCTCGTCGTCGAGGCGCCGCGTGCCAGCGAAACCGAACTTCACGCGCTTCTCCATCGCGAGCTGAAGCTTTCACCCGCGCAGCAGGTGAAGCTCGACAAGATCGAGGCGAAATTCGCGACCCGGCGCGATGCGCTCGAACTCGACATGCGCGCCGCCAATATCCGGCTCGCGCAGGCGATCGAGGCCGAACATGGCTATGGCCCGCGCGTTACCGAGGCGATCGACGAGACCCACCGGGTGATGGGCGAGCTGCAGAAAGAAACGCTCCAGCATCTGTTCGCGATGCGCGTCGTTCTCGACCCTGAGCAGGCCGCGATGTTCGACAAGAGCGTGGTCCGGGCGCTGACCGCCGATGCGCGGTGAGCCTCGACCTCGCGCAATGTAGCGACCGCGAGCTCGCCGCGCTGGCAAGCGCCGGTCAACAGCAGGTCTATCGGGAATTGTTGCGACGCTACAAGCCGCCAGTCTTTCGCCTGATCCGCGCGAATATTGGCGATCCGGACGAGGCAATGGATTTGACGCAGGAAACCTTTGTTGCCGGCTTTGCGGCGCTCGGCCGCTATGATGCGGACCGGCCTTTCCGGATATGGATCGCCCGGATCGCGCTCAACAAGTGCCGCGACTGGGCGCGGCGCCGCGCGGTCCGGTCCTTCTTCGCGCGGGCGCTGCCGCTCGAAAGCGCCCACCATGTCGCGAGCGACGGCCCGGCGCCCGATGCCGAAGCGGCCGATCGGGTCGAACTCGCCCGCGTCCGCGCCGCCATGGCCCGCCTCGCACCCAATTTACGCGAGGTTCTGGTGCTTCGCGGCGTCGAGGAACTGAGCCAGGCGGAAACCGCCGAACTGCTCCAGACCAGCGAGAAGGCGGTCGAGATGCGGCTCTACCGCGCCCGCGCGAAATTGAAGGCGCTGCTCGGCGAGACGGTCGCGCGCGGGACAGGCTGAAGGCAGAAGCGCGGTCCACCCCGCAATTTCGTCCGAAAGGGTGAGGGGCGGGCGAGCGTGCCGCGTATGACTATAGAGACAAGGCAATATCCGGGAATTTTATGAAGATAGACAGGCGTCGTTTCGTGACGGGAGCATTGGGCGGCGGAGCCGTGGCCGCGCTTGCTCCCTGGTTTCCGGCTTGGGCGCAGTCGGTATCTCCCGGCATCGTCGCGCCGCTGCCGACGGTGTCGGGCAATGACATCAGCCTTCGCATCGCGCGTCAGACGATGCGGGTCGACGGCAAGCTCAGCCGCGCGATTGGGATCAACGGCACCGTGCCCGCGCCGCTCGTGCGCCTGAAGGAAGGCCAGACGGCCCGGCTCACCGTCATCAACGACCTCGACGAGGACAGCTCGATCCATTGGCACGGGCTGATCCTGCCGTTCCACATGGACGGCGTGCCCGGCGTTAGCTTCCCCGGCATCAAGCCCCGGTCGAGCTTCGTCTATGAATTTCCGGTCGTCCAGTCGGGGACCTACTGGTATCACAGCCATTCGGGGCTTCAGGAACAGCTTGGTCATTACGGCCCGATCGTCATCGATCCCGCCGGCGCCGATCCGGTCGGCTATGATCGCGAGCATGTCGTCGTCCTCTCGGACCATAGCCCATTGTCTCCCGAGGCGATCTTCCGAAAGCTGAAGGTCAATCCCGGCCATTTCAACATGCAGCGCCAGACCTTGTCGGGGCTGCTCGCGGGCAAGGACCAGTCGCTGAAGGAGCGCGTCGAATGGGGCGCGATGCGGATGGACCCGACCGATATCGCCGACGTCAACGGATCGACCTATAGCTTCCTCGTCAACGGCCATGGCCCGCGCGACAATTGGACCGCGCTGTTCCACCCCGGCGAACGTGTGCGGCTGCGGATCGTCAACGCCTCAGCGATGACGATCTTCAATGTGCGCATTCCGGGTCTCAGGATGACCGTCGTCCAGGCCGACGGGCTCAACGTCGTGCCGACCGCGATCGACGAGTTCCAGATTGCGGTTGCCGAAACCTATGACGTGATCGTCACGCCGGTCGAGGACCGCGCCTATACGCTGGTCGCCGAGGCGAACGACCGTTCGGGCATGGGACGCGCGACGCTCGCGCCGCGCGCCGGCATGGCCGCCGAGGTGCCGCCGCTCCGCGAACGCCCTCTGGCGACGATGAAGGATATGGGGATGGGCGCGATGGCAGCGGGCGGCGGTGACGCGGCGTGCGCGCCCGAACATGCCGCGATGGGCCATTGCACGCCTGCCCCCGCCGAGGACCATAGCGCCCACGGCGCGGCGGGCGGGGCAGCCGGCGGCGCGGCAATGCAGCACAGCATGCGCGACTTCAGCGTCGCGCCGCAGGTCAAGCGCGACCCCAGCGTCCAGACGATCTCGCCGATGCCCACCGACCGCATGGGCGAGCCGGGTCAGGGGCTCGAAAATGCCGGGCACAAGGTGCTGACCTATCACGACCTTGTCGCGCTCGAACGCAATCCCGATGTGCGCGCCGCCTCGCGTTCGCTCGACATCCACCTCACCGGCAACATGGAACGCTTCATGTGGTCGTTCGACGGCGTGAAGATGTCCGACCATCACGAACCGATCCCCTTCATCGAGGGCGAGCGGGTCCGGATCAACCTCATCAACGATTCGATGATGAGCCACCCGATCCATCTGCACGGCCATTTCTTCGAACTGGTCACGGGTAAGGGCGATCGCTCGCCGCGCAAGCATACGGTGCTCGTCCAGCCCGGCGGCACCGCGAGCTTCGACTTCACCGCCGACGCGCTCGGCGACTGGGCGTTCCATTGCCATATGCTCTATCACATGCATGCGGGAATGATGCGGGTGGTGAGCGTTCGCCCGAAGGGGGACGCGGCATGACCCGGATCGCTCTCCTGCTCGCGGGCATCGCGCCGCTCGCCTTCGCCGCCCCCGCGGCGGCCCAGTCGATGGATCATTCGATGCACGGAACGGCGCCCGCGCCGACGCCGGCACCCAAGCCTGCGCCCGCCCCCGCGCCTTCGCCAGCACCTGTCGCCCCGCCCGCGCCCACCGGCGACGCGCCGGCCGAGCCGATGGATCATGGTGCCATGCAGGATATGGGGTCCCCGGTCGAAGCCCCGGGCTGCGCGCCCGAACATGCGGCCATGGGTCATTGCACGCCCGAGCCCATGAACAAGAGCGGACCCGCCATGGACGCGATGGACCATGGCGCGATGTCTCCGTCCGACCCCGACTGCACGCCCGAGCATGCGAGCATGGGCCATTGCACCCCGAAGGCCGCGGGCACGACGGAAGCCAAGCGCGGCGCCAGCGGCACCGATTTGCCCCCAGGCGACGCCACCGCGCCCGCGCCCCCGTCCGACTGGTATGCCGACCGCATCTATCCGAGCGCTGAAATGGAACATTCGCGCCACGAGATGATGAAGGAGAATGGCGCGCAGACCATCGCCTTTATCAGCTTCAATCTCGCCGAATATCAGGCGCGCAAGGGCAGCGACGGCTTCCGCTGGGCTGGTGAGGCCTGGTACGGCGGCGACATCAACCGGCTGACGATCAAGAGCGAAGGCGAAGGCGTTTTCGGCGAAGGCATCGAGGGTGCCGAAGTGCAGGCGCTCTACAGCCGCGCGATCGGCCCCTATTTCAACGCGCAGGCGGGCATCCGGCAGGATTTGGGCTCGGGGCCCGACCGCACCTATGCGACGATCGGCTTCGAGGGGCTGGCGCCCTATTGGTTCGAAGTCGAGGGCGCGTTGTTCCTCTCGAACAAGGGCGACCTGCTCGCCCGCCTCGAGGGTTATTACGACCAGCGCATCACCCAGAAGCTCATCCTCCAGCCGATGGCCGAACTCAATTTCTCGGCGCAGGATGTGCCCGAAACCGGAACGGGTTCCGGCCTGTCCGACGTCGAGCTCGGGCTTCGCCTGCGCTACGAAATTGTCAGGGAGTTCGCGCCCTATGTCGGTGTCGAATGGGCGCGCAAGGTGGGCGATACCGCGCGCTTTGCCCGCGCGGCGGGCGAGGATGCGAGCGGGGTCAGCTTCGTCGCGGGGATACGCGCCTGGTTTTGAGCCGCGGCGGGCGGCGCATCGGGAGGAGGCACATCGTGTGCACTCCTGTCGCCGCCGTGCGCTCCAGGCTTTGGCAGGCGACGCCGCTATCTAGCTGGTGATCATCGCCCGACCCGGCGCGGGCCCGGCCCGGCCGAAGGCAGCGGAATCTCCCGCCGCCGCTCCTTCGCGAACGACTGAAAGCGATGAAGGGACTCGCGGGTCCGGTATCCCGCGCGAGTCGCCGGGGATGGAAATGCCCGATGGGGGGCGGGAACGCCTTCGACGTGGCGGCCTTCGGCGGCGAGGGTCAGTCTTTGGTTTTTACGGCCTGGCCGACGCCCGGCACGCATCGCCGCCCGCGTTCAAAAAAATGTCATTCAGCGTGAGGGGTAAATGCTTCGGATGCGTATTATACGGACCGGTTGCGCGTTGCTGATGCGAATATAAGACATTGATCTTCAACGAAAATTTTTGTTGACCTGTATATACATTTGATGCTCTCTGAGGTGGGTAACGCAACCAGAAGGGGGTTTCGCGATGAAGATCAGGACAGTTTTGCTCGCCGGTGCAGCGGCTTGTGCGGGCATTTCCGCGCCAGCATTCGCGCAGGCCGAGTCGGCACCCGAGACGGGCGCTGAAGGCGCGACCAGCGGCAGCGATATCGTTGTGACCGGGTCGCGCATTCGCCGCCAGGATCTCGCCGGGGTCGGACCGGCGACCGTGGTATCCGCCGAGCAGATCGAAAATACCGGTGTCGTCAATATCGAGACGGTGCTGCAGCGCTTGCCCGCCAACGCCGGCTTCGCGGGCAACCAGACTTCGGCCTATTGGGCGAACAATGGATATGGCACGGCGCAGGTGAACCTGCGCGGTCTCGGCATCAAGCGCACCCTCGTCCTGCTCAACGGCCGCCGCCTTGTCGCGGGCGGCACCGGGGCGAACTCCTCGCCCGACCTCAACATGATTCCCGTCGCGGCGCTAGCACGCACCGATGTGCTCAAGGACGGCGCCTCGGCGATCTATGGCGCCGACGCGATGGCGGGCGTCGTCAACCTCGTGACCCGCACCGACTACGAAGGTCTTGGCCTCAGCGTGCGTCAGGGTCTCACCGAAAAGGGCGACGGGTCGGACTTTACCGCCGACCTCCTCTGGGGCGTCCGCAATGATCGCGGCGGCTTCATGGCGGCCGTCACCTATCAGAAGACCAAGGCGGTCAACATGGCGAGCCGAGCGCCCTGCTCGCTGGCGGAAACCACGCCCGGCATGCTGAGCTGCGTCAACAGCGCCTCGACGATCGGCGGCCGCGCGGTGCTGCCGAACGGCCAGCAGATCAACTTCAATCAGGTGCTGGGCGGTAATGGCAATTTCTTCGAGCCGTACAGCGCGGCGAAGCACAATTTCAACTCGAACCCGTTCCTCAACGCGGTTAGTCCCGTCGAGCGCGTCAGCACGGCCTTCTTCGCCGACTATGATTTGACCGACGATATCGAGGCGTTCGGCGAATTCCTTTACACCTTCCGCAAGTCGAACCAGATCGCGACGCCCGGAACGCTGCGCAACCTCTCGATCGCGGCGAGCAATCCCACCAATCCGACGGGGCAGAATATCGTCCTCATCCAGCGCCGCCTCGCCGAGCCCGGCCCGCGCCAATTCTTCCAGGAAACCGACACCTGGCAGGGTACGTTCGGCCTCCGCGGCAAGCTCTCGAACAATTGGGGATGGGAAATCGCGGGCGCGTTCGGCCGCAACACCGCGGTCGACGGTTCGACGAACATCGCCAATCTCGAGCGTGTCCGCAACACGATCGACACGACCAAGTGCAGCCTCGCCGCCGGTGCGACGATCCCGTGCGCCGACTATCTCGGTTTCGGTGACCTGACGCCCGAGGTCCTCGACTATATTCTCTTCACCTCGCGCGACCGCGGCGGCAATGAGCTCGCGACGGTCACCGCCGATATCAACGGCGACCTGTTCAAGCTGCCCGCGGGCCCCGTCTCCTTCGCGGCGGGTGTCGTCTATCGCAAGGAAAAGGGCTGGCGCGATCCCGATCCGCTGACCGTGCTCGGCATCGCCAACACCAACCAGCAAAGCCCGATCTCGGGAACGAGCGTCGCCAAGGAAGCCTATCTCGAGCTGTCGGTGCCGATCCTTGCCGACAGGCCCTTCTTCGAGGCGCTGACGCTCGATGGCGCGGTGCGCTACTCCGACTATGACCTGTTCGGCAGCGACTGGAACTATAAGGCCAGCCTCGACTGGATGATCAGCGACAGCTTCCGCCTGCGCGGCACCTACGGCACCGGTTTCCGCATCCCGAACGTCCCCGAATTGTTCGGCGGCGTGTCCGAAGGCAATCTGACGACGACCGATCCTTGCTCGCGCTATTCGACCAGCGGCAATGCGGGGCTGATCGCCAATTGTCAGGCGTCAGGCGTGCCGGCAAACTATGTCCAGCTCGGCACCACGATTCTCACCACCGTCGGCGGTAATGAGAATCTGAAACCCGAAAGTTCGACGACCTGGACGGTCGGCACGGTCATCACCCCCAAGGGGCTGATCCCCGGCCTGTCGCTCACCGCCGACTGGTTCGACATCAAGATCAAGGACGCGATCCGCGCGATTCCGGGCTCGACCAAGCTCGCCATCTGTTATGCGAGCACGAACCTGTCGCATCCCTTCTGCGACGATTTCACGCGCAGCCCGCTGACCGGCGAGGTTACCTTCCTCTCCGCGCAGCCGATCAACACCGGCCGCGAGGAAATGAACGGGCTCGACCTCGGCCTCGTATATGCGGGCGGCATCGGCAGCGTGAACATCTCGCTCGACGTCAACCTCACTTACCTCAACAAATATGTCGTGCTGCCTTTCCCCGGCGGCGCGCCGATCGATTTCGATGGCTTCATCGGGGGCGGCAACGGCGGCTATCCGAAATGGCGCGGCTATGGCGTGCTGACCGCCGAAAAGGACGGTGTCAGCGCGACCTGGTCGACGCAGTGGGTCGGCAAGGCGACCGACTTCAATGCGGCCCCCGGCGAGATCGGCTACAGCACGCCGAATGTCTTCTACCACAATCTCCAGGTCGCTTTCGAAATCGACGAAAAGACCCGCTTCCAGGTCGGCGTCGACAATCTTTTCGATCGCAAGGCGCCCTATATCCAGAGCTTCACCGATGCGAACACCGACACGATGACCTATGACCTGCTCGGACGGCGTTTCTACGTCGGCTTCCGGACGGCTTTTTGAGGGTATCGACATGGCGATACGTTGGCCTCTGCTCGTCCGGCGAACGCATAAATGGCTGGCCCTGGTGGTCGGCGTCCAGGCTCTGCTCTGGACGCTGACCGGCTTCTACATGGTGGTCGTGCATATCGACACCATCCATGGCGACCATCTCGTGCGCGCGCCGATGACCCAATCATTCGACTTGGCGGGCCTGGCGCCGCCGTCGCGGATCGTTGCGGCCGCGCCGGGTGCGTCCGAGGTTCGCTTGCAGCGGTTCTTCGATCGCCCCGTCTGGCGCGCAGAAACTCCCGAGGGAGCGCGGCTGTTCGATGCCCGCTCGGGTGCGCCGCTGCCTGCGCTTACCGAGTCCCAGGTCCGCGAGCAGGCGCGGCGCATCTACACCGGCGACGGCAAGATCGTGTCGGTACGCCTGCTGACCAAGGCGCCGCAGGAAATGCAGTCGCGGGAGCCGCCCTATTGGCAGGTCGAGTTCGAGGGCTGGAACCGCCCGACGCTCTACCTCTCGCCGCAGACGGGCGAGCTGATTTCGCGGCGCCACGCACTCTGGCGCGCCTTCGACTTCGCGTGGATGCTTCACATCATGGACTATGACGAGCGGACCGACGTCAACAATCCGCTGCTTCGCGTCGCGACCTGGAGCGCGTTCGCGATGGCGCTGACGGGGGCCTGGCTGCTGATCTGGTCTTTCAAGCGCCGTAAGGGGAAGAAGGCATGAAGAAGATACGCCTGACGCCGCTATTTTTCCGGCGCATCCACAAATGGGTCGGCCTGATCCTCGGGCTTCAATTCCTGCTCTGGGCCCTGAGCGGCTCGGTGATGGCGCTGCTCGACAAGGACAAGGTCGGCGGGCACGGCGGCGGCATGTCGCACGCGCACCCGCTGCCGGCCGGCGAATATTTCGACGTTGCGGCGCTGCCGCGCCACGAACCCGTCACCGGAATCGTCCTGCGCGATCTCGGCGCGCGCCCGATCTATGAACTTCGCACGACCAAGGGCACGCGCCTCGTCGATGCGACGAGCGGCGAGACGGTCCATGTCGACGAGCAGATGGCGCGCGACATCGCATCGATGATGAACGAGGCGCCGATCCGCAAGGTGAGCGTGCTCGCGAAGCCCAACCTCGAATCGCGCGACCATGAAGGCGCGATGTGGCGGGTCGACTTCGCCGATGCCGAGAATAGCAGCGCCTATGTGTCGCTCGACACCGCGCGCTTTCTTGTCATGCGCGGCGACAGCTGGCGGACGTGGGATTTCTTCTGGATGCTCCACAATATGGATTATGTGAACCGGAAGAGCTTCAATCACCCGCTGATCATCTTCGTCGCCTTCGGCGCGTTATGGCTCTCGGGCACCGGCTTCTACCTGCTGTTCAAGAGTTTCAGCCGCGCCGACTTCCGCTGGCTGCGCCGACGCCGCAAACCCGTCGTCACCCGCAGCGCGGCCTGACCTGCCGGCGGTCAGTCGTCGATCGAGAAGGCGGCCGACAGCTCAAAGCGCGATCCGGGATGCGTCAGCCAGGCGTGGCTGACGAGGCGCGAATGGCTCCATGTCCGGCGCGTCATCCGCAGCACGGGTTCGCCGTCCGAGAGCCCCAGCATGCTGTGGGTGCGCGCGTCGGGCATCTCGGCGCGAACCCGATGTTCGACGCGCTCGAGAGGCGCCGTCCTTGTCAGATATTCGTTCGGCGTCATCTGCGTGAAGTCCATCTTGCCATAATCGGGGGCGGCCGACGCGAGCACGAAACGTTCTTCGAGCTGGATCGGGAACTCGGCTTCATGATGCACGATGATCGAGTGGAACAGCCTGGTCCCGATCGGAACCTCGAGCAGCGCCGCCATGTCGGCATTGGCGCGTATCTCGTCATTCTGCACGACGCGCGCCCGATAGATATGCCCGCGCTCCCGGATTTCTTCGGCGATATTGCGGATTTCGATCATCTGGCCGATCGGCTTGGGCTCGGCGATGAACGATCCGCTGCCCGCGCGGCGCACGAGAACGCCCGCGGCCTGTAGCTCGCGTAGGGCCCGATTGGCGGTCATGCGCGACACGTCGAACTGTTGGACCAGCTCGGCTTCCGACGGCACCCGGTCGCCCGGCTTCAGATGTCCGTCGCGAACGGCATCGCAAATGCTCTGCTTGATGGCGGCGTAACGAGGCGGAGACCGGTCATTTTCGTCGTCGGGGCCGCGGGGCCGGGTGGCTGCGGATCCAGTCGAAAGCTTTGATCCGCGTCCGGGCGTGCGAGTGGTAAAATCCATAACCCGTCTATACAGGTTGCGGTCGGCAGAAGCCAAGCACGCTGTTTGCAGGGCGCTCAGACGCCAGGCAGGATCCCGGTGATCCGGCCGTGACCTTCGGGGCTCCACTAGGCCTTGGCCTTCGGCGCCGGCTCGGAGGGCGCGTTGCAGCCACGCCGTGGACAAAGAGCGACGGCATGGGCCGCTCACGCCGGCCGATAACGTAGCGCTTCTACGAGCAGACTGAACGCCGGCGTCGGTTGCCGGCGGCTCGGATAATAGAGATGGTAGCCGTCGAATGGCGGACACCAGTCTTCCAGTATGTGCAGCAGCTGGCCCGTCTCGACGCCTTGGACGACATAATCGTCCATAAGGAAGGCGATGCCATGCCCCGCCAGTGCAGCCTCGAGGATCAAATGGCCGCTATTCAATATGACCTGTCCCTCGACGCGAACATTGACGGCTTGCCCATCCTTCTCGAACTCCCAGGCATAAAGGCCGCCCGAACTCCACATGCGCAGGTTGATGCACTTGTGCTGTGTAAGGTCGTGCGGGGTCTGCGGGATTCCATGGACTTCCAGATAGGTGGGGGCCGCGACCGCCACCATGCGCAGTGGCGGCCCTATCCGCACCGCGATCATGTCCTTGGCGACCTGTTCGCCAAGCCGGACACCCGCGTCATAGCGTTCGGCGACAATATCGGTGAGCCCGGACTCGGCGTTGATCTCGACCTTGATGTCCGGATAACGCCTGAGAAATTCGTCGATCGCCGGCCAGAGCAAGGTCCGTGTCGCATGATCAGAAGCGGTGATACGAATGTTTCCTGAGGGGCGCTCACGCAGCTCGCTGAGCTCGGCAAGCTGCCGGTCGATCGTTTCGATGGCGGGGCGCAGCGCATCGAGCAGCCGCTCCCCGGCCTCGGTCGTCGCGACGCGGCGCGTCGTCCGGGCGAGAAGCCGGAGACCGAGCCGCGCCTCCAGCTTGCGTATCCGGTGGCTGAGCGCCGAGGGCGAGACGCCAAGGCGCGCCGCCGCGCGCGTGAAGCTCCCTTCCTGTGCGACCACGGCAAAGGCTTCGAGATCTGCCAGATTCTGCCGCGGCACGCGCCTCTCCATTACTGAAGCTAATTCACAAGTTCATCTCACATTGCGCGGCTAATTGCACGAGGGGCTTTGCGGTAAAAGGTGGCTCCCCCTTCGCCAAGGAGCGTCTGATGAGCCGCTGGAAGAGATATGTCATGCCGCTTTGGATCGGTTGCAGCATCGCCGCGGCCCCCGCCGCGATGAGTCACGCGGCGCAGGCCGATCCGCTGATCATCGCGGATCAAGGCAGTTTTGCGGTCGGCGGCACGGTGACGGCCACCCCCGGCGCATACGACAATAACAAACCCACCGCCGCGGGACAGACGCTTCACGCCGATCATCTCTATTCCTTCTACCAGGCGCCGCAGAACTCCAGGGCGCTACCGATCGTCATGCTGCACGGTGCCTTCCAGTCGGCGCGTAGCTGGGAGACGACGCCCGACGGCCGCGAAGGCTTTCAGACGCTGTTCCTTCGCCGCCGTTTCCCGGTCTATCTGGTCGATCAGCCGCGCCGTGGCCGCGCCGGTAACAGCAGCGCCGCGGCGACGATCGAGCCGGCGCCGAACGATCAGCTTTTCTTCGATCAGTTCCGGATCGGCAAATGGCCAAACTATTTCGAAGGCGTGCAGTTCGATCGCAAGCCCGAGACGCTCGATCAGTTCTTCCGCTCGGTGACGCCGAACACCGGTCCTTATGATGCCGGGGTCATCGCCGATGCGATGTCGGCGCTGTTCGACCGGACCGGGCCGGGCATCCTTTTCACCCACTCGCAAGGCGGTGGTCCTGGCTGGCTGACCGCGATCCGAAACCCGAACGTCAAGGCGATCGTCGCGTTCGAGCCGGGCAGCGGCTTCATCTTTCCACAAGGCGAACTGCCCCCGGCAATGCCGAGTGCCGCCGGCACCCTTTCGCCCGAGGCGGTGCCGCTGGCGGATTTCGAGAAGCTCACGCGCATTCCGATCATCATCTATTATGGCGACAATTTCCCGGTCGAGCCGACCGCCGAACGCGGACAGGACAATTGGCGGGTGCGGCTTGCGATGGCCCGGCTCTGGGTCGACGCCATCAACAAGCGCGGCGGCGACGCGCGGCTGGTGCATCTCCCGGAGATCGGCATTCGCGGCAACACGCATTTCCTGATGTCGGACCTCAACAATGTCGAGATCGCGGAGCAGGTCTCGCAGTTCCTTGCCGAGAAGAAGCTGGATTGACCGCATCAGGATTGGATTTCGAATGACCGACCGACCCATCGACACCCAGAGGCGCGCGTTCCTCGGCGCAACCGCGCTCCTATTCTCGGGCGCAATGTCAGGAGCAACCGCAATGGCCAGTGCTACCCCTTCCGCCGCCAACACCAACCGGAACCCGCTGGGGCTCGTCTATCGCGGCGCGATCACGCAGAACGTGGCGGGTAAGGCCAATATCCACCCGGTCCAATACAGGCTGAACAGTCTCGACATCGTCGCGAACGTCTACACGCCGGCAAATTATGATCCGGCAAAGGCCTATCCTGCCATCATTCTCGCGCATCCGAACGGCGGGGTGAAGGAACAGGTCGCGGGTCTCTATGCGCAGCGTCTCGCCGAACAGGGCTATGTCGCGATCACCGCGGATGCCGCTTATCAGGGCGGAAGTGGTGGCCAGCCGCGGAGCGTCGACAAGCCCCAATACCGCATCGAGGACATCCACGGCATGGCGGATTTCATCACGCATTATCCGGGCGTCGATGCCGCGCGGCTGGGCCTGTTCGGCATTTGCGGTGGCGGCGGATACTCGCTGTCCGCGGCAAAAACCGACAAGCGCTTCAAATCGGTCGCGACGCTGAGCATGTTCAACTCTGGCCGGGTGCGCCGCAACGGCTTCGCGGACTCGCAGCTCGATACGATCGGGGAGCGGTTGCGGCGGGCTTCGGCCGCGCGTGCCCAAGAGATGGCAAGGGGAGAAATCCTTTATGCCGGCGATGCCGACATGACCGACGCGCAGATCGCGGCGCTGCCGTTCGAAATGTACCGGCAGGGTTACGAATATTACTGGCGGACCCACGCGCACCCGAATTCGACCTTCAAATATACGATGAGCGGCCTGCTCGACCTGATGCGCTGGGATGCCACCGATCAGATCGACCTGATCGACCAGCCGTTGCTGATGATTGCGGGCAGCAAGGCCGACAGCCTCT
The DNA here is from genome assembly GCA_005503215.1 of Sphingomonadaceae bacterium 3R27C6. Taxonomy (GTDB): domain Bacteria; phylum Pseudomonadota; class Alphaproteobacteria; order Sphingomonadales; family Sphingomonadaceae; genus Sphingopyxis. Next base: position 48,663 of record SCNS01000012.1, on the reverse strand, counting down.
ACATGACCGAGGAGGCCTTCTCGAAGGCCAGAGGGGCGAGCGACAAGGCGTTGTTCAGGATCGAAGGCGCCACGCACATCGAGACCTATTGGGTTCCCGAATATGTCGACGCCGCGATGGCCAAGCTGTCGCCATTCTTCGCGCGGACGCTGTAGGTCGGCAGTTCGCCGGTCTGCCTCGCCCGCCACTCCAAGGAATTGATCATGAACATCGTTAAAATCGCATCGATGGCGGTGCTGCTGCTCGGCGTGGCTATCGTTCCCGCTCAGGCGCAGTCACAGGAGGCTTCTTCGATGGAAACTGGACAATCGCGTGCCCAGCAGCTCATGGGTGACATCGCGCCCAAGCTCGCCGAACTCACCGACGATGTCCTCTTCGGCGATGTGTGGGAGCGGCCCGGCCTGGCGAAGCGCGACCGCAGCCTGATCACCGTCGCGGCGCTGATCGCGCTCAACCGCCCCGAACAGCTTCGTTCGCATATGCGGCTCGCGCGCCAGAACGGGGTCGCCGAGGCGGAACTGGTCGAGACGATCACGCAGCTTGCCTTCTATTCGGGCTGGCCCAACGCAATCGCCGCGGTTGGCGTCGCACGCGAGGTCTTCGCCGAGAATGACGCGCAGAATGGAAAGCCCGCGCCATCCACGGATGACGCCGTCGTCGTGACCAAGGCTGGCTCGCAGCCGTCGGTAGCCGGCGCCGCCAATTTTACCGGCGCCGTCCGGGTCGACATGCGCTTCCAGCGCCCGCTGCCCGCGCGCACCGGCGGCGGCATCGTGACCTTCGAGCCGGGAGCCCGGACCGCCTGGCACAGTCACCCGCTCGGTCAAACGCTGATTGTGACCGAGGGCCGCGGGCTGGTCCAGCATTGGGGCGGCCCCGTGCAGCCGATCGGCATTGGCGACCTCGTCTGGATCCCGCCGGGCGTCAAGCATTGGCATGGTGCAAGCGCAACTGACAGCATGGTTCATGTGGCGATCGCCGAGGCACGGGACGGGCAATCGGTGACGTGGATGGAACAGGTGGACAATGCGCAATATCGAGGGTCGGGTCGCTGATCCGTCCGCCAAATTGACTTGCGCGCGCCGAGCAGTTGCCCGGGGCTCAGCCCGCCGAGAAGTTCAGCGACACGAGGGCAAAGACGAAGAGAAGAGCCACGGCCGTGAACAAAGCGGTCAGCGCCGTGAACAGGATCGCGCTCGACGGCCGCCGCGCATAAAGTTCGTTGGCATCGCTCGCGCTCGCCGCATCGGCCATATCGTCCGCTTCCTCGTCGGGGGCTGCTTTGAGCAGCGCCGCGCTGATCGCGCTCGCGGGGACGGGCGTCAGAAACTCGCAGCCGAAGAGCCTGCCGTCGTGGCGAACGACGCGCGCGGGGGCGGCGCCGAGTTCCGGCAAGACCAGCAGGAAGGTCTCGCCGATGGAAAAGCCCGCTCCGGTTTCGATCAGCAGGCCGGTCCGCGACAGGTTGCGGATGATCACCGCGGATTCGGCCGTGGCCGTGCGCGCCGCGACATCGAGCCGGAGGGTGCGGCGGCTCGTTCGCCTGCGATCGGTCGTTTCGACGGGGTTCGCGATGTGCGCCAGCAAGGATCTCACCAACGTCTCCTTTGGTGATCCCTTATCGCCCGGCAACCCTTAATATTGCATTTTCGCCGCGGTTCTCGGCCGCGCCAGTCGAGCGCAATTGGCCTCGCTAAGATCGGGTCGGACCCACTTAACGCCGCGCGGAGCGCCTGGCTGATTCGCTGCCTCGACGGCGCGCTGCATGCGACGAGCCGTGTTAATTTGTGGCTCTAATTGGGACGCCGGCACGCCTTTCGCGGCGGGCGATCCTGAAAAGGCGGCCAGATTATCATATTGAATATACGTTGTATTTTATTCTTCACGCCGCGGAAGAACGATCGGCCGTTCAGCCAAATTTAGCGATTGCTAAAAATGTGTTAACGCGCTTGCGGAGTCCCGGGAATCCATGTTTCCTAATGGGTGGGGAAGGTCCGAGTCGCTCGGACAGTGGGTCGCACTGACATTGGTGGAAATTTTGCTGTGCCGTTTTTGCGGCAGGGCGAGGTGCGTTCGAGGGAAATTGACATGGATGCTTTCGACAATCCGGCGCGGAATGGAATCACCGGTCCCGCGCGCGACGGCGCATCGAACGAGCAGTCGAGCCGGGCCGCACCGGGCGGCGAATTTCTTGCCGCCGCCGCGAACGTCACCGCCGCCGCGTCGATCATACCGCTGGCGATCCAGGCGATCCTCGTTCCCGACGCAAGCGGCCGCGTCGTCCTGCCCGCGGGCGCGTCGATCGACGATATCACGATTTCGGGCACCGATCTGGTCATCACCCTGCCGAACGGCCAGGTGTTCATCATTCCCGGCGGCGCGGTCGATGTTCCGTCGATCGTCGTCGATGGCGATACGGTGCCGGCGAGCACGGTGGCGCAGTTGCTGGAGAATCTGGGCGAGCTGAACCCCGAAGCCGGTGTCCGCAGCTCGGGCGGCAATTTCGCCGATCCCGAAGGCCCGATCCAGGATGCTTATGCGCTCGGCGACCTGCTGCCTTATACGCAGCTGGCGTTTCCGCAGCCCGAAGACCGCGAACTGCTGCCGGCCGTTTCCGACGAGGAACCGACGATTCTGATCGTCACGCCCGATCAGCCCGCGGGGCTGACCGCCGCAACCGCCAGCGTCAACGAAGCCGGGCTTCCGGTGCGCGGCAACGAGCCCGCGGGCAGCAACAGCGCCGCGAACAGCGAAACCACGACGGGTTCGATCGTCTATGATGCCGGCGACGGCCTCGATTCGATCACGATCAACGGCACCGCGATCACCACCGTCGGCCAGGTCATCACCACGCCGCTCGGGCAGTTGACGATCACCAGCCTGACGCCGGGCAATGTCGGATACAGCTACACGCTGACCGACAACACCAATGCGAACGCCAATCCGACCGACGCGTTGACCGTCGTCGTCACCGACAATGACGGCGACACCGCGACCGCGACGCTGACCGTCTCGGTCGTCGACGACGTGCCGACCGCGCGGGGCGACACCGACCGGGTCGCCGCGGGCAGCTTTGCGCCCAAGACGGGCAATGTCCTGACCGGAACGGGCACGACCAGCGGGGCGGCGGGTGCCGACACGCCGGGCGCCGACGGCGCGAGCCTGACCGGGATCCGCGGTGCGAGCGGCGAAGGCGGCTTTTCGGCGCCGGGCACGGTGCAGGGCCAATATGGCACGCTGACGATCAACGCGCAGGGCGGCTACACCTATGTCCGGAATCCGGGCACCCCCGGCGGCGTCAACGACGTCTTCAGCTATCAGATTACCGACGGTGACGGCGATACATCGACGGCGACCCTTACCATCAGTATCGCCGACGCGCCGACCGTCATCACCTTCGTCCCAGGCGACGGCGAGGGTGATGGCGGTACGGTCGTATATGAGGCCGACCTCGGCCCGCGCGAAGGCGAAACCCCCGGTTCGGCCTTTGCCGGCGGCGGCGCCTCGACCAGCGGCACGATCACTTTCACCGCGGTCGACGGCGTCGGCAGCGTGTCGATCGGCGGCGTGACCGTGACCCCCGGATCGCTGCCGCAGACGATTTCCAGCGACGCGACGGGGACGCTTGTCGTCACCGGCTATAGTTTCAACGCCGCGACGGGCGAGGGCTCGATCACCTATGCCTATACGTTGATCGACAACACGCTCGACGGCGACGGCACGACGGTGAGTTTCGCCCTCGTCATCACCGACGCCGACGGCGACGCCGCGACGGATACGCTCGACATCGATATCGTCGACGACACCCCGACCGCGCGCGCCGACAGCGACAGCGTGACCGAGGACGGCCCGACGGTGGCCGATGGCAATGTGCTGACCGGCAGCGGCGGCGAAGACGCCAATGGCACCGACGGCGTCGGCGACGTGCAGGGCGCCGACGGCGCGGCCGTGACCGCGGTCGCGGGCGGCGCGGTGGGCGAACCGCTGGCCGGCGCCTATGGTGCGCTGACGCTGAACAGCGACGGCAGCTACAGCTACGCCCTCAACAATGCGGCACAGGCGGTGCAGGGCCTCGCGGCCGGGCAGACGCTGACCGAGACTTTCACCTACACGATCACCGACGGCGACGGCGACACGTCGACGACGACGCTTACGATCATAATCAATGGCGCCGACGACGGCGTCACGATCAATGGCATCAATTCCGAAGGCGGCGACCTGACCGTTGATGAGGATGATCTGGCCGACGGATCGTCGCCCGACGCGGCGGCGCTCACGCAGGCTGGCAGCCTCTCGATCTCGACCCCCGACGGGCTGGGCAATGTGACGATCGGCGGGACGCAGGTGGTGACGAACGGCGTGTTCACCGCGGGCACCGCGACGAGCCCGCTCGGGGTCGTCAACATCACCGGCTTCACGCCCGTCCTGGGCGCCGACGGGTCGGTGATCGGCGGCACTTTCACCTATAATTATGTGCTGGGCGACAACACGTTGACCCACGGCGCGCAGGGTGAGGACAATGTCACCGACAGCTTTGCGGTGGTCGTCACCGACAGCGACGGGTCGACCGGCACCGACAGCATCGATGTGCGCATCATGGACGATGTTCCGACCGCGCGCGACGATGTCGATAGCGTGACCGAGGATAGCGGAAACGGCGACAATCTGCCGGCTGCCGACGGCAATGTTTTGACGGGCTTGGGTGGCGGCGACGCCAATGCGACCGACGGGGTCGCCGACACTCAAGGCGCCGATGGTGCGACGGTCACGGCCGTCGCCGGCGGCGCGCTGGGCGAGGCCTTTGCCGGCGCCTATGGCTCGCTGACGTTGAACGCCGATGGCAGCTATCGCTATGTGCTGAACAACCAGGCGCAGCCGGTGCAGGGCCTTTCGGCGGGAGAAACGCTGACCGAGACCTTCACCTACACGATCACCGACGGCGATGGCGACACCGCGACCGCGACGCTGACAATCACGATCAACGGCGCCGACGATGGCGTTACAATCAATGGCCTGAACGCCGAAGGCGCCGAGGTTATCGTCAACGAGGACGACCTGTCCGACGGTTCGTCGCCCAATGCGGCGGCGCTGACGCAGACGAACAATTTCACCGTTTCGACCCCCGACGGGCTGGGCAATGTAACGATCGGCGGCACGCAGGTCGTGACAAACGGCGTGTTCACCGCGGGCACCGCGACGAGCCCGCTTGGAACCGTCAACATCACGGGTTTCACGCCGGTGATCGGCGCCGACGGCTCGGTGATCGGCGGGACCTTCACCTATAACTATGTCCTTTCGGACAACACGCTGACGCATAGCAGCCAGGGCGAGGACTTCGTCGGCGACAGTTTCGCCGTTGTCGTGACCGACAGCGACGGATCGACCGCCAACGCCAGCCTCGACGTTCGGATCATCGACGACGTTCCGGACGCGGCCGACGACGGGACGACGCAGGCGGTCGAAAATGCCCCGGTGACGATCAATGTGCTCGCCAACGACGTCCAGGACGCCGACAGCGTCCAGCCTTCGGCGGTCCAGCTCGTCGCCGGCTCGCTCACCGGCACCGGCACGCTGGTCAACAATGGCGACGGCAGCTTCACCTACACGCCCGGTGCGCAGGAAACCGGGAGCGTCAGCTTCCAGTATCGGATCACCGATGGCGACGGCGACACCGACGTCGCCACCGCGACGATCACGCTCGTCGCCGATTCGGCGCCGCAGATCGGCAAGACCGCCGATGTCACCGTCGACGAGGACGGCCTCGCGGGCGCCAATGCCGACAACGGCCTGTCCGGCGAGGTGACCTCGACCGGCAGCGCGAGCGCCAACGGCACGATCACCGTCGATTTCGGCAGCGACGTGCCGGCGACGCTCGCGGGCTCGCTCGTCCTGGGTGACAGCGCCGCGCTCGACACGCAGCTGACCGTCGGCGGCGTGTCGGTGACCTTCGACAAGGTCGGCAATGACCTTGTCGGTTCGGTCGGCGGCAATGACGTGATCCGCATCAGCCTGACGACCCCGACTGCGGGCCCCGGCGCGACCCAGGTCACCTACGGTTATACGGTCACCCTGTCGCAGGCGATCGACCAGGCGGTTCCGGGCAGCGAGGATAGCGATTTCCTCGCGGGGATCGGCTTCACCGTCACCGACAATGACGGCACCACCGCGTCGGGCGCGTTCGGTGTCACGATCGTCGACGACCTGCCGACGCTCAACCTTTCGGATACGCCGACGACCGTCGTCGAGGGCGCGACCGCGGCCGGCACGTGGACGCTCGACCGCGGCGCCGACGGCGTCTCGTCGGTCAACGTCAGCTTCGGCAGCGGCAGCGCGACGCTCTCGCTCGCACCCGGAAGCAGCGTTTCGATCACCCAGCCGACGGGCACGCTGACGGTCAACGCCAACGGCACCTTCAGCTTTGCCGCTGTGGGCAACCAGAACAACGCCGCGAATCCGTCCGCCAGCTTCACCCTGTCGGCGGTTGACCGCGACGGCGATCCGACCTCGGACAGCCTGACGATCGCAATCACAGACGGCGCGAACCCGAAGAATGTTTCGCCGATCACGCTGACGGTCAACGAAGCCGCGCTGATGGACGGCAGCAATTCGGCGAGCGGCGCCGAAGTCAGCAGCGGCGACCTCTTTTTTGGCGCGGGCTCGGACGCGCTGTCGGGTTTCGCCTTCACCGGCGTCGCCGGGCTTGTCGCCAATCTCGACGGGGCGGGCACCGATATTTTCTGGTCGATGGCGCCTGGCGGGCAGACGATCATCGGTTCGCTGACATCCGGTGGTCCCGCCGCGATCACGATCAGCCTGACGGCACCCGCGTCGATCGCGCCCGGCACCTTCGGGCTCGCGACGGTCACCGTCACGCTCGCCGACAATCTGCCCCACGCGCTGGCGATGGCGGCACAGACGCAGGCGCTCGGCACCGTCACGGTGCAGGCGACCGATACCGATGGTGACGCAGCAACGGGCGTCGTCACCGTGCAGGTCACCGACGATGTCCCCACCGCCGATCCCGACGTCGACAGCGTGACCGAGGATGGTCCGTCGACCGCCGACGGCAATGTGCTGACCGGCACGGGCGGCACCGACGGCAATGCGACCGATGGTGATGCGGACGTCAGGGGCGCCGACGGCGCGACCGTCACGGGCGTGAGCTTCGGTGCAACGGTCGGCGCCGTGGGCGCGGGGCTGGCGGGCGCCTATGGCACGCTGACGCTGAACGCCGACGGCAGCTATAGCTATGTCCTCAACAATGCGGCGCAGCCGGTGCAGGGCCTTTCGGCCGGTCAGACGCTGACCGAGATCTTCACCTATACGATCACCGACGGCGACGGCGATCCGGCGACGACGACGCTGACGATCACGATCAATGGAGCCAACGACGGCGTCACGATCACCGGCCTCGACGCTGCGGGCGCCGAACTGTTCGTCGACGAAGACGATCTGCCGGTGCGTCCCGGCGAACCCGCGGGTTCGGACACGACGCCCGACAGCCTGACCGACAGCGACAGCTTCACCGTGTCGACCCCCGACGGCATGGGCAATGTGGTGCTGACCAGCTTTAACGGCGTGCCGCTCGGCGCGCCGCTGACGCTCGTCGTCGCGAACGGCACCTTCGCGCCGCAGTCGGTTGCGAGCGCCTATGGCATACTCAATGTCACCGGTTTCACTCCGGTGACCGGCGCCGACGGTTCGGTGATCGGCGGGACGTTCACCTATAGCTACACGCTGAACGATAATCGCACCGATCATCCGGCGATGGGTGAAGACAATCGCAACGACAGCGTCGGCGTGACCGTCACCGACATCGACGGGTCGACCGCCAGCGCGACGATCGACATCCGTATCACCGACGACGTGCCCGCCGCCTCGCCCGAAGCGAACCAGAATGTCGCCGAGGGCGCGACGGTCACCGGCACGCTCGATTTCGTGCAGGGCGCCGACGGCGCGACGGTCACCCATATCAACGGCACGGCGCTGGTTTTCGGTGGCGACAGCTTCTCGCAGGCCATCGATATCGGCCACGGCACGATCAAGGTGAAGGCCGACGGCAGCTACAGCTTCACCGCCGACGCGTCGGTGACCGGCGCCGGTAGCGCCGCCGCGACCTACACGGTCACCGATGGTGACAGCGACACCGCGACCGCGTCGATCGGCTTCACGATCACCGACGCCAATGCCCCGACCGCGGGCCAGACGCAGGCTTCGGTCGACGACGATGCGCTCGCCGGCGGCAATCCCGCCAGCACGGCCGGCGACCTGGCCGATCCGAACAGCGACGGCGACAATGACCAGGCGACCTTCAGCGGTCTGCTCAACCTTGATTTCGGTGGCGATGGTCCGGGTTCGGTAAGCTTTGCCGCGATGAACGGCCTGTTCGTCATTGTCGGCCAGGAATCGGTCCAGCTTGGCTGGAACGCGGGCACCAACACGCTGACGGGCACCGGTCCGCGCGGCGTGCTGTTCACCGTCGAAGTCACCAACCCGGCAACGGGTGCGTACAAAGTGACGCTGGTCGATAATGTCCTGCACACGCCGGGCGGCGACGAGAATGATGCCACGGCGGTGCTGGGTTTCACCGTCAGCGACAGCGACGGATCGACTGCGCCCGGCACGCTCCGGATCACCTTCGACGACGATGCGCCGACGGTGGTTGCGAACACCACGCAGCCGGTGCTGACGGTCGATGAATCGACGTTCGGCACCGACGCGCCGTTCAGCTTTGCCTCGGTCTTTACCCCGACCTTTGGCGCCGATGGCGCCGCGGCGATCAATTCGACGACCTATGCGCTCGGCATCACGGCCGGACCGACGGGTCTTGTCGACACGCTGACGAACCAGGCGGTCGTGCTCAGCGTCGTCGGCGGCGTGGTCCAGGGCCGGACCGAGACCTCGAACGAGCTGGTCTTCACGGTCAGCGTCGCGGCGAACGGCACCGTCACGCTCGACCAGAGCCGCGCGGTCGTCCACACCCCGAACAGCGGCCCCGACCAGCCGACGGGCCTGTCGGCCGACAATCTGATCACGCTGACCGCGACGGTTACCGATGCCGACGGCGACGCGGCGACCGCCACCGCTAATATCGGCCAGAATCTGGTATTCGAAGACGATGCGCCGGTGGCGAATGACGATATGGCGGGCCTCACCGAAGGCGGCCCGATCTCGGTCACCTTCGACGTCGACACCAACGACACCGACGGCGCCGACGGTTTCGGCAGCCGCACCTTCACCAGCCTGACGGGCACCTATGGTACGATCACAATCAACGGCGACGGCACGCAGACTTATGCGCTGACTGCCGCCGGCCAGATTGCGATCAACGCGCTCGCCCCCGGGGCAACGCTGACCGACATCTTCACCTATACGCTGACCGACAAGGACGGTGACAGCGACCCCGCGACGCTGACGGTCACGCTGACCGGCACCGACGATGGCGTGACGATCACCAACCTGGTGCCCGAGGCGCAGGGCGGCGATGTCTCGGTCGACGAGGACGACCTGCCTGCCGGGTCCGACACGGTGAAGGAATCGCTCACCCAGACCGGCACCTTCAATATCTCGGCACCCGACGGCGTCGCGAACCTCACGATCCATGGCGTGCAGGTCATCAACAATGGTGTGTTCACGCCGGCGACGATTCCCACCCCGCTCGGCAATACGCTGAATATCACGGCTTATAACGCGGCAACTGGCGAGATCAGCTATAGCTACACGCTCGCTGCCGCCGAGGCCCATGCGACGGGCGCCGGCGAAAACAGCCTGTTCGAGAATTTTGTCGTCACCCTGACCGACGTCGACAATGATACGACCAGCAGCACGCTGTCGGTGAACATCATCGACGACGTCCCGACGGCGCGGCCCGACGCCGACATCGTCGTAGCCGAGGATGTCGCGGGAACGGTCGGCGGCAACCTGCTGACCAACGACACGCGCGGCGCCGATGGCGCGAGCGTGACGTCGGTGACGATCGGCGCGACGACCACCGCGATCAATGCGGTCGGCACGACGACGATTACCACGGCGAACGGGGTCTACACCTTCACTGCGGCAGGCGTTTGGACGTTCGACCCGAACCCGGTGAGCAATGCCGCGGCGGTGAATGCGGGCTTCAGCTACACGATCACCGACGGCGACGGCGATCCGGCGACGTCGACGCAGGCGATCAGCCTGACCGACGGCGCCAATCCGATTGGGGGCGGATCGATCACGCTCGCGCTCGACGACCAGAATCTGGCCGACGGCTCGACCTCTGCAAACCCCGACTTCACCAGCGGATCGCTCGTCTTCACACCGGGTTCGGACGCCATCGCCTCGATCGTTTTCGCGAGCAGCGTTGCGGGCCTCGGCGGCGGCCTGACCTGGCTGCGCGTCTCCGACACGCAGATCACCGGCTCGGACGGCGCGCGGCTCGTCGTCACGCTCGACCTGGTGCGTGTCGGCAACAATGCCTCGGTCACCGCGACGCTCAATGACAATTATGACGACCATCCGACGATCAATGTCGACGACCTCGTCAATCTGGGGTCGGTCGGCGTCGTCGCCACCGACAGTGATGGCGATACGGCGAACGGCACGGTCAATGTCACCGTTTCGGACGACCTGCCGACGGCGCGTCCCGATACCGATGCGGTGAGCGAGGACACCGCGACGGTTGCCACGGGCAATGTCCTGACAGGCGTCGGCACGACCAATGCGCCAGGCAGCGCCGACACGCTGGGCGCCGACGGCGCGGCGGTGACGGGCGTCGCCGCCGGGGCTTCGCCGACGCCGGTGACGGGAAATGTCGGCTCGGTGGTCAACGGGACCTATGGCACGCTGACGCTGGGCGCCGGCGGCGGCTACACCTATACGCTGAACAACGGCAATGCGACGGTACAGGCGCTCGGTGCGGGCGAAACGCTGCTCGAAACCTTCACCTATACGATCACCGATGGCGACAATGATCAGTCGACGACGACGCTGAAAATCACGATCAACGGCTCGAACGATCTGCCGACGATTGGGGCAGCGGCGACCGCGGTATCGGACGAGGGCCTGCCGGGCGGCTTCCCCGATACGACGGGCACGGTCGATACGACCAACCTCACCGTCCGGAACGGCACGATTACGGCGACAGACCTCGATGGCGATGCGCTGACCTTCTCGCTCGGCGCACCGGCGACGGCGCTGTTCTCGGGCGGTCAGCCGATCGTCTGGGACACGACCAACCCGCAGCTGCTGCTGGGCAAGGTCGGTGCCAATACGATCATAAGCGTTTCGATCAACAACAGCGGCAACTTCACCGTGACGCTGTCGCGGCCGATCGATCATCCCAATACGACGGTAGAAGACGCGCTGTCGCTGGTGGTGCCGGTCAGCGTCAACGACGGCACCACGACGGTGACCAACGCGACGGCGCTGACGATCGGGCTCGAGGACGACTCGCCGATCGCGATCGCGCCGCTCAGCGCGGCGCTGATCAACGCCCCCGGCTCGTCGGTGTACCAGTCGCTCGATACCGACAATGACGTCGACAATAATTATGGCGGCGACGGTCCGGGAAGCGTGATCTTCACCGCGGCGACGATCGCGGCGCTCCAGGCGCAGAATCTGACCGCTGGCGGTCTGGCGCTGAACTACGTCATTTCTGCGGGCGGCACCGTCCTGACTGCTGAAAAGCCGAACGGCGACGATGTCTTTATCATCCGCCTGCAGCCGGCCGGCCATGCCGACCAATATCAGGTCCAGATGATCCAGAAGCTCGATTCGACCCAGACGGTCGATTTCAACGGCGCCGGTTACGACTTTGTTGGCGGCAACACGTCGTGGATCGGTTTCGTGAAGCCCGGCGACAACAACAGCTCGGACGTGCTGATCACGCCGATGACGAGCGGCGTCGATGGCGGCACGATGAATGCGAACGCCAGCAGCACCGGGGTTTCGGGCGGCAACAGCGTCGGATCGGGCGAGGCCGTCCGCGTCGATTTCGTGATCGATCTCACGGGGAATCCGGCGAACGGGGATTATGCTACGCTAGCGAACCAGACCCACGCTTTCGATTCGCATTACAATGCGAACGGCGCGTCGGCGCTGTTCACCAACATTAACTCCAGCAGCAGCGTCCGGCTCGTCGCCCGCGACGACAACGACACCGATAACGACGTCGGCGACGGTGTGAAGGATACGATCACCAAGGTCGCGATCAGCTTCAACAATGCGACGCTCAGCGTGACGGCGAACGGCACCTATAATGTCGGCGGTCAGAACTTCACCGTGACCTTCGTCAACGGCGAAGCGACGGTCGCCGGTGTCGTCGCGAATACCGTCATCGCCGGTTTTACCGCCGACGGATACAACAGCATCGAATTCCACCATGCCGGCGGCGATACATTCAAGATCGGCGACTTCGGTGCGGTGGTGCAGACCGAAAACCCGGTGAACTTCATCGTCCCGGTCACGATCGTCGACGGCGACGGCGACACCGCGCAGGCGTCGCTGGCGATCACCACTGCTTCACCGCTGCTGGTGATCGGTTCGGCAACCGGTGACGTCGCTGGCGAGCCGACCGATCATGTCGTCGCCAATCCGCAAGGGCCGGCCGACGGCGCCGTCCAGGGCGGCGCGTTCGACGATACGCTGGTCGGTGATCCGGGATCGGTGACGATCACCGAAGGGCAACAGGCGAATATCGTGCTCGTGCTCGACAGTTCGGGCAGCATGACCACGCAGATTCCGTTCGGAAACAGCACGATCTCGCGGCAGCAAGCGCTTGAGGATGGCGTGCAGGCGCTGATCGACAGCCTGGCGGCGTCGGGGGCCAAGGACATCCGTATCACGATCATCGATTTCGATGCGGATGGCGACAATCTTGGCACCTTCGACCTGATCGTCAACGGGGTCGTCCAGACGCAAGAGGTCGATGATGCCAAACAGGCGGTCGAGGACATGTCGGCGGGCGGCGGCACCAACTATGAAGACGGCCTCCAGGATGCGCTGAGCTGGATCAACGGCGGTAACGGCATTGTCGGCGCCGACATCAATAAGGTCGTCTTCGTTTCCGACGGTCTTCCAACCCTATGGAATACCGGCGGCAACGGCAGCGATTCCGACGCCACCAACGTCCAGAATGCGATGGACCAGGTGCTCGGCACCGACGGCTCGAACGAGCCGCAGCAGATACTCGCGACCGGCTATTCGATCGATTCGATCGGGATCAACGTCAATGCGACGCTGCTTGCACGGCTCAGCGATGTCGAGGACGGCGTTGCATCGGGCGGGACGGGCAGCGCGACCAACGCGACCTCGGCCGAAGAACTCGCTGCCGTGCTCCAGGTTCTGGGCGGCTCGACCGACCTCGCCGCGGCGGCGAATGACACCATCAATGGCGGCGCCGGGGGCGACGTGATCTTCGGCGACGTCCTGTTCACCGATACGCTGGCGACCCAGCTGGGCGTCAGCCTTCCCGCCGGGTCGGGCTGGGCGGTCTTCCAGACGCTCGAAGGTCGGGCAAATCTGGAGTCGATCGATCCGGGTCTGAATGGCGGCGACTGGAACCGTCAGGACACGATCGCCTATATTCGCGCTAACTATGCGGCGCTTGCGAAGGAAAGCGGCCGGACCGGCGGCAACGACACGATCGACGCCGGCACCGGAAATGACATCGTCTTCGGCCAGGAAGGCAATGACATCATCAACGGCGGCGACGGCGATGACCTGATTTCGGGCGGCACCGGTTCGGACACGCTGACCGGTGGTATCGGCAACGATATTTTCTGGCTCGCCAATGGTGAGTTCGGGGCGACCGAAACGATCAACGGCGGTGCAAACAACGACACGATCCTGTTGACCAACGCTACGACGGTCAATTTCGCCACCGGCACGGTCAGCGGCATCGAAACGCTGACGGGCAGCAGCGGTATCGACACCGTGTCGATGTCGGCAGCGCAATGGGCGTCGTTCGGAGCGATCGACCTGGCGGCCGGCGCCGACGTGCTGAACGTCACATTCAGCGGCGCGGTGAATATTTCCGCTGCGGGTACGCCGGTGGTGAGCAATGTCGAGACGAGCAATCTCACCGGATCGAGCGGTGCCGACACGCTGACGCTGACCGGCGCGCAGCTCGACGCGATCATCCAGGCGGCCGGCACGATCGACCTTGCCGGCGGCAGCACCGATACGATCGCGCTGACCTCGACCTCGGCCGACCTCACCGGTCTCGCCGATGGCAGGTTGGTGAATGTCGAGACGGTTTCCGCATCGGGAGCTGCGACCGGCGTGACGATCAACCTCGGCGCGCAGACCGAGACGATGACGATCACCGGGTCGGCGAGCGGCGACGCACTCACCGCGAGCACCGGCAACAACAGCGTGGTCAGCGCCGGGGCGGGGGCCGATACGGTCACCATCAACGCCGCAGCACTCACCACGCGCGCCTGGTCGGTCGACCTCGGCAGCGGCGACGGCGCGGCGGACAAGGTCGTCTTTAGCCACACGGCCCTTGGGTTTGGTGACAACACGGTCGCCACCGTCAGCAATTTCTCGACGACAAACGACCGGATCGCGGTGTCGATGGGCGGGATCAGCCGCACCGATGGCAGCTTCGTGACCGTGACGGCAGCGCAGACCACCATCGGCGCCGGGGTCGAAGTCATCGCACTGGTCAATAGTGCCTGGGTGACGGGTTCGCTTGGCAATGACGGCGACGGATCGACGATCGAAGGCTTCATTCAGAGCGCAACCGACGGCATTCCGGCCGGGACCTATACGTTCATCGTCTATTCGGGCACGGGCGGCTCGGCGAATGCCGGCATCTATTCGGTGTCGATCACGGACTCCACCAACCCCGGCCAGGGCGGCATGGCCGTCGAGCATATCATGACGATCAACGGCGTTGGGTACGGCAATCTTTCCGCCACCAACTTCGTCGGAACCGCCGACCCGATCATCCTCGATCTGGGCGGTGACGGCTATGCCTTTGGCGCGACCGCGGCGTTCGACATCAATGCCGACGGTGCGGCCGACCGGGTGACGTGGAATTCGTCGAACGATGGAATCCTCGCGGTCGATCTGGACGGCAATGGCAAGATCGATAGCGGGACCGAGATTTTCACCCCCAGCTTCGGTGGCGGCAATTTCGCCAGCGGCGTCGCGGCGCTCGCTTCGCTCGACGGCAATGGCGACGGCGTCATCGATGCGGCCGACGCGGCTTTCGCCAACCTCCTGATCTGGCAGGACGCCAACGCCGACGGCGTCAGCGATGCGGGCGAGCTTTCGAGCCTTGCCGATCGGGGGATCGCCTCGATCGCTACGGGTGCCACCCCCACCGACGAGCAGGTCGATGGCCAAGCGGTGACCGCGCGCGGCGGCTTCACCCGCGAGGACGGCACGAGCGGCGACTATATCGAAGTCCAGCTCGACACACAGCTCGGCGCTCGCGCACCGGCGCGCGAGGCGGAAGACGTCCAGCGCGCTGCGGGCAACCAGGCGCTGACAAGCTCGTTGGTCGCCGCGTCGCTGATCGTGGGAATTCAGGGCGCGCAGCCCGACAACGGCGCATCGCCGATCGTCGCGGCGAAGGACGAGCCGGGTATCGAGCAGGCCGACGGCGGCGTTACGGCGGCTACCGTCGATGCTTCGGCGGGAGAGACGCCTTCGAGCGCCGCCAGCGACGGCCTTGCCGAAACGCCGGAAACCGCCGCGCCCGACACGTCCACGCTGCATTCCGACGACGCGAGCCCCGCCGCGATCGACGGCGCAGAGGACAGCGGCTGGCGCAGCGAGCCCGCCGACCATGCCGACGCCGACAGCTCGGATTCGCTGGCCGACATGATCGCGGATCGCGGTTCGTTCGATCCGGGCGTGATGGACGGACTGCTGTCGCTGGCGGCGGTGCCGGCCGATACGGTTGTCGCGGGTTCGGATGCCGCGGCGCATGATCCGGCGGCGGCCGCGGTGCTTGCCGAGGTTCTGGCAAGCGGCGCCAGCACGGTCGATCAGCTGATCCACGCCGTCACGGGCGGTGCAGAACCGTTGCACATCGCGGCCGGCGAGACGCCCGCTTTCGATCTGGCGCAGTTCCTCGATCAACAGATCGCGCCCGACGTGGCGTTCCCGACCAGCCAGCCGCTGGCAGCGGATCTTCACCAGATGGCGGCGGCCTGATCGCGCAAATTTAGGACCAGTGGAACCGAGAATAACGGGAGGGCGATACGAAATGGCACATCAACCGGGAAAATGGATGGCGGGGGCATTTGCCGCGCTGGCCTTCGCCCAGCCTGGCAGCGCATATGCGCAGGCTCTTGCCGATCTGCCGATCGACCAGGTGCGGACCGAGGTTCAGACCCGCTACGATGCGGCCCTGGCGCTGACCGCCGATCGATCGGTCGTCGCCGCCAACAGCAATGCCTATACCTGGGCGTCGGAAGCCAAGGTCCAGTGCGGTATCGCCAAGGGCTTCCTGAAATCGGGCACCAAGGACGCCGAAAGCCTGCGCCGCTGCGATTTCGCCTATGGCATGATGACCAGGCAGCCGCAGCCGGCGCCCGAAGCGCCGCTGGTGCCGCCGGCCCCGCCGACCGAAAATTGCCCCCCCGAGGTCGCCTCGACCTTCTATTTCGACTGGGATTCGACCGCCGCGCCCGCCGATGCGGGTCAGTCGGTCGCCTTCATGGCCGAGAATCGCACGCGTTGCGGCTGGCGCAGCTTTACCGTCGTTGGCCACACCGATCGGTCGGGCTCCGACAAATATAATGACGGCCTCGCGCTGCGCCGGGCGCGCGTGATCGCCGACATGATGGGCGTCGCGGGCATTCCGGCCGACGCGATCGCGGTGTCGGGCATGGGCGAGCGCAAGCCGCGCGTCCAGACCGTGGACGGCCAGCGTACGCCGGAGAACCGGCGCGTCGAAGTTGAAGTGAACGGGACGGGGGGACAGTGATGAAACCGCAATATAAGCTCGCCGGCTTTGCCTCGGCCATCGCCATATCCTTTTTCGCGACGTCGGCCCTGGCCGAGCCGACCAGCATGCAGAATGTCATGGCGGTCGCGATCGATTCCAATCCGCAGATCAATCAGGCGGAAATGAACAAGCAGGCGATCGAGTTCGAACTCGAGCAGGCGAAGGGTCTTTACCTGCCGCGCGTCTCGCTTGAATTGTCGGCGGGGGTCCGCCGGCTCGAAAATGCGACGCGCCGCAACCTCGGCATCGCCAACGACGAACTCTATCCGCTCGAAGCGGGAATCCGCGCCGAGCAGACGCTGATCGATTTCGGGCGGCGCCACGGCGAAAAGCTGCGTCAGGCGGCACGCGTCGACGGCGCGGCGCTCCGCGTGGTCGAACGGTCCGAGTTCATCGCGCTGCAATCGGCGCGGCAATATCTCGACGTCCTGCTCCAGCAGCGTGTCGTCGCCGCCGCCGAAGACAATATGACCTTTCACAACAGTCTGGTGTCCGACCTGTCGACCGGCGTGACCGCCGGATCGATCAGCGTCGCCGACCTGCAGCAGGCGCAGGAACGCGCCAAGGCGGCCAGCGTGCGCGTTTCCGAAGCCAAGGAAGCGCTGCAGAATGCGAAGATCGAGCTGCTCGCGCTGAGCGGGCTCGAAGTCGAAGACGTGCAGATGCCGCCGGCGATGGCCGAAAAACTGCCCGTCAGCCTGAGCGAAGCCATTGGCCTGACGCGCTCACGGCACCCCAAGGTGCTCGAAGCGCAGGCCGATGTCGATGCGGCGAATGCCGAGGCGAAGAAGGAAAAGGGCGATATTTTCCCGACGATCGGCCTCGAATTCTCGGGTCGGGTTGGCGACGATATCGACGCGTTCCGCGGCGAGACGACCGACCTCCTCGGCCGCGTCGTCCTGCGTTGGGATATTTTCAACGGCGGGATCAATCAGGCGAAATATCAGGAGATGATACGCCGCGCGAGCGAGAGTCGTTTCCGCCTGCACGAAACCGAACGCAACGCCGAAGCCGATACGCGCCGCGCGTGGAACAGCCGCGAGACGCAGACCGCGGTGTTCCGCGACCTCGTCGACCAGAGCAAGTCGACCGACGAACTCCTGCTGTCGTACCGTGAGCAATTCTCGGTCGGCCGCCGTTCGCTGCTCGACGTGCTCGACGCGCAAAACACGCGCTTCAATGTCCAGGTGCGCGCCGAAACCGCGCGTTTCTCGGAGATGTTCGCGGTCTACCAGATCCTCGCATCGACCAACAGCCTGCTCGAGGCGTTCAACCTGACCGCCCCCGAAGCGCGCCGCGTCTATGCGCGCGAGAAGGTCGGTTACGGTCCGCCAGCCCCGGCCGAACTACAGCGCCGCCACTATCCGCAATGATGTCAGTGGATTGATTCCAAGTAGAAAATTTCAATATGGTGCAGAATCAATCCTCGATTGCGCGTATCGGTAAAGAGGTGCCGGGCGATCCGCTGATCGCCTGCATCCTCTTTGTCGCGCAGCATTTCGGACAGAATTTCCAGCGCGGCGCGCTCTCGGCGCTCGCGCGCGATGAAAGGGGTTTCCTCCCCTTTCATCAGGCCGAGGCCGCGCTCGACCTCTGCTTCATCAACAATGAGCGCCTTTATGCGCGCAAGGTAAGGAACCTTGCGCGCGAGCTGCCGGCGATCGTCCGCCGAACGGACGCGTCGTGCGCGGTGCTGATCGAGGCGAAGGACGACCAGTATCTCGTCTGGGAACCCGGCGCCGAAGCGCCGGTCTGGGCCGACGAAGACAGTGTCGAGGAAAGCTATGCGGGGCAGGCGGTGGCGGTGGCCGCCGATCCGACCGCGATCCGCGCCGAGGAGCGGCCGTGGGACGAACAGGCGAAGCGCCACTGGTTCTGGAGCGAGGTCCGGCGGATGCGCCGTTCCTTCTATCCGGTGCTCGGCGCGGCGCTGATGATCAACCTGCTCGGCTTTGCGCTGCCGCTCTTCACGATGAACGTCTATGACCGCGTCATCCCGAACAAGGCGGTATCGAGCCTGTGGGTTCTCGCGGTCGGCGCGCTGCTCGCCTTCGCGGTTGAATTCACGCTCCGCCTCGCGCGTTCGACCTTGCTCGACGATCTCGGCCGCGACCTCGACGTCAAATTGTCGGAGAAGATCTTCTCCAAAGTCCTGAACATGCCGCTCGCCGATCGGCGCGGCAGTACGGGCATGCTCGCGCGGCGCGTCTCCGAATTCGAGAGCATCCGCGACTTCTTCGCCTCGACGACGATCGTGCTCATCGTCGACGTCGTTTTCCTCGTGCTGTTCCTGATCATGATCGCGGTGCTCGCGGGCTGGCTCGCGCTCGTCCCGCTGGCGATCATCGTCGCGATGGGCGTTGCCGGCTATTTCCTGCAGCGCCGCATGATGCAGGCGTCGCTCGACAATCAGGCCGATATGAGCATCCAGCATGCGATGCTCGTCGAGGCGATCGGCGGCGCCGAAACGGTCAAGAGCTGCGCCGCCGAGGGGCAGGTGCTCGGCCAGTGGCGCCGGATGGTCGACACCAGCGCGCGGACACAGGCGGTGATGCGCCGGACCGGCGCCGCCGCTATCAATCTCGCGACGCTCGGCCAGCAATTTTCGGGCCTCGCGCTCATCGTCGGGGGTTTTTACCTCTTCGATGCAGGCAAGATTTCGATGGGGGCGATCATCGCGATCGTGATGCTCGCGGGTCGCTCGATGGCCCCCGTCGGGCAACTCGCCTTCCTGATGACGCGCGGGCGGCAGGCGCTGACGACGATGGCGAGCATCCAGCAGATGATCGAGGCCGACGACGAACGCCGCATGGGCAGCAGCGCGCTGAACCTGACAATCGACACGGGCAATATCTCGGTCGAGGGACTGTCCTTCACCTATCCGGGCGCCGCGGCGCCGTCGCTCACCGACATCGACCTCAAGATCGAGGCAGGCGAGCGGATCGCGATCGTCGGCCGCGTCGCGTCGGGCAAGTCGACGCTCGGGCGCCTGCTCTGCGGCCTCTATGCGCCCGAGGCGGGCAATATCTTCATCGACGGGCTCGACAGCCGCCAGCATTCGCCGATCTACCTCCGCTCGCAATTCCGCTTCGTCGGGCAGGATGCGGTGCTGTTCAGCGGTTCGATCAAGCAGAATATGCAATTTTGCGCCCCCTCGGCGACCGACGCCGAGCTGCTCGCGACCTTGCAGTCGATCGGCGCCGACCGCTTCATGGGCCGCGACGAAACCGGGCTCGACCGCGGCACCGGCGAGCGTGGCGGCCAGCTTTCGGGCGGTCAGCGCGGTTTCCTGACCATCGCGCGCGCGCTCGCCTCACCCTCGCGCCTCCTGTTCCTCGACGAGCCGACCGGCGCGATGGACACGCAGAGCGAACGGCTTTTCATCACCGCGCTCGATAGCGCCGTCGCGAAATCGCAGACGGTGATTATCGCGACGCACCGCGAGGCGATCCTGCAGATTTGCGACCGCATCATCGTCATCGACGGCGGACGGATCGTCGCCGACGGCCCGCGCGCCGAGGTGCTCGCGCGATCGACCAAGGAACCGGCATCATGATCCCTGAGCTTAACATCGGGCGCGATGGCGCCGCAGCCGCCGACGCACCCTGGGCCGATGCCAGGCAGGGGGCGCCCAAGAGCCTGAGGCTGATCCTCCTGGGTCTCGCGCTGTTCGCGGCCGCGATCCTGTTCGCTTCGTCGAACGATCGCCTGTCGCGCTTCGTCGAGGGCATCGTCGCGAGCTGGACGGCCGATCCCGTCGAAACCGCCAAGGCGGCGAAGAAGAAAGCGATCGCGAAGCTGATCACCGAAACCGAAAGTGATTCGGTCGTCCCGACCGCCGAGGGCGCCGACGCCGTTGCGCGCAACGCGCTGCTCCCGGTTTCGACCCTGCCGGTCGAGGCGGCGCGGCCGTTCCTGATGCCGACGATTTCGCTGGCGCAGGCGACCAACGCGCAGCGCTGTCTGACGCAGGCGATCTATTATGAGGCCGCGACCGAATCGGATGCGGGCAAGGCCGCGGTCGCGCAGGTGATTCTCAACCGGATGAAGCACCCAGCCTATCCGAACACCGTCTGCGGCGTGATCTATCAGGGCAGCTCGCGCCCCGGCTGCCAGTTCAGCTTTGCGTGCGACGGTTCGATGCGCCGCCCGCCGGTGCCCGCGCTGTGGCGCCGCTCGGCCGAGATCGCGCGCGCGGCGCTGTCGGGGCATGTCGAGACGAGCGTCGGCATGGCGACGCATTATCACGCCAATTACGTCCTGCCGCGCTGGGCGCCGAAGCTCACCAAGATCGAGCAGATCGGCGCGCATATCTTCTATCGCTGGCCGGGTTCGTGGGGGAAGCCGGGGGCTTTCTCCGACGCCTACGCCGGCGCCGAGTGGATTCCCGCGTTCAGCCAGCTTTATCAAGGCGGTACTGCGGCCGTGGAGGCGCTGCCCGGCGAAGCGATCGCGGTCGAGGGCGTGCCCCCGCCGCGCGACCCGACCGACCACCGCGCCGACAATGATGTCGGCGGCCGCGTCGATATGACCAAGGGTTGGGTCCCTAATATTCCCGACCCGACGCAGAGCAAATCGCGGTTCGACAGCCTGACGAACCAGCAGGGCGCCGCCGCCACACCCGAAATCCAGCCCGGAACATAACCATGGGAATCGTGAAATTCTGGCAGCGCCTCCGCGGAAGCGAGCAAATCATGGTCGCGGCTGCCGCTGGCTTCGTGCTGTTCCTGCTGTGGGCGAGCATCGCGCGCGTCGATGAGGTGTCGCGCGGGCAGGGCCGCGTGATCCCTTCGTCGAAGGTGCAGATCATCCAATCGGCCGAACCCTCGACGATCCGCGAAATCCTCGTCCGTTCGGGGCAGACGGTCAAGAAAGGCCAGCTGCTAGTGCGGCTCGACAATACGACGTCGCAGTCCGAACTTGGCCAGCTCGAAACCGAAAATGCCCGCCTCGCGCAGCGTGCCGCGCGCCTTGCGGGCGAAGGCGGCGGCGCGGGTTGTGTTGGGACAAGCTGCGGTGACGAAACGCGGCTTGCCGAAGTGCGGCGCTCGTCGCTGCAAAGCCAGCTCGCCGCGCTGTCGGCGAGCGTCGAGCAGCGCCGCCGCGATATGGGCGAAGCGCAGGCGACCGCCTCGTCGCTCGAAAGCAGCCTGAGCCTCGCGCGCGAACAGGTCGCGATGCTCGCGCCGCTCGCGGCGAAGGGCGTCGTGCCGCAGACCGAATTGCTCACCGCGCAGCGCGAAGTCGTCGACATCCAGGGCCGCCTCGCCGCGGCGCGCCAGGCGATTTCGCGCTCGCAGGCCGCGGTGCGCGAAGCGGGCGCCGAAGTGTCACGCGCGCGCTTCGATTTCCAGCAGGAAGCGCTCAACGAACGCAGCCAGCTGACGACCAAGATGGCGGTGAATGAGGAAACGATCCGCGGCGCCGAAGGGCGGCTCGCGCGATCGGAGATCCGTTCGCCGACGCGCGGCGTCGTCAACGACCTGCTCGTCAACACGCTCGGCGGCTATGTGAATGCCGGCGAAAAGATCATGCAGATCGTGCCGCTAGGCGACAAATTGCTGATCGAAACGCGCGTCACCCCGCGCGACATCGCCTTCATCAAGGTCGGCGACCCCGCGAACGTCAAGGTCACCGCGTACGACTTTTCAATCTATGGCGGGCTCAATGGCAAGGTCGTCCGCGTGTCGGCGGACAGCATCTATGACGAGGTCGAACGGCAGGCCTATTTCACCGTCGTCGTCGAAACGACGAACAGCTATCTGACGTCGAACGGCCGGCGGCTGCCGATCACCCCCGGCATGCTATGCGATGTCGAGATTGTGACCGGCAAGAAATCGGTGCTGAGCTACTTGCTCAAGCCGGTCTTGAAGGTCAGCGGGTCGGCGCTCACCGAACGCTGATTGTTCAGCGCGAGCGTGTAGGATTTTTGCGACGCGGGGATCGCGGCGAGGTTCGGCGACGGCTGCGTACCGCGATAGGCGTGGACCCAGCGGCGGTTCTCGCTGAACGACAACACCGGACGCACCGCATTGGACTGGCTGCCGTCGTAAAGCCGGTCGGTCACATTATCGAGGACGACCTTCCCGGTGTCGGTCTGGACGAGCAGGAAGGCATGGTCGGCGTTCGCGGCGAGGTCGCGAAGGAGGACGAGCTTCATGCGGTCGGCGTCGACTCCCGCGGCGCGCAGCATCTGCATCTTCAGGATCGCGAAATCCTCGCAATCGCCTTTGCCGCGCTCGAGTGTCTGCTCGGCGGTCGCCCAGAAATCGCGCTGCCGGTAATTGCGGTCGTCGTTCACATAGGCGATCTCGCGATTGACCCATTGATTGACGCGCGCGAGCAGATCCGGCTCGGCCAGCCCCGGCGAAGCGTTCGCGCGGCGCAGCTTGCTTTGCATCAGCCCTGCGGGCGCGGCGCGGCGGACATGATCCCAGCGGCTATCGAAGCGTGTTCGCTTGACGGGGATCGCGCGGGTGCCAAGTTCGGCGGCGGGATCATATTCGGCGGTTTCAGCGAACGGCGCGAAGATCGACGGCATACCGCAGCCTTCTGGGAAGGCGAAAGCGACCGGGGTGCGGCTGGCGGGCTCGAGCGCCTGCCGAACCGGGAAAGCATCGAGGCCGGCGGTGATCGGTGTAGCGGCGGCGGGCTCGGCCACCGCGACGCCCTGCTGGTCGGCGCGGATGCGGTCGAGCGCGCTCGGCGCGCCGCCCAATATGGCGCGCGAGATGTCGGCCCGGGCCGGCGGCGCATGGCTTGCGGCCACGGGGCATGCGGTCTTGCTGCCCGCCAACGCCTTGGTGTTGAGCAGCTTCGACGAGGCATGGGCGGCCGACGGCGTCAGCGCTGCGGCGACAAGGGCGACCGAGACAGAAAGCCATCGCGAATCGCCAGCGACAAGATGGGCATGCTTTCTCATGCGGCCCGATTTGCCGGGGCGGCGTGAGGATATGCTTCATGACGATAGTAAACGCCGCATTCAGCACGTTTTGGAAAATGGGTACTATGCCCCGCGCGACTTGAGCGTCAGCGGCAGTCCCGCGGTTATCAGTGCTACTTCGGGTACCGTCGCCGCAACCGACTGGTTGAGCTGTCCGGCCGCGTCGCGAAACGCCCGCGCGAGTGCATTGTCGGGCACGATGCCGAGGCCCACTTCGTTGGCGACGAGGATCAGCGTGCCTTCGAAGCGGGCGATCGCGGCGCACAATTCACGGGCTGCACGCGGAATGTCGACGTCGGCGAGCAACAGGTTCGATACCCAGAGCGTCAGGCAGTCGACCAGCACGACCGCATCTTTGGCATTCAACGCGTCGATGGCGGCGGGCAGGTCGCGCGGCGCCTCGACCGTGCGCCAGCGCGCGTCGCGGTCGGCCTGGTGGCGGGCGATCCTTTCGCGCATCTCGTCGTCGAACGCTTCGGCGGTCGCAACGAAGACGGGGCTGCCGCCCGCAGCTTCGGCGCGCGCCTGCGCATAGCGGCTCTTGCCCGATCGCGCGCCGCCGAGCACGAACAGCGACGATCCGGTCATGCGCCGATCCCCGCGATCCGCAGCATCGCATCGATATCGGCGTGCGCCGCAAACTCGCCCGCAATGTCGTCGAGCGCCGCATCGACGTTGGCGGCATAGTCGCGTCCGTCGCCCGCGACGCCGATTTGCGCGAGCAATGCGCTGCGCAGCGGGGGGGAGGCAAACAGGCCGTGCAGATAGGATCCGATCACATTGCCCTCCCGATTGATGGCGCCGTCGCGCGCGCCGTCTTCCAACGTGGCGAACGGCTGCGCTGTGCCGGGGCCGCTGGTTTCACCCATATGCATTTCATAACCTTCGACCGGCGCACCCAATGCGGTTCCCTGCACGCGGCGCAACGTCTTTGCGGGCGAAAGAATCGTCTCGACGTCGAGCAGGCCGAGCCCTTCGACCTCGGCAGCTGCCCCCTCGATCCCCAGCGGGTCGGCGATCCGGCGCCCGAGCATCTGATAGCCGCCGCACAGCCCGACGATCAGCCCGCCGCGCCGGTGATGCGCCTTGATGTCGATGTCCCAACCCTCGGCACGCAGCGCCGCGAGGTCGGCGATCGTCGCCTTCGATCCCGGCAGCACGATGATCGATGCCTCGGCGGGGATCGGCCGGCCCGGCGGCACCATCACGATCTCGACCCCGGGCTCGAGCTTGAGCGGGTCGAGATCGTCGAAATTCGAAATGCGCGGCACGATCGGGCAGGCGATCAGCTTGCGGCCGTCGCGCGGGTCGGCGGGGCGTTCGAGAATCACCGCATCCTCGCTCGGCAGGCGCGATGCCGCGCTCAGCCAGGGGATGACGCCGAACCCCGGCCACCCGCTGCGCTTCTCGATCTCGCGATAGCCGTCCTCGAACAGCGCGGGGTCGCCGCGGAACTTGTTGATCAGGAAGCCGCGGATCATCGCGGCGTCTTCGGGGTCGATCACCGCGCGCGTCCCGATGAGCGAGGCGATCACGCCCCCGCGGTCGATATCGCCGATCAGCACGACGGGCACGTTCGCGGCGCGTGCGAAACCCATGTTCGCGATGTCGCCCGCGCGCAGGTTGATCTCGGCGGGCGACCCGGCACCCTCGACGACGACGATGTCGCACTGACTGCGCAACCGGTCATAGCTTTCGAGCACTTCGGCCATCAGCGCGCCGCGCGCTTCGCGGAAATTGCCGCTGCCGAGCGTCCCGCGCACGCGGCCGTGGACGATGAGCTGCGAGGTGCGGTCGGCCTGCGGTTTCAGCAGCACCGGGTTCATGTCGCTGTGCGGCTCGGCGCGGCACGCAATGGCTTGCAGCGCCTGCGCGCGCCCGATCTCGCCGCCGTCGGTCGTCACCGCGGCATTGTTCGACATATTCTGCGGCTTGAAGGGAAGGGCACGAAGGCCGCGATTGGTCAGCGCGCGGCAGAGCGCGGCGACGAGCACCGACTTGCCGACGTCGGAGCCGGTGCCTTGCAACATCAGCGCAGCCATATCGCGCCTCCCGCGATCAGCCAAAGCAGCAGGCAGGCGCGGATATAGATGGTGAGCGCGCGGTCGATTTCGTCGCCGCCCGCGTCGCTGGTCCCATCGCCGATCCATGGTTTGTCGTGCATCACGCCGTCATAAGCGACCGGACCCGCGAGCCGAAGCCCGAGTACGCCAGCCATCGCCGCTTCGGGCCAGCCGGCGTTGGGCGAAGCGTGGCGCCGCGCGTCGCGCCAGAGGACGCGCCAACCCCGCCCGCCCGCAAGGCATAGCAGCACCCCCGACAGCCGCGCGGGGATCCAGTTCAAGAGATCGTCGAAACGCGCGGCCGCCCAGCCGAAGGCGCGCCAGCGCTCCTCGCGGTGACCGATCAGGCTGTCGGCGGTGTTCACCGCCTTATACGCCCACACGCCCGGCAGGCCGAGGAGGAGGAGCCAGAAGAGCGGTGCGGCGACACCGTCGCAAAAGCTTTCGGCAAGGCTTTCGATCGCGGCGCGCGCGACGCCAGCTTCGTCCAGCGCGGCCGTGTCGCGCCCGACGATCATACCGACCGCGGTTCGGGCGCCGACGAGGTCGCCGGTATCGATCCGCTCGCCGACCGCGCGGACATGATCAAACAGGCTGCGCTGCGCGAGTGCGGGCCAGGCGAGGATCGCGATGGCGATCCAGCCCCAGCCGCCGAGCGACGCGAGCAGCAGGTGCTGGAGCGCCCAGCCGGCGCCGACAACGAGGACAAGTAGGATGAGAAGGGTTAGGGCACCGAGCACGCGCCGTACGCCGAAGCTGTGTGCGGAGGTGTTCCACCGCGCCTCGCAGTTGCCGATGATATGCGCGAACAGCCTGACGGGGTGACCGAGGCGGCGATAGAGCGCGCGCGGCCAGCCGAACGCGGCGTCGAGCGCGAGCGCGGTGAGCGCGATCGGCTCAGCCATCGGCGAGCGCCGCTTCGAGCCGCATGCGCACACCGGCGTCGGCGGGCAGGCCGATCCGCAGCCAGCGCGGTTGATCGGCGAAGGGGCGCGTCAGGATCGCGCGCCGCGCGAGCCGTTCGAACAGCGCATGCGCGTCGCCGGTTTCGATCAGGCGAAAGAGCGGGCAGGCGCCGATGGGCTGAAAACCTCGACCAGCCAGCATCGCGTCGAGTGCGGTCGCCTCTTGGCTGAGGCGACGGCGCGTCGCGGCGATCCAGTCGCGGTCGGCATAGGCGGCGGTGCCGATCAAGATCGCCGCCGCCGACAGCGGCCACGCGCCGAGCCGTTCGCGCAGTGCCGCGACGATGGTCTGCGGCGCGACGACGAAGCCGAGCCGCACGCCCGCGAGGCCGAAGAACTTGCCGAAGGAGCGAAAGACGATCAGCCTTTTTCCGTCATTGACCAGCGGCGCGATACTCGCGGCCGGATCGGTATCGGCAAAGGCTTCGTCGACCAGCAACCAGCCGCCGGGGCCGCGCCCGTCCAGCAGCGCCTGCATCGCCGCGGCGTCGGTGGCGCGTCCGTCGGGGTTGTTGGGGTTGGCGAGGATCAATGTGCCGTCGTGCTCGGGTGCCCCTGCGAGGGCGATGGGCGCGCTTTCGGCGACCATTTCGCCATGCGTGCGATAGCTCGGCGCGACATGTCGCGCGGGGCGGCCGATCAGCGCCCCGGTCAGGCGCAGGCCGATCTCGCTTCCGGGCACGGCGCAGACATGGCGGGCGTCGACACCGAAACAGGCGGCGGCGGCGGCTTCGAGCCGCGCGAGTGCGTCGGGGTCGGGCAACCGGTGCCAGTCGAACGCCATCGCGGCGGCGCCGGGCCAGGGGTGCGGATTGATCCCGGTCGACAGATCGATCCAGTCGCCATTCCCGAACTCGCGCTTCGCGGCTTCGAGCCCGCCGCCGTGCCATGTCCATGGGCTGCTCATGCAAGGTGCGCCAGCAGCAGGGCGGCGGCGAGCAGCAGGCTTTCGGCGATCTCGATCCCCGCGCCGTGCCCGTCGCCCGAAATCCCGCCGATCTTGCGCAGCAGCCACCCGCCCCAGAGGAGGAAGGTCAAGGGCGCGATCAGCAGCGAGGGCGATGCCCACGCGGCGGCGACAAGAGCCAAGCCCCAGATGACGAAGTCCACAGGCCGCACCGCGCCCCGAAAACGCGAGCCCAGCCCCGCGTGGAGATCGGGAAGCGCGCGCGACCAGACGAGTGGTCCGATCCGCGCGGCGAACGGGATCAGTGTGATCGCGGCGAACATCTGGCGGTCGAGCAATGCATGGAGCAGCACGAGTTTGGCGATCAGTTGCAGCGCGATGGCGACGACCGCGAAACTGCCGACATGCGGATCGCCAAGCACCGCGAGCAGCCGTTCGCGGTCCTTGTGCGCCGCCCCGCTCGCGTCGGCGATATCGCCCAGCCCGTCGAGGTGCAGCGCGCCGGTGACCGCGACCCAGAGGATGAGCGCGCACAAGGCGCCCGTCCACGGGTCGACCCGCGCGCCGGCCCAGCCACCAGCCGCGACGATTGCGCCGACGATCAGCCCGACTGCGGGAAACCAGCGCATCGATGCCGCGAATTCGTCGCTCGACACCGCGATGCGCGGCGTCCGCAGGCGCGTCAGGAACTGGATCGCGACGACTAGCCCCTTCATGGATAAAGCCCCGCGATCTGGGCGCTGGTCGGCTCGCCCGGCCACACGCGGAGCGAGAGCCGCGCGGCATAGGGCAGGTCGAACGCCCAGAGCTGGCGCTGGTCGAACCCGCACAGGTGGTGGAGCGCTGCGCGCATCGCGCCGCCGTGGGTGACGACGAGCGTCGGGACGGGCGCGAGGTCGGCGATCGCGGCCGACACGCGCGCGACGAGCGCCGACCAGCGCTCACCGCCCGGCGGTGGATTTGTGTCGGGATCGTCCCAGAAACGGCCGAGCGCGTCGCGATCGATCGCGCTGGCCGGTTTGCCGTCCCATGCACCGAAATCGAGTTCGCGCCAGCGCGGATCGATGGCGAGCGGTATGCCCGCGGCCGTGCCAATCGCTTCGCCCGCCGCGCAGCTGCGCCGCAGGTCCGTTGCGATCAGGCGTTCGACGCCAAGGTCTTCGGCTTGCGCCACGCAAGCGGCGATGCCGTCCGCCGTCGGCGCGCCATCGGTGCGTCCCATCAGCAAACCCGGCGTTTCGGGGGCGCCGTGGCGCAGCAGATGGAGCGCGAAGCCGGTCACAGCGACGCCGACACCTGCGCTTCGGCGAAGGTCGCCATTTGGTCGTGCGCGGCGAGCGCGCTGCGGACGATATTCGCCGCGACCGCCGCGCCGCTGCCTTCGCCCAGCCGCATATCGAGCGATAGCAGTGGGACGAGGCCGAGCAGGTCGAGCAGGCGCTTGTGTCCCGGCTCGGCCGAGCAATGACCCGCGATGCAATGGTCCGCGATCGCGGGATTCTCGGCCGCGAGCGGCGCCATGGCCGAAGTGCAGATGAAGCCATCGAGCAGCACCGGAACGCCAAGCTGGCGCGCGCGCACGACCGCGCCCGCGATCGCCGCGATCTCGCGCCCGCCGACGCGGCGCAGCGTCTCGAACGCCGAGCGCGGCGCATCGATGTGAAAGGCGAGCGCGCGTTCGATCGCCTCGACCTTGCGCGCGACGCCGTGGCCGTCGACCCCGGTGCCGGGGCCGACCCATCCCGCCACACCGCCGGCGAAGCTGCGCGCACACAGCGCGGCGGCGGCGGTCGAATTGCCGATCCCCATTTCGCCGAGGACGATCAGGTCGAGGTCGGCGTCGACCACCGCCGCGCCGCGGTTCAGCGCATCGAGGCAATCGGCCTCGCTCATCGCCGGGGCGATGGTGAAATCGGCGGTCGGCCGGTCGAGATCGAGCGCGACGACCGTCAGTTCGAGCCCGGCGGCGCCCGACAAGGCGTTGATCGCCGCGCCGCCGTTCGCGAAATTGGCGACCATCTGCGCGGTGACGCTGGGCGGAAAGGCGCTGACGCCGTGGACGGTGACGCCATGGTTGCCCGCGAAGATCGCGGCGCGCGCGCGGGCGATCCGCGGCCGCGCCTTGCCCTGCCAGCCGGCGAAAAAGATCGCCAGATCTTCGAGCCGCCCCAGCGATCCGGCGGGTTTCGTCAACTCGCCTTGCCTCACCCGCGCGTCGGCCGCGGTGCCGGCATCGGGGTCCCGCAGGTTCGCAAGCGCGGCCTCGAAGACATGGACGGAGGCAAAGCTGGTCATTCGGCGACAAATCCTGGTGGCGGGGTGCGGGTGATGAAATGCCCTTTGACGCCTTCGGGCCAAAGCGAAAAGGGGACGCGGCCATGCTCGCTTGTCGCATAGTGGACGGCATAGTCGAGAATGGCACGCGCGGAATTTTCATCGCCCTGAAACCGGCCGAGGACATAGCCGACCTTGTCGGGCGCGCGCAGATGGACGGTGCAATGGTCCTGGCATGCGAACAGGCACGCCATTTCCTGCACCGCGATGCCGGTGTAGCGCGGCTCGTCTTCCTTGAGACGTTTCAATGCCTCGACCAGCCGCGCGCCGCCGCGTTTGCCTGTCGCGTCGTCCCGGGATTCGCGGCTGTGGCGGCAGGTATTGCACACCACCACCGCCGGACCCGGGTCGACGCGTGTCAGCATTATGCCGCCGTTGCCGGTTGCGGCGGTGCCGGGACGCCGGCCGCGACCAACAGGCGATAGAGGACATAAAGCCCGATCAGGATCGCGCCGTTACGCACGAACTGTTCGGCGAGAAGGTCGGGCGCCATCGCGGTGTGCAACCCGCCGAGGACAAGCGCCCAGGCCAGGATGATGCCCTTGAACGCCGTGAACCCCGCCGCATAGGCGAGGCCGAGCCGCGCCGCGACCGAGCGGTATGGGAGCGCCCGCAGCGCCGCATAGCCCGCGAGCGCCGATCCGACCGCGGCGGTGCCGAGCCCGGCACCCCAGCCCAGCGTGCTTCCGTCGCGCGGATAGCCGAGCAGGAAGAAGCCGACGAACTGGCTCGCGGCCCATGCGAGCAGCATGAGCGCCACGCCGTCACGGCGGCGCATATGCACCGCCGCGAGCGCCGCAAGCGCTGGAAAGGGAGTCGCGCAGGCGAGCGCGAGCGTCGTCGCGGTGCTCGCTGCCGTCAGCAGCGAGACCCAGAGCGCCGACGCACCCCGGTCCGACAGCGCGGCCATCAGAAGCGCCCCCGGATACCGGCGTAGATGCTGCGGCCGAGCGAGCCATAACGGAACGCCGTCATATATTGCTCGTCGAAGATATTCTCGGCGCGCGCGAACAGCTTCACCGCGTCGGACAGCGCATATTCGGCGCGCAGATCGACGAACGTATAATCGTCGAGCCGCGTCGCATTGCTCGCATTGTCATAGCTCTTGCCCGACCAGCGCACCGCCGCACCGAGCTCGAGCCCGAAGCCGAAGGCATAGCTCGCCGAGGCGTTGGCGGTGTTGCGCGGGCGGCGCGGCAGCCATTTGCCGAAATTGGCGGTGCCTTCCGAGCGATCCTCGGCGACGATCCAGCTATAATTGCCATCGAGCGTCAGCCCGCCGAGCGTCAGCGCCGCGGACGCCTCGACGCCATGCGCTTCGCTGCGTGCGACGTTGAGATAATAGCCGAAGCGCGGGGTCACCGGGCTGACGCCGGGCACCGTGCAGAGCGGGTCGGTCGAGGTCGGAAAGCTGCAGCTGTTGAAGATGATCTGGTTCGTCGTCGTGCGGTCGAACCAGCTCGCGCCGACGACGAGCTTGCGGTCGAACAGATGCTGCTCGATGCCGGCTTCCCAGCCATGCGCTTCCTCGGGGTCGAGTCCGACATTCCCATATTCGCTGAACAGCTGATAAAGCGACGGCGCCTTGAAGCCTTCGCCATAGCTGGCGCGCAGCACGGTGCCGGTGGCGAGGCGCCAGACGCCGCCCGCCGCGAACAGGGTCTGCCCGCCGTAACGATCGTGATCGTCGTAGCGGACGCCGCCATTGAGGGTCAGGCCGTCGATCGGCTCGATGCTGAGCTGTCCATAAGCGCTCGTGAGTTCTGCCTTGCCGCGCACAAACGCCGGAAGCGGGGTTGCCAGCGATGCCGACGGCGAACGGCTGCGGAAGTCCGAGCGTTCATTCTCGACCCCGAAGATCGCGGTGATGCGATCGGTAAAATCGAAGCTGCCCTGATATTCCCAGCGCTTGTTCTGGCCGTCGGCCTCGAAGCTCTGCGGGCGCGCGCGGTCGGGGTTGAAATTATCACGGTTGGTGTCGGTATAGGCAAAAGCGACGCGGTTGCGGAAGCGACCGCCGGCGAGGTCGAAATTGAGCCCCGCATAGCCGACGAATTCCTTGTTGAGCCCATAGTCGTTGCTGTCGGTATTGAAGCCGTCGAATTCGACGCGGCCGCTCGAATAATAGCCGCGTACCTCGGCGCTGACATTGTCGGCGAGCGCCAGTTCGGCGCGGCCCGAAAGATTCGTGTTGCGATAGCCGTCGCGCTCGACCCCGCCGAACGCCTTGGCGTGCGACGAAATGCCGTCGGTGGCGAAGCGCTGGCCGCCGAGGCGCCAGCTCAAGGGGCCGGTGCGGCCGCCGATCGCGGCGCGCGCGCTGACGGTCTGGCGCGATCCGGCTTCGAGGTCAAAGCTGCCTTCGAGCGATTTTTCGGGCGAGGCGGTGACGATGTTGACGACGCCGCCGATCGCCTGACTACCCCACAGGATCGACTGCGGGCCGCGCAGGACTTCGATCCGGTCGATATCGCCGACGAGCAGATTGGCGAAGTTGAAGCCGCCGCCGGTCGACGACGGATCGTTGAGCTTCACCCCGTCGATCACGACGACGGTGTGCTCCGATTCGGCGCCGCGGATGCGGAGCGAGGTCGACGTGCCGTAGCCGCCATTGCGCGCGATGCTGATGCCGGGCGTGCGGAGCAGCAATTCGGTGACGCCGATATCCTGTGCGCGGTCGATCGCTTCCTTGTCGAGCACGGCGATCGACGACGGCACTTCGTCGAGCGTCAGCGGCGCGCGCGTCGCCGTGACGATGATGCTGTCGGCGTCGTCGGCGACCGCGTGCGCGGTCGACGCCTCATCGGCGAACGCGGCGGAAGATGCCGCAACGGCGACGAGGCAGATTGAACTTCGGAAAATCACTTTGAACACAGGATAACCCCTCGACAACGCCGCTCACGCACACGGTCGATGCGGTTGTCCCGTGGACACACGACATCGCCCGCGCCATGCGCAGCCAAGCTTGTCGTCATGCGGGTTCACCCCCGTCCGCCCGGCACACCCTGTCCGCGCGAAAGACGACGGCGACGGGCAGGTCTCCTGGCTTGCGGGTCAGCGCCGGTCGGCCGCCTTCTCGGGACCGGAATCCCAATGGCAAGTGGCCGATGGCTCGCCGCGTACAGTTGCAGGGGCAGCCGGGGTTTTCCCGTTCCCTCTTAGTCCCCGTCGCCGGGGAACCTGTCGCTTGCCGCGGCCGTTAGCCCCTTTTCCGGGCCGCGGTCAATTGCTGCGATGCAGCAGGGGGCGATCAGAACAGCCCGGGCAGTTCGCGCTGCGCGGCGCTCGGCCGCTCGGGGGTGAGCATTTCGGGCTCGGCGAGCATGCGTACGCTGCGGCTCCGCGCCGCCGGGCCCGCGCTGGCGTCGGCAATGCGCGTGGTACAGGCGTTGCCCGACAGGAAGCCGATCGCGGCGCGGATCGACGCCTCGCGCGGGTCGCCGAGCGGGAGGGTCAGATCGTCACCCGCGGCACAGCTGTTCGTGATTTTCGGTGCGAGCCCGCCATAATAGTCGCCCGCGCCGGCCGAATTGGCCGTCGCAAAGGCGACGACGCGCATGCGGTCGTCGCATTCGGCCTTGTCGAGCGCGATCTGGCCGACCGGCTTGCCATAGGTGTTGCCGCCGACGAGCGTCATATTGGTGCCGAGATAGGGCAGCATCGAATTGATCACGAGTTCGCTGGCCGATGCGGTCGACCCGGTGCCGATAAAGGCGATGCGCGTCGGCGCGATCGACTGGCTTCCCGGCGTGAAGCGATGCTCGTCATTCTCGGCCGATTTAGTCGCGCGGAAACGGGTCTGCGAAAAGAGCTGCCCCGCGCGGCCCGCGCCCATCAGGTCGCCCATCAGATTGGCCGTCGAGACAAGGCCGCCGCCATTGTAGCGGAAATCGATGATGATGTCGGTCACGCCGCGCGCGCCGAAATCGGCGAAGGCCGCCTTCAACTGGTCGTCCGCCGACGAGATGAAGGTGCGCAGGTTGAGATAGCCATAGCTGCGGCCGCCCTCGGTGATGATCTTTGCGCCATAGCGGTCCGAAACCGGATCGAGCGAATAGTCCGCCTTGGCGACGGTGACGTCGCGCGTTCCGGCCGCGTCGGTGATGCGCAGCACGCGGCTGACCCCGGGGTCGTTCGGGCCGAGTGCGTTGGTGAGCCCCGCGGTCCCTTCGGCGGCGACGATGCTCGCCACGCTACGCAAATTTCCACTATTCGTGCCGATCGCGACGATCGCGGTGCCGCGGTCGATCCCCGCGGCAAATGCCGGCGCGCTCTCATAGGCTTCGGCGATGAGGATGCGCTGACCCGCCGCGTCATAGCTCATGCGGACGCCGAAGCCCGCGCTCGACCCACTGGCGTAGAAGGCGTTCTCCTCGGCGATCGAGGTGATGTAGGTGAAGAAGCGGTCCTTGTTCAGCGCGCGCGCCGGGGCGACGAGCGCGTCGATATAGGATTCGACATTGCCATGGCTCGCCGCGCTGACATTCGCGACGTCGTTCGGGAACAGATACCATTCGTCGATCACCGCTTTCGCGAAAGCCTGGCGCGACGCCAGCGCGCACGTGGCGGTCGGGGTGGGGGTTGGCGTCGGGGTGACCGTGACGGGGCCGCCGCTTCCGGCGGTGCTCGAACCACCCCCGCCGCCGCACGATGCGAGCATCAGCGCGGCGAGCGTCACAGCCGCGACCGACTGCCCCGACTTGGCCATCAAAATTCTCCCCCGGTTCGACCCATTACACTGTTTATTCCGCGTCCTTGCTCCGGCCCTTGAAGCCTTGGGCGACGACATAAAGTTCGGGTGACCCCTTGCGGCTCGCCGGCGGTTTGGCGTGCTTTACCGTTGTGAAGTGACGTTTTAGTAGCGTCAGCAGGGTGTGATCCGCCCCGCCCGCGAACACCTTGGCCACAAACGCGCCGCCGGGCAGCAGATTCTGCACCGCGAAATCGGCGGCGGTTTCGGCGAGGCCGATCGTGCGCAAATGGTCGGTCTGTTGATGGCCGACGGTGTTCGCCGCCATGTCCGAAATGACGAGGTCGGGGGCGCTGCCGAGCGCCTCGATCAGCGCGTCGGGCGCCGCATCGTCCATGAAATCCATTTCGAGGATTTCGACGCCCTCGATCGGTTCGCAGTGGAGCAGGTCGATCCCCGCGACGCGCGCGCGCGGGTTCGCTTTGCGCACGACCTGCGACCAGCCGCCGGGCGTGATGCCAAGGTCGACGACGGCACGCGATTTCTTGAGGAAACCGAATTTCTCGTCGAGTTCGATCAGCTTGTATGCGGCGCGCGAGCGATAGCCCTCAGCCTGCGCGCGGCGGACATAGGGATCGTTCAATTGCCGCTGCAGCCAGCGCGTCGATGAAACGCTGCGCTTGCGAGCGGTTTTGACCCGCACGTGCAGACCGCCGCGGCCCGAACCGCCGCCCTTTCCGCTTCCGCCGCTCATTTGCGATACTCGCGGCGGGTGACGGGGATGTCGCGGCCCTGCATCGCCAGCGTGCGCAATATGCCCTCGCGGATGCCGCGGTCGGCGACGCCGACGCGCACCGCGGGCCACAGGTCGATGATGCTTTCGAGGATCGCGCAGCCCGCGACGACCAGGTCGGCGCGCTCGCGGCCGATGCATGCGATTTCGGCACGATCGGCGATGCTCGCGTCGGCAAGGCGGCGGCTGATGTCGCGCATCGCATCGGATGGGACCACCAGCCCGTCGACCGCGCGCCGGTCGTATCGCGGCAGGTCGAGGAAGACGCTGGCGAGCGTCGTCACGGTGCCGCTGGTGCCGAGCAGGCGCAGCTTCTGGCCCGCAAAGCGTTCGGCGCGCCCGGCAAAGGCGGCAAAGGCTTCGCGCGTCACTTCGCGCATATGCGCATAGGCGGCCTGGCGGCCGGCGAGGCTGTCGTCGGGAAGCGGCGCATGTTCGGTCAGCGAGACGACGCCCCACGGCACGCTGATCCAGTCGTGGATCTTGACGTCATGGTCCGACACATCGACGTGCATCAGCTCGGTCGAGCCGCCGCCGATGTCGAAGATCAGCGCCGGGCCTTCGCCGGGCTCCATCAGATTGTGGCAGCCGAGCACCGCGAGCCGCGCCTCTTCGGCGGCCGAGATGATGTCGAGGACGATGCCCGTTTCGCGGCGGACGCGCTCGGCCAGTTCCTCGCCGTTGCTCGCGCGGCGGCACGCTTCGGTCGCGACCGCGCGCGACAGCGAGACGTGGCGGCGGCGCAGCTTGTCGGCACAGATCGACAGCGCCGCGACGGTGCGGTCCATCGCCGCGTCGCTGATGCGGCCGCTGCCGTGCAAGCCTTCGCCGAGGCGGACGATGCGTGAAAAAGCGTCGATGACGACAAGCTCGCCATTTTGCGGGCGGGCGATCAAAAGCCGGCAATTGTTGGTACCAAGGTCGATCGCGGCATAGCTGCGCGGCCGCACGATCGGCATCGGACGCGATTCGCCACCCGCCTTGTTTCGTCCTTTTGCCGCCGGGCCCGTTCTTGAACTTGGCCGCGGCGGTCGCCCTGATGGCGCTGCCATTTGCCGCATGGCTATTGTAACCTGTTCTGCTCACGCGCCCGCAAGACCGCAGGCGTGCACTTGGCAGCAAACCTAGGCTTTCGCAGGCGTTATGGCAAGCGCCTCCTCCCCGGCGGCCTTGACGCAAAGAAAACCCCGCCCGGCGCGGGGCCGGACGGGGTGAAAGGGGAGAGGGAATTATTGGGGGTCGGGACAGCCCTTAACGGCAGCCGTCATTCCCCTTGTCGATCGCGCGGCCGGCGAGGGCGCCGACGGCGCCGCCGATGATCGTGCCGACCGTGCGGTCGCCGCGACCGGCGATTTCATGACCGGCAAGGCCGCCCGCAATCGCACCGATCACGGTGCCGCCGGTGCCCTTGTCGCACTGGCGATAGTTGCGGCGGTCACCACGGTAATAGCGGCGATCGTTGCGGTAATCGCGGCGGTCGCGGCGATAGTCGCGGCGGTCATAGCGGTCGTAGCGACGATCGTCACGGTCGTAGCCGCTGTAATAGCTCGAATAGCCGTCGCGGTCGTAATAACCGTTCTGTGCCGCGGCGGGAGCCGCCATGCCCAGCGTCGCGGCGGACATCAGGGCGGCGATCGAGAGGGTCACCATCTTTTTCATTGTCGTTCTCCTTCGTCGTCATGGGCCCGACTGGGCTTTGTCGATGAAACAGGTTTTGCCCGATTCGCATTGAGCGAAGCCTGAACATGGTTGTTGGCTGATGTTCAGCTTTCTGCGGCGAACCGCTTCCCTTTCGCGCATCGCCGCCCTAACCCGCGGCGATGCGCCGTTTGCTCTTCGCTGCCCTGATATTTCTTGCCGTCGGCCCGGTGCCCGGCACCGTGATGCGCTTTCCGAAGGGCGACATGACCGAAGGCGCCGCAGCGCGTCCGCTGGTCTTCGCGCCCGAGGCTTCGGGTGCGATGCGGTTCGTCCGCGGCTGGCATCTCGTCAGCCCGCACAGCCGGTTCGGCGGCTTTTCGGCGCTCGCGCGGATGGGGCCGGACCGGTTTCAGCTGATCGGCGACAATGGTTATGGAGTGCGCTTGACGCTCGATGCGCGCGGTTCGGTTTCGGATGCCCGGATTCGCGCGCTGCCGACACCCGACGGCCGGCCGCAACGCAAATCGATGGTCGATGCCGAGGCGATGTTTGTCGCCCCCGAAAGCGGCAAGAGCTGGATCGCGCTCGAGGGGATCAACGAAATCTGGCGACTCGATGCCGGCCTTTCGGCCATCGAGTCGCGACGCAAGCTGCCCGAACCGGCGCGCTGGCCCAGGAATCGCGGGCCTGAGGCGATGGCGCGGCTTCCGGACGGCCGGGCGGTGGTCTTTCTGGAAGACGCCAACGACGATCCGCGCGGGCGTGAGGCGTTGATCTACACCGGCGATCCGGCCGCGCCCGGTCCCGCGCCGATTCGCTTCTTTTATGATTCGGCGGGGCGCGGGCTGGTCAGCGATGCCGCGGCGCTGCCCGACGGGCGCATCCTGATCGTGCACCGGCGGCTCGGCTTCGACCCCGTTTTCACGACGATCGTCGCGGTCGTCGACCCCGCGGACATGAGGAAGGACGCTGTCGTGCGATCACGGACGATCGGCCGCGTCCCGGCGGCGC
This sequence comes from Sphingomonadaceae bacterium 3R27C6, assembly GCA_005503215.1. Taxonomy (GTDB): domain Bacteria; phylum Pseudomonadota; class Alphaproteobacteria; order Sphingomonadales; family Sphingomonadaceae; genus Sphingopyxis. Next base: position 10,371 of record SCNS01000012.1, on the reverse strand, counting down.
TCGCCGAAAATTATGAAGGCGCCGCGATTTCGGTCGAGCAGGGACGGACCTGGTTGTGGCTCGTCGCCGACAATAATTTCAACAGCTGGCAGCGCAGCCTGCTGCTGCAATTCGAGCTGGTGGGCCTGCCGCCGAAAGCGGGGCCGGACAGCAAAAAGGCCGCGCGGTAACCCGGCGGCCTGATTGCTTTTAGCGATTCGAAAGCGCTTAAGCGGCCTTTTCGGCCAGCTTCTTCGCGACTTCCTTCTTCACCTTGCGCGCCGAAGTCGACAGCTGGTCGTCGCCGGCCTTCAGCAGCCAGTTGTCGAGACCGCCATTATGCTCGACCGTGCGCAGGCCGTGGGTCGACACGCGCAGCTTCACACCCTTGCCGAGCGCGTCCGACAGCAACGTCACATTCTGCAGGTTGGGCAGGAACGTGCGCTTGGTCTTGTTGTTGGCGTGGCTGACATTGTGGCCAACCTGGCGGCCCTTGCCGGTCAGTTCGCAGATGCGCGACATGGTTTCGTCCTCGTCTAAAAAACTGGGTCAAAAAAATTTCGGATCGGCGTCCGGGCACTTCCCGTAAAACGGGCAGTACAGGACCGGAGTGAGCCGGGAAAGGCGCGCGCTTATCGGCTTGCCGGAGATTCGTCAAGCGAATAGGGCGCTTTTATGGCCCAGTTTCCGCTCCCCGAACCGATGCGCCGCGCGCTCGATCTCGCGCGCATCGCGGCCGAATGGGGCGAAGTGCCCGTCGGCGCGGTAATCGTCAAGGACGGCGAGATCATTGCCGAAGGGCATAATCGCCCGCGCGAATCGCACGACCCGACCGCGCATGCCGAAATCGTCGCGATTCGCATTGCTGCGGCCAAGCTCGGCAACGAGCGGCTCGACGGCTGCGACCTTTATGTGACGCTCGAACCCTGCGCGATGTGCGCCGGCGCGATCGCCCACGCGCGAATCGCGCGGCTCTATTATGGCGCCGACGATCCGAAGGGGGGGGCGGTCGTCCACGGTCCGCGCACCTTCGCGCAGCCGACGATCCACCATAGGCCGGAGATTTACGACGGCATCGGCGACGCCGACGCGGCCGCGCTCCTTCGCGATTTTTTCGCGTCGCGCCGCTAGCTAGCCCAGCATCTCTTCGACCCACTCGGGCACCAGCCGCGTCGCCGGACCCTGCCGCGCCTCGTCGAACCAGTAGCTGCCCTGGCTCGGCTCCATATTGAGCTCGAGCGTCCGCGCGCCCGATGCGCGCGCCTCGCGCACGAAGCCCGCGGCGGGATAGACCGCGCCCGACGTGCCGATCGACACGAACAGGTCGGCGCGGTTCAGGGCGTGATAAATGTCCTCCATCCGGTACGGCATCTCGCCGAACCAGACGATATCGGGGCGCAGGGTGCCGACGATGCCGCACGCGCTGCACGCGGGGCGATCGAGGAGCGGCCCCGTCCACGGCACCCGCGCATCGCATGCGGTACACCAGGCATTGAGGTGCTCGCCATGCATATGGATCAGCCGCTTCGCGCCCGCGCGCTCGTGGAGGTCGTCGACATTTTGTGTTACGATGAGCAGTTCGCCCGGCCAAGCGGCGTCGAGCCGCGCGAGCGCCTCATGCGCGGCGTTCGGCGCCTTGGTCTGGATCGCCTCGCGCCGCATGTCGTAGAAGCGCAGGACAAGGTCTGGGTCGCGCGCAAAGGCTTCGGGGGTCGCGACATCCTCGACGCGATGCTGTTCCCACAGGCCGCCGCTGTCGCGAAAGGTGTCGATGCCGCTTTCGGCCGAAACGCCGGCGCCGGTCAGGACCACGATATTGTTGATGTCGCTCATACGTCCTCTCTATCCGCTCGCATCGAGCGAAGTCGAGATGCCCGTCGGCATGGCGTCATTTCGATGGGCATCTCGACTTCGCTCGACACGAACGGCTAAAGGGAGCGGCAATTTAGGGGACAGGTCATGACCAGCATCGGTATTATCGGCAGCGAAGGGCGGATGGGCGTCGCGCTCGCCGCCGCCATATCCGAAGCGGGGCAGCGCAGTTGTGGTATCGACCGGGGCGGTAACGTTCTGAGGCTCGCGAGCGACGCCGACGTTCTTGTCGATTTTTCGTCGCCCGCCGCGCTCGAGGCGACGCTCGATGCCTGTGTCGCCGCGAAAACCCCGATCGTCATCGGGACGACAGGGCTCGAGGAACGCCATCATTATCTGATCGACGATGCGGCGAAGGATATCGCGGTGCTCCAGACCGGCAACACTTCGCTCGGCGTTACGTTGCTCGCGCATCTGGTGCGCGAGGCCGCGACCCGGCTCGGCGCCGACTGGGATATCGAGGTGGTCGAGATGCACCACCGGATGAAGGTCGACGCGCCGAGCGGCACCGCGTTGTTGCTCGGACAGGCCGCGGCGCAAGGGCGCGGGATCAACCTCGACACCTGCTCCGAACGCGGCCGCGACGGCCTCACCGGCGCGCGCGGGCACGGCAAGATCGGCTTTGCGAGCCTGCGCGGCGGGACGGTTGCGGGTGACCATGACGTGATCTTCGCGGGCCCCGAGGAGATCATCACCCTGTCGCACCGCGCCGAAAACCGCATGATTTTCGCGCGCGGCGCGGTGCGCGCGGCGCTGTGGCTGATGAACCAGAAGCCCGACCGCTATACGATGCCGCAGGTGCTCGGGCTTAACTGATCCGATGAAGAAGGCCGATATCTTCGAATTCTACCGGCGGCTCGCCGAGCTCAATCCGAGTCCCGAGACCGAGCTGGAGTTCGGCAACACCTATCAGCTGCTCGTCGCGGTCGTGCTGTCGGCGCAGGCGACCGACGTCGGGGTGAACAAGGCGACGCGACGACTGTTCCAGGAGGTAAAGACCCCGCAAGCGATGGTCGACCTCGGAGAGGAGGGGCTGAAGCAGCACATCAAGACGATCGGGCTGTTCAACGGCAAGGCGAAGAATGTCATCGCACTCAGCGAAATACTCGTCCGCGATTTCGGCGGCGAGGTGCCCGCCGACCGCGACACGCTCGTCGAACTGCCGGGGGTGGGGCGCAAGACCGCGAATGTCGTGATGAACTGCGCCTTCGGGGCGGAGACCTTCGCGGTCGACACGCATATCTTCCGCGTCGGCAATCGCACCGGGCTCGCACCCGGCAAGACGGTGCTCGCGGTCGAAAAACAGCTCGAAAAGAACACGCCCGCGCCGTTCCGCGTCGGCGCGCATCACTGGCTGATCCTCCACGGCCGCTATATCTGCAAGGCGCGCACCCCTGAATGCTGGCACTGCCCGGTCGACGACCTCTGCCGCTACAGGCCGAAGACGCCGGCACCGAAGGCGAAGAAGGCGGCATAGGAATCGTCGTCCCGGCGAAAGCTGGGGCCGCTGCCGCCCTGCCACAACGATAGCGATCCCAGCTTGCGCTGGGATGACAGCTGGTTAGGGTCCGTTTCCATGCGCAACCTCACCGCTCCGCTCGCCCTCGCCGCCGCCTTGCTCGCCGCCGCGCCCGTCCACGCCAAGCCCGCCGATACCGAGGCGGCGAAAAAGATACTGAAGGACAGCGTTGCGATTCCGACGGTCGAGGGGCGTGGGCAAGTGCCCAAGCTCGCCGCCTATTACGCCAGCGTGCTGAAAGCCGCGGGCTATGCTGACGCGGACATCGAAATCACGCCGATCGGCGAAACCGCGACCTTCGCCGCGACGCTGCACGGGACGACGAAGCAGAAGCCAATCGTGCTGCTGGGCCATATGGACGTCGTCGAGGCCGATCCCAAGGACTGGACGCGCGACCCCTTCGTGCCGGTCGAGGAAGAGGGCTATATTTTCGGGCGCGGGTCGGAGGATAACAAGTTCGACGTCTCGATGATGGTCGCGACGATGGCGCAGCTCAAGAAGGACGGCTTCAAGCCGAAGCGCTCGATCATCCTGCTGCTATCGGGCGACGAGGAAACCTCGATGACCACGACGCGCGCGCTCGCGGCGAAGTATAAGGGCGCCGAATTCGCGCTCAACGGCGACGGCGGTGGCGGGACGATCGGCGAGGACGGCAAACCCAAATATTACGGGCTGCAGGCGGGCGAGAAGACCTATGCCGACTTCACGCTCGAAGTCACCAACCCGGGCGGCCACAGCTCGCGCCCGTCGGGCAGCAATGCGATCGTCCAGCTGTCGACCGCGCTCGCGAAGGTCGGCGCCTATCGCTTCACGCCGCAGCAGAATGAGCTGACCAAGGTCGGCATGCCGATCGTCGCCGACCAGGTCGGCGGCGATATCGGCGCGGCGCTGAAAGCCTTTGCCGCGAACCCGTCGGACGCGAAAGCCATTGCTGCGATCCGCGCCGACCCCGAATATATCGGCCAGATCGGCACCACCTGCGTGCCGACGCTGGTCAAGGGCGGCCATGCCGAAAACGCGCTGCCCCAGCGCGCGACGGCGAACATCAACTGCCGCATCTTCCCCGGTGTGCCGGTCGAAACGGTGCGCGCCGAGCTTGAAAAGGCCATCGCCGACCCCGCGATCAAGGTGAAGACCGATCCCGACGCGAGCGCGAGCGATGCCTCGCCGCTGCGCCCCGACGTCGTCGCGGCGGTGACGAAGGCGGTGCATGCGCGCGCGCCGGGCCTGCCGATCATCCCGTCGATGAGCGCGGGCGCGACCGACAGCTATCATTTCCGCATTCAGGGCGTGCCGAGCTATGGCGTCGCGGGTCTCTTCTCGAAAGCGAGCGACAGCTATGCGCACGGGCTCAACGAGCGCGTACCCGTCGATGCGATCGCCCCCGCGCTCGCGCATTGGGACAGCCTGCTGCGCGATTTGTCGAAATAAGGGTCAGACGAGCGCGGAGACCGCGCGCTCGACCATATGGACTGCCGCCTCGGCGCCGAAGCTTTCGGCGTCGAGCGACAGCTCGAGCCACAGCCCGTCGACCATCGCGGTGAGCATGATCGCCAGACGGTCGGCATCCGCCGCGCCGCACGCGACCAATAATTCGCCGAGCCGCGCGCGATAGCCGGCGTAACTTTCCGCGTGGATTGCCGCCATGCGCGCGTCGCTGCGTGCGAGCGCCCAAAAGGCGGTCCATGCGCCGAGCAGTTCGGGATCGGTTACCGGCGGACGGAAGCTGGCGGTGAGGTAAGCGGTCAGCCGCGCGTGTGGATCGCTGCCCGCCTGCACCATCGCGGCGGCGAAAATCGCGTCCATGTGGTCGCTCGTCGCTTTGTAGGTCGCCGCGACCAGATCGTCGATGCCGCCGAAATAATGGCGCAGCAACCCCGGCGACACACCCGCCTTCGCGCAGATCGCGCGGACGTTGGTTCCCGCCAGCCCATGCTCGGCAAGGCACGCCGCGGTCGCCTCGATCAGGTCCGCCCGGCGGGCATCGGCGCTTTCGCGCGTAAAGGCTTGGCGAACGACGGTCATCTTGTTATACATATGTACAACAAGGAACGAGATATGGCAACTGCACCCCTTCGCGATTCGAATCTCGACCCGCTCGACGGCTGGTCGCTTCCCGCCTGGACGTACAGCGATCCCGATTTCTATACCGCGGAAATGGAACGGATTTTCCGCCCGAGCTGGCAGGTCGTCTGCCACGACAGCGACATCCCGAACGTCGGCGACTGGCACAGCATCGACTATTGCGGCGAGAGCGTGATTCTGGTGCGCGGCACCGACCGCAATGTACGCGCCTTCACCAATGTCTGCCGCCATCGCGGCTCGCGCCTTGTCGATGGCGCGGTGGGTTGCGCGAAGAAGCTCGTCTGCCCCTATCACGCGTGGACCTACGAACTCGATGGCCGACTGACCGGCGTGCCCGATTCGGCGAGCTATCCGACGCTCGACAAGGGCAAGGCGGGGCTCGTCCCCGTCGGACTCGAACAATGGCGCGGCTTCTGGTTCGTGCGGCTCGAGGATGACGGCGGCCCGTCGGTTGCGTCGATGATGGCGCCCTATGAAGCGCAGGTCGCGCCCTACCGCTTCGAGGAGCTCGGCGCGCTCGGCCGCGTCACGCTGCGCCCGCGCGACGTGAACTGGAAAAATGTCGGCGACAATTATTCGGACGGCCTCCACATCCCTGTCGCGCACCCCGGCCTCACGCGCCTGTTCGGCAAAAGCTATGGTGTCGAGGCCGAGGACAATGTCGACCGCATGTGGGGCGATTTGATCGACCGGCCGTCGGTGAACTGGTCCGAGCGCATGTATCAACGATTATTGCCCTCGGTCCCGCATTTGCCCGAGGCCAATCAGCGCCACTGGCTCTATTTCAAGCTGTGGCCGAACGTCGCGTTCGACATCTATCCCGACCAGGTCGATTTCATGCAATGGCTGCCGACCGGGCCGACGACCTGCCTGATCCGCGAAATCTCGTACGTGCTTCCCGACGAGCGCCGCGAAATGAAGGCCGCGCGCTATCTGAACTGGCGCATCAACCGCCAGGTCAACGCCGAGGACACCGAACTGATCACGCGCGTCCAGCAAGGGATGCAGTCGAAAAGCTTCACCATGGGGCCGCTCAGCGACAAGGAGGTGTGCCTCAAGCATTTCTGTTCGCGGATGCGCGACCTGATCCCCGAGGCGCGGTTGGAGCGAGCGCCCGCGCCGGGCTGGAGTCGCTAGCCGTATCACAGGGGAGGAGGGGAGTATGATGAGCGATCCAGTCATCATCGTTGGCGGCGGCCCCGCCGGGATGGTCGCGGGCCTGCTGCTCGCGCGCGCCGGCGTGCCCGTCACCGTCCTCGAAAAGCACGCTGATTTCCTTCGCGATTTCCGCGGCGACACCGTGCACCCCTCGACACTCGAACTGTTCAACGAGATCGGGCTGCTCGAAGAGCTGCTGAAAGAGCCGCACGCCGCGATCGACACGATGACGCTCAACCTGCTCGGCGGGCAGTATACGATCGCAACGATGAAGCATCTGCCCGTCGCGGCGCGCTTCGTCGCGATGATGCCGCAATGGGATCTGCTCGATTTTATCGCGGGGCAGGGCCGGAAATATCCGACCTTTGACCTCCGCATGTCGACCGAGGCGACCGGGCTGACCCATGATGCCGCCGGGCGCGTCAGCGGCGTGACGCTCGCGAGTGGCGCGACATTGCCCGCGCGGCTCGTTATCGCCGCCGACGGTCGCCGCTCGGTGCTGCGCGATGCCGCCGAATTGCCGCTCGAAGATCTCGGCGCGCCGATGGACGTGCTGTGGTTCCGCGTCCCCGTCCCCGCGGGCATGGACATGTCCGAAGTCGCACTTGGCACGATCGACAAGGGCGGCATGGTCGTCGCGATCCCGCGCGGCGATTATTGGCAATGCGCGCAGATCATCGAAAAAGGCGGCTTTGCGCCGATCGAGGCGCGCGGAATCGCGGCCTTTCGCGACCGGATCGTCGCGATCGCCCCAGGTCTTGCTGCGGGGATCGATGCGATCCAAAGCTTCGACGACGTCAAATTGCTCTCGGTCGCGCTCGACCGGCTGACGCGCTGGTCGCGCCCCGGCCTCCTCGCGATCGGTGACGCCGCGCATGCGATGTCGCCCGTCGGCGGCGTCGGGATCAACCTCGCGGTGCAGGATGCGGTGGCGACGGCGAACATCCTCGCCGCGCGGTTCGCGGCTGGCGCCGACCCCGATCCGCTGCTCGCCAAGGTGCAGGAGCGCCGCTGGAAACCGACGACGCGGATGCAGGGGCTCCAGCGTTTCGCTCATCGGAATATCATCGAACCGATGCTGCGCGGCGAGATTACCCGTGTGCCGCTCGCCGTCCGCCTGCTCAACCGCATTCCGCTGCTGCGCCGCATCCCGGGCCGCGTCCTCGGCCTCGGCTTCGGCCGCCAGCATGTCCAATCCCCGCTTGCGAAAGACTTCCAATGACCAAAGCCTATGACGCCCTGATTATCGGCGCCGGCCACAACGGCCTCGTCTGCGCCTTATATCTCGCGAAGGCGGGGCTGAAGGTGCGCATCGTCGAGGCGCGCGACGTCGTCGGTGGCGCCGCGGTGACCGAGGAATTCGCGCCGGGCTTCCGCAATTCGGTCGCCAGCTACACGGTCAGCCTGCTCCAGCCCAAGGTGATCGCCGACATGAAGCTCGCGACACATGGCTATCGCGTGATCGAGCGGCCGATCAGCAATTTCCTGCCGCAAGAGGATGGCGGCTATCTGAAGCTCGGCGGCGGGCTCGAGCGCACGCAAAAGGAATTTGCGCGCTTCTCCGCGCACGACGCCGCGCGCCTCCCCGAATATTATGACATGCTCGAGGGCGTCGCCGATGTGCTGCGCGACCTCGCGCTCAAATCGCCGCCCAACGTCGGCGATGGGTTCAAGACGCTGATCGACGCCGCACGGCAGGGGCGCGGGCTGACCAGGCTCAGCTTGTCGCAGCAGCGCGACGTGCTCGAGCTTTTCACCAAGTCGGCGCGCACCTTCCTCGATAGCTGGTTCGAAAGCGAGGCCGTCAAGGCGGCCTTCGGTTTCGATGCGGTGGTCGGCAACTATGCCAGCCCCGATACGCCGGGCAGCGCCTATGTCCTCCTCCATCACGTCTTCGGCGAGGTGAACGGCAAGAAAGGCGCGTGGGGCCACAGCGTCGGCGGCATGGGCGCGATCACCCAGATGATGGCGAAGGTTTGCACGCAGCTTGGCGTCGAGATCAGCCTCGAAGCGCCCGTCGCGCGGGTGCTCGTTGACGGCGGCAAGGCGGTAGGGGTCAAGCTGGTCAGCGGTGAGGAAATCGCCGCGGCGCGCGTCATCGCCAATGTCGGGCCCAAGCTGCTCTACGAACGGATGTTCGACGAAGGCGATATCGCCCCCGAATTCCGCCGCCGCATCAAGGCGTTCAAGGCGGGCAGTGGCACCTTCCGCATGAATGTCGCGCTCAGCGAACTGCCGCGTTTCACCTGCCTGCCCGAACCCGGCGAGCATCATCAGTCGGGGATCATCATCGCCCCGACGCTCGACTATATGGACCGCGCCTTTCTCGACGCGAAGCAGTACGGCTGGTCGAAGAAGCCGATTGTCGAAATGCTCATCCCGTCGACCGTCGACGACAGCCTCGCGCCGCCGGGCCAGCATGTCGCGAGCTTGTTCTGCCAGCAATTCGCGCCCGAGTTGCCGGACGGGCGCGACTGGGACGCCGAGGAAGGCAAGGCCGCTGATACGATCATCGACACGGTCGAGGCATATGCCCCTGGTTTCCGCGCCTCGATCGTCGGGCGCCAGATTCTCAGCCCCAAGGGGCTCGAACGCAAGTTCGGGCTGGTCGGCGGCGACATCATGCACGGCAATATGAGCCTCGACCAGCTGTGGTCGGCGCGCCCCGTGCTCGGCAACGGCGCCTATCGCGGGCCGCTCAAGGGCCTATATATGTGCGGCGCGGGCACACATCCCGGCGGCGGCGTCACCGGCGCGCCGGGGCACAATGCCGCGCAGGTCATCCTACGCGACCGGGGCCTCTTCGCCCCCAAATGGCGTTGAGCCGCGGGTCCACCAATAGAGCGGCAACCCCGCGACCATCAGGATCAGGCTCATCGCGCTGACGTTCAGCCCGGCGCCCCACAGAGTCCAGACCGAATAGGCGAGGCCGACCAAGGCGACCGGTATCGCGACGCGCAGCCGCAGCGCGGCGGCGGCGCAGGAGAGGTAGAGCCACAGCGTCACCGAGGTCGACAGGATCGCCATGAAGGTGAACATCTCGGCGGTCGATTTGTTGCTGTTCAAGACGACGCACGCGGTTGCGAGGGTGCTTGCGATCAGCAGCGCGGCAACGGGCGTGCCGTGACGATTGGTGCGCGCGAACCATGCGGGAAACAGGCCCTGCCGCGCGAGTGTTGCGGGGAGTTCGGCCTGGATCAGCGTGAAGCCGTTCAAGGCCCCGATCGCGCTGATCGCGGCAAAGGCGGCGATGAACAGCGCCGGCCCGTGCCCCCAATAGGTTTCGGCGAACAGGGCGAACGGCGCGTCGGACGTCGCGACTTCGTCCGCGGGCAGCATCAGCGCGACCGCCGAACAGACGATCAGGTAGAGGATGCCCGTCGCGAGCGTGCCGATGATCGTCGCGCGCGGGATGGTGACGACCGGATCCTTGACCTTGTCGGTCGCGACGCTCGCCGATTCGAAGCCGAGCAGCGCCCATAACGTCAGGATCGCCGATCCGCTGACCGCCGTCAGCGAGAATCCCTCGGCCGGGAAGGGCGTCGTGACGACGGGGGTCTCACTGCCGAACGCGATCGGTATCAGGACGATCACGGTCAGCAGCGGGATCAGCTTGATGAGCAGGGTCACGATCTGGAAACGCCCCGCGGCGCGCGCGCCGCGCCAGTTGATCGCGGTGACGATCCAGATCAGTGCGAGCGTCGAGAGCGCCATATGGTCGCCGAGGGCGGGCGCGAAGAGGCTGAGGAAGCTGACCG
>SCNS01000011.1 GCA_005503215.1 Sphingomonadaceae bacterium 3R27C6 | reverse complement strand
CCCCGACGCCGACTCCCACCCCGACGCCCCCGCCGGTCAGCTATGCCGTCAGTTTCGCCGCGGTCGCCGCGAACCAGGACGACAAGGTCACCGTGCCCGCGGGCTACACCGTCGACGTGCTGCTGAAGGCCGGCGATTCGGTCGAAGCCGGCGCCGCCTATTCGGGTAGCTTTCCCACCCCCGCGGTCGCCGAGAAATGGGCGGGCGGTAACCATGACGGCATGGAATATTTCGCCTTTCCGGGCGTCGATGCCAATAACCGCGGCATCCTCGCGATGAACTTCGAATATCCCGACTTCAACATCCTGATGGCGGGCAGCTACAACGCCGCAACCGCAACCGCCGACCAGAAGGCGCTCGCGCTGTCGGCGGTCGGTATCGGCGTCGTCGAGATCGCCAAGGGCAGCGACGGCAAATGGGCCGTGCAGCCGGGATCGACCTATAACCGCCGCTACACCGGCAACAGCAGCTATCGCGCCGGCGGCCCGGCTGCGGGCCTGCTGTCGGGCTCGATCAAGGGCATGCTCAACAACTGCTCGAGCGGCCGAACCCCGTGGGACACCTATCTGACCTGCGAAGAGACGACCGACAATTATCTCGATCCCACGCAGCCCGCCCGCGATTATGGCTGGGTTGTCGAGATCGACCCGCTGCGCGAGCTGGCGCAGCCGACGAAGCGCACCGCGATGGGCCGCTTCAGCCATGAAAACGTCGCCTTCATGTCGAACAGTGACCGTCGCGTCGCCTTTTACATGGGCGATGATTCGACCCCCGGTTGTATCTACAAGTTCGTTCCGGACCGGGCCTGGAGCAACACCAATCGTGCGGCGAACACCGACCTGCTCGACTATGGCACGCTCTATGTCGCGCGCTTCAACGCCAACGGCACCGGCGAATGGCGCGCACTCGTCGTCGGCCAGAACGGCCTGACCGCGGGCGCATCCGACCCGGGCAACACCACCCAGAGCACGACGCCGCCGGCGCCGACAATCGTCAATTTCAACAATCAGGCCGACGTGCTGATCAATACGCCCTCGGCGGCGCGCGTCGCGGGCGGCACCGTGATGGATCGCCCCGAATGGCTGACCGTCGCGCCCGACAACAAGGCGGTCTATTGCACGCTGACCAACAACAGCGGCCGCCGCGTCGTTGACCCCGCCAACCCGCGCGTCACCAACCTGCATGGGCATATCATCAAGTTCCGCGAAGAAGGCGATTCGCCGCTGGCGACCAAGTTCAGCTGGGAAATCTTCCTGACCGCGGGCGATCCGTCGCTCTCGGCGGGCGGCAGCAACCTCGTCGGCAATATCAACGGCGACACCTTCTCCAGCCCCGACGGGCTCCGCATCGATCCGCAGGGCCGCATGTGGGTGCAGACCGATCACAGCGTTCCCGGCAACTCGGGTGTCGCAGGACGGACGATCGATCAGGCGTTCGGCCACAATGCGATGTTCTATGTCGATCAGGTCACGAAGCAGTCGAAGCGCTTCCTCGTCGGCCCGCTCGGCTGCGAGATCACGGGTCTGGCCTATACGCCCGACCTCAAGACCTTCTTCGTGAACATCCAGCACCCGACGGGCAACTGGCCGGTCGCGGGGCAGCAGCCGCGCTCGTCGACCGTCGTCGTGCGCCGCACCGACAGCCAGCCAGTCGGCGCCTGATCGCGCGCTATCCGCTCCCCCCTTCGCCGGGCGGGAGCGGATGGCCGTCAGGGTGTGCGCTTGGGGGGTGGCGGCGGCGAACCGTCGCGCGTCTGCGACATCAAGGTCACGCACATCGTCCGGTGCACCGGATGCCGACCGCACGCGATGCCGGCATAGCGGTGCGTCGCGCGCAGCAGGCTGTGGCGATGGCCGCGGTCGGGCACGCCGTCGTCGATCAACAACTGGTCGACGACGCCTTCGGGGGTGTGATGGCCATAGGTGATGACTTCGTTCACATAGGGTCCGCCGCCGCGCGCCTTCATCCGCTCGCCGGGGCCGCTGCCCCGCGTATAATGACCGACCGCCCCCGAGCGTGACTGGACCGCGACATGGTCCGCCGCGGCGCGTGCCAGCGGGTCGCTCCATTCCAGTTCGGGCAGCGGCTTTTCGCGGCGAAGGTCGCGGATCGCCTCGTCGACCGCGGCGACGCCCTCGCGCGTCATAATGTCGATCTCGCTGTCGTCGCCGCTGACCAGCAACTTGCCCTCGAAGCGTGGGCGATAGTCGCGCAGATATTCGGCATAGGCTGCGGGATCGCTGCGGAAGCGGTTGAGTTCGGTGAAGACGCCTTCCTCGAAGCGGTTCGGCGCCGCGATTGCGGCGGTCGCGCCGAGAGTCAGAAGGATGCCGGCGGCAAGAATGAGGCGAGGTTTCGTCATGGCGGACGCGATAAAGGCGCAAGTCTGAACCGGGCGCAACGGCAAAGACTGGCGCCCGAGGCAATCTGGCGCTAGGGGCGCTGCAACACAGGCCCCTCATTCACGGCAGGCCGAACCTCACGGAGTTTTTATGGGTTTCAAATGCGGGATCGTCGGCCTGCCCAACGTCGGCAAGTCCACCCTGTTCAACGCGCTGACCGAAACCGCGGCGGCGCAGGCGGCGAACTATCCTTTCTGCACGATCGAGCCGAATATCGGCAACGTCGCGGTGCCCGACGCGCGGCTCGAAAAGCTCGCCGGTATCGCGAGCAGCAAGAAGATCATCGCGACGCAGCTCGCCTTCGTCGACATCGCCGGCCTCGTACGCGGCGCGTCGAAGGGCGAAGGGCTCGGTAACCAGTTCCTCGGCAACATCCGCGAAGTCGACGCGATCGTCCATGTGCTGCGCTGTTTCGAGGATGACGACATCCAGCATGTCGAGAACAAGGTCGATCCCGTCGCCGACGCCGAGACGGTCGAAACCGAACTGCTGCTCTCCGACCTCGAAAGCCTCGAAAAGCGCGTTCCCGCCTTCGCCAAAAAGGCCGCGCAGGGCGACAAGGAAGCGAAGATCGCCGCATCGGTGCTCGGGCAGGCGCTCGAACTGCTGCGCGAAGGCAAGCCCGCGCGGCTGACCGAACCCAAGGATGACGAGGAAGCCCGCGTGCTGCGCACCGCGCAGCTCCTGACCTCGAAGCCCGTCCTCTACGTCTGCAACGTCGACGAAGGCAGCGCCGCAAACGGCAACGCCTTCTCCGAAAAGGTCTTCGCCAAGGCCGCCGCCGAAGGCGCGCAGGCGGTCGTCGTTTCGGCCGCGATCGAAAGCGAGCTGGTGACGATGGACATGGCCGACCGGCTCGAGTTCCTCGAAGAAATGGGCCTCCACGAAACCGGCCTCGCGCGCGTTATCCGCGCGGGCTACGAGCTGCTCCACCTGATCACCTTCTTCACCGTCGGCCCGCAGGAAGCGCGTGCGTGGACCGTCCACACGGGTGCGACCGCGCCCGAGGCCGCGGGCGAAATCCACAGCGATTTCCAGAAGGGCTTCATCCGCGCCGAAACGATCGCCTATGACGATTATGTCGCGCTGGGCGGCGAAGCGAAGGCGCGCGAAGCGGGCAAGCTGCGCGCCGAGGGCAAGGCCTATGTCGTCCACGACGGCGACGTGATGCATTTCCTGCACAGCTGATCTCGTTCTCCCCTCCCGCAGGCGGGAGGGGTTAACCCGGCTCGAACGCGGCCAATATCGGGCACGGCCCCTTGTCGCTCGCGGCGCATTGGTCGGCGAGGCGTGCCAGCGCGGCGCGTGTTGCGGTCATCTGCGCGATCTTTTCGTCGAGAACGTCGATCCGCTGCCGCGCCAACGTGCGCACGCGCACGCGGTCGTCGCTCGCCTCGAGCGCGAGCAGTTCGGAAATCTCGTCCAGCGTGAAGCCCGACACCTGCGCCGAGCGGATGAATCTAAGGCGCCGCAGGTCATCCTCGCCATAGCGGCGGATCCCGCCTCCCCAGCCGTCACCGCCGCTTCGTGCGGGCGTGTCGAGCAGCCCGCGGCGCTGGTAATAGCGCACGGTTTCGACCCCGACATCGCCCGCCGCCGCCAATTTTCCGATCGTCAATTGCATCGCTTGACTCCGTACTATGGTACGGAGGCTATATGGGGCGCATGAAAAAACAAGCAACCCTCCATCGCATGGTCATGCCGGGGCACACCTGCCCCTATGGCCTCAAATCCAAACATCTGCTCGAAAGCCGCGGCTTTACGGTCGACGACCGCTGGCTGACGACGCGCGAGGAAACCGACGCGTTCAAGGCCGAGCATGGCGTGAAGACGACGCCGCAGACCTTCATCGACGGCGTGCGGATCGGCGGCCACGACGACCTGCGCCGTCATTTCGGGCTGAAGGTCGCCGATCCCGACGCCACCAGCTACACGCCGGTCATCGCGCTGTTCGCGATGACGGCGCTGATGGCGCTCGCGACCAGCTTCTCGGTCTATGGCGATGCTTTCACCCTGCGCGCCGCCGAATGGTTCATCTCGTTCAGCATGATCGTGCTCGCGCTGCTCAAATTGCAGGACGTCGACAAGTTCGCGACGATGTTCCTGAACTACGATCTGCTCGCCAAGCGCTGGGTGCCTTATGCGAGCATCTATCCTTTTGCCGAGGGGCTCGCCGGTGTTTTGATGACCGCACACGCGCTGCCCTGGCTGTCGATCCCGCTCGCGCTGTTCATCGGCGGCATCGGTGCGGTGTCGGTGTTCAAGGCGGTCTATATCGACAAGCGCGACATCAAATGCGCTTGCGTCGGCGGCAGCAGCAAGGTGCCGCTGGGCTTCGTCTCGCTCACCGAGAATGTGATGATGGTCGCGATGGCGCTGTGGATGGCGCGGATGTGGCTGTAACCGGTCATTGATGAAACATAGGACTGGGCTATCAGGGGCGGTGATTCGTCCCCGGGGAGCCCAGCCATGTTCAACCGCCGCCATTTCCTTGCCGGGGCCACGCTCGCCGGCCTTGCCGCCCCCGCGATCCTGCGCGCCGAGGGCGGTATCTTCCGCGAATTCCCGTTCAGCCTCGGCGTCGCGGCGGGCGATCCGGCGAGCGACGGTTTCGTCATCTGGACGCGGCTCGCCCCCGAACCGATGGAACGCCATGGCGGGATGCCGCTGGCGAATTTTCCGGTCGACTGGGAAGTCGCGAGCGACACTGGCTTTCGCGACGTCGTCGCCAAGGGCACCGAACTCGCGCGCCCCGAGCTTGCGCACAGCGTCCATGTCGAGGTTGCCGGATTGCAGCCCGACCGGCCCTTTTATTACCGCTTCACCGCGGGCGGCGAGCGCAGCCTGCGCGGCCGCGCGCGTACCCTGCCCGCGCCGGGTGCGAAGGCCGATGCGCTGAAATTCGGGGTCGCCGGATGCCAGCATTTCGAAGCGGGCTTTTTCGGCGCCTATCGTCACCTCGCGCGCGAGGATCTCGCCTTCGTCTATCATTATGGCGACTTCATTTATGAATATAGCGAGGAATATCTGTTCAACACCGGGCTGCCGACGCGGCCGGTGCGCAAGCACGCACACCGGGCGCTTGTCGACGTCAATGATTTCCGCAACGCCTATGCGCAGCAGCTCGGCGACATCGACCTTCAGGCGGCGCGCTCGGTCCACGCCTTCCTGTCGAGCTTCGACGATCACGAGATCCGCAACGACTGGGTGTCGGACATCGACAACTGGAAACTCGGCCTCGACGTCAACGATCCCGAAGCCGCGTCGCCCGAGGTCTTCATGCTGAAGAAGCAAGCCGCGATGCAGGCGTGGTACGAGCATATGCCGGTGCGCAGGGCGCTGCTGCCGCGCGGCGGAATGGTCGCGATGAACCGCGAGTTTCGCTGGGGCGACCTGATGGCGATGCAATTGCTCGACACGCGGCAATATCGCGATGACCAGCCGTGCGACGACGGCTTCAAGCCCGCCTGCCCCGATGTGTTCGCCAAAGACAGGCAGGTGCTCGGAAAGGCGCAGGAGGAATGGCTTGGCCGCAACCTCACAAAGGGCGGCGCGACGTGGAACGCCTTTGCGCAGCAGATCACGATGATGTCGCTCGACCGGCGGCGGAAACCTGACGAGCCGAAGAAGATCGTCAATCTCGACAGCTGGGCGGGTTATGAAGCGCCGCGCGAGCGCATCCTGTCGCGCATGGCGGGGCTGAAGAATAATGTCGTGCTGACCGGCGACGAACATCAGAATTTCTGTGGCGATCTGGTATCGAAGGACAAGGTCGTCGGCGCCGAATTCGTCGCGACCTCGATCTCGAGCGGCGGCGACGGCAGCGACAAGCGGAGCGGCACCGATATGTTCCTGAGCCAGAACCCCGAGCTCAAATTCGCGAACGACCAGCGCGGCTATATCGTGTGCGACGTCAATCGCGACGCATGGCAAACGCATTTCATGGTCGTCGACAAGGTCACGACGCCGGTGAACACGCTGTCGAAGCGTGCAACGGGTGTCGTCGAGCGCGACGTTGCCGGGATCAAGATGGCGTGATGTGTCGCCGAGCCGTCACATACGCGCCATAGCGGAGCGCGCATGAACCGTCTCCTGTCACTACTGCTCGCCCTCCTGCTTCCCCTCGCCGCGCACGCGCAGGAGGGAGGCGAGCGCAAGCCCGTGACAATCCTGATCTCGATCGACGGCTTTCGCGCCGATTATCTGGGTCGCGGCATCACGCCGAACCTGTCGCGGCTCGCCGCCGAAGGCGCGCATGGCAAGCTGCGGCCGTCCTTCCCGACCAAAACCTTCCCCAACCATTATGCGATCGTCACGGGCAAGCGCCCCGACAATCACGGGATCGTCGGCAACAATATGATCGACCCGCGGCGCCCCGACGTGCGGTTCAGCCTTGGCGATCCGAAACAGTCGCTCGATCCCTTCTGGTGGGACGAAGCCGAGCCCGCGTGGGTGACGGCGGGCAAGGCCGGGGTACGCAGCGCGACGATGTTCTGGCCGGGCAGCGAGGTTGCAATCCATGCGAGCCGGCCGCCCGACTGGCTGCGTTACGACGCGCATGTCGGCTATGCGCAGCGCGTCAACACGGTCCTCGACTGGATGCGCCGACCCGCCGATATCCGCCCTGCCTTCGTCACGCTCTATTTCGAGGCGGTAGACGACGCCGGGCATAAGTTCGGCCCCGACAGCGCCGAGGTGAATGCCGCCATCACGGGGGTAGACGCGCGGATTGGTGAGCTTGTCTCGGGCCTGGCGGCGATGGGGCAGCCCGCGCGGATGATCGTCGTCGCCGACCACGGCATGCGCGCGATAGACGAAAGCCGCGTGATCCAGCTCGCCGACCTGATCGACCTTCCCAGCATCATCGCGGTCGAGACCGGTCCCTACGCCGCGATCGAGCCCGCCGCGGGAACCGATAACCGCGTACATGAGGCGCTGCTAAAACCGCACGACCATATGGTCTGCAATCGCCGCGAGGATTTGCCGAAGCGGCTGCACTATGGCCAAAACCCGCGCGTTGCCGCGATCATCTGTATCGCCGAACCCGGCTGGTCGATCATCGCGGGCACGCCGACCTGGCCCGTCAAGGGCGGCGCGCACGGTTATGACAATCAGGACCCGGAGATGCTCGCGCTGTTCGTCGCGAGCGGCACCGGCCTCAAAGGCGATGTCGGCATCATCGACAATATCGAGGTCTATCCGCTGCTGATGCGGCTGATCGGCGTTACGCCGCTGGCGAGCGATGCGACGGGCGAACTCGCCAAGCGCCTGCCCTGATCAGTCGCGCAGCACCGCCATTGCGTGGATCGACGCGGTCGGCGCATTGACGATCTGAAGCTGGTAGCGCCCCTGCGTCGCGTCGAATTCGACCATCTTGCGAATGCCCGAACAGGCGGGGCCGTGGCCGTGCGTGACCGACTTCACCACCGCGCCGTCGCGGACAAGGTCGATCCACGCCCCCGCGTCGAGCGCGACGATGAGCCGCCCCGCCTTCTTCACCTCGATCGGGATCATGCCGCCGAATTTATAGACGTCGGGCTTGCGGTCGGGCGTGATGCCGTAACGCAGGCTTTCGAACTTGTGCAGCGGCAACGCCGTCCGCGCCGCGCCAAGCGGCGACCAGTCGGCGCCGAGGTCGTCGCCATAGGCATAGATGGTCTTGCTCGACGTGTTGCGCGCCCAGTCGGCGAGTTCGGGCGGCAGGACGGGCGCAGCGGGACAGGCTGTTGCTGCTTTCTCGGCCGGTGCCGCGAACACTGTCGCTGGCAATATCGCCGCCAGTGAAATGGCAATGATCCGGAACCCCATCCTACTTCCTCCCGAACAATTTTTCGACATCGTCCATCGCGAGTTTGACCCACGTCGGTCGCCCATGATTGCACTGGCCGCTGTGCGGCGTGACCTCCATCGTGCGGAGCAGCGCGTTCATTTCGGCGACGCTGAGCGTGCGCCCTGCCCGCACCGATCCATGGCAGGCCATCGTCGCGGCGACCAGTTCGAGCCGTTCGCTGAGGCCCAACGCGGCATCATAGCCGGCGAGATCGTCGGCGATGTCGGTCACCAGTTTCTGGCAGTTGATCGCCCCCAGCATCGCCGGGGTCGCGCGCACCATCACCGCGGCGGGGCCGAAGCGTTCGAGCTCGACGCCGAGCGCCGCGAGCTGCGGCGCGGCGGCCTCGAGCCGGTCGCACGCGGGCTCGTCGAGTTCGACCACTTCGGGCAGCAAAAGCCCCTGCGACGGCACCGCCTGCCCGCCCATGCCGCGGCGGAGTTGCTCGAGCACCAGCCGCTCGTGCGCGGCGTGCTGGTCGACGATGACGAGGCCATCCTCGGCCTCGGCGACGATATAGGTTTTCGCGATCTGACCACGCGCGATGCCGAGCGGGTGCGCCCCGGCCTCTGGCACCGGCGCGGTCGCGGGTTCGGCGCGTCCCATCGGGAGCGCATCGCGCGGCGGCGCGAAATCGACGATACGGTCGTGCAGCAACGCCGTCGTCGCGAGATCGCCTTCAGCGCCGAACAGATGCGTCGCCGGTGCGTGCGGATGGGGCAGATGCGCGGCGAACAAGGTCGGCGCGGGCGGCTGCGGCGCGACGGGTTCCTGCTGCCACGCTGCAAGCGCCGCCTCAGCGGGGCGCTGGACGCTGCGGAAACCATGCTCATCGAGCGCCCGGCGGAGGCCGCCGACGATCATCCCGCGAACGAGCTGCGGATCGCGGAAGCGCACCTCGGTCTTCGCCGGATGGACGTTCACATCTACCTCGCTGGTGGGGACGTCGAGGAACAGCGCGACGACCGGATGACGATCGCGCGCGAGCAGGTCGGCATAGGCGCCGCGTAGCGCGCCGACGAGCAGCCGGTCCTTCACCGGACGCCCGTTGACGAACAGATATTGATGGTCGGCGATGCCGCGATTGTAGGTCGGCAAGCTGATCACACCGCCCAGATGCACGTCGCCGCGGTCGATATCGACCCCGATGCTGTTTGCAGCCAGATCGCGCTGGGTGAGCGCCGCGACGCGCGTCAGCTGGTCCTGCCCGCCCTGCACGTCGAGCACGCGGCGCCCGTCATGCTCGACGGTAAAGCCGATGTCGGGCCGCGCCATCGCGAGCCGCTTCACGACGTCGAGGCACGCCGCATATTCGCTGCGGCCGCTGCGCAGGAATTTGCGCCGCGCCGGGACCCGCGCGAACAGATCCTCGACCATGACGCGCGTGCCCTTGCCCAGCGCCGCGGGTCCTTCGGCGACGACGGCGCCATTATCGACGACGCGCTTCCAGCCATCGCCGCCCGCGACGCGGCTTTCGAGCGTGAGCCGCGCGACGCTCGCGATCGAGGGCAGCGCCTCGCCGCGGAAACCCAGCGTCGTGACGTCTTCGATCGCATCGTCGGGCAGCTTCGACGTCGCATGGCGTTCGAGCGCGAGCGCCATGTCGGCGGCCGTCATCCCGCAGCCGTCATCCTCGACCTCCAGCCGCGAAATCCCGCCCTCGGCGATTCGCACCGAAATGCGAGTCGAACCGGCATCGATCGCGTTTTCAACCAGTTCCTTGAGCGCCGCGGCAGGTCTTTCGACCACTTCACCGGCCGCGATCCGATTTACTAGCTTTTCGGGCAGGCGACGTATTGACATGGCCGCTCTCCTAGCGCAGTCGAACGCAAATCGCGACCCATCCGCACAGCCCTGATCATTTTGTCCAGCCACCCCAAAAGGAAGAGCCGGAATCTCCCCCTGATTGTAGCTGTCGCCGGCCGGGCGCGCGGGTAAATCATGGTAGGGGCGTGTCCATCAGGGACGCGGCTTCGATGACAGGAAGCAGTATCGATGTCCTTCTTTTCTCGCTGGTTCAAATTCAATTCCCAAGACATGGCTATCGACCTCGGCACCGCGAACACGGTCGTCTATGTGCGCGGCAAGGGAATCGTGCTGAACGAGCCCTCGGTCGTCGCGGTCGAGACGCTGAACGGCATCAAGCGAGTGAAGGCGGTCGGCGACGACGCGAAGCTGATGATGGGCAAGACCCCCGACAGCATCGAGGCGATCCGCCCGCTGCGTGACGGCGTCATCGCCGACATCGACGTCGCCGAACAGATGATCAAGCACTTCATCACCAAGGTGCACGGCGGCAAGCCCAACGCGTTCCGCAGCCCCGAAATCGTGATCTGCGTCCCCTCGGGCTCGACCAGCGTTGAGCGCCGCGCGATCCGCGACGCCGCGTCGAACGCCGGCGCCAGCGAAGTATGGCTGATCGAAGAGCCGATGGCGGCCGCGATCGGCGCCGACATGCCCGTCACCGAACCGATCGGTTCGATGGTCGTCGACATCGGCGGCGGCACGACCGAAGTCGCGGTGCTCTCGCTCCGCGGTCTCGCCTACACCACCTCGGTCCGCGCGGGCGGCGACAAGATGGACGAAGCGATCGTCTCCTACGTTCGCCGACACCATAATCTGCTGATCGGCGAAGCGACCGCGGAGCGGATCAAGAAGGATTTCGGCATCGCGCGCATCCCCGCCGACGGCGTTGGCCTGACGATCCACATCAAGGGCCGCGATCTCGTCAACGGCGTGCCCAAGGAAATCTCGATCAACCAGGCGCAGATCGCCGAAGCGCTGTCCGAACCGATCGGCACGATCGTCGAGGGCGTGCGCATCGCGCTGGAAAATACCGCGCCCGAACTCGCCGCCGACATCGTCGATCAGGGCATCGTCCTGACCGGTGGCGGCGCGCTGATCGCCGAACTCGACGAGCTGCTCAAGGACGCGACCGGCCTGCCGGTCACGGTCGCCGATGACCCGCTGACCTGCGTCGCGATCGGCACTGGCCGCGCGATGGAAGACCCCGCTTTCCGCGGCGTGTTGCAGCAAGCCTGATCGGGTACAGCTGAAGCATGGTCCGCCCGGCACATCGACGTCCGGGACAATCCCGAAAGGCTCAGTACAGCCTGTTCGTTGCCTATGTCATCGCGGTGACAGGGGCAGTGGCGGGCCTGTTGCTGGCGATCCTGTCGGTCGTTGATCCCATCGGCTTCGCCCAATTGCGTGTGGCGAGCCAGGAAATCGCCGCGCCCGTCGCACGCGCGTCGCGGTCGGTGATCGGATCGATTTCGGGCATCGACGATACCGTCGGCGCCTATGTCGCCGCGGGCACCCAGAACCGGCGGCTGCGCAAGGAACTTGCCGACACGCGCCGCGAGCTCGTCGCGACCAGCTCGCTGCAGGAAGAAAACCGCCAGCTCAAGGCGCTGCTCAAGCTGCAGGAAACCGACAAGACCGCGCTCGCCAACGGCCATCTGCTCACTTCGACCTCGACGAGCAGCAAGCGCATCGCCTTGCTCAGCATCGGGCGCAACCTCGGCGTCGCTGCGGGCCAGCCGGTGCGCGGCGCCGACGGCCTGATCGGCCGCGTCCTCGGCGCCGGTCCATCGGTATCGCAGGTTCTGCTGCTCACCGACGTCGACAATGTCGTCCCCGTGCGCCGCGCGCGCGACGGCCTGCCCGCGCTCGCCAGCGGCCGCGGCAATGGCGATCTCGACGTCCGCACGCTCAATATCGCGAACAACCCGTTCAAGCCGGGCGATATCCTCGTCACCTCGGGCACCGGCGGTCTCTATCCCCCGAACATCCCGGTCGCGATCGTCGTGCGGCGTCAGGACGATGGCGCCCTCGCGCGCCCGCTCGCCGATCCCGGCAAGGTCGATGCGGTGTCGGTACTGCGTCCCTACACCCCCGACAATATCGAAGCGCAGGGCCTGCCCGGCCCCGCGACGCCGCCCGCCGCCCCCGCCGGCGCGCCATGAAGCAGAAGGGTCCGCGCCTCGGCGAACCGGCATCGCTGTGGCGGATGCGCATCGTTCCGATCGCGAGCGTCATGTTCGCCTCGGCGCTGCCGCTGATGCTGCCGCTGATCGCCAACTCGCCGGTGCTACCGCCGCTCGGGCTGCTGTTCTTCCTGTGCTGGCAATTGCTGCGCGCCGAAATGTGGCCGGTGTGGATCGGGCTGCCGCTCGGCCTGTGGGACGATCTGTTCAGCGGCGCGCCGATCGGCACCGCTATGGGGCTGTGGACGGTCGCCAGCATCGCGGTAGCCTATTCGTCGCAGCGCATCTATTGGCGCGGTTTTTTCCACGACTGGGCGATCGCCGCGCTGCTGGTCGCGATCATCCAGTCGCTCGCCGCGCTGATCACCCACCCGCATGCCGCGACCGGCCGCGTGCTCGGCCTCGTGGTGCCGCAGATCATCATCTCGGCGCTGCTCGTCCCGCTGTTCATGCGCCTGACCGGCAAGTTTGACAATTTCCGCCTGAAACGCCGATAGACTGGTTCCAACCCCCTAATGCCGACGAAGAAGAAGAGTCCGCCGATCACCGAAGCCTGGAGGGGCATTACCTTCACCCGCCGCGCACTGGTCGTCGGCGGCGCGCAGGCGGCGGTCGGCGTCGCGCTCGCCGCGCGTATGGCCTATATTTCGGTCATCGACAACGACCGCTATGTCCTTGAATCGGAAAGCAACCGCGTCAATTTGACGCTCGTGCCGCCGCGGCGTGGCTGGATCGTCGACCGCAGCGGCAAGGCGCTCGCGAACAACCGCGTATCCCTGCGCATCGACATCATTCCCGATCGCCTGCACAACAAGGAGCTGGTGCTGGGGCAGCTCCAGACCCTGCTGCGCCTCGACGGCGACACGATGGAACGCATCAATCGCGACCTGAAGGCCGCATCGGGGTTCCAGCCCGTCGCGATCAAGGAGGATATGACCGAGGCCGAGTATAGCTCGATCCTCGTCCGTCTGCCCGAACTGCCCGGCATCGCGCCGCAGCGCGGCTTTGCGCGCAACTATCCGACCGGCGCGGCGGTCGGCCACCTGATCGGCTATGTCGGCGCCCCGAATGCCGAAGAATATCAGAAGGCCAAGGATCCGCTATACATCACCCCGGGGTACAAGATCGGCAAGGACGGGCTGGAGAAATATTTCCAGGACATGCTGAAGGGCCAGCCGGGCGCACGGCGCGTCGAGGTGACCGCGCGCGGAAAGGTCGTCCGCGATCTCTCGACCCAGCCCGACGTGCAGGGCAAGACCGTCCATCTGACGATCGACGCCGACCTGCAGGAATTTGTCGCGCGGCGCATGGGGCGCGAGTCGGGCGCGGCGGTCGTCATCGACTGCCAGAACGGCGACATCCTCTCGTTCGTTTCGATGCCGAGCTTCGATCCGAACAGCTTTTCGGACGGGATCAGCAGCAGCGAATATGCCTGGCTGCGCGGCGACGATCACCAGCCGCTGATCAACAAGGCGACCCGCGGCCTCTATCCACCCGGATCGACGCTGAAGCCGATGGCGGCGATCGCCGCGGTCGAACATGGCGTCGATCCCAGCGAGCGCCACACCTGCGTCGGCGGCTATCGGCTCGGCAGCCGCTTCTTCCGCTGCCTCGGCACGCACGGCAGCCTCGACATGCCGTCGGCGATCATGAAGAGTTGCAACAGCTATTTTTACTGGCTCGCGCACCGGCTCGGCTATGACGCGATGGCCCCGACCGCGCGGCTGCTCGGGCTCGGCGAGGAATATCAGCTTGCGGGCAGCAACCAGCGCTTTGGCACCATCCCCGACAGCGCGTGGAAGATGAAGAAATACGACCAGGAATGGTCGGCCTCGGACTCGCTCAACGCCGTCATCGGACAAGGCTATGTGCTCGCCAATCCGCTCCAGCTTGCGGTGATGGCGGCACGCATCGCATCGGGGCGCCGGCTTTACCCGCGCCTGATCAACCGCGAGTTCAAGAATGAGCCCCTGCCCTTTTCGCCCGAAGCGCTCGCGGTTGCGCGCCACGGCATGGACCTCGTCGTCAACGGCGCGGGCACCGCGGTGCGCAGCCGCCTGCCGCTCGACGGCATCACGATGGCGGGCAAGACGGGCACCGCGCAGGTGCGCGGGCTCGGCACCGGCAACGGCAAAAGCGGGACGTGGAAATTCCGCGATCACGGCCTATTCGTGGGCTTCGCGCCGGTCGTCAATCCGCGCTACGCGACGGCGGTCGTGATCGAACATGGCATGGGCGGATCGCGCGCCGCGGCGCCGGTGGCCAAGGATTTCATGACCTTCCTCTTCGACCGCGAAAAGGCGATGGAAGCGCTCGAAACCTTCGAGGCCGGCTGGGGCGGCACGATCAAGGAACGCATGGACCGCGACTATGCGGCGTGGAAGGCGGGGGCGTCGAAGCCCGATCCGGAGCTCGCGCAATGATCCCGGTTCCACCCGCCATCCAGCGCATCCCGTGGAAACTGATCGCGATTCTCGCCGGGATCACCGGTTTCGGCCTGCTCGTCCTCTATTCGGCGGCAGGCGGCAACTGGTCGCCGTGGGCGCTCAACCAGGGCGTGCGCTTCCTCGTCTTCCTCAGTGTCGCGCTGGTGATCGGCCGCTTCCCGATCCGTATCTTCGAGGACTTCGCCTATATCGCCTATATCGGCATCCTGATCCTGCTGATCGCGGTCGAGCTGCTTGGTTTCGTCGGCGGGGGCAGCCAGCGATGGCTCAACCTCGGTTTCATGAACCTCCAGCCGTCGGAGCTGATGAAGGTCGCGATCGTCATCGCGCTCGCGCGCTTCTATGCGCAGCTTCCGCCGGGCAATACGCGCACCTTCACCGCGCTGTGGCCCGCGCTGGTGATGATCGGGCTGCCGGCCGCGCTCGTCATGCTGCAGCCCGATCTCGGCACCGCGCTCGCGATCTGCATCGGCGGGGTCGTGGTGATGTTCGTCGCCGGCCTGCCTTTCTGGTGGTTCGGCAGTACCGCGGTGGCGGGGCTTGCGGCGTTGCCGGTCCTTTTCTCTTTCCTCCACGATTATCAGCAAAAACGCGTGCTGATCTTCCTTGATCCCGAAAGCGATCCCCTCGGCGCCGGCTATCATATCAGCCAGTCGAAGATCGCGATCGGGTCGGGCGGTATCGGCGGCAAGGGTTTCCTCAACGGGTCGCAAAGCCACCTCGACTATCTGCCCGAAGGCCACACCGACTTCATCTTCGCGACGATGGCCGAGGAATGGGGGCTGATCGGCGGGCTCGCGCTGCTCTTCGGCTTCTTCCTGCTGCTGCGCTGGTCGACGCGCGTCGCATTGAAGGCGCGGACGCGTTTCGGCCAGCTCACCGCCGCGGGCCTCACCATGACGATCTTTTTCTACATCGCGATCAACCTGATGATGGTCATGGGCCTCGCCCCCGTCGTCGGCATTCCGCTGCCGCTCTTCTCCTATGGCGGCTCATCGATGCTGACGATCATGACCTGCGTCGGCATCATGCTCGCGATCGAAAACGACAGCAAAACGGGCACGCGCCGCTTTCATTGAGAAAAAACTTCGGCAAAAAATCATCGGGGGCATTGCCATCCCCCCAGAGCCATGATAGCGGGCCGCTCGCTTCGCAGCAAAGAGCACAACTCTTCGCAGCGTGGCATGCCTGAAATGGCAGTGGACGCATAGCTCAGTTGGTAGAGCAGCTGACTCTTAATCAGCGGGTCCTAGGTTCGAGCCCTAGTGCGTCCACCATTTACTCCTTGAAATAGCGTCATTTTTCTCCCGACCGGAGCGCCGTCACCCTAGTTTTCGATTTAGGGTGGTGTTTAGGGTGGTCAAATTTTGCGATTGCCACGCCCAACGAGTTTGAGGGTGAATCGATGCGCTCCTGGCTTAGGCCTTACTGCCGTTGCAGTCCGCCGCGTCGACAATCAGCCGATAGTCGACCCTCTCGGTGTAAACGAGATGCTCTGGGAATAACGGCCGCTGGCCGATAGCGGACCGGCAGCTTTCGGCAGCCAAGACGCGATAACTGACGTGCGCGGTACGAAGTGTGCGTTAGGGCGGATCACAAGCGTCATTTTTCTTGCTCCAAACTCGGAACACTCTTACTTACAATCAGTATTGATTGTAAGTGGAGAGAGCATGGAACGTCGTGATTTTTTAGGCATGGCCGGTGTCGCAACAGCCGCGTTAATTGCCGGACCCGCAACTGCCGCAAGTCGCAAGAAACGCCCAGGTTTCCTCTGGGGAACGGCCGGCGCCGCCTATCAGGTCGAAGGCGCGAACGTCGCGAGCGACCTCTGGGTCATGGAACATGTCTCGCCGCCGATTTTCGCGGACAAGTCGGGCGACGCCTGCGACGTCTATCATCGCTTTGATGAGGACATCGCACTTGCCGCATCGCTGGGTTTCAACACGCATCGGTTCGGCATCGAATGGGCGCGGATCGAACCCGAACGCGGACAGATTTCCGAAGCCGGCCTCGCCTATTACCGGCGCGTCCTTGAATCCTGCGCGCGCCGCAAGATGAAGGCGGTTGTCACGCTGAGCCATTTCACCGTCCCCCGCTGGGTTGCCGCGAGCGGCGGCTTTACCGATCCCGCGAATGTCGACGCCTTTGCCGCCCATTGCGCACGCGTCGTCAAAAGCATGGGCGAGAAGATCCATCTCGCGATCACCTTCAACGAACCCAATCTCGCGACCGTGGTCCGCTGGAGCGGACTGTCCGAGAAATATCGCCCCTATATCGAGGCGGCGCAGAAGGGCGCGGGCGTTTCGCAAAATGCGCCGAACTGGTCGAGCCCGATGCTCGCGGGCGAGCGCCAGTATGACGGCATCGTCGCGGCGCATATCAAAGCGGCCGAGGCGATGCGTGCCGCGGGAGCGGCTTTCCCCGTCGGGCTGTCGCTGGCGATTCCCGCCGACACCGCGGCGGGCGGCGACGACCGGGGCTTGATGCGCAAGCAGGCCGAGATGCTCGACCGCTGGCTCGCCGCGCCGGGCGACTTCATCGGCATCCAGACCTACACCGGCGGCGAGGTCGGACCCGACGCCGATGTTCCGCCGCCGCCGGGCGCCGAAGTCACGCAGATGGGCTATGCTTTCACCCCGGGGGCGATCGAGGGCGCGATCCGGCTGGTCGCCAGCCGCACGGATCGACCGCTCTATGTAACCGAGAATGGCGTCGCGACCGAGGATGACCAGCGTCGGATCGCCTATATCGAAGGCGCCGTTGCCGGGGTCGAACGCTGCCTTGCCGACGGGATCGACCTGCGCGGCTATATCCACTGGTCGCTGCTCGACAATTGGGAATGGGTCGCGGGCTATCGCCCCAAATTCGGTTTGGTCGCGGTCGAGCCGAAGACGTTCCGCCGCATCCCGAAGCCTTCGGCACGCTTCCTCGGCAAAATTGCCAAGCGCGGCAGCTTGGCCTGAGCGAGAGGGCGCGGGGCTAGAACAAAGCCAGTGCCGCGCCCGCCCTGCTTATTTGGCGGCGGCTTCCACCAGCGTCCGGATGCCCGGCCCGATCTTCACGATCAGATCGGCCGCGGGTTGCGGGCGCAGGAAAGAATCGAACGGCCGCCACGATGCAGCTTCTTCCTTCTCGAGCCGCGCCAGCAATTCGTTCGCTTTTTGCACCTGCGCGGCCGACAACAGCCTACCCTGCTCCAAAGCGTCGAGCGCATCGAGACCAGCTGTCGCGACTGCGGCGATCAGAGCCGCGGTCGGGCGCGCCGGCTCCAGAAGCGGATTTCCGGCCGCGATCGCGCCAAAGCGCGCTTCATTGACCTGCCAATCGCCGAG
This sequence comes from Sphingomonadaceae bacterium 3R27C6, assembly GCA_005503215.1. GTDB lineage: Bacteria > Pseudomonadota > Alphaproteobacteria > Sphingomonadales > Sphingomonadaceae > Sphingopyxis. The sequence goes on along the minus strand of SCNS01000011.1, from coordinate 129,086 downwards.
CTGCGCACGAAGCGGCGCACCCAGTGCGCGTTCGCCGGCGACGTAACGCGTGGCTTCATCCGCAAAACGCCGCGCGACGAGGCTGTCGACTGGGGCGGTATCGGCGAGCGCGTTCAACGGCTGGACGATGCGCCGGCCCGCGAGCATCGCCTTGATGCGGTGATCATGCGCCATGTTGCGCACGGGGCCGGTGATCGCCAGCAGGCCGGCCACCGCGCCATTGTCGCCCGGCGCGATGCGCGCCGCGATCCGTTGCCGGTTCGCCTTGTCGTCGAGGCCGCTGACCGTGAGCTGCGCCGACGCCACCGCGAGCCGGCGGTACATGTCCGCCTTGTCGGTGACGCTCGCCGGCGACCAGAAGCGTTCGGCGAGCGCCGCCGCGCGCGGCCAGAGATGATGGTCGATCAGTTCGTCGGTCGCGATCTCGCCCCAGAGCGGCGCCTCCGCCCCGATCAGCAACTTCTCCTGCTCGGCCGACAGCGGCGCGTGCGGAAAGTCGACCAGCGCGTCGGTGACGAAATTGGCGAGCAGCGGGCTGATCCCGCGCAGCGCCTTCGCATGTTCGGGCGTCAGCCCGGCGGCGGCGGTCGCGGCGGGGTCTATGCCATAATGATAGTCGGCGGGCATCAGCAGGTTGAGGTAATAGCCCGCCGACATGATCGTCCGGTGCCCCTTCGCGGTCGCGTCGGCCATCGCGTTCGACGTCTGCCAGGACTGAACGATGCTGTCTTTGGGAAGTCCCGCGCCCGACACTTCCTCCCACCCGATGACGGTCTTGCCAAGCCGGCGCACGATGCCCGCCGCGCGGCGCAGGAAAAACGCCTCGACCGCCTTGCTGTCGGCGAGATTTTCGCGCGCCATCAACGCCTTCACATCCTCGGCGTCGGCCCAGACGGCCTTGCTGACCTCGTCGCCACCGATGTGGAAATGCGGGTCGGGAAACAGCGGCGCCATTTCGCCGAAAAGGCGTTCGAGAAAGCGATAGGTCTTCTCCGACGCCGGATTGAGCGCGACCTCGGGCTGGCCGAGGAACATCGTCTTCGAAAAGGTGCCGACCTCGGGGTAAGCAGTGACGATCGCCCTGCTGTGACCGGGCACGTCGAACTCGGGAACGATGCGAATGCCCCGGTCGGCCGCATAGGCGACGAGATCACGAATCTCGGACTGGCGATAATATTCGCCGTCGGCGTTGAGCTTCGGGTAGCGCAGGCTTTCGACGCGAAAGCCCTGATCGTCGGACAGGTGCAGGTGGAGCGTGTTGAACTTGAGCCGCTCCATCGCGTCGATCTGCCGCTTGAGCGTCGCGACCGAAATGAAGTGGCGCGCGGGATCGAGCATGACGCCGCGCCAGGCAAAGCGCGGCGCGTCGGTGATCGTCTGGTGCGCAATGGCGATGCCCGCCGGTGAAAGCCCGGCGAGTTGCCGCAGGCTTGCATAAGCGCGCAGCACGCCGGTGGGGCCGTCGGCGTCGATGCTTACGCCTTCATTCTCCACGGTCAGGCGATAGGCTTCGCCGCGATCGGCACCATCCTGCGAAGACCGGCACGTCGAACGCACCGCGACCGGCTTCGCCGGGTCGAAGATCAGCCCCGTCTGCCGCTGGATATCACTGCCGAGGCGCGTCGCGGCGCGATCGAGGACCGCCGCGTCGCCGCACCCTTGCCAATCCGCCTTCAGCGGCCCTTCGATGCGCAATACGTCGGTGCCATTCGGAACCACGGACACGGGAAGCGGCATCAGCGCGGGTGCCGCATAGGCCGGAAATGCAACCAGCGTGGCCGCCAGCGCCCCAATAAATTTCATGTTCCGCTTCCTCCGGTTCGCTGTCATTTCGCCGCTTCGGCGTAGGCTTCGGTCACATCGAGGCGTGCTTTCCAAGGATCGGCCTTGGTCACGACACGCCCGTCGGCCTGAAAGTCGAGAAGCGGATCGTCGGCCTTCGTAACCGTCGACCAGTGGGGCAAGTCGACACCGTTCGGATCGCCCGTCCGCGCGAAATTCACCCAGTAACGGTGCATCGTCGATGCGACAGCCGCATCGGTCGCGGCGACCTTGTCACCAAGGAGCGCGCCCAGCCGGTCGAAGGCGTAGACGACTTCGCTCGAATGTTCGGCGCCCTTGATCGGCTTTCCGCGTTGCGCTTCGGCAACATAGGAAAAGCGGAACAAAAAGGCAGGCCGGCCGTTCGCGGCGATGGTTCGCGCCACCAGCCGGGCGGGCTCGATCATCGTCCGGTCGCGGCCGATCATGCCGTTGACGTCGTCGAGCGTTGCGGTGCCCGCGGGATCGTACGCCGCGCGCGCTGTGGTGGAGAGCGGTCCGAAGGCGGTAAAGGCCGCGTCCTTCGACGGTGCGCGGTTGAGGCCGAGGTCGGCTTCGTCGGCTCCGACGATCATCGGCAGCGGCGGTGCGCGCTTCAGCGCTTCGGCCGGCTGCGCGGTCACGATGCGGCCATCGACGATCGGCCCCGAAAAACGGCTGCGCTCGCCGAGAAACAACATGCCGAGCGCGGTCAGATTGCCCGCGACCTTTTCGGGTGGCAGCGCGCGAAGCTTTTCGAGCGCCGCCGCGTCGCTCCCGTCGACGCCGACACTCGCGGCAAAGGCGAGGCCGATCTTCTCGGCCGAGGGATGCGCCTCGGTATCTGCCGAAAGCATCTGCGCGCCGAGCAACTGCGTCCGCCCACCGCCCGACTGCGCGATCACGCGCTGGAACAGCCCGCGCGCGAGCGGCGAGGCGGCAAGCGCGAGCACCGACTCCCCGCCCGCCGATGCACCCATAATCGTCACATTATCGGGATCGCCGCCGAACGCGGCAATATTGCGCTTGACCCATTGCAGCGCTGCGATCTGGTCGAGATAGCCGTAATTGCCCTTGGGTTCGTCGGGCCGTTCGGCGGACAGCGCAGGATGCGCGAAGAAGCCAAAGCGCCCGAGCCGGTAATTGGGCGCCACGAAGACCACCCCGTCGCGCGCGAAGGCGGCGCCCGACGCCTCAGCGGGAACATTCGATCCCGACACGAAAGCGCCGCCATGGATCCAGACGATCACGGGCCGCTTTTGCGATGGTCCGCCGGCGGGGCGCCAGACGTTGAGGTAAAGACAGTCTTCCGAGGGCTCGAACGCCGGATCGGCGGCCGGACGCATGCAGTCGTGCCCGAAGCGGGTGGCCTCGCGCACGCCCTGCCAAGGCGCGACGGACTGCGGCGGCCGCCAGCGGAACTCGCCGACCGGAGGCGCGGCGAACGGCAGGCCCTTGAACGCCTCGACGCCTTCTTCGGCGATCCCGCGCACCCGGCCATTGGCTGTTGGGACCTCCTGAGCAGCGGCCGGCGCGGCGAGCGCCGTCACCAGCAGGATCGCGACCATCGACATGTGGCGCATCGCTCAGCGTTTCCGGTCTTCGGTGGCGGCAGTCAGTACGGCGCTGCCAGTCAGCATCGGCTCACCCGCCGATTTGCCGACAAAGAAGCGATATTCGCCGCGCGGGCGGCCCCAATTCTTACCAGCCTCATCATAGGATAAGAGGAGCCAGGGATCGGCTTCGATCGTCACCTCGCGGCTTTCGCCGGGCTTGAGGCTGACCTTCGCCCAGCCAGCTAGGCGGTGCGTGCGGCCCGGCGGCGCGACATAGAGCTGCGCGACTTCGATCCCTTCGCGGTCCCCGCTATTGGTGATCCGCGCCTTGACGCTCAGCGCCTTGCCGCCACGAAATTCCAGGCCGCCATAATCGAAGCGGGTGTAGGTCAGGCCGTAACCGAAGGGAAAGAGCGGCTTCGCTTCGGTTCGTTCGAACCAGCGATAACCGATGTCGCTCCCTTCGACATAGTCGATCGGGAAGGGGTCATATTTGACCCCGATGCCGAGTGGACGCTGCTTCGCCGGATCGTAACCGACGACCGCTTTTTGCGTGAGCTGCTCGGCGCCCGCCGGGAAGCTGATCGGCAGACGTCCTTGCGGCGCGCTCTTTCCATTCAGAATCGCGGCCATCGCCTCGCCGCCGCGCTGGCCCGAGAACCAGGCTTCGAGCACCGCGCCGACCTTGCCCAGCCAGGGCATCGCGACGGGGTTGCCGGTCTGGAGGACGACGACGGTCTTGCGATTGGCGGACGCGACCGCGTCGATCATCGCATCCTGCCCATAAGGCAGCGAGAAATCGGCGTGATCGATACCCTCCATCTCGGGCTTGACCGCATAGATGACGACGAGGTCCGCCTTCTTCGCCGCTTCGGCAGCGCGCGCGACATCGCTGCCATCGTCGAAGCTGATCGCGGTGCCCGGCAACTCGGCCTGCAGCGCCTTCAGCGGCGAGGAAAGCCCATAGCTCGGCGCGAGCAAGGCCGAGAGCGGATTGGCGCCGGGCGCGTCGCGATAAACGCCGCCCCAAGGGATGACCTGCGACGAGCCGCCACCGATCGGCACGCCCTTGTCGGCGTGGCGGCCGATGACCGCGATCGACTTCGCACTCGAGGCGAGCGGCAGGATGCCGTTGTTCTTGAGCAGGACCATGCCCGCCTCGGCCATCGCCTGCGCCTTTGCACTATTGGCCTCGCGGTCGATAACACCGCCCGGTGCCGCGCGATGATCAAGGGCTCCAACCAACGCCATCGAGCGCACGATGCGCAGCGCCATGTCGCGCACGCGCGCCGGCGCGATCTCGCCCGCTTTCACGGCGGCGGGGAGGCCAGCGAAATAATCCTCATCCTGCGGCGACTGCTGGTCGAGGCCGGCGTCGATCGACGGCTTGAGGCTGTGCACCGCGCCCCAGTCGGACATGACCCAGCCCGAATATTGCCAGTCGCCTTTCAGCACGTCGCGCATCAGAAATTCATTCTCGCACGCATAGGCGCCATTGACCTTGTTATAGGCGCACATGATCGAGGCGGGCTTGCCGCGCTTGATGCCGATCTCGAAGGCGAGGAGGTCGGATTCGCGCAGCGCCGCCTCGCCGATCCGCGCGTCATAGACGAAGCGGCCGCTCTCCTGCGGGTTCAGCGTAAAATGTTTGATCGTCGAGGCGACATGGCGGTCCTGAATACCGGCGATCTGCTCGCCGACGAGGACGCCCGCGAGCAACGGATCCTCGCCAAGATATTCGAAGTTGCGGCCGTTTCGCAGTTCGCGGGCAAGGTTGACGCCCCCGGCGAGCATCACATTGATGCCTTTCGCAAAGGCTTCGGCGCCGATCAGTCGCCCGGCCTCGCGCGCCATCGCGGGATCGAAGGTCGCCGCCAGTGACAGGGTCGCGGGGAGCGCGGTCGATTCCTGACCGGGGCGCAGATAGCCGATGTCCGCGACCCCAAGGCTCGCGTCGCCGAGATGGAGCGCCGGGAAACCAACGCGGTCCACCGCGGGCACGAAACCGGCGGTGCCGAGCGCGCCGTCGGGCTTCGGCTGCCGCATCGCTTCGGGAATGAAAGACGGGAGCGGAATGCCAAGATCGAGCAGGCTGCCGCCCGACATCGATTTCGTCAGCGATATCTGCTCGTCGAGGGTCATGGCATCGACGATCGATGCGGCGCGCTCTTCCGCCGTTTTTCCTTGTTCGGTCATTCCGTCCGCCTGTTTGGCCGTCGCCGGCATGGCAATAATCGTAGCAACCGCCAGAATGGCGGTGGACATGGCGCGTCCCATTTTCCTCTCCTGTTATTTGGCTTTTTCAGGGCCTACCGACAGCATCCCGGTTTCAAGACCGGCCGCCATCAGGCGCTTGAGCACCTTCACCGAATCGCGCACGCTGCCTGGCGCGGGCGCAAGCACCTGCGCGATCGACAGGCCGCGGATTGCCCAGACGACCAGCCGCATGACGGCCATCGCCCCGCGTGCATCTTGCGCCGCGGCGAGATGCGTGAATTCGAGCGCTTCCTTTTCGATCCGCGCCTGCACGGGCGCAAGCATCTCGCAAAGTTGCGGGTCGCTGCGCGAGCCCTGCATAATCTCCAGCACCGCGACGCCCGAAGGGCGGCTGAGCACTTCCCACGCCATCTCGGGATAGGCGAGAAAACGCTCGCGCGGATCGGTGACGTCGCGCAGATATTCGGAATAATGCTGTAGTTCGGCTTCGAACACCGCTTCGACAACAAAGGTCATCAGGTCGGCTTTGGTGCGAAACTGGTGGAGCATCGCACCGCGACTGACGCCTGCTTTTTCAGCGACGAGGATCGTCGAAGTCGCGGCATAGCCATGCTCGTGCAGCGCCTCGACCGTGGCTGCCAGAAGCAGTTCGCGCGTCCCCGCGCTCCGCTCCGCCTGCGTCCGCCTCTGCGGTTTCTCGGCCATGTTTTCGCCTCTCAATTTACAAGCAGTGTTGACCGTAACATATGGGCGCCATAGGATCATGGCAAGCACAAAGGAGCACGCTATGATCGAACGCCGCCAGTTTCTTGCCGCCGCCGCGGCCATCGCGATGCTTCCCAAAAGTGCCATTGCGGCCCCGACCAAGCCGGTTATCGGCGTCCAGCTCTACATGGCGCGCGACCTGCTCGCGAAGGACTTCGAGGGGACGCTTGCCGCGATTGCTGCGACCGGCCTGCACCACGTCGAATTCGCGGGCTTCTATGACCGGGACGCCGCCACCATCCGCAAGGCGCTTGCCGACAACGGTCTGATCGCGATCGGCGCTCATGCGGTGCGCGCCGACATGGACGATGCCGAGATCGCTCGCCTGATCGAGCAATGCGCCGGGATCGGTATGGGCTATGTGGTCGCGCCCGTGCCGCTCGTTCCCGCCTATCGCGCGCTGGTCGGCAAGTCCGACAATGTCTTCCGCGACGCGATCGCCGCGCTCACGCGCGACGACTTCCTGCGAACCGCTGACCGGTTCAACCACATCGGCGGACGCGTGAAGGCCGCGGGGATGCGCTTTGCCTACCACACCCATGGCCTCGACTTCCTGCGCTTCGACGGTCGCTATGCCTTCGACGACATGATCGACCGCTGCGACCCGGGGCTCGTCGACTTCGAACTCGATATCGGCAACACGATCGCGGCGGGGGTCGATCCCCTTCCCTATCTGGAACGCCTCGGCGGCCGCGCGGCGCTCGCGCATCTCAAGGACTGGCGCGGCCCGATCGAGCCGGCGGTCGACCGTATTCCGCCGACCGCGCCGATCGGCGAAGGCATCGTCGATTTCAAAGCGATGGTGCGGGCGATGACCGCCGCAGATGTGCGCTATGCCTTCATCGAGGAAGAAGAGACGCCGGCCGACCGCGTGATCGCCGCCATCGGTTCGGCCTATCGCCATCTCGGTCGCCTATGATGGTTTGCGCGCCGCCGATGCCAGCGCGCGCTCGGCGATCGGGCGCATCACGGCATAGCCGGCCGCGGTCGGGTGGACGCCGTCCTCGGCATGGACCTTCGCCAATCCCTGCGCGCCGTCGTCGAGGGCGGAATAATAGTCGGCGAAGATCAGGTTCCGCTCGGTCGCCAGCGCTCGAAGGCGCGCGTTCAGCGCGGCGATTGGCTCGATCGGAGCGATTTCGGGTCGCCAGTTGAATTGGCGGGCGGGAAGCACCGACCCGATCACCACCGCAATCCCGTGCGCTCCGGCGAGATCGACCATCGTGCGAATATTGGCCTCGATCCGATCGAGCGAGGTCGCGCCGATATTCCCGGCGATGTCGTTGGTTCCCGCCATGATATGAACGACCCGCGGCTTGAGGTCGATCACGTCGGCGCGAAATCGCGCGAGCATCTGCGTCGTCGTCTGGCCGCCGATTCCGCGATCGATACGGTCGCCGGTGAAGAAGTCCGGCTGCCGCGTCAGCCATGCTTCGGTGATCGAATCGCCAATGAAGACGATCCGGTCAGGCGTCGCGGGCGACAGGCTGCGATTCGCGGCGGCATAGCGGCAGAACCCCGCGAAGTCGGCGAGGAGCAAATCTTGCTGCCATCTCGTATAGATAGCCATGCCATCCGCCGAGCGCGGCGGCAGTGGATTGCCAGCCGCGAGCGCAGCCTTGGCGCGCACCATATAGTCGGCGACGACCGCGGGCATCGGCGGCAAGGCCGCGCAAGGATCGGCAACAACACCGACACGGGGCGCCGGTTCAGCAGCTGCGAGGGGCTGGGCAGCAAATGCCAACGGCAGTAAAATCAAAGACTTCATTAGCAATCTCCCCAAATTATCACACCATCCTATCACTCAAACATCAACTTACAAGCGGTCTTGACTGCTTTTATGTTGCTGGCCTATTCAGCGGCATCGGCGCCGCGAGCGTCTTGTTGGGGAGGTTATCATGGTTCGATTCGGCGCTCGGCGCATATTGCTCGCTTCGGTTGCGGCCATGGCGCTGCCGGCGATGCCCGCGTTCGCGCAGGACGCGGAGCCCGGTGCGGCCCCGGCTGGCGACGAGATTATCGTCACCGCGACGCGCCGCGAGGAGCGTTTGCAGGATGTACCGCTTTCGGTGACCGCGGTCTCGGGCGAAAGTCTCGCGCAGTCGGGGCTAAAGGAAGTCAGCGACATCCAGTATCTCGCGCCGAACATCACCTTCTCGGCGACCAATCCCGTCTCGAACGGTGGCGGCTACCAGATCCGCGGCGTCGGCACCCAGACTTATGACAGCGGCGTCGAACAAACCGTCGGTCTGGTGATCGACGGCGTCGTCATCGGCCTGTCGCGCGACCCCGGCTCGACCGGCTTTGCCGATATCGAACGGATCGAAGTGTTGCGCGGCCCGCAAGGAACGCTGTTCGGCAAGAATTCGAGCGCGGGTGTGATCCAGGTCGTCACGAAAAAGCCGCGCATGGACGACGCCTCCTTCTCGCTCGATCTCAAATATGGCGAGCGCAACGATCGCGTCGTGCAGGCCAGCGCCAACGTCCCGCTCGGCGAAACCCTCGCCCTGCGCATATCGGGTTATAGCAACGGTCAGGACGGCGCGATCCCCTATGTGCTGACCCCGTCGCGCGCCGTGGGCGACCGCCGGAACAACGGCATCCGCGCGAAGCTGCTGTGGGAACCGTCGGACAATCTCTCCTTCCTGCTGTCGGGCGAGTATCAGACCGCCTTCGCGCGGGATGGCCAGATCATCCAGTCGCTCGGCACCAGCGCCCTGTTCAATTCGCAGTTCGCGCGCTTCGCCGAAAAGCCCGGCCCGAACGTCTACAAAAGCTATATGGACGGCGATTGGACCGCCGACACCAAGCTTTATGCCGGCTCGCTCGAGATCAACGCCGGCATCGGCGAGCACACGCTGACCTCGATCACCGCATATCGCAAGCTCGAGACGCTGCAACTGTCCGACATCGATGCCTCGCCCGCGAACATCTTCAACAACAGCGACGGCGGCGTCGACAGCAATCAGTTCACGCAGGAGCTTCGCCTTACGTCGCCCGGCGGAAACCGTCTCGAATATGTGTTGGGACTCTATTATTACCGGACCGAGAATGGCGGATATGCGGTCCAGTACGGCAATTATTACGGGCTGTTCGGCGCCCCCGTCGTCGTCGGCGGCGGACAGCGCGACGCGACGAACAAGGTGCGCAGCCTCGCCGCCTTCGGTAATGTCACTTTCGCGCTGACCGATGCGTTCAAGCTGATCGGTGGCCTCCGCTATACCAACGACCGGAATCACGGGACGCTCGTCGTTTCGCCGCTGCCCTTCCCGGCCGTCCCGTTGGGGAGGTTGCCGAACTATGACGGCACGGTGAGGGCCGACAATGTGTCGGGCAAGGTCGGCGTACAGTTCGAGCCGAGCCGCGATTTCATGCTCTACGCGACCTATTCGACGGGGTTCAAGGGTCCGGCGATCGACGGCACCGCCGGCATCATCCGCGAGGTCCGACCCGAAACGGTCAAGAGCTGGGAAATCGGCCTCAAGAGCAGCTTCCTCGACGGCAAGGGGACATTCAACATCGCCGCCTACTGGTCGAACTACCGCGACTTCCAGGCGCAGACCTTCGACATCACGACGACGCCGCCGGCATTCTTTCTGTCGAACGCCGGGCTGCTGCGCGCGCGCGGGATCGAGGTCGAAACCGGCTTCCGCGTGACGCCGGCGCTACGTCTGTCGGCGAGCGGGTCGTATAATGACGCGACCTTCCGCGAATATGACGGGCAATGCTATCCGGGCCAGCCGATCTCACCAGTCGTCGGCCAAGGCTGCTACGTCGTCCCCGGGACGACGACGGCCGTCGCCAACTATCGCGGCTTCCGCCTGCCCAACGCGCCCAAATGGTCATATATCCTCCGAGCGGATTACAAGCAGGCGGTCGGCGGCGACATGGCGATCGACGCCGCGGCCAATTGGGCGTGGCGCACCAAGACCCAGGCCGTGATCGGTGATCCGAATGCCGAGATTCCGTCCTATGGCCTCTTGAACGGCACCATCGGGTTCGGCGCCGAGGACGGCAGCTGGCGGATCGGCATCTATGCGCGTAACCTGCTCGATAAGCGCTTCTACGCCCCCTATGCGGCGGGCGTGATCAATCCGGGCGGCTACTCCAAGATCGTGATGCCCGAAGCCTTCCGGACGATCGGCGGCACCCTGAGTTTCCGGATCTAGACAGTTCACCGCCCTCCGCCCGAAAGGGGCGGAGGGTTGAGCTCCCCATCCTAACTTCCAAGCGCGATAATTTCCGAGCGCATTTCCGACCTTGGCCGGTAGCGGCCAGTCTGCTTATTGGCTTAGGAGATCATAAGCAGTCATCAAAGGTGAAGACGGGCAGCCCTTCAAGAACGCCTATTCGCGTGTGAATTTGTCGCCACCGAGTTCCAGAGTGGCGATCTCTCCATCCGGAGCGAAGGTGAACCCGACGGGGGTCTGACCGGTTATACTCATCTGGCCAGGACTATCCCACTGCGCCTTGAACATATCGTTGCGATCATGGTTGAGCACCGCCGTCGCCTGCGGACGTGCGAGCTTGAGCTTGCCGTCGGCCAGCGTGATTGCAATCTCACCGAGCAGGTCGCTCGAGTAGGTTCCGACATAGCGATCGAGCGGCAGTCGCGCGGGCGTAATCGTCACTGAACCCGACGTCGCCGCTGCCTTTTCACGCGCAATCCGGACCGCGTCATCGCTCTCCTGCTTCATGACAGCGCTGTGATCGGTCGCAGGGCCGCCGAGGAAGGCATCCAGCACTCGCAGTTCCACGGCCGTAGCCAGCTTTGTGCGCAGACCGTTGGTCAGCACAACCACGCCGAGCTTTCTTTCAGGTATCATCGCGACCATGCTCTGCATCCCATCGATCGCGCCGGAATGCTGGACAATCTTTTGACCGCGATATTCCTGCACGCCCCAGCCAAGGCCGTATTCACTGAACTTGAAGAGTGCGTCGGTTCCTCCGCGCGGGACGATCTGACCGGTATGCATTTCCGCCAACGTCGTGGAGGCGATCAGCCGCTTACCCTCGAACGTGCCGCCGCCTAGTTGCAGGCGCACCCACTGCGCCATGTCGCGCGCACTGGAGTTGATCACGCCGGCGCCGCCGACATTGTCGATCATGCGATATTCGACCGGCGTCGCCTTGCCGTTGAGCAGCGCATGCGGGGTCGCAACGTTGGCCAGCCCCTTGAGGGCAGTGACACTGGTGTTGGTGCGGCCCATGCCGAGCGGCTCGAAGATGCGGCCGGCGATGAACTGGTCATAGCTGGTGCCGGTCACCGCAGAGACGATCTCGCCCGCCACGATGAACATCTCGTTCTGATACTGATACTGGTTACGGAAGCCGAGCGTTTCGGTCTGGAAGCGTAGCCGCCGGATGATTTCCTGACGGTCGAACCCCGATCCATACCAGAGCCCGCCGTTAGTAACGACGCCGGTGCGATGCGACAGCAGGTCGCGTATGGTCACGTGGCGAGTGACATAGGGGTCATGAAGCTCGAACGACGGCATGTAATCGTGCACCACGCCGTCCCATTCGATCTTCTTCTCATCGATCAACATGCCGAGCGCCGCAGAGGTGAATGCCTTGGTCGCGGATCCGATCGCAAAGACGGTATCGGCATCGACCTTGCCGGGCTTGCCGTTCTCGCGGACACCGAAACCTCTGGAATATATAATTCGGTCGTCCTTGACGATCGCGATGGACAGGCCCGGCACCTGCCATGCCTGCCGGGCGCCCTCGATATATGCGTCAAGCCCTACGAGCGCTTCTGACGTCGTAGGCGATGTAACCGGCGCCGCACTGGGCGTCTCGGCCGCGGCCGGAGCGAAGGCCTGACCGACGAGCAGGGCCAGACTCGCGCCAGGCACGAGGAAATACCTCAATCGTTTATTCGAGACCACGCTGCATGCCCCTCCTTTTGGAAGCGAAATTTCTAATTAGAAAATATTTTCGGATATGAACATAATTGCGCTGAACAGAAATTGTCAACGACCTACCGCCCATTCGTTCCGTAGTCACACCGGTGTGCCAAAAAGTGCCTGGATTTTCTGCGGACCGACAAGAGCGGTTCGGTACTAGCGCAAAACGCGGCCGCGTCCGCGAAACTGGACGCGCGGCGATAGCCCGCTGCTTTCGCCATCGCCGCGAAATCGACGATCTCTTCGGCGGGCGTCGCGAGGTTCGAGAAGCCCGAAAACTGCGTCCCGTTGCGGATCACGAAATGATGGAAATTGCGCGGCTGCCGTTCGGCGACCGTGGCGAGGCCGCCGAGCTGCATCAGCAGGCTCGCGGCGCCGCCCATCAGTGGAACCGAATTAATGCGCGGCTGTGCCGCGCCGAGCTGGTCGAACGCTGTCATCGCGCCCATCGTCGCGACCAATATGGCGTCGCCGCGGGCGCCCTCGATGATGCGGCAGGCTTCGTTGATGTCCATGTCGCGCCCCTTCAGTTCCAGCCCGTGGGCGCGCCGACGATCAGGACCGCAGAGCGGCGCTCCTTATCGGCATAGGAAAAAGCTTCAGCCACGCCGGCAAGGTCCCCCTCGGTTTCGAGCCGCCAGAAGCGGACGCCAAGCGCCGTCAGAACGGGTTCCAGAAGCTTGACGGTGTTACGTTCGGAAAGATTCGAGTCTCCCCCGAAATTGCTGAACTCGCGCGGCCTGCTACGGATCGAGACGGGCTGCGCGCTCGGCAAGGAAACCGAGCAGTCGGATATAGCCATAGTGCCGCCGGACTTGATTTTGCTTCGCCAGTTCGGCCAGTGCGGCGCCCAGCGTCACGCGCGAGACACCGAGCAGGTCGGCGAGCTGCTGCTGCGTCGCGCGAACCGTATCGCGGCCGGCATCGCTCCGCGCCATGGTGACAAGCAGATTTGCGAGCCGCTCGGTCGCGCTCAATCGCCGGTCGGCGTCGATGGTGTCGAGCGCACTCGCGAGCTGCCGCGACAGGCTCCGCAGCAGCAATTCGGCCCATCCGACATCCGCGGCCATCAGCTGACGCAGCAAGGGACGATCGATGGCGATCATGCTCGCGCTGCCATGCGCGATCGCGTCGACCTGCCTCGGCACGCCGGTGAAGAAGGCAAGCTCGCCGAACAGGTCGCCTGCGGCGAGAACCGCGAAGTGAGTGAAGACCCCGTCTTCGGAATGGCGGCCGATCGTGACATGACCATCGACGACCGCCCAGAAGGCATCGCCCGGATCGCCCTGGTGCTGGATGAACCGGCCGCCAGCAAAATGCTGGACTCTTGCGCGCGCAGCCAATTGCGCGAGCTCGCGCGCGGAAAGCCGTGATCGCTCGGCCATCGCAAAATGATAACTTCTTTGCATTTCTGGATGCGGTGCTGTGGCATCGGGGTCGAAATGGCAAGCGGCAATCGATCGCCTGCCGATCGGGAGACGGCGATGCATCTGACCACGGCACAATCGAGCCTTATCGTGCTCGGCATCTATCTGGCATTCGGGCTTCTCGAACTTGCCTGGACCCGCTTGTTCTCGAAGGACGAGCAAACGCGGCACGACGGCATATTGGAGGCGGTGAGCACCATCGTCCTGCTCGCTGTCACGCAGCCGACGATCCTGTTGATCGTTGGAGCCTTGGGACATCGCTTCTTCCCTCAATATGAAGGCGCGCTCGGCTCGCTTCCTTTCCTCGCGGCGCTCGCGCTCTTCCTCATCTTCGAGGATATGATGCAATATTGGTGGCACCGCGCGAGCCACAGCTTCGCGTGGCTCTACAACCTCCACCGCGCGCACCATAATGCCCGCTACATGAGCGTCCGGCTCGTCTACCGGAACAACATCATCTATTATGCGCTGATGCCGAGCATCTGGTTTGCCGGCGTCCTCGTCTATCTCGGCCTCGGATGGTTTTACGCCGGCTATATCGTCGTCAAGATGCTCGTGATCATCGGCGCCCACAGCGATGTGGCGTGGGATGCGCCGCTCTATCGGATCAGGGCGTTGTCACCGCTGATGTGGCTTGTCGAGCGCACGATCAGCACGCCCGCGACGCATCACGCACATCATGGGCGTCATCTCAGCGACCCAGCGGTTCATTACAAAGGCAATTTCGGGAACCTGCTTTTCTTCTGGGACGTCCTGTTCGGCACCGCGAAGATCACGCGCAGCTATCCCGAAAGCTATGGCGTGGAGAATTTGCCGCCGGCCACGCTCGGCCAGCAATTGTTGTGGCCGATCTTTCCCGAGAACAAGGATATGGATGCCGACATCCCCGGCGCATATCCGCAGGCGCCGGCTGCCCGCCGTATCGCGGTCGAGTGATGGCTGCCAGCAGTCGGTCCCTTGTTCAGCAGCGGGCGATCAAGAGCGGGCTCATGTGCTGCCCGCAAGATTTTCCTATGAAAGACGTGTTGGCCTAATCGCCATAGAGCTGCGCACGTTCGCTCGCATAATCCTGATAGCTGTCCTTCATGATCGCCTGATTGAGCAGCATTGTTGCGATCGGCCGATCCCCTTTCGGGTGGAAGACCCGGGTCTTGATCCACAGGCTTTCCGTCCGCCGGCTGCCGCTGATCGCGACGACCTCGCGATCGATTTCATAGGTGTCGCCGACGAAAAGCGGGCCGTCGTGGAGCCGTATTTCCTGATCGGCAAACAGGCCAACGACCGGCCCGCGGCGATAGAAGGATTCGCCTTCCCCCCACGCATGATTGAGGAGGACGCTCATCATTTCAAAGGGGATGATTGCGCGCCCGTGGGGCGATCCCGCTGGCGCTTCCGTATAGCAGGGCGAAGGCTCGGTGATGACGTCGAGCTTTTGTCGGAGGGTGAAGGGATAGAGGTGTCCCATATGCTGGTCAAAGCCCATCGATACCGTCCGGCGCGACGTCGTGGTCCTTATTTCGATCCCTTCGAGAATGACAGGCTCGTCGATAGAGGCCAGCGATGCAAGGCGCTTGTCGAGCGCGCTTTCGGGATGGTCGGGCCCGATCGAGCAAGTGCCGCGCAGTACCTCGGTGCCGTCGGCCTTTTCCATCCAGATTTCGGCGATAGCCTGCCCAGGTGCGACGCGAGCCATATGCGCGCGCACCTCTTCGCCCTCATAGACCGGCGCGCGATAATGCGCCGAGATACAGCCGGTTTCGAGCCAGCGCGGCCCCCACGCGGCGACCGCAAGTGGGACGAACTGGCTGAAATGGGTCGCCCCCTCGATCGTGCCGCCCTTGAAGCCGAGCTTTTGAGCGGTCGCGTCGTCGTGGATCGACGTGTGATCGTCATAGGACTGGTCGGCGAGCATCTGCCTCGGGGCACGCCACGGTCCGACGAGACCGTCGCGGTCGTCGATCGCGGTCTCCGGAAAAATGGCCGACGCGACGGCGAAGGAGGTTGTGGTCATGTGTATGGCTTTCTTCTGTCGCTCGGCACGCCCCGGCACCGCGCCGGAACGGAAAAAGTCAGGAGCGCGAGGCGAATGTCCCACGCTCCTGAAGTGCCCAACTGATCAGGTCCGGCGCTTCGTCGCCGCCCGTTTGAGATGGTCGGCAAGAAACGCCGCTGTCGCGTCGAGCGCGGCGCGGCTTTCGGGACTGCCCGCCTGCGCCGGATAAGCCTGAAAGACGTGCGGCATGCCTTCGTAGAGATCGAGGATCGCCGGCTGCTTCGCATCAACGAGCGCGCGATAGAGGCGCACGAAATTGCTGAGAAATATCTCGCGCGTGCCGCCCTGGATCAGCGTCGGCGGAAAGCCCGCCGTGAAATCGCCGTAGACCGGCGACACGAGCGGATTGCGGTGCTGGTCGTGGTCGGCATAAGCGAGCGCGGCATTGGCCAAATGGCGGTCGTAGCGATAGCTCGCGTCGGCCTCGGCCAGCGTCGCATAGCTGTCGCCCACCTCGCCGATGTCCGACCATGGCGACCAGAGCGCGAGCGCCTCGGGAAGCTTCACTCCCCGTTCGCGCATCCGCAACGTCGCCGCGGCCGCCAGCCCGCCACCGGCGGAATCGCCGTAGAGCGCGACGGGTCCCCGCTTGTTCTTATAGATTCCGTCGAACACCGAAACGATCTGATCGAGCGCCACCGGCCATCGCGCCTGCGGTGCCAGCGTATAGTCGACCGCGATGACCTGCATTCCCGTGCGCTCGACGATCGGCAGGACCGACATCAGCCGCGCACTGGCGCTGAACAGCGTGTAGGCACCGCCGTGGACATAGACGATCGCACCGCGCGCCGGTTTCGCGTTCGCCGGGTGTACTTCGATCACCGGGACGCCGCCGATCTCCGCGTCGAACACACGACCGGCGAAGCCCCTGAGCGCCGCCTCGACGACCGGCAACTGCGGCGCGTCGATCACCTGCTGCGCGCGCGCCCAGCCCGCGAGGTCGTCGGGGGCGGGGGTCATCGGCGTCTGGGCGGGATCGGGCGCCGCGGCATAAAAAGCCTGCCACAGCGCCGATACCGTTTCGGGAGTCCTGGGCATTGCGATCCTCAGTATCTGAACCCCAGCGCAATGCCGTAGCGGCGCGGCTCGAGCGTGAAGATGTTCGTGAACAGCCCCGACGAGGCGTCGGCGACAAACTGGCCGGTAACCGCGTCATTGTCGAACAGGTTCTGCACGAACGCCCGCGCGAACCAGCGATCGTCCACGCCGTTGAGCTGGACCTGTGCATTGACGATGTCATAGGTCGGCACCCGGTCGATCGCGCGGTTGAAGACGCGCGAATAGGCGGTGCCGGTCAACGCATAGTCGATGCGGAACACCGCGTTCATGCCCTTGTTGCCGATGTCGGCCGTATATTGTGCACCCAACGAGACCTTGTATTTCGGCGAATTGGGAAGCTGGTTCCCGGTGAGGTCGACGGGGATGCCGTCGATCAGCTTGGCCGTCGCGACGTTGGGGTCGAGCTGGATCGGCAGCGGCCCCGGCCCCTGGCCGAGCAGCGCGCTCAATGCCGCCGACGGATTGGCAGCCGCCGCCGCCAGCGCGGCGCACATCGAGAAGGCGCCCGTCGTCGCGGTGCCGGGGACCGGCGTCGGCGCGCGCAGCCCCAGCCCCGCGTTCACTGCGGTGACAAAAGCATTGGCGAGCGCGGCATTGCCAGCAGTCTTGGGCGCGACCACGCAGTTTGCGCCGCCGGCCAGATCCTTGATGAGCACCGAGTCCGGGCGTCCGCCGCTGGGATCGCGCGGATCGATCAGCTGCAACTTGGCGACTTCGGTATGCAGATAGCTCGCGTTGACGTTGAATTGCAGCGAACGGGTCGGCGCCATCACGAATTCGCCCTCGACGCCATAGACTTTGGCGTCGACATTGTCGTTGAACACCGACCGGGCGACGAGCCGGCTGATCTGCAGGCCCTTATAGTCATAGTAGAAGGCCGACAGGTTGGCGCGGAACTGGCCGCCAAGGAAGGTGTTCTTCGTCCCGATTTCGAAGGCGTTCAACATCTCGGGCCGGTAGAGCGCGGGCGCCGTGACCACGCTCGGATCGAAAGCGGGATTGATCCCGCCCGATTTATAACCGCGCGAATAGGAGGCATAGACGAGCGTCTTGTCACTGAAGCTCGTCTCCGGCGTCCAGTCGAGCACGACGCGGCCGGTAACCTTGCCAAAGCTTGCGTCG
This sequence comes from Sphingomonadaceae bacterium 3R27C6, assembly GCA_005503215.1. Lineage (GTDB taxonomy): Bacteria > Pseudomonadota > Alphaproteobacteria > Sphingomonadales > Sphingomonadaceae > Sphingopyxis. The sequence goes on along the minus strand of SCNS01000011.1, from coordinate 111,178 downwards.
GTCTCGCGGAAGGCCTGCTTGCCGGGGCGGCTGGCATCGGCGTCGAAGTTCGCCGCGTTCGGCGCGGCAAAGGCGTCGGCGGTGCCATAGGGGATGGTGAAATTGAAAAGCATCGCGCGGTCGCGGACAAATTTCTTGTCGTGCGAATAGCGCAGCCCGCCGGTCAGCTTCAGCTCGTCGGTGATGTCATAATAAGCTTCACCGAACAGGCCATAGGATTTCAGGCGATAGAGATTGGTCTCCACGCTCGCGAAGGGCGATGCGGTTGCCCCTGCCCCGCCCGTCTGGAGCGCACCGATAACGGCGGTGGCATAGTCGAGCCCCGACGAGGCGACGAAATAATCGACGTCGGCCTTGTTATCGACATAGATGCCGCCGAGCAGGAAGTTCAACGGGCCGTCGAAGTCGGAATCGAGATGCGCCTCGACCGAATATTGCCGGTTCGCCGCGCGCGAATTGTCATATTCCGCGCCCTGCGCCGAGCAGCGGTTGATCTTGCCGTTGATGTAGCCCGTATAGGTGCGATCGACCTCGGACACGCACAATTCGTTGCCCCGGAAGAGGCGCGACACGGCATTGGCGAAGAGCGGCGTCGGGAAATTGCGGAGCGCAAAGATACCCGATCCCGGCCCTGTCGCGAGCGGGTTTTGGACCGCCAGATTATAATCAGTCCGCGAATCAACTTTGTTGCGCGTGTAGCCGCCCGTCAGGTTCAGCGTCACCGGGCCGAAACCGTGCACCAGCTTGCCCATCAGCTGGACCTCGTCGGCGACATAGGTCGGTTCGAAATCGATGTTGACGGTGCGCAGGTCCGCCGGATTGGCCACGCCCGCAAAGCTGTCGGGTCCGTAAACGCTGCCGAGCCCTACGCCCGCGATCGCGGGACTGCCGCTGACGATGCGGAAAAACTCGCGCGACGCCAGCGTCGTGCCGAGCGCCGCGTTGTTATTGAGCGTTTCGTTGGCGAGGCGATCGGGCAGACAGCCCAGAACCCCGGTCGGATCGCGGTGGCAGAGCTGCTTCTGGATGCGCGACCGGTTCGAATCTTCCTTGAAATAATAGCCCATCAGATCGAGCGTCGTGTCGGGGGTCGGTTGCCAGCGCAGCGTGCCGCGGACCGCATATTGATCGCGGCCGTCGATCTTGTTCCCGGCATAGAGATTGTCGGTATAGCCGTCGCGCTTCAGATAGGTGCCCGCGACGCGAACGCCCAGCGTGTCGGTCAGCGGCAGATTGAACATCGCTTCGGCGCGGCGCGTATCGTAATTGGCATATTGCAGCACCGCCGACGCCGCGATGCCCGAAAGGTCGGGCTTGGCGGTGACGAAGTTGATCACCCCGCCCGTCGCGTTGCGGCCGAACAAAGTGCCCTGCGGCCCACGCAGCACCTCGACACGCTCGAGGTCGAAATAATCGGTTTCGAAAAGCCGCGTCGTCACCAGCGGCATTTCGTTGATGGCGATGCCGATCGACGTATCGCCGCTCGTCGCGATCGCCGCATCGCCGATGCCGCGAATGGTGAAGTTCGAGCTGGCGAAATTGCTCTTGGTGAAGGTGACGCTCGGGATCGACAATTGCAGGTCCGACGTCGAGCGGATCTGCTGCTTTTCGAGCGCCTCCGCGTCGAAGGCGGTGATTGCGATCGGGACGTTCTGGATGCTTTCGGACCGGCGCTGCGCGGTCACCACAATGTCGCCCACGCCGACGTCTTCGGTCGCCGCCGTGTCGGCGGCCGACGGCTCCGCCTGCTGGGCCCCCACGGCGTGACTGATGGCGAGCGACGACGCTCCCGTCGCCAGAATGATGGCGAACCGGCCGAATGAACGCATTATTTTCCCTCCCATGCGCCGGCGGCTTGCTTGCGCCGGCTTCATTGATCTTCCATGCTTCGAACCCGCCGGGTCCGCGCATCAAAGCGGACTCTGGCATGGTCGCTGCCGGATGACTGTTCTCAGGGAGACATTTTGAGAATGATCGCGCGTGATAAGTTGGAAGCGGCATTGGGAGCCGGCCCCTGGTTCCGCGCGCTTCCCAGCGATATTCGCGCTGAAATGCTCGAAACCGGAGCCCTCCGCACGATCGAATCCGGAAAATATCTCTATGAAGAGGAAGAAGAGCCGAGCGGGCTGCATGGCCTTGTCAGTGGCATTCTCCACGTCATCGGACTCTCGGCCGATGGCAATGCCGTCACGCTGGGAATCACCCGGCCGGGCGACTGGACCGGTTTCCTCAGCTGCATCGACGGTCTGCCGCACGCCTATTCGGCGATCGCGCGCGAGAAAACGCAGGTCTTTTCGCTTCGCCCGGCCGACGTGACCCGGATTTTCGAACGCGACGTGGCCAGCTTTCGACTGTTGCTGGCGCCCGAACTTGTCATCCGCCGCAAGCTCGGACGCTATATCGTCGACGATGTCGGCCGGCCGCTGGCGCAGCGAGTCGCGGCGCGGCTCGGCGACCTTGGCCGATCGCCCTTTGAATATCCCGTCGGACCGATCGCGCCGCTGCGCAATATCAGCCAGGAGGAACTCGCGATGTCGGTCGTCGCGACGCGCCCGCGGATCAACGAAATCCTGCGCGATTTTGCCGCGCGGGGCCTGATCGAGCTCGGCTATGGCCGGATCACCGTGATCGACCCCGACGCGCTCGACCTTTTCGCCCGCGAGGGGTGACCCCGCGGGCAATTGTTCCCCGGATGACATATGCGGCGCGGCTTCGCTGCTACCGATCCGTCACAACGAGACGGAGAGGAAGCCCACGCGATGATCAGAGCAGCCATTTTCGGATTGATACTGGCGGCCCTTCCGACCGCATCCGCCGCAGCTTCGCCGCCGGTCAGCAGCGCAAACTTCGCCGCCACGCCGGTTTCGCTCGCCAACGGCGTTCATGGCCAGATCGTGACCTTCGAGAGCCGCTCGCCCGCCGACTGGGGGCCCGCGATGCGCGGCGATGCCGGCCCCGCGGTTCAGCTCAACGCCCAATTGTTCCTGCCGACCGGGCGCTCAGGTCCCGTTGCCGCCGTCATCATGGTGCCGGGAAGCGGCAACCTCGGCACGCACCATCTGGCCGAGGCGTCGGCGCTGATATCGAAGGGGCTCGCCGTCCTGCTGATCGATCCGTTCCGCGGGCGCGGCATCGCCGACACGATCGCCGACCAAGGCCGTCTGACCTGGCCCGCGAGCGCCTATGACGTGCTCGCCGCGGTCCGATATTTGCGGACCCGCGACGATATCGACCCGGCGCGGATCGGCGCACTCGGCGGCAGCCGCGGCGGCACCGCCGTGATGATGGCGGCCGCCAAACCCTTTTCCGAAGCAATCCTCGGCAAGGGCAAGGGCCTGCGCGCGGTCGTCGCCGGCTATCCCTGGTGCGGCACCCAGTTCCGGAACGCGCGGCTCGCCGATGGCGCCTCGCTCCTCGTTCTGCAGGGTGACCGCGATGATTGGGTCTCGGTCCAGCAATGTCAGAATGCGGTGCACGCCATGATCGTCGCGGGACAGGATGCGTCGATGCGGATCGTCGCCGGCGCCTTGCACGCCTTCGACCGCGCCGACGTACCGCCAACGCGCATTCCCGAAGCGGTAACCTCCACGACCTTCCCCACCGTCTATATGGATGACACGGGCGTCTATTATGACCTGCGCACCGGCAAGCCCGACCCGGCGCTGCGACCGGCGGACTTTACCGGCTACGCAGTATCGGGCGGTTTCGTACGCAAGGGCGTGACGATCGGCAGCCGCCCGGGCGACGCGGAAATCTTCATCGACGAGATGAGCAGCTTCCTGGTCAGAATGCTGCAGTGAATCGCTCTCGACTGGCATAACTGCACCGAGTCTCACAACCATTCCAATAGCGCTGAGAGAAGTCAGCTTTCGGCGCGCCTGAAATTTCCTGCGAATGACCAGGCTCAGATGCGAAGCAGCCAGTTGGGATGCGCGCCGACTGTAGGTGATTTTGTGACGTTACACATTGGTGTTCATTGTGGCCTATTGAGCAGCTGATCATGCGCGGATGCAGCCAAGTACCTGAAAAAACTACCCAATAGACCACGACAGAACGGCCTCTTAATCAGCCGGTCCTAGGTTCGAGCCCTACTGCGTCCATCATTTCCTTGAAATCATTAGGAAATTTCCTCGAACCTGAAATCAGGTCGAAAACGAATTCGAATTAGGTCGGAAAACTCTGCGCAAACCGCGAATACATCGCTGCGAAATCAGCTATTTTTCAATGCTGTAGCGCTTCGCATTTGCAAACGAGTTTGTATATCCTTGGATGCTGCTTCTCATTTTAGAGGCAAATCACCGGCGCTCGTGTTGGCGCACCCCACCCTTGGTTCGCTACACAAATGAGCAGCCCATGTTCGCGACATTTGGGAACGACAGCATGCGTCCCCGATTCATCGCTTGACATCTCCCGGAACAAATTATTATCCAACTGGATAAATAATAACGGGAGGATGTCGATGAAGAGCATTATCGTGGCGTTGATGGGATCGACGCTGCTCGCAAGCGGGGCGCATGCGCAGGACAGCGTGTCCCTGCCAGAACCAGCGACCGAAGCGTCCGGCGGCGACGAAATCGTGGTGACTGCGCAGAAGCGCGAGCAGTCGTTGCAGGATGTGCCACTGTCGGTGGCCGTGCTCAGCGGCGAGCAGCTGAGCGATCGCAACATCACCGAAATTTCGCAGCTTCAGACGACGACCCCAAACTTCTCGTTCCAGGGCAGCAACAACCCGCGCGGCGCGGGGATCGCGATCCGCGGGATTGGCACGAACAATTTCTCCTCGGCGATCGAGGGGTCGGTCGGCATCGTCATCGACGGCGTGCCGATCGGGCGGCAGGGTGCCGGCATGACCGACCTGTTCGACATCCAGCGCGTAGAGGTGCTGCGCGGTCCGCAGGGGACTCTGTTCGGCAAGAATGCGTCGGCGGGCGTGCTCAACATCATCACGACCGATCCCAGCTACACGTGGGGCGGCCGGATGCAGGCGACCTATGGCGAGTTCGACGAGTTCGTGCTGCGCGGGACGGTCACCGGCGGCATCACGCAGAATCTCGCGTTCCGCGCCTCGGCCTATCTGACCAAGCGCGACGGCTATATCCGCAATGTCTTCGACGGCAGCCGGCTCAACGACCGCGACGAATGGGGCGGCCGCGCCAAGCTGCTCTGGGAACCCGCCGACAATATCCGCATACTCGTCGCGGGCGATTATTCGTCGCGCGACGCCGAATGCTGCATGTGGACGATCCGCAGCTTCGGCAACAACGCCAATGTCCGTAATCAGGTGACCGCCGCGGGCATCGTCCCCGGCCCGGACAATCGCGAGGTCGCACTCGACGGCGACACCTTCATCCGTCAGGAAACCTATGGCGGATCGGTACAGGTCGACGTCGAAAGCGCGAACGGCATCACGCTGACGTCGATCACCGGGATGCGCTGGTGGGACGCAGTCGACAATAATGACGCCGACCAGCGCCCGACGCCCGTGCTCAACATCAACAATGGCGACAGCCACCAGCGCCAGTTCACGCAGGAACTGCGCCTGACCTCGCCGTCGGGCCGGCCCTTCGAATGGGTTGGCGGCCTGTTCCTGTTCAATCAGGACTATGAGCTTGGCAATTCGCAGCAGGGAAGGTTCGATGCGCCGCTGCCGCCCGGCGTCCAGGCGTCGCGCGCGATCTTCGTCGAGAATGACACGCAGAATTTCGCCGCCTTCGCCGATGCGACCTATCATCTCAGCGACCGGTTCAACGTCTTTGGCGGGCTGCGTTACACCGTCGAACGGCTGAACACGCGTTTCCGCCGCTTCCCCAACCCGGGCACGGTCCTGCTCGGACCCCGCGTCGATCAGAAGTCGAAGCGCGTCGACGGCGCGTGGACCTGGCGCCTTGGCGCGCAGTTCCGCCCTACCGAACAGGTCACGCTGTACGGCAGCGTCGCGCGCGGCTTCAAGGGCGGCGGCTTTAACGCGCTGCAGGACTCGACAGTATTGCGGACGGTCGAACCCGAAATCCCGACCTCTTATGAAGTCGGCGCGAAGACCGAATTGTTCGATCGCCGCGTGCGCTTCAACATCGCCTTCTTCAGCACCGACTTCGACGATTTCCAGGCGCAGGCGATCGGCGTGTCGGACACAGGGACGCTGGTGTTCGACGTGATCAACGCGGGTTCGCTGCGTACGCGGGGTGTCGAGGCCGACATTCATATCAACGCGGGCGGCGGGTTCACGCTGATGGGCGGCGCGGCCTATACCAAGGCCGAATATACCGACTTCGCCGGCGCGCCCTGCTATTTCGGCCAGACGGCCGCACAGGGCTGCATCGTTTCGGGCGGCCAGTCGCGTCAGGATCTGACCGGCAAGGAACTCGCGATGGCGCCGAAGGTGACGGCCAACGCGACCGCGCGCTATGAAACCGAGGTCTCGGCGGCGGGCGCGAGCATATTCGGCCAGCTCTCCTATGCCTATCGCGGTAAGACTTTTACCGCGCTCGACCTCGATCCGAAATCTGTGCAGAAAGCCTATGGCCTGCTCGATGCGCAGCTGGGCTTCGCATTGCCCGGCGATCGGATGCGGGCGTGGATCTGGGGCAAGAACCTGACCGACAAGAACTTCGTCGAGCTGATCTTCGACACGCCGCTCGACACCGGCGGACAGTCGCAATTCTTCCCGTCGACCGCCGCACGCCAGTTCGGCGCCACCGTGGAGTATCGGTTCTGATGAAGACGCTCGATCGCCGCAGCCTGATGGCCGCACTGGCGCTGGCCGGAGCCGGGGGTGTTTCGACCCTCGCGCTCGCGAAGTCGAAAAACCGGGAGGCGCGCAAGCGCCCCCCGAACTTCATCGTCGTCCTCGCCGACGACCTTGGATATGGCGACATCGGCGCCAACGGCTCGCGCGCGATCCGCACGCCGAACATCGACCGGCTCGCCGCCGACGGGTTGCTGATGACTGACGCCTACGCGTCGGCCAACATCTGCACGCCCTCGCGCGCCGGCCTGCTCACCGGCCGCTATCCGATCCGCACCGGGCTGGCCTGGCAGGTGATCCAGGCGAACGACACCAACGGCCTGCCGCCCGAGGAGGTGACAATCCCCGAAATACTCGGCCGCGACTATGTCTCGGCGCTGATCGGCAAATGGCACCTCGGCCACACCCCGCCCCACTGGCCGCCGACGGTGCAAGGCTTCGACCTCTTCTTCGGCCTTCCCTACAGCCACGACATGAAGCCGCTGTCGCTCTACACCGCGGGCAAGGGCGTTGAATTCACGCAGGAAGACGTCGACATGGTGGCGCTGACGCGGCGCTTCTTCGCGCGCGCCGGCGACTTCGTCGAAACCAACCAGAGCCGCCCCTTCTTCCTGATGCTCGCGCTGACCGCGCCGCACATCCCGCTCCACCCGAGCAAGGAGCACGCCGGTCATTCGCCCGCAGGCGATTATGGTGACGTCGTCGAGGAGGTCGATTCCGAACTCGGCCGCCTGCGCGGACAGCTCGAGCGGCTCAATCTCCAGAACGACACCTATGTCATCGTCACCTCGGATAATGGCCCGTGGTTCGAAGGGTCGGCGGGTCCGCTGCGCGATCGCAAGGGTGGCGCGGGCTGGGACGGCGGTTATCGCGTTCCCTTCGTCGCCTGGGCGCCCGGCCGCATCCCCGCGGGCAGCCGCAGCAACGCGATCACGATGAATTTCGACCTGTTGCCGACATTCGCTGCACTCGCCGGCAAGCCGCTTCCGAAGGGGCTGGCCATCGACGGCAAGGACATCAGCGCGGTGTGGCAAAAGGGCGCACCGAGCCCGCACGACGCGCTGATCCTGTTCGACAATGAAAAGGTCGCGGCGATCCGCACCGACCGCTGGAAGTTCGTCGCGCGCAGCTATTACCGCGACTATGACCTGCCGCTCGCGCGTATCGGCGCCAACCTGCTGTTCGACGTACACAGCGATCCCAGCGAGGATTATAATCTGGCGACGCGCCATCCCGATGTCGTGAAGGACATGCGCGCGCGTTTCGAACAGTATCGCCAGACCTATGAGCCGCTCGGGCGCAAGAAGGAGCCCGACCGGCTTCCCGGCGGGAAAACCCTGCCCTGATCCATCCGTCATTGCCTGTGCCCGCCCGTCGCTGGTATTGGTATCCAGTTGATAAAAGCCCGGGGCAAACAGATTGCAGTCGAAAACGGCACCGAAAAGAAAAGCGCAGGACCGCGGTGTTGCAACGCGGCAGCGAATTGTCGAAGAAGCGCTCCAGCTTTTCTCCCGCCATGGTTTCGATGGCGTCGGGATACGCGAAATTGCCGAGAGCGTCGGCGTCCAGCACGGGCTGATCAAATATCATTTCGGCACGAAGGACGAATTGTGGCGCGAGGCCGCCCGGTTGATGTTCACCCGGATGAGCGAGATATTGCGCGCCGAACCCGGCGAGGCCGACCTGCCGCCGTACAAGGCGTTCGAAATTTCGCTGCGGCGCTATGTCCGATATTGCGCCGAGCACCCCGAACATGCGCGGCTGATGGTCCAGGAATCCTTTCGCGATAACGAACGGCTGGCCTGGGCGTCCGAAAACTTCATCCGCCCCAGCCACGACCGGATCTTCGCGCGCTGGAACGCGCTCATGGACGCAGGGACGATGCCGCGGGTCGATCCGGCGCTGATGGTCTATGCGATGACCGGCGCCGCCCAGTCGATCTTCAATCTCGCCGCCGAAGCCAAGCTGACGCACGGTATCGACGCACTGTCGAACGAGACGATTGAGGCCTATTCCAACGCGATCGTCGCGCTGTTCATGCCCGGCCTGACCGCCGCCGAAAAGGCAGGCCAGAAATAATTATCCAGTCGGATAAAAATTGGAGACAAGCGATTTTCGTTGCGATAGGCTCCCCCTTATAAAAAGGGAGAGAGCAATGAAGGTCGATGTCATCGGGGTAGCGCGGCGCCCCGATCTTGCGGAGCAACCGCGCCTGCCGACTGGCCAGGTCATCGCTTATGGATCGGGCGATCTCGCCTTCAATCTCTACTTCACCTTCTGCTCGCTGTTCCTGCTCTATTTCTACACCGACGTGCTCGGTCTGTCGGCATCGGTCGCCGGATTGATCATCATGGCGGCGCTCGTCTGGGAAGGAATTACCGATCCCGCGATGGGCGTGATCGCGAGCCGTACGCGAAGCCGCTTCGGCAGCTATCGCCCCTATCTGTTGTTCGGCGCGCCCATTTTGGCGATTGCGTTTATCGCGATGTTCCTGCCGCTCGGGCTGTCGGGCTACGCCCTCGCCGCCTTCTGCCTCACGACGCATATCCTGTTCCGCACCGTCTACACCGTCGTGAACATCCCCTTTGTCGCTCTGTCGGCGCGGATGAGCGCGGACTCGCTCGCGCGGTCGCGCCTCGCGGGCGCGCGCATGTTGTTCGCGATCCTGACGGGACTGTTCCTCGCCGCCGCGACGCTGCCGCTCGTCGCCCGCCTTGGCGGCGGCCGCGAAGGATTTCTGTGGGTGGCCGCGCTCTACGCCGCCATCGCGACACTCGTTCTGCTCAACTGCTTCAGGAAAACCCGCGAGGCGATCGGCGAAGCGCCGGGCGCGCATCCGACCCTCGGCGCGATGCTTCGCGCGGTACGGTCGAACCGGGTGTTCCTGCTCCTCCTCGGCGCGACGCTCATCGGGTCGGTCGGCTATGCAATGGGCGGCAAGGCGCTCCTCTATTACATGAAATATTATGCCGGGTCGGAAGAGACGATTACGATCGGCCTGACAATTTCGCTTGCCTCCGCCGCGCTGTCGATGCTGCTGTGGGTCAAGCTGACGCAGCGCATCGGCAAACGCGCCGTGTGGCTCAGCGGGATCGCGATCAGCGCGACCGCGAACATCCTGATCTTCGCCCTCGGTCCCAAGGCCGGCGGACTGCTCTACGGCCTGCTTGCGGTGAGCGGGGTCGGGAACGCCGCCTTCGTGCTGACCTTCTGGTCGATGCTGCCCGACACGGTCGAGGTCGGCGAATGGCAGACCGGGCTGCGCGCCGAGGGCGCACTCGTCGGCTTCCTCGCCTTCACCCAGAAGGTCGCGCTGGGCGTCGGCACCGGCCTGATCGGCATCCTCCTCGACGTCATCGGCTATGTCCCGAATGTGCCGCAAACGCCCGAGGCGCTGACCAGCATCCGCGGTCTCGCGACGATCGTTCCCGCGATGCTGGCGATCGGCGCCGGGCTGTTCATCTATTTCTATCCCCTCGACACGCGCACCCACGCGCGCCTCGTCCGTGCGATCGGATGGCGCAACACGCGCCGCAACCGCGCGGCCTCTCCCACGACAAATATGGACAAATGACATGAGCGATCAGCAATTTGACTTCGCACCCCGCCGCGGCGCTTCGGACGAATGGATCGCCGACACGATCGATGCGATCCTGAATCATGCGACGCTCGCCGAAAAGGTCGGCATGCTGTCGGGCCGCGGCTTTTTCCAGGAGTTCATGGCCGACGACCGGCTGTGGGGCGCGCGTCCCTATCGCGCCGGCAGTGGGATCGAGCGCCTCGGCGTCCCGCCCCTGTGGTTCACCGACGGCCCGCGCGGCGTCGCGCGCGGCCAGAGCACCTGTTTCCCCTGCACGATGGCGCGCGGTGCCACCTTCGACACCGACCTCGAAATGCGGATCGGCGAGGCGATGGGCAAGGAAATCCGCGCGCAGGACTGCGACCTTTCAGGAGCCGTGTGCATCAATATCCTGCGCCATCCCGCCTGGGGGCGCGCGCAGGAAACCTATGGCGAAGATCCGCATCATCTGGGCGCGATGGGCGCCGCGCTGGGGATCGGTATCCAGACCCAGAATGTGATCGCAACAGTCAAGCACTTCGCGCTCAATTCGATGGAGAATGCGCGCTTCAAGGTCGATGTGCAGATCGACGAGCGCGCGCTCCACGAAATCTATCTGCCGCATTTCAAGGCGGCACTCGACGCCGGCGTCGCGACCGTGATGAGCGCGTACAACAAGTATAATGGCGAATATTGCGGCCAGCACCACGGCCTGCTCACCGACATCTTGCGCGGCGAATGGGGCTTTTCGGGCTTCGTGCATTCGGACTGGGTGATGGGCCTCTACAAGCCCTATGCCGTCGCCGCCGGGCTCGACATCGAGAATCCCGAGCCGCAGATTCTTGGCGACAAGCTGGTCGCGGCGGTCGAGGCGGGGCATGTCGATCCCTTTGTGATCGACCGCGCGTGCCGCAACATCCTGCGCACGCAATATCGCTTTGCCTGCGCAGCCGACCCGCTGACCGAATATCCCGCCGAACTGGTCGCGTCGCCCGAGCATATCGCGCTCGCGCGCGAAGCCGCGCAAAAGTCGATCGTCCTGCTCGAAAACAACGGCGTGCTGCCGCTCGACCGGAGCAAGGTTCGCCGGCTCGCCGTTCTGGGCCGGTTAGCGGAGCTTCCGAACACCGGCGACATGGGATCGAGCCGGGTACGTCCGCCCTATGTCGTCACGCCGCTTGAGGCGCTCCGCACTACCCTCGGCCCCGAGGCCATTTTGAGCGGTGACGAGGACGACATCGACGCCGCGGTCGCCGCGGCGCGCGAAGCCGATGTCGCGCTGATCGTCGCGGGCTATACGGCACGCGAGGAAGGCGAATATATCCCGGGCGACATCACGCTGGGCCAGGAAAGCGACGGCAGCGGAGGGCGCCCGGCGATCGGCGGCGACCGGCTATCGCTCGACCTGCCCGCGGAGCAGATCGCGTTGATCGAAGCCGTCGCCGCGACGGGAACGCCCGTCGTCGTTGCGATCGTCGCGGGTTCCGCCGTGCTTGTGGAGAGCTGGCGCGAACAGGCATCGGCGATCCTCCAGACATTTTATGCGGGCATGGAAGGCGGCACCGCGCTGGCCGACATCCTGTTCGGCGGGGTCAGTCCGTCGGGCCGCCTGCCCTTCACCGTCGCACGCGACGCCGCCGATTATCCGCATTTCGATCGCGATGCCGACGCGATTACCTATGACTATTGGCACGGCTACGCGAAGCTGGCGCGCGACGGCACCGAACCACGCTATCCCTTCGGTCACGGCCTAAGCTACACGCGCTTCGCCCGTCGCGCATTGCGCGCTTCGGTTTCCGGCGACAGCCTGGACGTTTCGATAACGATAGCCAATGTCGGAGAGCGCATCGGTGACGAGAGCGTCCTCTGCTATGTCCGATATCCCGGTGTCGTCGAACGCTGGCCTCTCGCACTCAAAGCCTTTTCTCGCATCTCGCTTGCTCCAGGCGAAACACGCACGATCATGATGAAAATCAAGATCGACGACCTGCGCTATCGTGACGAACACAATCACGAATGGAAAATCGAGCCGGGGAGATATGAAATCCACATATCCGGCGGCGTCGAAGCGAACCTTATGGCGTCCGTCCGCCTCTAGCCCTCCAGCAGGTTCTATGGGCACAAAGCTCGACGACCAAGTCTGGCCGAGAGCGGAACAGCAGGTTACGGAACAGAAGCAGGAAAACCCGCTCTTTCACTTGAATCTCGGGGGCTGGTCCAGCGAGCCGCTACCGGCGGTTCGATCAGACAGATCGCCGCCCCGTTTCCCCTTTGACACGAGCCGAACGGCGCGTGACGGCCGATTCCAAAGACCGTTGCCGCAACGCTCGTCCTCGATTGTGCTGAACCGCGTCCTCGCCCCAATGGGCGCCTCGACGAAACGGCTTGACTCCGTACCATGGTACGGATGCTATAGTGCAATGCACCCCGCTCTTCCGGTCTCGGATTGACGGAAAACCGTACAAGGATCATGTGTCGCCTGTGAAGCGCTGGCTTTCCCTTTTGCTCCTTTTGGGAGCGATGCTTGGCCTTTTGGCCCAGGAGGCGGCATTCGCCTCGGCACCGGCGATGCCCATGGCGTCGGAGACGGCCATTGCCGCACCGGCGATGAGCGACGAGTGCGCCGAAATGATGGGCATCGACAAATCCGATGACAGTGCACCCTGCACGGGCCTCACGCTCGACTGCATCGCCAAGATGGGTTGCGCGCTGCCGCCCGTTGTCGTGTCTCCGGCGATACCGTTCGCGGCCCCCGCACCGCTGCGCGATCTGCTTGATCCACTTCTGACCCACCGACTGGACGGGCGCACGGTCGGACCCGAACCCGATCCACCGCTCATTCTCGGCTGATTGCCTGATGCGTACCGGCACCTGCCGGCGCGCGCTCCACGCATTTCAACCGAGGAATTCAACATGAAAATGATTATGAGCGCTGCCGCATTCGCGGCCGCAACCCTTGCCGCCCCCACAATCGCGCAGGAAGCGCCGGGCGGCCATCATGCGACGCAATCGAGCGAAGCACCCGGGCCGAACATGTCCGATATGAAGGACATGAAGGACATGAAGGCGTGCGATTGCTGCACGATGAAGTCCGGCCCCGCCGAGGGCATGAAGAAAATGTCCGGCGATCACATGAGCCACCCCGGCAAATAATGCCCGTCCGCCCCTGGCGCAGCCACGCCGGGGGCGGTCCTGCCTGCTCCGTACAAGGGGGACCCATGCGCCTTTTTCTAGCCGCAGCCTTGCTTGCGCTGCCCACGGCCCTTTGCGCCGAACCCATGTCGCTCGATGAAGCGCTCGAACTCGCGACGACGCGAGCGCCCGAATTGCAGGGCCGCGAAGCCGGCATCGATGCCGCCCAATCGGCGGCGATCGCCGCCGACCGGCTGCCCGACCCGAAGCTCGATCTGGCAATCAAGGATTTTCCGGTGACCGGGCCCGATGCGGGCCGGTTCAATCGCGACAACTTCACGATGCAGGTCATCGGCATCAGCCAGGATTTTCCGAATCCGGCCAAGCGGCGCGCGCGCGCGACGCGCGCACAGGCCGAAATCGGAATCGCCCGCGCCGACGAAGCGGTCACCGCGCAGGACGTCAGGCTCGCGACAGCGCTTGCCTGGGTCGATCTCTTCTACGCCAAGAAGCGCCTCAAGGAACTCGACCTGCTCGACGACGGCCTTGAAGACCTTCAAGCGACGGTGACCGCGCGGCTCGCGAGCGGCGCGGCTCGACCGGCGCAGGCGCTCGAACCCGATCAGCTTCGCGCCGCGATCAACGATCGCCACAGCGCGCTCGCCGCCGAGATCGCCCGCGCCCGCGCGCAGCTCGCCCGCTTCACTGACGACGCCGCCGCCGACACACTCGGCGACTTGCCGCCGCAGATGATCGACGAACAAGGATTGCGCGCCGGCATTGACGCCCTGCCAAGGCTGCGCGCGCTCGACGCCCGGGCCATCGCCGCCGATGCCGAGACCGGCCTCGCGCGCGCCGACAAGCGCCCCGACTGGAGCGTCAACGCCGCCTATGGGCGCCGCGAGCCAAATTATGGCGATCTCGTCACGGTCGGAGTCACCATCGGCCTGCCCTTCTTCTCGAAAAAGCGGCAGAACCCGAAGATCGCAGCGCGCGCCAGCGAGGCCACGCGCGCCCGGCTTGACCGCGAGGCCGCCAAACGCGACATCGCGGCGGCGCTCAACGCCGATCTCGCCGATCATCGGATGCATCATGAGCAGCTCGCCAATGCGCGGACGCGGCTCGTGCCGCTCGCGAAGAAGCGTGCCGAGCTCGATCTTGCAAGTTACGCCGCCGGAAAGCTCGACCTCGGGACCGCGCTCCTGTCGACGCTCGCGCTCGCCGAGGCCGAAGTCGATGCGCTGGCGCGCGAAGCCGAGGTCGCGCGCGACGCGATCCGGATCAACTATATTTATGGGGAGGCAGGTCGATGACCGATGCAACATCTGCGGCGCGGTGGCGCGCCGGCATATTGGCCGCGGTGCTGATCGCGGGCGGCGGTGGATACTGGCTGGGACTGAGCGGCCAGAGCGATGCGCCAACCGAGGCGACCGGAAGCGGCGGACGCAAGATCCTCTATTATTATGATCCGATGTTCCCGAACCAGAAGTTCGACAAGCCCGGCAAGTCGCCCTTCATGGACATGCAGCTCGAGCCCAAATATGCCGACGAGGGCAGCGGCGCGGCACCCGGCGTGTCGGTCGATCCGGCGGCGCGGCAGAGCCTCGGTATAAGAGTGGTAGCGGCCGAAATGGGCAGCATCGCGGCAACCTTCGACGTCAATGGCAGCATCGATTTCAACCAGCGCGACGTCGCGATCGTCCAGGCCCGCTCGGGCGGTTTCGTCGAGCGCGTCTATCGCCTCGCGCCCGGCGATGTCATCCGCGCCGGCGCGCCGATCGCCGACCTGCAATTGCCCGAATGGGGCAGCGCCCAGACCGAATATCTGAGCGTCAAGAAGCTCAGGAAACCCGAACTCACGGCGGCCGCCCGGCAGCGGCTGCGGCTGATGGGCATACCCGAAGGCGTGATCGCCGAGGTCGACCGGACCGGACGCACCGGCGGCAAGCTGACCGTGCGCGCGCCGATCGGCGGGGTCGTTCAGACGCTCAACGCCCGCGTGGGCGTAACCCTTGCCACGGGCCAGACGCTCGCCGAAATCTCGGGGCTGGGCACCGTATGGCTCAACGCAGCGCTCCCCGAGGCGCAGGCCGAACTGGTGAAGACCGGCCAGCGGGCGACCGCGACCCTTACTGCCTTTCCCGGCGAGAGCTTCGCCGGCAGGGTTATCGCCATCCTGCCGACCGCATCGGCCGACAGCCGGACGCTGACGGTGCGCGTCGAGCTCGCCAATCGCGGCGGGCGCCTGCGCCCCGGCATGTTCGCGACCGTCGCGCTCGGCGGCGACGCGAAACCGGCGCTGCTGGTCCCGAGCGAAGCGGTGATTCGTACCGGCACGCGCAACATCGTGATGCTCGAGAAGGGCGACGGGCGCTACCATCCCGCCGAGGTAGTCGCCGGACGTGAAGGCGGCGGCAAAACCGAGATATTGCAAGGGCTGGCCCCCGGCGAGAAGGTTGTCGCATCGGGACAGTTCCTGCTCGACTCCGAAGCGAGCCTGACCGGCCTCACAGTCCGCTCGCTGGAGTCGGCGCAATGATCGCGAAGATCATTCGCGCCTCGGTCGCGGCGCGCGGGCTTGTCGTCGCGGCGGCGCTGATCCTCACCTTGCTCGGCATCGCCGCAGTCCGCACGACGCCGGTCGATGCGCTCCCCGACCTCTCCGACGTTCAGGTCATCATCCGCACCAGCTATGCGGGCCAGGCACCCCGAATCGTCGAGGACCAGGTCACCTACCCGATCACGACGACGATGTTGTCGGTGCCCGGCGCGCGCGTCGTGCGCGGCTATAGCTTCGTCGGCGACAGCTTCGTCTATGTGCTGTTCGACGACGACACCGACCTTTATTGGGCGCGCAGCCGCGTGCTCGAATATCTGAGCCAGGTGCAGGGCAGCCTGCCCGAAGGGGCGAAGGCGACGCTCGGGCCCGATGCGACGGGGGTCGGCTGGGTCTATGAATATGCGCTCGTCGACAAGAGCGGGCGCCACGACCTCGCCGACCTGCGCAGCCTGCAGGACTGGTTCCTGCGCTTCGAGTTGAAGGCGGTCCCCGGCGTCGCCGAGGTCGCGAGCCTCGGCGGGATGGTCCGGCAATATCAGATCCTCGTCGATCCGCAGAAGCTCGCCGCCTTTGGGGTCACAGCGGCCGAGGTGACCGATGCGCTGAAACGCGCCAATCAGGAACGCGGCGGCGGCACGGTCGAAATGGCCGAAGCCGAATATATCGTGCGGGCGAGCGGCTATCTTTCAAATCTCGACGATTTTCGCAGCGTGCCGCTGCGCACCGCAGCGGGCGGGGTTCCGGTGGCGCTGGGCGACGTTGCAACCGTCCAGATCGGCCCCGACAGCCGCCGCGGCATCGCCGAACTCAACGGCGAGGGCGAGGTCGCGGGCGGGGTCATCGTGATGCGGCAGGGCCAGAACGCCCGCGAGGTCATCGACGGCGTTCGCGCCAAGCTCGCCGAGCTCAAGGCAGGCCTGCCGCCGGGGGTCGAGATCGTGACGACCTATGACCGCTCGGGGCTCATCGACCGCGCCGTCGACAACCTCACCACCAAGCTGGTCGAAGAATTCGTCATCGTCGCCATCGTTTGCGCGCTGTTCCTCTGGCACGCGCGTTCGGCGCTGGTCGCGATCCTGACGCTGCCGCTCGGCATATTGATCGCCTTCATCGTCATGCGGGTGCAGGGGCTCAACGCCAATATCCTGTCGCTCGGCGGGATCGCGATCGCGGTAGGCGCGATGGTCGACGCCGCGGTGGTGATGATCGAAAATGCACACAAGCATCTCGAGCATTGGGAAGCCGATCACCCGGGCGAGGAGCTGAAAGGCGCGGCGCGCTGGCACGTCATCACCGATGCCGCCGCCGAGGTCGGCCCCGCGCTTTTCCTCAGCCTGCTCATCATCACTTTCTCCTTCCTGCCAATCTTCACGCTCGAAGGACAGGAAGGCCGGCTCTTCTCGCCGCTTGCCTTTACCAAGACCTATGCGATGGCGGCCGCGGCGTTGCTGTCGATCACGCTGATCCCGGTGCTGATGGGGTGGCTGATCCGCGGGCGCATTCCGGGCGAGCAATCCAATCCCGTCAATCGCTGGCTGACCCGTGCCTATCGGCCGGCGCTTGATTGGGTACTCGAACGGCCGAAGAAGACGCTCGCGATCGCCGGCCTCATCTTCGCAACGAGCCTCTGGCCGATGACGCAGCTCGGCGGTGAGTTCATGCCGCAGCTGAGCGAGGGCGACCTTCTCTACATGCCCTCGGCGTTGCCGGGCATATCGACCGCGAAGGTGGCGAGCCTGCTCCAGCAGACCGACCGGCTGATCAAGACGGTTCCCGAGGTCGAGAGCGTGTTCGGCAAGGCGGGCCGCGCCGACAGCGCGACCGACCCGGCGCCGCTCGAAATGTTCGAGACAACGATCCGGTTCAAGCCAAAGGATCAATGGCGCCCCGGAATGACCGAGGCGAAGCTGATCGCCGAACTCGACGCACGCGTCCGGGTGCCGGGGCTCGCAAACTTCTGGATTCCGCCGATCCGCAACCGCATCGACATGCTGGCGACGGGAATCAAGAGCCCGATCGGGATCAAGATCGCGGGGTCGGATCTCGCGGCGGTCGACCGAACCGCGAAACGGGTCGAAACCGTGGTCAAGACGGTGCCGGGCGTATCGTCGGCGCTCGCCGAACGCTTGACGGGCGGGCGTTATATCGACGTCGACATCGATCGCGCCGCCGCCGCGCGATACGGCCTCAACGTCGCCGACGTGCAGGCGATCGTATCGGGCGCGATCGGCGGCGAGACGATCGGCCAGACCGTCGAGGGGGTGGCGCGCTATCCGATCAGCGTCCGCTATCCGCGCGAGCTCAGGGACAGCATCGGCGAACTCGCCAACCTTCCCCTCCTCACCCCGTCGCGCCAGCAGATCACGCTCGGCACGGTGGCGAGCGTCAGGGTCAGCGACGGACCGCCGATGCTGCGGAGCGAGAATGGGCGGCCGGTCACCTACATCTATGTCGAAGGCCGCGATCGCGACCTCCAGACGCTCGTCCAGGACATCCAGCAAGCAGTCGCGCGCGGCGTCGATCTGCAGCCGGGGGTCAGCGTCTCCTACGCTGGCCAGTTCGAATTTCTGATCCGCGCCACCGAACGGATGAAGATCGTCGTGCCCGTCACGCTCGCGATCATCGCCGGCCTGCTCTACCTGATCTTCCGCCGCTGGGACGAGGCGCTGCTGATCCTCGCAACATTGCCCTTTGCGCTCACCGGCGGGCTGTGGCTGCTTTATCTTCTGGACTACAACCAGTCGGTCGCGAGCGCGGTGGGGTTCATCGCGCTGGCGGGCGTCGCCGCCGAGTTCGGCGTCGTGATGCTCATCTATCTCCGCCAGGCACTCGATGCCCGAAGCGACCATGATGTCAGGGCGGCGGTCCGCGACGGGGCGCTGCTACGCGTCCGGCCAAAGGCGATGACGGTTGCCGTCATCCTCGCCGGCCTGTTCCCGATCCTCGTTGGAACGGGCACCGGTTCCGAAGTGATGAGCCGCATCGCGGCACCGATGGTGGGCGGCATGCTGACCGCGCCGCTGCTTTCGATGTTCGTCCTGCCCGCCGCCTATCTGATCATGCGGAGCCGTTTCGCCAAAACCGTTCAACCCGAAGGAGAAACGACATGAAGACATATACCACCATCGCGCTCAGCCTTGCGCTCGGTACGGCGCTTGCCGGCTGCGGCCAGCAAGGCGAAGCGGCGAAAGCCGAAGAGAAGGCCGCCATGACCGACGACGTCGGGACCATGGCGATGCCGGCCGAGACCATACATGGCAAAAGCACCGGCACCGTGACCGCGATCGACACCGCGAAGGGGCAGCTCACGCTCGATCATGGTGCGATCGCCGAGCTCGAATGGCCGCCGATGACGATGGGCTTTGTGGCGAAACCGGAGCTGTTGAAGGACATCAAGGTCGGCGACAAGGTCGTGTTCGAGCTCGATTGGGACGGCAAGGCCGGCACGATCACCAAGCTCGACAAGGCGCTATAGGTGCCACGTCGGGCGGTTGGTCGCCACGCGCATTGGGCGCGCTCCAACCCCTTAGGAAGTTTCCTTCGCGGACGGCCAAACTGACCTTGAGGGCGGGCGCCGATGGATCCCGGCGCCCGCCCTTCGGCGCCGGAAATCCGCCGGCTCACGAACAGTCCCCACCCGACGAAACAGCCAGCTTGTCGTTGCTCGCGGGACCGGGTGTCCCGGTCAAATGAACCGAGCAGACGCTTCTCACCTTCTGTCCTAACGGCTACTTTAGGCGCCAGACCGCGCCCAAGAAACGACCGGCATGAGTGCGCCCTGCTGACAGAGCAGTGCCGATTGTTCCATTTAACCAGCCGTACGAAGGGAAAGCTTGTGCTTCGAAGCGATGGAGACCCATTTCCATAGCTGGCTGTTTGTTTTCAGCCCTGCCCGTCGGCCCATGGCGCGATTCTGATCATCGCCCGCTCGAACAAGTCCGACGTCACCAGAGTTGCCAGCCAGTGGCGCACCCCTTGCGGCGCGGAGCCTGCGAACCACTCCGCATCGACCCCGGCAAACTGACGAATAAATGGAAACAGCGCAATGTCGCTGAACCCGCGCGTCGCGCCGCCAAGATAGTCTTGTTCCTTCAGCCGCGCGTCGAGCTCCGCCAGCATCGCCCAACCTGCCGCGCGATGCGTCAGCGGATCGGCATCGTAACGCCCGGCATATTTGTAACGGTCGAGATGGTATTTGAATGCGTCGTCGAACTTCGCGACCAACGCCGCATCGGCGCGCGGCAGCCAGTCCTCGGGGTCATGCCGCGACAAGGCCCAGTGCATGATATCGATGCTTTCATCGATCACCGCCCCATCCGCCAGCACAAGCACTGGCACGGTTCCCTTGGGCGATGCGGCAAGCATGGCGGCAGGCTTGTCGCGCAGTTCCACTTCGCGATGTGCGTAGATCGTCCCGCTCACCAGCAACGCCATCCGCGCGCGCATCGCGTACGGACAGCGGCGAAAGCTATAGAGGATCGGGATGCCCGGCATCGCGGGCGCATAGCCGATCACAAACGCGCCGCCAAATCGCCCGTGCCCCATCCGCCGGATGGAGACGCGGTCTCAAAGCCGCGCGCAGCAATTTCCCGTAGAATCCGCCGAAGGTCCGGTCCGGCGCGATCATTCTCCTTAAGGGGTTCCGCCGGGCGGCGTACGCCGCGCCGGCGGAGACATTCCGGGTCAGTCGGCCTTGTCGTAGGAAAACTGGATTCCGGCGGTGCCGCCCGTCTCGATGAACAGGTTCATGAAGGCGGGAACGGTCTCGCTGCGTTTCCAGTCGCGCTGCAGTTCGCAGAACAGTTGTGGGACCGAAATCATCTTGCCCCCCGCCTGTTCGATCCGTCGCAGCGCGGCGTCGTGTGCGGCAAGCGAGGTGCCGCCCACCGCATCGACCGGGACATAGACCTCATACCCTTCGGCGAGCGCGTCGAGCGCGGGAAAGGTCAGGCAGGCCTCGGTCCAAAGCGCGGTCATGATCAGCTTCTTGCGCCCGGTGGCTTCGACCGCTTTGCGGAATTCGACATCTTCCCAGCTGTTGATCGTCGTGCGGTCATAGGTCGGGTAATTGCCGAGCACTTTGCGGATCTGCGGCACCGGCGGCTTGTTGAGGCCGGTTTCGACATTCACCGTCGAATGGACGATCGGCAGGTCGTAAGCGACCGCCGCCCGGGCGCAGCCGGCGATATTGTTCAGCAGCAACTGCCGGTCCATCGAGGCGATCGAATTCACCTGCACTGGTTGATAGTCGATGATGATGAAGGCGGAATTCTGCGGGGTCAGCAGATGGTCGGCCTTCGGATCGCGGATCGCTTCGCTTGTCATGGGTCTTCTCCTGCATATGGGCGCGCCGAAGGGCCGGCAGGCGACTGCCGTCGCGGCGGGGCACGCGGGTCCACCGTCAATTGATCGAGGGGAGAGTGGACCCGGCTCCCGGGAGGTGGGGGAAGGAGCCGGGTCCGCGTCAGGCTGCGACTGGCGCCAGCCTGCCGTTGTTGAAATCGTCGATGGCCTGGCGGATTTCAGCCTCGCTGTTCATCACGAAGGGTCCATAGCCAACGATCGGTTCGTCGATCGGTTCGCCGGTCAGGACGAGGATCGTCGCGTCGCCGTCGGCGTGGACCCGAATCGATCCCCCTTCGCGGCTCAGCAACACCATCTCGGCCTCGCCCGCTTCCTCGCTGCCGCCCACGGTGACATGGCCGGCCAGCACCACCAGCATCGCGGTGTGCCCTTCGGGCAGGTCGAGCGTCACATCGGCGTCGCGGTTCAGCCGGACGTCCCAGACGTTGATCGGGGTGAAAGTCCGCGCCGGGCCCTTCGCGCCGAGCATCTCGCCCGCGATCACCCGGCCGAGGCCCGCACCACCGGGCAGCTCGACGGTCGGAATGTTCGCCGCCGTGATACCCTGATAGCCGCCCGGCGCCATCTTGTCCTTCGCGGGCAGGTTGACCCACAGCTGGACCATCCGGAACGGGCCGCCCGTCTTGCCGAACGCCGGGGAATGATATTCCTCGTGCAGGATCCCGCCCGCCGCCGTCATCCACTGGACGTCGCCGGGACCGATGATGCCGCCGTTGCCGGTCGAATCCTTGTGCTCGACCTCGCCGTCATAGACGATCGTCACCGTTTCGAACCCGCGGTGCGGATGCTGGCCGACGCCGCGTCGATCGGTGGTCGGCGCGAAATTATGGGGGCCGGCATAATCGAGCAGCAGGAAGGGGCTGACCCGGTCGCCGAGGCTGTTGTACGAAAAGAGCGAGCGGACGGGAAAGCCGTCGCCGACCCAATGCTGGTTGGGATTGCTGTAGGTGCCAAGGATCGTCTTCATCGTGCATCTCCTGCGCCTCCGGAGGGAGGCATCTGTTGAAATGCACAATAATCCTTCGCCAAAGACGCCGAAAGATTGCGAAAATGGACTCAGAGTCCTATCAATAGGACAATGCAGGACCTCAATGACCTCTATCTCTTTGTGCAGGCCGTCGATCATGGAGGGTTCGCCGCAGCAGCGCGCGCGCTGGGCTTGCAGAAATCGAAGGTGAGCCGCCGCATCGGCTTACTCGAAGATCGACTGGGCGTGCGCCTGATCCAGCGCTCGACGCGGCGCTTTTCGGTGACCGAGATCGGTCAGGAATATTATCGCCGCTGCGTCGCCATGCTCATCGAAGCCGAAGGCGCCCAAACCGTCATCGACCAGTCGCGCGC
Source organism: Sphingomonadaceae bacterium 3R27C6 (assembly GCA_005503215.1). Lineage (GTDB taxonomy): Bacteria > Pseudomonadota > Alphaproteobacteria > Sphingomonadales > Sphingomonadaceae > Sphingopyxis. The sequence continues at coordinate 88,477 of SCNS01000011.1, read as the reverse complement.
CGAGCCATGCGGCGTCGTGCGGCTCAGCTGCCCGACCGGCCTTCTCGCCTTTCAGTTCGGCGAACTGCTCGGGCGTTTCATGGCGCTCTATCCCGCGGTCGAGCTCCATGTCGAAAGCACCAACCGCCGCGTCGATGTCATCGGCGAAGGGTTCGACCTCGCGATCCGCGTCCGACCACCGCCACTCACCGAGAGCGAACTTGTCATGCGGCGGTTCGACGAGCGCACGATCCGGATCGTCGCCAGCCCGGATTTGCTCAAGCAACGGGCCATCACCCTGCCCGCCGACCTCGTCGGCCTGCCCAGCCTCGATTTCGGGCCAGCGGGCGGCGAGCATCGCTGGCGCCTGACCCATGCCGACGGCAGCGTCGCCGAGGTGCGCCATGCGCCGCGGCTGGTCACCGACGATATGGCGGTTCTGCGCGACGCCGCCCTTGCCGGAGCCGGGGCTGCGCGCCTGCCAACGCTTGTCGTTTGGAACGATTTGCAGGCAGGACGATTGGTGACAGTGCTGCCCGACTGGAGACCGTCGAACGAAATCGTCCATGCGGTATTTCCATCGCGGCGCGGGCTCCTCCCTTCGGTGCGGGCGCTTCTGGATTTTCTCGCGGACGAATGTGCTGCGCAGCGGCGGCGGGTGCCGGAATCGGGCCACGACTGAGTGTCGCCTCGCGTCAAGGCTGCTTTTTCTGTACCCATCCCGGCCGCAGATAGGGCGCGCGGTTGTCACAGAGTAACAGCCCGACCGAGGCGACCGGGTTCAGCATTTTGGCTTTTCCGGCTCTGGCGAGGCCGCGCGCGCACTGGCGGCCGCATCGGCGACGTCGATCGCGGTATTGGCGACCGAATTGGCCACAGCGCCGCCGGTTCCTGTACGGCCAGCGACGACATTGAGCAGCCCAGAGTTGCGTGCAGCGCGCAGCAATCCGCCGAGGCCACCCTTTTTCTTTTCCTTTTGCTCCACACTGCATGGCGCGCCGGGCGCTTCGGCGACGGCTGTTTCCACCAGCTTTTCATCTTGTTTGGGCTTGGCCGCGGCGGTCGGCGTATTCACGCCCAATAACAGAGCTGGCATGAATGCCCAGGCCATCGGTTTCATCGATACTTCCTTTGCGGTTGGAGTTTATGGCTCCCGAGGGCGAAACAACTGGCAGCCCCTGCGCTCCCCGAAGCCGCAATAATCCTGCCGCCGGTGCAGAAAATCAGAGAGCGGTCCGCGACCAATGATCGGATGGGCGCGACGAGCGCGCATGTCCGATAACGCCGCCGTCCAGCGTCGCGATTACGGTATGACTTGGCTGACGGAAGGGGCTTAGGGGCCGATCGATTTCTGAAATTCGAGCGGGAGGCGGATGATCGATCGAAAGCCGCGTTCCGCCGGCCCCGCCTCAAGCATTGCCTTGGCCCCATAGCGCAGCAGAAGCCGCGATCGCGTGTTCGGCAGTCCGATACCGGTCCGGCCGAAATCACCCTTTGCCATCGATACGCCGGGTCCATTGTCCTCGATTGTGACGATCAGCTCGCCCGCTTCCTCGCGGGCCGACACAGATAGCGTGATCGTCTCGGTGGAATTGGTCACCGCATGCTTGATGGCATTTTCGACCAGCGGTTGCAGAATGAAATTCGGCACAATCGCATCCTCGAGTTCAACCGGGAGCGTGAGCGATACATCCAGTCGATCGCCGAACCGAAAGCATTCGATAGCCAGATAGGTATCGACGATGTCGAATTCGTCGCTGAGCAGATTGTCGTGGCCATGCCCCGAATCCGCCACATCGCGCAGGAACGTCGCGAGCTTCTCCACCGTCTGATTGGCCTCGTCATGCTGCCCCTCGACAATCATCGTCGAAACCGCGCCCAGCGTATTGCACATGAAATGAGGGTTCAGCTGTAGCCGCAGAAGTGAAAGCTCCGCCGACGTCGCCTTGCGCTCGGCGTCGGCGGCGCGCGCCAGCTGCGCATTGGCATCGGCTTCGGCCACAAGTTGCAGGCGCTCGCGTTTGCGCGCCTCTTCATTGTGAAGCAGCGCCATCATCGCGGCGGCCCACAGGCAGAAGGGCACAAACCAGAACAACCCTCCCATCAGGATGTTGGGGCCCGTGACCGCCGTCGCCACCGTGAGCTGCGCCGCGTCGGGACCAAACACCGTCCGGATCAGCTGAAATCCGACATCGAAGACAAAGACGAGGACGAATATCGTCGCGATGACCGCGGCGGCCTGCCGCTTCAGGGGCAAATTCATCAGGCGCGCTAGAATATGAAAGACACCAAGTCCGGTAATCGTCGCATAGACGATTGTCGTCGCGTCGAGCGGTATGTTGATCCAGCTATATTGATAACCGCGCAGAACGGCGCTGACCGATGTCACCAGGACGAAACTGACCCAATAGAGCATCGCGATGGGGACGATGCCGAGATTCATGGAGACCCTTGATCCGGCCCACCCTATCTTTGCCATGTCGCGAACTTTCCTTCTTGGGGCGGCGGCATCGCGCGGACGCCATCTGCGCGATAGTGGACGAGGGGCGCAAAGGGGAACAGCTGATTTTGGTTGCGAAACGTTCGGCCCGACCAGAGCGATATCGCCGCTCTCATGGCTTTGCCGGGGCACATTGCCGTTCGTCGATTCAAGCGACGCAATCGTCGCAACGGGCCACCCAAAGCCGCGAAATATGGCAACAGTTTCGGCAAGTGCATGGGTCCCTCCATGGACTTGGGAAACCGTTTCCAGATCATCCTGACTCGGGTTTCGGCGAGGCGGCCTCTGCCCCCCGAGGCCGCCTCACACCCTTGCGGCGATGGACGCCGAAAGGTGGAAGACTATTTGCCGGGATGGCTGGCCACGCCGCATTCGACACGAACGCCGAAAGCATCTTATGGCGGCGGCGTCTGCGCCGCATTGCCGGCGCTTGCGGCACATTTGTCGGCGTGAAGCATCCCGACATGCTGCATCCGCTCTGCCATGACGGTCTGCCGTTCGACGACCGGCTGGAGCGCGTTCATCATCGCCGCAGCGCGTTCGCCGTTCCCCATGTCGGGGGAAGACGCCGCACCCATTCCCATGCCGATCAAACCGCCCGCGCCGGGAATAAGCGTGCTGGCGAGGCCGGAGATCGCCTGCTTCGCAAGATTGGTTGCCGACTGCTTCGCCAGCATGCCTGTGGTTTGCTGCTTGGCGATCGTTTCGACCTTTCTCGTCATGCCAAGCAGCTCGCCCTCGAGCGCGCTCATCTCTGTCCGCAACTGATCGCAAGTCAGCGCCTGATCGCCAGCCTTTGCGCCATCGAGCGCGACGGCATCGGCGCCCTGCCACGCGATCGCCGGAGATCCAGCTGAGAGCGCGGCGGCGGCAAGGATCGACTTTGTTGCTATCCTGAACATCATTTTTCTTCCTCATGTTGGGTAGGCGGTTGGCACCACCCAGGGGGAAACTCGGGCGGAGGGTTTCGCGGGATGCGTGCGACAGCGCGCCTAGCGGTCGCCCGCGACGCAGCGTCGTTGGTAAAGGCCGTGCAGATGGTCCATGCGATCGAGCGCGAAATCGAACTGCGTCTGGATCGGTGCGTACGCTCTTTTGATGTCTTCGCTGGCGCTTTTCAGATGCGCGGTCGACCCGGCGCTTGCGACCATGTTGACGATCGGCGCCGGCACTTGCAGCCCCATCGAAAGGATGCCCACGGCGTGCATGGCGGCGGCGATGGCCTCCGTGGCGGCGCTGGGATTCACATCAATCTCGGCCATCGTTTTCTGCAGGAGGTTGATCTCGTCATTCCGGAAACGCACTTCCTCGAGGATATGGGGGCAGCCCATATCGGCATCGGCTGGAAACGCGACGCGGGCCTGCGGCACGGCGCTCTGTGCCGCGGCAGGTTGCGATGCGACCACCATCGCAGCAAAAGCCGCGTGTCCGGCGATATTTCCAGGGGACAAAAGGCGAAGCATGGGGTGATCCTTTGCTTTTTCGGGTCGGTATGCAGGCGGGATGTCCAGTGTCATCCCGCCTGCCGTCCTGTTCAGAAACGGATCGAGGCGCCCACTGCGACCGATGAACGCTTCGTGTTGCTGAACTCGCCGGTGTAACCGACGCGGACGTGGACATTTTCGCTCAGGCGTGCGCCGACACCGAGGCCGAGGCGGCCAACGGTCTTGTCACGCTCGACACCTTTCACGACGATCGGTGCGCCAGGCGCGCCGTCGAAACGTCCGGTGACGAGGATGTCGGCGTTGTTGAGCATCTGGCGTGCGCCAACCTCTGCGTAAGGCGTCAACGTCGCGCCGGCCAATTCGACCGTGCCGGAGAACGCCACGCCGACGTCGGCCAGCCATGCGCTGCTGCGATCGCCAGCCACCGCCAGATCGAACGCGTCCGCGCCTTGCTCGACGACTGCACCGCGGCTGGTGCTGACATGCGAGAGGCCGATTTTCGGCGTCACATTGATGCCGCCGATCTTGGCCGAATAGTCGACACTGACGTCCGCCACCCAACTTTTCAGGCCATATTCGCTCTGCGCCAGGGTGCGCGATGCCATCAGGTTGCGGCGCGTCTCGGCATCGAGGTCGCTATACGAGACCATGGCATGGACCCCGAGGTCGCCGATCGCGGCATCGGCGAAGACGCCGCCGAGGAAACCTTTCGCCTTGGTGGTCGCGTCGAGCGCAACGAGCCGCTGATCGGTGTCGCTGCTGCCGATGAACGCACCGACCCGCACCTGGCCGTCCGCCATGCCGTAACCGATCCCGCCGAGCATACCGTTGGTCCGCAGGTCGGCCCGGCTGGTGCCGGTGTCCGCCTGGCCGCGGATGTCGCTGCCGCCGGTCAGCCCCTGCGCGAAGCCATAGAGGCCATTGGCCTTGGGCGCCGTCAACCGGAACGTGCGACCAACATCGATCAGTTGCAGGCCATTCTCGAGCCCCGCCTGCATGGCCGAGCCATAAGCCTCGGGCGTCAGTTGCGCAAAAGCACGCTGGTTGATCGTTCCGTCGGCAGCGGTGAGCACATTGAGTGCCGCCGTATAGGCCTGCACCCCATAGCTTGCACGCAGCACCTGGTTCGAATAGGCGACGCTCGCCTGAACATTGGTCGGGAAAGCGCTGCTGTTGTTGAACTCGCTCCGGATCTGGATGCGGTTGCCGTTCTGGACAACGAAACCAAATACCGAGGCGGACTTGTTGATCGTCGTAAAGCGACCCGTGATCGCATCGGCGACCACGATGTCGAGCACCGAACCCGGCAAATTGCCGAGCGCGCCGGTGATGTCCATCGTCGCGCCGTCGGCGATCGTCAGCGTGCCGTTGACGTCGAGCAGGTCGTTACCGGCATTCGGCGTCAGCTCGATAAGCAGGTTCGAGCCGGCGCGCATCGTGACGTCGCCGTTCACCGTCATCGTCCCCGGCGAAGCGCCCGGAGACAGCGTGCCGAACACGTCGATGTCGCCATTGACGATCCCCGCCGACCCAAAGGTTCCGCCAAGCGCGACGGTGACGAGATCAGCGTTCAGCGTCGACCCTGCCTGTCCGATCAGGCGGCCACCGGTGACGTTGATGTTGGTCCATGCCGACGTGCCGGTCATGCTGACCACACCGCGGCTGACGCCAAGGTTTTCGAAGCCCTGGAACAGGTTGCCCGCGACCTGGAGCGGCGCCGCATAGCTGGCGTCGGTGTCGAACATGACGGTGTCGAGATCCGCCCCGCCATTGACCGTACCGCTGATACCCGTGAGCGAGTTGATCACCAGACGATCGTTCCCGGCGCCGAGATCGACGTTGCCGGCAATGCTGCCGAACACTTCAAGCGTGTCGGCATTGTTTCCGCCGGTGACGTCGGCGGTCAAGGTGTTGCCCGCATCGACGCGCGTCGTTCCGCCGTCGAGGCCAACGCCGCCCGTGAAGGTCGCGTTGCGGTCGATACGCAGCACACCATTGCCCGAGGCTTCGAGACGTTCGAAGCCCGTCGCCTGAACCAGGCTGAGCAGGCGCGCAAACTGCGGCCCTTGGACCAGCGCCAGCGTGTCGTTGCCCGCACCACCCTCGATCGTTCCGCTGACCTCTGCGCCATCACGGATCGTAAAGCGATTGTCGGCGCCGTCGAACAGGATGCCGTCAGCAACGCCGAGCTGCGTGTCGGCGCCCAGTTCCAGATTGCCGCCATTCACGGCGAGGCTGTCAAAGCTATACGAGCCGCCCGTCAGCGCCAGCGTGCCGGTGCCGTTCGAGACCAGATTTTCGAAGTTGCGGATCTGCGCCGCGATCACCGTGCGCTGATCCGCCACGCCGGTCTCGATCTCGAGAAAGTCGTCGCCTGCTCCGCCATCGACAAAGCCCTGCAACGTGGCCCCTGCGGTCAAGGCGAGCTCGTTGTCGGTGGCACCCTCGAACGTGATCGACTGACCGGCGCCGACCGCGCCCGCGACCGTCAACCGGACGCCGTCGGCGGCCGTCACGCGGACGGTTTCGAACTCGTTCATGCCGTTGATCTGCGAATCGCCACCGAGCGTCAGGTTCAGACGGTCGTTGTCGGCGCTGCCATCGGCATTTTTACCGCCCAGCAGGCTGCCCGACAAAATGCCGTCCAACGTCAGGTTGAGGGTGTCGTCGCCGCCGCCCAGATTGACGCCGCCGGTCAGGGTCGACCCAATCGTCACCTGCTGGGCGCTGGCGTCGCCGATGATCGTGCCGATCGAACCGCCAAGATCCTCGGTAATCGACAAATTGGCGCCTTCGAGCAGCTCGAAATTCTCGTAACGCTGTCCGGCCGCCAGTGCGATCTCGAGCGTTCCGGCGCCATAGACGCCGATCGAGTTGAAGTTGGCCACATTGCCTGGGATCGATCCGTCCTGCCCGCCAAGGCGGAAGATGAAGCTATTGTCGCCGGCACCGCCGTCGATCGTGCCCGTTACGACGCCACCGTCGCGCGCGATATAGCGGTCGTCGCCGGCGCCAAGATCGACATTGCCCGCGATCCGCCCGCGATTGTCGACGGTGTCGTTGCCGCCGCCGAGCGCGACATTGCCCTGCACCGTGCCCTGGACATTCAGGCTATCGTCGCTCGCCGCCTGCGCCGGGTCGGCCACATCGCGGCCAACAATATCGGCGGTGAGCGCGCTGCCCGCGTCGACGACAAGGTTGCCGCCTTCCAGCACAACCTCGTCGAAGGCCGCCAGATTCTGGTCGATGTGGAACTCGCCCGCACCCAGCACCGCCATCTGTTCAAAGCCGGTCAGGGTCGACAGGCCAAAGGCGCTCAGGCGGCTGATCTGGCCGCCCGTCTGCTGAAAGGCCAGCACGTCGCGGTCACCGACGCGGTCGCGGGCATCGACTGCCCCCGTGATCCGCGAGCCGGTGCTCAGCGTCAGACGGTCATCGAACGCGGCGGTGAAGGTGACGTTCGCGGTCAGATGCGTATTCGCGCCAAGCTCGAGGTTGCCGCCCTCGGTGACATTCACCCCGTTGGCGAAACTGTAATCGCCTCCCGTGAGCGCGAGCGTGCCGTCGCCTTCGACGTCGAGCGTCTCGAAGCCGTTGATCTGCGCCGAGACCAGCGTGCGGCTGTCGGGCGCGTCGGTGGCGACCGTCATCCGATCGCTGCCCGCGCCGCCATTGACCGTGCCGCCGAATTCCGCGCCCGACGCGATCACGAGGTGATTGTCACCCGCGCCAAAATTGAGCGTCTGCCCCGCCGCAAAGTCGCCATCGATGATGAGCTGGGCGGTGCCGTCGACATTGATCATCTCGAAGCCCGAGGCGCCGTTGCCGAAGGTGGTGGTGCCGATGATATTGAGGTTGAGCGTATCATTGTCGAGGCCGCCGGCATCCTCGCCGCCGTCGAGCACGCTGCTCAACACGCCCTCAAAGCCGTTCATCGTCAGCGTGTCGTTCCCGCCGCCCAGCGAGACGCCGCCGGTCAGGTCGCCGGTGATCGTGACATTCTGGCTGGTTGCGTCGCCGGTGATGCTGCCCACCGTCACACCATCGGCGATGGTGAGATCGAGATCGGCGCCGTTGATCAGCGAGATCGCCTCGTAGCTCTGGCCGAGCGCCAGGGTCAGCCGGTGATCGCCCGATACCTGGATCGTCTCGAAATTGAGAGCATCGCTGACGATACCCGGAACCGAATCCATGTCCTGCGTCAGTTCAAAACCGATGATGTCGTTGTCGAGACCATTGGCGTCTTCGCCGCCATCGATGGCGCCGGTGATCGTGCTGCCGGCGCCGAGCACCAGCGTGTCGTTGCCGGCGCCCATGTCCAGCTCGCCGCTGATGATGCCGCTATCGCCCATTTCGACGCGATCGTCGCCACCGCCCAGCCGGACCGCTTCGTTGACCGTGCCCTCGACAATCAGCCGCTCCGCCTCGTCCGAGCCGTCAAAGGTGCGGTCACCGGTCGTTCCGACGGCCGCACCCTGCCGCACACGAAGCGTGACGCCGCGGATGTTGAGCGACGCGGCGTCAAACACACCCATGATGTTGACGATGCCGTTGCCGCCGACCTCGCGATTGATATTCTCGAACCCGCTATACTGGTCCGCGCTGATCGTCTGCTCGGCGACCGACAGATCGACCGCGATCGTGTCGTCGGTGCCCGCCCCGCCCGATACATTGCCGGTGATCGTACCGCCGGCGAGGAGCACGGTATCGTCGCCCCGGCCCAGCCGCAAATCGCCCTCGAGCCGCGAGGTCCCGCGTGCTTCGAACCGGTCATCCTCCGAACCAAGATCGACATTCCCCTGAATCAGGCCGGCATCCCGGTTGACGATCAGATCGACCGTGCCTTCGGTATGGATCGCACTGGCGACGGTGCCTTCAAGGAAAGCCCGATCGCCTGCGATCAGCCTGTCGAGAGCGATGGTATCGGTGCCGCTTCCCACGACGCGGCCGCTGTTGGTGAAGGTGAAGGGGGAGCTGATGCCGTCCGCCACGACCGCGACCGAACGGGCCTGCGTTGCGGAAATGACGCCGTTCGCGCCATTGGTGATATTCGCCGTGCCGCCGGTATTCAGGCCCACCACCAGGCCCGCGCTGAGTTCAACCAGATCGGGGTCGTCGATACCCGCGCCAGTTGCCTCGATCGTTCCGTTGTTCGTGACCACGGTGTTCGGGCTATCGATCCCCCAGCCGGTGCCACCGTTGCCGGTGGCGCGAAGGACGCCAGTGTTGGTCGCGGTCACCTCCCCGCTATCCAGTTGCAACCCGAATTCGCTGCCTTCGATCAATCCGCTGTTGTCGAACAGGGTATGACCACGCACATAGACTTCGATATCGGCGCCAACCGCACCGCCGCGGATCTGTCCCGAATTGGTGAACTCCAGATCGCCGCCCATCGTCGTGGTGTCGCCGTCGACGTGCATTTTGACCGCTCCGGCGGTCGTGCTGGTGGTGATCGTGCCGCTGTTGTTAAAGATAAAAGGCTCGAGTTTGTCATCGGCCACGATTTCGACGCCCCAAGATGCATTGAGGCGGGCCGCGCTGGTGAAAGTGCCGCGATTGACGAACGACGCAAGACCCTCACCATCGGACCGGAACGCGCGTTCGTCGCCGACGCTGACCACCGCTCCGGCGTCGTTGACGAAATCGAGCCCGTTCGCCAACTCGTGGATCACGACCCCGATACGGTCCCCCAGCGCGATGTCGGCCTGGTTGATGATCGTGCCATTGCCCAGCGCGGTAAGGCCATTGGCCAGCACTTCGTTGCTTGCAAAGGTCGCGGTGACGTCGGTGCCAAAGGCCTCAAGCCCATGCCGTTCAAAGCCGATCGTCTGCGCGGTCCCGAGGACATTCGACGCGGTATAGGTATCGCTGGCCGCGAGCGAACGCCCATAGGCGTCATGGTCGCCAATACCGCCGTCGATCTGGCCGTTGACCGTGCCCGCACCAGCGGTCAGGAACACGTCACCTTGCCACGCGCGGCGATTTTCTATGGGGCTTCCGCCCAGATTGACGTCACCGTTGATCGTCCCTGCGTTGACGACGAGGTCGAGGCCAATGTCGCCTTCATAGGCGGTCGTGTAGCCCAGATTATCGCCATTGGTGTTGGTGATGATGCCCTGAACCGTGCCGTTCGCATTATTGCGCAAAATCGAACGCGCGCTCGCTCCGCGCGAGTTGATTGCAGCATAGGTTTCGGCCTGATTGGCCGCCTTGTCGCTTTGAATCAGGCCGTCGTTGATGATCGTTCCGCCGTTGCCCTCGATCGCCACCGCATGGCCGTGCATCGCAACGCGGCCAAAGCTGGTGGCGCTGGTGCGCGCGTTGTGGAACGTGCCTTCGCCGCTCAGCAACACGCCGGTCGCGACTTCGTCGGGCGTCGTTCCGGGACCGCCGACATCGCCCTGTTCGACGATCTGCCCATAGTTGGTGACGCTGCCCGCTTCGGCCAGCCAGAGGAGCGTGGCGTCCTGCACAGCCAATGAGTCGCTGTCCTTTGCGCGGAGCGCCGACAGCGCGTCGATCGTGACGGACTGATCCGCCGCGTAAATCGCAACGCCTCGACGAACGTCGATGGTCGCCCCGATCAGATTAAGCACTCCGCCGTTCGCGAAATCGACATGACGATCGGCATCGGCGCCGTTGATCGCGCCCGACAGGTTCAGCGTCAGCCGTCCCGCCACCCCGTCGACCTCAAGAGCGGTGCCGCCATCTTCGACCCGGATCGCCTGCGTCATTCCAATGGGTGCCTGATTGGCGGTCAGGTTGATCGTGCCATTGCCGCCGAGCCGCAAGGTCTGGTCATAGGATTGGCTGGCGGGCTCGTTCAGCGTCAGAACCGAGTCCGCACCATAGGCTTCGTAAACGATGCCACCAGTGAAACCGGCCACCGCGACATCATCTTCCAGAAGCGCGCGCGTCTGCACCCCCGAGGCCGCGAGCCACAGCGTGTCGGTGCCACCGGGATGATTCGTGATCCCGGTCGAGATCGGATCGACGTTCAGCACACCCGAACCGTCAACACGGCCGATGTCGACGATCAGCCGGTCGTCCCCCCGCGACAGTTCGATCGCCGTGCTTGCGTCGCGATCTTCGCGCGCGTGGACGATGACCTGGGCATGCGCGACTGCGGGGAGAGCGATCGACAGCGTCGCCGCGCCAGCAAGAAACGCCGTCCGCCGACGCGACAGGCCGCCCCTGTTCGTCGAATGGGAAGAACGGGGCGCGGGTACGAATTTCATGGTGAACATCCTCAAAAATCTCTGTCGCGCCGGAGGCCGCCGCGTGAAGCCATGGGAACGGGCCGCCACCAAGGCGCACCGGATCCCGGTCGCCGCGTCGCATCTCGACGCTCTGGGCGGGACCGATCTGCGACCAATGACGCGAATTGCGTCGACGAATGAAAAGGATAGCAACGGGCCGTGCCGGCGCCCGATCATGCCAACGCCACCCAGCGGCCTTTGCAAATCGTCATCGCGCGCCACCGCGCGTTCGTCGCGGCAACCTGGCCTGCTTGTCTCGCAACCATGGCGGCGGGCGAAACCGCGGCATGAGGAGGGCCGTTCCTTCCACGCACGAGACAAGGCCAGCTGGTGTCCGCTTCCAATTTCCCGCCGACAATCACCGACAGCGCGCACGCGCTCAAACAAGCCGCGGTCGTTTCGCTAAGCGCGCGCGGCCTGACGATCCGCGAGGCTAAGGGCCGGAATGGCACCGAACATGACACGACGCCCCACGCGACACTCGATCTGCGCGAAGAATGCGGATGCGGCTTGTCGAACAATCATCACGAATTCATCCTGTCGATCCATGTGCGCGGATTCGACTTCAAGCCGAGAGAAGTCATGCGATGGACCGACGAGGCCGAACGCGCCGCGCTGACGGTCGGCACGCATCTTGGGGACTGGCAGATTCTTCAGATTTCGGCAGAGCGGACGCGTATCCTGCGGCAGGCCGATGGCGATTGGGCGGGTTGCCTCAGCGTCCGTGCGTTGCTGTCGCCAAAAGATTGAGGCGGGCGGCATGGCCGGACGATGCCATCGCGGCGGCGCGCACCGCGGTCGGCCTCCGCACCATTGGGGCCAACTGGTGCGGGCGCCGGCAAGTTCCAGATTGCGCCGGCCATGGCGCCGACTTACGATTTGGCCGAAGCGGGGGTTCGCCGCGCCAGCCGAGCACGGGATAGACCGACGATGACACCGCTCCGCCTCTTTCTTGTCGACGACGAACAATCCGCGATCCGCCGTCTGACGCACGCGCTTGAGGGGGTCGCGGGTGTCGAGATCGTCGGCATGGCGCATGATGGCGAAGACGCTTTCGAGAAATTGGGCGCCGCCAATGCCGACGTGGTCTTCCTCGACATCGAAATGCCGCGACTGAACGGCGTCGAGCTGGCCCGGCGGCTGCGGCAATGCTCGACGGCGCAGATTATCTTTGTGACCGGGCTCAGCGAATGGGCGGTCGAGGCCTTTGAACTCGAAGCCGCCGACTATGTCCTGAAACCGGTCCAGCAAGACCGGATCGTCGAGGCGATTTCGCGCGCGCGTCGTCGCATGGACGCGGCCGCGCGCGAGAAGCGATCGGGGAGCCCCCTGCCCAGCCCCGACGACGAAAAACAGGCCTTCTGGATCCCCAAGGGCAACAGCAAGGTGCGCGTGTTCGTCGACGACATTGTCCGGGTCGAGGCGAGCAAGGACTATGCGCTGATCTATACGTCAAACAATACCTTCATCCTGCGCGCAACGATGAAGCAGCTTTCCGAACGTTTCGAAGGCACCGGTATGATCCGCGTTCATCGATCGGCCTTCCTCAATCTGAAACTGGTGCTCAAAGCCGAATATGCAGGCCGCCGGCTGGCCAAGCTTCATACCGAGGACGGCGCCGTCGTCGAGGTTTCGACGCGTTATTCGCGCCACGTCGAAGACTTGATCGGCGCCCGCTGACCAGCCGGACGGGCGCGCGCAAAAACGTCCGGCCCAGGTCTGGACCCTAGTCCGCGCGCTTGGTGAATTTCATAAAGATCAGCTTGGTGAATGTGCCCGTGCTGGCGTCCATCCGGTCCATCTGGAAGGTCCGCGTCGCACCCGCGAAATGCTGCGTAATCCGCAACCGCGTGGTCACACCGTCGGTTTGCAGCGTATCCGCTTCCCAATGCATCGTTTTCGATGCGCGGTCATAATAGCCGACGTCGTGGCGGACAAGATAATGGTCGCCGTCCATCCAGATGCCCGAATAGCGATTGTCATACGCATCCCAGCCCCAAAGGCCGGTTCCCTCGTAGCTGCCGTCGATATAGCGAAAATCGTTGAGCATATACCGGCCCTTCGAAACAAGGCGGTTCGTCTGGACCCCGGTTTTCCGGATCGGCTGCTTTGCGACATCGCCAACATAAAGTTCGACATCGGCGTCCCACACCCCCACTTCCTCCAGCAAGGGTTCGAGAATTTCGTCGGGCGTGTTGATAGGAAATATCGAGTTATATTTCTGCTGGCGGTCCTTCAGCGACCTCGACCTCACGTCGCCCGCGGCGTCGGATTGAGCAGCTGCTCCAAACGCTTGCCGATGATCCCCTCCCGGCGCGTAAAACCCGGCGTTGACGAGCATGATGACCAGCAATTTACCGAACATTTTCTACGATCCTTCCAATTCGTCCGCTGCCCGAAAAATAGCAGTTGGCTTGATCTGAAAGGATAGAGTTCGACCATCTTCGAGATTGCTGCGACGAACCGGAGCCATGAGCGTCGCCCGACAGGATTCAACCCGTGGCTGTCGGCGGTCGTGAGCGTCAGGGAGAGCCCTCCCCCAGCATGTAATCCGCCACGCTATAGGAATGGCTAGCCTGATAGGCATTCCTGCCGCGGTTCATGTGGGTCATATTGAACCGCCGGACCGCGCGCAGCGCGCGAGGGACCGAGAGGAAGTCGCAGATGGAAGCGGAGCCCCGTATCTTGATGATGAAGATGTCCGGACCGCTCGTAACCGAATAGCGCAAGTCCTCGGGTGCCCGCACGCTCCCCTCGAGAAACACCTGGTCGATCCTCTCCTGTGCGAGCGACCCATTGGTGGTGAAATCCGAAAGGTGAACAATGAGCCGTGCGCGGAGGTCGTCGTCGTTGGCGTAGAGCGTGAACAGTTCCATCCAACTCGCGTTGACGCGGACCAACGGCTTGTCCGACGTCGATGGCAGGCAGGAAACCGACCAGTAAGCGCGCTCCGTCGCGCGAGGTAAGGGAATGCAAGTCCGGCCGTATAGCTCGAGAATCTCGAACAGCTCGGACGCCTGCGGTCGACGAAGCAGCTTCTGGAAGCGGTGCGCATATTTTAACCGCTGCTCGATCGAATCCTGCCGTTCCTCCGCGTCGGCCAGTTCCGCCCTGCCCTCCAGCCACTCCTGCTGCTGCTCGACATCCAGGAATTGGCGCAGCCCTTTGGCGCTCTGGCTAGATTTCTTGTTCATGCCCCAAGAATGCGAGACACGCGCCCAATCATCAATAGCGTCCGCGATTTCCACGCCGTTGCGGAGGCCCGCGCCGGTAATCCAAGCCTATTCCACCCCGTCGATCCGCAGCAATTGCTTGCCCTGATTTGAACCGTTGAACAGCCGCAAGAATGTTTGTGGAATAATGTCGAAACCCTGCTGGATGTCGGTACGATAGCGGATCCGGTCGCTGCGGACCCAATGCCTGAGTTCCGCCATAGCGGAGGGCACACGATCCAGATGGTCGAGCAGGATGAAGCCGCGCATCTCGGCGCGCTGCGGAATCAGCCGCATCAGGTTGCGCGGCCCGACAGCGGCGTGCGTGTCGTTATAGCCCGAAATGGCACCGCACAGCACGATCCGGCCGAAACGCGCGATATGCGCGATTCCCGCTTCGAGCGTGGCGCCGCCCACATTGTCGAAGAACAGGTCGATTCCCTCAGGCGCGAGCTTTCCGAGCCGAGCCCGCACATCCTCCGCGCGATAATCGATCGCGGCGTCGGCGCCGTAATCCTCGATCAACCAGCGGCATTTTTCGGCTCCTCCAGCGATCCCGATCACGCGCGCGCCGGCGAGCCGCGCGATCTGGGTCGCAACCGATCCGACCGCACCCGCCGCACCCGAAACGAGCACGCAATCCCCCGCGCGGAGCCGGCCGACATCATACATGCCGACATAAGCGGTGAGGCTCGCCGCGCCGAATATACCCAATGCCTCTTCGGGTGCCGTATCTTCGGAAATGGGCACGGGGTCGGGGTCGCCCGCCCGCGCCGCAACGGCATAATCCTGCCATCCGAACAACCCCCGCACCATCGAGCCCTCCGGATAGGCCGGATTGCCCGACGCGATCACGCGCGCGACCGCGCTGCCGCGCACGGGCTCATCGATCATGATGGGGGGCAGATAGCTTGGGACATCGTCCATCCACCCGCGCTGCGCGGGATCGAAGCCGAGCATGAGGTTGCGGACGAGGATTTCGCCCGCGGCCAGGTCGGCCTGCGGCAAGGGCGCATCATGCCGCGCGAAATCATCCACGCCGACCTGCCCTCTGGGGCGCCGCGCGAGCAGCCATTGGCGATTGACGGTCTCTGCGGGCATGACGGCACTCCGGTATGGCGGTGGAAGACCGCATCATTATCGCAACCGTCCGACGCCTTCGCCAAGTCGCCATTGTCCTGCGCCGCGCACAGAATGTTTTCGAAGCCCGCGGCTTCTCCGTCGCGACGTCAGCCCAGCTGGGCAAGGCTCAGAAAGATCGGCCGTTCGCCGCCGCCATGCGCGGCGATCCTTGCACCGCTGATATAGGCCGCGTCCGGCGACGCCAGAAAACTGACGACCCCTGCAATATCGGGCCCGCGCGCCATCCGGCCAAGCGGCAGCATCGCATCGATACGTTTCATCCCCGCCTTGCCGCCATAATGATCGGCCGCGGCCTCGGTGGCGACCAGCCCCACGACGACCGCATTGACGCGCACCTTCGGCCCCCACTCCATCGCAAGCGATTCGGTGAGGCTCAGCAGCCCCGCCTTGGCCGCGCCATAAACCGCCGTTCCCGGCGATGGCCGCGTACCCGAGACGCTGGCGATATTGACGATGTTTCCGCCGTCGTCCTGCGCCTGCATGATGCGGTTGGCGGCCTGCGCGACATGGAGCGGGGCGAGCAGGTTGAGCGCGAGGACGCGTTCGGAAAAGCGCGGCGAAGCCGAAGTCGCATCGGCTTCGGGTGATCCGCCGGCATTGTTCACGGCGAGGTCGAGCCGGCCGTGACGTTCGACAATGCGGCCCACCATCGCGTTGACCTCCTCCGCCGAACGCACGTCGCATGCCTCGAACTCCGCCACCGCATCATCGCAGCGCGGCAGGTCGTCGGGGGCATTGCGGCCGCAGATCACGACGTGCATGCCATCTTCCAGCAGCCGCTCGGCGATCGCGCGGCCGATTCCGCGGCTGCCGCCGGTCACGAGCGCCACGCGCTGTTTCTCGTCCGCCATATCCATCTCCATTTCTCACCCGCCTCTCTCTGATCGGGCGGCGGGAAAGTCTCTCTCCATATGGTGGTATCGGACGAACGACCAGCGCGCCTATCCCTCTTGCAACATCGCGGGCGCCCTCGTGCCCGGCGCCTGTGGGCTGGAGAGTGGATTGAACAAGCAATTGACCATCGAAGAGTTCGTCGCCTCGCTGAAGAGCGGGATGACGATCGGGATTGCCGGCTGGGGCCCGCGCCGCAAGCCGATGGCGCTGATCCGCGCGATCCTGCGTTCGGACCTCACCGACCTGACGATCGTCGCCTATGGCGGCCCCGAGGTCGGGATGCTCTGCGCCGCGGGCAAGGTGAAGAAACTTATCTTTGGCTTCGTCTCGATGGATGCGATCCCGCTCGAACCTTATTTTCGCAAAGCGCGCGAGGCGGGAACACTCGACATTCTCGAACTCGACGAAGGCATGCTCCAATGGGGCTTGAAGGCCGCGGCGTTCCACCTGCCCTTCCTGCCGACGCATGTCGGGCTCGGCACCGATGTGATGACGCACGGCGGGTTCAAGACCGTCCAGTCGCCCTATGACGATGGCGAAGTGCTGCTCGCGATGCCCGCGGTCAAGCTCGACGCCGCGCTGCTCCACGTCCACCGCGCCGACAAGCTCGGCAACATCCAGGCGCTCGGCCCCGATACCTATTATGACGAATGGTTCGCGCGCGCCGCCGACAAGACCTTCGTCTCGGCCGAAGAAGTCGTCGAGCGGATGGATCATAGCTATCCCGACGATGCGCGCGCGAACATCGTCGAGCGCTGCTTCATCCACGGCGTCGTCGAGGCACCACTCGGAGCGCATCCGACCTCAATGCCGCCTTCCTATGGCTGGGACATGAAACACCTCAAATCCTACGCCGACAGCGCGCGCGAGGATGGCGGCTGGGACGCCTATCTCGCCGACACGATCGGCGCCGACGAGGCGGGCTATCTAGGCCGCGTCGGCGGCAAGGACGCCGTCGCCGCCCTCCCCCTTCCCATTTTCTGAGGCGGCCGACACCATGACTACCGCACCCGAATTCACCCTTTGCGAACAGCTCATCGTCGCCGCGTCCGAGGCGTGGCGCGGCAATGGCGAACTCGTCGCGACCGGCATCGGCCCCGCGCCGCGCCTCGCCGCCGGCCTTGCCAAGCTCACGCATACCCCCGAACTGATGATGACCGACGGCGAGGCGTATCTGGTCGAGGACCCCGTGCCGCTCGGTCCGCGCGGTTACGACGATCGCAAGGCCGCGGGCTACCTGCCCTTCTCGCGCTTCTTCGATGCCGCGGTGTGGTCGGGCAAACGCCACGCGATGGTGACGCCGAGCCAGATCGACCGCTTCGGCCAGACGAACATCTCCTATCTCGGCGGCAGCTATGACCAGCCGAAGGTGCAGATGCTCGGCGCGCGCGGCTTTCCAGGCAACAGCATCTGCCACATCAATTCGATGTTCGTGCCCGCGCATTCGAAGCGCGTCTTCGTCGAGGGCGAGGTCGATATGGTGTCGAGCGTCGGCTACAATCCGGCGCGGCGCACCCCCGGCGTGAATTTCAGCCGCGTCGACCTGCGCCTGATCGTCACCGATCTCTGCGTCATGGACTTCGGCGGTACGGACAATGCGATCCGCATCGTGATGTTGCACCCCGGCGTGACCTTCGAGCAGGTTCAGGAAGCGACCGGCTTCGCGCTCGAAGCCGCGGCCGAAATCAAGACCACCCCCGCCCCAACCGCCGAGCAGCTCGCGATCATCGCGCGCCTCGATCCGCATGGTCTGCGCGCGGGCGTGCTCAAGGACAATCCCGCGGGCAAGAGGAGCTAAGCTATGGCTGATCAGAATGACGGGCTGGTCCCGCCGGTCGACGAAACGCCGGTTTACGAGACCGACACGCCGGTCCTCTATGAGGCGGCCGACGGCATTGCATGGGTGACGCTGAACCGCCCGCAATATCACAATGTCCAGAACAGCCAGATGACCTACGCGCTCGACGACGCCTTCTTTCGCGCGGTCGACGACGATGCGGTCAAGGTCATCGTCCTGAAATCGGACGCCAAGCATTTCAGCGCCGGCCACGACATCGGCACGCCCGGACGCGACTTTCACTCACCCGTCGAGCGCCGGCTGATGTGGTACGATCATTCGACGAAGGCGGGCGCCGAAAAGGCCTATGCCCGCGAGCATGAACAATATCTTGGCATGTGCAAAAGGTGGCGGGACATTCCCAAGCCGACCATCGCGCAGGTCCATGGCGGCTGCATCGCCGGCGGCCTGATGCTCGCGTGGGTGTGCGACCTGATCATCGCCTCCGACGACGCCTTCTTCCAGGACCCGGTGCTGCAGATGGGCTTCCCGGGCCTCGAATATTTCGCGCATTGCCACGAACTCAATGTCCGGCTGGCGAAGGAATTCCTGTTCCTCGGCGAGCGGATGGGCGCCGAGCGCGCGCGCGAAGCGGGGATGGTCAACCGCGTCGTTCCGCGCGCCGAACTGGCCGATGAGGTCAAGCGCGTCGCCGAACGGATCGCGACGCAGCCGCGCCTCGCGCTGCAACTCGCGAAGCAGGCGTGCAACCATATGGAGACGCTGGCGGGCAAGAACGCCGGGATCGACGCGGCGTTCGGCTATCATCATTTCGCCCACGCCAACAACAGCCTGGTCAAGGGCGATTATATCGCCGGCTTCGACGGCAAGAAGATGGCCGAAGCGAACAAGAAGGACGCCTCCCAGAAAGATCAAGGCGCGAGCTGATGGCCGATCCGCTCGCCACCCTGTTGACCGAACGGCTCGGCTGCCGGCTGCCCGTGATCCAGACCGCGATGGGCTGGATCGCGACGCCGGGGCTGGTGATCGCGTCGAGCGAGGCGGGCGCCTTCGGCTTCCTCGCGGGCGCGGTGATGCAGCCCGCCGAGCTCGAGGCCGCAATCCTCGCGGTCAAGCAAGGCACGAAACAGCCCTTCGGCGTCAATTTCCACATGTTCCAGCCGGGCGCGGCGGAGATCGTCGAGATCATCCTGAAGCACCGCGACCAGATACGCGCGGTGAGTTTCGGGCGCGGGCCTGACGCCAAGATGATCGGGCGCTTCAAGGATGCGGGCATCCTCTGCGTGCCGACCGTCGGAGCGGTCAAACATGCGCAGAAGATGGTGCAATTGGGCGTCGACATGGTGACGGTGCAGGGCGGCGAAGGCGGCGGGCATACCGGGTCGGTCGCCTCGACGATCCTGCTGCCGCAGGTTCTCGACGCAGTGAAGGTGCCGGTGATCGCGGCGGGCGGTTTCGGCGACGGGCGCGGGCTCGCGGCGGCGCTGGCGTTCGGGGCGGTCGGCATCGCGATGGGCACGCGCTTCCTGATGACGCGCGAAAGCCCGATCCCCGAGATCACCAAGGCGCGTTACGTCAAAGCGGGCACCGACGACATCCTCGTGTCGACCAAGGTCGACGGCCTGCCCCAGCGGATGATCAAAAATGCTCTGCTGAACCGGATCGAGCGTTCGTCGGGCCTCGGCATCTGGCGCCGCGCGATCGAGAGCGGGCTCGCGATGAAGCGCCAGACCGGCGCCTCGTTCGGTGAATTGTTCAAGGCCGCAAAAGGCATGACGAGCCACGGCGGGCTCACCCTGCCGCAGGCGATGATGGCCGCCTCCGCGCCGATGCTGATCCAGAAAGCCGTGGTCGAGGGCGACCCCGACCACGGCCTCATGGCGACCGGCCTCGTCGCCGGACGTCTCGACGACCTTCCGAGCTGTGCCGAGCTTCTCGCCGATGTCGAAAGCGACGCACGTGCGCGCCTCGCCGCTCTCTCCTCTTCTTCGTCAACGGGGGCCTGACCCATGCCGATCCATACCGAAATCAAGGACCGCATCGCCGAGATCGTCTTCGACGTCCCGCCGGTCAACGCGTTCGACAGCGAAACGTGGAACAGCCTGCCCGTGATCATCCGCGAGGCGGGCAGCAATCCCGACGTCAACGTCGTCCTCATCCGCGCCGCCGAAAGCGCGCGCGGCTTCTGCGGCGGCGTCGACATCAAGGAGATGCAGGCGCATCCCGAGCGCATCACCCTGCTCAACCGCGGCAATTACCTGACCTTCAAGGCGGTGCGCGACTGCGAGGTCCCCGTCGTCGTCGCGGTTCACAAATTCGTGATAGGCGGCGGCATCGGCATCTGCGGCGCAAGTGACACGATCATCGCCGCCGACGACGCCTATTTCTCGCTGCCCGAGGTCGATCGCGGCGCGATGGGCGGCGCCTCGCACCTCTCGCGCATGCTGCCGCTGCACAAGGTCCGCGCGGCCTTCTTCACCGGCGGCAATATCCCCGTCGAGGAAGCCTATCGTCTGGGCGCGGTCGAGAAGGTCGTGCCGCGCGAGGCGCTCGTCGAGGAAGCGCGCGCCTTTGCCGCGATCATCGCGGGCAAATCGCGCAAGGCGCTGGTGATCGCCAAGGAGGCGCTCAACGGGCTCGAAGCGCGCGACGTCGATCGCGGTTATCGCTGGGAACAGGGTTTCACCCTCGAAATGTATATGCACGAAGACAGCCAGAAATCGCGCGATGCCTTCGTCGAGACGGGCAAGGCGGCCGAATTCTGATGGATCTCGCCTACACAAATGAACAACGGGCTTTCCGCGCCGAGGTCCGCGCGTGGATGGACACGCATGTGCCCAAGGAGCCGCTCGTGACGCTCGAATGCCGCGAAGGCTTCGACCAGCATGTCGTGTGGGAGCGCACGCTCGCGAGCGGCAATTGGGGCATGGTGACCTGGCCCGAGGCTTATGGCGGGCGCGGGCTCGACCTGATCCAGTGGCTGATCTTCGAGGAAGAATATTTCCGCGCCGGCGGCCCCAATCGCGCCAACCAGAATGGCATTTTCCTGCTCAGCCCGACGATCATGGAATTCGGCACGCCCGAACAGAAAGCGCGCTTTCTGACCCCGATGGCGAAGGGCGAGACGATGTGGGCGCAGGCCTGGTCCGAACCCGGCGCGGGGTCCGACATGGCGGCGATCGGCAGCAAGGCGGTGCGAGACGGCGATCATTATGTGATCAGCGGGCAGAAAACCTGGTCGAGCCGCGCCGCCTTCGCCGACTGGGGCTTCGGCATTTTCCGCACCGAAGAGGGCAGCAAGCGCCACAAGGGCTTAAGCTTCATCCTGTTCGACCTGAACAGCCCCGGCATCACCCGCCGCCCGATCCGGCAATTGCACGGCGACACGGGCTTTGCCGAGCTGTTCTTCGACGAAGTGCGCGTGCCGGTTGAAAACCGCATCGCGGGCGAAGGCGAAGGCTGGAAGGTCGCGATGGCGACCGCCGGGTTCGAACGCGGGCTGATGCTGCGCTCGCCGGGCCGGTTTCAGGCGACCGCGAAGCGGCTGGTCGAGCTCTATCGTCAGCACGAAGCCGAAGCCGCGCCGTCGGCGCGCGAGGCGGTGATGACCGCGTGGATGCAGGCGCAGGCCTATGCGTATAACACCTATGCCGTCGCCGCGAAGATCATGGCGGGCGGGTCGATCGGGGCCGAGGCGAGCCTCAACAAGATTTTCTGGTCCGAACTCGACCGCGCGATGCACCGCACCGCGATGCAATTGCTGGGTGCCGCCGCCGAGCTCCGCCGTTTCGACGATGGCCGAATGAACCAGTGGCTGGAGGGTTATATCTTCTCGCTATCGGGTCCGATCTACGCCGGGTCGAACGAGATTCAGCGCAATATCACCGCCGAACGATTGCTCGATTTGCCCAGAGCGGGAGCGGGCTGATGGAATTTCTGCTGAACGAAGACCAGCTCGCGCTGGCCGAGACCGTCCGCGACTATCTGGCGGGAACGCATGGGCCCGACGTGCTGCGCCGCCTCGATGCGGGCGACAATCGCGATCCCGCGATCTGGCAAGGCCTCGTCGATATGGGACTGACCGGCCTGCTGGTTCCGGAGGAATTTGGCGGGCTGGGCCTTGGCCTCGTCGATGCGGCCTTGATCGCGCGCGAATGCGGGCGCGCCTGTGTCGCTGAGCCGCTGGTCGATACCGCCTTTGTCGCTGTGCCGTGGTTGCTGTCGCAGGGTGCTACCGCGCAAATGGCCGGGATTGTCGCCGGAACCGCGAAGCCGTCGGTCGCGCACACGGTCAATCCGTGGGTCAGCGACGGCGACGGCGCGACGCTCGACAGCATAGACCCGTTGCGTAACTTGACGCGCTATGTCGATGCGCCGTCGTCGGATCCGCTGCTAGCTGACCTCGGCGCGCTAATGGCCGCCGCACAGCTTGTCGGGCTGGCCGAGGCGATGCTCGATCAGTCGGCGGCCTATGCCAAGATCCGCACCCAGTTCGGCCAGCCGATCGGCGCATTTCAGGCAGTGAAGCACCAACTCGCCACCGCCGCGGTCGCCATCGAATTTGCCAAGCCGGTTCTCTGGCGCGCGGCGCAGGCACTCGCCGATGGCCTGTCCAGCGCTCCGGTCCACATCAGCCATGCCAAGATCGCGGCGAGCGACGCCGCCATCCAGATGGCCGAGACCGCGATCCAGATCCATGGTGCGATGGGATATACTTATGAGGTCGATCTGCATTTCTGGATGAAGCGCAGCTGGGCGCTCGCGGGGGCGTGGGGCAGCCGCGCTTTTCATCTCAAACGTATCGACGCCGCCGTGATCGGCGGGGGGCTGGCGATCGGCCCCGACCAAACATTCGCATAAGGAAATCTGATGGCCGAAGCTTATATCATCGACGCGGTGCGCACGCCGATCGGGCGCAAGAAGGGCAGCCTTGCCGCCGTCCATCCCGCCGACTTGGGCGCGCATCCGATCAAGGCATTGATCGCGCGCACCGGCATCGATGCCGGCGCGGTCGACGATGTCGTCTGGGGCTGCTGCGACACGATCGGGCCGCAGGCGGGCGACATCGGTCGCACCGTCTGGCTCGTCGCCGGGATGCCGCAGCATGTCCCCGGCACGACAGTCGACCGCCAGTGCGGGTCGTCGCAGCAGGCGCTGCATTTTGCGGCGCAGGGCGTGATGAGCGGGACGCAGGATCTGGTCGTCGCGGGCGGATCGCAGGCGATGAACGCGATCCCGATCAGCGCGGCGATGTATGCGGGCGAACCCTATGGCTTCAGCAACCCGTTCAACACTTCGCCCGGCTGGATCGCACGCTATGGCGACGGGCTGCTCAACCAGATCAACTCGGCCGAAATGATCGCCGACAAATGGGACATCAGCCGCGCCGAGATGGAAGCGTTCGCCTTCGCATCGCACCAGCGCGCGCAGGCCGCGACCGATGCCGGCTGGTTCGCTAGTGAAATCGCGCCGCTCGAGGGGTTGGCGCAGGACGAGACGATCCGCCCCGGAACGACGCCCGAAGGCTTGGCCGAGCTGCGGCTGATTCAGGAAGGCGGCAAGATCACCGCCGGCGTCTCCAGCCAGAATTGCGACGGCGCCGCGGCAATGCTGATCGCGTCGGAGGCGGCGGTGAAGGACCATGGCCTGACCCCGCGCGCGCGCATCCACCATCTGTCGGTGCGCGCCGACGATCCGGTGTGGATGCTCACCGCGCCGATCCCCGCGACGCAATATGCGCTGGCGAAGGCGGGGATGACCGTCGCCGACATCGACCTGTTCGAATGCAATGAAGCCTTCGCCAGCGTGCCGATGGCGTGGATGAAGGAACTCGGCATCCCGCATGAAAAGGTGAATGTCCACGGCGGCGCGATCGCGCTCGGCCACCCGCTCGGCGCGACCGGCGCGCGGTTGATGACGACGATGCTCAATGCGCTTGAGCGTACCGGCGGCCGCTATGGTCTGCAGACCATGTGCGAAGGCGGCGGTCAGGCCAATGTCACGATAATCGAGAGGCTGTAATGACACTTTGCGAAGGACGGACCGTCATCATCACCGGCGCGGCGCGCGGACTCGGGCGTTCCTATGCGCTCGCCTTCGCCGCCGAAGGCGCCAATGTCGTCGTCAATGATATCGGCACCAGCCTCGCGGGCGAAGGCCGCGACACGTCGGCGGCGGACGATGTGGTCGCCGAGATCAAGGCGGCGGGCGGCAACGCGATCGCCAATTATGAGGACATCACCGACTGGGATGCCGCGAAGCGCATCGTCGACGCCGCGGTCGCGGCGTTCGGCGACCTGCACGTCGTCGTCAACAATGCCGGCATCGTGCGCGATCGGATGTTCGTCTCCGCGACCCCCGAAGAATGGGACGCAACGATGCACGTCCACCTGCGCGGCCATTTCTGCGTCAGCCGCCATGCGGTCGATTACTGGCGTGCACAACAGAAGGCGGGCAATCCCGTCGATGCGCGCATCATCAACACCACCAGCGGCGCGGGGCTCCAGGGCTCGATCGCGCAGGCGGCCTATTCGACTGCCAAGGGCGGCATCGCCGCGCTGACCCTGGTGCAGGCGGCTGAACTCGGCCGCTATGGCATCACCGCCAACGCGCTCGCCCCCGCGGCGCGCACGCGGATGACCGAGGGCGCCTTTGCCGACAAGATGGCGGCGGTCGAAAGCGGCTTCGACGCGCAGGATCCCGACAATATTGCACCCACCGTCGTCTGGCTCGGCTCCGGCCAATCGAAGCATGTGACCGGCTACGTTTTCGAGCTGGAGGGCGGCCGCATCACGATCGAGGATGGCTGGAAGCTTGGCCCGACGGTCGACAAGCAGGAAAAATGGGCGCCCGCCGACGTCGGCGATGCGGTCGACAAGCTGCTCGCAGTACGCAGCGAACCGCGCAAGGTCTGGGGCAGCTAAGATGCATTTCGCCTTCACCGACGAACAGGCGATGATTGCCGAGACGGCGAAGACGTTCTTTGCTGAGAATGCCACGAGCGAGCGCACGCGCGCAGCCATGGCGGACACGGGCATCGACAAGGCGTTGTGGCAGGCTTTCACCAGCGAACTCGGACTCGCCGGCGTCGCGATTCCCGAGGCGCTAGGCGGCGTCGGGCTTGGCATGGTCGAACTCGCGATCTTTGCCGAGGAAGCCGGGCGGCACACCGCGGCGCTGCCCCTCCTTGCAAGCCTAGGGCTTGCCGCTCCCGCGATCCTCGCCGGCGGTACCGACGAGCAAAAGGCGCGATTCCTCCCCCGCATCGCGTCGGGCGAGCTGATGGCAAGCTTCGCCGCCGTGAATATGGGCGGAACGCCGGGCGCGACGCTCAGCGACGGAACGCTGACCGGTGCCGCGCTCCTTGTGCCCCACGGTGCCAGCACCGATCTGTTCGTGGTTGCGGCCGACAATGGCGTCGCGATCGTCGAGCGCGGCGCCCTCGGGCTCGGCATCACCCCGCTCACCAGCATGGACCAGACGCGTCCCTATGCCCGGCTCGACTTCGGCGGGGTCGCCGTCGAAACGCTCGCCGATCCGCGCGCCGCCGTCCACGCCGCCCTCACCACCGGGTGGCTCGCCATCGCCGCCGATGCGCTGGGCGGCGCGCAGGCGTGCCTCGACCGGACGGTCGCCTATACGCAGGAACGCATCCAGTTCGGCCGGTCGATCGGCAGTTTTCAGGCGGTCAAGCACCGCCTCGCCGACATGATGGTCGCAATCGAGCAGGCGCGCTCGGCGGTCTATTGGGCCGCCTGCGCGATCGACGAGCGATCGGATGAGGCCGCGTTCGCGGTTCATGCCGCCAAGGCATTCGCCTGCGACACCTACACGCACTGCGCGGGCGAGATGATCCAGCTCCACGGCGGCATCGGCTTCACCTGGGAGCATGACGCGCATCTCTATTTCAAGCGCGCGCGCAGCAACGCGAGCCTGCTCGGCACCCCCGACTGGCACCGCGAACAGGTGGCGGGACTTGCTGGATTGGACGACGCCGCATGAAACTTGGATTCTCTCCCGAAGAAGAGGTGTTCCGCGCTGAGGCGGCCGCGTGGCTCAAGGCCGAATTGGAAGGCGCCTTCGCCGACGTGCGCGGGCTCACCAGCCTGACCGAAATGCCCGAACGCCGCCGCGACTGGGAGCGCCGGCTGGGCGACGCGGGCTGGAGCTGCGTCGGCTGGCCCAGGGCCTATGGCGGGCGCGACGCGACGCTCGCGCAGCAGGTGATCTTCGCCGAGGAATATGCGCGCGCGGGCGCCCCGCCCCGGCTCAACCATATCGGCATCGAGCTTGCCGGCCCCACCATCCTCGCCTTCGGCAGCGAAGAACAGAAGGCGCGCTTCCTGCCCGCGATAGCCCGCGGCGAGGAAATCTGGTGCCAGGGCTATTCCGAGCCGGGGGCCGGCTCGGACCTCGCCAATGTCCGCACCCGCGCGTGGCGCGAGGGCGGCGACTGGGTGATCGAGGGGCAGAAGGTCTGGACCAGCCTCGCGCAATTTTCCGACTGGATCTTCGTGATCGCCCGCACTGAAGAGGGCTCGAAGGGCCCCAAGGGCCTTTCCTTCCTGCTGGTGCCCGTCGACCAGAGCGGCGTCACCGTCCGCCCGATCCATCAGATCACGGGCGAGGCCGAATTCAACGAAACCTTCTTCGACGACGCGCGCACCGCGGCCGAGAGCATCCTCGGCGAACCCGGCGATGGTTGGAAGGTCGCAATGGGGCTGCTCGGCTTCGAGCGCGGCGTCTCGACGCTTGCGCAGCAAATGGGCTTTCGCAACGAACTCGACGCGGTGATCGCCGCGGCGCGCGCCAATGGTGAAGCGAAAAACCCGCTGATCCGCCAGCGTATCGCCAAGGCCGAGATCGGACTGAAGCTGATGCGTTATGGCGCGCTGCGCATGCTCACCGATGCGGAGGGCGGCCGACTCAACCCGTCGGCGCTCACGTACAAGATCCAGTGGGCGACATGGCGCCGCGATCTCGGCGAGCTTGCGATGGACGTCCTCGGACAAGCGGGCGAGACGGTGGCGGGGCATGAGTACGCCTTCCCCGCGCTACCCAACCTGTTCCTCTATAGCCGCGCCGACACAATCTATGGCGGCACGAACGAGATCCAGCGCAACATCATCGCCGAGCGCGCGTTGGGGCTACCCCGCGAGCCGCGCGGCGACCTCAAATAAAGGAACGAAGCGTGGCACGACCCGCCCCCGACTACCCCACTCCCACCGGCCTCTTGAAGGGCAAGACCGTGCTGATCACCGCCGCTGCGGGCAGCGGCATCGGCGGCGCGGTCGCACAGCGCGCGGCGGAGGAAGGCGCAACGCTTTTCCTCTCCGACATGCACGAACGCCGTCTCGGCGAGACCGCCGACCGGATCGAGGGATTGGGCTTCGCACGCCCCGGCACACTCGTCTGCGACGTCACCGACGAGGAGCAAGTGCAGGCGCTGGTTTCGGGCGCGATCACGGGCATGGGCCATATCGATGTCCTCATCAACAACGCGGGCCTCGGCGGCGCGGCGTCCGTGGTCGAGATGACCGACGACCAGTGGCACAAGGTGCTCGACGTCACGCTCACCAGCGTCTTCCGTATGACGCGCGCGATCTTGCCGCACATGTACGAGCGCCAAAAAGGCGCGATCGTCAACAACGCTTCGGTGCTCGGCTGGCGCGCGCAGAAATTGCAGGCGCATTATGCCGCGGCCAAGGCGGGGGTGATGGCGTTCACGCGCTGCTCGGCGCTCGAAGCCGCCGAGCATGGCGTCCGCATCAACGCGGTATCGCCCAGCCTCGCGATGCACGCCTCGCTTTCCAAGGTGACCCCGCCGGGGCTGCTCGAGGAGTTGACCGAGAAAGAAGCCTTCGGCCGCTACGCCGAGCCTTGGGAGGTCGCGAACGTGATGCTCTTCCTCGCCAGCGGGCTTTCCTCCTACATGACGGGCGAAGTGCTCGCGGTGTCGAGCCAGCAGGCATGAGCGCGCGCATCTTCGAAAACCCGGCCGCGCTGCTCGCCGCCGTGGGCGAGAGTTTCGGCCCAACCGGATGGGTCGCGATCGAGCAGGATCGCATCGATATGTTCGCCAAAGCCACCGACGATCACCAATGGATCCACGTCGATCCCGAGCGCGCGAAAGACGGCCCCTTCGGCGGCACGATCGCGCATGGTTACCTTACGATGAGCCTCGTCAACCGCTTCCTCCCCGAACTGGTCGAGGTGCGCGGCGTGTCGATGGGGGTCAATATCGGCACCGACAACCTGCGCTTCCTGAGCCCCGTCCGCGCGGGCAGCCGCATCCGTGGGTGTGGCGAGCTCGTCAAGGCCGAGGAAGCGAAGGGCGGCGTCCAGGCGGTGGTCCGGGTGACGGTGGAAATCGAGGGCGCGGAGAAGCCCGCCTGCGTCGTCGACACGATCAGCCGGTTTTATCCGGAGGAATAACTTCTGCGCCTTTGACTGAGATCCGCAATGTCGTCGAAAACTGACGATTCGGCGCGGAAAAGCACGTCTGTTCGAGGTGGTTAATCAGTCAAAGCTGTCCGCGCGGCCGGCAAATATGTCCTGCTGATCGGAACGGCCGTGTCATCAACCAGCCGGGCGATTGCTCGTCCGGGCGTTCTTTCCAACGCGCGAACGCCGTCTTTGGCCACCCACCAGCTACGGTGCACGCGAAGGCCCAGCCGGGGATCGATGATCGCCGCCGCGTCCGCCAGCCGCATCAGGATCAGTGCCGAGCCGTGGAGCGTGTGCACGCGCAAATAATGGTCCTCGGCTTCCAGCGCGAGAATGTCCCGGCGCAAAGCCGCCGGAAGCTTCGACACGAACTCGCGCGGATATTCGGGAGCCGCGGCTGGCTGTTCCGTGGGTGCGGCCACAGTCATCTGGTCGTCCGGGGACATGACGCGGGCAATCAGCAGTTGGACGAGCGCCACGTACGGAAATAACGCGAGCAGTTGAACGGCACTGAACATTCTGCCCGGTCGGACCACCCCCATGGCCCACGCCACAAAGAAGGTCATGGGCACCGCGGATGCGGCTGCTATTGCGATGATCCGTGTTGCCGTTCTCCTGCCCGGCGAACTGGACGGAAGGACTCGCTCCGCGGCAGCAGCGGCTCCAAAGCCGACGAGTGCGATGATCATCCAGAAAGGATATCGCACCTCTGGGCCGAGAGCGGTTTGCGATCCGAATGGCCCCGTCACTCCAAGCACCGCGCCAAAAGCCACCGCGCTGAGCGGCCCCCGCCACTTCCCCATCATTCGCCATTCACGCATCGCCAACTGCATCGGTCTACCAGTCACGAAATTGCGGAAGCTATTCACGATTTCTCCCATTGTCGACAGACATCGCGACCGGCCAACCAGCCAGCACGAAATGTTGACATGGAGAAAGCAATGAAACGGATTATCGCTGGCTTGGCATTGGCATCTGCAGCTGTTCCAGCGGCAGCAAGCGAGGCCGTAAACATGCGTTTTGAGTGCGGCGCGGGAGCCTCTACGGCGGGCGGCGAGGCCCCGAACCTCCACGGAAACTGGGATTTCCTGATGCATGTCGGGGCAACGCCCAATTTCGGGCTTCTGTCGATCGGCTTCGTCGAGGACGCTTATGGCGGATCGCTGTCGCTGTGGATGACCGCACCCGTTGTACTGCGCAAAATCACCTTGATCGGCAACAGCTTCCACATGGCGGTCGCCTCCCGCGAGGGCGATGTGCTGTTCGACGGCACGCTCTCGGCCAAGGGCGACCGTGTGTGTGGGACCGTTACCTATCACGGCGGCCGCACCTTCCCGGCGGTGGCGCAGAAGCGGCCCTCAAACTACCAGTCGCAGCCTCAGGCCCAGCGGGCTCGGTAGCCGGCTGAACTTTCCGGTTTATGTGACGTGCTCATGGATGGGGAGGTATTTCCTTCTCATCGGACTATGTCTCCGCATCGCGCAGAAGAAATTTCTGCACCTTGCCCGCCGCGTTCATCGGCAGCGCGTCGAGGATCACCACCTGACGCGGCACCTTGTAGTTCGCCATATTCTCGCGGCACCAGCCGACGATCTCTTCGGGGGTGGCGCTCGTGCCGGGGCGCAGGACGATATAGGCTTTGGGCACTTCGCCCAGCCGTTCGTCGGGCACGCCGATCACCGCCGACTGCATGACCGCCGGATTGGCCGCGAGCAGCCCCTCGATCTCTGCCGGATAGGCGTTGAAGCCGCCGACGATGAAGATGTCCTTGGCGCGGTCGGTGATCTTCACATTGCCGCGTGCGTCCTGCACCGCAATGTCGCCGGTGCGCAGCCAGCCTTCGCTATCGATCGCCGCCGCGGTCGCCGCCGGGTCGTTGAAATAGCCCTGCATCACATTGGGCCCGCGCACGAGCAATTCGCCCGCCTCGCCCGGTGCGACTATCTCGCCCGCCTCGTCGACGAGCTTGACCTCGATCCCGGCGAGCGGGCGGCCCGCGGTGTTGGCGATCGTCGCGGCATCGTCGCCGGCGCCACACATCGTCACGACGCCGCAGGTTTCGGTGAGGCCATAGGCGGTAAGCACGACATCGATGCCGAGCTTGCCGCGCATTTCCTCGATCAGGGTGACCGGCACCGACGCGGCGCCGGTGATCGACACGCGCAGCGAAGAAATATCATGGTCGCGATAAGGACCCGCGAGCAGGCTCTGGAAGATCGTCGGCGGACCGGGGAGCAATGTCACCCTTTCGCGCTCGATCCGTTCGAGCACCTTGTCGGTCTCGAACACCGCATGCGGCAGCACGGTCACGCCGCGCATCAGCGCCACCAGCCATCCGGCCTTGTAGCCGAAGCTGTGGAAGAAGGGGTTGATGATCAGGAAATTGTCGCCCGGCCCATAGGTCAGCGTCTCGCCATAAGAGTGATACAGGCGAACATTTTGCCCGTGCGTCGTCACGGCCCCTTTCGGATTGCCCGTGGTCCCCGAGGTGAAGAGGATGTCGCAGACCTGATCCTCGCCCAGCGCGTCCATCCGCGCGGCGACCGCGGCATCGGAAAGCGCCGCGCCGCGATCGAGGAAGTTCTGCCAGGTCATGCCCCCTGTGTCGCCGTCCATCAGGACGATCCCGCGCAGATCGGGCAGGTCTTCGCCTGCGATCAATTCTGGATAGGCGGTGCCGAGAAAATCGGAGACGGTGAACAGCAGCTTGGCGCCGCTGGTGCGCAGGATATAGCCCGCCTCGCGCCCCTTAAGCCGCGTGTTAAGCGGCACGATCGCCGCGCCCGCCGCCTGCGCGCCGATCGCGGCGATGATCCAGCCAATCGCATTGGGCGCCCAGATCGCGATCCGATCCCCCTCGGCGACACCCGCCGTGATAAAGCCCTTGGCGGCGGCGCGCACCAGCGGTTCGAGATCGCGATAACGAACCTCGGTCCCGTTCTCGCCCCGGATCGCAACGGCATCGCCATGTGCGCGCGCCGCGGCGAAGATTTTATGGGGTATCGTGAACTTGGCTTCGGCCACGGCGGATCGTCTCCTGCGCCGGACATCCATGGACACGCCGTCCATTGCCCGATCGATATGCTCCCCGCTGCGTTACGCGCGGGCGTGGCCGCGACAACCCCTATTCGGGGGGCGCGCGATTTGCGCTCCGCCTCTTGCCGCTCGGGTCCGGACAGGTCATTGCGGGATCGAGACCGACTCCCCAGCTTACCGGGTGGCGGGACGCGAACAGGAAGCGAAGCCGGAATGCGGATCGGAAAACCTCTGGCCGAAGTCGATGAACTGGTGACCCTGCTTTACCGCGGGCCGCTCGAAGCGACGCCGTGGCTGGGCTTCCTCGAAGCGCTGAGCCGGCGGATGCGCTGCGCGAGCGCGGCGATCACGTTGCGCCTTAGCCGGCAGGGCACGCCGCCGCTGATCATCTGGGGACCGCCGCCCGTGATCGACGAGCGCGAAGCCCGCCGGATTCACGCGGTCCATGCCGAACTCGGCGACCTCGACCCCTTGCGCAACGCGCTGACGAAAGCCGGCGACATCTTCCGGCTGAGCGAAGTGATCTCGCCCGACGATCTTCGCGGCAATCGCTTCTACCGCGAGATCTTGCAGCCCTATGGCATCGAATATCAGCTCGGCATGTATATTTCCGAACCCGGCGGGTGGGAGGGCAATGTCGGCCTCACCAACGGTCCGGGCGAAGAGGATTTCACCGACGACGACAAGGCGGTGCTGCTCGCATTGCGCCCGCATCTCGAACAATCGCTCGCGCTCTTCTCGCGCATCCGCCGCGACGAGACCGAGCTGCAGGTGATGATCGACACGCTCGACCGGCTGACGCTCTGCACCTTCATCCTCGATGGCGCGGGGCGCATCCTGCGCACCAACAGCGCGGGCCGCGCTCTCATCAAGTCGAGCACCGCGCTCCGCGCCGCCGACGACCGGCTTGTGCTCGTGAGCAAGGCGGGCAACGCGCAGCTCCAGCAACTGGTGGGCAAGGCGGTCGCGGCGCGCCGCGATGGCGGAAGCTTCGCCGAAGGATTGCGTATCGAGGCGGATATCGACCGGCATTTCGGGGTGCTCGTGCGCTCGATCGAGACGCCCTCGCGCTACAGCAACGAGGCGGGGCCTGCCGCGGTGGTCTATGTCTCGGGGCTCGACAACAACCAGCCGCTCGAAAGGCTGGTCAGCCAGATTTTCGACCTCACCCCATCCGAGGCGCATCTCGCGGCGCTGCTCGCGACCGGGCTCAGCCTCGCCGAAGCGGCGGCAAGGCTGGAGCTCACCGAAAATACCGTGCGCAGCTATTGCAAGACGATCCTGAGCAAGACCGGGGTCAGCCGGCAGGCGGATCTCGTCCGCCTCATCCTGCGCAGCGTCGCCGTTCTCGGCTGACGGCCCCGGTGGCGCGCGTCAGCCTTCGACCGCGCGGCGATAGTGCGGCAGGGCCACCAGAAGCAGGGCCACGATCAGCGGCAGCACGACCGCACCGGCAATCGCGATCGAATAGCCGAGCGCCGCTTGGTCGCCGAAACCGAAATCGGTGATCGCGGCGATGACACTGGCACCCAGCCCCATCCCCACCAGATTGACGCACAAGAGCGAGATCGCGGTGACCTGTCCGCGTAGCTGATTGGGCGTCACATCCTGGATCGCTGTCAGCATCACGCCTTGCGACGCCTGCCCGATCAGCGTGCCGATCGCCATCATCGTGAGCGACAGAAAGGCGGTCGGCATCAACGGCGCGACGATCAGCGGCACGCCCTTCAGCACGGTGGCGATCAGCACGACGCGCATATTGGCGTCCGCCCGGCCGCCCTGCATCAGCCGTCCCGCGAGCCAGCCACCCGACAGCGTGCCGACGGTGCCGCAGGTCAGCATGATCATCCCGTAGGACATCCCCACCTCGGCCGGACTCATGCCATAGCTGCGGATCAGGAAGGTCGGGAACCACAGCGCGGTGCCGATCGCCAGAAGCGCAATCAGGGCGAGCGAACCGATCAGCGAACCGAACAGCGCCCAGCGCTCGGAAATATAGTCGAACCCTTCGCGCAGGCTGCTTTGCACCGACAGGTTCGCCGCGAGTTCCTGCCGCGCCGGCTCGCGGATCGTCATCATCAGCGCGGCGACGATCAATCCGGGCGCCGCAACGCACAGGAACACCATCTGCCACGGTTCGAAACTGCCGAGCCACGGCAATGTTGCGCCGCCAGCCTTGGTGAAACGCGCGAGCAGCCAGCCGCCGATCAACAGCGCCAGGCCGCCTCCGATAGGATAACCGATCGCATAGAAGCTGATCGCCAGCGCCCGCCTTCGCCGCTCGAAATAGTCGCTGATCAACGAATAGGCGGTCGGGCTAAGCGTCGCCTCGCCCACCCCGACGCCGACGCGCGCGAGAAAGAGGCCGATGAAGCTGCTGGTAAAGCCGCAGGCGGCCGTCATCGCCGACCAGAACAGCACCCCCCAGACGATCAGCGTCGCGCGCCTTTTGGTGCGATCGACAAAGCGGCCGATCGGCAGCGCGGCGATGCTGTAGAGCAAGGAAAAGGCAAAACCCTGGAGCAGGCTGATTTCGAAATCGCTGAGGTTCAGGTCGCGCTGGATCGGTTCGACCATCAGCGTCAGCACGCGGGCATCGATCGCGCTGAAACAATAGCCGACGAACAGGATCGCGACGACGAGCCAGCGGTAGACGCCGCCGCGCGCGACCGTGCCGCGCGCCGGTTCTTCGGACACCGCGGCGGTCACCATGCCGACGGCGGATCCCGCCGCGCCAAAATCTGTTCGGTTCGCGCGGCGATCAGCACATCATTCTCCTCGCTCTCGGGCAGCAGCCAGAAACGCCCCGCCCGGATGCCGTCGAGCGCGAAGGCGGATACCTCGGCAGGTTCGGTCAGCTTGAGCTTGAGCCCGGTCGTCCGTACCAGATCTTCCATCGTGCGATAGGCGACTTTGGTCTGCGCTTCATTTTCGACATAGTCCGCCGGGCGGACTTCGCCCGACGCCATGATCGCGGTGTTGACCGTGTGCGGCCCCGGGAAGAGCGTGGCCGCGCGCAGCTTGCCGCCTTCGCGCAGCAATTGCTGGTGCAGCACTTCGGAGATGCTGGTCACCGCCGCCTTGGTGGCGGCATAAATGGGGGTGTTGGGCAGCGAACGCAGCCCGCCGTTGGTCGAGCTGGTATTGACGATCACGCCCTCCTGTCCCGCCTCGATCATGCGCGGCACGAAAGCCGCAATGCCGTGGATGACGCCGAGCACATTGACGTCGATGCCCCAGCGCCAGTCGCTGAGCGGAAGCGTCCACAGCTTGCGCTGCGCCTCGCCCAGCCCGACGCCGGCATTGTTGAACAGGATATGCACCGTCTCGAACTGGTCAAAGACCTGATCCGCCAGCGCGCGCACCGACGCTTCCTTGGTCACGTCGCAGGCGATCGCGAGCACCTGCCCCGAACCCAGCGCGTCGATC
Source organism: Sphingomonadaceae bacterium 3R27C6 (assembly GCA_005503215.1). Taxonomy (GTDB): domain Bacteria; phylum Pseudomonadota; class Alphaproteobacteria; order Sphingomonadales; family Sphingomonadaceae; genus Sphingopyxis. Next base: position 53,336 of record SCNS01000011.1, on the reverse strand, counting down.
TCGCCACGCACCGCTTCAAGCCGCGCCGGATCGATATCGGCAATCACCACATGCGCCCCGGCGCGGGCGAGGTCGGCGCACAGACATTTGCCAACCCCGCTCGCCCCACCCGTTACGACCGCCACCCGGCCGGAAAAATCGTCCATCAGGCGGCCTTCCGCTCGCCGGCTTCTATGCCGACATTGCGCGGATCGTCGTGCCGCCCGACCCAATGCGGCGCGATCCATTCGCCCGGAACCTTGCGCAGCAGCGTGCCGCCGGTCGCGGTCCCACCTTCGACATATTGCATGTCGACGATGCGGCGAACGGGAATATCGGCAAGCGGATCAAAGGCCGAATCGCGCAAGGTGATCGTCCCCGTCATCGCCCGGCGGGAATCGTAATTGCGTTCCCAGTTGAGGCGGGTGAGGAAGACGTCACCGTCGAACTGGCCCGGCTGGTCGATCGACGGCATGCCCTTGTAGCAGAACAGATGCTCTTCGAATTTCAGCGGCTGGTCGATCGTTTCGCCGATCGTGCCTTCGATTTCGAAATAGGCGATGCCGTGGCGCGAACAGGTCGCGCGCAGATGGTCGCCATTGCGTTCGAAATGCGTCTCGGCGATCTTCTTCGGCTCGCCGAAACGCTCGCGCCCGGAGGTGACGACGGTTTCGCCCTCCATCGCCATGTGGAAGCAATAGGCCCCCGGTGCGCCTTCATGCGTGCAATTGACGCCGACGGTCAGCGCGCCAATCTCGACCGTATCGGTTTCGGTCACATGCATCGCCACATGCACCATCTGCAGCCAGATTTCGGGCTTTGCGGTCGCGACGAGCGGCTGCGGCAGCAGCGCCGCGATGATTTCGGGATCGGTCTCATATGTCGCGCGGATCCCGTAGACGGTGTTGCGCAGCATGCCTGGCGCACGGGTTTCGACGGGACCCTGAACATAACGCAGTCTGGACATCGCAATTCTCCCTATGGCGCCCAAGGCGCAGCTAGTCGGCAGTGGTGGTTTCCCGCGGGGCGCGGCAGGGTTATTCGGCGGCTTCGACGAGCCGGCTGCCGTCGGGCCCATCGGCATAAAATTGCTCGAAATAGCGACGGAAACGCAGGATCGGACCGTCGCCATCGCACAGATAGGGCCGGGCGCGGTGGATTTTGTTGTGCCAGATCGGAATATCGCCCTCGACGCCCTTTTGCCCGCAGGTATTTTCGATCGCCGCCTCGATCGCCTTTTCCTCGGGCGAGCCCGGCGCGACCTTCGGGTGCGTGAAGCAGAAACGCAGTTCGACGTCGTCGGCTTCGACCGGCGTGGCGATGACGAGCAGCGACAGCTCGACGAGCCCGCTCAGCCGCGTGAACTTCTGCCCTGCCCCGTTCTGGAGCGTGTCAACCGAATAGGGCAATTGCTTGCGCTCACCCGACGGCAGGTCGATGGTACGATGCCCGCGCGCGACACTGTGCCGCCGCACGCCGTCATAATCGGTTTCCCCCTCCGGCACCGCGTCCATCGCGTGGACATAAGCGAAATGCGCGACATCAACGCCATTTTCGGCAATTTCCTGGGGATTGCTGGCGAAGCGCCATTCGCGCTTGATCGGTTCGGCCCATTCGGGGTTGGTGAATTCGGGATAGTCGATGACGTCGAACGTCGGCGCGATGTCGTCGGGGTGATACCAGGCCCAGATGACGCCGCTCTTTTCGACCACCGGATAGGATTTCGCCAGCGGCTCGCGCTTCGCGCGCGGCGGGAAGGCCTTGGCATAGGGAATCTTGCTGCAGAAGCCGTCGGGGCGGAATGCCCAGTGATGGAAGGGACAGCGCAGGCTGTCGCCTTCGACCTGCCCGCCGTGCCCCATGTGCGCGCCGAGATGCGGGCAATAGGCATCGAGCAGCCCCGCCTCACCATTCTCGTTTCGGAAGAGCACGAGGTCACGCCCGAAATAATGGACCGGACGGACATCGCCCACCTGCAGTTCGGCACCATAGCCGACCCCGAACCAGCCATAGGGGATAGGCATCGGAAAGCGTTCAACCTTTGGCACGTCAGTCTCCCGGATGGCCGTCCTTTCCGGGCGGCTCTTGTCGGGCGAGTGTATCGATTGCCACGCCAGAGGTAAGACCCAAATGGCGTACAGTTTGTGCGTGGTGACGAACAATGAGGCCGGGCGGGCGCCAGCACACCACTTCGCGGTCGCTCAAAGTCCTGTGTCCGCCGGCATCGTGGGCGCCTCCATGGCGACGAGCATCTCGCCAAAGGCGCGCGCCGCCGGGGACGCCACGCCGCCGCTGCGGATCAGCATGAAATCGGCGCTGGGCAAGGCCGGGAGGCCATAGTGGCCGTCGAGCAGGCGTAGGCCGGGTTCCAGATCGCTGCGCATCAGCACCGCGACCGCCAGCCCCGATCGTACCGCCGCGCGGAGGCCCTGTTCGCTCGGCGAGGTGAAAGCGATGTGCCAGTCGATCGGTGTCGCATCCAGCGCGGCGACCCCCACCAGCCGGTTGACGCAATTCGGGGGATGGAAAGCAAGTGGCAACGACGCGCCCTCGGGCAACAGGAAATTGTCGGCCGCGACCCACCCGAACTCCGCCCGCCGCAAAGGGATGCCGCCATTCTCGGCCCCGGCGGTGGAAAGCACGACGGCAAGGTCCAGTTCCTCGGCCGCGATCATCGTGCTGAGGTCGAGATAGGTGCTCACATGAACATCGAGCCGCACCGCGGGAAAGGCGCGCGAGAATTGGCAGAGCAGCGCCGGCAATCGCTCGCCCATGAAAGCTTCCGGGGCGCCAAAGCGCACGACTCCCGTTACCGGAGAGGGGCGGAAGCGTTGCGCGAGCGCGTCGAGACCGGCGAGGATATCGCGCGCGTGCAGCAGGAGGTCTTCGCCGTCGTCGGTCAGGGTCAACCGGCGCGTCGTGCGACGGATCAGCGCCCGGCCGAGCTGTTCCTCGAGGCGCCGGATCTGGTGGCTCACCGCCGGCTGGGTGAGATTCAACCGCCGGGCGGCCCGCGTGAAGCCCCCCGTCTCGCTGACCGCCACGAATGCGCGCAATAGTGTCGGATCGATGTCCATCACGCTCAATTAATTATGATTGATTATGAATTCTAGAAAATAAAATCATTTCCGTCATTACTTGCTTCTCCCCAGATAGCGCACCAGCCGGGCAGACGGGCCCGGACACTCGAAAGGTGCCGCCTATGTCTCTCCACCCTGCCCGCAAAAACGCGCTGGCCCTGCTCGCGATGTGCCTTGGCGCACTGATGTTCGGCCTCGAGATTACAAGTGTCCCGGTGATCCTCCCGCGCCTCGAAGAGGTCCTTCACGGCGACTTCCAGGAACTCCAGTGGGTCATGAACGCCTATACGCTCGCATGCACGACCGTGCTGATGGCGACCGGAACGCTGGCCGATCGCTTTGGCCGCAAGCGCATCTTCATGATCAGCGTGGCAGCCTTCGGCGCCACCTCGGCGCTTTGCGGCCTCGCCGACAATATGGGGCTGCTCATCGCGGGCCGGCTGCTTCAGGGCCTCGCCGGCGGGGCCATGCTGATCTGCTCGATCGCGCTCCTCTCACACCAGTTTCAGGACGCACGCGATCGTGGCCGCGCTTTCGCAACCTGGGGCGTTGTCTCGGGAATCGGCCTCGGCTTCGGTCCGATCGTCGGGAGCGCGATTATCGCACTGGCGGGCTGGGAATGGATATTTCTTGTCCATCTTCCGCTCGCGCTCCTGACCCTGGCGGTTGCGGCCGGCACGATAATCGAATCGCGCGATCCGGACGCCAGCCGCCTCGACGTGACGGGAATCCTGACGCTCTCGCTGGCGGTATTCGGACTGGTCTATCTCATCACGCAGGGAGCTACGCTTGGCCTTCCCGCTTCGATGGCGATCGCTGCCGCCACAGCCCTCTGTTTCGCCGCATTCCTGTTTGCCGAGCGGCGACAAACGCATCCGATGTTCGATTTCTCCGTCTTTCGGAACCGCAGCTTTTCGGGCGCCATCCTCGGCTGCATCGCGATGAATGTCAGCTATTGGCCCTTTATGATCTATCTGCCGATCTATCTTCAGCTCGGTCTCGGGTACGACACGCTCGGCACTGGCCTGTGCCTGCTCGCCTATACATTGCCGGCGCTGATCTTTCCTCCCTTGGGCGAGCGCATGTCGCTTCGATACGGTCCGGGTGCCGTCATTCCGTTCGGCCTGGCCACGATCGGCCTTGGCTTCGTCGCAATGAAGCTCGGGAGCATTGCGGCACAACCGGGCTGGCTGACCATGTTGCCCGGCATGCTTCTTGCGGGCATCGGGATCGGTATCACCAATACGCCGGTGACCAATACCACGACAGCGTCGGTCCCCCCGAGCCGGGCCGGCATGGCTTCGGGCATCGACATGAGCGCGCGGCTGATCACGCTGGCGGTGAACATCGCACTCATGGGCATATTGCTCGTCGAAGGGATCGCCGCCGCGCTGCAACGCGCCGCGCCGAAGGGTGTCGAGCTCGCCGAGCTGCGCGTTGCGGCGGAAGCGATCGCCGCCGGCAATGCCGAAGCGCTTTCGACCAGTCAGGCGATCATCGGCAACCTGCCGGAAGCGATTGTGCAGCATGGCCTCATCGCCGGCTTCGGCCCCGTCATGATCTATGGAGGTGCCGGAGCCTGGATATTGGCAATATTGAGCCTCATCCTCTTCCGGCCCGGGCGGGGACGCCCTCACCTTCGCCCCGATGACGGAGGTAGCGGCTATGCCCTCTAATATCGCGCGGCGAGCGATGCCGCCATCGAGGGACGGATTTTCACGCGCGACGTCCGGCGGACCAGATAGTCGATGAAGGCGCGCGTCGCCACCGACATGATGCCCGGCGAATAGACGACCCAGCATTCGCGGTCATAGAAGGACCATTCCTCCTCGAGCGCGAGCATGCGCCCCTCAGTCAGATCCTGGCGGACGACGCTGACCGGCAGGCTGGCGATGCCAAGCCCCTTTCGCGCCGCGCTGCGCAGGGCAATGCCGCTATTGCTGGCCCATCGGGGCTGGACGCGGACACAGACGTCGTCGTTGAAATTGATCGACGCGCTGCGGTCGGTCAGACAGTCATGCTCCTGCAGATCTTCGGGCGTTTTGGGCCAGCCGCGGGCTGCGACATATTCGGGTGCCGCACACAGGCAGTAGGAGAGGTAACCAAAGGTGCGCGCGCGCAAGTTCGAATTCGGTAACGCGCCATAACGGATGACGATATCGAAGCTTTCCTGGACGATCTCGTTTTCGTTCAGATAGGCGATCGGCTCGATCATGATCCCGGGATGTTCGGCGCTGAATTCGGCCAGCAGCGCCGACATATAATCCGAACCGAAAATATCGCTGAGCCCGATGCGCAGCCGGCCCACCGGCTGGGTGCTATAGAGTCCGACCTGCTTTTCGACCTCGCCCAGCCGCAGTTGCAGCTGCGCGCATTCGCGATGGAAGCTTTCGCCGGCGCCGGTCAGCGACAGGCGGCGCGTCGTCCGGACGAGCAGCTGCACGCCCAGCCGCTCTTCCAGTTCGTGAACCGTTTTGCTGATATAGGATTTGGAAAGGCCGAGCTGGTCGCCAGCGGCCGTGAAGCTGCCCTGATCGACAACCGCCAGAAATTCCTCGATCCCGCGCCAGCTTGACATCAACCCACCTTAGAGCCTGCCCCTGGCCAGTTGAACGCGTTATGATCGCTCTGGGAAACCCGCCGGGCAGGAGCGGTGCGTAGTGCGGGCCGGTGGCCCGTGCAAGCACCGCGACGCCGGCAGGTTTCCCGGAACGCCCCCTGTGGCCGGTCTATTCGGCCGCCTGCTTGACGAACAATTCGCGGCGCGGACCGATTTCGCCCGCGATTTTCCACAGCGCATCGGCATCGACGTCATAAACGTCGAGCGCGTTGATGCCGAGCATCGCCTGGATATCGTCGTCGGGCAGTCCGCCAAGGCTCGCCGACATTTTTTCGAAGGTGTGCGGCCAGGTTCCCTCGGGATGCGGATAGTCGGTGCCCCAGAGGATGCGGTCGACGCCGATGTCATAATAGGCCTGCGTCGTTTCCTCGTCGGGCAGCGCCGAACAGCCGACCCAGATGTTGCGCGCGAAATACTCGCTCGGCTTCATGCTCATATTGGCATAATAATCGCCGAGTTTCCCGCTCGTATGCTTGGCGGAGGCGCGGACGTCCATCAGCTGCATCACCCACGGGAACCAGAATTCGCCGCCCGCCTCGGTGAAGCAGACCTTCAGCTTCGGATATTCCTCGAACACCCCGCCGAACGTCATCGCCCACAAGGGCCGCGTCATCCAGAAAGCGAACTCGCACAGAAAGGTGCCGATCCAGCCCGGCTGCGTCGTGTCATAGGCGGGCGCGGCGCCCGAGTGGAAATGAAGCGGCATGTTCATTTCCTGGAGCATCGCCCAGATGCGGTGATATTTGGTGTGGTTATAGAGGTCGTAGCCGTCGGTCAGGGCGGGGAAAAACACGCCCTTCAGGCCGTGGCGCTTCGCCCATTCGATCTCTTTCGCGGTCTCGTCGATATCATAGAGCGCCGGAATGACCGCGAGTCCGATGCGGCGGTGCGGATCGTCCTGACAGAATTCGGCCAGCCAGCGATTGTGCGCACGCGCGCCGGCCCACTGCAGTTCGGCCCGCGCCGCCGAAGGCCGAAGGCCGATGTCGGCACCAAAGGGCGGCGCGTTGCGTTCGGTGATCCCGTCGGGGAACAAGACTTCGGCGGCGACGCCGTCGCCGTCGAGCACGCGGTTGCGGATCGTACCGTCCCACGCGCCCTCGAGCCCGTCGCCGACGCGCGAACGCCACTTGTTGTTGAAGTCGTCGATCAGGAAGCGCTTTTCATGCTCTTCGCGCGCCTTGATCTCGAGCTGAACCGTCTCGTCGAACTGCTGATGATATTTCGATTCCAGATAGCCCCGATATTTTTCGGGGGGCAGACCGACATGACCGTCCGACGAAATGACAAGATAACGATCCACACTCTCTCTCCAGTTTCTGTTTCTGTGCGCGGGCTAATTGGCCGTGCATGCCATGGTCAGACATTATGCTCTTCATCCGCCGGATAAAGCGGGTCGGGGCGAACGATCTATCGCTCGTTGTGGACAATATGCCGGGCCAGCATCGGCAGAAGATGGCTCAGCAGCAACGCGCCGCCGATCGCCGCAGCGATCGCAAACGGCGCCGGGCGCCACCATTGATAGGCGGCGGAGGCGAGGACGGGCGGCAAGGTTATCGATGCCCCGGCGATGAAGGTGATGGCAGAGGCGATCGCGACCTGATCCTCGGTCGACCCGGCAAGCGACGCCGCCGCGCTGAAGCCCGGGCGCGCGAGGCCGTAGCCGAAGCTCGCGAGAATAAAGCCCAGGGCGGCGGCGTTTACCCCGCCATGGGATATGGCCAGAAGATTGCCGGCAAAGGCAAATCCGGTGCCGATCCGCATCATCGACAGTGGTGACGGCGAGAACAGCCGAACGAAACCCCATTGGCCGAGCAGCGCGGCCACCGCGGCCGCGGTCATGGCGATGCCAATCATCCGCTGCGCCGCCATCGGGTCGTCGGCCATGCGATCGATGATCACGAAGCCGATGGTATAGAGATTGATCGCCTGCGCCGAGCAGAGCAGCAGCCCGAAGCTCAGATAATGGCCGATCCCCTGTCGGCGCCAGACCTGCGTAAGCGATATTTGCGCCGCGCCGCCAGCGACCGGCGCCACGCCGTGCGACGAGCGAGGAAGGAATAGATAGGCTCCCCCCAGGGCGATGACGCCGAATATCGCAAAGCCGAGCATCGGCCCAAGCGGCCCCAATGGATCGACGATCATCGCGGGCGCGATCGCTGGCCCGACGATGGTGCCGAGGCTGAGCGCGCCGGCGAGCGTCGTGATCGCCCGCGTCCGGGCCGCGCCCGCCGTCTGCGCCGCGATCAGCGCCTGCGTTGCGGTGGCGGCCGCCGAACCGAGGAGGCCATAGGTCGACCGCAAGATCGAAAAGAGCAGGAAGGCGGCGAAAGGCGTGAGCAGCCCCAGCAGGCCCAGTTCGACCGACAGCGCGCAGCCGCCCATCGATACGACGAAGCCGACGAGCCCCGCGCGAATATAGGGATTCGGCCCTTTGCGCTCGATCCTGGGCACCCAGAAGGGCGCGCTGATCGCCCAGGTCAGCGCCGAGAGCGAAAAAATGCCCGCGACAAGAAAATCGGGAATGTGCAACAACCGGCCGATCGTCGGCATCACCGACACCAGCCCGATATTGCCGATCGCGGTGAGGAAGGTCACTGCCCCGAGAAAGGGCAGGACCCACCGCGACCCGGTGCGCGGCGGGTCCAATACGATAGACATCTCGGCTTCGCCGCGATCAGAAGCGGATACGAACTTCGCCGCCGAAACTGCGCGGATCGCCAAATTGGCCGAGCGTGAGGACACCGAGGTTGATCGCGCTGACCAGATATTCCTTGTCGGTCAGATTCTTGCCCCACGCCGCAACCTCGAGCGTCGTGCCGCCGCCAAGTTCGATCTGGGTGAGCGCGATGCGCCCGTCGAGCAAGCCATAGGACGGCATCTTCGCCAGCGTATCCGGCGTGATCGAGGAGAACTGGCTGCTCCGCCAGCTGTAGTTCAGGCTCGCTTCCAGTCGCCCAACGCCGGCATCGTGGCGATAAAGCCCGCCGACCTGATAATTCCACTTGGGCACGCGCGAGAGCACATAGGTTTTGGTGACGTCGGTGCCGTCGGGAAGGATGAAATCGGTGTAGCGCGCATCGACATAGCCGCCGCCAAAGTTGAAGCTCAGCCCCTCGACGGGGCGCAGCGTTCCCTCGACCTCGACGCCGGTGAACTTCGCCTTGCCCGCGTTGATGATGTTGGTGGTCACCAGCGCGGGGACGAGCACACCGGCCTGAAAATCCTTGTAGATCGAATGATAAACCGCGGCGTTGAGATTGAGCAGGTTGCCGAAGCCGCCATATTTCATGCCCAATTCGAACGACGTCAGTTTTTCCGGATTATAGGAGGTCATAAAGGCCGCGTTGGTCGCAGCGGTATCGTTGATGCCCCCGCTCTTGAAGCCCGTCGCCACGCGCCCATAGACCGAAAAATCAGGCTGGAATTTATAGAGGATGTTGAATTCGGGGTTGAACCGCTTCCACACCCCCGAATTTTCGAGCGGGCTGAGGTCGGTATAGCCGATCCCGCCTGCCCCCGGCCGTGCGCCCGCCGCCGGGCCGCCGCTGCGGGTGATCGGGTTGCCGTTCGCGTCGCGCTGGAACACGCCCGAACCGGGCGCCGCCGGATTGGCGCGATAGGCCGAATTGGACAGCAGCAGCTCATAGGCGTGCTTCGATTCCCGCGTGTAGCGAAGCCCGACCGACGCCGTCAGCTTCTCGTCGAGCGCGCGCGGCGTCCACGCAAGCTGGCCATAGCCGGCATAGGATTTCGAACGGCCGCCGCGTTCGCTGATGTCGAAGGCGTTGCCGCCGAACTGGAAGTTCCAGCGCGGATTGAACACGTCATACTCGTCGTCGAGATAGAAGGCGCCGAGCGTATATTTGAAGTCACCGACGGTCCCGATCGCCTGAAATTCCTGCGTGAACTGCTTGTAATTATTGTCGAGAACGATGCGCAGCAGATCAAGGGGGCTGCCGTCGAAATCGCTCGCCGACCGGGTTATCGCGGTCCGGCGCGCGGTGATCGATTTGAGCGTGAGGTCGCCGATACCGGGTTCCCATTCGAGCGTCAGCGCGTGACCGTTGGTGCGATAGTCGCTGCGCAGCGCGCTTTGCGCCCCGATCTCGCGCGTCCGTCCGCTTACCACATAGGGCCTCAGCAGCGCATTGACGAACGCGGTCGCGCCCGATCCGGTGACCGCGGTGGTGGCAAGCTGGTTCGGCGTGCCCTTGCTGTCCGAAATATCATAGCTGTAGAGCGCGCTGAAACTGCCCGACGGACGCCACAACAGGTCGGCGCGCGCCGCCCACAGCTCTTCTTCGCCGAAATTATCCTTGCGCGCGCTGTTGCGATAATAGCCGCCGTCGAGCTTGGTGATCAGGCCCACCTTGGCGCTAAAACCCGCCACTTCGGGCAGGTCGACCGAAATGCGCTGATTGAACTGGCCCCAGCTTCCGGCGCCCGCCAGATATTGGCCGCCGAATTCGCCGCTCGGCTTGCGCGTGATCAGATTGACCGCGCCGCCGATCGTGTTCTTGCCGTACAAAGTGCCCTGCGGTCCGCGCAGCACCTCGACGCGTTCCAGATCGACGGTGTCGAAGGCCGCGCCGGTCGATTTTCCGATCGGCACCCCGTCGATATAGAGGCCCACGGGCTGGTCGCGGGCAAGGCTGGTGTCGGCCGAAGGCGACAGGCCGCGGATCGTGATCAGCGGACCGAAGCTGTTGCCGATCGTCTCGTTGATCTGGATGTTGGGAACGATCGTCGCGATATCGGACACGTTGCGGACCTGTGCCCGGTCGATCGCCGCGCTGCTCACTGCGGAGACGGAGATCGGCACGTCGACCAGCCGTTCTTCACGGCGCTGCGCGGTAACGACGATCTCGCCTTCGCCAAGGCCCGCACCCTTGTCATCCGCCTCCTGCGCGAATGCCAACGACGAGTTCAACGCAGTCGTGACCATGACCGCCGCGAACGCGGCTTTCCGAAATGTCATAATTCCTCCCTTCCCACGACGGCCGGTTTCGGCCGCCAATCTCCGGGCTTCTTCATAAGTGGCCCGATAACGTCTTTGAGGATAACCGACGAACCACGGCCGTAAAGCTCACGCTGGTGGCCACACTGTTCACTCCCATGGCGAATGGCGTTGGACCGCGGGACAATCCTTCGACGTCGTTGATTGTTGGTTAGTCTGGAAAAATGAGAAACAGAGGATGCAACACCGCTTCCCCCCTTTTCACCGCTATTCGCTGACCGACGCGCGGCAAAAGCGCGGCCTTAAGGGGCAATCGATCCGATCGGTGGCGGGACTGTCAAATTGACGCGCCGGATCATACGAACCCGCACTCGGTCGATCCCATAGATGCAGTCGGTTACGGCAGCACATCCGCTGACGACCATGGCGGCGAAGGTCGATACCATGATGTTCCAAAGGGTTTGGCTTGGTCTGCTCTGCATATCCCGTCAGGAACGGCGTGTCGGGAGAAAATATGGCGTACCATCCTATCGCGGTTTGGGCACCGAGATATACACACCGCCGGTGTTCGGATCGACCGAGAGATAGGGCGAACTCTTGCACGGGAAGGCGGCGTTCATCGCCATCAGGAACAGATGGTGCGTGGACAATTGCCGGGTCTGCGGATTGTCACGAAGGAATTTGTGAAACACGTCGCGATACTGCTCGTAGGTCGCGCCGGCCTGCGGGCAGTACACGGCCTCTTCCGGCGTTTTCCCCGTGTTCATCACGGGCGCATCGGCGATGCCCATGAAATATCCGATGCAAGCGCTATAGTCCTTCGGACCCGCGACGCATTGGCTGTAATAGGAATTGCCGCCCGCAAGGCTTTCGCGCTTCTGAAAGGCCGCGCTTTCAGCCGGCAACAGTGCCGCGAACAGGGTCAGAGCAATCAACCGCATCATTCGCCCTCCCCAGGGATTTTTCTCAAACGGCTCCTTACACCCGATTGGCCGCTCGTGCCTAACGATATGACAGGTCGAACGCCCATATCGCATTCACGGGCAGCTCAATATATCTCGTGCCAGTTTTCGACTTCCGACGAGCTGTTTGCGAGGCCGAAACAGATCAGGCCCGGCCGGTTGGCGGAGGCGCCGCCGCGTTCCAGCCGATATTCGAGCCGGCGGCACCGAAAGCCCTCGACACGTTCTTCCGACGTCACCGTCAACGTGCCCGCCGATCCCTTCCCTTGCCAGCGATGCGTGTGGCCCACCGGCCAGCTGCCCGCCCGCCTGGCGCGTTCATTATATTTTCCGCTGAACTCGTCGAAGGGGAAAGTCGGCCGGCCGTCGAGTTCGACCCCGCCTTCGCAGTCGTTGCAGCTGACTTCGCCGAACTTGTTATACTCCGCCTTTTTCGCCTCGATATCGGGCGGGCTTTTGAGGCTGTCGATATAACGGGCCTCGGTTGCCGGCGGCGGCGGGTTGACCGAAGTGGGAGTCGCCGCCGGCGCGTCGTGACGCGGAGCGGGCGCTTCCTCGGCCACCCCCGTCTCCTCGCGGGGGCGGGCCAAACCGTTGATGGCGTCCTCGGCTATTTTCTCCGCGGCCTGTTCGACCTTTTCCACCGCGCGATCGGCCAGGCGTTTCAGGAGCCCCTGCGCCTGCGCGACATTGGCGATGGCCAGAAGGGCGGTAACGGCGACCGCCGCACGCAAGACAGGTTGCATGATGAACTCCCGATTTTTGAGGATGCAGCAGAGGGTCAGCCGAAGTCGGTCGTCAGCGTTGCGGTGAGCCTACGCGGGAAATTATAAAGGTAGACCCCCGACGACCCGTTCGCCCAACCGAACTTGTTGCCGATGTTCGCGAGCTGGAGGCGAAGCGTCGCCGGGGCCTTGCCGATATGGAAGCGATAACGCCCGCCGATCGATGCGATCGCGCGCGCCGGGATGACGAGCTTGCCGTCGGTGCCGGCGATGCGGTCGGACGTGCTTTCGACGACGAGGTCGACTGAAAAATCGGGCGCGAACGTCGGCCGGTAATCGAGCACGGCGGTCGAAAGCCGGCCGAAGCTCGCGAGCGGCTTGCGCCCGACCAGCCCGCTGTCGACGGCGTCGCCCGACAGCTTGGCGTCGATCAGCGCCGTCCCCGCAATCGCGGTCAGCCCCGGTGCGAGCTGGCCCGAGAACGAGAATTCCGCACCGCGGTGCCGCACGTCGCCGAGCTGGCGGAAGACCCGCGCGGCATCGAGCGAATAGAATGGCTTCGTGACGTCGAACACACCGGCCACCAGGCGGATGTTCGGCGTGATCGACCAGCGAACGCCGCCGTCGATCTGGCGGGTGCGGATGGCGGGCGGCGCATCGTCGCGGTTGACCGCAACGCCGGGTGCGACCGGGCTTTCCTCGAGACCCTGCGTATAGCCGGCATAGAAGGCCAGCGACGACGAGGCATGGAATGCGGCGGTGGCGTTGAAGAGCAGCGGATCGTCGGTCGTCCGGATCGCCGGGGCATCGGGATCGAGCACACGCTTGCGATAGGTCGTCTTCTGCAGGCCAAGGCTGAGTTCGCCGACGCCCTTCCACCGCCCCTCATAGGCGACACCCGCAGTCCATTGACGCACCGTGTCGCGCGTCTGCGCCCCGAACACCGACACGGGTTCGGGAAAGGCGACCGGCTCCTCGAGCGGATGGTTGCCGACGAAGATCGCGGTATCGCCGCCGTAGCGACGGACGCGGTCGCGACCTTTGAACGAGAGGTGCAGCGTGTGGAGTCGCGGCCCCTCCGCAAAACGTCGCGACAGCCGCACCTCGCCGCTTGTCGATGCCGAGCGGCGGCCGGGTTCGGCGATCACCAGTTCATCGGCCGTGCCATCCTCCCGCACATCGAGGAAAAGCTGGGTGTGCGAGCGGTCGAGGTCGAGGATCGAACGGAAAATACCGGCCTTCAGCGTCCAGTCGCCCATCGTCGCCGATCCGATGACGCCCGCGTTGACCGTTTCACCGTCATTCGTCGCCCATTTCTGGCCGAGCCGCTTCACGCGCTCGATGCGCGGCGGCAGATAATCGCCGCCGGTTAGCAACAAGGGTTGGCTTTCCTCGTCCGAAATGCCGGTGCGGCTCCAGAAGGGGGTGATGGCGACACCGTCGACCGGCGCCCAGCGCGCGATGAGCGCCGCGGTCCGATAGTTCGCGCGGCCGCCGGTATGCGTCCGGTCGGCGATCAGTCCCAATCCCGCGCCGACAGCAAGACGGTCGGTTACCGGCAGCTGCGCGTCGATCTCCAGCGCCGCCGCGCCCAAGGGCCCGAGCCGCGCGCCGAGGCTGACCAGCGGCCTGTCGCCTGGACTGCGCAGCCCATAGTCGGCGATGCCCGTCGGCGCCGGAAAGGGATAGCTTTGCGCCGACAGCCCGACACGCATCTGCAAGCTACCGATCAGTCGGTCGGTGAAACCGCCCTGCTGGTCGATATAGAGACCGTCGAGGCGGATATTGCCCGCCTCGACGGCCGAGAAACCGCGGACATAATTGGGATTATAGATGCCGATCTGCTCGCCGCCGATCGAGGTGCCAAAGGCATCCTCGGCGCTCGTCGTCGCATTGTCGTCGGCGCGCTGGGCGAAGGCGGCGGATGGCGCGATGGCAAGCGCCAGCGCGAGCGCGGTGAAAGAAGCGCGGCGCATCATGCGACCGCCTTCATGCGGCGCCGGACATCTTCCCAGTCGGTCATGAACATCGCGGCGGCGAGGCGTGCGGCCGGACGTTCGGGATTGAGCCGGTCGCTACGGAGGTCGTCATTTTCCTGCGAATAGCTCGACATGTGGACGAGGAGCGGATGCACGCCCGCCGCGCCCGGTTGATACCAGCTGCGATCGTTCTGAAGCTCCAGCGCGAGCGGCCGCGGGGCCCACGCATATTCGGAATCGGCGTCATAGGCGGGGAGCCGATCGGCAACATAGAGGCCATAGGCCGAGCCGGTGCGGATCTGGAGGCCGCCGCCCTGAACACCCTCGGCCTGCACCTGACGGCGCGCCATCATGTCGTAGGGGTTGAGGAAGACGCGCAGCACGGCGCCTTCCTGGTCAGGGTCGATGTAGCGGCCGTCGCGCTGCACCACCCCCGGCCTGCCGTCGACCACGCTCTTCGCGCTGATGCTGAAGGTCGCGGCGACGAGCCGCACGCCGTCGATCGTCGGGACCACCGAGATGTTGATGTCGGCCTGCAGGCTGGTGCCGCGCACATCGCGGAGCGAGGGCTGCATCATCAGCGCGTCGAAGACGACCATCGCGCGGCGGCGGAGCAGGTCGATTTCGGCGACGGGAATCCGCACATCGTTGCGCGACTGGTGGACGTGAATGTCGGGCGCCTTCGAATACCATCCCGGCAGTCCAGCGCCGGGGCCTGGGGTGCCGATGGCCCAGCGCTCCATCAATTTTTTGGGCGCGCGACTATCGCCGGGGGCGGCCAGCGCCGCAGGGATCGCGGGTGTTGTCATAAAAAGGCCGAGCATGGCGAGCTTTAACAGGGAATATTTCATGGTTTCAGCTTTCGGAAAGAGATGGTGATCAGCCGGGCAAGCCGAGCGCGCCGCCGATCCCGCGCAGCAGGCCGCGCTTCTTTTTCGGCTTGGCGTCGCCCGCAGGCGCGTCGCTATCGGTGTCACCCCCGCCCATCAGCGACGCGAGATCGACGCCGAGCATGCTCATATGCGTCGCCTTGGTGCGCAGCTTGACGCCCCAGCCCGCGGGCGCTTCGCGCGGCGATCCGTAATTGGCCTCGGGGCCATAGGCGGTCATCATCAGCATCGCCGATTCCGATGCCTTGCCGACCGCCGACGGGACGACGCATTCGGTGGCCTCGGGGGCGAGCAGGATGCGCTGCTGGACGAGGCGCGCGATGTCGGATTGCTCGAGATAGTCGGGGAGCGCCATGCCGGGCATGCGCACCACGCTCGACGTCCACATCACAATGGTCCCATCTTCGCGCGCACCGGTTACCGTCATGATATAGCCGCGGGCATTGGCGAGCGCGGGCCAGCTGACCCTGACCGCACCCGACGCAAGCTCGGCATTCCGCGGCGCGAGCGGCGCGAGGAAATCATTCCCGCCGGCGACGGCAAAGCGCATCTCGGGCGAATAATTGCCCTGCACGACATGATCGCCGATCAGCGAGGCGGCACGCGGTACGCGCGTGCCGTCCTTGCCCCCCGGCCATTCGCCATAGGTCGCGTGGCGCCCCGCGGACGGCGGCACCATCGCCTTCACATTGGGGATCGCGCCAAAGGGCGACGCCGCGCCCGGTTTCATCGTCGCAAGGTCGATGACCACCGGCTGGCCCGCAGGCGCATTTTCGCCGCAGCCCCAGTAGAGCTCGATCCGCCCCTTTGGCGCGTCCGCCGGGCCGGGCCGGTAATCGGGCTTGCCATCTGCCCGGGGCGCCGCGCCGGCCGGCGTGACGAGCGGCAGGCGATCCCCCGCGCGCAGCGCCTGCGGCGGCAGATGTTCGGCGCTCGGCGTCGGACTGCGGCGCGCCGAGCCGAGCTGGAGCGAGAGATTCTTCGCCACCCCCGCCGGCTGGCCGGTCGCCATGCCCGATACGGTTTCGGCGGAGAGCCAATAGACGGCTTCGATTTTTGGCTTGGGCGCCTGCTGGGCAAAGGCGGCGGTTGCGGCGATGGCGAGCGCGCCAAGCGCGGTGCTGCCGGTCAGTATCTTGTTCATGCTGCTGTTCCCTCGACGATCAGGGCTGTTTCGGGGCCGGCGCGGCCGGCGGCGAGATGTGCAGACGCAGCCCCGGATGATCGATGACGAAACGCCGGTCGGCGAACATGTCGATGCCCAGGATCACCGCGGGCTGGTCGAGGGTGAACCCGAGCACCTTGAACACCGACAGGTCGGCGATCCGCACCTTGCGGCCCTCGACCTTCGCTTCGCCGATCGTCAGCGCGTCGATCGGCGCTTCGACGCTTGCGGTCGCATGGTTCGTCGCGCCCTTGATATCCGATGCCTTGGCAAGCCCCGGGCTATCGGGAGAAAGTCCAATCGCTTTCGCAGCGGCCCAGTTGATGATCGTCCCGCGCGCGCCGGTGTCGAGGATCGCGGGCACTTCGACGCCATCGAGGCGGATCGTCAGCCGCGGCGCGCGCATGTCGTCGAGCACGAAAGGAACCGACACCGGAAGCCCGTCGAGCATTCCGGCCTCGACCTTGCGCGTCATGCGCCAGCGGCGACCGGGCATGTCCAGCTCGACTGCGAAGTCGGCGATGATGTCGGCGCCCAATATCCCGTCGGTGCCAAGCCGGTCGGTCGGCCCGGGGGGAAGCAGCATCAGTTCGGGCGAACGGAAGACATGCCCGGCGACCTCAACCTGTTTGACCACCGCCGTTTCGACATCGCTCCGCCCCGCCGCGCCATCGAGCGGGTCGTCCGACATTTTGGCGACGAGCCCGGGCATTTCGGCGCGCAGTTTCGGCATGATCGTGGTGCTGCTCGCCGCGGTGTCGATGACGAAGCGCCTGGGCGCCGAGCCATCGATGCTCACAAGGACAACGGGATGACCCGACGGGAGTATTTCGAGCGGCTGCTCCGTCGCCGCGGGCGCAGCAACAGATGTCGTCGGTCCAGCGGCGGTCACGCGCGCCTCGACGAGAATAAGCGTGCCAAGCAGCCCGAAGGCGGCAAGGCCTGCGCGATAACGATACGCCATAGCGTGTCTCCTTGGCGGCACGGTGCCGCGAATGGAGGTCGGCTATCGGGCCTCGGGCGGCTGTTCCATCAGCCTGCGACCAAGGCGGATCGGGTGTCGCCGGGCATGATCCGGCGCGACGAAGACGGACATCAGTGCGACGAGCAAGGACGTCAATCGCGCCCACTTCCCTTATGCTCGGCGCGAACTACACATTGGAATTGCCATGCCACTAAAGCCCGAACATCGTCAGACCATTTCGCTGGTCATCGCGACCTGGACCCTGTCCGGCGTGCTCTACCTCATTCCGTATCATATCTTCAGCGGCGCCAGCACCTACGTCATCGTTTCGGTGACCAACATCTGCGTGATGGGAACGCTGTTGTCCTGGGGTGTCTATTGGACGGTACGGAAAACGCGCCACCGCAACATGGCTGTACGCCTTGCTGCAATGGGCGCTTCCGTGTGCCTCGCCTCGGGCATGCTGGCCTTGATCGATGCGGCATCGGGGGAGTGGATCGGCCGGCTCGTCGTATCGTCGCAAATGGCCGCGCCCTTCGGCCTCCGCGCGACCAATAATTTCATCGCGCTCATCTGGCAGTTCGCATTGCTCGGCGCAGCGTTTTCGGTGATCGAGGCGAACAAGCTGACGCGCGAACGCGAACTGGAGCTGGCCGTCGCGCGCGAAGCCGCCAGCCGCGCCGAGGCCGCCGCGAGCGCCGCCAGCCTCGCGGCGCTACGCTATCAGCTCAACCCGCATTTCCTGTTCAACACGCTCAACGCGATCTCGTCGCTGATCGTCACGAAAGAATATCGCACCGCCGATGCGATGCTCGCCAAGCTGTCCGAATTCCTGCGCGCGACATTGTCATCCGAACCCGACGCCTTGCTGCCGCTCGAGGACGAGCTCGCGACGCTGCAACATTATCTCGAGATCGAGAGCGTCCGCTTCGGTGAGCGGCTCGCGGTCGAATTTGTCTGTCCGCCCGCGCTCAACAGTGCGCTGGTGCCGGGCTTCCTCCTCCAGCCGCTGATCGAGAATGCGATCAAATATGCGCTCGCACCGTCCGCAGTGCCGGTGACGATCAGGGTCGAAGCGTCGAGCGACGACGATATGCTGCTCGTATCGGTCGAGGACGATGGCGCCGGGCAGGAAAAGGACGCACGGCCCGGCACCGGCGTCGGCATCGCCAACGTCCGCCAGCGGCTCGAGACGCTCTATGGCAGCAGGGGCAGCCTCGAAACGCTGAAACGCGAACGCGGTTTCCTCGCGATCGCGCGCCTGCCGCTCGAACGGCGCAGCGACGAGCTCGCGGCATGAGCGCGCTTCACGTCCTGCTCGTCGACGACGAGCCGCTGGCGCTGCGGCGCCTCGAAACGCTGTTCGGCGACATCGACGATGTCGAGGTCGTGGGGACGGCTTCGACCGGTGACGAGGCCGAAGCGCGGATCGCGGCGCTCAGGCCCGACCTCGTGATGCTCGACATCTCGATGCCGCAAAAGAGCGGCATCCGCGTCGCCGCCGATCTGGTCGCCGATCCGCGACCCGAAATCATCTTCGTCACCGCCTTCGAACAATATGCACCCGACGCGTTCGAAGTCGATGCCGCCGACTATCTCTTGAAGCCCGTGCGTTTCGACCGGCTGCGCCAGGCGGTCGAGCGGGCGCGGCGGCGGCGGGCGATGCGCGATGCGGTCGACCGGATTGCGGGCGCCCCGCCGGCGGAAACGCGCGAAGAGGCGATCTGGGTCCAGGTCGCCAGCGGCAACCTCCGCCTCCCCATCATCCAGATCGAATGGGTCGAGGCCGCGCGCGACTATGTGCTGCTCCACACCTCGACGCGCAGCTACATCCACCGCATTTCGATGACGGCGCTGGAGCAACTGCTGGATCCGCAGCAACTGATGCGCGTGCATCGGTCGACCTTCATCCGGCCCGCGCTGGTGAAAGCCGTGCAGCGGCTCGGCAAAGGGCTCATCGCGCTCGAAATGGAGGATGGCGCGATCGTGCAGGTCGGGCCGAGCTATGTCCGCGCCGTGCTCGACCGGCTCGGCCTGTCCTGACGCCTTCGTCGCGCCGGTGTCCGCTTTGGTCGACGCGGCAGCGGCCATGTCGCACGGCGATCCGGTTTCGAAGCAAGCGCGGGGCGCGAGCCTCCACACGCCCATAGCGTGACGGTTGCGGCATCGAGCCGCGAGCGGAGACGACCTGCCTGTCCCGCGCCACGTCCAAGCGCGAGGCCGGTCCCTCTGCTTAACCTTCACCGACTATGGAGCCATATTATGAGCAAACTCCCCTTCCTCGCCGCGGCGATCGCGCTCGGCCTGCCGATGCCCGCGCTGGCCAAGGCCGAAGCCAAGCCCGAAGCGCACGCCAAGGCCGAGGCCAAGCCCGAGGCGCGTGCGAAAGCCGAAGCAAAGCCCGAGGCGCGCGCCAAGGCCGAAGCGAAACCCGAAGCCCGCGCGAAAGCCGAAGCGAAGCCCGAAGGCTGATCGCGTCGGCAAAGGAGTGCCGGCGGGATAGCCCCCTTCCCCGGCACTCCGCCACGCTCACCAAAAATCGGCCGATACCGGCCTTTCCCAGGCGCCCGGCCCCGTCTTCCGGACGCTCGCGTTGAGAATAAGGAAATGTCATGCGAACCCTGATCCCGGCGGCCGGCTGTGCCGCGCTTCTCCTGGCATTGCCCACGCCGACCCTCGGCCAAGGCTTCCTCAAGCGGATTGCCGACCGCATCGCCGAGGCGCCGAAGCAGGTCGGCGAGGAAACGGCCCCCGCGGATACGCCGTCAGGAGGAAAAGCCACGGCGCCTGCGCCTGCCAAAAAGGCATCGTCGCCCAAGATTGCATATCCGAGCGAGTTGCCCGATCCCGACGGCTTCGCCGCCGTGAAGAAGGCCTATGACGATTTCGGAAAGGTGCGCTGCACCAGCTGCGAAGGCGGCTATGCCTATGATGGCTGGCCGGTCTTTCCGCGCGACGAAACACCGCGTCCCTATAATGGATCGAAGCATATATTGGGCGAGTTCGCGATCGGCCATGTCCATCGCTGGAAGGGCGCCGAATCGCAGGGGTCGCTGACCATCGTCAGCGAAGAGCCCGTCGGCGGCTTTCGCTGCCGCCAGCTCCTTTACCGGCTCACCAAGGGAGGTGCCTCGGCGGAACGGCCGGGCCTGCTGTGCTGGGGTTACGCCAATCAATTCGCCGGATCCCAGGGCTGGAACGTGGTTTACTGATTGACGCTGTCGGGCGCGGCCGTTCCGGTCGCGATCGGCCGCGGGCGAATTCCGGCATGAGGTCATCCTGCCGACCCGGTCGGCAGGATGACCGATCGATTGCCGTATCGGGCCGGTGACATCGCCTGCCTTGAGATGCGCAAAGTCGTTTACGCTGCCAAACAGATCGAAATTGCTTCCGCTGCCTGCTAGGGATGCCGGCTGAAGGGATCAACGTGTTCGACTTCCTTGCGTTTCTGGCCATCATCATCCTGTTCATCCTGTTGATGGACACCCGCGGCCGGTTGAAGCGCGCCGAGGCGACGCTGCTGGAAGCGGCCAGGCGGATCGGCGCGCTGCAGCGCGGGGCCGCACCGCCGGTGACCGGCGAGGCGACCGCCGAGGTCGCGGCGGCCATCCACGAGACGGCCGTTCCAGTGCAGGGTCAGCCCGCCGTTGCTGCCGAGGCAACACCGCTCTCCGCGCGATCAGCCGATCCCGTCGAGGCGCCTGACACCATAAGCGCGCCGCCCTTGCCCGACGTCGCCGCGGCGCCTGCGCCGAAACCGCGAAAGGCACCCGTTCCGGCCGAACCACCGGTCAGTCTCGCGTCGCGGTTCGAGAATCTGTTTGGGAAGACGCTGCCGATCTGGGCCGGCGGGCTCACGCTCGCGATCGCGGGCGTGCTCATCGTTCGCTATGCGATCGATGCTGGCTTCTTTGCGCGCATCTTCACGCCCGGTGTGCAGATCGTCACGGGGCTGTTGTTCGGCCTCGCATTGATCGGCGGGGCCGAATATGCCTGGCGCAACGAAGAGAAATTGCGCGACGTCCGCGTCCCGCAGGCGCTTTCGGGCGCGGGTATCGCGACGCTCTACGCCGCGATCATGGTCGCGGCGAACGTCTATCAGTTGATCGGGCCGTTGCTCGCCTTCCTCGCGCTCGCGCTCGTCACCGCCGCGGCGCTCGGCCTGTCGCTCCGGTTCGGGCCGCCGAGCGCGCTGCTCGGCCTCGCGGGCGGGCTCGCGGCGCCCGCGATGGTCGGGGCGGTCGAGCCCAATGTGCCGCTGCTCGCGGTCTATCTCGCGCTGACGATCGCCGGGCTCGCAGGGGTTGCGCGCGCGCGACGCTGGCCCTGGCTCGCGCTCGCGGCGCTGATCGGCGGGATCGGCTGGGGTCTGTGGATGGTTCTCGCGAGCGCGGCGCTCGATGTCGTCGGGGCGCTCTCGATCGGCGGTTTCGTCCTTCTCCTCGCGATCGCGCTGCCGATGATGGCGTTCGACGGGCCGCGTTCGACATTGCTGCGCGCCGCCTCGGCGATCGTCGGCGCATTCCAGCTGGCGCTGCTCGTCGGCTATGGCGGCTTCGCGCCGCTCCATTGGGGGCTGTTCGCGCTGATCGCCGCCGCGGGGCAATGGCTCGCGTGGCGCGAGCGCGGCTTCGCGATCGTTCCGACGATCAGCCTGCTGCTCTCGCTCGCCCTGCTCGTCGCCTGGTCCGATCCCACCCCCTTCTGGTTCGGCCTGATCGGGCTGTCGCTGCTGATCATCCACGCATTGCCCCTCCTCATACGGCTGTGGGCCGTCCCAAAAAAGCTGCGACCGGCGCTCGAACTTTGCGCTATCGCGCTTGCCGCCGCGCCGCTGACGAAATGGCATTTCTGGGACATCGCCGACGGCGCGCTCGCCTTGATAGCTCTGGGCGGCGCGCTCCTCGCCGCGACCGGTATCGCACGCGGCTGGAAGGTCGAGGGGCGGACAAGCGACGGTCGTGTCGCATGGCTCGCGGCGACGGCGGGCGCGCTGCTCGCGCTCGCCATTCTCCTCGTCATTCCCGCGTGGCTGGCGCCGCTTGGTATCGCTGCGGTGGCAATCGCGCTGATCTTCTTCGGGAAAGCCGCGCTCGATCCCCGCATCGAACGCGTTGCAGCGGGTTTCATCGGCACCGCACTGATCGCGCTGGTGGCAACGCCGCGCGCCTTGGTCGAACTGCCGCGGCTGATCGAGGGTGCAAATGGCGCAGACACCATGGCGCTTGTCCGCTGGGCCGGCCTTGCCGCCGCCGCGCTCCTGTTCGCGGTTCGCGGCGAGGGCCCCATTGTGCGCCGGCTCGGCCAGATTGCTACGGCGTTGTTCGCCTACGGCGCGTTCGCGCAGGTCTTGCCGGCGAACGCATTGATGCTCGTTCCCGCGCTGGGCGGGGCGGCGGTGCTTCTTGCCGCACGGCAAGTTCCGTTCAGCCGCGTCGACGGCGCGGCGGCCAGCCTCGCCGTGCTCAGCCTTACGTGGGCAGCCCTCCCGATTGCCATCTGGTCGACAAAAGCATCGCTATCGCTCGTCGGTATGCCGATGCAATTCGATGACACGCTGCTCACGGTCGAGCCGTTGCTGCTGCGGCTTCTGCTTCCCGCATTGCTGTTCGCGATACCCGTCTGGCTAGTCCGCGACGCGCTCCCCCGCTGGCTGCGGATCGCCGCGCTCAGCCTCGCCGCCATCGTCGGCGGCGTCGCCCTCCATTCGCTCTATCGCCTCGGCTTCGCCGCAACGGCGGGCGGAGATTTCGTCGAAACGGGCATACTTCAGCGGCTGATCTGGGAAGCGTTGCTGATCGGCGCGGGCCGGTTCGCGATGAGCCGCGGGCTGACCGGGCTCGCCCGCCCGCTGATTGTCGCGGGCACCGCGCATGCACTTTTCTATGGCCTCATCCTGCACAATCCCTTGTGGTCGGCGCAGGCAGTCGGCGGCTGGCCGCTGATCAACCTGCTCATCCCACTCTTCCTGCTGCCGTGGCTGGGTTTGACGCGGATGCCGCCGCTGTTCGCCAAGGCACCAGCACAGCTCGACCGCGCGATCCAGATCGCGACGATGCTGCTCGTAGCAGGCTTTGCGTGGGCGACGCTTCGCCAGCTCTTCCACGGATCGCTGCTCGCGCAGCCCGGCGTCACCGAGGCCGAAAATATCCTGCGCTCGATTCTCATCCTCGCGCTCGCGCTCGGTTTCCTCCTGTGGGGTATCCGGGCCAAGCGCCACGACTGGCGCATCGCATCGCTGGTGCTGATGATCGGCGCGGCGGGCAAGGTCTTCCTCTTCGACGCTTCGGGGCTCGAAGGGCTCGCGCGGATCGGCTCGTTCGTCGCGCTCGGTTTCAGCCTGATCGGGATCGGCTGGCTCTACAGCCGTCAGCTCGCCCCTGACCGCGATGCTGCGCCAGCGCCCGCCTGAACCACTCCGACAAGCCAGAGAACCGAAACGATGCTGCGTAGCCTGCCCCCTGTCCCGGCCTGGTCCTCGGCGCTGATCGCCGCGCTCGTCGGATTCGGCGGCACGATCGCACTCGTCGTCCAGGCGATGCGCAACCTCGGCGCGTCAGGCGATCAGACGGGGTCGGCGGTCACGGTGCTGTGCCTCGGCATCGCGGTCGCGGGTGCGGCGCTATCGTGGCGGCTGCGCATGCCCGTCGTGCTCGCCTGGTCGACCCCCGGCGCGGCGCTGCTCGCCGCCGCCGCGCCCGGCCTGTCATGGCCGGTCGCGATCGGCATCTTCCTCTCGGCGGCGTTGATGATGATCCTGCTCGGCATCGTGCCGCTGCTCGGGCGGCTCGCCGAGCGCATCCCGTCGTCGATCGCGTCGGCGATGCTCGCGGGGGTGCTCCTGCCCTTCTGCCTCAAGCTGTTCGGGCTCGGCGCGGCCGACCCGTTGCTTGTCACCTTGCTCGTCGCGGTCTTCGTCGTCGCGCGCCAGCGGTTGCCGCTCTACGCGCTGCTCCTCGCGCTCGCGGCGGGGATGACGCTCACGCTGCTGCGCGGCGATATCGGCCCGCTGCCGCCGGGTGCGACCTTCGGCACGCTCATGCCCGTGGCTCCCGCCTTCGACGCGCGCGCGATCCTCAGCGTCGGCGTGCCGCTGTTCCTTGTGACGTTGGTATCGCAGAACCTGCCCGGCCTCGTCGTGCTGCGCGGCGCGGGTTATGCGCCGCCGCCGCGCCCGCTGATCGTCGGCAGCGCGCTCGCCTGGCTCGCGGCGGCGCCTTTCGGCGCGCACGGCCTCAACCTCGCGGCGATCACCGCGGCGATCTGCACCGCCGAAGAGGCGCATCCCGACCGCGCGAAACGGTGGACCGTCGGTATACTTTACGCGGGCTTCTACCTCCTGCTCGCTATCTTCTCGCCGCTGCTCGTGCGCCTCTTTCTCGCGCTGCCGCCCACGGTCATCGCGGCGCTGACGGGCGTCGCGCTGATCCCTGCGCTGCTCGGCGCGATGGAGTCGATGTTCGCCGCAAAGTCCGACCGCGACCCCGCGATCCTGACCTTCCTCGCCACCGGATCGGGGCTGACATTGTTCGGGCTGGGTTCGGCCTTCTGGGGGCTGGTCGTCGGCTTTCTGGCGCTCGCCGCGGGCCGATGGCTGACGGCGCGAAGCTGACGCGCCGCTATTCGTGCCGGAGCGCGTCGATCGGATCGAGCTTCGACGCCCGGCGCGCCGGATAGAAGCCGAAGGTGATCCCCATCAAGGCCGAGAAGAGGAAGCTCAGCACGTTGACCAGCGGATCGAACAGGAAGGGGACGTCGATCACCCCGGCCATGCTCCACGAAAGCAGGAAGGCGAGCGCGATGCCGACGACGCCGCCGAAGCAGCAGAGGACAACGGCTTCGGTCAGGAATTGCAGCTGCACCTCGCGCGCGAGCGCACCGATCGCGAGGCGAATGCCGATCTCGCGCGTACGTTCGGTGACCGAGACGAGCATGATGTTCATGATACCGATGCCGCCGACGAGCAGGCTGATCCCCGCGATCACCGCGACCATCGCGGTCAGCGCCCCGGTCGCTGCGCCCAGCGCCTGATTGACCTGCGCGGTGTCGACGACGTTGAAGTCATTGGCGGCGGTCCCCTGAAGCAGCCGCCGTTCGCGCAGCAGCCCGACGAGCGAGGACTGGATCGTCGCGCTCGAATAGGCGCTGTCATATTTGATCACAAAATATTGCAGATTGTCGTTGCCGGTGAAGCGCCGCTGCACGGTCTTGAGCGGCATCATCACGACATTATCGCCGTCCTCACCGGGGCCACCGCCCTCGCCGCGTTCCTTAAGCACGCCGACCACGGTACATGAGACATTGTCGAGCCGGACTTTCGCGCCGAGCGGGCTCGCGCCCGCAACGAAAATCGCCTGCCGCACCTTCGGCCCGATCAGGCACACGCTCTTGCCCGCGCTCTCTTCCTCGGCCGAGAAGCTGCGCCCGTCCTCGACCTCGACCGAGCGGGCGCGGAGGAAGGCATTCTCGACGCCTTGCACACTCGTCTGCCAGCTCTGACCGTTGTGGAAGGCCGTGGCACTGGAGGAGACGCTGCCCGACACATCCTCGACCCCGGCGATCTGCCGGCGCGCGGCGTCGATGTCGTCCTGCTTGAACGGCCGCGGCGCACCGCGGTCGCCGCGAACCGGAAAGACGATCAGCACGTTCGATCCCAGCGAGGAGATCTGGTTCTTGACCGACGCGGTGACGCCATTGCCCAGCGTCACCATCGTGATCACCGCCGCGACGCCGATGATGATGCCGAGCGTGGTCAGGAAGGAGCGCAGCAGGTGCCGCCGGATTTCGCGGAAGGCGAGGAGCAAGGTCGCGCCGAACATGCCGAGCATCAGCCAGCCTCCCCGGCGACAGCGCGGGCGCGATGCTCGACGCTTTCGACCAGCCCGTCGCGGAACCGCACCACGGTGCGCGCGAAAGAGGCCATTTCTTCCTCGTGCGTCACCATCAGGATCGTGATGCCCTCGCCGTTGAGCCGGGTAAGCAATTGCATGATCTCGATCGAGCGTTCGGTATCGAGATTGCCCGTCGGCTCGTCGGCGAGCAGCACCGCGGGCTCGGTGACGAGCGCGCGCGCGATGGCGACGCGCTGTTGCTGGCCGCCCGACAGTTCGGCGGGCGTATGATCGGCCCATGGCGCGAGCCCAACCTGATCGAGCGCGCGCATCGCCGCGGCATGGCGCACCGCCTTCTTCTCGCCGCGATAAAGCAAGGGCAGCTCGACATTTTCGACCGCCGTCGTGCGCGCGAGCAGGTTGAAGCCCTGAAACACGAAGCCGAGATAGCGGCGGCGCAAAAGGCTGCGCTGGTCGCGGTCGAGCGCCTGCACCTCGACCCCGCGAAAGCGGAATATGCCGCTCGTCGGCACGTCGAGGCAGCCGAGGACGTTCATCGTCGTCGACTTGCCCGACCCCGAAGGCCCCATCACCGCGACGAAATCGCCCCGCTCGACGCGCATGTCGACGCCCTTCAGCGCCTGAAAAGCCGCCTCGCCCTTACCGAAGGTCTTGGTAATGCCCTCCAGCTCGATCAGCGGCGGCGTCGAGGACGGGTCGCGGGTCACTGGGGCGCGGCCGCCTTGCCCGTCACGACCTTCATGCCCGCGCGCAATTGCTTCGACGTCACCGCGGTCAGGCGCCCGTCGCTCTCGCCCGTGACGACATCGATCGGCTTCAGCTTGCCGTCGGCCTCCAGCACCCAGACGCGCTGCCGGCTGCCCGCGCCGATCGTCGCGCGCTGCTCGTTCTGCTCAAGCCCGATTTCGGGGTTGAGCACGCTCGCCTCGCCCTTCTCCTTCGCGTCGGGCTGGAAGCGCAGCGCGCCATTGGGCACCAGAAGCTGTTTGCCAGTGCTTCCGGTCGCGATCGTCGCGGTGGCGGTCATCCCCGGCCGCAACACGCCCTCGGCATTGGCGACGGCGAGGCGCGCCTCGTAACTGACGACGGCATTGCTGCCCGCGGTCGCGGCGGTCGCCTGCTGGCTCGCCTGCGACGCGGTGTTGCTCGATGCCTGATCGACGCGCTCGACGCGCGCGGGGAAGCGGCGGCCCGGATAGGCGTCGACGGTGAAGCTCGCCCCCTGCCCCTCGCGCACCTGCCCGACATCGGCCTCGTCGATTTCGACACGAAGCTGCATCGCCGACAGATCCTCGGCGAGGATGAACAAAGTCGGGGTGTTGAAGCTCGCCGCGACGGTCTGCCCCGGTTCGACCTGCCGCGCGAGCACGACGCCCGAGACCGGCGAGCGGATCACCGCGCGGTTGCGGTTGGTGATCGCGGAGGACAACTGTGCCTCGACCGCGCGGACGTTCGCATTCGCCGCCGCGACGCCTGCGACGTCGCGTTTGACCGCGCCCTTCGCCTGATCGAACTCGACCTGCGACGGCACCTTGCCGCCCGAGATGCGGAAGACATTCTCCAGCCGCGCGAGCTGCGCGCGGTCGACGTCGAGCGTCGCCTGCGCCTGCGCCACCTGCGCGCGCGCAGCGTTCAGATTGGCCTGCGCCTGCGTGATCTGATCCTCGATCACATCGGTGTTGATCTGTGCCAGCACCTGCCCCTGCGTCACGCGGTCGTTCACGTCGACATAGATATGGTCGATCTTGCCCGACACTTCGGACCCGACCTCGACCTGGTTCGTCGGGCGCAGATTGCCCGTTGCCGTCACGCTGAGCACCAGCGATCGCTGCGCGACCGCCTCGGTGATATATTTCGGTTCGCCGCCCCCGCTCGCGCAGGTCGCGACGCCGAGCAGCACCACAAGCACCAGCAACGCCGGCAGCCAAAATTTCATCCAGCGCCGCCAGCGCGGGCGGGGCTTGGCGCCGAGGAATTCGTCGAGCTCCTGCGGCGGCGTCGCGGCATCGGTCATTCTGGCAATCCCCTATCCGGACCCAAATCCGTGTCTATCGCCCCGCCGCCGAGCGCCTGGTTCAGCACGATGAAGGCGTTGGCACGCTCGGCCTCGCTGGCGGTAAGCGCGTTGCGCGCGCCGAGCAGCTGGCTCTCGGCCGTCAGCAAAGTCTGGAAATCGATCAGCCCCGATTGATATTGGCTGCGCGCGAGCAAGGCGGCGTTGTTCGCGGCCTCGAGCGCCGTGCCGAAAAGGACGACGCGCTCGCGCGCCGCGGTCAACGCGACCGCCGCGCTTTCCACATCCTCGAGCGCGCCGAGGATCGCCTTCTCCCACACCGCGAGCGATGCCCGCGCCGCCGCCTCGGCCCCGGCAACCTGCGCGCGGGCGCGCCCGCCGTCAAAGATGAGCTGGCTGACCCCGGCGAACAACCCGCCGGTAACGACATCGAACAGATTGCCGATCCCGAACGACGAGGTCCCGATATTGCCCGTCAGCCGCACGAGCGGCAGCAATTGCGCGCGCGCGACGCCGATGCGCGCGGTATCGGCGAGCAGCGCGGCTTCGGCCTGCCGCACGTCGGGCCGGCCCCGCAGGATCGCCGCGGGCGTGTCGAGCCCCGTGGCGTCGGGCGGAACGGGGATCGGGCGGGCGTCAGCTTCCAGCGCAGCCCGCACTGCGCCGGGCGGTTCGCCGATCAAGGTCGAAATCGTGTTTGCCGCCTGCGCGAAATCGCGCTCGAGTGCGGGGATGCTCGCCGCCGTCTGCGCGCGCTGCGCGGCCGCCTGCTCGACGTCGAGGCTCGACACGAGACCCGCCTGCAGACGCCAGCGCGCGATCTGTAGATTTTCGTCCTGGATTGTCAGCGTTTCGCGCGCGATCACGCGCTGCACGGCGAGCGCGCGCGCCGACACCGTCGTCTGCGCCACCTGCCCCGCGATCAGCCGCCGCACGTCGGCAAGGCCATAACCCGCCGCTGCAAGATCGGCGCGCGACGCCGCGACACTGTTGCCGATCCGGCCGAACAGGTCGATTTCCCACTGCGCATCGGCGCCGAGCGAGAATTGCAGCCGGTCATCGGCGAGGTCGCCGACGTTGCGCCGGACGCCGCCCGAGGCGTCGATCTGCGGCAGGAAGCTGGCACGCGCGGCGCGTACGCCGGCGCGCGCCTGCGCCACGCGCGCGGCCGCCTGTGCGATGTCGCGGTTGTTCGCCAGCGCGCGTTCGACATGGCGGTCGACCAGCGGGTCGTTCAGCCGGGTCCAGTATCGCACGGCATCCGCCGGAAGCGCCTGCGCGTCGCCGGACCAATGGTCAGGCAAGGCGATGGCGGGCTGCGGCGCGGTCCGCATCGCCGTCGGGGCGCAGGCCGCAAGCCCGCCGGCAAGGGCCGTAACGAGCAGCCAATGCGTTCCAGCTTTTCGCATGCGCCCCCTCAAAACTGTTGAAACCCCGGTATTTTCACATGTGAAACCGGTGAGATCATAATGTATTGAATGGGCATAATTTCCGGGCGAGACAATATCAAATCGCCCCGGATCGCAAGCATTTCTCTTCTATTTCTAATTCTCTAGCCCAATCGACCCGCGCCGGGCGAGGCTAGAACCACGGATTCACCCCGACGACCAAGCTGACGCTGTCGGCATCCTCGCCGCTCGCAACCGGTTTCCATTTCGCGCTGTTGGCGGATCGATGCACCTTGCGGAGCCGGCCGCACTCGCCGGCTCGATGTCATGCTTCATCGAAATCAAGCGTTATTGGTGCCCCTGGCCGGAATCCATAACTAAGCCTATGATTTTGATATGTTTTTTCTTTATCCATTTTGGACATAATGATGGCCCAAAGGGTGGCCTACAACGTTTTTTTCGGGGTGGTTCGAGTCTTCTTCTCTCAAGAATGCTCGCTAATTCTTATGACTTATCACCGTCCGAATCACAAGCTGGCTGCACCCCGCAAAGATGTGCCGATACGATGCGATCGATTTTCGGTTAACACGCTGGACACTTTCCGCGATCCGCCTAGCATCAAGCGCGTCAGCTATGGTGGGATATCCTGATGAAAGCCCGTGGGGGAGTTGAAAGGACAGCGCTACAGCACTTGCCAATGCTGGACGGCTGGCGCGCGCTCAGCATCACCCTCGTCATCCTCGGTCATCTCTTCCCGATGGGGCCAAGCGCATGGCAACTCAACGCGCCTGTAGCGGCGACGGGGATGGTGATGTTTTTCACCCTGTCCGGCTTCCTGATTACGCGCTTCCTTATTGAAGACGGCAATATCCGCCGTTTTCTGATCCGCCGGCTGCTTCGCATCGTGCCACTGGGGTGGCTGGGCATGTTTCTCGCGTTCCTTATCGCCCGCGACGTCACGGCAGAGGAAGTTGCGGGAAATATGTTCTTTGCCGCCAATCTTCCGCCCGCCTCGCTGGTCGAGCCGGGAGAGCATTTCTGGAGCTTGTGCATGGAGGTACAGTTTTACCTCTCCATCGCGCTGCTCGTCGCAGTTGGCGGAAAGCGCGCACTCTTCGCCATACCATTGATTTGCATCCTTATCACATGCGCCCGGATATATTGGGAGCAGCCGATCACGATCGTGACATGGTTCCGCGGCGATGAGATACTCGCCGGTGCGACACTGGCCCTGATTTATGAAGGATGGCTAGGCGAGCGAACTCGCAAATTGATTTCGCTACCCAGCATCTACTTCCTGCTTCCGCTGCTATTTGCCAGCGCCGACATGCGCACGGGCTTATTACCCTATCTGCGCCCTTATCTGTCGGCGCTGCTCATCGGCACATCGCTCTACTACGCGCCGGGATGGCTTCGTCATCTCTCGGAGTGGCGTCCGGTCATTTATGTCGCTCAAACATCTTACGCGCTTTACGTGTTTCACGGCATATTCGTTCACACATGGCTCGGCACCGGGGACACGCTCGTAAAATATGCGAAGCGTCCGCTGTTGCTCACCGCAACCTTTGCCTCGGCCCACTTGTCGACATTTCATTTTGAGCGGCGCTGGAACGCATTGGGACGCCAGCTCACCAGGCCTCGCGATGGCGCGGCGGCTGAGGGCCACAAAGCCGCCGCGGCGGTGGATCAACGCTCGAGGCTAAATTGAGTGGTGCAAGTTCGGCGCTGGTACGCGAGTCCGCTGCGGGACTAGCATGATGCCAACTCGTCAAATACTGAAGGCAGCTTTGGACGTCGGCCCCGCTCACCCGCGGGGCCGCCCGTCATGGAAGGCGACTCTTGGACCTTCCCCTTATATTGGAGTGCGATGTCATGCGCAGCCTGCTTAAGCGAGTGTTGGGCATACATGCTCCCCCATCGCCGGAAATCGCCGCCTACGGAAGGTTAAAAGCGAAAGGCTTTACCCCCGGTCGTATCATCGACGTTGGTGCCTATGAAGGCGACTGGACGCGCCTCGTGCGCGGCGTATTCGAAACCTCGCCTGTTACCATGATAGAAGCCCAAGAAGGGAAAAAGGCCGCGCTCGAGGCGGTTTGCCGCGAACTTCCCGGCGTGACGCTCGTGTCGGCTCTCCTCGGTCCTACCGGCGGTTCGCAGGTCCCATTTTACGAGATGGAGACAGGGTCCTCGATGCGCGCGGAGAACAGCAATGTCGCGCGCCACGAAAAGTTAATGACGACGCAGACTTTGGATGAGGCGGCGGGACAGAACGGGGAAAAACTGTTCATCAAAATCGATGTCCAGGGCGCGGAACTCGACGTGCTGTCCGGCGGCCTGAAAATTCTAGAGCGCTGCGACGTCGTGCAACTCGAAACCGCACTGCTTCCTTACAATGAAGGCGCCCCGCAGATAGCCGAGGTTTTCGTCCAGATGGAAAAATGGGGCTTTTCACCTTATGATTTCGCAGGCTTCATCCGGCCGAACGGGATTGACCTGGTGCAAACCGACGTCATTTTCGTCCGCACGGCATCGGCGCTCCGCCCGTTGCACTTCACCTTTTAGCTGCGACGCGGGCTGACAGGCTGAAGCCTAACAATCGATATACAGCGGCCGACCGACAAGCGCCCGGCTTCTCGCGCTACGGCGTACGCGACTGGCGCTCGCAGCATTTAGGTGCGGTTCTACTCATCAGGCGGCTTTGTAGCGATCGCATTCGGCCCAATGTGGAGAATATGCGACCGCTATTGCCCGAGCCCGCGACAGTGTCAAACCTCGATAAAGATGCGAACCCGATCCGCGTCGACTCCATTTGCGCGTGCGATGAGATCCCGGCCCGCGCTGATCATTTCTTGAGATGGTTCGGTCGATACGTCGACGAGCAATTGCGAGACCGGCACGCCCAGCAACTCGGCCAGTATGCCCATCCGGTCATGCTTGGGGCGCGCACGCCCGTTTTCCCAACCCGATACCGACGGCGCACTGACGTTAAGAGCGAGAGCGATGTCGGCTTGGCTCAGCTTCTTTTTTATGCGCAATCGTTTCAGATTCGGGCCAAAGCGCGGGTCGGCTGCATGATCGCGCGCCGATTTGCCGACCGCAGGCGGATCTTCACCAACCGCTGAGCTTTGCAACTGAGCGGCACTGAGAGCGGCAGGCGTAATCGGTTTTTCGAACTGGCAGCCGTACAGTCTCTCACTTGACCAAATCACGCGCGTTAGGACAGTGCCGGCTTGCGGCAGGTGAACGTCAAACTGGTCGTCAACATTCAAGTCTGCACTGCATTCGATCAGCATCCCTGACAGGGAGATGTTGTGAATCTTAACATCGATAGCCGCATCCGAAGCGTCGGTTCCGCGGACTTCGAGCTGCAACTGGCGCCGCGCAGACCGGCGTTTCGACGAAGCGCCGACCGGCGTCTGCAGATATGCTGAAATTACCATAATGTTATTATTCGCTGCACGGAGTTAACAACTACTTATCACAAGAATATGTCATGATCTCAATTAGTTGGCAGCATATATTGCGCGTTCCAATGCCCCGTGTCCAGCTGCTAAACCTCTGCTCTCGGCGAGTTTCCGACGAACTGAGGCAGATGTCAGCCCGCCGACCCGACATGGCAGCGATATAATAAATTCGACGCGGCCTCCCCGGAACGCCCTGGCAACGCGTGCTGGAATAGCGTGCGCTAATTCTCAGGCGAACGCGGCCTGCCTAAGAGGACGGGATCGGGCTCAACGTAAGCGCGTCGCGCGGCGTTCGGCATCTGTTGCTGGGGCGGCTGATTTCGGCAAAAGCTCAGGCATCAGGCGTGCAGTAATATCTTCTCATAGAAACACAAAACGCCGCGCCGTCTCCAACGCGGCGTCGCAGCGCGACGCGCGGGAACTCAGACGATAGGAACTCGCTGAACGGAGCCACGCCGATGCGAGACACTCATGACGCGCAGACTGATCGCCAACATGTTTGAAGCGGATGGCAGCAGATCGCCGACGAGGGAAATGCTTGTGCCCTGACCTCCAGCGAGGATGACGAAGTCGTAGTTTATGCCCGCACTAGGCATGCCGGTCTCGTCGGCCAGAATATTGGCGCAGGCCGCAATGGCTCTGAAAGCGAAAGGCAAGGCGACGCAGGGTAGAAGAAGCTTGCTCACAAATACGGCCCACCACCTGACCTATATCGGCGCCTCATGTGGAATCCATGTTGCAATGAGCGCCCAACCCGCATCCATGCACCTTACATTTAGCTATCCGCGCCATCCTGAACAGTCGAGCGGACCAACTATCGGGCACAAACCGTCAGTGTTCTGGCGATGAACGAAGTATGCCTGGAAGCCGGTTCACGGCGGCGTCGCACAGTATCTCCGACCGATGCGAACCAAATGAGCGCGCGAAGACGCTCACTTTCCTGACCGGTGATGCAGAACTGATGATGCCCGATGATCGACACATGGGTCGATGATGGCGCCGCGATCGGCCCGTCGCTTTGGCACGCCATTACGACCGCGCGCTATCGCCGCGGTGTTTTGCCGAGTCGGAAAGACCAGACCGCCAAGCGCTTGGGATAATATGTAATTTCCAGACTAATATTTTACAAATTGAGATGCCGGTTTTGGCCGCGAACCGTTTCGAATAGCTTCTTCTGACGCGACCACGAAACCGCCGGTTGTTGTGATGAAGCGTGTCGAAGATTTTCGAGAACCATGCCTTAAACGCATGTTTAGCAACAATTATTGGCAAAACTGGGATGCCGGACGCTGCGCACCCTTTCACTGTCGGAGCATCTTACCCGCGCTTCCGTTGTTCCCCACCGGGACATTAACCACGTCTCCGACGAAACAAAAATCTTCACTAAATGTAATCTTTGCGGTAGCCAGAAGTGTGACCGGTATGAAAATCTTTCTGGGCTCGAGGATGCGCGCGGGGGCGACAGCAATCGCTCTGCTTCTGCTCGCGACTATGTCGATGACCATCCCGGCCTTGAGCGGCGATGGCGGAACGCTGCTGGCCCAGACATCCGACGCGCTCGATCGCTTCGTCGGACGTTCGCCGGGCGAACGCGATGAAACCGACCTTCTGAAGGGCAAGGTTCGCAAAGGCCCGTCGGTCGCCGACCGTCTTTTTGGACGCCGAATGAATGCG
The DNA here is from genome assembly GCA_005503215.1 of Sphingomonadaceae bacterium 3R27C6. Lineage (GTDB taxonomy): Bacteria > Pseudomonadota > Alphaproteobacteria > Sphingomonadales > Sphingomonadaceae > Sphingopyxis. Next base: position 18,620 of record SCNS01000011.1, on the reverse strand, counting down.
GGCGGTCCCGACCAGCGCGTGCTAGGAAAAATTTTCGACACTCCGCCCGAGGACTCGGTGAAGGAACTGACTGCTGGTCCTCCCGCGCCGACGGACGTGACTTCCCCGCCGGGCTCGGGCTTGTTACCGCTTGGTGAGATCGGCAGTCCCACCGCCACATCTGACCCTGTTTCCGGATTTCCTGGCGGCATCGGCACGGTAGTTCCTCCAGGGACGACGGCGGTTACTCCCGGCGATCCGACAACGCCGGGCGAAGAAACTCCGGTTCCGGCTGTTCCCGAACCGCAAACCTGGGCCTTGATGCTGCTCGGCTTCGGTCTTTGCGGCGCCCTTCTCCGCCGCCGCCGCGAAGTTTCCCCTGCCGGGGTTTCGGGCGCCGCACGATGCGACGCGGCCTGATTGCTGCACTGCTGATTGCCTTGGGTGCGATCGGCGGAGTTATCATAGGGAACAGCACAATAGCTGATCCGGCGGCTTCCCGGCCTGCCATTACAACCGCCCCTGAACTGGCCAGTTCATCATTCATTGGCGATGGCAGAGAGTTGCTTACACCGGCTCAACTTTTGACTGCAACGCGGGCCGGAGTTCTCCCTTCTGGAACGAAGTCGCTTTTGGCGACGACGGGCAGGATGCGGCATGGGGAATATAAGTGGGACGAAAAAGGCGTCGCACCGGGCAAGGTTACCATTTGGGTGGATTTACGGACCCAGCTCATCTCGGTTTTTCGCGGGGGCCACGAGATCGGAACATCGGTGATCGTCTATGGGGCCGACACGATGCAATCGCCGATCGGCACCTTTCCTATCCTCTCGAAGCACCGCGACTACCACTCGCGCGCTTACGACGCGCCCATGCCATATTCGCTGTTCATCACGAACACGGGCGTCGCCTTGCACGGAAGCCCGATGTCGAGCCGGCGCGCCACCCATGGATGCATAGGCTTGCCGGTGGATTTCGCGCGCCTTCTGTTCGCGGCGGCAGAACAGGGCGACGAAGTCCAGATTACGCGTTCGACCGCCAATCCGATGCACGCGAGCCGCCGGGAAACGCGCTAACGCCGAATTAACCAAAGCTTGCGACGTTGTTTTAGGACGCGTCGACGTAGCGTCCCCGAGTTTCTTGGGGATTTGGCATGCAACGGCTCATCAACACGGCGGGCAAAATTGCGTTTCTTGCGGCGGCTGCCGCACTTCTGACGGGCGCTCAGTCGAGGCTCGGCGGTCTGAACGACCGCCTCCTTGCGAGCCACAACCGCGAACGTGCGCTCGCTGGTGTTCCTGCGCTTCGCTGGAATGATGAGCTAGCCGGCCGGGCACAGGCTTGGGCCGATCATCTTTCGGCAACCGGAAAATTCGAACATTCTCCCAATACTCCCGGCCGACCGCTCGAGGGCGAGAATATCTGGGGTGGAACGAGCGACGCTTTCATGCCCGAGTCCATGGTCGAACTATGGATCGCAGAAAAAAAGGATTTCGTTCCAGGGGTCTTTCCGGCGAACAGCCGCACCGGCCGCCCCCAGGACGTCTCGCATTATACTCAGCTGATCTGGGGCCGCTCGGGAGAAGTCGGTTGCGGACTAAGCCGCCTCGGTGCCGAGGAAATCCTCGTTTGCCGCTACAGCGAGCCCGGCAATGTGAAGGGCCGTGACCCATTTGGCCGTTCATGGAGCAAGAATTTCGCCACTCCCGACCCGGGTCAATCTACCTTCAGAGCCCCTTTTGCCATATCGGCCGCGGGCTTCTCGGCCGTTTCATCGGCCCTGATCGAAGGCGTGACTGCCGGCCCCGAAAGCGAGGTTGCCTCGCCTCTTGATAAGGCTCCCCGCCCCTCGTCGGCGATTATTCGTGAAGCCGGCAGTGTGACGTCAGAATATGGAAGAGGTTCGACGGGGTTCATTCCCAGGTCGGTCATTCCCGCTATCTGCGGCTGGTCGGCAAGCAATTGCTCTTGGCTGACTGACTGAGCAAACGCGGCGCGGCGCCCCCAGGATCCCGACCAGCGGTAGAATATATGGTGGTCGACCTGCGCGATTTTCGCGAGCGACGAAGCCCAGTAAGGCACGACATAATCGGCATGATAATGGGTCGCCATGCCGACGCTCGGTTCTACATAGCCAGACAGCGCCGCCAGCGCGACGCGGCGTGCCGCCTCCCAGCCAGCGCGCGATGGCTTCCGCGCCAGACTCCCGTCGCAGGTGAACGTGAACTGACAACCGGTCTTTCGTTCGGACCCCTGATAGACGACGCCGCAGATGCTGTTCGGGAAGGCAGGATGGCGCGCCCGGTTCAGGATAACCTGCGCGACACCGCGCTTGCCCGTCTCGGTTTCCTGCGCGGCCTCATAATAGATCGCCGCCGTCAGGCAATCGATGGCCGAACGGCGTCCGACGAACGCCGACGCGCTCAACGGCACGACGAGCGGAAGTGCCCGTTCAATCGGAGCCGTGGAAAATGGCAAGGTCGCGTTTTCCGCTATGGCATCGTCGGGTGCGAGGGGCTTGTAGATCTGGGGAGGCGGCGCGGGAGGCGTCGCGTTCGCAACCGCAGCCGCCCGTCGCTGCGCGTCCGCCGAGGCTAGGCGACCTGAGCCAATACCATCGGTAAACCACCACCAGGAGGCTGCGGCGATGACGGAAGCCACGAGAAGCAATCCGCCTACGATCACAGCCCGGCGGCGATCGCGCCGGCGTTTCAATATCAGCTTTTGCATCGTCCGCGCTTTACCATCGAATATAATCATACGCTGCTAAGTGAAAGCATAAGCCGGGTCCATAGGGACAACGCGCACCGATACGGGCTTCTGTCCCGTCGCGATACGGTTTATTCGGATACAGGCGTTGGCACATCTCGCCAATTGCTCTATCGCAGGGTCGAAACTCAAGTCAGGTAAGTAATGGCTACTGCCGCCGACATAGAAGCTCGACCGGGTCTTTCAGGTCCCTTTGCGCGAAAGCTTTCGGCCGGGACAATCGCGCTCGCGATCGGTGTCCTGATTTTTTCCGTTCCCACGATGTTGTTCGTCGTGCGCCAGTCTTGGACGGGAGAAGAGGGCGCCCACGGCCCGATCGTCCTGGTGACGGGCCTCTGGCTCCTTTATCGTCGCTGGAAAGAGATTTCGCATCTCGCTGTGCCCGCCGCATCGGCGCCGGTCTGGATCGTGCTCGCCGTATTGATCCCGATGCAGATTTTCACTCGGATCACGCAGATCGTCGAGATCGAAGGTTATCTCATGTACGCGATCCTGCTCGTGATCCTGTACAGCCTGGTCGGCCTCGAGGCGATGAAGAAGCTCTGGTTTCCTCTCTTCTATCTCGCTTTCATTTTCCCGCCTCCAGAAACTGTCGTGGCCTTCGTTACCGTTCCCATGAAGATCTGGCTGTCCGAGGCAGCGATATGGTTCCTCGACATATTCGGATATCCTATCGGCGGCGAAGGCGTGCGCATCTTCATAGGACAATATGAGCTTCTGGTGGCCGCGGCTTGCTCGGGCATCAACTCCATTATCTCGCTATCCGCGATTTCGCTCTTCTATATTTACATGCGGCATCAGGCTCACTGGCAATATGCGCTGTTGCTTGTCCTCCTGATCGTTCCCGTCGCATTGGTGGCGAACTTCTTCCGCGTACTCATCCTCATCCTTCTAACTTATCATGCGGGCGAAGCAGCGGCGCAGGGCTTCTTGCACAACTTCGCCGGCATTTTGATGTTCGCGATCGCACTGATGACGATTTTCGCGCTCGATATCATCTTGAAGCCGCTGTGGGATCGTTACATTGCCAAAACAACGGAGCCTTCTCATGGCTGACCACGCGGACGACGGCGGAATCGCCAATCTCGCTCTCTCCCGGCGCAACATGCTTTTGGGTGCGGTTCTTGGCGGCGCATCGGCGATCGCATTCGTTCGTCAGCCAGCCATCGCCAATCCGGTGGTTGCGGAGAAAAACTTCGAGAGCTGGGTTCCCGAACAGTTCGGCAACTGGAAGTCGGTGTCGCAGAGCGGGGTCGTGCTTCCACCTCCAGACGCGCTTCGCGATCGCCTCTACGACAACCTCGTCACCCGCGTTTATACAGCGCCGGATCGGCCGCCGGTCATGCTGCTACTGGCGTATAACAATGCGCAAGATGGCGTTTTGCAGGTCCACCGTCCGGAATTTTGCTATCCCGTCGGAGGCTTTGTACTTAGCGACACCCTCGACATCATGCTCGAGGCGAGCGGCAAGGACGTTCCCGCGAACTTCTTTACGGCGACGGCACCCAACCGTGTCGAGCAAGTGGCCTATTTTACGCGGCTCGGCGCATCCTATCCGCGCAAGTGGAGCGAGCAGCGAGCTGCCGTTATTCGCGCCAATCTTGCGGGCGACATTCCCGATGGGATGATGATGCGCGTCTCGGCGCTTGGTATCGACCGGCAGGAAGCGCAACCATTGCTCGCCGGCTTCTCGCGTGAATTCATCGAAAACTCAAACCCTCGAATGCAGCGCCTGCTGCTCGGACCAGATTCGAAAGGATAAGGCATTGAACCGCAATATCAGCATTGCATTGGCACTTACGACCCTGTCGGTGGCGGGCTGCGGAAAAGAGGCGACGGGTCAGGTCGCGGCGGTCGTCAATGGCGAAGAGATCACTTTGCAGGAAATCAACGCGGAGCTTGGCAGCACGGCCATCCCCGAAGGCGTCGACAAGAAAGCCGTGCAGCAGGCCGCGCTCCAGCGGATCGTCGAGCGCCGGTTGCTCGCGCAAGCTGCCCGCGATGACGAACTAGACAAGACGCCGGACTATCTTTTGCGCGAACGCCAACTGCGCGATGCGCTCCTCGTCCAGCTTATGGGACAGCGAGCCGAGCGCGCTCTCAAGGTGCCCGGGCAGCAGGAAATCGACAAATTCATTGCGGACAATCCCGTCATGTTCGGCAATCGCAAGCAGCTCATAGTCGACCGCATTCAGTTCGCCCTGCCCAAGAACCCGGATCAGCTGAAGGCGCTCGAGAATGATCATTCGATGGATGCTGTCGCGGCGCGACTTCAGCAGATGGGCATCGAGTTCCGCCGCGATAATACGCAAGTGGATTCCGCAGCGCTCGGACAGCAACGCCTTCAACAAATTCAGGCCCTGCCGGCCGGCGAACCCTTCGTGATTCCGGAAAATGGCGTCGTGACCGTCGGCGTTATAACCGGTGAACGCGCCGAACCGGTTTCGCCGGCCAACGCGAGACCGATCGCGGTCCAGGCTATTCGCAACAAGCAGCTTACCGATACGATCCAGCAGCGGCTGAAGCAGAGCCGGGCCGCAGCGGAGATCGAATATCAACCGGGGTTCGCCCCTGCGGCCAATTCCCCGGCTTCAGCCTCCAAAAAATAACGACTGGGTCAAGCGGAGCGCGCGGGACGGGGCGTTTGGCTCGCCCGGGCGGTCGTAAGACTCTGCTGGCCATGTCGTGTTGCCGCGGCCGCGCCTGCGGCCAGTATCGCAGGGTAAAAAAGAAAGCTGTTGAGCAGCGCATCGCCGGCAAACAGCAAGAGCAAAGTGGCAAAAAGCCTTTCGGGGGCGCTGCCCAATGCCGCCCTCGTCATATGGCGAAAAACGGCGGCGATTAACGACGCGGTTAGACAGGCAAAGCCCACTAGACCGAATTGACCGAGTAGCAGCAGGGGGAGCCCCCAGGGGCGGCTGTGCGCCGGCTCGAACCAGTCCCAGCGCGCATGACCGACAATCCAATTCTCCTGGATGATCGGGATTGTCTTGAGGTCCTGACCGATGCGCCAGGGAAGCGACTGGCGGCCAAGTGCGCGAAAAGCATCTTGCGCCGCCTGGCCCGCGACCGTCCTGTCCGCCAGAGACCGCAACGGCATGGCGCCGCTTATATGGAGGGCGCCAAGTCCAAGCGATGCCGCGATTCCCAGCGGAAGGATAATTTTTGCCAGGTTCGGAATGCCGGGGACGATGAGTATCGCACCGCACGCCGCGAGCAGGATAATCGCGCCAACCGACTGCGACATCAGCGTCATGAGGCAGAGAACCGTCGCCACGACGGACCACCGGAGCCGCCCCTTCCCTCCCCACTCTTCGCGCAGCCGCCAGCAAGCCGCCAAGGTCGCCCCGGCGCACCATATCCCATATTGATTGCCGTGCTCGAACAAGCCCTGAGGCCGGAACCCGGCATATCGCGTCATGCCGTCGAATGTGAACGGGTGCACGCCCAGAAGCGCGCTGTGCAGCCGCCAGCTTGTCACGCCCTCGATCACGGCTACGGGAACGAGCGCCAGCGATAGATACGCAAGCGCCCCTGCAAAACGGACCGCATCGTTGAGGTCGCGCAGATAGAGCTTGGCGATCAGCCAGGGCAAGCCCCATACTCCAGCGAGATATGCGGCGCTTGCAAGACCGGCGGGATCGGCAGGCCCTGTGAAAAGCGCCTGCCCCGAAGGCCAGGCGCAAAAGAGGAGGATGGGGATATCGATCGGGACAAACCGCAATTCGCGCCATCGGCCGCGGTCGAAGATCAGCGCGCAGAGAGTTGCGATGGCCGGCGCCGTCCATGCCTTGGCGAACAGGATGTCAGAGGGAAGAGCTCCGCCGACGATCCAGTAGGGCAGGACGCGCGGGTCGCCGGGATCGACGTAATTTCCGGGCGGAAGCACGAGCCAGCCACCGAAGATGACGATCCAGATCGCCACGTCCCGGCGCACGAACCGGAACAGGCAGAGCGCAGCCAAGATCCAACAGCTATATAGGGCGAGCATCACGCGAAGGTTGTAACCCGCTTTCGAGCGGAAAGAAGAAGAAATGAGATGCACATGGATGCAACGCAATGGGCTGGTGTCATCTCGTTCGGCCTGGCCTCCCTGATCTGCCTGGTCACGGCCTGTCGGCCGTGGCCGCTGCTTTCCATGGCAAACGCCTGCTTCGCAGCAGAATGTGCGTTGGGCTTGCGGCACGGCCTGCACAATGCCGTCGCGGCAGCGATGGGCGAATATTATTCCGGTCGCGGTCCAGTCCAGATTGCGCTGATCCTTCTGGCACTGGGTCTTGGGATCGCCTCGCTCCTTCGTCAGCGCACCGACAAAGCCGGTCGGCCGCGCAATGCCGCCGCGACGACGACGCTTTTGTCCGCTTTGCTTTTTGTCTTGGAAACCATTTCGCTGCATGACATCGATGCAGTGCTTTATCGGCCTGCCGGCGGGCTGTTGGTGATTGGGTGGCTTTGGCTGTTGCTCGGTGCGGTGACGGTTGCGGGCGCGCTTATCGAGGCCCGGACAGTGGGATTGAAACGTAGATGAACCTCTTATTCGCGCTGCCCGGCTTTCATCGTTATGACCGGGGTGCGGAGGTTGCCCTGCTTGCGGTTGCCGATGCGATCGCGCGGGGCGGCGACGCGGTCACGGTCATGGGTTCGGGCTCTGGCAGGACCGATGCGGCTTACCAATTCCGTACCGTGCCTTCGGTGCGCAGGGAAAGGTTCGAGCGCTTTCCCAAATTCCCTCCGCTTCGCAGCGAGACAGCGTGGGAAGACGCCAGTTTTGCGCCCGGCCTGCTCAGCGCCTATCGCCCGGCTGACTATGACGCCGTCGTGACCTGCTCCTTTCCCTTCACCCATTGGGCGCTGCGGCGGCCATCGCGAAGCAAGCCGCTGCAGATCTTCGTGACACAAAACGGGGACTGGCCAGCCTTTGCCTCAAACTCAGAATATCGCAGCTTCCAGTGCGACGGACTTGTGTGCACTAATCCGGATTATCTCGAGCGCAATCGCGACCAGTGGCATTGCGCGTTGATACCCAATGGCGTCGATCTTTCCCGTTTCCACCCGGGTGCGCCGGAGCGTGCCCGTTTCGGATTGCCCGAGGATCGCCCGATCATCCTGATGGTGAGCGCCTTTATCGAAACAAAGCGCGTCCTCGATGGAATTCGGGCGGTCGCGCAGCTCGACGATGCGTTTCTCGTCGTTGCCGGAGACGGCCCGCTGCGCGATGAAGGCCAGGCGCTCGCGGACAGATTGCTACCGGGACGTTTCAAGCGGCTGAGCCTTGCCGCCGCCGACATGCCGGCGCTGTACCGCTCGTCGGACGCCTTCCTTCACCTGTCGCTTCTGGAATCCTTCGGCAATGTTTTTGTCGAAGCATGGGCAAGCGGGCTGCCGGTCGTCGGCCATGACAGCGAGCGCCTGCGCTGGATCCTGGGACCTGGCGCCGAATTTCTCTGCGACACGGAAGACAGCGATGCGCTTGTTGCGATGCTTCGCAAGGCGTTGGCCAAGGGGCCGGTGCGTGCTGGGCAACCCGAAGGCATAGAGCGGTTCGCCTGGTCCACGATAGCGGATCAGTATCGCGAGTTCATCGCCAGCTTGCTCGCCGCTCGGGCTTCAGTTGGCTAGTCGACGGAAATAGTCGATCGTCTTCACAAGCCCCTCGCGCAGCGCGATCGACGGTTCCCAGTCCAGTTCGCTCCTCGCAAGCGAGATATCGGGTTTGCGTTGTGTCGGGTCATCGGACGGCAAGGGCATCTGTACAAGCTTGGAGCCCGCCCCGGTCATCTCGATAACCAGTTCCGCCAATTCGCGGATAGTAAATTCGACCGGATTCCCGATATTGACCGGCCCGGTGAACCCGTCGCGAGAGTCCATGAGGCGTAGCAGGCCTTCCACCAGATCATCGACGTAACAGAAGCTGCGCGTCTGCGAACCATCGCCGAAAATGGTAATATCTTCGCCGCGCAACGCCTGCATGATGAAGTTCGACACGACGCGGCCGTCCGCCGGATGCATGCGCGGGCCATAGGTGTTGAAGATCCTCGCCACCTTCACGTCGAGGCCATGTTGACGATGATAATCGAAAAAGAGAGTCTCGGCGCAGCGCTTGCCCTCGTCATAACAGCTGCGCAATCCGATCGGATTCACATTGCCCCAATAGCTTTCGGTTTGCGGATGCTGTGTCGGATCCCCGTAGACTTCGCTGGTCGAGGCCTGAAGAATAGGAACCTTGATGCGCTTTGCGAGCCCGAGCATGTTGATCGACCCGATGACCGAGACCTTGGTCGTTTGCACCGGGTCGTGCTGATAATGGATGGGGGACGCCGGACATGCGAGATTGAAGATCGCATCGACCTCGACAAACAGCGGCAGACAGATATCGTGGCGCAAAAATTCGAAGCGAGGATGGCCGAGCAAATGGGCTACGTTGGCCTTCGCGCCGGTGAACAGATTGTCGACGCAGAGCACCTCGTCGCCCGCAGCTATCAGCCGATCGATGAGATGGGATCCGACAAAGCCGGCGCCCCCGGTAACAAGAACCCTTCGGGCCGAAAAATACTCGCGCGCCATAGATGCTTAACCCCTGATTGCCTCTTCGCGTCTAAACTGACTATCAGCTGTTTGAAAGCACGCATTGGGAAGAGTGACAATATGGTACATAAGCCGCTGGAAGTCTTGCCGGCACCGTGGCGTCGCATGGAGGCGCCCCCCCGATGATCGTCATAATTGCGTGGGCGATCGCGGTGCCCCTGTCCTTTTCCCTTCTATATCTTGGCACCGAAATCCTTTTCGGATTGCGTCCGCTTCGCGGCCAGCCCGCCGGGGCGCAAACCACGCCTGTGCGCATCGCCATCCTTGTCCCCGCTCATAACGAGGCCGCCGGAATAGCGGCAACGGTTCTGGCGCTTGAAAGCGCGGCGCCCGGCGCGAAGATAGTGGTCGTCGCAGACAATTGCACCGATGAGACCTCGGCGCTTGCCGCGCAGGCGGGCGCAAATGTCGCGGAACGAACCGATCCCGACCGCCGCGGCAAGGGCTACGCCCTCGCCTTCGGACGGGATGCGCTTTCTCACGATCCCCCTGCAGCCGTTATAGTTGTCGATGCCGATTGCCGGCTCGGCGATGGCAGCGCCGCTAGACTTGCAGCCCAGGCGATCGCAGGCGGCCGGCCGGTCCAGTCGGCAAACCTGCTGGTTTCAGTCGAACAGCCCACGCCGCTCGTCGCGGTCTCGAACTTCGCAATGTTGATCAAAAACCTGGTCCGCGCCCGCGGCCTCATGCGGCTCGGCGGCGGAGCCATGTTGTTCGGTACGGGCATGGCGTTCAGTTGGCCGCTGTTCGCGCGTCTTCCGCTCGCGACGGGCGATGTGGTCGAAGATTTGAGCCTGGGCCTCTGGCTCGCCAAAAACGGTATCAAGGTCGGAATGGACGATGAAGCGCTGGTAACGAGTGCTCCTGCTTCGTTGGAAAGCAGCAGAGCACAGCGGAGCCGGTGGGAGCATGGGTTTTTGCGGACGGCCGCCAGAGAAGGCTTGCCCTTGTTCTTGCGCGGGATAGCGAAAGCGTCGCGCAACCTGACGACGCTCGGCGCGCATCTGATGGTTCCGCCGCTCGCGCTGCTGATCCTTCTTGCGTCAATCGCCATCGCGGCGTTGATCGCCATCGCTATTATAACCGGAGATTGGGCCCCTGCCATTCTGGCAGGAATGGCATTCGCCTATGCCTGCACGCTGCTGATGGCCGCATGGTGGCGATACGGCCGGGCGATGTTGCCATTTGCTGCCCTGCTTCGAATTCCGCTCTATATCGTCTGGAAAATCCCGATTTACTTCGGATTGTTTACTCGCAGCCAGACACGCTGGAACCGGACGCAGCGCGAGGGAGACCAGCGTTGAGCTTGCGCCACCGCCGCCAGATGCCGAATATTTTTGGCCCTTCAACCAGGTAGCGGCGCCACAGACGCCGCGGCTCGGTGCCGAGCCTGAACAGCCATTCCAACCCCGCACGCTGCATCCAGAGCGGCGCGCGCGTTTTCGCTCCGGTCAGGAACTCAAGCGAAGCCCCGATGCACAGGGCAACGCCGCGGGCCTGGCCTCGCTCCAATATTTCGGCGCAAACGATTTCGCTTTGCGGCGCGCCGATGGCGAAGAAGACGACATCGGCGGCAGCATCCTCGACAAATTGGGCTATGTCCAAGCGCGCCTTTGCATCATGGCGCACACCCATAGGAGGCTGATAAAATTGCCAGTCAAACAGGGGATAGCGCAGCGTGAGCGCGCGGTGGAGCTTCGCATCGCCGCCGATGACCACCAGCTTTTCGCGCGTGAGCCATTGGCCCAGCAAATCCGCCGTGAGATCGCTTCCTGTGACAACCGGAAGGTCTATCCCGGACAGATATGCCAGACGCGATGATATCCGGCTGTCGCAGAGGCGAAGCGCAGCGTCGCGATAGCTCATCGTCAGAACGGGATCGTCCTTGCTACTCAGCTGAACGATATGATCGACATTGGGTGTCACGACATAAGAGAAATCGCTACGGGTGGAGAGCGACAGGACTGCTGCCACCGCCGCCGGCGGGTCCAAGCGATCGAACCGAATTCCAAGAAATTCGCACTGCGGTGCATAGGCGGCGGTCATCGTGTAATTATCCTGCCGAAGAGCCCGTTTGGAGGCGCCTGACCCGGCAGAAGGTCGATCCCGTAAAGCGTTGACGCGTTATCGAAGCCAGCCTGGGCCGCCCGCGCGCAATCTTGCTGAAGGCGAAGGCAGATGGTGCGGTAAAGCTGCCATCCACTAAGGAGCGCCGGCGCTTCGTGGGTGAGCCGGCGAGCCACGGCAAGCGCCTCTCGGTCCTGGCGGCGCGCGAGCAGCCACTCGACATAGGACTTCGACATGGACGAATCCTGCGGATTGGCACGCACGCCTTGCCGCCAGAGGCGCCGGGCATTCTCCATGTCCTCGCGACCGGCGTAAGCATCGGCAGCCAGCCACCAGGCCCTCGTCTGCCCCGGGCACTGGCTCACAGCCACTTGCGCGGCGCGCAGCGCGCCCGGAAAATCTTCTCGATTTAGCAGGCCTTCCGCTCGAACCGTCAGGGCGACGCAATGTGTCTCATCGCTGCGAAGGACTTCGTCGGCGGCGTTCAAAGCCTCGCGCGTCCGTCCTTCGCGAAGTTCGATCGCCGCGTCGATAGCTTGCCGCAGAGCCCGGGGAAGGCCATCGAGCAGGCTGCGTGCGCCGGCCAAGCGTTGCCGGTCCACCAGAAACTCCGCTACCGCGAGACGCGCCGCCGGGGTCCCGGTCGACGCCACTTTTGCGAGGCCTGCGTCACCCGGCCCCGCAGACGCATATTCGCGCCAGAGTGCCAGAATGAGTGGTATCTGCTCTTCGGGCAACTTCGGGTCGGCCAGCAGAGCAATGATTACTGAATCGGCTTCAGCCGCCCGCCCATCCTTGAACGCGAAATTTGCCTCGTCCATCCTTATGTCGCGATTTTCGGGCGCAAGATTGTGCAAAAGAGAAAATTGGGCCCGCATCCCTGCCGCGTCGCGCATCACCCGATAAATTTCGAGCCGGGTCATGACGACGCCAAGCGTGTTGGGCTTCAAGGCTCCATAGCCTTGAAGAACTTCAAGCGCGCGTTGGGGGGAGCCCTTGCGCACCGCGACACGCGCTTTCAGAATTACACCGCCTTCGTTGCTGGCATCCTGCTTCAATATTCTGTCGGCAAACCCGTCCGCCTCATCGAAGCGACTGCGAATGACAGCGTGAAGCCCGCGCACGAGAAGGGCATTCGGGTCATCGGGAGCAAGCGACAAGATGGCGTCGGTAGCCTCCAGCGATTCGCGAAAATGGCCTGTTTGCAGGCCTAATTGCGATACAGCCTGGAGCGCTTCCCTGTTTGCCGGATCGAGCGACATGGCGTCGCTATATGCGTCATAGGCGCCCGACACCGAACCAGCAGCGAACTCGATGCGTCCTCGCAGGATATGAAACTCCGGCTCGTCATCGCGTGTCGCGATCGCTTTCTTAATCGCCAGGCGGGCCTCGGCAAAGCGGCGCTGGTCGAGCAGGGACTGCGCCTCCGCGGCATCCTTCGCGGCGGCAGCTTCTGATTGACCACAGGCCGCGAGCGCAACGGCCACGGCTAAAGAAAATGTAAAGATTATGCCGCGAGAAACAGGTGGCACTGTATTGAAACGATGCATCAAGAGCCACGATTCCTAGGGTTAACGCGGTAGCCAAAGACCCTAGCCCATCTTATAGTATATTGTGTTAACCTGTCGACCGCTGAACTGAGAGACCCTGCATGATCAAAAATTGTCTAACCGTCGTGGTCGCATCCATGGCGGGTGTGGCGTCCTCCGCGCAGGCTCAGCCGGCTGAAGCGCCCGTCCCCGCGCCCAAGCCCGCAATTGCTGCGACCGCCGCGCAGGTGAGCACGGCCGCGTCGACGTATCGCATCAACGCCGGCGATGAACTCGAGATCTATGTCTGGGGTGAGGAACGGCTTCAGCGCAAGGTGAAGGTCCTTCCTGACGGGACCATGGCGTTTCCGCTCGTCGGCCAGATCAAGGTTCAGGGATTTCTTCCCAAAGAAGTCGAAGCGCTCATCACCAGCGGACTCAGCGCACAATATGTTGGCGCGGTTCCGCAGGTTACGGTATCAGTTCTTGTTCCCGCGGGAATGCAATTTTCCGTGATGGGACGGGTGAAGGCTCCGGGATCCTTTTCGCCAGGCCGCTATGTGAACGTGCTCGAGGCGCTCAGCATGGCGGGCGGACCGGCCGAGTTCGCTAACCTCGACAATGTCCTCATTATCCGCAAGTCGGGCGACCAGCTACGAACGCTGAACGCTCGCCTCGCTCCGCTTTTCAAAGCCGGCACCGATGCGAAAGACGTTGCCAGCGGAAACATTTTGCTAATCGAACCAGGCGATACGGTTATCGTACGCTGATCGGACGGGGGAGTGAGGTTGTGAGGAAGATTGCTTCTTCCATCGTGCTGGCAGTATATGCCTGCTGCTCGCCGATGGCCTACGCCCAATATGAGCCTCAGATTGGCGTCGACGTTTCCGTGGAAGGCGGTGTCTCCACCAACCCGTTCCTCTATGCAGACGGCAAAACCGCGGCATCGGCGAATATCGAGATTGCCCCATATGTGGTTGTCGAAGACGAGCTTGGCGAGACCCGTATCAACGGCAATCTTCGCTTCACACAATATAGCAAATTCTACGGCAACGATGTCTCGGCACGTATCGAAGCCGCCACCGAACGAAGGCTCGACGAGCGCAACACGGTGCGGGTTGCAGCCTCGGCGCAGCGGTTGCGATCGGCTATTCAGAATGGCCTGATCTTCGAAAGCGGCGGAGGATCGCAAGGTCCGGGCCCGCTTCTTCCGCCAACGGTGCCGATCATTGATACGACGCTTGCGGGGACACGCGCGCGCATTACGTCGCTCAGCACGAGCTTCGGGTTCTCGCATATCCTGAACGAACGCAGTTCCCTCGATGCGGGGATCGAGCTCAACGGGACATATATCGACGAAGGTGCAGGCTTCGATTATCGAAGCGTCTCGAGCCATGCCGGCTATCGCCGCCAGCTCACGCAGCGAACGACAGTTACCTTCGATACGCAGCTTGGATTTGTCGATTATCTGAGCCGGCGAACCGGCGACAGCATGATCGTCTCGCCGCGTGTTGGAATCCAGCAGCAGCTCACCAATCGCCTCAGCGTCGTCGCCGATGCGGGCATATCCTATGTCCGCACCGATGTCGGCGGCGGCGATCGCAGCAATTTGGTTTCCTTTGCGGGCAGCGTCGGTCTTTGCGATCGAGGCCCGAACCGGACCCTTTGCCTTTCGGGAGGAAGAAGCGCCCAGCCGACTGCGCTTGGCGGCGTATCAACCGTTACGACGGCTTCGTTGAACTATAATGCACAGTTGAGCCGGATCGATCGCGTGTCCATCTCGGCAAGATACGGCCGCACGAACCAGGACGGCGCCGGTCTTCCCGTCGTACGCGTGACGGATTTCATCGGCGCTTCGGCGACCTACGCTCGCGATCTCAACGATCGGCTGGCATTCACCGTGACGCCGGGTTATTCGAAGATCTTCGACGACACGCAGCGGCGCAGTGCGAATTATTCGCTGATGGTCGGTTTGACGATGAAATTTGGAAAGCGGCGCTAGTGGACGACGGTAATTTCGATGCAGCGTTCGACGACGATGAATCCGGTGGCAGCTTTCTCCAGCAACTCCCCATCGTTCTGTCGCAGCGTCGCTGGTGGATCATCATTCCGACGCTTGTCGGGATCGTCGCAGCCATCGCGGCGATCATCCTGATACCGCCAACCTACCGGGCCAACGCCATCATGCTCGTGGAATCGCCCCAACTTCCCAAGGAAGTGATCGGGCTCGACCCCGGCACGATGATCGAACGACGCGTCGCTGCCATCCGGCAGCAGATTACCGCCCGGCCGGATCTCGTCCAGCTCATCGAACGGCACGGGCTCTACACGAGCGAACGCAAGCGCACGCCGCTCTCCGAGATCCTCACCGACATGCGTTCCGCAATCACCTTGACGCCGTCTGAAACGAGCATGCCTGGCGGGGGCGCAGAGAATCGGGCGATCGCATTCGAGCTCGCCTTTGAATATTCCAGTCCCGAACAGACTCAGGCCGTCGCCCAGGACCTTATGGACCGGGTGCTCCAGCTCGACGCACGGGGCAACGCCGAACAGGCCACCAACACGGTGCAGTTCCTAAGCGATCAGTCGGCAGGACTGGAAACGCAGATCGCCGCCCTCCAATCCCAGATCGCGCAGATCAATGCCCGCAACGGCAATGTTCTTGCCGGGGGCGGGATGATCATGGGAGGCGGTACGGGCAGCTACGATGTCCAGATTGCCGCCATCCAGCGTGACAATCAGCTGCTGATCCAGCAGCGCAATCTCGCTCAGACGAGCGACCAGCGCGATCCTATCGTTGCCGCAGCGGAACAGCGCCTCGCCAGCGCACGGGCCGTCTATGCCGAAACCCATCCCGATGTGGTCATGGCAAAGCAGGGGCTCGCGGAAGCAAAGCGGTTGGCCAAGGACAATAGCGAGAAGCTGCCGCTAAATACCCTCGACGAACAGATTGCGTTCAACAATGCTCAGATAGCAGCCCTTCGCAGCGCGAAGGCGGGAGAGACCGCGCAGGTAAGCTCGCGTCTCGCGGCACAAGCCCGCGCGCCGCTTGTGCAGCAGCAGCTTGGGGAGCTGCAGCAGAGGCTCACTGCAGTAAATGCGCAATATGAGCAGGTGCAAAACCAGCTCATGGGCGCGCGTGCCGGGGTCCGGGCCGAAGACGAGCAGATGTCGGAACGGCTGTCAGTTGTCGAACCGCCGGTGATCCCCGACCAGCCAAGCTGGCCGAACCGCCTCATTATCGCGGCGCTGGGGTTGGCCGGCGGTCTTGGGCTCGGCTTCATCCTTGCACTCGCTGTCGAATTCTTCCTCCGGCCAATACGCGACCCTTCCACGTTGAAGGCGATTCTCGGCGCCCCTCCGCTCGGTATCATTCCTCTTGTCGACAACGTGGCCGTCCGGCGCGCGGGGTGGCGCCGCTTCCTGCCGCTGCGCGGCACTCGTTGACTTCCATATCTTTAAGGTGGACCGATGGCTGATGCCGACTTGCCCCTCTCGAGAGACCAGCAGCTGCTGACGCTTTCCGCCCTCGCTTCGTTCACGCCGCCGCTGACTGCGATCAAAAAGCATCGGATCGTGGGTTTCGACAATCGGGACGCGCGCGCGCGCCCGTTCAATCTCCTGCGAACGAGCTTTGCAAAGAAGCTCAAGGAAGAAGGCCATCGGCTCATCGGGATCACCTCGGCCACACCGGCGGCAGGCAAATCCTTTTTGTCGATGAATCTCGCAAGTTCGCTTGCGCGTGTCATCGAAGAGCCGCTGTTCCTGGTCGACCTGGATATTCGCCGCGCCTCGCTTGCCGACGAGATCGGGCTCGTGCCGGACCGCGGCATTGAGAGTTACCTTGAAGGGGCCGTCGAGGACCTTCGGGAAGTGGGGCACTGGATCGAGGGCACGAAGCTCGCGGTATTTCCCACGGTACGGCGCACGCGAAATACTGCGGAATTGCTCGCCGGCGAGCGTTTCGCACAGATGATCGACACCTTGCGTAACCGCAGCGAAGCGTCAGTCATTTTGTTCGATCTTCCGCCCGCGTTCGCGAGCGACGACGCAATGATAAGCCTTGCCCAGTTGGACGCATTTGTCCTTGTCGTCGATTCGGGCAAGACGACGCGACGCCACGTGCAGGATGTCATGAGCATGCTCTATCCGACGCCTTGCATCGGCTCGATCCTCAACCGCTATCGGGGCGGCCTCGGTGACAGCTATGGTTATGGTTATGGCGGACCCGACTATGGCAAATATTATGCACGAAATGACCCGGATGCCTAACCGCGCCCAAGTTTAGCGTGCCGCGATTCCGACCCCGGAATTCGGAAAGTTGGCCCTTACGGAGACTGTCGCGTGAAGATCGCGATTTGCGTGATTGCGAGAAATGAAGAGGGGTCAATCGGTCCGCTGATCGCGCAGCTGGCCCGCCAGTCTTTGCTTGCCCAGCCTTACGCGTTCCAGATTCTGATTTTGGCGAATGCCTGCAGCGACGATACTGCCGGAATGGCACGAGCCGCCTTCGACACGGCATTCCGCGACCATGGGGCGAATCTCCTGACCCATGAAACCCCGCTGGGCGGAAAGGCGCGCTCCTGGAACGTCGCGGTGCACGACCTTGTCGATGATGACGTCGATATGGCGCTATTTCTCGACGCCGACATTGAACTCATCGATGCCGGCGTCTTGAAGACCCTTGTGGACACCTTGCTCGGAGATCCGGATCTCCTCGCTGTCTCGGGTCATCCCATCAAGGATATTGCAAGAAAAGCCAACAAGACGCTGCTTGATCGCTTCTCGCTGATTGTGTCGCGGCAGTCGGTTGCACCGCACGCAATCAATGGTTCGCTATATGCGGCGCATATGCCGGAATTGCGCAAGATCTGGCTCCCTGTTCCAACGCCGGGCGAAGACGGACTGTTGACCGCGATGATCCATACCGACGGCTTCTCACATCCCGCTCGCCCGGAGGTTGTCGCCCAGATCCCGCATCCAACCCACTATTTCGAGGCGCATTCCGTTTCCGGTTTTTTTCGCCATGAACAGCGGATGGCAATCGGGACGGTTATAAACGGCTGGATCTGCGAATTCCTGTGGGCGGGAGACTATAAGGAGAATGCTGGCGCGACGATCCGTGACCGGAACGAAGCCGATCCGGAGTGGGTCGGACGCCTCGTCGAAAGCCGCGTTGCTGGACGTCGATGGGCCCTACCGCCACGTATTCTGACCTGGCGTCTTTATAACCTAAAAGGAATCGGCTTTGGGAAAGCCTTGGCGCGAGCGCCCTTCTCTCTTGTCGCAACGATCCTCAATATCTGGCCGGCAGTCCAGGCGAACAAGATTCTGCGCCAAAAGGGATCCGCCGGCTTCTGGTGACCAAGTTCCGACGCCGTCGCCGTTTCTTCGCCGCGCCTGTACCGCGGTATCGCCGCGCCTGCCATCACCTTGGAGAAATCGCTGCGGACGCGGCTTGAGCCTTCAGACGTCGCAGCGAACGCGTCATAATTGGAGGGGCGGGACAATCCATCTCTGCCACCGCTTCAACGACAAGGAAAACGGGGTCGCGAAACGAGAAAATCAGGCTGCAAACGTAACCGTGGTGTGAAGGCCGCCTTGCGGGACGGCGTTCCGGGGTGCTGATAGCCGCTCTTTGCGAGGAGCGGTGATGAGCGAGGATATCGGAGCGGCGGGAGCGAGTGCTCT
>SCNS01000010.1 GCA_005503215.1 Sphingomonadaceae bacterium 3R27C6 | reverse complement strand
CTTCTCCGGCGGCGGCGGTTCATTCGGGGGCGGCGGCGCCTCCGGCGGCTGGTAGGGGGCGCAAGACATGCCACATAAAGTCAATCATGTGAGCGAAGCCGATCACGACATCGTCACCGCGGCGGTCGCCGCGGCCGAGGCGCACACCAGCGGCGAGATCGTCACTGTCGTCGCGGCGAAATCGAACGATTATGACGATGTCGCGCTCGTCTGGGCGAGCGTCATCGCGTTCATCGCCATGTCGGCGATCGCGCTCTTCCCCGAATTCTACCGCGGCCTGTACGACTGGCTCACAGGCGGCTGGGGGCACGATCTCACCGCCAACCAATGGCTTGGAACGGTGATTGCCGTCGGCGTGCTCAAATGGATCGGCATGTGGCTGATTCTGCTGTGGCGCCCCTTGCGGATGGCGCTGACCCCGCGCGCGATCAAAGCGCAGCGCGTCCGCGCGCGCGCGATCGACCTGTTCAAGGTCGGGACCGAGGCCAAGACGCTCGGCCGCACCGGCGTCCTCCTCTACCTCAGCCTGAAAGAGCATCGCGCCGACATCGTCGCCGACGAAGCGATCGCCGCGAAGGTCACCCCCGAAATTTGGGGCAATGCGATGGCTGCCCTTATCGAGCGCGTGCGCGTCGGCAAGCCCGGCGAAGGCATGGCCGAGGCGGTACGCCAGATGGGAATCGTCCTCGCCGAACATTTCCCCAAGGGCGATGAAAATCCCAACGAACTTCCCGACCGCCTGATCGAGATTTAAGCGGGTGACAGCAGGCTCTTGAATCCGTTTTCTATCGAAGGAAAAGCATGACCCGCCCCTCCCCCGACGCCCCCATCGAGACGCGGTGGGAAGGCCGCTTCATCTCCGTCAAGCAGCAGGGAAATTGGGAATATGTCTCGCGCGCCCGCGGCATCCACGCCGCGGTGATCCTCGCGATCGACGAGGATAGCGACGGGCGTCACGTGATATTGGTCGAACAATATCGCGTCCCGCTCAAGGTCAACTGCCTCGAACTGCCTGCGGGACTGGTCGGCGACGACACCGCCGGCGAGGCATCGGAGATCGCAGCGCAGCGCGAGCTGGAGGAGGAAACGGGCTATCACGCCGCCAGCTGGCGCACCGTCGGCGAATTCTACAGCTCGCCCGGCATGGTCAGCGAAAGCTTCACCCTGCTGGTGGCAACCGGGCTGACCAAGGTTGGCGAAGGCGGCGGGGTCGATGGCGAGGACATCATCGTCCACCGCGTCCCGCTGGACGGCGTCGCCGATTTCGTCGCGGCGAAGCGCGCCGAAGGCTGCGGGATCGATGTGCGTGTCGCGATGCTGCTCGCGGGCGGATTGCTCCGACTTTAGCGCGCCCCGAAGCGCCAGCGGAGCAGCGGGCGTGCAAGGAGCAAGCCCGCAAGGAACCCACCAACATGCGCCCAGATCGCGACCGCACCAAAACCGCCGCCGCCGGCCAAACCAAGCAGCAGCTGAAGCCCGATCCACGCCGCGGCGAGCCATAAAGCGCGCACCCAATGCCCCGGGATCGGTCCGATCGCGGAGGCCTGCGAGCGGCTGAAGATCAGCGCGTACACCGCGATCAGCGCCGAAATCGCGCCGCTGGCGCCGATCATCGGCACCGCCGACTGCGGCTCGGAAAGAAATTGCGCGAGCGCGCCGCCATAAGCGCCGGCGAGCAGCACCACCGCCATCGCCTTGGGTCCGAGCGGCGCTTCGAGCTGGCGCCCGATGAACAGCAGCACGATGACGTTGAAGACGATGTGCAGCACCCCGCCGTGCAGCAGGGCCGACGTCAGCGGGGTCAGGATGAAGGGCACCATCGTCCCCGGCGGAAGGATCAGCTCACTACCGAAACGCGCAGGGATAAACCCCGCGCGCACGATCGCGTCGACCTGAAATCCCGTGATCGACAGCAGGACAAAGACGATGACGCAGACGAGCGCATAGCCCGTGACCAGCGGCGCTTCGTGCGGCTTCATCGTCAAAAACCCATCAGATGAATTCGATTTTCTTCACCAGATAATATTTATCGCCCGCGGGCACGGTGACTTCGATCTCGTCCTCGACGCGGCGGCCGATCAGCGCACGGCCGAGCGGCGAATTATAGCTGATCTTGCCATCCTTGGCGTCCGCCTCGGCCTGACCGACGATCTGATACTTCACCGGCTTGTCGTCCTCGTCGGCGAGGGTGACGGTCGCGCCGAACACGATGCGGTCGCCCGAAAGCATCGTCGGGTCGATGACCTGCGCACGCGAAAGCTTGTCTTCGAGGTCGCCGATCGTCGCTTCGACCTGGCCCTGGCGTTCCTTCGCGGCGTGATATTCGGCATTTTCCGAAAGGTCGCCATGCGCGCGCGCTTCCTCGATCGCATCGACGATCAACGGTCGCTCGGCTTTGAGCGCGGTGAGCTGCGTGCTCAGCTTCTCATAGCCTTCTGCCAGCATCGGCACCTTTTCAACGCTTGCCATTATCCTGTTGTCCTTCGTCAATAATCCAGCGCCAGCGAAGTTTCGCCGGGCGGCTGCGCCGCTGATCCGTCAATGTCGGGGGGTGGAGCGGTGGTTCAATAATAGTCCTGAAGCGGCTTCACTTCAAGAGAGTGCGAGCGGAGCGCCCCGATCGCCTGCGTCGATGCATCGCTCGCAGCAGCCGTCGTATAATAGGCGATATCGGCCGCCAGCGCCGACGCGCGGATCGATTGCGAGTCCTGCAACGACTGCCACCCTTCGGTGGTGTTGAAGATCAGCTGCACATCGCCGTCCTTGATCCGGTCGACGATATGCGGGCGGCCTTCGGCGACCTTGTTGACGCGCTCGACCTCGATGCCCTGCTCGATCAGATAGTCGGCGGTGCCGCCGGTCGCGATCACCTTCCAGCCCCAGTCGGTCAGCTGTTTCACCGCGCCGATGATGCGCGGCTTGTCGCTGTCCTTGACCGACACGAAGACGCGGCCCTCGGTCGGCAGGCGGTCGCCCGCGCCGAGCTGCGCCTTCGCGAACGCAAGGTTGAAATTGCTGTCGATTCCCATGACTTCGCCCGTGGACTTCATCTCAGGACTCAGCACGGGGTCGGTGCCGGGGAAGCGCGCGAAGGGGAAGACCGCTTCCTTCACCGCGACATGCGCGATGTCGCGGTTGATCTTCGGCAGGTCGGCGAGTTTCTCGCCCGCCATCACGCGCGCGGCGATCTTGGCGATCGGCGACCCGACGGCCTTCGCGACGAAGGGCACGGTGCGGCTGGCGCGCGGGTTGACCTCGATCAGATAAACCTCGTCGTCCTTGACCGCGAACTGGATGTTCATCAGCCCGCGAACTTCGAGCGCGCGGGCGAGCGCCTCGGTCTGGCGCTCGATTTCGGCGACGATGCCGGCCGACAGGCTGTATGGCGGGATCGAGCAGGCGCTGTCGCCCGAATGGACCCCGGCTTCCTCGATATGCTGGAGCACGCCCGCGACAACGACATCGGTCCCGTCGCACAAGGCATCGACATCGACTTCGATCGCGTCACGCAGATAACGGTCGATCAGCACCGGGGAATCGCCCGACACCTGCACCGCGGTCTCGATATAATTTTCGAGCTGCGCCTGATCGTCGACGATCTCCATCGCGCGGCCGCCAAGCACATAGCTCGGGCGCGTAAGCACCGGGTAGCCGATGCGCGCCGCGACCGCGACGGCTTCCTCGCGGCTGCGCGCGATGCCGTTTTCGGGCTGCTTCAGGCCGAGCTTGTTGACGAGCGCGGCAAAGCGCTCGCGGTCTTCGGCAAGGTCGATCGCGTCGGGCGAGGTGCCGAGGATCGGGATGCCCGCGTCCGAGAGCGCCTGCGCGAGCTTGAGCGGCGTCTGCCCGCCGAACTGGACGATCACGCCGACGAGCTCGCCCTTCGACATTTCGACGTGGAGGATCTCGAGCACATCTTCTGCCGTCAGCGGTTCGAAATAGAGGCGGTCCGACGTGTCATAATCGGTCGACACCGTCTCCGGGTTGCAGTTGATCATGATCGTCTCGTACCCCGCCTCTTCGAGCGCGAAGCAGGCGTGGCAGCAGCAATAATCGAACTCGATCCCCTGCCCGATCCGGTTCGGACCGCCGCCGAGGATGACGACCTTCTTGCGGTCGCTCGGGTTCGCCTCATTTTCGGGCTCGCCAAAAGTGGGCGCTTCGTAGGTCGAATAGAGGTAGGGCGTCTTTGCAGCGAATTCGGCGGCGCAGGTGTCGATCGTCTTGAAGACGGGGCGCACGCCGAGCTTGTGGCGCAGCGCGCGCACCTCGGCCTCCGTGACGCCGCCGGTCATCGCCTTCACCGCTTCGTGGATCAACCCGCTGCCGCGCGCGGTCGCGCGGCGCGTGCCGGGATGGAGGTTCGCCGACTGGAGCGCAAGATAGGCGAGACGCTTGTCCGAGAAGCCCATCGCCTTCAATTTGCGCAGCGCTTCGGCGTCGCGCGGCAGGCCGTTGGTGCAGACGTCCACCTCGGCTTCGACGATCTCGGCGATGCGTTCGAGGAACCACATGTCGTAACCCGCAACGCGGTTGATCTCGGCGAGCGGAAGCCCCTCGCGGATCGCCTGCGCGGCGTTGAGCAGCCGGTCGGGGGTGCGCTTCGCGAGTTCGCTGCGGAGCTGGTCGTGCGTCGCGCCCTTGAGGCGGTCGACGAAGTTGAAGCCGCTAAGCCCCGTCTCCAGCCCGCGCAGCGCCTTTTGCAAAGACTCGTGGATCGTGCGGCCGATCGCCATCACTTCGCCGACCGACTTCATCGCGGTCGACAGCGTCGCCTCGGCGCCCTTGAACTTTTCGAAGGCGAAGCGCGGGATCTTGGTGACGACATAGTCGATCGTCGGTTCGAACGACGCGGGGGTGACGCCGGTGATGTCGTTCATAATCTCGTCGAGCGTGTAGCCGACCGCGAGCTTTGCCGCGACCTTGGCGATCGGGAAGCCCGTCGCCTTCGACGCGAGCGCCGACGAGCGCGACACGCGCGGGTTCATCTCGATCACGATCAGGCGGCCGTCCTTCGGATTGACCGCGAACTGGACGTTCGACCCGCCCGTTTCGACCCCGATCTCACGCAGCACCGCGATGCTCGCGTTGCGCATGATCTGATATTCCTTGTCGGTCAGCGTCAGCGCCGGCGCGACGGTGATGCTGTCGCCGGTATGCACGCCCATCGGATCGACATTTTCGATCGAACAGATGATGATGCAATTGTCCTTGCGGTCGCGCACCACCTCCATCTCATATTCTTTCCAGCCGAGGAGCGATTCCTCGATCAGGACTTCGGTGGTCGGCGAGGCGATCAGGCCGCCGCGGACGATATGCTCGAACTCCTCGCGGTTGTACGCGATGCCGCCGCCGGTGCCGCCCATGGTGAAACTGGGGCGGATGATCGACGGCAGGCCGGTGCGTTCGAGCACGGCGAACGCCTCGTCGAGCGTGTGCGCAATGCCCGAGCGCGCGCTTTCGAGCCCGATCTTGTCCATCGCGTCGCGGAACTTGATCCGGTCCTCGGCCTTGTCGATCGCCTCGGCATCGGCGCCGATCATCTCGACGCCATATTTCTCCAGCGTCCCGTCGTTGAACAGTGCCAGCGCGGTGTTGAGCGCGGTCTGCCCGCCCATCGTCGGCAGCACCGCGTCGGGGCGCTCCTTCGCGATGATCTTCGCGACGATCTCGGGCGTGATCGGCTCGACATAGGTCGCGTCGGCCAGATCGGGATCGGTCATGATCGTCGCAGGGTTGGAGTTGACGAGGACGATGCGATAGCCCTCCTCCTTCAACGCCTTGATCGCCTGCGTTCCCGAATAGTCGAACTCGCAAGCCTGACCGATAACGATCGGGCCGGCGCCGATGACGAGGATGGATTGGATGTCAGTTCTTTTGGGCATATAAACTCTTGAACGGTGAGGAATCTCCATCCGGCTCCCGGCCGATTCCGGCTCCGAATGAAAATGAAACAATTTTCCGAACGCAATCAACAAGTTCGAAATCGCTGAGCGTTCGAAATGGGTTATTCGCTTTTACGGGAACGGAAACAACTTCGTGATGCGTCAAACCGTGATTGACTAAGAATCTTGCCTCGCCACATCTCGACAAAGCCTGAAGCAGCAGGTCAGCAGATCCGACTTGTAGCAAAGCATCGTCGGTCGCCACGGCTCCTTTTATTGGCCCGCCAGACAAATCGACTATCCAAAAGGTAAGAAGGTCATTCCCGCTATCAAACGCCTTTTCGTATTTTGCGATGTTGTCGTCCCTCGTCGCCTTTTGCGCAGCCGGCGCGCAACCAGCTAAGATAACTGGGATAATAGAAATCTTGAGGATTTCAGCGATCCTCATTTCAGCCCGCCCACAAACTTCTCGAACAGATAGAAGCTGTCCTGCGGCCCCGGGCTCGCCTCGGGGTGATATTGCACGCTGAACGCCTTCTTGCCCGTGATCGCGATGCCGCAGTTCGATCCGTCGAACAGGCTCTTGTGCGTCTCGACCACGCCGGCGGGCAGCGTCGAGGCGTCAACCGCGAAACCGTGGTTCATGCTGGTGATCTCGACCACGCCATCCTCGGCGCGCTGCACCGGGTGGTTCGCGCCGCGGTGGCCCTGATGCATTTTCACCGTCTTCGCGCCCGCCGCGATGCCCAGCATCTGGTGGCCGAGGCAGATGCCGAAGATCGGCACGTCGCGCTCGAGCAGTCCCTGGATCACCGGCACCGCATAGCCGCCCGTCGCGGCGGGGTCGCCGGGGCCGTTCGAGAGGAACACGCCCGCGGGCTGATGCCCCAGCACCTCGTCGAGGCTCGCGGTCGCGGGCACCACGGTGACGCGCGCGCCGGCTTTCACAAGGTTGCGGAAGATATTGTCCTTCGCACCATAGTCGATCGCGACGACATGCGGGCGCTCGCCGCCCTCTTCGGTCGCATAGCCATGCCCCAGCGTCCACGCGCCGCCGGTCCAGTCGCCGGTGTCGGTGCGGCTGACCGCCTTTGCAAGGTCCATGCCTTCAAGCCCCGCCCAGCCGCGCGCCATGGCGAGCAGCTCGTCCACGTCGAACTTGCCGTCGGGGCTGTGCGCGATCACGCCGTTCGGCGCGCCCGCGTCGCGGATGCGGCGCGTCAATGCGCGCGTGTCGATCCCGGCAAGTCCGATGACGCCCTGTTCGATCATCCACTCGGGGAGCGTCTGCACGCTGCGGAAGTTGCTCGGCTGCGTCGGCAACTCGCGCGTGATCGCGCCAAGCGCTCCATGCACGCCGCGTTCCATATCTTCGGGGTTCGCGCCGACATTACCGATATGCGGAAAGGTGAAGGTGACGATCTGCCCCGCATAAGAGGGGTCGGTCAGGATTTCCTGATAGCCCGTCATCGACGTGTTGAAACAAATCTCGCCCACAGCGGAGCCAGCAGCGCCATAGCCGACGCCCCACAGGATCGTGCCATCAGCAAGGACGAGGACGCCAGTCGCGCCAGATGGCTGGCTTTTGGGCGCGACTTTAGGCGCCACTGGGGGGTTGGCAGGTGCCATTCAACATGCTCCGGACGGGGGGCTAAACGGCCGACCAAGTAGGCGCCAAAAAAGTGATTCACAAGCTATCGGATTAGGAAACTTCTCGCTAGAGAGGGCCTTTCCGAAATTTGCAGCGCATGGGGACACGTATGATTCGTGACGACATCAAGGCTGCGCAGGTCGCCGCGATGAAAAGCGGCGACAAGGCGCGGCTCGGCACCATCCGGCTGATGCTGGCCAAGATCAAGGACAAGGACATTGAGCTCCGCACCGGCACCGCGCCGGCCGATGACGATGTGCTCGTCACCGACGTGCTCCAGAAAATGGTCAAGCAGCGCCGCGAATCGATCACCATGTACGAACAGGGCGGCCGCCAGGAACTCGCCGACATCGAGGCCGCCGAGGTCGTCGTGATCGAGGACTTCCTGCCCGCGCAGCTTTCGGACGATGAAGCGACCGCCGCGATCAAGGCGATCGTGGTCGAGCTTGGCGCCGAGAGCCTGAAGGACATGGGCAAGGTGATGGCGGCGGTGAAGGACCGGCTCGGGAGCCAGCTTGATATGAGCAAGGCGAGCGGGTGGGTTAAGGCGGCGCTCTCCTGAGACATGCCCTCCCCTAACCCCTCCCGCGAGCGGGAGGGGGACTGGTCGGCCGCGAGCGTATATTCTCCCCTCCCGCTTGCGGGAGGGGTCGGGGGAGGGCCTGTTTGGACAAGGGCTATAAACGACCGACAATGCGCTCCCGCGAGCTAAGGCTGAACGCAACCGACGCCGAACGGAAGCTCTGGGCGCAACTGAGCGCTCGCAAGGTTGCTGGCGTCCGCTTCAACCGCCAATTTCCCATCGGCCCCCTCATCTGCGATTTCGTCTCGCGCACCGCCAAACTCGTTATCGAAGTCGATGGTGGGCAGCATGCAGTTGATGTAGAAAAAGACGAGGCGCGGACGGCCTATTTACAATCACAGGGTTATCAGGTGATCCGTTTCTGGAACAATGATGTGTTGGAACGGATCGAGGGCGTCGTGGGCGAAATCGAACGAGCGCTTGCGGACATGCCCTCCCCTAACCCCTCCCGCAAGCGGGAGGGGGACTCTTGACCCTCACCCCGCAATGGCTGGACGAACTGCGATCGCGCGTGACGCTGTCGACCCTCATCGGGCGGACGGTGAAGGTCACGCGCGCTGGCCGCGAATATAAAGCCTGCTGCCCCTTCCATAACGAGAAGACGCCCAGCTTCACGATCAACGACGAGAAGGGCTTCTACCACTGCTTCGGCTGCTCGGCGCACGGCGATGCGATCCGCTGGATGACCGACCAGCGCGGCCTCTCGTTCATGGATGCGGTGAAGGAACTTGCCGCCGAGGCCGGGATGGAGGTCCCCGCCGCCGATCCACGCGCCGCGAAAAAGGCCGAGGAGCAGGCGAGCCTCCGCGATGTCGTCCAAGGCGCGGCCGACTGGTTCACCCAGCAGCTCGGCAGCAGCAACGGCGCCCCGGCGCGCGAGTATCTCGCAAAGCGCGGCATTTCGGAGGCGACGCGCAAGGCGTTCGGCTTCGGCCTCGCGCCCGAGAGCCGCAGCGCGCTGAAAGAGGCGCTCAAGAAATTCCCGACCGCGATGCTCGTCGAATCGGGGATGCTGATCGCGGTCGACGACAAAGAGCCTTACGACCGATTCCGTGGCCGCCTGATGATCCCGATCCGCGACGCGCGCGGGCGGGTGATCGCGTTCGGCGGGCGCATTTTGGGCGACGGCGAGCCCAAATATCTGAACTCGCCCGACACGCCGCTCTTCGACAAGGGCCGCGTTCTCTACAATCTCGACAAGGCATCGCCGGCATCGCGGCAGACGAACCGGATCATCGTCGTCGAAGGCTATATGGACGTGATCGCGCTCGCGGAGGCGGGGATCGCCGACGCCGTCGCGCCGCTCGGTACCGCGCTGACCGAGGCGCAGCTTGGGCTGATCTGGCGGATGGTGCCGGTGCCGGTGCTGTGTTTCGACGGCGATGCCGCGGGGCAGAAGGCGGCGATGCGCGCCGCAATGCGCGCGCTGCCCCTGCTCCGTCCGGGCTTCAGCCTTGCCTTCGCGACGCTGCCCGCGGGACAGGACCCCGATGATATCGTCCGCGCCCGCGGCGCCGAGGGGTTCAACGCCATCCTCGATGAGACGCAGCCGCTCGTCGAGCGCCTCTGGGCGCACGAGGTCGCGGCGGGACCGCTCGCGACGCCCGAGGAACGCGCCGCGCTCAAGACGCGTCTGCTCGCGCACGCCGACGCGATCGAGGACGCCGACGTGCGCCACCATTATCGCGAGGCGTTCCGCGAGCGGCTCGATATGCTGTTCGCACGCAAGCAACCCGAGCGGCCCCAGCGCCAGCCATGGACACCGAACCCGCCGCGTGCAGGCGGCAATCGCCGCTTCGGCCCCGACCCGCGATTGCAACCTCCGGCCGACGAGACGCGTTCCATCGGGCAGGCCGGAATTTCGGCGCCTTATGTCGCGGCGTTGATCGGCGGATTGCTGCGTTACCCCGAAGCGCTCCGGCGCAACGAGGAGGCGCTGACGCGGCTGCCGGTGAGCGATTCAAGCGACGCCGAACTGCTCGGCGTAATGCTTGACAGCGCAATGCGTCAGGAAGGGCTTGATTGCGAGGGGTTGCTTGCCATATTGGAGCCAATGAAAGTGTATAATAGGGCGATGACATTGCTCAGAGCCGACGGAATGCACTTCTCGTTCAATCGCAGGCTGGAAAGCAAGGAAGAGGCCGCAGCGGCGCGGGAAACGGCGCTTCGCGACCTTGACGAATATATCGGCGTGCTGGTGACCCAGCCCGAAATCCGGGAGCGGCTTGCCGAAGCCACCGCGGATTTCCAGCGCACGATGGACGACGAAGGATTCGCGCGGCAGCAGAAGCTGTCCGCCATGGATAAAGAATTGACCCGCCGCCTGGCTGCGCTGTCCGAAGACAGCAACCAGAGCTGAACGATTACGCCCTTAGGCAGGAACCACGAATGGCCACCAAAAGCACCGCCGACACCGATACCGACACCGACAGCCCGCTGATCGACCTCAACGAGGCCGACGTCAAAAAGCTGATCGCGCGCGGCAAGAAGCGCGGTTACCTGACCTATGACGAGCTGAATGCGGCGCTGCCGCAGGACGAGATGTCGTCCGAGCAGATCGAGGATATCATGTCGGCGATCTCCGACATGGGCATCAACATCGTCGAAAGCGACGAGGATGTGCAGGAAGAGGCCGACCAGGAGCCCGACGACGAAGTCGACGTCAGCGCCGGCACCGGTTCGGTTTCGAACCCCGCGATCGAAAAGAAGAAGGAAACGGTCGATCGCACCGACGATCCCGTTCGCATGTACCTGCGCGAAATGGGCGCGGTCGAGCTGCTCAGCCGCGAAGGCGAAATCGCGATCGCGAAGCGCATCGAGGCGGGCCGCGACACGATGATCCTGGGGCTTTGCGAAAGCCCGCTGACCTTCAACGCGATCATCGACTGGTCGACCGCGCTGAACAATGGCGACATGCAGCTGCGCGAGATCGTCGATCTCGAAGCGATGCTGTCGAAGGACCCGGCGCCCGAGAACCTCGAGGAAGAAGGCGCCGACGACAACGGCGAAATCAGTGAGAAGACCGCCGGCGTTTCGTTCAAGGACGAGGATGAGGTCGAGGAAGAACCCGCCGCCGACGGCGACGACGAGGACGGCGAAGGCTCGTCGGGCAAGCGCGAAAGCTTCGAAGAGGATGAGGAAGACAACACCCTCAGCCTCGCGGCGATGGAAGAGCTGCTGAAGCCCGACGCGCTCGAAAAGTTCGCGAACATCACCAAGAGCTTCAAGGCCTTCTCGAAGCTGCAGGAAGCACGCCTCGAAGCGCTCTCGGGCGGCGAGGAATTCCCCGCAGCGTCGGAAAAGAAGTACCACAAGCTGCGCGAAGAACTCACCGCGCAGGTCGAGAGCGTGCAGTTCCACGGCACCAAGATCGAATATCTGGTCGACCAGCTCTACAGCTATAACCGCCGCCTGACCGCACTCGGCGGCCAGATGCTGCGCCTTGCCGAACGCCACAAGGTGCCGCGCAAGTCGTTCCTCGACAATTATGTCGGGCGCGAGCTCGAAGAAAACTGGATCGAGAGCGTCAGCGGGCTCGACAAGAAATGGGCCGCCTTCGCCGAGAATGAAGCCGGCGCGGTCGACCGCATCCGCATCGAAATCAGCGAAATCGCGCAGGCGGCAGGCATGAGCCTGACCGAATTCCGCCGCGTCGTGAACATGGTCCAGAAGGGCGAGCGCGAAGCGCGTATCGCCAAGAAGGAAATGGTCGAGGCGAACCTGCGCCTCGTGATCTCGATCGCGAAAAAATACACGAACCGCGGCCTGCAATTCCTCGACCTGATCCAGGAAGGCAATATCGGCCTGATGAAGGCGGTCGACAAGTTCGAGTATCGTCGCGGCTACAAGTTCAGCACCTATGCGACCTGGTGGATCCGTCAGGCGATCACCCGCTCGATCGCCGATCAGGCGCGCACGATCCGAATCCCGGTCCATATGATCGAGACGATCAACAAGCTCGTCCGCTGCAGCCGCCAGTTCCTCCACGAAAGCGGCCGCGAGCCGACCCCCGAGGAAATGGCCGAGCGTCTGTCGATGCCGCTCGAAAAGGTTCGCAAGGTGATGAAGATCGCCAAGGAGCCGATCTCCCTCGAAACGCCGATCGGCGACGAGGAAGACAGCCACCTCGGCGATTTCATCGAGGACAAGAATGCGGTTATCCCGGTCGATGCCGCGGTGCAGTCGAACCTCAAGGAAACGGTCACCCGCGTCCTCGCGTCGCTGACGCCGCGTGAGGAGCGCGTTCTCCGCATGCGCTTCGGCATCGGGATGAACACCGACCACACGCTCGAAGAGGTGGGCCAGCAGTTCAGCGTGACGCGCGAACGCATCCGCCAGATCGAGGCGAAGGCGCTCCGCAAGCTGAAGCACCCGTCGCGCAGCCGCAAGATGCGCAGCTTCCTCGACCAGTAAGGCCGAAGACGGCGAAATTTCAGGGGCGGTCCGGTGACGGGCCGCCCCTTTTCCATGCCTTTGCGAGATTGGAAGCCGTCGTTGCTTCACATCCTTCGTCATCCCGGACTTGATCCGGGATCCCGCTTTTTGAGGCACCGACTGGCTTCGACTGCGGGCTGAACCCCGGATCAAGTCCGGGGTGACGATGATTGATAAGTCCCTTCAGGTTGAGGCCAGCCATGCCCGGATGCTGCGCTGCACAATTTTTTGCCCTGCGATCTTTAAATCTTCATATTTGTCCACCAGATAGCGCTCGTCACGCGATGCAGAGTGCTTCATGAAGGGTTCAGGCGCCACCCATCAAATGGCAATCATTCCCACAAGGTGGGGATTGATTCACGATCCAGAGCAGGCCGCCCAACGCGGCTGATACAAAAAAGCTCGGAAATCTGGGGCTCGCAAAAATTGGCACGACCTTTGCGATGCATTCGGCATCGGCGCGGGGCAGTGCCTGCAGCCAAAGGGAAAGACAAAAAAGATGGAAAACGAAACCACCAACCTCTTCCGCCGCCGCGATACCTTCTTCGGTATTTGCGAGGCCGTTGGCCAGGATTTTGGCTTCAACCCGCTGTGGCTACGCCTCGCCTTCGTCGCGCCGCTCTTCTTCTTCCCGGTCCAGACCTTCATCGGCTATTTCGCCCTTGGCCTGGTCGTCCTCGCATCGCGCCTGATCTTCCCCGCCAAGGCGGTGGTCCAGCCCGCGCCGAACGCGATCGACGTCGCCGCGCCGCAGGCTGAAAAAGCCGGGGAACTCGCCCTCGCAGCATAAGCGGAACCGGCCGGACGCTCTCTCCCTCCAAGTCCGGCCAACCCCGTCCTTTATGGCATCCACTGGTGCCATAGATGGGACCGGCAAGCTTCTCCCCGGGGCTTGCCGGTCCCTTTGCTTTTGTTCCCGATTGCCTTGATCCCCGAGCGCTTTTGTCCCCGTCTGGAACAGACATGGGCAAATCGGGGGCAAATCAATCGCCGCACATAAACGCGTCGTTTACGACGTTGGCCTATGACCGATCGCTGTAATTCCATTGGCTTGGGCGCCGGCGCCCCGCCACAGCGAGGATCAAGCCTTGAGCCAGTCGCCACAGCCCAAAGCACAGACGCGCGGCGTCGCCGAATTGCTCGATGCGCTGGTCGCCAGCGACGGCACCGGCGCGCATCCGCACGTCCGCTCGGGCGCACTGTCGAGCGGGCCCGAAGCGATGCGCAACCTCGCCGACGCGGTGCATTTTCTCTGCCTGCTCCACGGCCGTTATCCGGGCGTGATCGACAATGCCGCGCGCAAGGCGGTCGACCCCGCTTCGCGCCGGTGGATGGGCGAAGCCGCCGACGCTTTCGTCCAGGAACGCGCCTTCCTGACCAAGATCGCCTCGGCGGTCGGCCCGGTGCCGAGCACGCAGGGGCAAGCGCAGTGCGAGGCCGCGGTCGCCGCGCAGCGCAAGGCGATCGACATGCTCGCCGAGTCGGACCGCCACGGCTGCGCGCTGGGCGCCGCGATCGCGCTGACGCTCGACTGGCGGACGATCCGCGTGCTGCTCGACATCAGCGCGCTGCGGCTCGACCTCAGCCCACCGACCTGCACCCTCCCCGACCTCCGCGACACCGCGCGGCTTGCGGCCATGGTCGCCGATACCCCTGCGGTCGAGCGCGCAATGGTGTTCGGTGCGCAGCAGCTGATCACCCAGCACAGCGGCCTGTGGGACCTGATGGCGGCGCGCGCCGCGAGCCGCCTGCATCCATAATCCTTCTCCCCTCCCGCTTGCGGGAGGGGGTGTCACGAGGCACGTGACTCGTGACACGGGTGGGCCCGCAACATTGTGGGTTCTTCCCACCCCGCTGCGACTAGGGAGCAAGCTCCCAAGTCTCGCCGCCCCTCCCGCAAGCGGGAGGGGAGACTCGCTTGCACCCTCCCCCTCGCCCCGCTATGCCAGCTTGACGTTCACGTTAAGGGAAAGAGCCGATGCGTTTCGAAGGCACCAGCGCCTATATCGCCACCGACGACCTGAAGGTCGCGGTCAACGCCGCGACCTTGCTGCGCCGCCCCTTGCTCGTGAAGGGCGAACCCGGCACCGGCAAGACCGTGCTCGCCGAGGAGATCGCGAAAGCGTTCGACGCGCCGCTGATCACCTGGAACATCAAGTCGACCACCAAAGCCCAACAGGGCCTCTATGAATATGACGCGGTCGCGCGCCTGCGCGACGGCCAGCTCGGCGAAGAGCGCGTCCACGACATCCGCAACTATATCCGCAAGGGCAAATTGTGGGAGGCGTTCACCTCGCCCAAGCTCCCCGTGCTGCTGATCGACGAGATCGACAAGGCCGACATCGAATTCCCGAACGACCTGCTCCAGGAACTCGATCGCATGGCCTTCCATGTCTATGAGACCGACGAGACGGTGACCGCGAAGGAACGCCCGATCGTCGTCATCACCTCGAACAATGAAAAGGAACTGCCCGACGCCTTCCTGCGCCGCTGTTTCTTCCACTATATCAAATTCCCCGACCGCGACACGATGGCCGAAATCGTCGACGTCCATTTCCCGGGCATCCAGAAGACGCTGGTCAGCCGCGCGATGGACATCTTCTACGAAGTGCGCGACGTCCCGGGGCTCAAGAAAAAGCCGTCGACGAGCGAGCTGATCGACTGGCTGAAACTGCTCCTCAACGAGGACATGCCGCTCGAGATCCTCCAGAACCGCGACGTCGGCAAGGCGATCCCGCCGCTCCATGGCGCATTGCTCAAGAACGAGCAGGACGTGATGCTGTTCGAAAAGCTGGCGTTTATGGCGCGCCGTCAGGGCAGTTGAATAATCGTCGTCCCAGCGAAAGCTGGGACCGCTATCGACCAGGCGCTCCCGGTTGAGCGATCCCAGCTTTCGCTGGGATGACGGCTATAATTGATACGCCACCTCGACGTCGCCCCAGCGGCGGCCGTTGATGATCGCGGGCATATAGACGTTGCGCACAGTCACATAATTGATGCCGTCGCCTTCCTGCCGATAGACCGTCATGAAAAAGGGCGCGGTGCTGCGCTTCGCCGCAGCGTCGACCGCGTCATAGAGGATGCGGCCGTTGCGGCAATGCGCGGTATCATGTTCGAGGTCGCCGGTGGGCGCGCGCGAGCAGTCGGTGATATGCGTCGGCAGGAAGCCGTTCATGTCGCCCGCCGACGACATCTTGATCTCGGGATGCTGCGCCACGATGCGGTCGAACAACGGGCGCCAGTGCGCATCGGCCCAGTCGCAGAGTGACGTGCGAAAACGTTCGGGGTTCGAGTTCGGCACGCGCACATAATCGGTGTCGAAGAGCTGCTCCATCGACAGTTCGCCGTGCGCGACCGCGCGTTCGGCCAGTCCGACGAATTCGTCGCGCACTTTCGCCGCCAGGGCGACGATCGCCGAATCCTGCGGGCTGACCCCCGCCGAGATCACCGCGTTGAACATGCGGTTCGACACATGCTCCATCGACAGGATCGAATCGCGCGTGCCGACCAAAGTCGAACTGTTATCGCGCACCGAGGTGACGACGCCGTCGAGCGCCTCGCGCACCTTCGCGCCATTCGCATGCACCATCGCGCTCGATTGCGCGATGCGGTCGCTCTGATCGTCGAGCAGGGCGACGAGGTGCGTCGCGTCGTGCAGCGCGTCGGTGATCGTCTCGAACTGCGCTTCGGCGCGGCTCGACTGTTCGACCCCCGACTGGATTTCGGTCACAAGCCCGCTCGCCTCGGCGGCGAGGCTGCCGATGCTGCGGCGGATCTCGTCGGTCGCACCGCGCGTGTTCTGCGCCAGCTTCTTCACCTCGGCGGCAACGACCGCGAAGGTGCGGCCGGCATCGCCCGCGCGCTCGGCCTCGATCGCGGCATTCAAAGCGAGCATGTTCGTGGTCTTGGCGATCTGTTCGATCGACTGGCTGACCTGCTGCACCTGTTCCATCACCGCGGCGAAATTGGTGACATGCGTGCCAAGCCGCGCGACAAGGTCGATCACCGAACGGAATTCGGAGACCGCGGCGTTGACGCGCTCAGCGCCGGTGTCGAGCTGTTCGCATGCGCGCGCCGAGAGCAATTTTGCCTCGTCGGTCGAATCGGCGATCTGGCGCTGGTCGGCCTCGAGGCTGACGACATATTCCTCGAGCCGGCCGAGTTCGGCGATCTGGCGATCCATCTGGTCGGTCGCCCGCTCGATGCGGCCCGCGGCGTCGCTGCACCCGACGGCAAGCTCGCCGCAGTCGCTTGCGACCGACTGGTCGAGTATCTGCGCCGCCGGATTGATCGGATCATATTTCATTGGCTTGCCCACGTCCCTGAATGATCGAGGAGATATGGCGGACAATGGTTAACGCGGCGTCAATTCACGGGCCGCTTTACGTTCACGTAAAGTGATTGCGCGGACTGCGTGAACGCGATACGCCTACGCCATGTTTTTCGGCTTTCTCGACGAGCTTCGCGCCGCGGGCATTCCCGCCAGCCTGAAAGAGCATCTGATGCTGCTGGAGGCGCTCGACCGCGAGGTGATCGACCGCAGTCCCGAGCAATTCTATTACCTGTCCCGCGCGATTTACGTGAAGGACGAGGGCCTGCTCGACCGTTTCGACCAGGTGTTCAACAAGGTCTTCAAGGGCATCATCTCCGACTATGGCCAGAACCCTGTCGACGTCCCCGCCGACTGGCTGAAGGCGGTCGCCGAGAAATTCCTGACGCCCGAGGAGATGGCGGCGATCGAGTCGCTCGGCGACTGGGACAAGATCATGGAGACGCTGAAAGAGCGGCTCGAGGAACAGCAGAAGCGCCACGAGGGCGGCAGCAAGTGGATCGGCACCGGCGGCACCTCGCCCTTCGGCAATTCGGGTTACAATCCCGAGGGCGTCCGCATCGGCGGCGAGAGCAAGCACAAGCGCGCGCTCAAGGTCTGGGAAAAGCGCGAGTTCCAAAATCTCGACAACACCAAGGAACTCGGCACCCGCAACATCAAGATCGCGCTCCGCCGCCTGCGCAAGTTCGCGCGCGAGGGCGCCGCCGACGAGCTCGATATTCCGGGCACGATCGACGGCACCGCGCGGCAGGGCTGGCTCGACATCAAGATGCGCCCCGAACGGCGCAACGCGGTCAAGCTGCTGCTTTTCCTCGACGTCGGCGGGTCGATGGACCCCTTCATCAAGCTCTGCGAGGAATTGTTCAGCGCCGCGACGACCGAGTTCAAGAATCTCGAATTCTTCTATTTCCACAACTGCCCGTACGAAGGCGTGTGGAAGGACAATAAGCGCCGCTGGTCCGAACGCCATCAGATGTGGGATATTCTCCACAAATACGGCCATGATTATAAAGTGATCTTCGTCGGCGACGCATCGATGAGCGCCTATGAAATCACCCATCCGGGCGGCAGCGTCGAACATTTCAACGAGGAATCGGGCGCGGTCTGGCTCGGGCGGATCACCCACGTCTATCCCGCCGCGGTGTGGCTGAACCCGGTGCCCGAGGCGCATTGGGGCTACACCCAGTCGGTCAAGCTGATCAAACAGCTGATGAACGACCGCATGTACCCGCTCAGCCTCGCCGGGCTGGACGATGCGATGCGCGAGCTGACGCGAAAGCATTGAGCGCGTGCGGCCAACTTTGGCCGTGACCATTTCGCGCCGATCCCTTAAATCCGTTCGCATCGAGCGAAGTCGAGATGCCCCACGTCGGCGCATGCCCTCAGGGTGTCTCGACTTCGCTCGACACGAACGGATTTCTCCGTATTAGGCCCGCAATGATCGACCTCCCCCTCGTCACCATCCTGCTCCTCACCGGCTTCATCAACCTGATCGGCGCGCTTGCCTATGCCGCGCGCATTGCCGGGGTGCGGACGCGGCGCATCGCGATGTCGTTCGCGCTGTTCAACATCCTCGTGCTCTTCTCGCGCACGTCGAACAGCTTCCTCGGCCCGTTCCTCGCCAAGCGGATCGAGACGCGCATCCACGACGGCAGCGGCGCCCAGCTCTTCATCGACATGCAGCTCGTGCTCGCGGCGGCGAGCGTCGCGACGCTGGCCGGGATCCTGCTGGTGCCCACAGGGCAGCGCATGTTCGCCGCCGCGATCGGCTGGTATCAGAACAACCGATCGACGACGAAGCTCGCGCTCAAGGCCGCGAGCCCGAGCGGCCTGCGCACATTGGGCCGCTCGCTGACCCTCCCCAGCCTGTCGCACCTCAAGAGCTGGCGCATGCCCAAGGGGATTGGCTGGGGCGTCCTCATCGCGAACTGCCTCGCGCAATCCTTGCTCGCGGTTGGCGTCGTCGCGTCGCTTTACGCCGGCTATCTCGCTCCCGAATTTCGCGTCACCGCGTCGCAGCTCTCGGCGCTGATCAACGGTTTCGCGACGATCCTCCTGTTTGCCTTCATCGACCCGCAATTGTCGGTAATGACCGACGATGCGGTCGAGGGCAAAGTCGACGAGGCCGATTTCCGCCGCGCGATCACGCTGATCTCGCTGAGCCGCCTTGCGGGCACGGTCCTGGCGCAGGCGCTGCTGCTGCCCGCCGCGCTGCTGATCGCATACGTCGCCGTGCATGTCTGACACGCAGCGCGGCCACAGCCGCTTCCATGCCGTCCGAGCGCGGCTGGAGGCGATGGCGGTAACACCCGGGCCGCGCGGCTGGTTTCTCGAATTTCTCGTCTTCGGCTTCAAACAGGGATGGGCATGCCTGTTCGGGGCGCTGATGCTCGCGCTCT
Organism: Sphingomonadaceae bacterium 3R27C6; assembly: GCA_005503215.1. Classification (GTDB taxonomy): domain Bacteria; phylum Pseudomonadota; class Alphaproteobacteria; order Sphingomonadales; family Sphingomonadaceae; genus Sphingopyxis. The sequence continues at coordinate 172,055 of SCNS01000010.1, read as the reverse complement.
TGCTCGGCACGCATCTCTTCTGGCCCGACAATGCGCCGCTCCACCGCTATGACGCGATCACGATCGGCGCGGTGCTGATCCAGCTCGGCATGCTCGCCTTCCGGCTCGAAACGCCGAAGGAGGCACTCGTTATCCTGATCTTCCACATCGTCGGCACGGTGATGGAGCTGTTCAAGACCGCCGCGGGGTCGTGGCAATATCCCGAAGCGAGCCTGTTCCACATCGGTGCGGTGCCGCTGTTCTCGGGCTTTATGTACGCCGCGGTCGGCAGCTATATCGCGCGCGTCTGGCGCATCTTCGACTTCCGCTATTCGGGCTATCCGCCCGCGTGGGCAAGCTATGTGCTGGCGGCGGCGATCTACGTCAATTTCTTCGCGCACCATTGGGTATACGACATCCGCTGGTTTCTGTTCGCCGCGACCGCGCTGCTATTCTGGCGCTGTCAGGTGTGGTTCCGCCCGCTCCACGTCCACCGCCGCATGCCGTTGCTCGTCGGCTGGGGGCTCGTCGCGCTGTTCATCTGGTTCGCCGAGAATATCGGCACCTTCGCGCGCGCCTGGACCTATCCGAGCCAGAACGACGGCTGGCACATGGTCGGACTCGAAAAGCTCGGCAGCTGGTATCTGCTGATGATCATTTCGTTCGTGCTGGTCAGCCTTGTCCAGCGGCCGAAGACACCCGTTTACCGAACGGCTTGTCGATCGACGGCGGCGGTTCGCTGAACCACTTAGGCCCGCTGTCGGTCATGTAGAAGCAATCCTCCAGCCTTATACCGAACTCGCCGGGGATATAGATGCCGGGTTCGTTCGAGAAACACATGCCGGGTGCGAGCTTCGTCGTTTCGCCGCGCACGAGGTTGACCGGCTCGTGCCCGTCGAGCCCGATGCCATGGCCGGTGCGGTGCGAGGTGCCGGGCAGCTTGTAGCCGGGGCCCCAGCCGAGGCCCTCGTAATAAGCGCGCACCGCGTCATCGACCTGGCCTGCGGGCGTGCCGAGCTTGGCCGCGGCGAAAGCGACGTCCTGCCCCTTGCGCATCTGGTCCCACACCTGCCGCTGGCGCGCGCTCGCCTTGCCGTAAACGAAACTGCGCGAGATGTCGGATTGATAGCCATGGACGGTGGCGCCGCAGTCCATCAGCACGACCTCGCCACTCTTCACCGCCTGCGGCTTGCCCGACCCGTGCGGATAGGCGCTCGCCTCGCCGAGCAGGATCAGCTCGAATTCGCTCTTGCCGCCAAGCGCTATGGTTGCGGCCTTCATAATCGCCCCGATGTCGGCCGGCGTCATCCCCGCCTCGACCCGCGGCGCGGTGTGCCGATAGGCGGCGAGCGTGATGTCGGCGGCGATCTGCATCAGCGCGATTTCGGCGGGCGACTTGTGCATGCGGCACCCGCGCACGACGGGCGCGCCGTTGACCACCTGCGCGCCGGTGAGCGCCTTGAGCAGCGCATCGACGGCGAAGAAACGCACCGTCTCCTCGACCGCGATCTTGCCCTTCGCGAGCCCGCGCTTGCCGAGCCACGCCGCAACCGCGGCGAGCGGGTTCTCATCCTCGTTCCACGTCAGCACCTCGGCATCGACGCCGAGGCTCTCGCGCACCGAGGGCTCCTCGAAGAAGGGCGTGACGATCGCGACCTCGCCCTCGCGCGTCAGCACCGCGGCGGTCAGCCGTTCGCTGCGCCACCATTCGACCCCGGTGAAATAAATCAGGCTCGATCCCGGCTCGATCAGCAGTGCATTGATATCGTTCGCGCGCATCAGCTCCTTCGCCTTGGCGATCCGCGCCACGCGCTCGGCCTTGCCGATCGGCACCGCCTTGGCAGCGAGATTGGGGAGCGCCGCGGTGTCGGCCGCGAACACCGGCGCGGGCAAGGTCGCTGCCAACCCGCCGATTGCCGCGGTGCCGAGAAACTGTCGTCGCTGCATCTTCTTTCCCCCTCGTCAGTAGATCAGCAGGTCCGCGATTTCCTCACGCCACCCCGCCTCGTCCGGCAAGGCAAGCGCATCGAGGTCGCTTGCCGTCGCGCCCGCATCGTCGACCCATTCGCGCAGGCCCGGGCCGCCGTTGATCACGTCGATCGCGAGCACATCGTCGGTATACTCATATTTGAAATCCTTGCCGCGCCAGATCGGATAGTCGGGATGGAGGCTACGGATCGCCTTGAACCCCAGCGCCTGTACGCGCCACGGCTGGAATGCTGCATCGTCATACCACGGCCCGTCGGCATGGATATGCACGCCGCTATTGAGCTCGCCGACATGCTTGTGAAAGGTTGGCTGGAACCAGATATCGCGCAACTTGCATCCGCCGAGCCATTGCGGCGCGAGACGCTGCATTTCGGCGATCACCGCCTTGGCGTCGATGTCGGGGGCGCCGAACAGTTCGAGCGGGCGCGTGGTGCCCCTGCCCTCGCTCAAGGTCGCGCCCTCGACCATCACGGTGCCGGCATAGGCGCGCGCCATGTTGACGTTCGCGGCGTTCGGACTCGGGTTGATCCAAACGCGGTCCGTGGGCCAGCCGAAGCCGGAGCCTTTCGGGTCCCACCCCTCCATTTCGATGACGCGATAATCGACGTCGAGCCCGAAGTGGCGGATGAACCAATGCCCGATCTCGCCCATCGTGAGGCCATGGCGCATCACCATCGGCCCCGCGCCGACGAAGCTTTCCCAACCGGGCAGAAGCCGCGTGCCCTCGACCGGGCGCCCCGCGGGATTCGGCCGGTCGAGCACCCACACCGCCTTGCCATGCTGCGCCGCGGCCTCGAGGATATAGAGCAAGGTCGTGACATAGGTGTAGATTCGGCAGCCGAGGTCCTGCAGGTCGACGAGGATCACGTCGAAGGTGTGCATCGACTGACCCGACGGCCGGCGCACCTCACCATAGAGGCTGAACACCGGCATGCCATAGGTCGGATCGGTGAAGTCGGGCGACTCCATCATATTGTCCTGAAGGTCGCCGCGAACGCCATGCTGCGGCCCGAACACCGCGGTGATGTCGAGCCCCGAAGCGACGAGCGCGTCGACGCTGTGCGTCAGGTCGGCGGTGACCGAGGCGGGGTGCGCGAGCAGCGCGACGCGCTTTCCTTCGAGCGGTTTGCGAAGCGCCGGGTCGGCGAGCAGGCGGTCGATGCCGAAGTGAACAGTCATGCCGCGTCGGGTGCCCCAAGCGTGAGCGCAAAGCAATCGGGATGATGGAAGTCGGGCTTGCCTGGCGGGTGCGCGAGCGCCCAATAGCTTTTGGTGCCGTCGAGCTCCTCGATTACCGCCGACAGCGCGAGTTTCGCGCCATTGTCGGGAAAAATCCCGGGCTCGACGCGCAGCGCATAGCTTTGATCGCCCTTCTCCGCCGCCATTTCCCATGGCGCGAGGTCGTCGGTGCGGAGCAGCGAGCGATAGTCGTCGAACTGGTAGCAGGCCCAGCGGCCGTCGGGCGAGTAATTGAACTCGGTATAATCGGGTTCACCCTCTTCGGTGAGGAACGCCTCGAAGCAAGTGCTTTCCCACAGGCCGTCGGTCGCGCTGTCGGCGATCACGAGTTCGCCCTGGCCATCGGGCAGCACGAGCGCCGCGGTCGCGCCATCGACGATGAAGCGCAACGCAAAACCGTCCTCGAACGACAGCGACACCTCGACCGCGACGGCGCGCACGGCCTTGCCCGGGGTACCGGGGTGACAGATCAATTCCCTGCGCATGCTATCCAAATATCAAACCCCATGCTAAGCGCCCGCCCGCTATGACCAGTTACAAATCCGACCTGCTGCGCCTCCTCGACGAGCGAGGCTATATCCATCAGACGACCGACGCGGAAGGGCTCGATGCGCTCGCGGCGAAACAGGTCGTCCCGGGATATATTGGCTTCGACGCGACCGCGCCCAGCCTGCACGTCGGTAGCCTCGTCCAGATCATGATGCTGCGCCGTCTGCAACAGACGGGGCACAAGCCCGTCGTGCTGATGGGCGGCGGGACGACGCGGATCGGCGACCCGACCGGGCGCGACGAAAGTCGCAAGATGCTGTCGGACGAGACGATCGCCGCGAACATCGCGTCGATCTTCAGCATCTTCCAGCAATATCTGACCTTCGGCGATGGCCCGACCGACGCGGTGATGGTCGACAATCAGGATTGGCTCGGCCAGCTCGGTTATATCGAACTGCTGCAGGAAGTCGGCACGCATTTCACGATCAACCGCATGATGACCTTCGATTCGGTCAAGCTGCGGCTCGAACGCGAACAGCCGATGACCTTCCTCGAATTCAACTACATGATCTTGCAGGGCTATGATTTCCGTCACCTGTCGAAGGACATGAACGTCCGCCTGCAGATGGGCGGATCGGACCAGTGGGGCAATATCGTCAACGGCATGGAGCTCGGCCGCCGCATGGACGGCGCCGACCTCTATGGCCTCACGACTCCGCTGCTGACGACCGCTGCGGGGGCCAAAATGGGCAAAACCGCCGCGGGTGCGGTGTGGCTTAATCCCGAACAACTGTCCCATTTTGACTATTGGCAATATTGGCGCAACTGCGACGACCGCGACGTCGGCAAGTTCCTCAAGCTCTTCACCGACCTGCCGCTCGACGAGATCGCGCGGCTCGAAGCGCTCGAGGGCGCCGAGATCAACGAGGCGAAGAAGATCCTCGCGAACGAAGCGACCGCGATGTGCCGCGGCGCGGACGCCGCGAAGGCAGCTGCCGAGACCGCGACGCAAACCTTTGAAAAGGGGCAGATAGGCGGCGACCTTCCGAAGGCCGTCGCGCCCGCCGAGGGGATCAGCGTCGTCGATGCGCTGCGCGAACTCGGCTTCGCGGGCTCGAACAAGGAAGCCCGCCGCAAGCTCGACGAGGGCGCGGTCAAGGTCGATGGCGTCGTCATTCGCGACCCGCAGCACCTGATCGTGCCCGGCGCGGCCCCCGTTCCGCTGAGCCTCGGATCAAAAAGACATGGCCTTGTGACCCGCTAGGGCGCAGGGCAGCATTTACGACTTCTTTAGCAATCGGATGGATCGTCATGGCCAAATCAACAAGGTCCACGAATATGCGCAAGATTGACACGAGCAAGGCCCACTATGTCGGCCTCGACCAGCGGATCGCTCCGCGTAGCGACGTCTATTGCCGCCTGCCCTTCGTCATGCCCGACGGACGGCAGGAAATGTGCACCTGCGTCAACATCAGCGCCGACGGTATGCTGATGCGCTTCGAACGCGGACTGGAGATCGGCGATCTCGTCGTTTTCCGCATGCCGATCATCGGCCGCACCTCGGCGAAGGTCGTCTGGTCGCTCGCCGGCAAGACGGGTGTGCAGTTCGACAAGTCGATCTCGGTCGAAGATTATCTGCCGATGATCCGCGCCATGGGTGCCAGAGGCGACGTCAACTAACCACTTCGCAGCAGCGGCACCGCCGCATCGCGCTCGAAAAGATAAAGGCAGAGCCGCACCGCTTCCGCGCGCGCGCCGTCCATCCCGCCATCGCGCTCGACAAACAGCCGCGCATCGTCGTGCGCGACGGGCAGCAGCCGCACCAGCTGTTCGGGGGTTGCCAGCCGGTAGTCGGCATCGCCCGACTGTTTGAGCCCGAGCAGTTCGCCGCCGCCGCGTAGCTCGAGATCCTTCTCGGCGATCACGAAACCATCGTTCGTATCGCGCATCAGCGCGAGCCGCTCGCGCGCGGTTTCGGAAAGATTTTGCGAGCGCAGCAACAGGCACACCGATTTCGCGGTGCCGCGCCCGACGCGGCCACGCAGCTGATGGAGCTGCGCGAGCCCGAAATTCTCGGCATGCTCGACGATCATCAGGCTGGCGGCGGGCACATCGACCCCGACCTCGATCACCGTGGTCGCGACGAGCACGCCGATCTCGCCCGCCTGGAAACGCGCCATGACGGCATCCTTTTCGGGCCCCTTCATCCTCCCATGGACGAGTCCGACGCGATGCTCGCCGAGCCGCGCGCGCAACAGGGCGGCGCGCTCCTCGGCCGCCGCGAGTTCGCTGACCTCGCTCTCGGCGACGAGCGGACACACCCAATAGGCCTGCGCGCCGCTCGCGAGATGGCGGTCGAGGCCGTCGACGACGTCGTCGAGCCGGTCGAGCGAAATGACGCGCGTATCGACCGGGGTGCGCCCCGGCGGCATCTCGTCGATCTGTGACACGTCCATCTCGCCATGATTTGCGAGCTGCAGCGTGCGCGGGATCGGGGTCGCGGTCATAACGAGCAGATGCGGCGGACGCGCCGCCTTTTGCGTGAGCATCAGCCGCTGCGCGACGCCGAAGCGATGCTGTTCATCGACGACGACAAGAGCGAGATCCTTGTACGCCACCGCCTGCTGGAAGATCGCATGGGTGCCGACGAGAATATCGATGCTACCGTCGGCGAGGCCCATCAGCGTCGATTCGCGGGCCTTGCCCTTGTCGCGCCCGGTGAGGATCGCAAGGTTCACCGGCAGTCCGCCGAGCATCCGCTGCAAGGTCGCAAAATGCTGGCGCGCGAGGATTTCCGTGGGCGCGAGCAGTGCCGCCTGCGTCCCCGCCTCGACCGCCGCGAGCATCGCGCGCAAGGCGACGAGCGTCTTGCCCGAGCCGACGTCGCCCTGCAGCATGCGCAGCATCGGCGTGTCCTGCGCCATATCGCCGGCAATCTCGCGCCCGACGCGTTCCTGTGCGCCGGTCAGTCCGAACGGCAGCTTCAGCGCATCGGTCAGCCGGCCATCGCCACGGATCGCCCTGCCCTTGCGCGTACGCAGCCCCTGCCGGATCAGCATCAGCGCGACCTGGCTCGCGAAAATCTCGTCATACGCGAGCCGGTCGCGCGCGGCTTCGTCGCGCGGGCTGGCGTGGGCGCGTTCCATCGCCTCGCGCCATGCGGGCCAAGCGCGGCTCGCCAGCAGCGGCGCGTCGATCCATTCGGCAAGCTCGGGGCGCCGTTCGAGCGCGACCTGCCCGAGCTGCGACAGGCGCGCATTGGTGAGCCCTTCGGTCAGCGGGTAAACGGGCTCATGCTCGGCGATCCCCGCCTCGTCGCCCGGTTCGGCGACATGGTCGGGATGCACGATCTGGCGCATGTCGCCATAAAGATCGAGCCGGCCCGACACGCGGCGCTTCTCGCCCAGCGGAAAGAGCTTGCGCGCCAGCCCCGAGGTCCGGCCGAAATAGACGAGCCGGACATGATCGCCCGCATCGTCGAACGCCTCGACCCCGAACGGCGCGCGCGGACTGCGCCCCGGACGGTAATCCTGCGCGGTCAGCTCGACAATGATCGTTTGCCCGGCCTGCGCCTGATCGAGCCGCTCGACCGGAAAGCGCGAGATCAATCCCGTCGGCAAATGGAACAGTATATCGACGACACGCTCCAGCCCCAGCCGCGTCAGCGGCTTGGCAAGCTGCGGCCCGACGCCTTTCAGGTCGGTGAGCGCGGCAAAGAGCGGATTGAGTATCTCGGGTCGCATGATCGTGCAGGGTATCTAGCGCGAGCCTTTCCAACTTGCACCATTCCTCTCCCCTTGCGGGAGAGGAACGCGAGACTTGCCCCGGACTTGTCCGGGGCCTAGTCGCAGCCGGAGAGGGGTATGCGCTTGCAAAGCAAGCGCGCGCTCGCCATGCGAGCGCTTCACCCTCTTCCAACTTCGCCTAGCCGCTATCGCGACAAGGCTCCGTATCCTTCTCCCGTCAAGGGAGAAGGGAAAAGAGAACCAGATGGACGACCGCCTCAAACGCCTGAAATTCCGTGCCTGGCACCGTGGCACGCGCGAGGCCGACTATATGATCGGCGGCTTCTTCGATCGTTATGCGAGCGAATGGGGCGACGAGGAACTGAGCTGGTACGAAGCCGTTGTCGAGGAAGACGACGTCGACATCATGGCGTGGGCGCTCGGCACCGGTCAGCCGCCCGCGCATCTCGACCGACCGGAGATGATCGCCGCGATGCGCCGCCTGGACTATATCCCGCTGCCATGACGATGCCCGCCGCCGACATTTTTGCCGCGATCGGATCGGCGTCGGCGCCGCTGACGCTGGCGCGCGCCGCCGACGGTTTCCTGCCGCTGCTGCTCGCCGATCTCGCGCGGGCGAGCGACAAGCGCCTCGTCTATGTGGCGACCGACGATAGCGCGATGCAGGCGATCGCCGACGCGGCGCCCTTCTTCGCGCCCGACCTCATCGTCTATCGTTTTCCGGCGTGGGACTGTCTGCCTTACGACCGCGCGGGCCCGTCGATGCGCGTCAGTGCGGACCGGCTTGCGACGCTCTCCGCGCTGCAACTGCCCGCAAAGCGCGGCGAACTCATCCTCACCACCGTCGCCGCGATCACCCAGCGCACCCTCACCCCCTTCCGCATCCGCCAGCTCGCGACGACGCTCGCCGCGGGGCAGCGGATCGACCGCGACGCGCTCGCCGAACTGCTCGTCTCGAACGGCTTCAGCCGCGTCGACACCGTCGCCGACCAGGGCGAGTTCGCGGTGCGCGGCGGCATCCTCGACCTGTTTCCCGCGGGCGAAGAGACGGGCCTGCGCGTCGATTTCTTCGGCGACGAGATCGAGAGCATTCGCCGCTTCGACCCCGCCGACCAGCGCAGCCTCGGCCCCGCCAAGGCGCTGCAATTGCTCCCCGCATCCGAAACCTTGCTCGACGAAGCGACGATCAAGCGCTTCCGTTCGGCGTATCGCGACCTGTTCGGCGGGCAGTCGACGGGCGATCCGCTGTATCAGGCGGTCAGCGACGGACGGCGACAGGCGGGCATGGACCATTGGCTGCCGCTGTTCGAAGAACGGCTCGCGACCTTGTTCGACCACATCGATCCCGCGACCCCCGTCCTTCGCGGCCACCGCACCGAGGCGACCGCCGAGACACGCTTCGCGGCCATCGCCGACTATCATGCGAACCGTGTCGCCGCCGAACGCGAGTCGCCGGGCAGCTATCGCCCGCTCGCACCCGACACGCTGTATCTGACCGAGGAGGAATGGGCCGGCGCCTCTTCGGATCGCCCGATCCATATCGTCACCCCCTTCGATGTCCCGCCCGCCGCGACCGTCGTCGATCTCGAAACCTTTGCCGCGCGCGATTTCACCCCCGAACGCACCGCTGACCTCAACGTCTACGACAAGGTCGCCGATCATCTGTCGGACGAACGCCGCAAGGGCCGCCGCACGATCATCGCCAGCTATTCGGGCGGCGCGCGCGAGCGCCTGTCGGGACTGCTGCGCGACCATGGCGTCACCTCGCTCGCGCCAGCCGACAGTTGGCAGGACGCGCTCGGCACGGCCTCGGCCGAAGCGGGCGGCGCGACCGCGATGGTCGTCCTTCCCCTCGATCACGGTTTCGCGTCCGACGCGATCAGCCTGCTCACCGAACAGGATATCCTCGGCGAGCGCCTCGTCCGCCGCCAGAAGCGCCGCAAGAGCGCCGACGCCTTCCTCGCCGAACTCGCGACGCTCAGCGTCGGCGACCTTGTCGTCCATCTCGACCACGGCATCGGGCGTTACGAGGGGCTAACGCAAATCCCCGTCGGGAGCAGCCCGCACGACTGCGTCGCGCTGACTTATTCGGGCGGCGACAAACTCTATGTCCCGGTAGAAAACCTCGACGTCCTCTCGCGCTATGGCGGCGAGAGCGAGGGTGTCGGCCTCGACAAGCTCGGCGGCGAGGCGTGGCAGCGCCGCAAGGCGCGGATGAAGGAACGCATCCGCGAGATCGCGGGCGAACTGCTCGCGACCGCGGCGCAGCGCGCGCTGCGCTCGGGCGAATTGCTCGCGCAGGATGCCGCCTATCCTGCCTTCGCCGACCGCTTCCCCTATCAGGAAACCGACGATCAGGACCGCGCGATCGGCGACGTGCTCGCCGATATGGCGTCGGGGCGCCCGATGGACCGGCTCGTCTGCGGCGATGTCGGGTTCGGCAAGACCGAGGTCGCGCTGCGCGCCGCGTTCGTCGCGGCAATGGCGGGGGTGCAGGTCGCGGTCGTCGTGCCGACGACGTTGCTTGCGCGCCAGCACTACACCAACTTTGTCGAGCGTTTCAAAGGCTTCCCGGTCAACATCGGCCGCCTCTCGCGTCTCGTCCCCGCGGGTGAAGCGCAGAAGACGCGCGATGGCCTGTCGAGCGGCCACATCGATATCGTCGTCGGCACGCACGCGGTGATCGCGAAATCGGTCGAGTTCAAGAATCTCGGCCTCGTCATCGTCGACGAGGAACAGCGCTTCGGCGTCGTCCACAAGGAGCGGCTGAAGCAGCTCAAGACCGATGTCCACGTCCTGACCCTCACCGCGACGCCGATCCCGCGCACCTTGCAGATGGCGATGTCGGGGCTGCGCGAACTCAGCGTCATCCAGACGCCGCCTGTCGACCGCCTCGCGGTGCGCACCTATGTCGCGCCGTGGGATCCCGTCGTCATCCGCGAAGCCTTGCTCCGCGAGCATGACCGCGGCGGGCAAAGCTTCTTCGTCACCCCGCGCATCAAGGACCTGCCCGATATCGAGCTGTTCCTGCGCACGCGCGTGCCCGAGATCAAATATGTCGTCGCGCACGGCCAGATGGCGCCGGGCGAGGTCGAGGAGCGGATGAGCGCCTTTTACGACCGCAAATATGATGTGCTGGTGTCGACGACGATCGTCGAAAGCGGGCTCGATATCCCGAGCGCGAACACGCTGATCGTCCACCGCGCCGACCGCTTCGGCCTCGCGCAGCTTTACCAGCTCCGCGGCCGCGTCGGGCGGTCGAAGACGCGCGCCTACGCCTATCTCACCACGCTCGAAGGCGGCGCGATCACCGACACCGCCGAAAAACGGCTCAAGCTGCTCGGCGATCTCGATACGCTCGGCGCGGGCTTCCAGCTCGCGAGCCACGACCTCGACATTCGCGGCGCGGGCAACCTCGTCGGCGACGAGCAGTCGGGGCATATCCGCGAGGTCGGCTTCGAACTGTACCAGTCGATGCTCGAAGAGGCGATTTTGGTGGCCAAGGCCGAGGGTGCCGGAAAGCTGCCGCCGCGCGAAGCCCTGTCGCCCGTCATAACCGTCGACGCGCCGATCCTGATCCCCGAGGATTATGTCCCCGACCTGCCGCTGCGCATGGCACTTTATCGCCGCCTGAACGATGCGCAGGATCGCCCGGCGCTCGATGCGTTCGCGGCCGAGATGATCGACCGCTTCGGCCCGCTGCCGCCCGAGACCGCGAACCTCGTCCAGCTGATGGAGATCAAGGCGAACGCCAAGCTCGCGGGCATCGCCAAGCTCGACGTGGGAACCAAAGGCGCGCTTATCAGCTTCCACGGCGACCAGTTCGCCAACGTCCCGGGGCTGATCGCCTATGTCGAACGGCTGAAGGGCCGCGCGCGCATTCGCCCCGACAACAAGCTGTCGATCAGCGGCGACTGGGTCAGCACCGGCGCACGCCTCAACGGCGCGCTGCAGCTATCGAAGGGTTTGGGGAAACTGGCGAAGCAGGTCGCTTAGGCTTCCATCAACGCCAGCAACTGATCCGCCGGCACCGGCCCCGACTTCAAAAACCCCTGCCAGGTCGCAACCCCCAGCTCGGTCAATCGGGCAAGCTGGCGCTCATTCTCGATCCCCTCGGCGACCACGAGCAGCCCCAGCGCGCGCGCGAGGTCGACGATCGCGCGCACGACGATGCGGTCGCGGTCGCTGCCGTCGATCGTGCGGGTAAAGCCGCTATCAATCTTGAGATAATCGATCGGCAGCCGCGCGAGCAGCGACAGGCTGGAATAGCCGGTGCCGAAATCGTCGATCGCGACCGCCACGCCGAGCGCGCGGATCTGTGCCAGCTGGTCGGCGGCGCTCGCCGGGTCGCTGAGCATCGCCTGTTCGGTCAGCTCGAGCGTCAGCCGGTCGGGATCGACCTTTGCCGCCTTCGCCATCGCGGCGAACCGGCCGGCAAATTCGGGATCGCCCAGATCGGCGGCGGTGATGTTGAGCGAGACGCGCAGCTTCGCGAGCGCCTTGGGCCACGCCGCCATTTCGGCGAGCGCGACGCGGTGCGCATGTTCGGTAAGCTCGCATTCGAGCCGTGCCGCGCGCGCTGCGGTCACCAGCGGCCCCGCGCCGAGCAGGCCGAGCTCGGGATGCTGCCAGCGCAGCAACGCCTCGACCCCGGCCATCTCCCCGGTCGCGACGTCATATTGCGGCTGGTAATGGATCACGACCTCATTCTGCGACAGCGCGGCGTGAACCATCACCCCGTCGCGGGCAGACGCCGGCCGCGCCAGCTGATCGCATGCCGCACGCAATTGCTCGGCAACCGACTCATCGCGCGTCATCAGCGCCGCGGCGATGCGGATCGACAGGCGGCCGTTCGGATCGCCGACGATCGGTTCGGCGAGCGCGACGTGGAGCGCGCGCTCCTGCGCGCGGAGGGCGCCGAGCGACATCGGCGTCGACGGGACGATCAGGAAGCGCGGGCCGTCGAGCCGGTCGACGCACGACCCCTGCCCGAATTCGTCGCTCGCGAAATTTTCGAGCCGCCGCCCGATCTCGTCGAGCACCGAATCGCCCGTCGCCGTGCCCGCGCTGTTGTTGATGCGCGCCATCTGGTCGACCTGGACCAGGATGACGCCGGCGTCGGCATCATAGCGCGTGTGCAGGGCTTCGAGTTTGCGGGCGCAGGCGGAAAGAGAGTCGGACAGGCGATTCATCGCATTCCTCTAGCAGGCTTTGCTTGCCAAGTTCCTGCCTTTTGCATCAATATAGGCGCGTGGCTGCCACATTTTCCCATAGCGCTGCGCCCGCGGCGCCGCTCATCGACGGACATGGCCGTCGGATCAGCTATTTACGGCTTTCGGTCACCGATCGCTGCGACCTGCGCTGCCGTTATTGCATGGCCGAAGATATGACCTTCCTGCCCAAATCGGCGGTGCTCAGCATAGAGGAAATGGGCGAAATCGCCGAGCGCTTCGTTGCGCGGGGCATCCGCCGCATCCGCCTGACCGGCGGCGAGCCGCTGGTTCGGCGCGGGATCGACACGCTCGCGATGCGATTGGGGGCGATGATCGGCCACGGCCTCGACGAACTGACGCTTACCACCAACGCGATGCGCCTCGTCGAGCATGCGCCGATGCTGGCCGCGGCGGGGGTGCGCCGCATCAACGTCAGTCTCGACACGCTCGACCCCGCCGCCTTTCGCCATATCACCCGCGTCGGCGACCTTGCCGTCGCGCTCGGCGGGATCGATGCGGCGCGCGGCGCGGGACTGGCGGTCAAGATCAACATGGTCGCGCTCGCCGGGCTCAATGAGGACCAGCTCCTCCCGATGCTCGATTATTGCGCCGCAAACGGCTGCGACCTGACGCTGATCGAAACGATGCCGCTTGGCGAGGTCGAGGCCGACCGCAGCGATCATTATATCCCGCTCCATCACTTCATCGCGCCGCTTCGCGAAACCCGCGCCATCTATCCGGTCGACAAGCGCACCGGCGGGCCTGCGCGCTATTTCGCGGTCGAGAACAGCCCCGTGACGCTCGGCCTCATCACCCCGCTCAGCGACAATTTCTGCGCGACGTGCAACCGGATCCGCCTGACCGTCGAGGGCCGCGTCTATATGTGCCTTGGCCAGGACGATCATGTCGACCTGCGCGCCGCGCTGCGCGACGGCGGCGACGTCGATGGCTTGATTGATGCCGCTTTGGCTGGCAAACCCCGCGCGCATGACTTTCATATCGATGGAAAGTCCCAACCGGCGGTCGCGCGTCATATGAGTGCAACGGGCGGCTGAGGGGCCGCCCGCTAGGGGAACCGGACCAATATGCATCGCAAGATTGCGCTCGTCGCATCGAACGCGCCCGCGGCCATGGAGGCGGAAGCCGAACTGCGCCCGCTCTATGACTTCGTGGAATTGGGAGAGGCCGACCTGCTGATCACGCTCGGCGGCGACGGTTTCCTGCTCCATATGCTGCACCAGTTGCTCGACCAGCGCCGCAGCCTGCCCGTTTTCGGCATGAACCGCGGCACCATCGGCTTCCTGATGAACGAGTTTAGGATCGAGGGGCTGGTCGACCGGCTCGCCGCCGCGCGCCCCTTCCTGATCCATCCTTTGTCGGGCGACATCACGACGATCAGCGGCGAGCGCCACATCCTGCCCGCGATCAACGAGATTTCGCTGCTGCGCGAAACGCGCCAGGCGGCAAAGCTCGAGGTGATGATCAACGAAAAGACGATGCTCGAGGAGCTGGCGTGCGACGGCGTGCTCGTGTCGACCCCGGCGGGATCGACCGCCTATAACCTCAGCGCCAACGGCCCCATCCTGCCACTCGAATCCGAAATGCTGGCGCTGACGCCAATCAGCCCCTTCCGTCCGCGGCGCTGGCGCGGCGCGCTCGTCCCCGAATCGACGAGCATCCGCTTCAACGTCCGCGAAGCCGCGAAGCGTCCGGTCAGCGCGGTCGCGGACCAGCGTGAGATCCGCGATGTGAAGACGGTTTTGGTCACCACCGACCGCAGCCGGCCGCTGACTTTGCTGTTCGATCCCGACCAGGGCCTCGACGAACGCATCGCGATGGAACAATTTATCGTCTGAGAGTCACAAAAGGCTATAAAAGCCCCTTGATAAAGTTGTCGGTTGGCGGCAAAGGGGCCGCCTTGTCCGCTTCGGCGGCGTGTTCCTCGGTAGCTCAGCGGTAGAGCAATCGACTGTTAATCGATCGGTCGTAGGTTCGAATCCTACCCGGGGAGCCATTTCTTTCCTACAGCACGAAAATGCTGCGCCAGAGTCCCCTTGGCTTTGCGTGACATCCCAATTTTGCATCCGTGCTACCGCGCGTCGGCGAGGAAAATGGAGGAATTTCGCTCTCGGGGAACAGCGAGCCTACCCAAAAGAACGGCGGCTTTTTTTGAATTCGCCACGGCAGGTGGTGGCCGATAGCGGCCGTCCGCTCACGGCCAGCATTGTTACACTGTAGACGGCGCTGAACGGGCCAACCCCGCCCACATATCGCTGGCCATAACCGGGCCGCGCGCCTGCGATTTCGACCCGCCGGACATCGAAAATGCCGGCGTGGCCAATCAATAATAGTCCTCGAGAACCAATTCCACATCGTCTTTGGCAAGCATCGAGAGCGCATAGCGTGTCCCTGGCGGCCGCTTGCCGAGATTGCGATGGTTCTGGACGCTGCCCGGACCGACCTGCTCGTCGTTGATTGCGACAATGCTGTCTCCTTCATGGAGGCCTGCTTTTGCTGCCGGGCTGTCTTTGGCCACGTGGATGACTTGCAGGTGATCGCCCGCGTGAAGGACGCTGAGCCCCGACGCGTCTCGCACAAATGGCCTGTTCGATCGGCTTGCCCGAACCAGCTGCATCCGGGCGCGCCCGAAAGCGAGACGACAACGAAAGCGCATGAGAAGCGGAAGGCCCATTATCATGGGCGCAGCGAAACGCCAGACGGGTGGAACCGCGAAGGGCACGTCATGGAGAACGACGTCGCCCACACGCAAGCTTTCCAAACGGCCGAGCTGGCTGATAGCGACGCCTTCGACCCCGAGGCTTGCGCTGGAACCTCGCCTCATGCGGCCGAACAGATCATTTGCCTCGGCATATTCGGGGTCGACGTAGAGCGGCGTCGAGCAGCCCAGATCGATGATCGCTGCGGCCTCCAAACCCTCCTTCGGTGAGATGGTGGTGCAGAACAGCCCGTCGGCCGTCTGCACCACCGGCAGCCAGTGATTTACGTTATCGCTGCCATTGCTCCAAAACCGGAGCGCGGCCCGATCGGGGTCTATCTCGACCATGTTGCGCGCAAAGAACTCTTGCCCGAGCACCAGTTCGATCGACATTCGCCCCGCGCGCGCCATCGGTACCAGATCGAGTATCAAGGCTGACGTCGTGAACAAATGCCCGGCGCCAGCCTCGATGTGTAACGGTCCGGTCACTCTGGCTACGGTCTCTCGTGTGAGGGCCTTAACGCGATGATCCCGCACGCCATGCAGCCGATGGCGAGCCGCAAAGCCAGCATCCACCGCGGAGCGGGTGGCGCCGCTGTCAAGAACCGCTCTCGTTTCGACGCCGCGGATCTTAACCGGGAGAGTCAGCAACGAATCCTCCCCGTTCCCGCATGCGACCCATTTTCCAGGGGGTGCCTCGCCTCCTCGCTCCGGTACGGCGCGCGCTGGCGAGGCACCGATCATGCCGCGGCCGCCAGTCGTTCGAGCCTTCCCGTTGCACCCTGGAGTTCGACAATGAGGCCGGAGCTACGCCGCCGCTTGATCCACTCTTCGAGCATTTCGGCGCAGGTATGGTCGATGTGCTTCAGCCGTTCGACATTGAGTTTCAGTCGTCCCGCCGCCGGGAGGTCATCGAGGAGCGCGGTCAGCTTGGGCAGCGCAACGAAGGTCGCTGTGCCGTCGAGCACGATCTCCCGCGTCTCACCCTCTTGCCGCTGATCGGTGCGCAGACGCAGCCTCCGGACGTGCGGCGCGAGTTCGAGCGTCGATAGCGCAAGACCCACGAGCACGCCGGTCAGCAGATCGGTCGTCACGACCATCAGGAACGTGCCCGCCCAGATCAGCGCGGGAAGCGGGCCATAGCGGTCGAACAGATGCCTTACATGATCGAGGCTGACGAGCTTGACGCCGGTGACGACGAGCACGCCGGCAAGCGCCGCCATCGGGATTTCGCGCAGAAGCCAGGGCAGCAGCGCGACGAACCCGAGGATCCACACACCATGCAGGATCGTCGAAAGCCGCGTGACGCCGCCAGCCTGCACATTGGCCGAGCTGCGCACGATCACGCCGGTCATCGGAAGCGCGCCAGCGACGCCGCAGAGCAGATTGCCGACACCCTGCGCGCGCAGTTCCTTGTTGTAGTTTGTCCGCACGCCGTCGTGCATCCGATCCACCGCCGCTGCGGAGAGCAATGTCTCGGCGCTTGCGATAAAGGCGATCGCAACCGCCGTGGCGATCAGCGTGGGCTCGGCAAAACGCTGCAGCATGCCCGCATCGGGCAGAGCAATCGCGCCGACGATCGATTGCGGAACATCGACGCGGATAACCTCGAGCCCGAAACCATAGGCGACCAAGGTGGCAGCCACCACACCGATGAGCGCGCCGGGCACGAGGCGCAGGCTCTGCGGACGCACGCGTTCCCACCCCAGCATCGCCGCTATCGTCAGCACGCCAACAGCGAAAGCGGCCAGCGCTCCGCCACCGGGCGTGAGCCCAAGGATGCGGCCGGGCATCGCCACGAGATTGTCGATCCCACCGGGAAGCGGCTTGGCATCGAATAGCACATGGAATTGGCCGAGCACGATCAACAGGCCGATACCTGCAAGCATTCCGTGAACGACGGCGGGCGAGATTGCGCGAAACCAGCCGCCGAGCCGGAAAACGCCGGCCGCAATCTGGATGAGCCCGGCAAGAACGAGGATAGGACCAAGGGCCGAAAGCCCCTGGTCGCGCACGATTTCGAAGACGATGACGGCAAGTCCGGCCGCCGGCCCGCTCACCTGAAGCGGAGATCCGGCGAGCGCACCGACGACAATACCGCCAATAATTCCGGTTATCAGTCCTTTCTCGGGCGGCACCCCCGAAGCGATCGCGATCCCCATGCACAATGGCATCGCAACCAGAAAGACGACGATCGACGCGGTCAAATCGCGCGAAAAGGTCTTGCCGAGTGACGGCACGGCGACGTTCATCACACCGCTTCCGCGAAATCGGCGGCGCGCCGCGAGGCATGCGGCAGAGCGACGGGCAGCGGAGCGTCCTCGCGCAGCGGCATGAAGCGGCCGGTCGCTCCGTCCAGGCCGAGTACGCAGCCGGCATGAATATCGACGAACCAGCCGTGCAGCGCGATTTCCCCGCGCGCGAGACCCGCCGCTACCGCGGGATGCGTGCGCAGATGGGCAAGCTGAATGACCACATTTTCGAGCGAGACCGCCCGGATCCGCTGAATGTCATCCATCGCCGGATAACTATCGGTCACAACCTTGTGCGCGGCGTGCGAATGACGCAGCCATGCCGCGACATTCGGCATGCTACTCAGGTCCTGATTGACGGCCAACGCCTTCATCGCGCCGCAATCCGAGTGCCCGCACACGATGATGTCCCGAACGCCAAGCGCGGCGACCGCATATTCGACGGTCGAAGAGACGCCGCCATTTTGCGTCGCGAAGGGAGGCACGATATTGCCCGCGTTGCGGCAAACGAACAGATCGCCGGGCTGGGCCTGCATGATATGTTCCGGGACGATGCGCGAGTCCGCGCAGGATATCATCAGCGCCTTCGGGCTTTGCCCGTCGCTGACGAGGCGTCCATAGAGTGTGCTTTGATTGGGGAAAGTTTGCTTTTCGAAAGAAAAGACGCGACCGATCAGCTCGTTCACCGAGGGGACTCCTTGATTGGCGCCGAAGGGAGAAGCGGCGCGAACCCGGAGTTAGGCCCCGAACTTTGCTGCGACGCAGCATTTGTGTAAGCAAATGTTTCCGATTGTAAGGAAGTGTTTCCGCCCGCTCAGCCTAGCGGAATATCGATCTCGGCGCGCAGCCCGCCGGTTGGCCGGTTCGACAGACGCAGCATGCCGCCCTCCCGGTGCGCAACGCGCCGCGCGATCGGGATTCCCAATCCCAACCCGAGCGTATCGCGGCTTCGCGCAAGGTCCAGCCGGACGAAGGGCTCGAGCACATGCTCCAGTTCATCTTCGGGAATGCCCGGGCCGTCGTCCTCGACGCAGAGGACGACCCGGCCATCCTCCATTCGAATACTGACCTGCGCCCCGCCGGCATATTTGATCGCATTCTCGACGAGATTGGACAGAGCGCGTTTGAGCGCCAACGGACGCACGACAATCTCGAGATGGTCTGGTCCTTGATAGGCCGCCAGATCGCCCATGTCCGAAGCATCGTCGACGATTGTGGCCGCCAAGACCGCTATGTCCGTTTGCACGGGCTTTTCAGGATCGCTGTCGCCGCCATAGAAAGCGAGGAGCGAAGCCACCATCGCTTCCATTTCGCCGACGTCCTTCTCGATCGAAAGGCGCAAAAACGGATCGTCGATTGCCTCGGTGCGAAGCTGCAGCCTTGCGAGCGGCGTGCGCAAGTCGTGGCCGACAGAGGCAAGCGCCTCCGTGCGATCGGTGATCAGCTGATGGATGCGCGCCTGCATTTCGTTGAAGGCGGCGATCACGCGCCGGATTTCCGATACGCCGACCTCGGGAAGAACCACGGCGTCGCCTTCGCCGATCCGTACCGCGGCGCGCGCGAGCATTCGCATCGGAGACAGGACGCGGCGCATGAGCAGTCCGCCGATGAGGATCAGCGCGATCGCGGGCACCAGCGCCAACAGGAACCGGTTGATCCGCAGCCGCGAGGGATCGACGAGCTGCGTCGCCTTGAACTCCAGCGAGCTTCCGTCGGCAAGCGACAGCTGGCCGGTGACCTTGCCGTTACGTCCCGGCTCCTTCAGATGCAGGCGCAAATTCTCATGC
Organism: Sphingomonadaceae bacterium 3R27C6; assembly: GCA_005503215.1. Taxonomy (GTDB): domain Bacteria; phylum Pseudomonadota; class Alphaproteobacteria; order Sphingomonadales; family Sphingomonadaceae; genus Sphingopyxis. The sequence continues at coordinate 152,645 of SCNS01000010.1, read as the reverse complement.
CCCAGAGCTGGCTCCCATCCGATGATCTGCGTGCGCATTTCGTTCAGCGGCGCCGCCATTGGCATGAGCGGGAGGCTGGTAGGGTGCCATTCGACGATGAAGGTTTCGCTCGACAGGCGGGCCGCGAGGGCCGGGCGTTCGCTGCGCGGGCTCGCGTTCAGCAAACGGCTGGCGGCGGCGAGATGCTCGGCCACGCGGTGCGCCTCATCCTCTTCGACGCGCAACTGTCCCGCGCGCTCGTGAAGGAAGGTGCTGACGGTAAATTCGATCGTGATCGCCAATAGCAGGATCAGAAAGATCCGCCCGACCAGCCCGAGCGACGGCCGCATGGCGTCGGTCACCGACGCGACACTTCGACGTTGAACATATAGCCGACGCCGCGAACAGTGATGATCGGCGCGCTCGCATCCTTGTGCGAAAGCTTGCGCCGCAAGCGGCTGACCAGGACATCGACGCTGCGATCCGAAGCATCGCCGAGCCGCGTCCGCGACAGTTCGATCAACCGTTCACGGGCAATCACACGTTGAGGGTTCTCCAGAAAGCTAGACAACAGATCAAACTCCGCACCCGTCAACTCGACGATCGCGCCCGTCGGAGAATGCAGCTCGCGCCTCGAAAAATTGACGATCCAGCCGGCAAATTCAGCGACCTGCTGTCCGCCTTTGCCATGCTGACGGTCCAGACGCCCGCGGCGAAGCACGGCACGCACGCGAGCGGTCAGCTCGCGGGTGCTGAATGGCTTGGCGAGATAATCGTCGGCACCCAGTTCGAGCCCGACGATTCGATCGGTCTCGCCGCCTTTGGCGCTCACGAAGATGATGGGCACTTCGCTCTGCTGGCGAAGCTGACGGCAGAGATCGAGGCCGCTGGTCCCGGGCAGCATGACGTCGAGCAGCACAAGGTCGACGGCCCCGACGTCCAGCGCCAGCCACATTTCGGGAGCGGACGCTGCAGGCCGGACTTGATAGCCATTTTGCTGCAGTGCGCGAGCCGTAAGCGTGCGCAAGGCGGGATCGTCCTCAACGATCAAAATTGTGGAGGCAGTCATTGGAAAATCTATGCCGTTCGTTCGTAGTCTCTGGTGATGAAAGCCCGGAGGGCTGATGGTCAGGCGACCCGCCAGCTCCAGATAGGGACGACGCGCCGCCCTTCCAGTGCGCGCGTGGGTGCAGAAACATTTTCTTACAACATGCCCGGCACGTGCCCGTGCTTCCCGGCAACGAGATTTGGGCCTGTCGACAAGACAGACGGTCGGCAGCGGGAGAGCAGAGGCTGCGGAAAAATCCGATCGAGCTGCCTGATGGCTGAGACCACCCGCGCAGTTCAGCAATGTTTCCTTACGTTGGCGACACCTGACTGCATTGTTCGCTCGGTATTTGCTCGAGCCATGGCGGCATCCCCCCCGCCGGTTTCATGGTCTTAAGGAGTTTCACTCGTGCGTTTTTCCAGCCTGACCCTTGGCTTGGTCGCAGTTGTCCTGGCTTCGCCCGCGGTGGCGAACGCTCCCGCGGTGCCGAGACAGCTCGCGAAGATGGATGCGGAAGCCTTCCGCGCCAAAGCCACGATCGACGACGACGATCTGGAGTTCGCAACAATTATCTCGACCCGCAACGGTTTTCGCAAAGAACGGCGGCTGAATGGCTCCACATCGTTCGACAGCCATGTCGAAGCCCATGTCGACAAACGCACCGGCGAAACCCGGTTCGAAGTGCACCAGTCGCTGCGCTATTGGGGCTCGCAGCGTCTCTATGATACGGTCCACTTCGCGGATCGCGATGGCAACCTCGTGGCACAGCGGCTCGATCACGCGCGGCGCGGCGACGACACCATGTGCCCGAATAGCGACTTCAACGGCGATTGCGCGCTGACGATGAAGCTGGTCTTCTCGGTCGACGAGACCCAGCTCAGGGCCGCCATGACCCGCGCGGAAGGCTGGGATCTCAAATTCAAGGGGCGGCCGAATGGCCGAGACGACCTCCGGATCCGGATCGTTCCGGCCGAGATCGAAGGGCTATTGCTGGCCGTCGACGACTATCGCGCGACGTTGTCGGCTTAGGTCAGCGATTGATCCGCAAGCCGATCCCTCCACCGCACGGGCGTTCCGCCGAATAGGATTAACCCGGCAGCGCTTCCCACAATGCTGTCACTTCGTGCGCACTTCGCCCTCCATAGCAACAAAGCCGCCATCGGCATAAAAAGTGGGCACCGATCCGCTCAAACCATAATAGCGGAAACTAAGCGCACGAAAGCGATTGATGTAGAGGATGCCGAAGCCCTGCCGCGGATCGAGCAGCAGGTCGAGGCGGTAGCGGCCGTCCGCGCTGGCCGGAAATGCCACCCGCGGCGCGTCGGCGGTGCGTCCGCCGACGACGAACCGGGCCTCGCCCGCACGCGCGTCAATCTCGGCCGTGGCGGCCGCGAAACCATCCTTCGTGAAGCGGATACCGAACCGGTCGCCCGCGCGCACGGCAAGATCGGCGGTGATCCGCGTGCCCTTCGCAATCTCACCGGATCCCGGCGCGGCCGGCGAAAGCCGCCCCATGACGGTGGCGAACTGCCGCGCGACCGGATCGGCAATGTCGACCGCGAGCGCGCCGACAGCAGTACGGCGGATCGCATGCGCGACCAGATCGCCGCCCCATTCAAGCTCAGCATCGTCGCGCCTGCCACGGCGATGGGCGATCCAGCCGAACAACAGCCGGTTCGCGCCCGTCCCCGCAGTCTTTCCGGCATAGAAACCGCGCCCGTCGAGCGCGTCATAGGTGCCATAGGCATAGGGCCCGGCAGACGTCGCCGCCTTGAGATAGCGCGTCTGGCGCGAGGCGTCGCGCTGGTCCGAATAGAGCAGGAACCAGTCGGCGCCTTCGCGGAAGAGATCGGGCACTTCGAGGTTGAGCGGCGACGCCTCGGCATAAAGCGGCGGCGCGGCCGTCCAGCGATCGAGATCGGGCGAAGTATATAGACCGACGACCGCCTGCCCGGCCTTGCGGGTGGTGAGCAGCATCCACCAGCTCTTCGCCTCATCGTTCCAGAAGACGAACGGATCGCGAAAGTCCCAGCGATCATAGTCGGGTACACCCGAGAAGCGCGGCGTCGCAAGCTTGGTCCAGGGACCCGCGAGACTGTCTGCCCGCGACGCCATCACGATCTCCTTCGGATCCCCGCCGGGGAGATGGCCGGTATAGAAGATCCGGTAGTCGCCTCTCGGATCGGCGACGACGCTGCCGCTGCCGGTCCAGTAATCGGGCGCGCCCGCAGGGCCCACAGGAACCGCCTCGACCGGTTCGGACCAGCTGGTCAGGTCGGTCGACGACGAGACGCGCCAGGGATGACGCCCTTCATTCTGCAGATAAAAGACGTGATAGCGTCCGTCCTGATAGAAGGGATTAGGATCGCCGATCCCCTGTGCCTCGAGGCCGAAGAACACAGGCGCTGCGGTCGCGCCCGGATTGGGTGGTGGCGTTGGCGTTGGTGACGGGGCGGGTGTCGGCGTGGGAACGGTCACGACCGGCCCGGACTCCACCGCGGGCGCGTCGGATCCGCAGCCGACGATGAAGGGCGCAAAGAAGAGGGTGAGCGGCATTGTCAGCCGCGCGCGCGCGTTTCGCATGATGAAGCTCCCGGACAAGGATGCAGGGGTTCCGTGTCCCGCCGGCTCGCGCCGGCGGGGTCGGCGATCACATTTTGAAGCGCAGGCCGAGGCTGTAATAGCGCCCCTCGACGCGCAGATCGCGCGGGAAAAATTGCGTCTCGTTATAATAGCGGTAGTTGTTGAACGGCTTGCCGAGGATGTTGCTGACATTGCCGACCAGCGTGAGGCCCGGCATGAAGTCATAGGACATCGAAAAGTCGAGCCGCGAGATCGGACGCGTGAGCTCGCCCGCATATTGCTCCTCATTGGCGTTGCGGTTGTAGCTCGTCACAAATTCCGACCGGTGATTGTAGGAAAGCCGCGCCGAAATGCCGTGCTTCTCGTAGAAGGCGGTGAGGTTGTAAGCCCATTTCGAAAGACCGGTGAGCTTGACCTGACGCGCGCCCTCGCCGAGCGCGAGCGGCAGGGCGTTGGTTCCATCGAGATAGGTGACGTTGGCCTGCGCGCCGAAGCCCGACAGCCAGCCCGGCAGGAAGTCGAAGAAGGTCTGCGCCGATGCCTCGACACCCTTGATGCGGCCCTTGCCCGCATTCTCGGGCCGGTTGATCTGGATGCGGCCGTAGACCGGATCGACGACGTCGCGCGTATAATTGCTGATGAAGCCGTCGAGATCGCGGTAGAAGCCCGCGATCGACACAGACCCGTTTTCCGAGAAATAATATTCGAGCGTCGCGTCGAAATTCTTCGACGTCAGCGGCCTGAGGTCCGGATTGCCGCCGCTGCCGAACGCCGCATAGAGCGGCGGCGATCCGTCGGGCCCCGGATTGTTGCGGGTGATGTTCAGCGACGGATTGAGCTGTCCGAAGCCGGGGCGGGTTCGGGTCTGGGTGAAAGCCAGGCGCATCTGCAGCTGCGGGCTGAACCGGAAGCGCGAGAGGAACGAGGGAAGCACATCGACATAATTCTGGTGCGCCACCTGCGCGACCGGTTGCCCGTCGACCCGCGAAAAACCCGAATAGGTGCCATCGGTGTTGACGATGCGGACGCCCATGGTGCCATCGACGTCGATCCCGCCCAGATCGAATTCATATTTGCCCTGCGCATAGGCGGCATAGGTCGCTTCCTTGGCCCGGAAGCCATTGAACGGGTCGAAAGGAATTTCCTCCGTCGCGAACTTGCTCAGCGCCTCGCGGATGCCGCCATCATTGGGGAAGAGCAGCACGAGTTGCTGCAGCGAGGCATAGGATAGCTGGCGAAGCGGTTCGACATTGTCGCGGATCGCGCCGCGCGGCGCCGCGAGCCAGTTCTGGAAACGCTGCGGATCATCGCGATAGCCGTCGGTGATCAGCTCGAGCTGCCCCGTCGGCAAGCTGTCGAGCCGGAGGCCGAGGCCAGCGGTGTAGGCATAGCGGTTGTTGTTCTGGAGCAGCGACGTCCGGTCGGTCGCGCGGAGGCCGAACTGGAGCCGGGGCAACCAGTCGATATCGGTCTCGAGATCGAGATCGACCCGCCCTTGATAGCCGTCACCCTTGGTGACGAAGTCGCGCTGGAAATAGCCGCGCCATAATGTGTTGGCCGGATTGGCGATGTCGTAATTGCCGAGATCGAAGACCGCCGAGCCGCCGACGTCCCAGTCGACGTTGATCGTCGGGGCGGTGGCGAGCTGCGCATCGACGCTGTCCTCGCGCGCCTGATATTTGCTGTGCGTATAGGCGAAATCGCCAGACAGGGTGGCGCGGCCGGTCGTCCATTTGAAGCCGAGCGCACCCTGATAGGTGTCGGTGCTGTCGTCCTGCGTCGAACGGAAGAATTCGGGGACATAGCCGCCGGATTTGGTGAAGCTCTGCGCTTTCAGCGGCTCGCCCGGCACTAGCACGACATTGGAGATCGTCGGCAACACGCCACTGGCGCTGCGCCGCTCGAAATTGACGTTGAACGCGTCGCGCATCACGTCACCGCGATAAGCCTGCCACAAGCCCTCGGCGTAGAATTCCAGATCGGGCGTTGGCCGCCACTGGATCGTGCCGTTGATCGCCGGACGATGGCGGACGCCCTTTTCGTAGAAGTTGCCGGCGTTGGCGGGGAAGCGGAAATTTCCGACGCCGGGCGTCGTGACGGGGATATCGTCGCCCGGATCGCCCGTGTTGAACCCCTGCGGGCTGATCACCGCCGAATCCGCATAGCGGTCGGCGTTGCGATAGGTGGTGCGGACATAACTGAAATTGATCAGCGCGCCGATCTCGCCCGCCCCGGTATCCCAGCGCTTGGTGAGAAGCAGATTGCCCGACGGGTCGAAAGCCTTCGACTGGTCGTTATAGGTTGCGCGAATTTCGCCCGCGATCTCGGTGTCCTTGACGTCGAGCGGGCGGCGCGAACGGAGGTTGACCAGCCCGGCAAGTCCCGGCTCGATCAGGTCGGCGGTGCCGGACTTGTAGACCTCGATCCCCGCGGCGACCCCGGCGGGGAAATCCTGCAGGTGCAGCTTGCGGTCGTCGGCGGTGAAGAATTCGCGGCTGTTGAAGGTGGTCGCGACATCGGGAAGGCCGCGGACGAGAATGTCGCCGGCCTCGTCATTGTAGCGCAGCACCGTCACGCCGGTGACGCGCGCGATCGCTTCGGCCGCATTATTGTCGGGCAGCTTGCCGATGTCCTCCGAAACGATCGCGTCGACGATCGAGTCCGAATTGCGCTTGATCGTCTGCGCGGAGCCAAGCGCCGCGCGATAGCCCGTCACGACGATGTCACCCGCCGCGGGTTCCTCCACATCCGGGGTCACAGCCGGCGCCTCCTGCCCAGCGGCGGGGGTGGCAATGGCCAACGCCGCAAGCGAGGCGGTAGCCAGAAATCCGATCATCCTCTCAGTCATACAAACTCTCCCTGTTCGTTTTTGTGTTCCATCAAATCTCGCCCCGGCGTCGGCACGCACTTCCCCTTCGCTGGCGGCGGGGTGCCGCAGCGTGCCTATGGGTTCCGGGATGTTGAGCGCCGCTCCGGCGGCGTCAGGTCAGCGTGTCCGTGGTCGCTTCATTCACGGCTCCCCATGCTGCGCATCGGCCAGGCGGTCAGGTTCATCACGGCCTTCCCGCCGCGCGCCGTCGCGCTCCACGTTAGTTGTCCGCCGCCACGATAAAAGCGGTCGGTGATCGTCTGCCTGCCATCGTTGACGAAGACCTCGACGATCGATTCATCGGCGAGCACGCGCAGCTTTACTTTGCGGCTCTTGAGATCGACCGGCGCGACATGACGGTTGGCGAAACCGTCGTGAAAGTGCGGCCCCGATCGGGTGCGGTCGACGAACACCTCGTTCGCCGTGGGGTTGACCCCGATCCGCGTCTGCCATCCCTGCCCGTCCGTCAGCGCGATCGACACCTGATCGGCGGTGCCGGTGTCGAGCTCCAGCTCGATATCGGCCTTGCCGCCCTCGACCGGCAGCGCGACCGGCGTCTCCGACAGCGTCAGCGCGGATGCGCGCCGCGGTTCGCCGCGAAGGGTTGCCAGCTCGCGTACCGGCGCCTGCAGGATGTGATAGCCCTCCCCCGTCTTGCGCAGGGCCACGGTGCGCGCCACCGTCATGATCCCGCGTGCGGGATAAGTCGGGATGAAGTTCGCATAGTTCCAGTCATTGGCCCAGCCCATCCAGACGCGGCGTGGATCGCTCTTGGGCATGTCGCTCCACGAGATGGTGGCATAGAAATCCGCGCCATAGTCCATCCATTGCGGCGCGGATGGCCAGCCCGGCACGGTCGTGAACTTCTCGCCGTCGAAATCGCCGACGAAATATTGCCCGCCCGATCCGCCGCCGACGGCATTGTCGCCAAGGTTGATGCTGAGCACCCAACGCTTTTCGCCCGGCGCGCCGCCCTCGACGGGCAGCTCGAACAGGTCGGGGCATTCCCAAAACTTGCCGCGCCCGCCCGCGGGACCGAAACTGCTGCGGTGTGTCCAATCCTTGAGATCGGACGAGGTGTAGATCTCGGCGGTATTCGCCGCCGCCAGGAGCACCACCATCACCCACCGCTTGGTGGGTTCGTGCCAGAACACCTTGGGGTCGCGGAAATGCTTTTCCTCGCCCTTGCTCAGCACTTCGCCATGGATGGTAAAGGTCCGCCCGCGATCGTTGCTGTAGGCGAGATACTGGGACTGCCGCTCCGTCTTCGGATTGTGCCCCGTATAGATCGCAATCATCGGCGGCTTGCCATTCTTGCCGAAGCCGCTCGTGTTCTTCCAGTCGATGACCGCCGTGCCCGAGAACGCCATCACGTCGGTTTCGGGGATCGCGACGGGCAGCTCTTTCCAGTTCACGAGATCAGGGCTGACCGCATGGCCCCAGTTCATATGCCCCCAGCGGTCGCCGTGCGGATTATACTGGTAGAAGAGATGATATTCGCCGTCATAATAGACGAGCCCATTGGGGTCGTTCATCCAGTTCTGCGCCGGGCCATAGTGATAGCCGGGCCGCTCATCGGCCTGCTGGGCGAACGCTGCCGGAACCGCCGGGACGAGCACAGCCGCAGCGGCGAGAATGATAGCCAGTTTCTTCATGTGCGGGCGCTCCCCAGGTTCATGTCTTCCAATGCGATGCCGTTGGTTTCGGGCATGAACTTCCACGTCCAGACAAGCTGGAGCAGCATCATCGCCCCGAAGAAGGCGAACACCCAGCCGCCGACGCTGGCGGCAAACACCGGGAAGGCCCAGGTGATCGCGGCCGCCATCACCCAGTGCGTCGTGCTGCCCAGCGCCTGCCCCTTGCCGCGCACCGCGCTCGGGAAAACTTCGGAGATGAACACCCAGATCACCGCCCCCTGCGACATCGCGAAGGCCGCGATGAAGCCGAGCAGGCCGAACAGGATGAGCGTCCCGTCGGGGTTCGCGCTTTCAAGCTGCCAGCCGACCAGCAGCAAGGTCGCGGCGCAAATCACCGAGCCGATGTAGAGCAGCGGCTTGCGGCCGAAGCGGTCGATCAGAAACAGCGCGAGCACCGTGAACACGAGGTTGGTGCCGCCGACCGCGATCGACTGAAGCAGCGCACTGTCGGCACCGGCGCCGGCAAGCTCGAAGATGCGCGGGGCATAATAGAGCAACGCGTTGATGCCCGAGAGCTGGTTGAACATCGCGATCGCGATCGCGCAGGCGACGGGCGTGAAATGCGCGCTTTGGAACAGCCGCGGTTTGCCGGTGGCCTCCTCGCGCGCCTCGGCCGCCTCGATACGCGCGAGCTCGGCGCGAGGATCGGCAAAGCCCAATCGCTGCATCACGCCTTTCGCGCGCTCGGAGTGACCGTGGATCGCCAGCCAGCGCGGGCTTTCGGGCAGCACCAGCGAGACGGCGAGAAAGATCGCCGAAGGCACCGCGACGATGCCGAACATCCAGCGCCAGGCGACATCGGGCGAGACCAGTCCGGCGATGATGTAGTTGGACAGGAAGGCGATCAGGATGCCGAGCACGATGTTAAGCTGGTTCATCGCGACAAGCCGGCCGCGGAACCGCGCGGGTGAAACCTCCGCGATATAGATCGGCGTCACCACCGATGCCGCGCCGATCGCCAGCCCGCCCATGAAACGGAACACAAGGAAGGTGTTGAGGTCGGGCGCGAGACCCGTGCCGAGCGATGAGATGACATAGGCGATCGCGACAGTCAGCATCACCGCCTTGCGCCCGAACCGGTCCGCCGGCGCACCCGCGACGAGCGAGCCCAGCACCGTGCCGATCAGCGCCGACGCGACGGTAAAACCAAGCATCGCGTCGGTCAGGCCGAACTGCGTCTGGAGCGCCTGGGTGGCGCCGGAGATAACGGCCGTGTCGAAACCGAAGAGCAGGCCGCCGAGCGCCGCCCCCGCAGCGCTGAGGACGATCGCCGGGGTCGCGCGCGCGGCGTCGCCGTCGCCCGGCAGACCGGCGAACGAGCCCGAATGGGAAAGGCTATGCATTGGACAGTTCCTTGTCGGTAGAGGCGATGAGCGAGCCCGACGCGGCTTCGGCCCAGTGCATCGGCCACTGGCGCGTGGCGGTACGATAAGCGATGGCGAAGGCGCCGGTGAGCCCTGCAGACGGTCCCGCCGTGGGGGCGACGACATAGTCATCCATGTCGAGACTGCGCATGCTGGTGTCATAGCCCGCGAGCTTGGCCACCAGCGCGCTGCGGACGCGTGCGTGCATCGCGTGCGAATCCATGACCCCGCCGCCCAGGATGATCCGGTCGGGCCGGACGACGTAAGTGAGCGTCGCGCACAACCCCGCGAGATAGTCGGCCTCGATGTCCCAGGCGGGATGGTCGTCGGATAGCGTTTCGGCGGCCTCCCCCCAACGTGCCTTCATCGCCGGGCCGCAGGCCAGCCCTTCGAGGCAATCGCCGTGGAACGGGCAGATGCCCGGAAAATCATGGTCGCCGTCCGCGCGCGGCAGTCGGATATGCCCCGCCTCGGGATGATTGGCGCCGCCATGGGGCGCACCACCAACGAGCAAGCCGACGCCGATGCCGGTGCCGACGGTCACATAGCAGAAGGTATCGAGGCCCCGCCCGCTGCCGAACAACCGCTCGCCGACCGCCGCGCAGTTGACGTCCGTGTCGAGCGCCATCGGCGCATCGATCGTGCGGCGGAAGTGGCCGAGCAAATCGACATCCTGCCATCCGGCCTTGGGCGTCGAGGTGATCGAGCCATAGTCGGGCGCGATGGGATTGAGCGACAGTGGCCCGAAGCTTCCGATCGAGAAGGCCGAGAGCGGCCCGTGGCGCGCGATGTTCTCGGCAAAGAACGCGCTTGCCGCCTCCAGCGTTTCATCGGGCGTCGTGGTGGAAATACGTGCCTCGGCGAGCACCGAGCCATTGCGGTCGGCGATGCCGCACAGGAATTTGGTGCCACCGGCCTCGATCGCGCCAAGCAGGAGAGGTGCTTCGACCATTATGCGCAGCGCAATGCCGACTGCGGATCGCGGAGTGTCCGCGCGCGCACGCTCCATACACCAAGGGTGTGCCTTTTCATCTCTCTCTCCCGATTCGGACGCGCGTTCGCGTTTCTGACGGGACTAAATCTACAAAGGTGATTTAGTCCCGTCAATCGAGAAATGATATGTCGTAAAAAGGACGGTCAGCCTTCTTTTGCTGCGGGCCCCTTCACCAAGGCAGCAAGGTCGGGCGAAAAGCTGGCGTGCAGGGGCAATAGACCCGCGCCCATCGCCGCCGCCGTGTCACCAAGATTTCCGGGACGAACCAGCGGCGTGAAGAAATCGGGCGGCACGTCGTTTCGCAACCGATGTTCCAGATTTTCGACGATCGCGCCCAGCATCTGAGCAGGCAGCGCGCCGTCGATCACCACCGCTTCGAGGTCGAGCAGGCTGTTCGCACCGACGATGGCGAAATGGAGCGCTTCGCAGCAGCGCTCGAGCCACGCCGCACGCTCGGCCGTGCCTTCCGACGGAAGCGCGTAGAGCGAGGCGTGGTGAATGAGATAGTCACTGCTTCCGCCGATGCATATGGGCATCGACGCCAGCGCGCCGGCATTGCCGTGGCGGCCCTGGACGACCCGCCCGCCCAGAACCAGCCCCCCGCCCACGAAGGTGCCGAGATTGACATAGAGAAAGTCCTGCAGGTCGAGGCCGGCGCCGCAGAGCAGCTGCGCGAGCGTGGCCGCGTTCCCGTCATTCTCGAAATGGACCGGCCAGGCGATACCGTCGCGCAGCCGCGTCTCAACGGCCGGGTCGCGCCACTCGCTCGCCTGATCGTCGGAGATGCCGGTCTCCTCGCGCCATTCCCCCAGGAACCACGGCATGGCTATGCCCACGCCGAGGAACGCTTCGTCCCCCTTGTCGGCCACCGGCAGATGGGCCTTGGTGAAGCGATCGATCTCGGCCAGCACGGCATCGACCGCGGGAAAGGCTACAGCGGTTCGTGCGGTCGCCTTGAGCGTACCGTCGAAATCGAGGAGTGCGAGTGTCAGGCCGCTACGGCCCACCTCGACGCCGACCGTATAACCGCGCTCGCCGTTGATCCGGTAAATCGTCGCGGGCTGACCCATCCCCCCTTTCCGCTTCTCGGCCTGGAACAGCAGTCCCTCGGCCTCGAGCTCGTCGACGATGCGGACCACCGCTTGGGGAGACAAGGCGGTGATCCGGGACAATTCGGCTTTGGAAGCCCCGTTCATCCGGCGCACCGCGGACAGGATCAACCGCTCGTTGTAGCGGCGCATCCCGCTGGCATTTGTGCCTCTCGATATGCTTTGCACGATTGCCTGTTCCGTTCTCTTGGCGAATGGTGCCGTGCGGGCTGGCCGCCGACAAGCTCGTTTAGCTCAAAGAAACCACAATGATAGCGGTTCTCGATCAACGAGCGACCCGGCCGCGATAGCGCTAAGCGCCTATGGGCCCCGCTGTCGGCTTGCTTTGCCCGAAACACGCGATCAGCATCTCGGTAAGCACGCGGATTTTGCGCACGGGATCAGGTCAAACTAGTCGCGAGATGGCAGCCCTCTGTCGATCCGCTTGGGGTGAGGAATGATTCGCCGACTGTCTTGAAGCTCGGGATCGGCGGAAGCGAGATTGTCGATCACATGGAACAGCAGCCGCCTGAGCGTCTCGACTTCGGTATCCGATAAATCTTGGGTGGCAAGCGCCTGGATTTCGGCGGTCCTCGGCATGAGCAGCTTTTCCAGACGCCTGGCATGCGGAGTCAGATGAACCAGTATTTCACGCCGGTCGCGGCGGTTGACGGCGCGGCGCACCAAACCCGCCCGTTCCAGCGCGCGGAGCGTAACCGCGGTCGTCGCATCGCGCATCGCGAGCCGACGGCTGAGTTCGCGCTGACTGATCCCGTCGTCGCGCCAGAGTTGGCGCAGGAACGTCCATTGGCCCGACGATATGCCATATTCGCGGGTGTGCCGCTCGCGCAGCCCGGAAAAGGAGCGGAAGATCAGACGCGCGAGATAGCCGATGCTGTCATCGAAAGCCCAGTAATTCCTGACCGGCCGCTGCTCGCTCATCAATTCCCCTCGGTCGCCCGGTGCCGGGCCGCACCCGCAACGGTATCGACCAGTTCGTCCAGCAGGGTCCGGAGGAGAGGATCGGCGAGGTTGCCCGTCGCGTCGAACGCGCGATGGGCGTGCGGCACGCTGAGCTGTTCGGGCACCACCCAGGCGTTCACGGTGGTCAGAATCTGGCGAAGCTGGGACAGGCCGCGCAACCCTCCGAACGGGCTCGATGACGCCGACAGCATCGCGAAAGGCTTGCGACGAAAGGCGCCATAGGCCTGCGCCGCCTCGCCTTCCCCCGGACAGGAGATCCAGTCGAGCGCGTTCTTCAGCATCGCCGTGACCGAGCCATTATGCTCGGGGCTCGCGATGATCACGGCGTCATGGCGCCGGAACATCGCCTTGAGCGCCAACGCCTCGGGCACCTCGTCGATCGACAGCGCTTCGGCGCCGAACAGCGGCAGGCGATAGTCGGCCAGCGACAGGCGCGTCGCGGGCAGCCCGCGATCGCGCGCCGCCTGCACCGCGCAGCCGATCAGCTTCTCGTTGAGCGAGCCCGGGCGGATGCCGCCGGCGAGCAGCAAGAGTTCCGGCCGCGCCATCCTGCCTCGTCCGCGCAATCAGAAGTCGAGCGACAATTGCAGCGTCACCGTCCGCGGCGATCCGACGAGCGCCATGTGGCTGTTGCCGCCAAATACCGGGGTATTGAATCCCTGGCTGGTGGTGACCTTGTTGGTGAGGTTGCGGCCCACCAGTGCGAGTTCCCATCGCCCGTCTTCGCGGCCCACCGCCAGCCGAGCGTCATATTTGGCGAAAGCGGGCTGCGAGTTTAGCGGACTCATGTCGGGCTGGAAGAAGGAACGCGACTGATAGTTGGCTGAGACATTGCCGAGCACATACAGGCTGCCGGACATCGGATATTTGGCCTCGATGAACGCATTGCCCGTCCATTCGGGCGCGCGGACAAGGCGAACCCCCGCCAGATTATTGGTTCGCGGGTTACAGGTCGCCGGTGCATTATAGAGGCAGGCGCCGCCCGGATAATCCTTGTAGTGGGCATCCAGATACCCAAAACTGCCGCCGACGCGCCAATGGTCGCCGAGGCCGATATTCGCGTCCATCTCGACCCCTTGGGCGATTGCCGACGCGGCGTTGCCGGTGATGAAGGCGGTGCCATTATATTCGGACACCTGCAGGTCGGCGAAATTGGTGCGGAACAACGCGACGTTGAATTGCCCCTTTCCGTCCAGGAAACGGAATTTCCCGCCGAGCTCCCATGACCTCGCCCGTTCGGAATCATATTGGAAGGTCGCGACGCCGCTTTGGATGTTGAAAAGGAGCAGCGCATCGTTCGACACGAAACCGCCGCCCTTGGTGCCCGTCGCATAGCTGAGGTACACATAGGCATCGCGCGAAAATTCGTACCGGATGCGCGCCGAATAGTCCCACAGGCTCTCCTTGCGCGTTTCGGTCAGGTCATAGGGCAGATAGGTCGGCGGAAAGACGCCGACATTGCTCGAGATCGCGTTGCCCACGCGGCGTTCCTTCGAATAGCGCAGGCTGCCGCTGAGCATGATCCGCTCGCTGACCGGCACCTCGACCGACACAAAGGGCGACCAGGATTCGCCGGTCTGGTTGAACTGGCGGAGCGACAGGCCGTTGAGCGGGGCGGGAAATCCTGCGCTTTGCGCGTTGAAGGTCGACGCCTGCTGGATGTGCAAATCGGTGTCGATATAGGTCAGCCCGGCGATAAAGGCGCCATCGTCGCCGATCGGGTGCTGCGCGCGCACTTCCTGAAACAGCGAATTGGACTGTTCGGTGATGTCCGATTCCAAAAAGGTCAGCGGACCGTCATAGTCCATATTCACGCCGCCCTTCAGCTCCTGCCAGGCGGTAACCGACGTAAAGCGCCAGTCGCCGGCATCGAGGTTCATCGTCAGCTGCGCCATCGTCGTTTTGGTGTCGTCATATTCGGGATTGGTCCCCGCGGACGCGCGGCGGAACGACGGATATTCGGGGACGTTGGCACCCGAATTGCGCACCTTGTTGCAAAGGAAGCAGCTCGCATCGCCGATATAATTGAACACCAGCGCGCCGCCGTCGACGCGGTTCGACGAATGCTCGACCTTGACCAGCGCCTCGAAATCGTCGCTCGGCTCCCACAGGATCTGGCCGCGCACCGCTTCATAACGGGACCCGAATTCGTCGCGGCCGGTCAGCGTATTTTTCATATAGTCGCCGATCGCGCCGGCGCGTCCGGTCAGGCGGACACTGATCGTGTCAGATACGGGTCCCGACACCGCGCCGTCGAGGTTCCAGCCGCCATGCTCGACCTCACCGCTCGCGCGGACGAAGCCCTCGAACTCGCGCGTCGGGCGGCGCGTGACGACGCTGATCGCACCCGCGTTGGTGTTCTTGCCGAACAGCGCGCCTTGCGGCCCGCGCACGATCTCGACGCGCTGGATATCGAGCAGCGGGTTCTGGAAGGCGCGCGAGCGGCTCAGATAGATGCCGTCGATGAACAGCCCGACCGACTGCTCGAACGACAGATTGCCCGTTCCGGCGCCAAGGCCGCGCATCGTGATCGCGAAATTGCCGTTAGTGCGGTCGATCTGGAGGTTGGGGACGCTATCGGCGACATCGTCGAACAGCAGCGTGCCCTTTTCCTCGAGCTGTTTGCCACCGACCACCGCGACCGAGATCGGCACTTCCTGCAGCGTCTGTTCGCGGCGGGTCGCGGTGACGATGATCGTCTGGTCGTCGCGCGCGCTCACGCCATCTGCCGCCGCCTCCTGCGCAAGGGCCGGTGTTCCGAGGGCGAGCGCCATCGCGCCGCCGCAAAGCAGTCTCTTCATTCTCATAGTCCCTCTCCCAAGGTGACGGTCAGGCGAGTTTCAGCGTCTCATATTGTGTGGCCGGACCCGGATATTCGGCGCCCTTGTCCTCGCCAACCTCGGCTTCGATCAGCTTGTTGGTCTTGGCATTCAGGCGTTCGATGAGCGATTTGTGGGCGTCCGGTCGCCAAGCGAGATTGTCGATCTCGTCGGGGTCGGCCGCCGTGTCATAGAGTTCGAGGTCATTATGGGCGACGAGGTCGTCCCAGCGCTTCGGCACATGATGCTGCGCGGGCGCGAAATAGCGCGCGAACTTGTAGCGGCCGTCGTGGACGCCGCGGTGCAGGCGGCGCAGCATCAGGTCGTTTTCGGGCAGCGGCTTCGTCTCGGCAGCGCCCTTCGGCACATCGGGGGCGTTCCACCCGTAGCGCACGGCATAGTTGAAGAGGATCCCGGCCTCGTCGCGGCGCGTCCGCGCGGCGGTCGAAGCGATCGCGGCGGACAGGTCGTGACCGGCCAGCTTCGGCTGCATTGCGCGTCCCGCCGCTTCGTCGACCCCGGCGAGCGACAGCATCGTCGGGACGAGGTCGACCGCGCTGCCGAGCGCGTGGGTCGTGCGCCCGCCGGGAAGGTCGGGGTGGACGACGATCAGCGGGACGCCGACATCCTCCTTATAGATCGTGCCGCCCTTCTGCCGCATCCCGTGCGCGCCGGCGCGTTCGCCATGGTCGGAGGTGAAGAGGATGATCGTGTTGTCGAATTGCCCCGAGGCGACCAGCGCGTCGAACACCGTCTGCATGTGCCGGTCGACGTCGCGGATGCAGTTGAAATAGTAATTCTGGTTGCGGCGCCAGACCGCCTCGTCGTCGTGCCGCATCCGGCCATAGAAGGCGCCGGCGCTGGCGTTGATCGCGGCGTGGGCGCGCGGTTTGCGCGACAGGTCGTCGGCATGAAAGCTGCGTGGCAGCGGGAAATTCCAGTCGCGGCCGTAAACCGGGTCGCCCGGCGCGGCGAGCAGCGGCGCGACAAGGTTCGGCCGCGCGCGCGTCGCCTCACCCTCGCCGCTCGGGTCATAGAACATGATGTCGTGCGGATTGACGAAATTGACCGCCATGAACCACGGCGCCGCATCATCGTCGTCGGCGAAGGCGCGGAGCTGGCCGGCGGCCTCGGCGGCGGTCACCCCGTCGCTCATAAAGCCTTCCCACGACAGCCCCTCGCGCTCGCCGTTGAAATTATAGCCCGAAAAACCGAAGGGCTCGAGAATATCGCGCGTGTTGGGAAAGATCCCGCCGGCAACGCCGCGCAGGTTCAACCCCTCGTTGATATTCGAAAGATGCCATTTGCCCTTGTAGGTCGTGCGGTAACCCGCGCGGCGCAACATCGTCCCGATCGTCGGAATCTGCGGGCTGAGCTGGGGATGCGGCGGCGAGTTGGGATTGGCATAGACGCCGCTATGCTGCGTGTGCAGCCCGGTATAAATGTTCGAGCGCGACGGGCCGCACGGCGTCGTGTTCACATGGAAGCGATCGAAGAGAATGCCGCGTTGGCGCAACCATTCGTGCGCGGGCAGCGGCAGGCCGGCGGGAATGTCGGCGAGCGCCCGTTCCTGGTCGTTGACCATAAGGAGGATGTTCGGGCGGCCGCCGCGCCGCTTCGGGCCGGCCCGCACCGGCGCGGCGCTTTCGGCGGCGGCAGCCCCCTTCGCGCTCGCACCCTGCACCACCGCCAGGGCCGCAGCGCCCCCGGCGAGCAATGTCCGCCGGTCGATCTCTCCCGTATCGCGCATCCCGTACCTCCCAAAGCCGGTCGTGCCGAAGTTTCTTAGTATACTAAGATCATGGCGGGTAAAAAATATTTGTCAAGTTGCTTGCGCAAATTTTCGCCGATCTTAAAAAACCGGGGTGTTGGGCGGCAAGCCGATCAACGACCGTCCGAGCAGTTCGGTCGCGCCGTCGAAGTCGTAGACGACGTGGCTCGCCATCACATTGACGTCGCGCAGCGCACGCTGGAGCGGGCTGCTCGTCATATGCGCGCTCGACCCCGCGCCTTCGACCAGCAGCCGGATCGCGTCGCGGCACAGATCCATCGCGAGCGCGACCTGTGCGCGGAGCGCGATGCGGTCCTCGTTGCTCACCAGCCCGTCTCCGGCCGCTTCGGTCAGTGCGACATTGCGCCGCCCGACCTCGCGCAGGATCATTTCGGCGGTCTGCGTCTTCGCTGCGGCTTCGCCGAGCCGCATATGCGCCGAGGCTTTTTCGTTCTGCCTGACCGTGGTGCCGAGCATGGTGCGCACCCCGATGCGTTCGCGGAAATGATCGACCGCCGACCGGGCGACGCCGACCGCGCCGATCGCCGCCGTGATCGCAAGGAAAGGCGTCATCGGCATTCGGTAGATCGGGTTATGGGCGTGGATCTTCGCGCCGGGCGCGCAGCCCATGCGCATTTCGCCCATGTCCATCACGCGATGTTCGGGGACGAAGATGTCGTCGCAGCGGATGTCGTTGCTGCCCGTGCCGATCATCCCGTCGACATGCCAGGTGTCGAGCACCTCGACCTCGTCCGCCGGCAACGCCAGGAAAAGCTGGCGCGGCGGGTTTTCGCCGGGAATCATGCCGGTCACCATCACCCAGTCGGCATGCATGACGCCCGTGCCCCATTTCCACCGCCCCGTCAGGCGATAGCCCCCGTCGGCGGGCTGGGCGACGCCCGGCGGGTTGGTCGCGCCGGGTGCGATGACATAGGGAAAGTCGCCGCCGAAGGTCTCGTCCTGCAGCTTTTCGGGGAATTGCGCGAGCATCCAGTTATGCTCGACGCAGAAAGCGGTGACCCAGCCGGTCGAACCGCAGCCCTCGGCGATCGGCAGCATCGCGTCGATGAAACTGTCGATATCGAATTCCAGCCCGCCGTAGCGCCGCGGCACGAAGTGATAGAAGACGCCGGTCCGGCGGATGGCATCCCAGACCGCATCGACGGGACGGCGCAGCTGCTCGCATTCGAGCGCGTGCGCGGCGACGAGCGGCTTGAGCGCGGTGGTGCGGCGCACCAGCTCCTCGGGCGTCAGCGCCGCAAGCTCCTCGCGCGAAAGCCAGTCGCCGTCTTTCGGAATCCGGCGATCGGCGAAAGGCTCGGCGGCGTCCTCCGCCCGGCGCGTTTGAACGGCGATATTCATGACATCCTTTCTCCCGGCAGCCGGAATCGGCTTATGCGGCCAGAGTAGGCCACTCGGAAATAATGTCAAGAAACTTAACTAAATTGATGAGGCCTAGGCTGTCGCCCCCTCGGGCCCCTCGAGCGCTTCGGGCGGCACGCGCGGCGGATCGCCCCAATCCATGCGCATCGCGTCGCGAAGGCCGTGATAGGCCGGCAGACCGATCTGTTCGACGAGTTTGACTTCAAGATATTGCAACGCCTTCGCGGCGGCGCGGCGGGTGTCGTTCGCCTGTTCGGCGAAACGGACGATCCGCGCGCGCCGGTCGGCGGGATCGGGGACGAGTTCGACGATGCCGCGCGCCTCGAGTTCGCTGAGCATCAGGCTGATCGCCTGCCGCGTGACGCCGAGATTGCGGGCGATGCGCGTCGCGCGATGTTCGCCCGCCGATATGTTGGCGATCAGCATCGACTGCGCGCGGCTGACATTGGGAATGCCGGCCTCCTTGAGCGCCGCCTGCAGCGCCTCGTCGAACCAGTAGACGGCGCTCAGCAAGTTCATCATCAGGAACGGGCTATCCATCGTCGTCTTCCTTTGGCCGCGGTGCGGGCCCGTCAGAATCTCCGGCGCGATCTGCGGGCAATCCGCAGCGGCATGGAGCCCGGTCCGGTTACGGTCAACCGGCGTCCGTCATTTTGGCGAGATCGCGCGCGAAAGCCGAAAAGCCCGCGGTGAGGATGATCGCCGCGAGCGGCAACGCGATACCCGTCACCAGGGCGATCGAATAGCGCAGCGCCCCGTCGTCGGCGAAGAGATGATCGGTGAGCAATGCGATCAGCATCGGACCGAAGCCGAGCCCGGTCAGATTGACCACGAAGAAATAGAGTGCGGTGACGCGGGCGCGATATTCGTTCGGCGTGATGAACTGCAACGCGACAGTTCCGACGCCGTGCATCGTCAGCATCGGAAAGGCGAGCGCGAGCATCACGAAGGCCAGCGTCGCATCCGGCATCAGCGTCGCCGCGAGCAAGGGCGGCCCACCAAGCAGGATCGACAGCCGCATCACGCGCAGATGCGCATCGGGAACGCCCTTTGCGAACATCCGGTCGGCGAGCGTCCCGCCCATCACCAGCCCCGCCGCCCCTCCGGTCGCCATGATCAGCCCGAACCACAGCCCGGCCTGCGATACATCCATGCCATAGGTGCGCGCGAAGAAGGTCGGCACCCAGGCGATCACGCCGTACATGACGAGTCCGATCAGCGACATGCCCGCGAACAACGCCCCCAGCGCGGCGCGCTGTCCGGCAAGATGCGCCAGAAAACCGGGTGCCGAGGCCATATCGCCGGGTGCGGCGGTCCGCTGGAGGCCATGCCGCAGCGGTTCGCGCACGGTCAGCAGCAACAGGCAGACGAGCAGCCCCGGCGCTGCGACCCACAGGAAGATCGTACGCCAGGCGTCGACCGGACCGATCAGCGGCAGGTCGACCATCGGCGCCGCAAGCACAGCCTGGACGACAAAAGACCCGAGGATCATCGCGACGCCCGATCCGAGCGGCACGCCGATCGAATAGACCGCCATCGCGCGCGCAAGCTTATTGCGCGGAAACATGTCGCTGAGCATCGAATAGGCCGCGGGCGACAGCGCCGCTTCGCCCACCCCCACTCCCATGCGCGCAAGAAACAGCGTCGCATAGCTTCCGGCGAAGCCGCACGCCGCGGTCATCACGCTCCACAGCGCCACGCCCGACACAATCAGGTTCCGGCGGTTCCACCGGTCGGCGATCCACGCGATCGGAAGGCCTAGCACTGTATAGAAGAGCGCGAAGGCGAGCCCGATGAGCAGGCTGACTTCGGTATCCGAAATGTTCAGCGCGGCACGGATCGGCGCGACGAGCAGGCTGAGAATCATCCGATCGACGAAGGACAGCGTATAGGCGAGCAGCAGGACGCCGACGACGTACCAGCTATAGGCGGGGCGCGGCCAGCCCGGCTCGGCATCCGCTTCCCCGCCCAGTTCGCCTTGCGGCGCGCCTGTCGCGATCTTTGTCGCCATCGATCCTGTCCTCCCGATCGCCGCTCGCTCTTGCACCGCAAGCCAGCCTGTTATATAGTAACATTTACTTAGCAAACTAAGTAAATTGGCAACCGAGTCAAGCATGATCGGGACGCACGAAAAAACAACGTGTTGGGAGACGCGATATGACAAATTTCGGAAGGAAGCAGTCCATCCTCTTCTTGGCCGGCGCGGCGATCGTCGCGCTGCCTGCGGCCGCCGCGGCGCAGGAGGCCGCCGACGACACGAGCGGCGACATCATCGTCACCGCGCAGCGACAGGAACAGCGGCTTCAGGACGTCCCCGTCTCGGTCACCGCCTTCGGCGCCGAGCAGCTTCGCGACAACAGCATCGAAACGGTGCAGGACATCGCGATCCGCACCCCGGGCCTTGCGGTCAGCGCGGTCGACCCGATCAACACCAACTTCGCGATGCGCGGCATCGGCAGCGCGCCGGGGATCAGCCAGAACGCCGGCGGCGACCCGTCGGTCGTCGTCTTCATCGACGGCGTCTATGCGGGGCGCGGCGGCACCCCCGACCTCGACGCGCTCGACCTCGAACGCGTCGAGGTGCTGCGCGGACCGCAGGGCACCCTGTTCGGCAAGAATGCGATCGGCGGCCTCGTCCAGTTCATCAGCCGCAAGCCGACCGATGAGGAGAGTTTCTTTTTCGAAGGCACCTATGGCAATTACGACCGCGTCGGGGTGATCGCGCGCGGCAATATGGCGCTGACCGACAAGGTCTATCTGTCGGCGGGGCTGTCGCACAAGCAGCGCGACGGCTTCGAATATAACGAAACCACGGGCAATGACGTCAACGACCTCAACCTGACGACGGGCCGCGTTGCGCTGCGTTTCGTGCCCACCGACACGCTCGACATCATCCTGCGCGCCGACATTTCGCATCAGGACCAGAAGGGCAATCCGCGCCACAATAATTGCGACACCAGCTTTCAGGGCGGCATCCACTGCGTCGGCATCAACCCCGATCCGCGCGTCGTGAACGCCTATATCGACGGCGAGGTCAAACGGACGATCCAGACCTATTCGGCCGAAGCCAACCTCGACCTGCCGTTCGGGACGCTGACCTCGCTCACCGCGCTGCGCAAAGTGAAGTTCAATTTCGTCACCCCCTTTTTCAGCAACCCGGTCAACCCGCCGGCGCAGATCGAATCGACGAGCTTCGGCGAGGAGGACAACAGCCAGTTCAGCCAGGAACTGCGCCTGTCCTTCGACGCATGGGGCGGCCGCCTGAAGGGCCAGACGGGCGTCTATTTCCTGAAGGAGAATAACGACCGCGTCGAAGGGCAGATCCAGGATTTCCCAAGCCCCGCCAATTCGGGGATCGGCATTTATCCGCAGTCGGTCAATGCGCGCAGCGTCGCAATCTTTGGGCAGGTTGATGTCGAGATCGTCCCGTCGCTGACCGCGACGGTCGGCGCGCGCATGACATGGGAACGCAAGAGTGGCCGTTTCGCGGGCTTCAAGGCCGACAGCGGCCCCGGCCTGCCGCCACCGCTGGGCTCGCTCGCCGGCTATGACGTGACCGGGAAGAAGAGCTGGAAGGCCTTCACGCCGCGCTTCGCGCTCAACTGGAAGGCGACCGACGACGTGCTGCTCTATGCCTCGGTCGCACGCGGCTACAAGAGCGGTGGCTTCCAAGGACTTTCGGGCACCGCGGCGGGGGCTTCGACTCCCTATGACCCCGAATTCGCCTGGGGCTATGAGGTCGGCGCAAAGACCGACTGGCTCGACCGGCGCCTGCGGCTCAACGTCGCGGCGTTCCGTACCGACTATTCGGACCTCCAGGTCTCGCAGCTCGTCCCGCTGTGCTGCGTTGTCGTCAGCAACGCGGCGAAGGCGCGGATCAAGGGGATCGAGGTCGAGGCGGTGGCGCGGCCGTTCGAGGGATTCCAGATCGACGGCAGCTATGCGTATCTCGATGCGAAGTTCACCGAATATACGATCCCGGGCCAGAATTACGCCGGCAACCAGCTGCCGCGCTCGCCGAAGAACAAGTTCAACATCGGCGGCCAGTTCGAAACCCCCGTCGGCGACCTGTCGGCGAAGCTGCGCGTCGATTACAGCTGGGTCGACGACGCCTTTTTCGAGGCGTCGAACATCCCGCAGCAGCTCTGGCCTTCGCACGACAATCTGGACGCGCGCCTTTCGCTTTCAGGCCCCGACGATCGCTGGGAGCTGTCGCTGTGGGGCAAGAATCTGACCGACGAGCTGACGCCGACCTATGTCACCTATTTCGGCCCCTTTCGCCAGATCCTGACGCCTTACGCGCCGCCGCGCACCTATGGCGTAACGGTCGCATTCAAGATGTGACCCGCGGGCGCGGCGGCACCCCTTTCGCCGCCGCGCTCGCTCCCCTGCACTAGTGAGAGGATGACCGATGGAAGAACCCCGTTTCCGCTACCTCTGTTCGTACAGAGCCAGCTTCACCGAGCCGCAGCAGATGATCGGCAAGGCACATTTCGGGCGCCGGATGATCGCCGCGCTGACCGGCGGTGAGGTCGAGGGCGAGCGGCTGCACGGCCGCGTGATGCCGAGCGGCGGCGACTGGGCGACGATCGACGACAATGACACACTGCGGCTCGACGCGCGCATCACGATGGAAACGCACGATGGCGCCTTGATCTATGTCTCCTATCGCGGCGTGCTGCGCCCGCTGTCGGCCGCGCACAAACATGCGCGGAACGGCGGCCCGCGGACGCCGGAGGAAAGGGCCGAAATCTATTTCCGCACCACCCCGATGTTCGAGACCGGGGACGAGCGCTATCTATGGCTCAACGACATCGTCGCCGTCGGGCTCGGCGCCAGCATCGGCGGCGCGGTACGCTACGATGTGTTCGAGCTGCTTTAGGAGGGTCCGATCGCCGGCGAACTGGATTCGCGGGAGCGCATAGCGGACCTCGGAATCGCTCGCAGGAAAACGCTGGCCACCCCTCTCGGTGTACCCAACCGGTTGGCGACCATGGCTCGCCCTCCTCTGGAATCAGGCTTCTATGACCTGGATCCTGCGGCGGAGCAAAAAGAGCCCGCCAGCAAGCATCGCCGTCGGGACAAGCATCAGCGTGAACGCGGTGCGCCCGTCGAGATGCGCGAAGATGGCGCCGGTAATGACCGATCCGGTCGTCCCGCCGAGCGCCGAGAAGACGACGACGAGCCCCATCAGCGATGGGTGCTGGCGATTGGGCATGGCGCTCAGCATCACCGAGATGATCGTTGGATAGACCGGCGCCAGCGCGATGCCGATCAGCGGAAAGAGGAAGGCCGCGATCGGCGCGTCGCCCCAACTATGGATCGCCCCGGGGGAGAGGCCGTCGGCGAGCGGCAGCACGAGGATGATCAGCGCCGCAAGCGATGCGAGGCAGACGTTCAGTACCGGATACCAGTCGAAGCGCGCCATGACCGCGCCCGCGCCGAAGCGCCCGATCGCAAGGCACGCGGCGAACAGGCTGGCCGCCTGCACGCTCATCTGCGCGGGCAAGTGCAGCACCTCGTTGTTGAAGGTCGGCAGCCAGCTCTGGATTCCCTGTTCGATCAGCACGAACAGAAAGGCGCAGGCGACGAAGACCAGCACCAGCGGCAGCGCCGCGAGCTTGAGCATCGCGACGAACGGTGGCCCCTCGCTTGCGGCCGCTCCTTCGCCCTCGTGCGTGCGATGTTCGTCGACCCGCGCTGTGAGTAACAGCGCGAGCGCCAGTGCCGTAATCGCGCCGAGCACCCAATAGGCGTTCAGCCAGCGGAGGCCGGTCGGGTCGATGAAGGCGCTGAACACCCAATAGGAGGACAGGACGCCGACCATGAACATGCCTTCGATCAGGCTGGTCAGGCTGGCATGCTTCCGCGGGCTGTCGGTGACGAGGCCGATCATCGAATAGACGACGACCTTGGCAACCGCAAAGGCCGCGCCGACCATCGCGAAATGAAGCTGTGCGGCGCCGAAGCTGCCGACGAGCGGCATGACGATACAACCGGCGATCGCGAGGATGAGCGCGCCGATCAGCGCGTTGCGAAGGCCAAGACGCGGCAGATAACTCGCGGTCACGAACGACACGACCGCGATCGTGATGTCCTTGAAACCCTCTAGCGTGCTCGCCTGCGGCTTGGTGACATCAAAACTGGAAATCGACTGAAGGATCACTGTCCCGACGCTGTTGAGCAGCATCGCAAAGGCGACGTAAGTCAGGATCAGTGCTGCGATCAGTCGAGTGCGCGCCATCAGCCGTCCTTAGCAGAAAAAGAGGGGTGGCCGCGAAGAGGCCGCGGCCACCCAGGGAGGGATGATCCTTTTAGAATTTATAGGCCGCGCTGAAGCGGAACGACCGGCCGAGGATCGGGCGCGCGTTGACGACTTCGCCCCCTGCCTGCCCCAGCGTGCGCGGATCGCCTTCGGTCAGGCCGACCTTGTCGGTCAGATTGTCGGCGGTCACGGCGAACTGCAGCGCGTCGTTGACGTCAACGGTTACCCCCGCATCGATCTTGAAATAATGCGGCAGCGACTGGGTGTTCGCGGTGTCGGAGAAGCGGTCGCCGACATAGCTGAAGGTCGAATAGAGCGAGACTTTGCTATTGTCGCCAAATTCGATGTCGTACGACGGCGTCACGCGCCACTGCCACTTCGGCTGGCGTTGCACGCGGTTGCCGCTGAGGTCGATCGTCCCGCCGCCCGCGAAGAAATCGCGGTACTTCGCATCGAGCCAGGTGCCCGAGAAGGCGATGGCGAAATTGTCGATCGGACGGATCTGCCCTTCGAGCTCGATCCCGGTGCTGCGCGCGCCGCCGATGTCGGCAACCGGCGCGCCATTCTGGATCACCGTCGTCACCAGCCCCTTGAACTTGGTATGGAACAGCGTGGCATAGAGCGACACGAGATCGGTGCGAACCTTCACCCCGCCCTCGAAGTTGTCGACGCGCGGCGACACGAAAATCCCGTCGCGCAGATTGTCGAAGAAGGGGTTGGTGTTGCCGCGGTTGTAACGGGCATAGACGCCGACCGACGACGAGACGTCATAGTTGAGCCCCGCGGTCCACGACCACGCGCCCTTCTTGTACGCGATGTTGCGGAAGGTGCCGTTGAGCACCGCGGTGCCGTTGTTGTACAGCGTATTCGGGTTGTTGTCGGTGTCGACCGAGCTGTTGTTCTCGATCGTGCCCGTCGCCTTGTAATTCTGGTAGCGCAACCCGGCGTCGAAGCGCAGCTCGGGCGTGATCTGGAACTCGTCGACCGCATAAAAGGCATATTCGCGGCCGTCATAGGCGGCGTTGACGTTGAAGAACGAACCCTGGGTAAAGCCGTTGCTCGACGCGACCCGGCCGTCGGCGAGCGTCAGGTTGAGCAGGCGACCGTGATTTTCGGCGGTCAGCAGGTGGACGTTGCCAAGGTTCCACTGATCGTCCGACGAGAAGTCCGAATAATAGGCGCCGACGGTGAACTTGTTGTTCCCGCTTTCCCATTCGACCGCGAGGTCGTTGGTGAAATCCTCGATCTGCTTGCGCACGATCCACGTGCCCGCGCGGATCACCTGCTGCGTGCCGGCCACCGCTTGCCCGCCGTTTACATAGGTCAGGCTGCCCACCGTGCTGCCGAGCGAGGCGGCATAGGCGTCGGCGGTCATCGCGGTGCTCGCGGGGACGAGGCCGGTCGTGTCGGCATCGCCCTTCAAATAGCTCGCGCGGTAGCGCAGCTGGAAACCCTCGCCGATCTCGTAATCGAAATTGGTGCCGAGGTTGATCAGCTTTGCGCCGCGGCCGTCGGCAAGGTCGGTGCGCGTTCCGTCGGGCAGCGTGCTGAGCCGCGTTTCGGGGCCCGCGAGCACGCCGGTGCCGGGATCGATATTGCCGAACTGGCGCACCTTGTTGCCGTCGCGGATCACCGGGATCGGCAGCAGCCACTGGCCGCGATCGTTGAGGTAGCGTGCAAAGACGAGGATCGAGCCCTTGTCGAGATCGTGGCGGATATTGCCGGTGATCTGGCCGCCCTTTTCAGCGGTGAAGCCGGGGCTGCGGATGCCCTCACCGCTCGAATAATAGCCGCCGACCATGAAGCTGGTATTCTCGCCGAGCGGACCCGAAAGCAGCATGTCGCCGCGCAGGTCGCCATAGTCGGTGATGCTCGCCTTCACGAGCCCCTCGAAATCGCGCCCGCCTTCCTTCTGGACGAAGTTGACGGTGAGGCCGGGCTGGCCATTACCGAACAGCGCGCCGGTGCCGCCGCGAACCGCCTCGACGCGATCGATCGTCTCGTCGATGCGGATCAGCTGGGTGTTTTCGAGGAACGACAAGGTCGGGGGCGAGAAGAAGGGCACGCCCTGCACCGTTAGCGTGACGAATTCGGCGTCGCCGCCCGAGGGATAGCCGCGCACGAAGATGTTCGCGCCATTCTGGCCGCCCGAGCTTTCGGCCGACACGCCGGGGATGACCTTGAACAGGTCGGCGGTGCTGTTCGGCGCGGCGCGATCGATCGCGTCCGAATTGATGCTGGTGATCGCGAACGCCGCGTCCTGGCGGTTCACGCCGCCGCCGGCGGTGCCGGTGACGATGATCTCTTCATTGGCCGCCGCCGCGTCGTCGGGTTGCGGCGCTTCCTGGGCGAAAGCCGTGGCCGGCAGCGCGGCGAGCGCGATCGACGACAGCAAATAGGTTCGATTCAACATGGCATATCCTCCACTTTACCTGTTCCGATTGAAAGGCGTCCGCGCGCCGCCGCTGCCTGTTCTGCCGACAGGATCCGGCCGGGCGTGAGATCGCCGACGGCGGGGACGTGCAGGTCGGCATCGGGCAGCGCCTCTTCCGACCCAATGCCAATAGCCACCATGCCCGCCGCATGGATGGCCGAAATTCCCGCTTGGGCGTCTTCGATCCCGACGCATTGGTTCGGGGCGAGGCCCATGCCGTCGGCACAGGCCAGAAAGATGTCGGGCGCCGGCTTGCCGTGCGCGACCGCACCCGCGTCGGCGATAAAATCGAACTGGTCGGCAATCCCAAGCAGCCGCACGACGTCACCGGCGTTGCGGCTCGCCGATGCAAGGCCGATCTTCAGCCCGGCGGCGCGCAGCTCGGCAAACAGGCCGGTGACGCCCGCGAAGAGATTGGCGGGCGAATAATCGGCCAGCCGCGTGCGGTAGAGCGCATTTTTTTCCGCCAGCATCGCGTCGAACGCCCCGGCGTCGACCGCGGCGCCGGCTTGATCAAGGATCAGCCGCAGCGACCCCGCGCGGTCGACCCCTTTCAACCGCTCGTTCACCGCGCGGTCGAAAGCAAAGCCATATGTGTCGGCGAGCGACTGCCACGCCTGGTAATGATCCTCGGCGGTGTCGGTCAGCACGCCATCGAGGTCGAAGATCGCACCTTTCACCGTCGGCCGCGCCAGCGTCGAGGGGGCCGCGCCGACGCGCAGCGGGCGCCCATGATCGAGAATGTCGAGCGGCGCGCCCGACACCAGCCCATAGGTGCAGCCCGCAGCGTCAACCGCAAGCTCGATCACACTGCCGCGCCATTGCAGGCGGAAGCGGTATCCTTGCCAGGCCGACGGAAGCGTTGGCGCGAACGCCGGAACCGGTCCGTCGAGCCGCAATCCGCCCCACCCCTGCGCCAGGACCAGCCAGCTTCCCGCCAGCGCGGCCATATGGAGGCCGTGCGAGGTGTTGCCGTGGCGATCTTCCAGATCGACGAAAGCGCATTCGCGCATGAAATCGAGCGCCGCCGCCTCTTCGCCGAGCCGTGCCGCGACGATGGCGAACGACACCGACGAGAGCGTCGAATCATGCGTCGTGACGCGGCTATAATAGTCGAGGTTGCGCCGCTGCCGCGATACCGGCATCGACACGAGGTCCATCGCCATCGCCTGGACGACATTGCCCTGCTTCGCCACCTGGTGCCGGAAGAGGATCATGGGGTGATATCGCATCAGCAGCGGGCCGCCGTGATCGCGCGTTTTCAGCCCGGGCAGTTCGGGGCGACCCAGAAAGGCGTCGTCCTGCGGATTGATGCCGAGCATCGCGTCAACCGGCAGCCACATCGCGTCGGCGGCCTTGCGCCACGTCGCGATTTCGTCGTCATCGAGACCGATCGCACCTGCCAGCGCCGCGAGATCGCCCCGCGCACGCAACCAGTCCACCGTTTCGGCCGCATAGCCAAGGTGCCGGCGCGCGATCGCGTTGGTGTAGAAATCATTGTCGACGAGCGCCGAATATTCGTCGGGTCCGGTCACGCCATGGATGCAGAAAGCCCCGCCGCGCCGCGCATCGAACGCGCCGATCTCGATCCACATGCGCGCGGTTTCGAACAGCATTTCAGCCGCGCGCAGACGAAACGCCTCATCGCCCGTCGCCGCGACATAGAGCCCGAGCGCATAGGCGATGTCGCCATTGATATGATATTGCGCCGATCCCGTCGGATAGTGCGACGAACATTCGTCACCCGCGATCGTCCGCCACGGATAGAGCGCCCCGCGCGAATGGCCGAGCGCCTTTGCATGCGCGCGCGCGCGGTCGAGCTTGCCGATGCGATAGGCGAGCAAGGTCCGCGCCTTGCCCGGCGCCTGCAGTGCGAGCACCGGCAGCATGAAGGTTTCGGCGTCCCAGAAATAATGGCCCTCATAGCCCTCGCCGGTCAGCCCCTTCGCACCGATGCTGTGGTCCGGATCGCGGCTCGCCGACTGATGGAGATGGAACAGGTCGAAACGGAGCGCTTCGGTCATCGCGTCGTCGCCGTCGATCGCGAACGCAGCGCCGTCCCATAGCGCGCCGACAGCTTCGCGCTGCCCCTTGGCGATCGCGTCGAAATCGGTCTCCACGCCGTCGAGAGCCGCAAGATCGACCGGGCGACCCCGTGCCGAAGCGAGCGCAACCACCCGGTCGATGGTCAGGGTGCCGCCGGCGACCAGCGCGCCGCGCACGACATGCCCCATGTCGACCGCCACAACCTCGGCGGCGGGACAGGCGACATGCTGGCGATAAGCGAGTTCGACGGCATCCTGCGCGAACCGCGTGACCGTGGACGGGTCGCCCGGCAGCGAAGGCATAGTGCGCCAGGCCGGCCGCAGCCGCGCCGAAATGCGCGGGTCGCCGGCTTCGGCGCCACCCGCTCCCGCGCTTTCGATACCGTAGGTCAGCGACAGTTCGAACGCGCCGCCGAAATCGAGCGGCCGGATGCGGATGCGCGAGGCGACGGCGGCGGCGCCCGCGAGCGGCACGATGCGGTCGACTGCAATTTCGAGTGTGCGGCCGCCGGCAAGCCGCCAGCGCGACACGCGGCACAGCTGGCCCGAAGCGAAATCAAGTTCGCTTTCGGTGTCGACAAGCTCGGCCGCACCGAAGTCGACCGGCTCACCATCGATATGGAGGCGCAGCAGCACCGGGCTGGGGCATGCGATCCGCGTATCGGTTGCGGTCGCGTAACCGGGAAAGCTTTCATGATAGGCGATCGGCCGGCGAACATAGGCGTCCGGAAGATAGGCGCAGGGCATCGCCGCGCATTCGTCGATCACCCCTTCGACGCCGACCAGCCCGTTGGCGAGCGCGAAGAGCGCATGCGCCTGCGCACCGGTCGCCGACGCACCGCGCCGGACGAGCCGCATCGCTTCGGGGGAATGTTCGATAGTCGCCACGCCGTCCTCACCCATGGCGAAGACTCCTCGGTCCTCGCTCTCGAGCGTCGGTTTCCCTCAAAATGGTATCGATGTCAAGATATCGATACCATTATGAGGGAAACCGACGGCGTATCGCAATGAAAGCGCGGTTATCCTAGCTTTCGCGGATGATCAGCGCGACGGGCATCGCGCGCGACGTAACGGCCTTCCCGGCGACCTTGTCGAGGACCTTTTGCGCCAGCAGTTCGCCCCCGACGCCCCAGTCCTGCCGGATGCTCGTGAGGCGCGGCGAAAAAAGCGCCGCCCCCGGTGAATCGTCGAATCCGACGACCGACACATCGCCGGGAACCGCATGGCCCCGCGCCTGCAACGCCTCGATCGCGCCCATCGCAATCGCGTCGCTGCTTGCAAAGATGCCGTCGAAGTCGAGGCTTTGCCCGTCCAACAGCGGCGCTACCGCTTCGCGGCCGGCAGCGAGCGTGAAGGCGCAGGGAATGTTGCCGGCGATTGCCGCATCCGAACCCGCGAGCCCCGCTTCGAACCCTCTCAGCCGATCCTCGGCCTCGCCATGTTCGGCATCGCCGAGGAACAGGAGGCGGCGGCATCCGCGGTCCAGCAGATATTCGGCCGCAAGGCGCCCGCCCTCGCGATTGTCGCTGCCGACGACGATCCGTTCGGGCGGCCCATGTTCGGCGCCCCACACGACATAGGGCAGCCCGGTTGCCTCGATCACGGCCGCGGCATCGTCATGCACCCCCTGTCCCAGCAGGATCACGCCGTCGGCCGAGGGCGGCGCCTGGGAAAAGAGGTCGATGGTGGTGAGCACCATATTCTGCCCTGCCGCGGTCAGTTCCTGGAGGATACCGCCGAGCAGCAGCAACGGATAGGGCTCGCTCATCAGGCGCTCGTGCGAGGGTGTCATTTCGATCACGACCGCGATCGTCCGCGTGCGCTGTTGCCGCAGGTTGCGCGCCGACACGTTGAGCCGGTAACCCATGCGCTCGGCGGTCTCGCGGATCAGCGTGCGCGTGCTGTCTTTAACCGTCGAATGGTTCGACAGCGCGCGCGAAACGGTGATTTTCGCGACGCCCAGCTCGCGAGCCACATCCGCCATCGTCGGCCGCGCGCCGTCGTTGGGCTTTCCTTTACTCACCCGCAGCACCGCGTGGTGACGGATGGCGAGAATCGATGCGCTGAGCCATAGCGCACCCCTAACGCCCGACGGCCGGCTTTCACAAGCCGCTTCACAGCCGGGGGCATCCATGACGGTTGACGCTCCCCGATGCCGGCGCCAAGCCTTTGCAAGTGACGATCACCCTCTCTCTCAAGGAAGCTCGCCGCATCGCGCTTGCCGCGCAGGGATTCGGCGTCCGTCGCCCCGAACAGCCGACGGCCCTCCATTTACGCAAAGCGCTCGATCGCCTGGGGCTCTTCCAGATCGATAGCGTCAACGTCCTGGCGCGCGCGCATTATCTTCCCGCCTTCTCGCGGCTCGGCGGCTATGACCGAACTTTGCTCGAGCGCGACGCCTGGGGCCCCGTCCGCCAGCGGCGCCTGTTCGAATATTGGGCGCATGAGGCCTCGCTGCTTCCGCTCGACCTTCACCCGCTGCTCCGCTGGCGGATGGGGCGCGCCGAGCGGGGCGAGATCGGCTATCAGGCCTTGAAGCGTTTTGCGACCGAGCACCGCCCCGAAGCGCAGGCCGTGCTCGACCGGATCGTCGCCGAGGGGCCGCTGGCCGCCGCCGATTTCGAGAATGGGTCGAGCAAAAGTGGCTGGTGGGAATGGAGCCACACCAAGCACGCCCTCGAATTTCTGTTCTGGTCGGGCAGCATCACCACCGCGACGCGCCGCGGCAGCTTTGCGCGGGTCTATGACCTGCCCGAGCGCGTGTTGCCCAAGGCGGTTCTCGACCTGCCCACCCCCGATGCCGCAAGCGCGCAGCGCGCATTGATCGAACGGAGCGCCCGCGCGCTCGGCGTCGCGACCGCTTCGGATTTGCGCGACTATTATCGCCTGAAGCCCGACGAAGCCGATCATGCGATCGCTGCCGAGGCTGAGGAGGGCACCCTCATCCCCGCGCGGATCGAAGGCTGGAGCCAGAAGGTCTGGATGCACCGCGACGCCCGCGTGCCCCGCCGCATCAACGGTGCGGCGCTGCTCGCTCCGTTCGACCCCCTGATCTGGGAGCGCAGCCGCACCGAACGTCTGTTCGGGTTCCGCTACCGCATCGAAATCTATGTCCCGCAGGACAAGCGCACACATGGCTATTACGTGCTGCCCTTCCTGATGGACGACGCGCTGGTGGCGCGCGTCGATCTCAAGGCCGACCGTCAGGCCGGCGTCCTGCTTGCGCACCGGATCACCCTCGAACCGGGTGCTCCTGCCGAAACCCTCGAGCGCCTCGCGATCGAACTCGACCGGATGGCGGCATGGCTGGGCCTGGACGGCGTACGGATCGGCATGACGGTCGCGTCATCCTGAACGGGAGGATCCCATGCCCCCGGGTTCACTTCCGCATCATTAGCGATTAGGCCCATGATCCGTCACACGCCGATTTCGCAGAGGAGGACGTCTTGCGGCAGCTCGCCAGATTCGATCTCAACCTGCTGCGGATATTCGACGCGATCTTCGTCAAGGGCGGCGTGTCGGCGGCGGCGCGCCACCTGAACCTGTCGCAGCCGGCGATCAGCCATGCCCTGACACGATTGCGAGCGCAGTTCGACGACCC
Organism: Sphingomonadaceae bacterium 3R27C6; assembly: GCA_005503215.1. Taxonomy (GTDB): domain Bacteria; phylum Pseudomonadota; class Alphaproteobacteria; order Sphingomonadales; family Sphingomonadaceae; genus Sphingopyxis. Next base: position 119,721 of record SCNS01000010.1, on the reverse strand, counting down.
GCTCTTCGTGCGGCAGGGCAACGGGCTGGTGCCCACCCCCGCGGCGCGCGCGATCGCGGGGCCGGTGCGCGAGGCATTGCGCGGGCTCGACGCGGCGCTCGACGCCGCCGCCTCGTTCGACCCCGCCGAGGCGACGCGCGAGTTCCGCATCGGGGTGCGCCTGTCGGGCGAAATGCCGCGCTTCTCCTCGCTCGTCGCGCGCGTCCGGCGCGAGGCTCCGCATGTCGCGCTCGCCAGCGTGACTTTCCGCCGCCGCGATCTGGTGATGATGCTCGCGAGCGGCGACCTCGATCTCGCGCTCGATGTCGCGCTGCCCGCCGACGACCGGCTCCAGCGCCATTATCTCGGGACCGAGCCCATCGTCGTTGTCGCACGCAAGGGGCATCCGCGCGTCGACGGCGCGATCGATCTCGATACCTATCTCGCGCTCGAACATATCATCGCGACCTCGCGGCCCTATGGTCCGGGGATCGAGGACATCGCGCTCGGCCATATGGGCCTCGCGCGGCGCGTCGCGGTCCGCTGCCAGCATGCGATCACCGCCTGGCAGATCGTCGCCACGTCCGACATGCTGTTTTCGCTGCCGCGCTCGCATGCCGAGGTGCTGGGTGCGATGTGGCCGATGCAGCTCGTCGACCTGCCGCTGCCGGTCGAACAGGGCGGCAGCTATCTTTACTGGCATCAGGCCGCGCAGGCCGATCCGGGGCTTGGCTGGCTGCGCACGATCATCGCCGACGAGCTGGCCCGATCCGAATAGTTATTCGCCTTGCGAATATGCCATATTCATTCCTATCATTTTCCTTGATGACATGGCGCGGCTAGACTGCGGGCGAAACCCAGCGGAGGATTGCCATGACCGAGATCGAACTCGAAGCCGAACTCAACGACCTCAGAATGTCGAAGGAAGCACAGCCGCTGTTCGACGCGGTCAAGCGCCACATCGCCGAGAATGTCGATCCGATCACCGAGGAGTTCTTCCGGCTCGGCGAAGGCCGCGCCGATCGCTGGAGCTGGGCGCCGGGGCAGCTCGAACTGCTCGAAGGCGCAAAGAACAAGGCGAAGGCCGCGGGCCTGTGGAATTTCTTCCTGCCGCACGGCGACACCGGCACCCCGCTCAGCAACCTCGACTATGCCTATATCGCCGCCGAACTCGGCAAGTCGCCGCTGGCGTCGGAATCATTGAACTGCTCGGCGCCCGACACGGGCAATATGGAAGTGCTCGAAATGGTCGGCACGCCCGCGCAGAAGGAGCGTTGGCTTAAGCCCCTTTTGAACGGCGAAATCCGTTCGGCCTATGTGATGACCGAGCCCGACGTCGCCTCGTCCGACGCGAGCAATCTCGAAACGAGCGCGGTGCTCGACGGCGACGAATGGGTCATCAACGGCGAGAAATATTTCATCAGCGGCGCCGGCGACCCGCGCTGCAAGATTTTGATCTGCATGGTCAACACCAATCCCGAAGCGGCGCGGAAGGCGCAGCATTCGCAAATCCTGGTGCCGATGGACACGCCCGGCGTGCAGGTGCTCGGCCCGATGCACGTCTTCGGCGCCGACCATGCGCCGCAGGGGCATATGCACATGCGCTTCGACAATGTCCGCGTGCCGAAGGACAATATCCTGCTTGGCGAAGGCCGCGGGTTCGAGATTTCGCAGATGCGCCTCGGGCCGGGCCGCATCCATCACTGCATGCGCACGATCGGCAAGGCCGAGCGCGCGCTCGACCTGATGGTCAAGCGCGGCAATTCGCGCACCGCCTTTGGCCGCCAGATCTCGCAGCTCGGCAAGAATCTGGAAGTGATCGCGCGCGCGCGGATCGAGATCGAGGCGATGCGCCTGATCGTCCTCAAGGCGGCGAAGGCGATGGACCTGCTCGGCAACCGCGAGGCGCGTGTGTGGGTGAGCATGGCGAAGGCGATGGTCCCCGAACGGACGTGCCAGATCATCGACCAGGCGATCCAGATCCACGGTGCGACGGGCATTTCGCAATGGACCCCGCTCGCCGATCTCTACGCCGACGTGCGCCACCTCCGTTTCGCCGACGGCCCCGACGAGGTTCATTATATGGTCGTCGGCCGCGAGGAGCTGGGGCGGCACTGACGAACGGACATTCGCCGGACGCCGGCCGATGTCCTGCATCGGCCGGCGTTTCCATGCTCATGTCAATCGCGTGAGATGCTCGACGAGCAAGGGCTGGAGCCGGCGAATCTCTTCGCGGTGCACGGCGGACAGCTCGGACAATATTCCGGTTGCGTGCGGCGTGAGCCTGAGCAGCGCGCGCCGCCGATCCGATTGCGCGGCCTCGCGCCGGACCAGCCCGAGCGTTTCGAGCCGATCGATCAGTCCGGACGCCGTATGCGGCTTCACGATCAGGCGCTGCGCCACATATCCCACCGTCGCGTCATCGGGATCGGCCGCGCGGATCGCCAGCAATGTCTGATGCTGCTGCGGCGTCAGCCCCGCTTCCGCCGCTTTCGCTTCGCTGAAAACCTGGAAGCGCCGTAGCGCAAACCGGAATTCGGCGAGCGCGGCATAGTCGGTGTCGGTCAAGTCGGAAGCCATGAAATCCTCGGGTTGAATTATATCGTGTTGCGATATAATTGGCCATCCCCAATCGAATGAGGCATATCGTGAGCCTTCACCCTGCACGCGCGATCTCCGGCCATCAACTGGCCGACCACAGCGTCGATCGCCGAATGATCCTTCTATCCTGTATGGCGCCGGTCGTCGGGACAGGCGGCGCGTTCGGCGCCTGGCTTTTGCTGAAGTCGATTGCGATCGCCACCAACGCCTTCTGGTTCGGCCGCCTTTCGGCGCAGGAAACCGAAATATCGGATTCGACGGTCGGCCTGGCGATCGTGATGATCCCCGTGATCGGTAGTCTGATCATCGGCGTGATGGCACGTTTCGGATCCGAAAAGATCAGGGGGCACGGCATTCCCGAAGCGATCGAGACGATCCTGTTCGGCGACAGCCGGCTGTCGCCGAAAGTCGCGGTCCTCAAACCGGTGTCGGCGGCGATCTCGATCGGAAGCGGCGGGCCGTTCGGTGCCGAGGGGCCGATCATCATGACGGGGGGCGCCATCGGCTCGCTGTTTGCGCAATGCTTCCGGCTGAGCGCGGCGGAACGCAAGACGTTGCTGGTGGCCGGGGCCGCCGCCGGGATGACCGCCATATTCGGCACGCCGATGGCCGCGATCCTGCTGGCGGTCGAGATTCTCCTGTTCGAATGGAAGCCGCGAAGCTTTGTACCGGTCGTCGTCAGCGTGCTGGTCGCCGCGGCCTGGCGACCCGGCCTGATCGGCGACGGCCCGATGTTTCCGGCCAGCTGGCCGCTGCCCGGGACCGGGTGGACCGTCGCCGCCGCCGCCGGAATCGGCGTCGTCGTGGGATTGCAGGCCGCGCTCCTGTCCAGCCTCCTCTACCGGATCGAGGATCTGTTTCATCGCCTTCCCGTCCACTGGATGTGGTGGCCGGCGATCGGCGCAGTCGTCGTCGGTGCTGGCGGCCTCATCGATTCGCGTGTTCTGGGCGCGGGCTATTCCAACATCCAGTCGCTCGTCGATGGCGCGATGGTCATGCGTGCCGCGATCATATTGCTGGTCGTCAAGGCGGCCGTCTGGCTCGTCGCCCTGGGTTCCGGAACATCGGGCGGGGTGCTTGCGCCGCTTCTCATCCTCGGCGGCGCCACGGGCTATATCGCGGGCTTCTGGCTGCCGGGCCCGACCGGATTCTGGGCGATGATCGGCATGGCGGGGATCATGAGCGGCGCGATGCGCGCGCCGATTACCGGCGCATTGTTCGCGGCCGAACTGACCGGACGGTTCGACGCGCTTCCTGCCGTGATCGCGGCATCGGGATTGGCCTATGCGGTCAGCGTCCTCTGCATGCGGCGTTCGATCCTTACCGAGAAGATCGCCCGCCGCGGCCGGCATATATTGCAGGAATATACGGTCGATCCGCTCGATTCGCAGCAGGCACGCGAGCTTATGACGCCCGAACCGGCAACCCTGCCGGCCGAAATGACGGTCGAGGCCGCCTTGCGCTTCTTCACCGAAAAAGCGACCCACCGCAGCTACCCGGTCGTTGACGCCGATGGGCGGCTGGTCGGGCTGGCATCGCGGTCGGACGCACTGCGATGGAAAATCGGCGCCTTCGACGAAGCGGTCACGCTTGCCGAAACGCTTTCCGACGCGTCCCAGACCATCGCCTACCCCGAAACCCCCTGTGGCGCGATCGCCGACCTCATCGTCGAAACGGGCGTCGCGCGCGTGCCGATCGTCGATCCCGAAACGCACAAGGTCGTCGGCATCCTCTCGCGGCAGGATCTGCTGAAAGCCCGAAGAGCGCAGCGAACCTCCGAAACCCGGCGGACGCGGTTCGGCCGGTAGAAGTCGCCCGATTTCGCTGAGGTGGCGGCGGTATCGCTGCCTTTATGGGCCGGCCGCCAACGGCCGCCGCGCATCGGCGGAGCGTGGCATCCGGAGCCGCGCCGCCGCGCGCGCGGCATGGATGGTGTAGCCGCAGAGCAGCCCGTAGAGCGCCAGCCCCTCGACCTGCCAGAACGGCATCGTCGCCATGTTGAGCAGGAAGAAGGCGAAATGCGCCGCGAGCAGCTTGAAACGCTCGCCGCGCGCCGAGGCCGCCGCAGCGACCATCACCGTCCACAGCGCGATCATCGCCGCCACGCCGAACCAGCCGAGTTCGTAGAGCGTCGCGATCAGCGTGTTGTGCGGATAGACTTTGAACACGCCCTCCCAGCTCTCCGGCCCGAGGCCAAACAGATGCTGGAGCGGCGTGCCCGCGGCCCAGGCATAGATATAGCTGCTCCAGATCAGCGGCCGGCCGGACATCACCTGCCGTTCGAGCAGATCGAAATCGCGCGGCGGCTTGATCAGCCCGGCGGGGTCCGCGAGGAAGGCGGCGAGGTCGGCGAAACTCGCGCTGTACGACAAGGCGGCGACCGAGACGAGCAGCACGCCCGCCACCACCGCCGTCACCGCCATCGGCGCGCGCTGGTCGCGCCGCACGCTCAGCGTCAGCCCGCTCAGGAAGGCGGCGAGCGCGAGCGGTGCGAACGCGAGGATCGTCGTGCGATAACCCGCGAGCAAAATGCCGACCAATGTCGCGAGCAGGAAGGCGATGCGCACCGCGCGCGGCGCCGACCGGGCGAAACAGCCGACCAGAAACCCCGTCATCATCGCGACCGAGAAGGCCGCTTCGTGATTATAGCCGCCGATCCAGACCAGCCCGTCGCCATCCTCCGACCCCTTGGGCAGGTTGAGCGCCAGCGACAGCGCCTGAAAGACGAGCAGCGGAAGGAACGAAACCATCGCCCAGCTCAGGAACCGCGCATCGGGATCGCTGCGCAGCGCCTGGAACACCGCGAGCATGATCACGATCATATAGGCATATTTGACCGCGACGTTGATCCCGCCAGCGGCATCGCCATTGAGCGCGGCGCTGAACAGCGCGAGCCCGACCAGCGCGTAGACGGGCAGCAGCCATTTGAGCGCCAGATTGGCCGGCCGCACCACAAAGAGCAGCCCGAACCCGGTCACCCCGATCGAAAGCAGCGCATTGCCCGAAAGCCCGCCCGCGATCGGCTGGAACATATAGAGATGATAGGCACCCGCCGTGTAGCGCATCCACAGCGCCACCACGACGAATGCGCCCGCGACGCTGCCCGCCCGCCGCGCCGCGATGACGAGCGCGACGAGCAGCACCGCGGTGACCGGCAGCAGGATGCCGAGCCCGAACGCCGGGCCATAAGGTAGCGCCTGCGTGGTCACGGCGCCGCCAGATCAATCGGCATAATAAGGACGGTACGCCTTCAGGAAGGTGCCGCCATCTTCATAGCCGGCCCGCTCCTGCTCGCGCACGTCGACCAGCGTCAGCACCGCGCCCAGCATCTCGGCATGGACATCGTACAGCCGCCGCAGCGCCACCGACGCCGCCTTGGCCGGCGTCTTGCGCCAGCGCACGAGGAACACCACCCCGTCGGCCATGCTCGCGATCACGCGCGCCTCGTCGACCGGCAGCACCGGCGGCGTGTCGAGGATCACGAGGTCGTACCGCCCGCGCACTTCCTCGATCAGCTCGGCGAGCCGCGGACTCTCGGTCAGCCCGACGCCCTTGGAATCGAGCCGCTGCGGCAGCAGGAAGGCGCCCGACAGGCTGTCCTTGACGATCGCCTGCTCCAGCGTCGCCTGCCCCGCCAGCACCTCGTCAAGCCCCAGCGTCACGCCGTCGGCGAACTGCCGGCTGGACGCGCGCCGCCGTGCATCGGCGTCGATCAGCAGCACCTTGCCGCCCGCCGCCGCCACCGCGCGGGCCAGCCCCATCGCGGTGGTCGTCTTGCCCTCGCCCGGCACTGCCGAGGTGATCGCGACGACGCGGATCGGGTTCGCCGCCTCGGCGAACTGGATCGACGTGCGGAGCGTGCGGAACGCCTCGGCATAGGTCGATTGGGGTCGCTTCAGCAGCAACTCCGCCGGCGGCGCCGGCGGGCCGAGCTTGCGATAGCCGGGCAGCGTGTTGGCGTCCGGGATCGAAGCCAGCGTCGACAGTCCCAGCGACTCCTCGATCGCATCGCTCGTCTCGATGCCACGTTCGAGCAGCTGGAGCAGGACGACGAGCAGCACGCCGATACCCAGTCCGCCGACGACGGCCATCGCCGCATAGATCAGCATGTTGGGTGAGCTCGGCATGCCGGGGACCCGCGCGCGGCTGACGATATAGGCATCGCTGCGCTCCAGCCCCGATTGCGCGACCGTCTGGCGATAGCGATCGAGGAACGCTTGGTAGAGCGTCCGCGCCGATTCGGCGTTGCGCTCCAGCTCGTTCAGCCGCACCGATGCCGCATTGTCGCTGGCGAGTTTGCCTTGGGACTGCGCCACCGAACCCGCGAGCGAGCCCGCGCGCTGGTTGGCGATGCTCGCCTGGATCGCGACATTGGAGACGATGCGCTGCACCTCGGCCGCGATCTGCTGATCGGCGACGCGGAGCTGGCTCTGCGCGCGGACGAGATCGGGATGACGCGGGCCATAGCGTTTTTCCAGCGCCCCGACCTCGCGCGCCACCTCGGCACGCTGTGCACGCAGCTGACTGACTACGGGGGAATCGAGCGAATCGCCGAGCTCCTCGCCGGTCCGGCCGCCGCTCAGCTGCGCACGCGCGGCCGAAAGGCGTGCCTGCGCAGCGGCATTCTCGGCCTTGGCCTGGGCAAGCTGGGTCGACAGCCCCGACAGCTCCTGCTGCGTCACACTGCTCGCTTCGGAGACCGCGAAAAGATTGTGCGCGGCGCGATAATCGGCGACCGCGCGCTCGGCGCCGACCACCTGCGCACGAAGATCCTGAAGCCGTTGCTCCAGAAATCCGCGCGCGCGATGCGTCGCCTCGGTCTTCGAGCCGACCTGCCCCGATACATAATCGTCGACCAGCGCATTGGCGATCTGCGCCGACTGCACCGGAGTGGCGCCCTCGAACGAGACGCTGATCGCATAGGAAAGCCCGTCGCGCTTCACCGTCAGCCCGCCCAGCAGCGTACCGATCGCGCGCTGGCGCCCGATCAGGTCGGGCTGCGCGGTCGGCTGGCCCTGTCCGGCGGCCTCGTTGAACGCCGGGTCGCGTTCGAGCTTCAGCCGATCGACCACCCGCCCGATGAGTTCGGGCGAGCGCAAGACCTGCACCTCGGTATCGACCGCCGCCGAATCGGGATCGGTCGTGGGGATCACCGAATCGACCTTGATCACCTGCTCGGCCGTCCGTTCGAGCGCGACCTGCGCGGTGGCGAGGTAGCGCGGTTCGGCGGCGAGATAGGCGGCCGCGGCGATCACGATCGCCGCGGCCATCGCCGCACATAAGATCATCCATCGCCGGCGCAGCACCCCGCCGACCCGGCGCAGGTCGATCAGTGCGCCGCGATCGACCTCAGGGTCCGCTTCCCGGCCGCGCGGGATATGCCGTGACACTGCGTCCATATTATGCGGCAGCCAGGAAAGCGCGCACCGCGGGCGCGATATCGGGGCGGGCGAGCGCCAGCGCGAGCGTCGCGGTCACAAAGCCGCTCTTGTCGCCGCAATCATAGCGTTTGCCCTGGAAAGTGACCCCGTGGAACGGCTGCTGGCCGATCATCCGCGCCAGTGCGTCGGTGAGCTGGATTTCGCCGCCCGCGCCTTCCTCCTGGCTGCCGAGGACGTTCATCACTTCGGGCTGGAGGATATAGCGGCCGATGACGGCCAGCCGCGACGGCGCGACGTCGGGAGCGGGCTTCTCGACCAGTCCCCGGACCTCGGTGATCGCCCCGGCGCTCGTGCCCGGCGTGACGATGCCATATTTGTGTGTGTCCTCCGCCGCCACTTCCTCGGTGCAAATGAGGTTGCCGCCGAGGTCGGCATAAGCCTCGACCATCTGCTTGAGGCAGCCGGGCTCGCCGACCATCAGATCGTCGGGCAGCAGCACCGCGAAAGCCTCGTCGCCGACGAGGCGGCGGGCGCACCACACGGCATGGCCCAGCCCGAGGGGCTCCTGCTGCCGCACGATGTTGATGTCGCCCGGCGGGGGACGGGTGCCGTCGAGCGCGGCGAGCGATTTGCCGCGCCGGGCCATCGCTTCCTCAAGCTCGAAAGCGTGGTCGAAATGATCCTCGATCAGGCTCTTGCCGCGGCTGGTCACGAAAATGAACTGCTCGATGCCCGCCTCGCGCGCCTCGTCGACCGCATATTGGATGAGCGGCCGATCGACGACGGGCAGCATTTCCTTGGGCATCGACTTGGTCGCCGGAAGGAACCGGGTTCCAAGGCCGCCGATGGGGAACACGGCCTTGCGTATTTTTCGCATCTTTTCACCCTTTTCTGGTCGCTGGGTTCCCCCCCAATTAACCAGCATTGGATCGGCAAGCACGATCGCCACGTGCTGCCGAGGAGCGACCTGCGCCTTTACGCTGCATTGCAGCAAGAGCCCGGCGTCGAAACGTGTCCAAAGTGCGCCAAGCCATTCAGAGCTTGGGAGGTGTCCCGGCAAAGGACACTCCGCCCGGCACCGAGCCCCCACCGCGCGAACGGACCAGCGGCGTGCCCGGCGGCACCTGGATATCGTGCGAGCCGATGATGATTTTCGCCAGCCCGTGATGCACGTCGAAGATCGGCCAGCCCCGGTCGCTCCTTACCTTCAGATGCTCGATATGGATGACCAGCGGTTCGCTTGCCCCTTTCGCCGCCATGATCGTGAAATGGTTGGTGTCGCCGATCCCGCCGATCTTGACGGGATCGAGGCTGGTGAGCCGCGTCGCGCGGATGCTCGACCAGAGCCGGAAATTGCGCGCGTTGCGGCCGCTGACGCAGTCGTCGAGCAAAGTCTCGGTGGACTTCAGGTCGAATCCGCCGTCGCTATTGTCCCACGCGGCGCATTGGCGAAACAGCATCCGCGCATTGCCCCGCTCGGTCGAAAAACCGTCGCCGTTCCAATATTGCCTGGCTTTGCGCTGCCATTGAAAGCCGCGCATCGAGCAGCGCTCGACCCGGAAATCGTGCGCGGTGCCGTCGAAGGCGATACCGACGGGCAGGTCGGTCGCACCTGTGGTCAGCATGCCGCTCGCGCTGACATCCTCGATCACCCCGTCGTGGCTGTCATACCGGATGCGCGCGAAGCTGCGTTCGAGATTGCTCGCCTTCGCCCCGCGCACACGGAGCCCGACGCTGCCCGCCCCTGCCAGTTCGGGTGCCGCCTTGTTCTCGATCACCCGGTAGCCGCCCTCCACCCGGATATTGGCGATCTGCACATTGCGAACCGGCTCGCGGATCACGAACAGGCCGTTGCCGACATCGCGCGCGCGCACGCCGCGATAGACGGCGCCCGACTCCACGAAATAGACCGGTTCGCCCCCTGCATTGATCTGAACCGCCTTCGCGGCGAAGCGAGAGGATGGATCGTCCATGCCGCCGCGCTAATCGGGGCGCACCGATCAAGGCCAGCGCGATGCGGCGCGGCGTGGCGCGTCCGGGGTCAGTGCAGCGCGGGCGCCGCCCCACCCAGATCGTCGCCGCCGTCGCGCGCGGAGGCACGCGCAAAACCGACCAAGGGCTGGCGGCAAACGTGCCGCGTCCGGCTGAACCGGCGGAATCCGGCTTCGCCATGGTCGATATTGAGCGTCATGCCGGCATCGGCCTTCGCCGCCGACGGAACACGCCCGTCGATCGCGATCGCGGACGACAGCGTATGTTCCAGCACGTGCCGGCGTTCGGCGGCATCGCGGCCGAAATAAGTGATGGCGAGCGGCGGCGGTCGCCGGTGGATCGTGGCGATCGCATCCTCGATCCGCGCATAATTGCGTAGCGGCAGGATCGGTCCCCGAAACTCCTCCTGCATCACCAGCATGTCCTCGCTGGCGTGACGAATGATGTGGAGCGGCACTCCCGGCCCGCGCGGCTCCGCGGTCATCACCTCGCCCCCACGCGCGCGCGCGTCATCCAAAAGCCGTGCGAGCCTTTGCTGCTCGGCGCCGGGCAGCGCCGCTTCATCCGCCCCCGGCTGCATCGCCGCGCGCCACAGCCAGGACGCAATCGCCTCTTCCTGCTCTTCGGGCACAAGCAGATAATCGGGCGCGAGCGGTGCGCTTCCGCCCTTGGGGCGCTTGCGTGCGATCACATTGTCGGCCGCCTTGGCAAAATCGGCCGAGCGCCCGAGGATGACCGGCGACGGACCCGAGGGCGCAATCATTACCCCATCGCCTTCCTGCGGTTCACTGGTCACCAGCAGGTCGAACGGCTGCTGTGCGAAGTCGCCGTCGGACGCCACCGCCAATTCGAGCGGATCGAAAAAGTCGGGCGCCAGCGCGCCGATCAGCCGGCCCAGCTGCGCCGAGGCCGCGTCGAATTTCAACGTCACTCGATTGCCCGCGGCGAGCGCACCCGCGAGGATGCCCGCCGTCCGGAGCAGCGGCAGCGACGCCGGCGCCGCGATGCCGATCACCCCGACCGGCTGATATTCCACATAGTCGCCAGCCCCGCGCAGCCGCGCGAGCAGGCCGCGCCCGCCTTCGGGGCGCATCCAGCGCCCCACCCCGTCGATCGAGGCCCGCAGCGCCGCGAGCGCCGGCGCCACTTCGATAAGCCTGGCGGAGTCCGAATCCTGATTCGGCTGATCGGCGGCGAGCGCGTCGCACAGCGCGTCGGCGTTTTTTTCGATCATCAGCACAGCGCGCCGCAATCGGTCGCGGCGAATGGCCAGCGACACCGGCAAGTCGGCAAAAAATGCCCCACGTTGCGCTTCCAGCATCTCACCCTTCCCGCATTTTATCCCGTACAGCTTCTACTCCGACGCCGACCCGTGGCAAGATCAAGTCGAAGCGTTTCGTCGCATTGCAGCCAATTCGGCTGGCCGTCGTTTAGGCAAAGCCTCGAATTATCCGCTTCTAAACTATCGCATTTTTTCTCCTTGTCCCGTTCTGGGTCGGGATTTTGGGAGCGATCATTTCGCCTTTCAATTGCCTCCGCTCAAAGCTGGCAAGTTGACCGTTAACCGTTGCGACGCGATTGTTCGCACGTGCAGCAAAAAGCCGACTTCATATAAATAGGGAGCAGCGCGTAATGCGTATCGTAATGATCGGGTCCGGCTACGTCGGGCTGGTTTCGGGCGCGTGTTTTGCCGATTTCGGCCATCATGTGACCTGCGTCGACAAGGACGCGAACAAGATCGCCCGCCTTCAGGCCGGCGGCATTCCCATCTATGAACCCGGTCTCGACGACCTGGTTGCGCGCAATGTCGCGGCGGGCAATCTCGCCTTCACCACCGAGCTTTCCGAGGCCGTCGGCGCCGCCGATGTCGTGTTCATCGCGGTCGGCACCCCCAGCCGCCGCGGCGACGGCCATGCCGACCTGTCCTTTGTCCATGACGCGGCGCGCGAGATCGCCGGCGCGCTCTCGGGCTTCACCGTGATCGTCACCAAGTCGACCGTGCCCGTCGGCACCGGCGACGAGGTCGAGCGGATCGTCCGCGAGTGCAACCCCGCCGCCGAATTCGCGGTCGCTTCCAACCCCGAATTCCTGCGCGAAGGCGCCGCGATCGAGGATTTCAAACGCCCCGACCGCGTCGTGATCGGCATCGAGGACGAACGCGCCCGCGCGCCGATGAAAGAAGTCTATCGCCCGCTATCGCTCAACAAGGCGCCGATCGTCTTCACCAGCCGCCGCACCAGCGAGCTGATCAAATATGCCGCCAACGCCTTCCTCGCGATGAAGATCACTTACATCAACGAGATGGCGGACCTGTGCGAACAGGTCGGTGCCGACGTCCAGGAGGTCGCCAGCGGCATCGGGCTCGACAACCGGATCGGCGCGAAATTCCTGAACGCCGGCCCCGGTTATGGCGGCTCCTGCTTCCCCAAGGACACGCTCGCGCTGATGAAGACGGCGCAGGATCACGACGCGCCGCTGCGGCTGATCGAGGCGACGGTCGCGGTGAACGATCAGCGCAAGCGCGCGATGGGCCGCAAGGTCATCGCGGCGCTGGGCGGGCAGGTGCGCGGCCGCACCGTCGCGGTGCTCGGCCTGACCTTCAAACCCAACACCGACGATATGCGCGACGCGCCCTCGATCGCGATCATCCAGACGCTGCAGGATGCCGGCGCCAAGGTCCGCGCCTACGACCCCGAGGGCATGGACGCGGCCAAGGCCGTGCTGACCGACGTCGCATATGTGTCCTCCGCCTATGCCGCCGCGGAGGGCGCGGCGGCGACGGTGATCGTCACCGAATGGGACGCGTTCCGCGCGCTCGACCTTAAGCGCCTCAAGGCCGCGATGGCCGAGCCGGTGCTCGTTGACCTTCGCAACATCTATCCGCCCGCGCGGGCCGAGGAAGCGGGGCTGCGCTATGTCGGTATCGGCCGGCCGGGCCAGCCCGCGGACGAGGCCGAAGCCGCGAACGAAAGGCACGCCGCGTGACCGACGACAGCCCCATCCTGGTAACCGGCGCCGCGGGCTTTATCGGCCATGCTGTGTCCGAACGGCTCCTCGCGCGCGGCGAACGCGTGCTCGGGCTCGACAATTTCACCGACTATTACGACGTCGCGCTCAAGAAGGCGCGCATCGCGCGGCTCGTCGACAATTTCAACTTCCGGCTGATCGACGGCGACATCGCGAGCCCCGGGCTGATCAGCGAACTGGTCGAAGCGAACGGCATCCGCCGGATCGTCCATCTCGCCGCGCAGGCGGGCGTTCGCTATAGCCTCGAAAACCCCTTCGCCTATGAGCACAGCAATCTCAAAGGGCATCTCGCGGTGCTCGAGGCGGCGCGCCACGCGGGCAATATCGAGCATCTCGTCTACGCCTCGTCGAGCTCGGTCTATGGCGACCGCCCGCTCGGCGGCACCGGCTTTCGCGAGGATGAACCCTGCGCCGCACCGGTCTCGCTCTATGCGGCGACGAAGCGGAGCTGCGAGCTGATGAGCGAAAGCTATGCCAAGCTTTATCACCTGCCGCTCAGCGGCCTGCGCTTCTTCACCGTCTATGGCCCCTGGGGCCGGCCCGACATGGCCTATTATGGTTTCGCGCAGAAGATCCTGCTCGGCCAGCCGATCGAGGTGTTCGGCGAAGGCCGGATGGCGCGCGACTTCACCTATATCGACGACATCGTCGACGGGGTGGTGGGTGTGCTCGACCGGCCGCCGGCGGGCGGCGAAAACCGGCTGCTCAACATCGGCGACTGCAATCCCGTCGGGCTGATGGACATGATCGCGGTGCTCGAACGTGCGCTCGGCCGGCCCGCGATCAAGCTGATGCGGCCGATGCAGCCGGGCGATGTGACCGCGACCTATGCCGACATCTCGGCGATCAACGCGCTCACCGGATACAGCCCCAAGGTGCCGCTTGCGCGCGGGATCGAGCGGTTCGTCGACTGGTATCTGGGCGAAATAGAAAATGGTGGAAGAGGGCCGATGGCAGCGGTGGCCTGAGCCGGGAAATCCGGCGGGGCGCGAATGGAGTTGAATAATGCTGCAACGGACAAATATGTCTTCCAGCGCCCCCGCGGGCGCGCCCGTCATCTGCGTGACCGGCCTTCGCGGCTTTCCGCACGTGATGGGCGGGATCGAAAGCCACTGCGAGGAGCTTCTCCCGCGGATCAAGGCGATCTGGCCCGATCACCGCTCGGTCGTGCTCGGCCGCGCCCCCTATCTGCCCGAGCCGGTGGGCGAGCATCGCGGCGTCGAGATTATCGGCATCCCCTGCCCGCGCTCGCAAAATCTCGAGGCGGTGGTGTCGACCCTGCTCGCGGTCCTGTCCGCCCGCAAGCGCGGCGCCGGGCTGATCCATATCCACGCGATCGGCCCTGGCCTGCTCGCGCCGCTGGCCCGGCTGCTCGGGCTGAAGGTCGTCGTGACGCACCACGGCACCGACTATCACCGCGCTAAATGGGGTCTCGCAGCGCGCACCGCACTGCGCGCCGGCGAGTGGCTGGCGCTCAGCTTTGCCAATCGCGTCATTGCCGTCTCGCCGTCGCTCGCGGCGCAGCTGCGGCAGAGCTTCCCGAAACGCGCGCACGCGATCTCCTATATTCCCAATGGTACATCGGACCTGCCCGGCGATGCCGATCCGGCGCTCGTGCTCGACCGGCTGGGGCTCGAGGAGGGCAATTTCCTCCTCGCCGTCGCGAGGCTCGTTCCCGAGAAGGGCCTGCACGACCTGATCGACGCCTATGAGCGGTCGAATTGCACGGCGAAGCTGGTGATCGCGGGTTCGGCCGATCACGAAAGCGAATATGCGCGCGACCTGCTCGCGCGCGCCAGCGACCGCGTGATCTTTGCCGGCGTCCAGTCACGCGCGACGCTGAAGTGCCTCTACGAGCATTGCGCGCTGTTCGTGATGCCCTCCTATCACGAAGGCCTGCCGATCGCGGCGCTCGAGGCGGCGAGCTGCGGCGCGCGGATGCTGCTGAGCGACATCTCCGCCAATCTCGACATCGGGCTCGATGCCCCGAACTATTTCCCGACCGGCGATGTCGCGGCGCTCACCGAGCGGCTGAACGCCGATTGCGCGGATTTTCAGGTCGATCGCGACGCCGTGCGCGCGCGCTTCAGCTGGGACAAGGCGGCGGAGGACACGCTCGACGTTTATCGCGCCACGCTCGCGCCGGGCCGGACAGCCCCGCGCACCTCCACCTATACCGACGCGGTGGAAGCCTAAGCGCCGAGCCGGGCCAGGACTTTCGCCCGGTCCGCCGCATCGATCGGCCCACTGACTTCTATGCCCGCACCGGTCCGCGTCGCGCGCGCGATCCGCGGGTGCCACGCATTTTCCCGCCACGCCCAGCTGCGAATTCGCCAGCGCCCCTGCCCTTCGGACTCGATCGCGAGCGTTGGCCGTCCCGTCTTTTCGGACCCGGACCCGGTGTCTTTTGCGGTGCAGGCACTGCCCGCAGCCGCGGCTGCCATCGAAGTCAAAAGCGTTCGTCGATCCATTGCCATTTCCTCATAGCTAGGGCGCCGCGATCTTTTCGGGCACGGTCTGGAGCGCGCGCGGCGTGCTGCCCCCGGCCACGCGCTTGATCATCGCCTTGCCCAGCCGCTGTCCGGGCAGCTCGACCAGCTTGTAAGTCACAAACGCAAGCACATAGGTCACCGGCACCACGATCGCCCCGGTCAGGGCGAAGCGCCCGGCGGCGCCGAGCCCCGTGCCGAACTGCCCGATGACCGCCGCCGCGACCGGCTGCAGGATCAGCAGGTGGATCAGATAGGTGCCATAGGAAAGCTCGCCCAGCCAATAGAAGGGGCGGCTGCCGAGCAGACGCGAAACCCAGCCGATCACACCGAGCGAACGCCAATGAACCAGCGCGAAGAAGCCGAACACGAGCAGCTCGCGCACCGCGAAATGGAGCAGGTCCTGATCGCCGCCGATCGGGATCGCGGCGAGCAGCATCGCGGCGCCAAGGCGCATCCATAGCCGCGCAAGGCTCTCCCCCGGATCGGCGGCGATCAGCATGCCGGCAAGGAAAAGCTGGAGCTTCAACGGCAGGAAGGATGGCATCGGATAGTCGAGTCCCGCCGCCCCGGCGAGCAAGGCGATGGCCACACCGCCGCCCGCCGCGACCAACGCCGCGGGGATCCAGCCGATCCGCCGCCCGAGCAGGATGAGGAAAGGAAAGAGCAGGTAGAATTGCATTTCGAGCCCGAGGCTCCAGTCGGGCAGCGGGGTGCGAAAGGCGTATTCGGGCAGCAATCCGAACAGGAAGGTCAGATGCATCACGATATTGGTGAGGCTCGCGTCGGTATAGCGCTCGGCCGGCTGGAGCGACTGGCCGAGGAAGCTGTCGATCGCAACGCGGTCGGCATAGATCGACGGCCCCGCGATCAGCGCCGCCGCCAGCGTCACATAGAAAAGCGGCGCCAGCCGGAAAAAGCGGCGCGTCCAGAAAGCCGCCCAGGTGCCGGGCGCATCCCAGTCTTCGCTACCCGCGCGCAGCCGGTACTGGTACATCATCAGGAAGCCCGAGAGCAGGATGAACAGGTCCACGCCGAGGTCCGGCTTGCCGATCAACGGCAAGCGGAAACCGGTCAGGATCATCATATGCCCGATGAGCACCCAGAGGGCCGCGACGCCGCGCAGGCCATCCAGACACTCGACTCGCCGAATGTCCATTAAATACCTCCGCAAAATCGTCCGTCGATGTTCGCCCTGATAGACACCTCGCGTCGCGAAACCCCTTTAAATCGGTCAGTTGCCCTAGCGGGGCGATGAAGCGGGCAAGCCTGTGTGCACTGCAACAAATGGCCGTGGTAGGAGTTCTCCAGAGGCGAATTCCGCCCGAAACTCCAGCGAGGAACCATGCTGCACCGAAAGCGGATTTTATTCGCGATCAACTCGCTCGCGGGGGGCGGCGCCGAGCGCGTCCTCGCCACGCTGCTCGGCGGTTCCGAGCCCTGGCGCGCGCGCTACGACATCCATCTCGCGCTGCTCGACGACGAGCCGCGCGCCTATGATGTGCCCGAATGGATCGAGGTTCATCAGCTCGATGCCCGGCACAAACTGCTGCCGAGCCTGACCCAGCTTCGCGCGCTCGTCGGACGCGTGTCGCCCGATGCGACGCTCAGCTTCCTGACCCGCGCCAATATCGCCAATGCCTGGGCGATGGCGGGGCGCGGCCGGCCCTGGCTGATCAGCGAGCGGGTCAACACCAGCGCCCATCTGGGCAGTGCGCGCGCCGCCAAGGCGATGGTCCGCATCGTCTATCCGCGCGCCGCGCATGTGATCGCGGTGTCCGAGGGCGTGGTCGACGATCTTGCCGCCAATTTCGGCGTCGCGCGCGCGCGCATGTCGGCGATCGCCAATCCGGTCGACCATCGGCGCATCGCCGAGCTTGCGGCCGAGCCGCCTGCCTTCGTGCCTGCCGATCCCTATATCGTCTCGGCCGGGCGGCTCATGCCGAACAAGAATTTTCCGCTTCTTCTGCGCGCCTATGCGCTGGCCTCGCCGCGCGAGCGCCTCGTCATCCTCGGCGAAGGCCCCGAGCGCGGCGCGCTTCAAGCCCTCGCCGCCTCGCTTGGAATCGCCGACCGGGTCGACATGCCCGGCTTCGTCGCCAACCCCTTCGCGGTGGTGGCGCGCGCGGCGCTTTATGCGATGCCTTCGAATGCGGAGGGCTTCCCCAACGGGCTGGTCGAGGCGATGGCGTGCGGCGTCCCCGTCGTCGCGACCAATTGCGCGTCGGGTCCGTCCGAAATTCTGGCCGGCCGGTCGCGCGATACGATCAGCGGCAGGATCGATGTCACTGCCGGTGCGTTGGTGCCGACCGATGACGTTGGGGCTTTTGCCGCGGCGTTGGTCGAGGTGCTCGCCGAGCCGCGCCGCAGCGCCTGCGGCGCGAAGGCGCGCGAGCGCTCACTGGCTTATGGCGTCGAACAGGCGGCCGCAAATTATTGGGCGCGGATCGAGGCGGCGCTGCGTGCCCCGTCCGCCGCGTCCGAAATCGAAGACATATCAGCATATCGTCCGGGAGTAAGTTCATGAAATGGCATAGGAAAATCGCACTGGCGGGGGCGCTGATGGCGCTCAGCGGGTGCGCCGGGCAAACCCCGCTCGCGGGCAGCGGCGCCGCGCCGCCCCCCGCCACGGCTTTCGTCCTTTCGCCGGGCGACAAGATCAAGGTCGCGACCTATGGCGAAGAGAAACTCACCGGCGATTTCGAGGTTTCGCCCGCCGGCACGATCGCCTTCCCGCTGATCGGCGAGGTCAAGGCGGCGGGGCTCCAGACCGAAGAACTGTCCAAGGCTATCGAGGCGAAACTCGGCGACGGCTATCTGCTCGAACCGCAGGTTTCGGTCCAGGTCGCCAATTTCCGTCCCGTCTACATCCTCGGCGAAGTGAACAAGCCCGGCGAATATCCCTATACGCAGGGCCTCACCATTCGCGGCGCGGTCGCGAAGGCCGACGGCTTCACCTATCGCGCGAACGAGAAGCGCGTCTTCCTCAAACGCGCGGGCGAGGCCGGCGAGCAGGAATATCCGATGAGCGCCGATTTCGCCGTGCTTCCCGGCGACACGATCCGTTTCGGCGAGCGCTATTTCTGATGGATATGGCGACCGCATCGCTGACGCCCGTTCCGGCGTTCGAAGAACCCGTGTCCGACGAGACCGGAAAGCCGCATCTTCGCGGCTGTCCGGTGAACTTCGCTAAGCTCAAGGCATTGCTCGCCGCCGACCTCTATCGCTATGCGGGACGCGTCAGCTTCGGCGCCTTCGCGAAGCATTATGCCTTCACCCCGGGCTATAAATATACGGTGCTGATGCGCACGACGGGCTGGCTCAAGCTCAAGCCCGCCAAGGCGTTCGGCCTCTATCCCTTTGCCAAATGGCTGCTGCTGCGCGCGCGCTATAAATATGGTTTCGCGATCCCCGAATATATGGAGATCGGACCCGGCCTGTTCCTCAATCGCTTCGGCGGCTTCTATTTTCACGGCGACACGGTGCTCGGCAGCAACGTCAACATCACGCATGGCGTCGTGCTCGGCTATATGAACCGCGGCAGCCGGCGCGGCGCGCCGGTGATCGGCGATCGCACTTTCCTGGGGTCGGGCGCCAAGGTAATCGGCGGCATTCATGTCGGCGCCGAGGCGGCGATTGGCGCCAACGCCGTGGTGACGAAGGACGTGCCCGAACGCGGCGTCGTCGGCGGCATCCCGGCGAAGCTGCTCTCCGACCAAGGGTCAGACGGCTATATCAACCGCCTTGCTCCGCCCGAACTGCTCGCGGCGTGCGAAGGCGCGCTCTACGGGTCGCGGGCTGACAGGGGCTAAAGGCCCGAAAAGGTCAGCCCCACCGAAACGCGATTGTCCGCGAATTCGCGCCCCGCGGTCGCGCCCCAGCTCGACTGGGTGCGCCGCTGCACGTCGAACCGCAGCGCCATCCGCTTGCTGACAAGGTACGACGCGCTGGCGCGCCAGGTCCAGCGGTCGTCCTTGCGATCGATATTGTTGAAATCGCGCTTCTCGAGTTCACCGCCCGCGCTGATGATCAGGTTGCGCAGCAGCTCGTAATCGGCGCGCAGTGTCATGTTGGTCGCGAGATAGCCCGTCGCGCCATTGACGCCCGTTTCCTTGATGCCGCGGTCGACCGTGCCGGTGATCGTCACCAGCGGGGTGAGGAAATAGGCCAGCTCGCCGCGCACGAGGAGGCCCGAAACGTCCTCGAACTCGACCGGCCGGTAATCCTGCTGAAAATAACCGAGCCGCAGCGCCCCACGCGCCTTGCGGCCCAGTTCGAAACTCGCGCCGCCGGCAAGCTCGAAACCCTTGGAATCGCGCGCCGCTACCGGCCCGATGCGCTCGCGATAATCGCGCTTGTTGAGCGAGCCCGCGACGAACAGTGCGATGCTCGGGCTTAGTGCATATTCGCCGACCGCCGTGCCGGTGTAGGTCGTATGATCGCGAAAATCCTGATCAATCGGGTCGCCGAGCGGCGTCACGCTGTCGCTGTAGTTGCGGTTCTCGACATCGACCACGCCGCGCACACGCAGGCGGTTGAAGACATGCGTATAGGTCGCCGTCCCCCCGCTCAGCGTGAAGCGGACCGGCCGCGATGCCTGCGTCGGGCTATCGGGCGAGACGCGTTCCTGGCTGTAGCGCCCGTTGCGCAGCGTCAAGTTCAGCGTGTCCGACTTGCTGATCGTGTAAAGCGCGCCCGCATTCACCGAATATTGCGTGGCGTTCTCGCTCGCGCGGTCGGCGTAGCGCAAGAGGTCGAGCTCGCCGTCGAGCGACAGCTTGAGCGTCGGCGAAGGCCGCACCAGCGAGACGCGCGGGCGAATGCGCAGATAGGCGTCGCCGACCCGGTCATTCTCCTGCGCATAGAGATTGTCGTCATAGCCGGCGCCGATCGCCATGCGCGGCATCAGTTCGAGGACGCCGAGCTGGATCGGTTCGGGCGTGTAATCGGGCCGGCGGCGTTCAAGCACGCCGATATTGCGGTCGCGCCCGAAACTATTCTCGCTCGACACCGATCCGAGCCCGTCGGTCGCATCCGATTGCTGGGCGAGCGCGGGCACCGCGAAACCGCAGCTGCCGAGCAGTGCAAAGATGATCGCGCGCTTCATCGGCGCGCCAGCGTTACGAGCAGCGGCAGATGGTCCGATCCGGTGGCGGGAAACCGCCGCGCCGACACCAGTCCCCAGTCGGGTCCGGCATAAAGCTGGTCGATCGGCAGCACGGGAAAGGCGCGCGGCCAGCTAGGCAGCGCGCGCGTCATGCGGATAAGCGGGGCGAAGGCGCGGTCCTGCTCACGCATCGCCGCGGCCCAGGGGGTGAGGTTCATGTCGCCTCCAACGATCAAGGCGTCACGTTCGATCCGTGCCAGCGCGCGCGCTACATCGTGTCTGCGCACCGCCTGAGCGCGCGATGTCGGGCGGGGGTAGTGGAGCGTAACCACGGTAAACGGATCGCCGCCGGGCTCCGCAACCCGCGCCCAGAGCATCGCGGGACCGAATTTGCGGCCCCCGGGATCCTTCAGGAAATAGTCGCTGTCCGCGATCGGCCAGCGCGAGAAGATCGCGAGGTCGCAGCCCGGCGGGCATTTGGTCGCAAAGGCGAAATGCTGGCCCAGCGCGGCGAGCATCGGGCGGAAGCTGCCATCCACCTCCTGCAACATCACGACATCGGGTTTCGCGTCGATGATCGCCTGCGCGGTATCGGCGGGGTCGCGATTGCTCTGCCAGACATTATGAGTGAGCAGCCGGATTGGGGTCGCGCCCTTTTGCGCGGCCGGAATCTTGCGCGTCAGCTCGGGCATCACGCCAATCGCGACCGGCGTCAGGCCGACAAGGGCTGCGACGACAGTCCAGCGCCGGCTCGGCCGGGCGAGCAGCAATCCTACCAACACCGCCACGCCAAATATCGGCAGGAAAGACGCCAGTACATCAAGCATCGGCACGAACCTGCCGCCGAGCGACAGCCACGCGGCGAGGTCCGCCCCGCCAGCCAGCAGGGCGCCGAAAGCGCGGATCGGCTTCACGCGCGGGCGAGCAGCCGGTTGCGCAGGGCATAGCTCGATTGTCGCACCGACGCGGGGATCAGCTTCGCCGCAAGCAGCAGCGCCGCGGTGCCCGCCCCCTCGGGCAGATAGAGATCGCCCACCCGGATCGCCGTCCGGCCCGGATATTTCATCGCATAACGCGCGTAATGCGCGATTTCCTGGTTCACAAGCCGCCGCAGCAACGCCGTCTCGCGCGCCGTCGCACCGGCAAGCATCCCGCGCGCGGTCTCGACCAGGCAGGGCACGTCGAGCGTCGTCGTCGACTTGCTGACCTTGTTGTCGCTGTCGCGGTGAAAGACCGCGGTGACGCGCGGATCGTACCGCAGCGCTCCCTTGGCGAGTACACGCAGCCACAGATCCTTGTCGCCGCCGCGCACCGCGCGCCCTTCAGGGAACAGCCCCGCTTCGAACAAGGTATCGCGCCGGATCGCGATCGCGCCGGTCCACATCGGGCATTCGCGCACTGCCAGCCACGCGGCAAGAAAGCCGGCTAGGTCCAAGCTTTGCGGCTGCTCCAGTTCCGGCGCGATCCGCTGGGCCTGCGAACGATCCTCGAACACATGGTCGAACCGCGTCGCCGCCACACGCGCGCTCGGGTCGGCGCTTATGCTCTCAGCGAGCACCGCAAGATGGTCGGGCTGCCACAAGTCGTCGGCGTCGAGAAAGGCGATCCAGTCGCCGCGCGCCGCACGGATGCCGATGTTGCGTCCGGCATAGCCGCCCGGCCCCGGCGTCGAGAGGTCGAGCAGCTGAATCCGCTCGTCGCCGATCGCGGCAACGATCTCGCGCCCGCCGTCGGTCGAGCGATTGTCGACCACCAATATTTCGTGCGGCGGAAACGTCTGGCCAAATATGCTCTCGATCGCGGCGCGCACATGCGCGGCCTTGTTATAGAGCGGCATCACCACGGAAAATCGTGGCGCATCATGGGGAGGAGTCATCAGTCGCGTGCTGCCTTTCGTCCCCCCGCGAGATTGAGATATTCGCTCACCGCCACCCCGGCGAGCTGCAATGTCAGCCACATCACGGCCAGTCGGCGCCGGAACGACAATTCGCGTGAGATCGCCGCGCGGCGCAGCCGCCGGATCGTATCGACCGCCGTAATCCCGAGCACATGGACAAGGCGCGGGCGCCGCCGTGTGCGATCCCAGCGCCCACCGCTCAATCGCTGCCGCTTGCGCACCAGCTCGGCGCGGCTCGCGCGCACCGGATGGCGCACCACCATCGCCGGCACATAGACAAGCGGATGACCGTTTTCGCGAATGCGTAGCGCCATCTGCCGGTCGCCGCCCGATTTCAGCGCCGCGTCGAACCCGCCGAGCGCCTTCAGCAACGCCGTCTCGCTCGCCCAATTGGCGGTCGCGCAATTGCCGCGCGCGGCGTGCGCCTGCGGAAAGCTGAACAGCCGCTCGTAATCGCCGAACACCTCGCGCTCCTGCGCGATCTCGTCGAACAGCTCGATCTTGCCGGCGAGCACACCGAACCCCGGATTGGCCGCCGCCGCGCGCAGCACTTGCTCGAGCCAGTCGGGCGCGGGTTCGCAATCGGCGTCGGTAAAGGCGATGATCGGCGCGCGGACCCGCCCGATCGCGAGGTTGCGCGCCGCATAAGAGCCCGGGCGGCGCTCTTCAAGCAGCTCGACACCCAGGTAGCTGCGCGCAATCTCGCGCGTTGCGTCGCTCGATCCGTTGTCGACGACGATGATCTGATAGGCGTCATGCGGAAGCGTCTGGCGCGCGAGCGCGTCGAGGCAACGGCCGAGCACCTTTTCTCCGTTCCACACGGGTATGACGACTGCGACTTGAAACATAGATACGCCTGTCCAGTGCCCCCGCCACGGTCCAATCGGCTGCCGACGGCATGCCGGTCAACAATATGCTGCACCTGCGAAGACGAGTTGCCCCGTTGACCGGACGACCGGAGCGCCGGTGCCTTCGCTCTCAAATAATTGCCCGCTACCAAGGATCGCGTCGGCCCGTCGTTGGTTCTGAACCGCGCAGCCATGCGCAACCGCAAGCAAAAAGGCGATCCAAGTGGGTGATTCCCTACCCGAATCGGGCAAAACCACCGAAGTCCTGGTGGTGTCCCTCGAATCAGCCGCGGCCCGCCGCGCGGCCTTTGCCGCGCGCGCGGCGGACACCTCGCTTGCGTGGCGTTTCTTCGATGCCTGCACCGGCCCGGCGCCGGGGATGACGATCGACGAACCCGCGATCCGCAGCAACAAGGGCCGCCCGATGAGCAAGGGCGAGATCGGCTGCTACGCCAGCCATTTCTCGATCTGGCAGGACATGGTCGCGCGCGGCGTGCGCCAGGCAATCGTCCTCGAGGATGATACGGTGGTCGACTGGGCCTATCTCGAGCCGCTCGCACGCACCGATCTTCACGCCGAAGGGATCGACTACCTCAGGCTCTACGCCAAACGGCCGACGTGGCAGCGTGTGGTGCGGCGCGACTTCCTCCAGCATTCGCGCGCGATCGTCGAGCTGGTCGGCCTCGCCTATGGCACGCAGGGCTATGCGATCACGCTCGAAGGGGCGCGGCGGCTCGCCGGGCATTGCCGCACCGTCCGCCGTCCGATCGATGACGAGATGGACCGGTCGTGGGCGCACGGCCTGCCCAATCTCGCGCTCTATCCCGCGCCGATCCTCGAAGCCGCGATCGTGTCGGACATCGGCAATTCGCGCTTCGGGCCCAAGGCCGATCCGCTCTATCATTCGATGCGGCAAAGGGCCTGGCGCGCGGTCGAACGCGCACGCATGCGGATGCTGAAAGCGAGACGCCTGCTTGAGCGCTGACCTTCCCGCCCGCTTCGACGACGGGTTACGCGCGCGCAGCCGCAGCTCGATCGGCTGGACGATCACGCGTTTCCTGTCGGACCAGATTTTCTCGTTCGTCGTCTTCGTGATCCTCGCGCGCCTGCTGACGCGCGCGGACATCGGCGCCTTCGCGGTGATGGCGGTGACCGCCGAAGCCTTCCGTATCATCGCGACCGCGGGCCTCGTGCAGACGATCGCCCGCAAGCGTGAGATCACCCCGGCCTTCCTCGACACCATCTATCGCTCGCAGCAGGCTTTCTCTTTCCTCTCCGCCATCCTGATCATGGCGCTGGCGCAGCCGATCGCGAACTGGATGGGCGCGCCCGATATCGCGCTGCCGCTCGCGGTGATGAGCCTCGCGCTGCCGATCTCCTCGTTCGGCGCCACCCATATGGCGCTGCGCCTGCGCGAGTTCGGGCATCGCACCACCGCGCTGCGCTCGGTCGTCGGCGGGCTGATCGGCGGCACCTGCGCGGTCGCCGCCGCCTTCGCAGGACTCGGCCTCTGGAGCCTCGTCATCCAGCGCCTCGTGACCGAGATCGTCGGGGTCATATTGTCGCGCGCCTCCTACGACTGGAAGCCGGGCTGGCAGTTCGACTGGGCTATCCTGCGCGGCAATCTGATGCTCAATGCCAGCCTGATCTATGTCCAGCTCGCCTTCCTCGCGACGGTGCGTGTGCAGGAGATGGCAATCGGCGCCGGGATCGGGCTCGCTGCGGTGGGTGTCTATCGCACCGCGTGGCGCACCGTCGAGCTGATCGGCCGCGGCGCGATCCAGCCCTTCACGCAGGTCGCGGTGCAGACGCTCGCGCGGGTCAAGGACGACCCCGCCGAGCTGCGCAAAGCCTATCGCTGGATGATCGCGCGCGCGTCGGCGCTCTCCTTCCCCGCGCTCGTCGGGTTCGGCGCGCTCGCGCCGGTCGCGATCCCGACCGTGTTCGGCGCCAAATGGGCCGAAGCCGGCCAGCTCGCCCAGATTTTCGCCTTCATGGCGGTGCCCTTCACGCTCAATTTCTTCGCCTCGCCCTCGCTCAGCGTGCTCGGCGCGTCGCGCAGCCTGATCTCGCTCTCGACGACGCAGCTGGTCCTCGGCGTGATCCTGACGCTCGCGGCGCTCCCGTACGGGCTTTTCGCGGTCGCAGTCTCGTACGTCGGGCGCGCCTACCTGACCTTGCCGCTACAGATCTGGCTGCTCCGCCGCGCCTCCGGCATCCGGCCGGTCGACAGCTTGCGCGCGGTCGGCGCGCCGCTGATCGCCTCGTCGGTGATGGGCGTCGCGCTCGCGATCGCGATGCGGCTGCTCGATACGCATCTGGCGGGCTGGCAGTCGCTGCTGCTGCTCACCGCGATCGGCGCGCTCTTCTACGGGATCGCGCTGCTCGCCATCTCGGGCGCGTGGCGCGGCCGTTTCCTGTTCCTGTTCAAACGCTTCAGAAAGAGTCCGATATGACCAAGAAGACCGCCGACCAGCTCGTCGGCGAACTCGCCCAGCGTTTTACGCGCACGCTCGACGCGGTGATCCCCGCGGGCCCGCTCGCGCTGGTCGACTTCCCCGACCACTCGAATGTCGGCGATTCGGCGATCTGGCTCGGCGAGATGGCCTATCTGCGCAAGTCGGGCCGCCTTCCCGCCTATTATTCCGCGATCGCCGATTTCGACGACGCGGCGTGCCGCGCGGCGATCGGCGACGGGCCGATCCTGATCCACGGCGGCGGCAATATGGGGACGCTCTGGCCCAAGCATGAAGCGTTCCGGCTTCACCTCCTCCGCACGCACCGCGGCCACCCGATCGTCCAGATGCCGCAGTCGCTCCACTATGCCGATCCCGCCGCCGCCGCCGAAATGGCCGAGGCGATCCGCGCGCACGGGCAATTCACCCTGCTCGTCCGCGATGCGCGCTCGCTCGCCTTTGCCGAGCAGCATTTCGATTGCGATATCCGGCTTTGCCCCGACGCCGCGCTGATGCTTGGCCGCCAGCGGCGCGACCCCGCCACCGCGCCGGTCTTCGCGCTGCTGCGCACCGACCATGAGCGCGCCGCCGGCGATGCCGCGTTGCCCGCGGGCGTCGTTGCCGACGACTGGCTCGAAGAGGATGCCGGCCAGAAACGCCGCCTGCGCCTGTCGCTGGGGCTCGGCCGCCTGCTCACCCGCGATCCGATGGTACAGCGCGCCGCGCGGCAGCAGCGCCTGGCCGAATGGCGGTTCCAGCGCGGCCTTGCGATGCTGTCCACTGGCGATCTGGTCGTCACCGACCGGCTCCACGCGCATATTCTCTCGCTGCTGCTCGACATCCCGCACGTGCTGCTCGACAACAGCTATGGCAAGGTCGCTGGCTTCGCCGATCAATGGACGGGCGATTATGCGGGGCTGATGCGCGCGACGCACCGCGCCGAAGCCTTCGACACCGCGCTGGCCTGCCGCGCCCCGCAGATCGTGGACGGCTGACCCCGTCCACGGGGCGCCGCTCAATAAGCGTTGCGGTGGACGAGCACCTGCGCGGTGCGCGCCAAAATCGAAACGTCGCGCAGCAGCGACCAGCCGTGTTGATATTCCAGATCGGATTCGAGCCGGTCGAGAATATCGCGCTTGGTGTTGGTCGCACCGCGAAACCCACGAATCTGGGCGAGGCCCGTAATCCCGGGCTTGAGCGCGTGCCGGTGCCAATATTGCCGGTCGACGCGCCAGAACAACTCGTTACCCGCAGTGGAACCCAGCGCATGCGGGCGCGGCCCGACGAGGCTCATCTCGCCCGACAGCACGTTGATCAGCTGCGGCAGCTCGTCGATGCTCGTCGCGCGAATGAACCGTCCGACGCGTGTGATCCGGTCGTCGTCGCGGCTCGCCGAACGCGCGCCGTTGGGGTCGGTCGTTTCGGCGCGCATGCTGCGGAATTTCAGGATGCGGAAGATGCGGTTGCCGCGTCCCATCCGCTCCTGCCGGAAAAAGACCGGTCCCGGCGAATCGAGCTTGATCGCCAGCGCGACGATCAACAGCAGCGGCGAGAGCAGGAACAGCGCCGGAATCGTCACCGCGAGGTCGAGCGCGCGCTTCTTCACCCGGTTGGCGCGGTTGAGCGGCCCCCACGACACAACCAGCGTCGTCGCCCCGCCGCGCTGGCGCGTGGTGAGCGGTCCCAGTTCGGCAATCTCGGGCATCACGATCTCGCCGACGATGTTGACGCCCTTCAGCGCGCGGGCCCATTCGACCTTGTATTCAGGCGCGCAAACGATCGTTACCCGGTCGTAATCCTGGAGCACGGTGCCGAGGCGATCGAGCATATAGGGATCGTCGAGATCGGTGCGAAGCCCCGATGCGCGCGCGTCGATAATCTCGCGGCCAAAATAGGCAGTGGGCAGGTTCGCGCCATCGACGATCACGAGCTCGGCAGTCATGTCGCCGAAAGCCCGGCGCACGATCCGGCACAGCAACAGCCGTTGGCTTACCAACAAGGTCACCGCGGTCACCATGCCCATGCCGACCGCCAGACGCGGCATCTTGCCGGTCAGCCGGAACGAAAAGGCGACCAGCAGAAAGACGAACAGGGTCGTCGCGAAGGACAGCAAAGTCTGCCGAACGCTTTTGACCGGACGGGTCAGGCACCGCGGATTATAGGCCTGATTCTGGAAAGCGATCGCGAAATGGACGAACAAGGCACCCAGCATCGCGGTCAGCAATCCTTCCGAAATGATCCGGGGTTGCTCGATCATCAACGTCACCGCAAAGCCCACTGCGAGCGCCGCCGCGTCCAGCGCGATCAGCCCGAGGCAGAGCCATATCTTGGCATCGCGCCGCGCGGCTTTCGCGAGCGGCGTTCGAACGGGTGCGCCCTGGAGCGCCAGGTCGATCTTGGTCATGGGATGGGGAGCTCCCTGGGGTTCGCGTTATGTTGTTGCAACGCAACATGTCTTGGGCGCCAGGGAATACAAGCGGGCCGCGCGGGCACGTGCCGGATACAGGATGATCCGTGCGGCCGCGATCGCGTAGCCGCGACGAACGGCCCGGGCAGCGCGGCCGCCCGAGCCGTGCATATATCAGAAGGCCGCGGTCAGGCTGGCGACCACCGCGGAGTCGGCAATCGAGCCGGTCCCGTCGCCGCCCTTGCTGAAATTGGGTTGCAGGCGCGCCGCCTCGGCCTTGCTGATGTTCGTATCGATATAGGACACGCCCAGCGTCAGGTTGCGCCAGCTGGCGTCCATACCGAGCGACCAGTCCCAGTAGCTGCCCGTCGGGGCAACGCTGGTGCCGTTGGGGCCGAGGCCGGGATTGCCGTCCGAATGGCCGACATGCGCCTTTGCGGTGAACGGCGTTCCGGGAATGGCGACCGCGCCGTCGCCCCACAGATAGAGGTTATCGTCGCTCTGCCCGCGGCTGTTCGGCGCGTTCGACACATTGGCGAGCGCATGTTGCTTGGGCGCATAGGCGGCCCCCGCAGTCAGGGCGGCCGGTCCGACGGTTCCCGTCAGCTTCACATAGGGTTCGGCGAAATCGGATTCATCGGCGCCGCCCGGGTACATGTACCAGACGAGGCCGACGTCGAGCGCGGCCTTGTCGCTCAGCGGCAATTTGTAACCGCCGATCAGGTCGAGCTCCATATTGGCGCCGCCGAAGGTGCCCCAGCCGGCGAGGTTCGACGCCCAAACGCCCGCATAAAGGCCGCTTTGATGGTTCAGCGTCAGGCCGCCCTGAACGGCCATTTCCTCGTCGGACTGCGACACACCGCGGAAACGGTAATCGGACGCGATGGTCGCGGCCCCCGTGATCGTGACGGATTTTGCTTCTTCGTCCTGTGCGAAAGCGGCGGCCGGAGAAAGTCCCGCGAGAAGCGCGGCGGCTGAGATAATGGTCTTCATATTGTCCTCTTGAACTGGCCTCTTTCCGGAGTGGGAAGGCTGGCGAGGACGCCCAACTAGATCAGCGCGGCATTGGAAATCGAGAGTGGCGGGCGATCAATTGCATAGTGTTTTCGTTATGCGGCGGATCGACTGTGCGTTGCCGGCTCGACATCATTCCCCGGATCGCGTTCGACGGCAAACGACGCGTTGGAAGCGAGCGGAGGCATGCGTTTCCATCGCGCCGAAACCTCAACACTCTCCCAAAGGCCCGCGCCGACAAACAGCAGGGCGCTTCCGGCGCTCGCGCAGAGGAAGGTCACCGCCGATAACAGGATCATCAGCGAACTCGCATCGCGCGGTCCGATCGTCTGGGCCATATGATGGAGCCTCAGGGCAAGCAGCCAGCCGATACCGAGGAGGGCGGCGCCCCCGGCGCGCAGGCCGATATCGGCGGCGCGGTTTTCATGCCATTTCTTCATCGTGCAACCTCCAGCAGGGAGGCAGACCAATTACGCATCATCGCGTAGGAATTCGAGAGCGGGAAACGGGAGGGCGCATTGAGATTGCGTATAATTCAGCGGCTCGCGGACAGAGTTTCGCCTTAGCCCATCTTGTCGACAATAAAGGCGACCAGCGCCACCATGGCGCACATATAGATGGTGAGCGCCGACGGCCCTTGCGCGCCCAGCCAGTCGATGACCCGGTCGTGCCGCGACGGCCGCGCGGCACCCGGATGGTTCTTGAAATCGTCGCCGGTCATCGGGATCAGATAGGCGCTCACAACGTTTGAAATCGAGAGCAGGTCAGCCCGAAGTCCATATGATCGGCATAGAATTTGCGCGATTTAATGCCCCTGCCCGGCTTCGTCGCCCGGCGCGTCGCTGACCGACCGCAGACGATAGCCGATTCCGAGTTCGTTGCTGATGATCTGCGGTTGTTGCGGATCGCTCTCCAGCTTCTGGCGCAGGGTGCGGACGAGGACGCGCAGATATTCGACGTGATGCTCGACCTCGTGCGGCCAGACCTGTGCCATGATCTGGTTGTGCGTGATGACGCGCCCCGGGTGCCGCGCGAGCTGGGCCAGCACCGCATATTCCTTCGGAGTCAGATGGACCTCGCGCCCCGCCTTGACGACGGTGCGCGCGATCAGGTCGATCGTCACGTCGCCCGCGGTCACCGCCAACATTCCGCCGTCGCGGGTCATGCGGTTGCGCAAGGCGACGCGCACGCGCGCGAGCAATTCGTCGGTGTCGAAGGGTTTGGTCAGATAGTCGTCGGCGCCCAGATCGAGCGCGGCAACCTTCTGGTCGGTCGCATCGCGCGCCGAGACGACGATCAATGTCGTGTCCGACTGCTGCTTGACGAGGGGCACGAGTTCCAGCCCGTCGCGATCGGGCAGGCCCAGATCGAGCAGCACGATATCGGGGCGCTCGTCGCGAAGCATTTCGAGCGCTTCGCGGGCGCTCTCGGCCTCGACGATCGCATAGTCGGCGCGCGCCAGCGCGGCATGGATCAGGCGGCGGATATGCAGCTCGTCGTCCACGACCAAGACCTTGTGACGCACTTTCATGGTTGTTCCTTGTCGTCCAGATGCGTGATGATCAGCCGCTCGGGGATGCGAATGGTGAAGCAGGCGCCGTGCGGATCGTCATTGTTGCTCGCCTCGACCGACAGCCCCATCGCCTCGGCAAATCCCTTGACGATGGCGAGGCCGAGGCCGGTGCCGTGCTTCGCGCGGTCGCTGCCCTCGAGCCGGGTGAAGGTTTCGAAGACGCGCTTCTCGTTTCCGGGCGCGATCCCCGGCCCCTGATCGATGATCGACATCGATATGGCATCGGCCGCGCGCCGGGCGCGAATGACGATCGGGGTGCCGGGGTCGGCGTAGCGCCCGGCATTGTCGAGCAGGTTGATCAGGCAATGGTGGAGCAGCACCGGATCGACCCGCACCAGCGGGATATTGGGCGAAATATCGACCTTGACCTCGTGCCCCAGCAGCGACGCCCGCGTATCGTGCGCCGCGCTGGCGGCGGCATCGAACAGGTCGGTCGCCTCGACCTTCATCGGCAGCGCCCCCGCCTCGACGCGCACCATATCGAGCAGGTTCGACACGAAGCGGTTGAGGCGAAGCGCCTCGGTCTCGATCGTCTCGGCCAGCTGCGCCGAGGGATTGCGCCCGATTTCCTGCGCGGCCGAGAGGATCGTGGTGAGCGGGGTGCGAAGGTCGTGGCTGACCGACGAGAGCAGCGCCGAGCGCAACCGATCGCGTTCGTCGACCTGCCGCGTACGCAGCGATTCTTCCTCGAGCTCCATGCGGTCGAGCGCGATCGACGCCTGGTCGAGCAGGCTCATGAGCAGCGGCACCTGATCCGAACGGACGGGCTCGCGCGCGTCGTCGCGCGTCATGCCGAGCACACCGAGCACGCCGCGCGTCGTGCGCAAGGGATGGAACAACCAGTCCGACGCGGTGAGCGTCGACGACCCGCGCCCCGCCGGCTGTTCATTGTCCATCGCCCATTGCGCCGCCGCGCGCTCGATTTGCTCGAGCCGGTCTTCGGGCGGCACCGCGGCGCGCAGCATCGGACCGTCGGCCGACGGCAGCAGCAGCGCGGTGCGGACATCGAGCAGCCGTCCGACCTCGGCGCAGATCGCGTGCATCAACGTGTCCTGATCGGGCGCCGCGGTCAATTGCCGCGAGAAGCTCGCGAGCGCGGCATTCTGGCGCGCGCTCCATTGCGCCAGATCGGCCTGGGCGCGCACGCGCGCCGCAAACTGGCTGGTCACCACGGCGACGCCAAGCAGCACGAGGATGCTGACGACATTTTCGGGATTGTTGACGCTGAGCGTCCCGACCGGCGGCAGGAAGAAGAAATTATAGGCGAGGCTGGAGGCGAGCCCGGCAAACAAGCCGGCGCGCAGGCCGAAGGTCGCCGCGGCGAACATGACCGGTAGCAGATAGAGCAACGCGATGTTGCCGAGATCGATAACCGCGAGCAGAAGACGGCCGAGCGCCGTCATCGCCGCGACCATCGCCAGCGACCAGAGATAGTCCGAAGGTTTGCCCCAGCGCCCCGGAACCATCAGCCGACCGCGCCGGGTCGGCTGCGCACCGGGCTCGCCGGGCAGCACATGCACCGCGACATCGTCGATCGTTCGCACGAGCTGGTCGACGACCGATCCGTGGCGCATTTCGAACCACCAGGGCCGGGCCGACTTGCCGATGACGATCTGCGTCGCGCGCGCATCGCTGGCGAAGCTGCGCAGCCCTTTGACGACGCTCTCCGCCGGGACGGTCGCGGTCGAGGCGCCAAGGCGCGAAGCGAGCGCAAGCGTGTCGGCGAGCTGGCGGCGATCGGCGTCGGTCATATACTGGCTGCGCCGCGTCTCGATATAGACCGCGGTCCACGGCGCCCTCAGCGCATCGGCAAGTCTTTTGCCCGCGCGGACAAGCTCGGCGGCGACGGGCAGTTCGCTGACCGCCACGACGATCCGCTCGCCAACGGCAAAGCTGCCCGCGAGCGCATGGCTGCGCACATGCTCGAGCATCTGCGCGTCGACCGCCTGCGCGGCGCGGCGCAGCGCGAGTTCGCGCAGCGCGGTCAGGTTCGACTTGGAAAAGAAATGGGTGAGCGCGCGCGTCGCTTCCTGCGGGATATAGACCTTGCCCTCGCGCAGCCGCTCGATCAGCTCGTCGGGCGGGATGTCGACGACCTCGATCTCGGCATTTTCGAGAATCGAGTCGGGCACCGTCTCGCGGACGCGGACGCGGGTGAAGGATGCGACGACGTCATTGAGGCTTTCGACGTGCTGGATATTGATCGTCGAATAGACGTCGATCCCCGCATCGAGCAGTTCCTCGACGTCCTGATACCGCTTGGGGTGGCGGCTGCCGGGCGCGTTGGTATGCGCAAGCTCGTCGACGAGCACCAGCTGCGGGCGGCGTTCGAGGATCGCATCGATATCCATTTCGCCGAGGCTATGGCCCTGATGATCGACGTCGCGGCGCGGGATGATTTCATGGCCGTGGACGAGTGCCTCGGTCTCGCGCCGGCCGTGCGTCTCGACCACGCCGATCACGACATCGACGCCGGCCTCGCGGCGTTGCCGTCCGTCGGTGAGCATCTCCCACGTCTTGCCGACGCCGGGCGCGGCGCCGAGAAAGACTTTGAGACGGCCACGGCCTTCCTGCGCCGCCTGGCGCAGGAAGGCTTCGGGAGATGGTCGATCATTTCCTGTCACGCGGCGGGTTTAGCCCCAAAAGCATCGAGCCGTCGATTGAGCTTGAACACATTCACGCGTGGCTCGCCGAGGAAGCCGAGCAGCGGCTTGTCGACGCTCTGTTCGACGAGCCCGCGAACCGCCGCCGCATCGAGCCCGCGGGCCTTTGCAACGCGATCCACCTGATAGAGCGCGGCCTCGGGCGTGATGTCGGGGTCGAGCCCCGAACCCGAGGCGGTCACCATGTCCGACGGAACCGCCTTGCCGGGTTCGGCGGTCTTCAATTTCTCGACATCGCCCTTGACCCGGTCGACGAGCGCCTGCGACGTCGGGCCGAGGTTCGACCCCGACGAGGCAAGCCCGTCATAGCCGTCGCCCGCCGCCGAAGGACGCGTGTTGAAATAGCGTTCCGACACGAAAGCCTGGCCGACCACGGTCGAACCGACGACCTTGCCATTCTCCTCGACGAGGCTGCCGTTCGCCTGGCTGGGGAAGAGCGCCTGCCCGATGCCGGTGAGCGCCAGCGGGTAAGCGAGACCGAGGAGAGCTGCGAAGAGCAGCGTCATAACGAGCGCCGGACGCAGCGAGGTGATGAGATCCTTGTTCATTGTCATATCCTCAGACGAGACCCAGGCCGCCGACCGCGAGGTCGATCAGCTTGATGCCGACAAAAGGTGCCACAAGGCCGCCAAGGCCATAGACGGCGAGATTGCGTGCGAGCAGCGGCCCCGCGCCCATCGGGCGATAGGTCACGCCCTTCAATGCGAGCGGAACGAGCATCGGGATGATCAGCGCGTTGAAGATGATCGCCGACAGGATCGCGCTCTCGGGGCTGGTGAGCCCCATCACGTTGAGCACGCCGAGGCTCGGATAGAGCACGATGAACATCGCGGGGATAATCGCGAAATATTTGGCAACGTCATTGGCGACCGAGAAGGTCGTGAGCGCGCCGCGCGTCATCAGCAGCTGCTTGCCGAGGCCGACGACCTCGATCAGCTTGGTCGGGTCGCTGTCGAGATCGACCATATTGCCCGCCTCGCGCGCCGCCTGCGTCCCGGTGTTCATCGCGACGCCAACGTCGGCCTGCGCAAGCGCCGGGGCGTCGTTGGTGCCGTCGCCGCACATCGCGACGAGGCGCCCGCCCGCCTGTTCCTTGCGGATCAGCTCGAGCTTGTCCTCGGGCGTCGCCTGCGCGAGGAAGTCGTCGACCCCGGCCTCGGCGGCGATCGCCGCCGCGGTGAGCGGGTTGTCGCCGGTGATCATCACCGTGCGGATGCCCATCGCACGCAGCTCTCCGAAGCGTTCGCGAATGCCCGCCTTGACGATGTCTTTCAGGAAGATCGCGCCGAGCAGCTGCCCGTCCTTCGCGACCGCGAGCGGCGTGCCGCCCGCGCGCGCGATTTCGTCGGTGATACGGCGGAGTTCGGTCGCAGCGGCGGTCGCCTCCGCACCCGGATTGGCCTTCAGCACCGAGTCCACCGCGCCCTTCTGGATCACGCTGCCCGCATGCTTGATGCCCGAGATACGCGTCTGCGCGGTGAACGGAATGATCTCGGCCCCGGCAGGCAGATCGGTCATCGTCTGGCCGAATTTCTCGCGCGCCAGTGCGACGATCGAGCGGCCCTCGGGGGTTTCGTCGGCGAGGCTCGCCAGCAGCGCGGCCTCCGAAAGGACCGTCATCGACTGGCCGCCCACCGGGCGGAATTCGGTCGCCTGACGGTCGCCGACGGTGATCGTGCCGGTCTTGTCGAGCAGCAGGACATCGACGTCGCCCGCCGCCTCGACCGCGCGCCCGGACTTGGCGAGCACATTGAAGCGCACGAGGCGGTCCATGCCCGCGATGCCGATGGCCGACAGCAGCGCCGCGATCGTCGTCGGAATGAGCGTGATCAGCAGCGCCGCGAGGATCGCGACGGGGATGCTGCCGCCTGCATAGGATGCGAAGCCCGGGATCGTGCCGACCGCGATCAGGAAGATGATCGTGAGGCCGACGAGCAGCAGGGTCAGCGCGATTTCGTTCGGCGTCTTCTGCCGTTCGGCACCTTCGACGAGCGCGATCATCCGGTCGAGGAAGCCCTGCCCCGGACCCACCGTCACCTGGACGCGGATCTCGTCGGAGATGACGCGCGTGCCCGCGGTCACCGCCGAGCGGTCGCCGCCGGCCTCGCGGATCACCGGTGCGCTTTCGCCCGTGATCGCCGCTTCGTTGACCGACGCAACGCCGCCGATGACTTCCCCGTCGGACGGAATGAGATCACCCGTTTCGACGAGCACGACATCGCCGACCTTTAGCGCGCTTGCCGGCACGGCGTCCCATGCCTTCCCTTCGCCCTTCAGCCGCTTGGCGGTCAGCTCGGCCTTGGTGGCGCGCAGCGAGGCGGCTTGCGCCTTGCCGCGCCCTTCGGCGAGCGCTTCGGCGAAGGTGCCGAAGAGCACCGTCAGCCACAGCCAGATCACGAGCTGCAGCTTGAAGCTCGCCGCGAGGTTGTCCTGACCGACGACGAGCAGCACCGTCAGCAAGGTCGCCACGACCGCAGTGGTGAACATCACAGGGTTGCGGATCAGCTCCCGGGGGTTGAGTTTGCGGAAAGCGTCGCCGATCGCCGGAACGATCAGGTCTGCCGTGAACAATGATTTTTGTACGGACCGAGCCATGTGCTTAGGTTCCTTAAAAGAGCTGGCCGTTGATCATCGCGAGATGATCGGCGATGGGACCGAGCGCGAGGCTGGGAAGGAAGGTCAGGCCGCCGACGATCAGCACGATGCCGACGAGCAAGCCCGTCCACAGCGGCCCCGTCGTCGGGAAGCTGCCCGCCGATTCCGGCGTATATTTCTTCGCCGCCAGACCGCCCGCGATGGCCAGCATGGGGATGATGATGAAGAAACGGCCGATCCACATCGCGGCGCCCAGCATGCCATTATAGAAAGGCGTGTTGGCGGTGAGACCCGCAAAGGCCGACCCGTTGTTCGCGACGGCGCTGGTGAAGGCGTAGAGGATTTCCGAGAAACCATGCGGCCCCTTGTTCAGCGGACCCGCCAGCCCCGCCTCGGTCACCGACGCGATCGCGGTGAAGCCGAGGATGATGAGCGGCAGGACAGCGATCGCGAGCACCGCGAGCTTGACCTCGCGCGCCTCGATCTTCTTGCCGACATATTCGGGGGTACGTCCGACCATCAGCCCGGCGACGAAGATCGCGAGGATCGCGAAGAGCAGGAAACCATAGATGCCCGCGCCGACGCCGCCGATCACGACTTCGCCGAGCTGCATGTTGAACAGCGGGATCATCCCGCCGAGCGCGGTGAAGCTGTCGTGCATGCCGTTGACCGCCCCGCACGAGGCGGCGGTGGTGACGACCGCGAACAGCGCCGTCTGGGCGACGCCGAAGCGAACCTCCTTGCCTTCCATATTGCCGCCCATGGCGCCAAGCTGGTGAAGGATCGGATTGCCTGCGGCTTCCTGCCAATAGGTGATGGCGGTGCCCGCAACGAACAAAATCATCATCGCGGCAAGGATCGCCCAACCCTGGCGCGGATTTCCGACGGCCTTGCCGAAGGTCCAGGTCAGCCCGACGCCGATCGCGAAGATCGACAGCATCTGGACGAGGTTGGTGAGCGCGGTCGGATTTTCGAACGGATGCGCGCTGTTCGCGTTGAAGAAGCCGCCGCCGTTGGTGCCGAGAAGCTTGATCGCTTCCTGCGAAGCAACCGGACCCAGTGCCAGCGTCTGCTTGACGCCCTCGAGCGTCGTCACGTCGACCGATCCCGCCAGCGTCTGCGGCACGCCGCTCGCGATATAGAAGATCGCGATGGCAACGCAGAGCGGGAGCAGCAGATAGAGCGTCACGCGCGTCATATCGGCCCAGAAATTGCCGATCGTCTTCATCTCGCGCCGCGCAAAACCGCGGAACAGTGCGAAAGCGAGCGCGATGCCCGTCGCCGCCGACAGGAAATTGTGGATCGTGAGCCCGAGCATCTGGCTGAGGTTCGACATCGTCGATTCGCCGCCATAGCTTTGCCAGTTGGTGTTCGCGGTGAAGCTGATCGCCGTGTTGAACGCGAGATCCGCGCTCGTCCCGTCAAACCCAAGCGGGTTGAGCGGCAGCACGCCCTGCAGGCGCAGGATCGCATAGGTGAAGAGCGCGAGCGTCGCGTTGAAGATCAGCATATGGACCGCGTAACGGCGCCATCCCTGCTCTTCCTTGGGATCGACCCCCGACAGGCGGTAAAAGCCCGTTTCGACCGGGCCGAGCACGCGATGGAGCGGCGTCCGACGCCCTTCGTAGAGCGCGAAGAGCCACTGGCCCATCGGCTTGCAGAGCAAGAGCAGGATAGCGATGAACGCGATGATGAGGAACCATCCCTGAAAGGTCATGGGTTCGCCTCCCTTAGAAGCGTTCGGGCCGTGCGAGCACGGCGACGAGATAGAAAAGAAGGCCGAGCGCGGTGGCGCCCGCGAGCCAGAGGTCGAGAGTCATGGACATCATTCCTTATGCGTCGTCGCACAGGCGCGCGTAGCCGAGGCTCGCGGCGAGCAGGGCGAGGATGATGCCGACCCAGATTAGATCCTGCATGGGTTTGCTCCAGCATGGCGCTGGCCACGGGGCGTGGCACGAGTCGTCTGCGGACTCCCAAATAGGTGAGGCACGCGTTTGATTGCGAGACAGTGAAACTATGCGCCGCATAGTATTCTCATATGATTTTGCCGATTTTCGCACTGCGGCGCGCCAGAGCCCCGGTTCGTCGCGCGATCGGCTGCCGCAAGCGTCGACCGCATAGGAAAATCTCAACGCCGCGACCGCCGGGCCGCTCTGGAGAAAATATGTGCCACCGGCGCATAACGCCCCGACTCTCCGGTCTCCCCTTCTCGGCCGGAGAGTCTTTCACTTCAGGGAAAGCCCATGTTCGAACCGCGCAAGAAGCGCCGCGCCATCCGGCCATCGCAGCCGACAACCGCCGCCGAAAATCCGTCACCCGGCAAACCGAAACGCATAAGGGGGGCATTATCGCTGGATAGTTTCTGGGCCGCGATCGATGCGCCCGCGTCCGAGCGAACCGGCGGCTGAAGCCCGCGCGCGCAAGTCCCGAAAATCCGCGTCACGCGCCGTCGATCCGTCGATGGCCGCGCCACCTCCCCGGCCACCCTTGCCCAGGGCCGGGGAGGACAAGCGCGCGCAAAGCGAGCCGTTGTTGAAAACAAATGAAAATACAATGGGCGGCGCCCTTCCTCGATCTCGAATCCCTATGCGCAGCTCAATAGATTGCCGGCATCGAGTCCCGATCTTCGGGGCATCGATTTGAGTAGCCAAGGAGCATCTCACCATGATTTCTGCGATTTCCGCGGAGCCCGACCCAGAAGGGTCGATATTATTCGTCGGCCGCGACACGGCCGGCCACTGGCTTGTTCAGGGCTGCAAAGGGCAGCTCGAAGGCCGGTTCATTTCGCACGCCGCC
Source organism: Sphingomonadaceae bacterium 3R27C6 (assembly GCA_005503215.1). Lineage (GTDB taxonomy): Bacteria > Pseudomonadota > Alphaproteobacteria > Sphingomonadales > Sphingomonadaceae > Sphingopyxis. The sequence continues at coordinate 80,896 of SCNS01000010.1, read as the reverse complement.
GCCTGGGCCTTTGCCCGCGCCGAGTGCCGCGGCCTCCCGGGCGCGCGGATCGTCGCCGCGCTGCGGCCGCTGATCCCCGCCGTTTCGTTCGAGCCCTTGCGGCCCGACGAATGCGCGATCGACCGCGCGGCTTGAGGAGGCTCGTCATGCATTATCCCTATATCGCCCCCGCCGGCATCATATGGATGGCACCCGCCACAAGCGGTTGGGGAACGCTGGTGCAAGGCGCACAAAACCGTGCCGAGAAGGACCGCCGCTGGCCCGCGATGCTGCGCAAGCTCAAGGGTCTGCGCAAGCGCGGGCGCCGCGCCATCCGCATCGTCGACGCCGATTGCGGCGCGGGCGAACTGCTGATCCACGCCGTCCGGCGCGCGCGTGAGATGGGTTTCGTCGCGATCGAAGGCCGCGGCATCGACGCCGATCCGCACCTGATCGCCAGCGCGCGCCGCGCCGCCGCCCGGCACGGCGATCCCGCCATCGGCCTCGTCTTCGAACAGGACGCCATGGACAAGGTCCTGCGCGAAGAGGCCGAATATCCGGCCGACCTGCTGCTCTGTCCGGCGTCCGATACCGACGCACGCGAGCTAAAGGCGCTGGCCCGGACCGCCGCCGACACCGTCCTGTGGGACCGCAAGTCGAAACCGGAGCGCGGATGATGACCCAGCGTGACCTTTTCTGGCGCACCGCGGGGGCCGCGCTCATCGGCGCGGGCTATGTCCTGACCCGCCTCGCGACCGAGGCTGGCGCCGACCTGGTCGGCATCACCGGCCTCCTCGTCGCGGCAGCCGGCCTGCTTCTCGTGCTCGCGGGAAAGAAGGCTGTGCTCGCGCTGCGCGTCGAGCGGAGCCGCCACCGCGAACTGCCGGGCGCGATCCGCGCCTCGCGCCGGGCTCGTCGGGAAGAACCCTGACCCCTCACCATCCAAGGATTAGCTTCATGTCCTCTTTCCATTTGCTCGGCGGCGAAATGCACGCCGAAGCGGTTCCCCTCGCCTCGATCGCGGCAGCGATCGGCACACCCGCCTATGTCTATTCGGCCGGGGCGCTGCGTCACGCGGCGCAGCGCTTCCGCGCCGCGCTCGGCAAGGTGCCGCGCAAGCAGCTGATGTTCGCGGTCAAGGCCAACCCGTCGCCCGCAGTGCTTCGCGTCCTCGCCGATCAGAACTTCGGCGCCGACATCGTGTCGGGCGGCGAGCTCGATTGCGCGCTCAGCGCGGGGATTACCGCGAACCACATCGTCTACTCGGGGGTCGGCAAAACCGCGCCCGAACTCATCGCGGCGCTCGATGCCGGGATCGGCCGCTTCAATCTGGAACTCGAGCGCGAGGGACAGCTGCTGTCGGCGCTCGCTTCGCAGCGCGGACGGCGCGCGCCCGCCCTGCTGCGCATCAACCCCGACGTCGATGCCAGTACGCATGCCAAGATCACGACGGGCCGCCTCGACAGCAAATTCGGCATTCCGATCGACGACGCGCTGGCCATGTACGACCGGCTCGCGGCGCTTCCCGGCCTCGATCTCCACGGCCTCGCGGTTCATATCGGCAGCCAGATCATCGACCTCGCGCCGCTCGAGGCGGCGTATCGCAAGATCGGCGACCTCATCCGCGCGCTGCGCCAGAAGGGGCATCGCGTCTATCATGTCGACCTCGGCGGCGGGCTCGGCATTTCCTATCGCCCCGGCCTGCCCGGCGCCGATGTCGAAGCCTATGGTGCGATGGTCGCCGAGGTCACGCGCGACTGGGACGCGACTTTGCTCTTCGAACCCGGGCGCTTCATCGCGGCGGAGGCGGGGATCCTCCTGACGCGCGTGCTGTGGGTGAAGCCGGGGACCCGCCGCCCCTTCGTCGTCGTCGATGCGGCGATGAACGATCTCGCCCGCCCCGCAATGTATGACGCGTGGCACGAATTCGCGGCGGTTCGTCCCACCGGCGAGACCTTCGTCGCCAATATCGTCGGCCCGATCTGCGAAACCGGCGACACCTTTGCAAGAGAGCGCGAGATCGACCGGGTGCAGGAAGGCGATCTTGCGATCTTCCAGGCGGCCGGTGCCTATGGCGCGTCGATGGCATCGACGTACAATTGCCGGGCGATCGCGCCCGAAGTGCTGGTCGACGACAACCGCTATGCGACGGTCAGCGAGCGCGTTTCCGCGCAGAATGTACGAAGGCAGCGACTTGCCCCCTGGATGGACGACGGCGCCCCCAATATCCGTGCGGCCTAACGCAAGTCAGGGGCCGGCGTTGAAGTCCGCCACCAGGTCGAAGCGATCGCCGCGAAACAGCTGCCGCACGTGCGTGACGACGCGCCCCGCGCGCCACGTCGTGCGGTCGAGTTCGAGGCAGGCCGCGCCCGTGCCGATCGTCAACAGCGCGGCTTCCTTGCGCGTCGGGTTCACCGCGCGGATCACATGGCGCGCCTGCGTCCAGGGAATGTGACCGAGCAGCCACGTTCCCGGCGCCACCTTCGCGAAATCCGCGTCCGCCGCCTCGGGCACCTCGCCGAGCGCGATGAAGCGGCGCTCGAGCGCGAAGGCTTCGCCCGCTGCCATATGGACGCCCTCGATGCGCAGCGCCGGTCCCGCAAGGTCGTCGCCCGCGTCGGCGGTTTCGATCGACGCCAGCTCCCAGCGATAGGTTTCGCCCCGCGCCGCGATGAGTTCGGCAAGGTCGGGCACGGTCATCACCGCCGAATGGACCGGCGGATGCGCAACGAACGTCCCCGCCTTGCGGCGGCGTTCGACCAGCCCCGATGCGGCGAGTTCGCCGAGCGCCTTGCTCACCGTCGCGCGCGCGCAGCCATAGCGTGCCGCGAGTTCCTGTTCGGTCGGCACGCGGTCGCCGGGACGCCATTCGCCCGACTGGATCGAAGCTGCGATCTCCTCGCGGATGCGGCGCGCGGGGTTCACGTCAGCAGCCGCGCGACGCAGCCGCGATAGGCGGCGCCGATGGCATCGGCATCGACATGGCGCCCCTTCGCGACGCGCTTGACGCCCGCGCGCCACACGCTGTCCACCGCGCCCGCACGCGCGGCGAAGATCCAGCGGTCGAGCAGCGTCGCATCGTCGGTTCCGGCAAAGGCGGGGTGATCGAGGTCGAGCGAGACGATGTCGGCGGCATGGCCGACGGCCAGCCCGGCGGGCACACCCAGCGCCTGCGCCCCGCCCTGCACCGCGCGCGCAAACAGATTCGCGCCGACGAAGGGCGAGGCCTCGTCCGCCAGTAACGCCCGCGCCCGCTGCGCCAAACGCTGCGAATATTCGAGCGCGCGGAGCTCCTGCGCCGCGTCGACGAGGATATTGCTGTCGGTGCCGATCCCGAAGCGACCGCCCGCGGCGAGGTAATCGACCGCGGGGAAAATGCCGTCGCCCAGATTGCCCTCGGTGATCGGGCACAGCCCCGCGACCGCGCCGCTCGCGGCGAGCCGCTGGACTTCTTTCGCGTCGAGGTGGGTCGAATGGATCAGGCACCAGCGTTCGTCGACGTTGGCGTTGTCGAGCAGCCATTCGACCGGGCGTGCGCCGCTCCACGCGACGCAGTCGGCAACCTCCTTCACCTGTTCGGCGGCGTGGATATGCACCGGCCCCGCCAACGAGAGCGCCAGCAGCGCCGCGAGTTCATCGGGCGTCACCGCGCGCAGCGAATGCGGCGCAACGCCGATATTGGCGTCGCCCGAGAGCTTGGGCCGCGATGCGTCGAGCAGCGCCGCAAATCCGTCGACGTCGTTGAGGAAGCGCCGCTGCCCCGGGCTCGGCGCGGCGGCACCAAAATTGCCGTGCGCATAGAAAACCGGGAGCAGCGTCAAACCGATGCCGGTCGCCGCAGTCGCCTGCGCAATCGCACCCGCCATCTCGGCGCGATCGGCATAGGCCGCGCCTGCCGGGTCATGGTGCAGATAGTGAAACTCGCCGACGCGGGTGAAACCCGTTTCGAGCATTTCGGCATAGGCTTGCGCGGTGATCGCCGCGACATCCTCGGGCGTCAGCCGGTCGAGGAAGCGGTACATGATCTCGCGCCAGCTCCAGAAATTGTCGTCGGGCCGGCTGCGGCGCTCCGAAAGCCCCGCCATCCCGCGCTGGAACCCGTGGCTGTGGACGTTGCAAAGCCCCGGCAAGCCGACGCGGTGACGATCATCGCCCTCAGCCGCCTCGACGCCGACCTCGACCACCGAAATCCGGCCGTCGGCGATGCGCAGGCGCACGTCCTTTTTCCATTCGCTGCCGAGCCACGCGCGTTCGAACCAGAGAGCCATCGTCTTTCGTCCTCAATATTATGTCTAGACATAATGGCGCATTCGAACGACACTGTCCAGATGGAGCAACTCTGGACGAACGCCCGACTCGCAACGATGGCCGATGACACCCTCGGCCTGATCGACGATGGCGTCGTGGCGGCGAAGGAGGGCCGGATCATCTACGCCGGCCCCGCCGACGGCGCCCCGGCGACCGCCCAAAAGGTCGTCGATTGCGAAGGCCGGCTGATCACCCCCGGCCTGATCGATTGCCACACCCATCTCGTCCATGGCGGAAATCGTGCGAACGAATGGGCGATGCGGCTGGCGGGCGCGAGCTATGAGGAAATTGCGCGCGCGGGCGGCGGCATCGTCTCGACGATGCGCGCGACGCGCGAGGCGAGCGAAGCCGATCTCGTCGATAGCGCCCTCCCCCGCCTCGACGCGCTGATCGCCGAGGGGGTCACGACGATCGAGGTCAAATCGGGCTATGGCCTGTCGACTGCGGACGAACTCAAGATGCTGCGCGCCGCGCGCGCGCTTGGCGAGCGCCGCAATATCCGCGTCGAGCCGACCTTCCTCGGCGCGCATGCCCTGCCCCCCGAATTTAAGGGCGACAGCGACGCCTATATCGACCTTGTCGTGGGCGAGATGATCCCCGCCGCCGCACCGATCGCGACCGCCGTCGACGCCTTTTGCGAAGGCATCGGCTTCTCGCCCGCGCAATGCGAGCGCGTGATCGAAACCGCAAAGGCGCACGGCCTCGCGGTCAAGCTCCACGCCGAACAATTGTCGGCGCTCCACGGCAGCGCGCTCGCCGCGCTGCACGGGGCGCTGTCGGCCGACCATCTCGAACATGCGACCGAAGACGATGTCCGCGCGATGGCCGCGGCGGGCACCGTCGCGGTGCTGCTCCCCGGCGCCTATTATTTCATGCACGAAACCAAATTGCCGCCGGTCGAGGCGATGCGCCGCCACGGCACGCGCATCGCGCTCGCGACCGACAACAACCCCGGCACCTCGCCGACCACCTCGCTGCTGCTCATGCTCAACATGGGTGCGACTTTGTTCGGGCTGACGGTGGTCGAGGCGCTGCGCGGCGTCACGGTCAACGCCGCCGCCGCGCTCGGCCTTTCCGCAGAGGTCGGCACGCTCGAGACCGGCAAGGCGTGCGACCTCGCGATCTGGGACGTCAGCGATCCCGCCGAGCTCGTCTACCGCATCGGCTTCAACCCGCTTCACCAACGCATCAAGGACGGACAATGATCATCACCCCCGGCGCCATCACGCTCGCCGACTGGCGCGAAATTTATGAGGGCGCGAGCGCTGAACTGAGCGCCGATGCATGGGATGCAATCGACGCCAGCGCCGCCGCGGTCGCGCGGATCGTCGCCAAGGGCGCGCCCGTCTATGGCATCAACACCGGCTTCGGAAAGCTCGCGAGCGTCCGCATCGCCGACGACGAACTGTCGACGCTCCAGCGCAATATCGTGCTCAGCCATGCCGCGGGCACCGGCGCACCCTCGCCCGCCCCGATCGTGCGGTTGATGATGGCGCTCAAACTCGCGAGCTTCGGCATGGGCGCTTCGGGGGTGAAGCGCGAAACCGTTGCGATGATCGAAGCGATGCTCGCGAAGGGGCTGACCCCGGTCGTCCCGTCGCAAGGCTCGGTCGGCGCGAGCGGCGACCTCGCGCCACTGTCGCATATGGCGGCGGCGATGATCGGCGTCGGCACGATCGAGGTTGGCGGCAAATCGCTGCCTGCCGCCGATGCGCTCGCGCAGGCCGGCCTCGTCCCGCTCGACCTCGGACCCAAGGAAGGCCTCGCGCTCCTCAACGGCACCCAATTCTCGACCGCCAATGCGCTCGCCGGCCTGTTTCGCGCCGAGACCGTCTTCCGCTCGGCATTGATCACCGGCGCGCTCTCGACCGAGGCGGCCAAAGGCTCCGACGCGCCCTTCGACGCGCGCATCCATGCCTTGCGCGGCCATGCCGGGCAGCGCGAGGTCGGCGATACGCTGCGCGGCCTGATGGCGGGATCGGCGATCCGTGCCTCGCATGCGGTCGACGATCCGCGCGTGCAGGACCCGTACTGCCTCCGCTGCCAGCCGCAGGTGATGGGCGCCGTGCTCGACCTGCTGCGGCAGGCCGGCACGACGCTCGGCATCGAGGCGAACGGCGTGTCGGACAATCCGCTGATCTTCGCCGATACCGACGAAGCACTGTCGGGCGGCAATTTCCACGCCGAACCCGTCGCCTTCGCCGCCGACATGATCGCGATGGCCTTGTGCGAGATCGGCTCGATTTCGGAGCGCCGCATCGCGATGCTCGTCGATCCGGCGCTGTCGGGACTCCCCGCCTTCCTGACCCCGCGCCCCGGGCTCAACTCGGGCTTCATGATCCCGCAGGTCACCGCCGCCGCGCTGGTCAGCGAGAACAAGCAGCGCGCCTATCCCGCCAGCGTCGACTCGATCCCGACCTCGGCCAATCAGGAGGATCATGTCTCGATGGCCGCGCACGGCGCGCGCCGCCTGCTCGACATGGCCGACAACGCCAGCGCGGTGATAGGCATCGAATTGCTCGCCGCGTGTCAGGGCATCGATTTCCACGCGCCGCTGAAATCGAGCGACGTGCTCGAAGCCGCGCACAAGCATCTGCGCGCTGAGGTACCCACGCTCGAAGACGACCGCCATTTCCACCCCGACATGGAGGCCGCCACCACGCTGGTCCGGTCGGGCAGCCTCGTCGCCGCGGTTCCCGCGGCCCTGCCAGGCCTCGGCTGATGGACTGGCTGCGCGTCCATCGCGGCGACGCGCCGCTCGTCATCGCCTTCCCCCATGGCGGCACCGACCTCGCGGGACTCGACGAGCAGTTTATCTCGCCCTGGCATGCACAGATCGACACCGACTGGTATATCGCCGAGCTGTACGCCTTCGCTGCCGATCGGGGCGCAACGCTCGTCGCGACCGATATCTCGCGCAGCGTGATCGACATGAACCGCGATCCGTCGGGCGCCTCGCTCTATCCGGGACAGGCGACGACCGAGCTGTGCCCGACGACGACCTTCGACGGCGATCCGCTCTATCGTTTCGACGCGCCGGACGAGGCGGAGATCATGCAGCGGCTGAACTCTTACCACCGACCCTATCACGATACGCTGACCCAGGAACTCGACCGTCTGAAATCGGCGCACGGCAAAGTCGTGCTCTACGACGCGCATTCGATCCGCAGCCACGTCCCGCGCCTGTTCGACGGCGAGCTGCCGCAGTTCAATATCGGCACCAACGGCGGCGCGACCGCAGCCCCCGAACTCGAAACGATCGTCGCGAACATCTGCGCCGCGAGCGGCAAGAGCCATGTCGTCAACGGCCGCTTCAAGGGCGGCTGGACGACGCGCCACTATGGCCGTCCCGACGAAGGCATCCATACGATCCAGATGGAGCTCGCGCAGCGCGGTTACATGACCGAGCCCGCCGAAATCACCCACGCCAACTGGCCATCACCCCTCGACCCCAATCCCGCGATCCGGCCCGTTCTGGAGCAAGTGATCGCCGCGACCCTCGATTTTGCGAAAGGAAAAGCATGACCACCCGCCCCCTCAATCAGAGGCTCGACAACAGCCGCGTGATCCGCCCGGCGACCGGCCCCGAGATCAGCGCGAAAAGCTGGCTCACCGAAGCGCCGATGCGGATGCTGATGAACAATCTCCACCCCGACGTCGCCGAGGCGCCGCACGAACTCGTCGTCTATGGCGGCATCGGCCGCGCCGCGCGCGACTGGGACAGCTATGACCGGATCGTCGAGACGCTGAAGCGGCTCGAAGGAAACGAGACCCTCCTCATCCAGTCGGGCAAGCCCGTCGGCGTTTTCCGCACACACGAGAATGCGCCGCGCGTGCTGCTCGCCAATTCGAACCTCGTCCCCGAATGGGCGAACTGGGATCATTTCCACGAGCTCGATAAAAAGGGCCTGATGATGTACGGCCAGATGACCGCGGGCAGCTGGATCTACATCGGCAGTCAGGGCATCGTTCAGGGCACTTACGAAACCTTCGTCGAAATGGGCCGCCAGCATTATGGCGGCAGCCTCGCAGGGCGCTGGCTGCTCACCGCCGGCCTCGGCGGCATGGGCGGCGCGCAGCCGCTCGCGGCGGTAATGGCGGGCGCATCGTGCCTCGCGATCGAATGCCAGCCGAGCCGCATCGAGATGCGCCTGCGCACCGGCTATCTCGACAAGCAGGCGAACAGCATCGACGAAGCGATCGCGATGATCGAAGCCAGCCACGCCGAGGGTAAGCCCGTCTCGGTCGGCCTGCTCGGAAACGCCGCCGAAATCCTGCCCGAGATCGTCCGCCGCGGCATCCGCCCCGACCTGCTCACCGACCAGACCTCGGCGCACGATCCGGTCAACGGCTACCTCCCGGCGGGCTGGACGCTCGACGAGTGGTTTTCGAAGCGCGAGAGCGACCCGGCCACGGTCGCCAAGGCTGCCAAAGCCTCGATGGCTGTGCATGTCCAGGCGATGCTCGACCTGCAGGCGGCGGGCGTCCCGACGACCGACTATGGCAACAATATCCGTCAGGTTGCGAAGGACGAAGGCGTCGAAAATGCCTTCGACTTCCCGGGCTTTGTCCCCGCCTATGTCCGCCCGCTCTTCTGCCGCGGCATTGGCCCCTTCCGCTGGGTCGCGCTCTCGGGCGATCCCGAGGACATCTACAAGACCGACGCCAAGGTGAAGGAACTGCTCCCCGACAATAAGCACCTCCATAACTGGCTCGACATGGCGCGCGAGAAGATCCAGTTCCAGGGCCTGCCCGCGCGCATCTGCTGGGTCGGGCTCGGCGATCGCCACCGCCTCGGCCTCGCGTTCAACGAGATGGTGGCGTCGGGCGAGCTCAAGGCGCCTGTCGTCATCGGGCGCGACCATCTCGATTCGGGTTCGGTCGCGTCGCCGAACCGCGAGACCGAGGCGATGCGCGACGGGTCGGATGCCGTGTCCGACTGGCCGCTACTCAACGCGCTGCTCAACACCGCGTCGGGCGCGACCTGGGTGTCGCTCCACCACGGCGGCGGGGTCGGCATGGGCTATTCGCAGCACAGCGGCATGGTCATCGTCGCCGACGGCACCCCCGAAGCGGCGAAGCGTCTCGAACGCGTGCTGTGGAACGACCCCGGCACGGGCGTGATGCGCCACGCCGACGCGGGCTATGACATCGCGATCGACTGCGCGCGCGAAAAGGGTCTCGACCTGCCGAGCATCTAGCGCTTGTTTCAGTTGCACCGAAACAGCTTCGCATCCTAAGGCTCTCCCCGACGATCAGGGGAGAGCCAGACGCCGATGTCCGAAGCCCAGCCGCAGAGCCATCCCGAAATCCGCGACGCGGTACGCCGCCTGTGCGCCGATTTCCCCGGCGAATATTGGCAGCGCCTCGACCGCGACCGCATCTATCCGACCGAGTTCGTCCGCACGCTCACCGAGGCGGGTTTCCTCTCGGTCCTGATCCCCGAACAATATGGTGGGTCGGGCCTCGGCCTCGGCGCCGCGACCGCGGTGCTTGAGGAAATCCATCGGTCGGGCTGCAACGGCGGCGCCTGCCATGCGCAGATGTACACGATGGGCACCTTGCTAAAACATGGGTCGGAGGCGCAGAAGCAGGCCTATCTCCCCGCGATCGCGCGGGGCGAGCTTCGCCTGCAGGCGTTCGGCGTCACCGAGCCGACCGCGGGCACCGACACGACGCGCATCCGCACCTTCGCCAAGCGGGTCGGCGACAAATATATCGTCAACGGGCAGAAGATCTGGATCAGCCGCGCCGAACATTCGGACCTGATGATCCTGCTCTGCCGCACCACCCCGCGCGAGGCCTGTGCCAAGCCCTCCGACGGGATGAGCGTGTTGCTCGTCGACATGCGCGAGGCCGCGGGCAAGGGCCTGACGATCCGCCCGGTGCGTACGATGCTCAACCATGCGACGACCGAGCTGTTCTTCGACGACCTCGAAGTCCCCGCCGCGAATTTGATCGGCGAGGAGGGCAAGGGGTTTCGCTATATCCTGTCGGGCATGAACGCCGAACGCATCCTCATCGCCTCCGAATGCATCGGCGACGGGCGCTTCTTCATCGACCGCGCCACCGCTTATGCGAAGGACCGCGAGGTCTTTGGCCGCGCGATCGGCACGAACCAGGGTGTCCAGTTCCCGATCGCGCGCGCCTATGTCCAGATCGCCGCCGCCGCCGAGATGGTCGACAAGGCAGCGCGCCTGTTCGACGCCGGGCAGGATGGCGGGACCGAGGCGAATATGGCGAAGATGCTCGCGTCCGAAGCGAGCTGGTACGCCGCCGACATGTGTATCCAGACCCACGGCGGCTTCGGCTTTGCCGAGGAATATGACATCGAGCGCAAGTTTCGCGAGACGCGGCTTTATCAGGTCGCACCGATCAGCACGAATTTGATCCTCAGCCATGTCGCGACGCACGCGCTCGGCCTGCCCAAGAGCTTCTGAGCCGGTGGACGATTATTCCGCCTGGGTCGGTCGCAGCGAAACGCGCGAGGATGTCGCGACCGCGGCACCGCTCGCCGGGCTCGCGGCGCTGCTCGATCACGACGTTTCGCCTTGGGCACCGGGCACCGTGCCGCCGCTGGCCCATTGGCTCTATTTCCTGCCCACCGCGCGCCGGTCGGCGATCGGCGACGACGGTCACCCGCGCCGCGACGGCGCGGGCCTGCTCCCGCCCGTCCCGCTCCCGCGCCGCATGTGGGCGGGCAGCCGCATCGAGTTCGTCGCACCGATCGCGGTCGGTGCCGCGCTGACCCGCGTCACCACGATCGACGCGATCAAGCCCAAGCGCGGTGCGAGCGGCGACCTGCTCTTCGTGACGCTGCGCCACGACATTGCGGCGGATGGCGTCGCCGCGATCCGCGAGGAGCAAGACATCGTCTTTCGCGAACCCGCGACAACAGCGCCCGCGTCCACGCCGGCCGCAGCAATCGAACCCGAGCCCGCCGACGCGGTGCGCAGCCTGTCGCCCGATCCGGTACTCCTGTTCCGCTATTCGGCGCTCACCTTCAACGCCCACCGCATCCACTACGACCGCGACTATGCGCAGCGTGTCGAGGGCTATGCGGGACTCGTCGTCCACGGCCCGCTGATCGCAACCTTGCTGATGGATCACTTCCTGCGCACCGCACCCGGTGCGAACCCCCGCCGTTTCGGCTTCCGCGCCGAGGCACCGCTGATCGACGGCGCGCCCTTCGACCTCTGCCTCGCCCGCGATGGCGATGCGACGCGATTGTGGGCGCGCGACGCGGCGGGACGCACGACGATGCGCGCCGACGTCGCATAGCGGGACCCGGCCCAAGCAAATCCACCCACCGAGATCATCTGGGTATTTCTCCGCCCCCGACATTGCCAATTCGCAAAGCGGGTCATGCCGCGGCGGACCATGATCGCCCTGTTCGCACCGATGCGGACGGAGTCGGGGAGGATCCGCATCAGCCATGCCGATCGGCATCGCGCGCCATCCCCTTTTGTAAGGAGAGTAGCCATGATCAAGAAAGTCATGCTGGCGGTGTCGACGCTGGCGCTTGCCGTCTCGGCCGCACCTGCGATCGCGCAGGGCCAAGACCAGGACAATGACAACACCACGACCGGTGCCTCTGGCAACAACAGCGACACCGTCGTCGTCAACGACCTGATCGACCTGTTCGTCCAGGACAATGCCGCCGACACCTTCTCGGATGACGATCAGGACAATGACGGCAATGGTTCGTTCAACGGCAACAGCTTCGTTGTTGCGACCCAGTCGTTGAGCGCGACCAACACCAACCAGAATCTCGACGAAGTCGTCGACATGGATGGTGAAGACGACAGCGACACGAATGTCGGCTATCAGAGCGGCAACAACTCGGTGACCGGCAGCGCCTTCGCGGCCTATGCCGGCATTCTGAACGCCGCCTGGAACACGGGCATCAACGCCAACACCCAAGCAGCGACCAACATCGCGGCGAGCGGCACTGTCAGCTTCGGCGACAGCGGCGGCAACGGTGGTGCCGGCGGCGGCGCCGGCGGCGACTAACAGCGTCCCCCGGATGGCCGGCCCGACCCACTGGAGGGCCGGCCATTTCCCAAATTTTCGCTTTCAAGGAGCGCCCGCGTCATGAAACCCCCGATCGTCCCGGCCCTGCTGGTCCTGGCAGGCCTGTCCGTGCCCGTATCGGCGCAGCTGCCCCCGCCCGAAGCTGCGGCCCCGCGCGTGGTCGAGGCCGTCCCGGCCGAAGCCTATGCAGCCCCGGCGATCGCGGTGCGGCCCGAACGCAAATCGCCGATGCTGAAAGACAAAGAGCTCGACACGCTGCGCGGCGGCCAGTCGCTCGTCATCACCAATCAGACGATGGACTCGATCGTCAGCGGCAACGTCCTCAAGGGCGACTATACCGCGGGTGCCGTCACGCTGAGCGATTTCGCGCTTTCCAATTTCAACGGTGTCGGCAATCTGCTGATCAACACCGGTGCGCAGGTCAGTGCCCAGAGCGGCATGAACCTGACCATCAACCTCGGCGATTGAATTCGCCATGCGGCCCATGCGCGCCTTGATCGCGGGCATGCTCTGCGCCCTTGCGGCGTCCCCCGCCGCCGCCGAGGTCCGACTGACCGGACCCGAAACGGGCGGCAATTACCAGCTTCAGGTGATGACCTGGTGGGATATTCCGTTCCGCTCGGTCGTTCGCCAGCGCTATGATTTCAGTTGCGGTTCCGCCGCGATCGCGACCCTGCTCACCTATCATTATGACGCGCCGACATCGGAGGCGATGCCTTTCCGCGCGATGTGGAAAACGGGCGACCGCGAGGCGATCCGCAAGGTCGGCTTCTCGATGCTCGACATGAAAAACTATCTCGCCTCGCGCGGCTTTCGCGCCGAGGGCTTTCGGATCACCGCCGAGCAATTGAAGCAGGTGAAGCGCCCGACGATCGTCCTGATGGACCTCAAGGGCTTCAAGCATTTCGTGGTGGTCAAGGGCGTCCGCGGCGACCGCGTGCTCACCGGCGATTCGGTCCTCGGCCTCAACGAATATTCGCTCAGCGATTTCGAGAAGCACTGGAACGGCATCGCGCTGGCGATCGTCGAGGGCGGCAAGAAGCGTCCTTCCTTCAACCTCGCCGGCGACTGGGGCCCCTGGTCGCAGGCGCCGCTCGAAGATGAGGGCGCGCTTCGCGTTTCGATCAGCGATCTGACGACCAACCTTCCCCCGCAATATCAGCTGACGCCGCAGATCCTGCTCGATGTGCGCGTCGGCACCGTGAAATGAGGCCGACCATGTCCCCCCGCATCCTCCTGCTCGCCTTCGCGCCGGTGCTCCTCGCGGCGAGCGAGCCCGCGGCCGACGATCCGCTTGCCGACGCCGAGACGGTATCGGACGAGGTGCTCGCGGCGCAGCGCGGCGGCTTCGCCTTTCAGGGCATGGTGATCGCCTTCGGTGCCGACATTCGCAGCTTCGTGAACGACGAGCTGGCGCTCCGCACGATCGTCAGCTGGACGCCCCAGGGATCCTCGATCGAGCGCTTTGTGTCGCCGGCGCTGACCGCGGTCGACGCGGCGCAGATCCAGGGCGGCATTTTGACCAGCGGCGGCATCACCATGCGCGTGGGCGATGAACCGGTGTTCCTTGCGAACAATGGCCAGACCGCGCTGATCCAGCGCACCGACGCGATCCAGAATGTGCTGATCAACACCGCCAGCAACGTCTCGCTGAACCAGCAGGTCGACGCCGTGCTCGACATCAGCGGCTATGAAGGGTTCCGCGACGCGCTGGCGTCGACGCGGATGAGCGATGCGATCGGCGCTGTGATGGGCGCGCAGACGGTCGGCGCGCTCGGCAACTGAACGACCCCCCGCCCCTGTTTCGACAGGGACGGTTCACCTCGCCCCGCCTCTTTTGGCGGGGCTTCTTTATGTGGTTCTTATGGGGTTGGGTTCGGCCGCCCGGATCATAGTTTCCCGCCGAACGGCATGCGCAGCGTGATCGACACGTCGGGCGCATCCTCGGTCACGCCGATCTCGAAGCCCATGTTCAGGACGTCACGCTCGGTCAGGCGGTACGACATGCCGAAATTGAGCGAACCGACGTGGATATAGTTGGATTTCTGGCGCGTATCGCCAATCTCGGTCTTGGTCGGGAAGATATAATTGTGCCGGTAACCGAGCGAGAAGGAGAAGCGCGGGTTGAGCGCGAAACCGAAGCCGATATTGGCCGAGACCGCGTCGCCCGGATCGACGCGCCCGATCAGCACCTCGCCGACCAGTTTGTTCACGTCGCGCGGGATATGATAAAGATAGGCCGCCCCGCCATAGATTACCGCGGGATCCGACGGCATCAGGAAATTGAGCCCCGGCTGCACCGCCCAGAAACCCGACCCGGTGGCGAGCCCCGTCGCGACGCCGAATTCGTCGTAGCCGACCTCGAACGGCCCCTTGCCCGTGTCCGATTTCACCCGCAGCGTCCCGACGAAGATCGGCTTTTGCCCGACCGGGCGATTGAATTGATAGCGCAGCGAGAATTCGGCGTCGCCGACCCCGTCCTCGCGCAGCGCGATCGACCGGACGATGCCCTCGTCGCGCTGCTGGACGACCTCGATCCGGTCGTTGCGATAAAGATAGGGGATGCGCACTTCGGCCTCGAGCCGGTCGCTGATGCCGTAGCGCAGCGAGGCCGTGCCGACGAGCGTGTCGCGGTCGGCGTCGGTCGCCTCGATCAGCCCGATCTGGATTCCCGGGATAAGTTCGATCCCGCGAAAGACGAGGCGATTGGTCGACGAGCGCGTATATTCGAACGACGGTTCGAAAATGAGGTTGCCGGCGCGCGTCAGCACGCCCTGTCCTTCGGGAACCGCGGCGACGCGTTCGGCGGTCGACTCGCTCGGCGGCGGCGCCTCGCCGACCGGCGCATCGGGCAGCGCGACCGCGTCGCTGCCGGGGCCGGGCAGCGCGGGGCCGGCAACGCCCTGCCCCATGCCGGTCCCGCGGAACATGTCGAGCGGCGCCTCCGCGAGCGCGAAGGATGAGAGCCGGTCGATCTGCGCCTGCTGGGTGATAAGCTGTCCCTGCATTTTCACGATATGCTGCCGCTGCTCGGCCAGCATCACATTCTGCTGGTCGATCAGCGCGCGCTGCTCTGCGATGATCCGGCGCTGCGCGTCGATCTCGCTCTCGACGCTCGCGGCGGGCGGGCTTTCGGCGCCGCCGCCCGGCGCCCCGGCCGCTGCATTCCACGTCGGCGCGGTATCGAGAAAGGGAAGCGCATCGCACAGGCACTCGAGCGGCAGCGCTTCATACGCCTTCGCCTGCGACGGCGCAAAAACGGCCGACAGGCCAACGGCTGCCACACCCATATGGCGCAGCACGGGCGGCGCTGACAGATTGGTCATGCGCCCGCCCCCTGCCCGGTGAAGGTTCGCCGCGGCTGCATCGCGCGCATATTGTCGATCGCGACGCCCATTTCTTCGCCGGCAATGGCGCGCAGCCCGTCGAGATCGACCAGCCGGCACAATTGCGGCCCCTCCAGCTCGATCAGGCCCTGGCGAACAAAGCCCGAGATCGTCCGGCTGACCGTATGGATCGTCAGGCCCAGATGGTCGGCAATATCGCCGCGCGTCATCGGCAAGGGAATGCTGCCGAGCGCCGACAGCCGCTTCGCCGCGATCAACAGGAACGCCGCGACGCGTTCATTGGCGTTGCGGCGGCCGAGCAGGAATATGCATTGGTTCGCGCTGTCCAGCGCGCGTTCGAGCGCGCGGTTCTGCCCGAGCGAATCGGGGTCGCCACCCAGCGCCGGGCGGCGGGTCAGGATCGTGTTGGTGACCGCTTCGGCCGCCGCGTCGCGCGAGCCATATCCGACGCCGAACACATCGCCCTGATAGAAAAATCCCGTCAGCTGACGGTGCCCATCGACATGAAAATGACAGGTCCTGACGGTGCCCGAGATGACTTCGAACCAGCAATCGCCGGGATCACCCTGCGAGAAAATAATCTCGCCTTTCCGGAATTTTAGGATGGTGTCCTGCGGAATCGCCCCGCGTTGAAATTCTGCCGACAGACCTTGCACGCCACGTCTCCAATCTGGAATTGGTATTTGCGGCGACCCCGTTTGCGAGTCTCATCTGCTTTTGCGGATGCTGAATCCATCCGCATAAAAACCAAGGAATTCGTGTGTATGAACAGCCTAGGAAAATCACTTACGTAAATTTCCTTAGCATTTCAGGATAGATTAAGACTGAATTTCAGTATCATAGCTATATTGGCATGCGCCGTGCCGTTATATGCTTAATTAGCTTCGGTTAATTGATAAACAGCGCACAAACATATATCATCGAAGCCAGAGCAGGTGGGTTGCGGCAATTGCCGCGCAAAAGATGCTCGTCGGTCGCACTGTGTCTACGCCTTGGGTGTCAGGGGATTGCGCCGTGCATCAAAACGCTTTGAACGTCGAACCGCATTTGACCTTTCGCGAGCATCAGATACTCGAATTGGTCGCCGTCGGCTGCTCGGCCAAGCAGATCGCGATAGAGATCAATATCGCTCCACGAACCGTCGAACGGCACATCGAAAATGTGCGGCTGAAACTCAATGCACGCAACCGCGCGCATCTGATAACGCAGGCCATGCACTTGGGCCTGCTGGTCATCGAAACACCGTCGCCCGACGAACCGACGCTCTTCGAACTCAAATGATGGTGCATCCGGCGTGAACGCTTCCGGGCACCGATGGCGAAAGCAGATGCTGACGGCCGATCAGGCCGGTGAATGCTGATGAAGGCCGGGAACGAGCGCCTCGCCCGGTCCCGGCCTTCATTCCTATCAGCTGTCAAATAAACGGATAGGTCACGCCATAATAGCCATAGACGCCGCGGCCGTAGTCGTCGGTATATTCGGGCACATTGTCGGTGCCATAGCGCGGCGCATCGACGAGCTGCTCCTTGGCGACGTCGACCACATAGCCGCCCTGGTCGGTATCATAGGTCAGCATGTCCCATGGCAGCGGATAATGGTCGCTGCCGAGCCCGAACAGGCCGCCGAACTCCAGCACCGCATATTCGCTTTTGCCCGATCTTTTGTCGATCATGACATTTGCCACCGTTCCCAGCTTCTCGCCTTGCGGGTTATAGACTTTCGTGCCTTCGACCTTGTCCGAAGCGATGAGACGATGCGTTTCGTTTGTTTCGAGGGTGTCGGCCATGACAATCTCTCCTTGATCCATTGAGGTTGCGCACACGGCCAATCGGGATCGGCCGCGCCCTCCCACTTCCCGATCAACGGAGCGCGATACCGCATGTTCCACCGTTCATCGCAATTCGCGCCGGCTCGCCCGTTTCGATGCCGCGGTGCCCGAACGACGATTCTAGCGCGCCAATATCGCGGGAGTGTCTGTATGCGCCGCGGCCCCTGACCGCGATGACCGCACCGGTCGGGCAAGCCGCGCCCGCGCGCTGACGCGACGGGAAATTGTCAGGGCAAAGCGACGGGGTGTTCACCCGCCGCTTGAAAGGGCGGCATCCGGCCCGCCGCTCGATGGCGCGCGATCTGGTGCTTGAACGCGGCCGCGACATGCAGGACGAGGAGCGCGAGCGTGACGAACACCAACAGTTCGTGAACGCCGCCAAGCCGTTCGCCGGCTTCTTCGGAAATTCCGGGGATCAGCGGGAGCGGTATGCCGCCAAGCAGCGGCGTCACCGATTTGCCCTCCGCGCTCGCACCGCCCGACACGGCCATCAGGCCGGTAAGCGGCAGGGCGATCAGAAGGACGTAAAATGCCCGATGCGTCCAGACGCTCGCCAGACGTTCCCAGCGCGGCAGTTCGACCGGAAAGGGCGGCGGCGGATGCGCAAGGCGCCAGGCAAGACGGAAAAACGCAAGCAAGAGGATTGTTGCCCCGAGCGTCTTGTGCACGGTGAAGAGGTCGCCGCGCGCCGGACCGCGGTCCATGCCGGAAAAGGTGAAGCCGACGACCACCTGCGCCACAATGATCAGCGCCATCAGCCAATGCAGGAGCACCGCGCCATTATTATAGCGCAACAGCCGTTCCTGCGGCGTGGCTTCGGGGACGCTCGCCATTTCGGTTCAACGCGCCGAAAATACAAACGATCCATCGAGCGGGGAATCCATCTTCCGCACAGACTGGCGCCCCGCGGCGCTATTCGATCAAAATTCCGAGATCGTTTCATCCTCGATCGCCGCACGGATCATCCGGTCCCAGACATCCGCGTCGCCGACCGCGAGCATCCGCCCGCTCGGCTCGCGCAACGTACGGAGCACGGCGAGCGCAGCATCGGTATAGTCGGGCCATAGAGCATCGACCGCCGGACCCGCCGACGTTAGTTCGCCTTCGGCATTTTTGCTCAGTGCATGACCGGCGAGCGCACGCGCGACACGCTCGACGGGAGCGGTCGCTGCATGGTCGAGATTGCCGTGCGACATGGTGGATCTCCTTTTCGTGACATGGGCTCAACGTCCGCACAGCCGCCCGGGTTGCAGGCCGGCGCGACGGGCAGGCCATGGAGACCGGCCGTGCGCTGCACCCGCGCAAAAGCGAGCGACCGCACGTGGGCGGGGAACGATCGATGCCGTGATGCGTCAGTCGATCGCCCACCCCGGACCGCGGGAGAGAATATGGCGGGAAGCGGAAAATTCGACCGTCCAAAGGCCGACCTGATCGTTGCCCTCGCGCATAACCCGATCAGCATCGCGACCGCCGAAAGCTGTACCGGCGGCCAGCTTGCCGCCTTGCTTGCCGGCGATGTCTCACTGGGGCCGCATCTCGAACGGGGGTTTGTCGCCTATTCGAAGGAAGCCAAGCGCGAACTCCTCGACGTCCCCGCCGAAGCCGCCGAGCGCTGTGACGCGGTCAACGCCGACGCCGCCGAAGCGATGGCGAGGGGCGCGCTCGCGAACAGCCCCGCCGATCTTGCCGTCGCGATTACCGGCTTTTGCGGGCCGCAGCAGGACGACGAAGAAGTCGGCCTCGTCTACCTTGCCTGTGCCAGCAGGATCGGCAGCCTCGCCTCGCAGGAATGCCATTTCGGCGATCTGGGACGCGAGCGCGTGCTCGACCATGCCGTCGCGGCGGCGCTCGACCTGCTGACCGGGGCCGTTCGTAATCGAAACGGCTTTGTTCCGTCACCTGCAACCGCCGACGGACACGATTCTCGATAAAAATTTCCGGTCCCGCCTGCCGCCACGGAAACCTCGCGGCGCGCTATTCGTTGCTCATTGCGTAAACGGGGAGGCGCGAAAGGAGTCGACGTGATCACCTATGCGCTTCGTTACGAGGACGACGGGATCGGCATCGAAAAACGCGTCGAATTCGAGGCCGATACGCCGGCGCAGGCGCTGTTGATCGCGCAAGGCGAGGCAGAGGGGCGCTGGGCGGAACTCAGCGCGGACGGTCGGCCGATCTGCCTGCTCGGCCGCGAAAACCTGGGCGCCGGCAATTATTGGGTCATCCGGCCGCAGCAGCAGCCCGAGATTGTCGCCCCGGTCAGCGCGCCACAGACCCCGGAGCGCGCGGTGTAGCAGGGCGGAGCGCCGCGATATGGATTTTGCGATAGACCGCCTCATCTTCGGCCCCGACGACGTCGATCTCGGACGCTCGCCGCTGGCCGGCGCGTTCGATGCCGAGACCTATGCCCTCGGCGCCTTCAATCCCGGCCTCACCCGGCTCGAAAACGGCAATCTGCTGATGATGGTGCGCGTCGCCGAAGCATTGCGCGATCCGATCGCCGATGGCCATGTGCGCGCCATCCGCTGGACCGAGGGCGGCTATCGGCTCGACGCCTGGCCGCTCGATCTTTGCGATACCGCCGACCCGCGCAAATTCATGGTGCGCGGAGGCACGTGGCGCGTGATGGCGCTGACCTCGCTCTCCTGGCTGCTTCCCGTCGAACTGTCGCCCGACGGGCTCGAGCGCGTCGCGATCCATTATGACAAGGCGGTGGCGCCGCAAGGCAGCTTCCAATGCTATGGCGTCGAGGATGCCCGCATTTCGCGGGTCGACGACCGCTGGCTGATGACGACCTGCTCGGTAAGCCCCGAACGGCATTCGACGACGCTTTACAGCTCGACGAACGGAATCGACTGGCGCTTCGAGGACATCGTCCTCGATCACCAGAACAAGGACATGCTCATTTTCGAAGGCCGCATCGACGGGCGCTACTGGGCACAGACGCGCCCGCTGGGCGACCTTTATTTCGCCTATCCGCCGGGCTCGGAGTGGCGCGCGGGTCCGTCGATCAACCTGGCGACCTCGCCCGACGCGCTTCACTGGAAACCGCATCTCGCGCCGGGTATCCGCCCGCATGCCGATACGCTCGCGACCGCGCGGATCGGCGGCGGCACCCCGCCGATCCTCACCGACGATGGCTGGCTCACGCTCTGGCACGGGGTCGAGCCCAAGGAAATCGTCGGTATCTACCGCACCTATTGGTCGCTGCTCGACCGGCGCGATCCGTCCAAAATCCTGCGAACCAGCGACCAGCCGTTGATCGAAGCCAATGCCGAGCTCACGCGCCCGCTGGAGGACCGGCTCTATGTCCGCGACGTCGTGTTCACGACGGGGATCGCCGACGGAGGCGACCATTATGTCGTCGCGTCGGGTGAAGCCGACCTCGCCTGCCGCATCACCCATATTCCGAAGGCGGTTTTCGCCGCCTGAAGTGCCGAAGGCCCGGCAAGCCCCCGAAATTTCTGGCTGCCTTGCCGGGATGCGCAACTATCGCCGCGCCGCGCCGTTGCCTTCTTCGAGAGGAAAAACATATGGCAAAGGTGGCGGCATCGCACCCGGGCGCACCCCGGCTCCGGGGCTTCGCCGGGATACTCGGCGGCATCGCGCTCGCCTGGCTCGCGGCACGCGCGATACGCAGGCGGGCCGGGCCGGCGAAGGCCGACCGCCATTCGGCCGCTTTTCGCGATCGCGAGACCGATGCCGAGAATTTCGATCAGACACGATCGGCCGGCCCCGACGCGATGCGCGACGGGATTCGCCGGCCATGGGAGGCGATCGATCAGGCAATCGATGAGTCCTTTCCGGCGAGCGACCCGCCGGCAACTTACGGATCCGCAAGCGCCACCGCCGCGCCCGAGCGCGATCGCGCGCAGGGGCCGGGTGGCCCAAGGAGCAATGTCGATGCTCGATGAACGCGATGCGCATACCGAAATGCCCGACCTCAAAGGGCGCCGCGCCATCATAACAGGCGGCACGACCGGTATCGGCCGCGCGATTGCAGTGCTGCTCGCGAGCTATGGCGTCAAAGTCTATGTCTGCGGCCGCACGCCCGATCATCTCGACGACGCGCTCGAGCGGATCGCCGAGGTCGGTCAAGGCGGCGGCATCGCCGTCGACCTGTCGATCGCCGAGGATGTCGACCGCTTTTTCGAGGCGGCCGGGCAATATCTGGGCGGCATCGATATCGCCATCGTCAACGCCGCCATTCCCGCCGAAGCGCTTGGCGACGCGGGCGAAAGCGAAACGCGTTACCAGCTCGACACCGATTTCACGGCCTATCTGATCTGCGCCCAGGAAGCCGCGCGCCGGATGGACGCCGGCAGCGATATCATCTTCATCGGCTCGATGTCGGCGGTTTCACGCAAGGGCGGCAGTTCGATCTATGTCGCGGCAAAGGCGGGCATCCAGGGTTTCGCGCAATCCTTCCGCCAGGAAATCGCCGAACAGGACATCAAGGTCGGGCTGATCGAGCCCGGCTTTACGGGGGCCGATTTCCAATATCCCGAATTCCCGCCAGAAAAGCAGGTCGAACTCATCAATAAGCATCAGATGCTGCGCGCGGAAGATATTGCGGTCGCGGTGCATTTCATGCTGACGCAGCCGCGCCGGACGGCGGTTTCGCTCATGCGCGTCGAGACGCGCCTCGAGCATCCCTGAGCGCGGACCGCACGCGCTTGTCCGACGCCCCCGTCAGGCGAGGTGGCGAAGCAGGTCGTCGATCGAAGCGGTCGCGAAGCCGATCGCGCTGTCCGATATGCCGAACGGAATGAAAAGCTCGTCGCCGACGCGCATCGCGCCGCAGGTATAGACGACATTGGGCACATAGCCTTCGCGATCGCTCTCGGCGGCGGCGAGGATCGGGCAGGACGTGCGCCCGAGGACGCGCGACGGGTCGTCGCGATCGAGGAGCGCCGCGCCCAGGCTGTATTTGCGCATCGCCCCGACGCCATGGGTGAGGAGCAGCCAACCCGCATCGCACTCGATCGGGCTGCCGCAATTTCCCATCTGGACGAATTCCCAGGGAAATTCGGGGCGCATCAGGATCTGGCCTTCCTCGTCCCAGCACGTCAGCGTATCGGACGTCAGCAGGGTGATATTCTTGCCGTCCTGCCGCCCGATCATCATATAGCGTCCGTCAATCTTGCGCGGGAACAGCGCCATGCCCTTGTGCCGCGCGGCCCGTCCGGTGAGCGGTGCGAGGCTGAAGCTTGTGAAGTCGCGAGTGCGCAGCAGTTCCGAGCGGATCGCCTGCCCCGAATAGGCGGTGTAGGTTCCGATATATTCGGTGCTGCCATCGTCGTGAACGAAGCGCACGAGGCGGAGATCCTCGAGCCCGTTACGCTGCGCCTCGGTCACGGGAAAGAGGACGCTGTTCGAGATCGCGCTGTCGGGCTGGCGGTGCACGGTCACGGCTTCGTCGGGACCGATATGATGGCGGTCGTCGGCGACCGCCGCCATCGCCGGCCCCGATTGCGGCCAGAGATGGAAATCGCCGCCGGGGCCGATGATGCCCTCTCGAAAGGCCACCGAGCTGATATGCCCCTCGCCCACCGCGCGCATCGACATCAGGAAGCGCTGCTGGTGCGCGGCGAGCCCCGTCTGGTCGGGATGCGGCACGACGCTCGGGTTCATCAGCGCCGCCGCGGCATAGCTATATTCGTGGCAGAAATAGGCGCCGATCAGGCGCCGCTTGACCGGCGAGACGCTGCTCACGGCAAGCGCCAGATCCTCGGCGATCTCGGCGAAGCGTTCGTCGAAAATGCGGCCGATCTGCCAGTGCCGCTCGGAAAAATCCTTCCAGATCAGCCCAAGCTCAAGCTCCGCCTGATCCTCGTCGAGCGCGACGACGTCGGCGACGAGTTGCGCGGCGCGCGGCGGTTCGGAAACATTCGACGCCCATGCGAGGTGGAAGGGTCGCAAGACGACCCGCGCGGGATCGGCGCTGAGCTTTTCATTGAGTATGTGCAGCGGCGACTGGTCGGGTCTGCAGATCAGCATCGATAAGGCCCGCCTTTTCTTTGATCCCCGCCTGCCAGAATAGGTCGTCCATCGCGTGATAGGCAAGGTGAAATGCCAGCACCGACTCGGCGCCGACATTCGCATTGACGCCCCGCGGGGTCAGTCCGTCGCAGCAACGCCCGGTCGCGGCGCTCGCGAGCGCGAGCGACCGGTCGTTATCACCGTGGAACCAGCGCCAGGCCATATCGGCGCGCGCGCTCCAGCGCGGCAGCCCGGTCGAGACGAAAGCCTCGCCGCAAGCGGCAATCGTCGCCCACGCCTCGAGCGGCTGCTGGTCGAAGGGCAGGGTTTCGCCGGCGAGACCGAAACCCTCGGACCCCGCCGGGCGGAACCATCCGCCCGCGCCCGTCTGGTGATCGCAAAGCCAGTCGAGCGCCGCAAGCCCCGCCTCTTCGAGAGGGAGCGAGCGCAGCCGGAGACCCGCGCGCATCAGCGCCTCGGCGAGCCGGGCATTGTCATAGGCAAGCCCGGCCTCGAACCAGTCCCACCCGGGGCGGCGCGACGATTTCCAGAGCGTGTGGAGGAACGCGCCGCCGCGCTCGATCAGCGCGCGCGCCTCCGCATGCGCGGGGTGACGCAGAAGCAATTCGTCGGCGCCGAGCATCGCGAAAGCGATCGCGCGCGGGCTCCGGAAATCCTGGGCCATCGCGGCGGTGCGCCCGAACCATTCCAGCCCCCAGTCGGCGAGCCCCGAAAGCGGCGCACGGCCGGCACAATGGCCAAGCGCCCAGAGGGCGCGCCCGTTGCTGTCCTCCGACCCCTCCGCCTCGAGCCATTGGCGGTCATAGCCCATGAAGTTGCGGAAGCGGCCGTTCGCGGGATTCCACGCATGCTGGACAAAGCTCGCATAGCGCATGGCGAGCACTTCGTTCCTGGCGAAGGCCGTGGGCCCGAGGCTATTGAGGAGCATCAGCGCGCGCGCATTGTCATCGATGCAATAGCCGTGGGCGCGATCTGGGACGATACCGCGGCCATGCTGGAGGATCCCCACCCCGTCGCTCATCGCGCGGATCGCGCCGAGCGACGGCGGTGTACGCTCCTCCTTGATCGCCGCCGCTGGCGTGAGCTGACCAAGCAGCGCGGTGTATTGCCGGGCGATTTCGGGCCAGGCGGTGCGCCGTCCGCGCCTATAGGCCCGGTGCTGGAGGGCGCGGCGCTCTTCCGGAACCGAGAGAAGGAGGAGCACCGCCTCCGCGATCGCGTCGCTGTCACCCTGCGGCACCAATATGCCGACATCGTCCGCGAGAAGCTCGCGGGCATGAACGAAGGGTGTCGAGACGACCGCGCGTCCGAGCGCGACGGCATAGGCGAGCGTGCCCGACGTGATCTGGGCGAGATTGGGATAGGGCGCGAGATAGATGTCGCACAGCTCGATCTGGTCGAGCAGTTCCCCGGTTTCGAGGAAGCGGTTCTCCCAGGCGATATTATCCTTCACCCCCAGGCTTTCGGCGAGCGTCTTGAGGCTCTCGCGGTACGCCTCGCCTTCGGACGCGAGGAGGTTGGGATGGGTCGCGCCGACGATGCGGTAGAGGATGTCGGGATATTGCGCGGCAATGGCCGGCAAGGCGCGGATCGCGGTTTCGAGCCCCTTCCCGGGACCAAGGAGCCCAAATGTCGAAAGGACGGGCCGCTCCGCGATCCCGAGTGCCGCGCGCAGCGGCGGCGACGCGGTTAAGGGCCGGTCGGGCGTCCCATGTTCGATCAGGACGACCGAAGCGGGTTCGGCGCCATAGACATCAACCAGCGTTCGGCGCCCGATGTCGCTCATTACCACCAGCCGCGACGCGCGCGCGACGAGCCGTTCGATCACGCGCCGCTGCGTCTCGCTCGGTTCGGCGAGAACGGTGTGCAGCGTGACAATCAACGGCGCTGCGATGCGATCGACCAGTTCGAGGATCAGGTCGCCCGCAGGCCCTCCGAAGATGCCGAATTCATGCTGGAGCCAGACCGCCGCCGCGGCGCTGCGATTGATCGCCGCTGCAGCGGCTCGATAGGAGGCGGGGTTGTCGTCGTCGATCGAGCCGGTGATCGCCGCGTCGCTGGCCTGCGCACGCAAGGAACGCATCGCGTAGACATCGACCGCGAGATCTGCGCCCGTCGCCATGAGATGATCGTAGACATCGGCGGTGAAGGTCGCGATTCCGCACTGGCGCGGCCGGAAGCAACCGATCAGCGCGATCCGCTTTCGCGCTTGCGGCGGCAATTTTGCGGAGATTCCGTGGAGGAGATCGTCGCCTGAAACGTCTGAAAGAGAAAGGACTTCCGGATCATATTTCATTGCAACGCCTTTTTGATTTCCCCTCAATCGACCTGGACTCGGCGCCCCGGCCGCTTGGAGAAGCGGCAGGCACATCATCACAAGCTCATCAACGCCTGCACCGCCTCACAAGTTGCGCCGCGCCGCCGCGGGAAAAAGGCGTTCCGGCTCGGTCCACGAGATCGCGCCCGTCGCCGTTCGGCGGCCAAACGCAATCGACGAGGCAGTCTCGAATACGAGACGTTAACGATATTGGGACATGATCTCGACATGAAACGATCGGACACCCCCACACCGATCGAGTCGCCGTGGCGCTTGCGGATTTTCCCAAGCCCGGCGACTCTTCCGCTATCGGTCTATCGCGACTTCGTCGACATGCTGTTCAGCATGCGGCTTCCCATATTCGGCCTCGGCGCTGTGTTCGTCGGTGTGTGCATCCTTGTCGGCCGCGAGCTAGGCAGCAACTTCCTTCTCGCCCTCGGAGCGCTGGGGATGCTGACGACGTTTCTGCGGCTCGCCACGCTTCGCGCCTATTCCCGGGCACGTCCGGTCCGCGATTTCGACGAGCTGAGGCGCTGGGAGCGCCGCTATGCGATCGGCAATTATGCGTCGGCCGTACTGCTAGCGCTCCTCAATCTGGTGGCCATAGCCGCCCATTATCCCTTGCTCCACCTCATCACCGTGAGCCTCGTCTTCGGCTTTGGCGCGGGCATCGTTTCGCGGACCTCGATCCGGCCGAAAATCTGCGTAACCAGCCTGCTGATCGCGACCGTGCCGACCGTCGCCGCGCTGGCCTGGCACCCGATGCAGCCGCATGCGATGCCCCTCCACGCCGAACTGTTTCTGATCGAGGCCTTCATCGTCGCGATGATAACCGGGCTCAGCCTCCAGACCGTTGCCCATCTCTATCGCGCGGCGGTCGAGCACCACACGGCGCGGCACGACATGGCGAAGCTCGCGCGGACCGATGCCCTCACCGGCCTGTCGAACCGCCTGCTGCTGCGCGAACTTTTCCAGGATCGCGCCGCGACGGCGATGCGCGCGAAGAATCTCGTCGCGCTGCATTTTCTCGATCTCGACGGCTTCAAGGCGATCAACGATCGCTACGGCCACCCGGCGGGCGATGCGCTGCTCGAACAGGTAGCCCGGCGGCTCGAAGGGATGGTGCGCAGCGACGATGTCGTCGCCCGGCTCGGCGGCGACGAATTCGTCGTGCTGCAGGTCGATCTGAGCGACGAAAGCGAAGCCGAACTCCTGGCCCGCCGGATCATCCGCGAGATCAGCAAACCCTATCTCGTGGACGATATATCGATGTCGGTATCGGTCAGCGTCGGGATCGCCACCGCCCCGAAACTCGGCGTCGAACTGGAACGGCTCCTCTCGTGCGCCGATGCCGCACTCTATCGCGCGAAGGCCGGAGGGAAAGCGCGAGCCCTGTTCTGCGTCGAGGAGGACGCCGCGATAGCCAATATCGCGGCGTGATGCAGAGAGTGAGATGAGTGTACCGCGGTCCTTGGTATCAATGTTTCGGCGCGGCCCATTGACAGGCCTTTATCGGCTCGCCGCGACGAAATCGTCGGCATGCCGTTTCAGCTCGCCAAGGGCCATGCCGGGGCGATAGAGCGCGCCGCCCAGCCCGAACCCGGACGCGCCCGACGCTCTCCACAGCGCCAGTTTATCGGGGGTGATGCCCCCCGTGACGATCACGGGGACACCGGAAGGCAAGACCGTTTTCAACGCTTTCAAGATATGGGGGGACGAGGCTTCGGCCGGGAAATATTTCAGCGCCGTCGCCCCGGCGGCATGCGCCGCGAACGCCTCCGACGGGGTGAGGAAGCCCGGAACCGATGCCAGGCCCGCGGCCACGGTCGCGGTGATGACGGCGGCGTCGGTGTTCGGTGACACGATGAGCCGCCCGCCCGCCGCGGCGACGTCGGTCACCTGGCTGCACGACAACACCGTCCCCGCGCCGACGACCGCGCGATCGCCGACCGCGCCGGCCAGAATCTCGATGCTGCGCAGCGGATCGGGCGAATTCAGCGGGACCTCGATCAAAGTAAACCCTGAATCGACAAGCACCTCGCCCGCCGCCGCCGCCTCTTCGGGCCGGATTCCCCGAAGAATGGCGACAAGCGGGCATTGTTCCAGCGCCGAGGCGAAATCCATTACAACTCTCTCCAGATTCGGGTGATGCCGGCGACAAAGGCGGCATGGCTGTCGACAAGGATCGCCGAGCCGCCGAGTTCCTCGATCGCGCAGCGGTAAAGCCCGCCAAGATGGGCGTCGGCCAGCACATGTACCGGCTCCGACGGGTCGGTGAGGCGCGCGCGCACGTCGCTGCCAATAAGCAACCCGCTGGTGAAGGACGCGCTTTGTTCGAGCGGCAGCGAACCAAGCAGGCGCGCCGCGCGGACGGAGAAGAGCAGCGACAGCAGATCCTGCCCCTGCGCCTGGCGGACGCCCGCCAGAAACCCGTCGTTCGGTCCAACATCGCCGTCGAGCAGATCGGCGAGCAGGCTGTGCTGCTTGAGCAGCGCGAATAATTCGCCGGTCATCGTCGTGGTGAAATCGACAAGCCGGCCGTCCGCGACCCGCGCCCATTTGCAATGGGTGCCAGGCTGGCAGAGCATCGCTCCATCGGGCACCAGCCCCGCCTCGAGCGCGCCGAGAAACTGCACTTCCTCGCCGCGCATCACGTCGGCGCGGCTGTCGTCGAGGCGGCACACGCCGGGGACGATCGCGGTGCGCCGCGCGTCGATCCACTGCGTACCGCGCGCGATAGCGGCAAAATCGGCGGGCGCCGGCACGTAGCGAATTTCGTGCCAGCCGCGCTTCGACCCGACCATGCCGGCGCACAGCATCGGGGCATCGCCAAAGCGCGCACGAATGCCCGCCGCCTCGGCATCGAAGCTGCCCGGCGCAATCGCCAGCACGCCGCGGTCGTCACGTTCGGTTTCGATCACCGCACCGCCGGCGTCGATGCTGTACACGCGGCGGTTGGTGGTGCCCCAGTCTACGGCTAGAAAATGTCCGTCCATGCGCCGTCCGACCTACCACCAGGTCGCATAGAGCGCGATCAGGATCGCGATCACCGCGCCGCTTGCCACGTTGAAACTGGTCGTGGTGCGAAAGCTGACGCCTTCGGCGGTGATGCGGTCCTTGTCGGCAGTGGCCGGCATCAGCAGCGACAGGCCGATCGCCAGCGCGAGCGCGATCAGGAACACGATCCCCATGCGATCCATGAACGGGATCGACGGCGCGAGCACCTTGAACAGATAGGAGAAACCGACCGACGCCACCGCCGCGGCGATCGCGCCCGCTTCGCTCGCGCGCTTCCAGAACAGGCCGAGCAGGAAGATCACCGTGATACCCGGCGTGAAGAAGCCCGAAAATTCCTGGATGAACTGGAAAGCCTGGTCGGAACCGCCGAGCAAGGGGCGCGCCGTGACCAGCGCGAGCAAAGTCGCGACCACCGCGACGATGCGGCCGACGAGCAC
Source organism: Sphingomonadaceae bacterium 3R27C6 (assembly GCA_005503215.1). Classification (GTDB taxonomy): domain Bacteria; phylum Pseudomonadota; class Alphaproteobacteria; order Sphingomonadales; family Sphingomonadaceae; genus Sphingopyxis. Next base: position 51,628 of record SCNS01000010.1, on the reverse strand, counting down.
CAGCTTCTTCTCACCCGCCTCGCTCCGTTCGCCGGCATGCGCGGGCGAGAATTTGGCATAGAGGTCGAGCGTGAAGATCGTCGCGATCGAATTGATCTTCGACGCGGTCGACGCCACCACTGCGGCCATCAACGCGGCAAAGACCAGACCCAATATGCCCGCGGGCAGCAGCCGCATCATCGTCGGATAGGCTTCGTCGGGTTTCGCGAGGTCGGGCGCAAGCATCACCGCGGCGATCCCCGGCAGCACGACGATCACCGGCATCAGCAGCTTGAGGAAGGCGGCGAACACGATGCCCTTCTGCGCTTCGGCCAGATTCTTCGCGGCGAGCGCGCGCTGGATGATATATTGGTTGAACCCCCAATAGGACAGGTTCGCGATCCACATGCCGCCGATCAGCACCGAGATGCCGGGCAGATCCTTGTAGAAGGGATTGTCGGCCGTCAGGATCATGTCGAAGTGCCCCGGCAGTTCGCTGGTCAGGCGGCTGAAGCCGCCGATGATGCCCGCGTCGCCGCCGATTTCGCTGAGCGTGATGCCCGAAATCAGCAGGCCGCCCAGAACGAGCAACGTGACCTGGACGATGTCGGTGAGCGCGACCGCCTTCAACCCGCCGTAAAGCTGATAGAGAAGCGCAAAGCCGCCGAGCGCGAACAGCGCGACATCCTGATCGACGCCCGCGACCTTGTTGACGGCGATCGAACCGAGCCACACGATCGAGGTGAGGTTTACGAAGATATAGAGCGCGAGCCAGAAGATCGCCATCAGCGTGCGGATGTTGGTGCCGTAGCGCTGTTCGAGGAACTGCGGCATCGTGAAGATCTCGTTGCGGATGAAGATCGGCAGGAAAAATTTGCCGACGATCAGCAGCGTGAGCGCCGCCATCCATTCGTAGGAAGCGATCGCAAGGCCGATCGCATAGCCCGATCCCGACATGCCGACGATCTGCTCGGCGGAAATATTGGCCGCGATCAGCGATGCGCCGATCGCCCACCAGGGCAGGTTCTTCGACGCGAGGAAATAGTCGGCGCTGTCCTTGGCCTTGCCGCCCTTTTCGCGGCTGACCCACTGCGCGAGTCCAAAAATCCCGATCGCATATGCGACGATCACCATCACATCGAGCGTCGTCAGCGTCATATTCGGCATCCCCTTTCCCGCGGTGTCCCGCAAACGCCGCGCCGAAAAAACGCGCGATCGTCTATTTATACGATTTATAGGACTTTATATTTATATGATCTATGCCACTTGTCTAGAGCCTAGCTGCGAGCGATACAAAGTGCGAGTGAGCCCGCAAGGGACGGGATACCGCGAAGCGCCTTTTACGGCGGTGCGGGCAAGAGAGGGAAAAGCGTGCAACCAGGTGATCCGGCGGAACTGCGAACCCGATTGGGACGCAACCTGACCTATGGCCTCCTCGATTCGCTGGGCCGCGCGATCGTCATCGGCGCTTACGAAGACGAGCCCTTTCCGACCGAGGCCGAGCTGGCGAAGCAGCATGGCGTCAGCCGGCAGGTGACGCGCGAGGCGGTGAAGATGCTGACCGCCAAGGGCCTGCTCAGCGCGCGCCCGCGCCAAGGCACGATCGTCCAGCCGTCCACCACCTGGAACCTGTTCGATACCGACGTGCTGCGCTGGCTCCTCGAGCGCAAATTTTCGGTCGAACTGTTGCAGCAATTCAATCAGCTGCGCGTCGCGATCGAGCCCGAGGCGGCGGCGCTCGCCGCCGCCAATGCCAGCGACGCCGATCTCGAACCGATCTTTGCCGGCCTCAAACGTATGGAAGCGGCCGAGCGCGGGTTCGACGACCCGCTCGACGCCGACATCGCCTTTCACGTCGCGATCCTGCGCGCGTCGGGCAACCCCTTCTTCGTCCAGTTTCGCGACGTGGTGACGACCGCGCTGCGCAGCTCGATCCGCTTTACGAACCGCATCAAGGGCCGGTCGGCAAGCGTTCCCGATCATGCCGCGGTCAGCGAGGCGATCGCGCGCCGCAACCCCGACCGCGCGCGCAAGGCGATGAAGAAGATCATCGGCGACGTCCTCGACCTCATCGAGACGAGCGACGCCTAGTCGGTCATGGTGATCGGCAGGATCGCCCCGTCGGACGCGTAACGGACGCGCTCGACGGCGATACGGCGCTCGCCCTGCAACGGCGCGCTTTTGCCCTGCGTCGGCCAGCGGTGATAGACGATCAGCCAGTCGCCGCTGGCGGGGTCGCGAACGAAGCTGTGATGTCCCGGGCCCTGATAGGCCGCATCGGACCGCAGCAGCACACCGCGATAGCGCCAGGGGCCGGCGGGCGACGGGCCGGTCGCATAATGAACCGAATAGCCGGCGCTGTTCCATGCGCCGTGGCTGTAGGAAAGATAATAGACGCCGCCGCGTTCGTGCATGAAGGCGCCCTCGGTAAAATGGGGTGGCTGTTCGGTCGCGACCTCTTCGACGATCGATAGCAGGTCGTCGGTCAGCCGATAGATGCGAAGGCGCGATCCGGCGCTGCCGCCGGTGTAAAGGTAGAAACGGCCGCTCGCGGGATCGCGATATACCATCGGGTCGATCGCCTCGAACCCCTCCTCACCGGTGAGCAGCGGGCGGCCGGAGTCGGTGAACGGGCCCTGCGGCCGATCGCCGACCGCGACGCCGATCCGGCTGGGCGTGGGGTTTTGCGGACCGACCGAATAAAAGAGATAGTAGCGACCGTTCGCCGCGATCAGCGCTGGTGCCCAGAGATAGTGGCGAGGCGCGCCGTCATCGTCGATCCAGCCGATCGCGTCACGGCGCAGGATGACACCGCGAAACCGCCAGTGCCGCAAATCGCGCGTGCTCCACGCCGACAGCCGGTCTCCGCCGCCGCCGTCCGTCGGATAGACCCAGAGTTCGTCGCCGATCGCCACCGCATGCGGGTCGGCCCCGACAATCGATTCCGGCCCGGAAAGCTCGGCGGGCGTGACCGGACCGGGCAGCATCATCGCTGCCGCGGCCGCCCACGCCCACCGACGGCGGGAGGATATCATCAGAAGCGCGCGCGCAGGCTCGCCCCATAGAAGCTGTCGTCGACGCGGATGTCGTGCGGGAAGCCCGGCGTGTGGAAATAGCTGTAATATTTGCTCTTGAGCACGTTCACGCCGTCGACGCTGAGCGCCAGATTCTCGTTGATGTCATAACTGACCGAGAAATCGAGCCGGCCGTTCGCCTTGACGCGGTTGAACTTCGCGCCGTCGCCCGGGACCAGCAAGCCGCCGCCGAACAGACCCTCGTTGAACTTGCCGCGCCAGGTGTAGACGACGCGCGCCGTGAAGCCGTATTTTTCGTACAGGCCGCCGATATTATAGCTATATTTCGACACGCCGAGCAGCGGTTCGCCGACGAGCGGATCGGTCGGGGTCTTGATCTTGCTGTCGGCGAAGGTGAAGTTTCCGAACATGCCGAGGCCGTCGAGCCCCTCGGGCAGGAAATCGAAGAACATCTGGCCGCTGACTTCCACACCCTTCAACTGGGCGCCGCCCAGGTTGCGCGGACGCGAGATATTATAGGTGATGCCGTCGATGACCTCGGGCTCGACGCCGATCGCGACGCGATCCTTGATCTCGCGATAATAGACGGCGGCCGAAACATAGCTCGACGGGCCGAAATAATATTCCGCGGTCGCATCCCACGCTTCCGATTTCTGCGACCGCAAATCCGGATTGCCGCCATTGCCGTTGGGGCGGATATTGGCGTTGTTCGGGACTTGATAGAATAGGCCGGGGTTGAGATCGCCGAACGCCGGGCGCGACAGCGTCTTGGCATAGCTGGCACGGAGCTGGAGTTCGGGCGTCAGCTTCAGGCGGACGCTGGCGTTCGGCAGGAAGTCGGTTTCGGTGCTCGACCGCCGGACAGGCGTCAGCACGCCGCTCACCCGGCCCGTCCCCTGCAGGTCCCGGTCGTTCGTTACCCAGCGCACGCCGACAAGGCCGTCGACCAGCATGTCACCGCCAAGGTCGGCGGCATATTTGATCTGCGCATAGCCCGACATCGTCTTTTCGTTCGCGCGGTAGCTGCGCGACGGATCGGGCGCAGGATCGCCCGTCGGCGCGCCATAGAGCTGGCGCAGCAGGTCGGTGTTTTCGCGCAGGAAGTCGGGATCGGGAGTGTACCAGTTCGCCCCATTGTTGATGAACGGGATCGACGCCGGCGACAGAATCAGGAAATCGGAAGGCAGCCCGACCGAATTGACCTGCGTGACACGGTTGCCGCCGGGCGCGGCGGGGCCGCCGGCGAAGCCTTCGAACGACGCCTTGCGGTCCGCATAGCGGAAACCGAGCTGGATCTGGTCGATGAAGCTTTCGACGTCGTAGCTGAAGTCGGTCCGCCACGCCTTCAGCGAGCTTTTCGATGTGTTGATGTCCTGAAACAGGCTGTTCGCGAAGCGGAAATCATTGGGATCGCTCAGCGGATCGCCTGTCATCACGGTTGTGCCATGCCCGTTGTCGTTGATGGTGACATTCACCGCGGGAATCGTCTTGCCGATGTCGACGATGATGTTGCGCGCCTTGAACGTCGTGTCGAAATAGGAAAGATCGGTGTCAAAATGAATGCGGTCGTTATCGTACCGCATGCCGCCCGCGATCAGCCACTGGTCGGTCTTGTCGCGCTTGGCCTGGGTGCTGGTGAGACCGGGGACATTGTTGAAGGTCGCGCTTTCGCCAAGGCACAGATTCTGCGTGGTTCCGCCGTTTCGGGTCGGGAAGCCGCCGCCGTCGACCTGCGCCGTGAAACATTCGTTGCCCGCCACAGCGTTGGTGATGTTTTGCGCCGCGAAGATATCGGAGAAGATGAAATTGGTGGCGAAGCGCGAGCGATAGCCGCTGTAGAGACCATCGACATACAATTCGAGTTCGGGGGTCGGTTTCCACTGGAGCGCAAGGTTCGCCTGCGGGCGGCGATAGCCGCCGGTGTCGGTCAGCCCGCCGACGCAGGTCGGCAGCACGATCCCCGCGGCGCCCGGAGGGCCGTTGGATCCCGAGCGCGGATCGCAGTTGAACGAGATCGGCCGGTTGAAATTCTGATCCGAGTAGGAAATGTTGAGGAGCGCACCGAACTCGCCGTCGCCGACATTCCAATGGCCGCTGATCAGCCCGCCCACCGTATAGCTGAACTTGTCGACTTCTTTGCCATAGCTGCCGCGCGCGTTGAGCGCGACGCTGACGCCTTCCTTGAAGTTGAACGGCTTTTGCAGCTTGAGGTTGATCACCCCCGCGACGCCGCCTTCGAGCAGGTTGGCCGAGTTGGATTTATAGACCTCGGCCCCCGCCAGCGCCTCGGCGGGCAGATCCTGAAAGGCAAAGCCGCGCCCGACGCCGGTGAAGATCTCGCGTCCGTCGAGCGTCGTCAAAATGTCGCCGATGCCGCGCACGAGCGGGCTGACGACCTCGTTGTTGAAGCCGTTGACGGTCTGGATGCCCGGCACGCGTTGCAACGCGGCCGCCACGGTGGAGTCGGGGAATTTGCCGATGTCGTCGGCGACGATGGCCTCGACCACCTGGTCCGAATTGCGCTTGATGTTGCGAGCCGCCTGCAGGCTGGCGCGCTGGCCGGTCACGACGATTTCGCGATCGCTCGCCGCGGTGCCTTCGCTGGCCACGCTGCCGGTTTCGACTTGCTCGCCCGACGTCTGCGCCGCAGCGGACGCCGATGCGAGCAAGGCCGCCATCGACGCACTCGTAAACATGAACAATCTGGTCTTCATTGGTCGTCTCCCCATAGAGCTGCCAGGTGGTATTTCACCCGATCTTGTTGATTTAAATATCTTATTTGTAATATAATTCATCGAGACACAAAAATTTGGATGGCTGGAAAGGCCATTATTTCGTTGGCACGACGCCCTTCGGTGCGGCGGTCAGGCGCTTGATCAGGTCGACTTCCGCCTGGCGGTAAGGCGTGCCGTCGCTGCGCAAAACCTCGTGGAACCAGATCGTCGGCTCATCGCCGGTGTAGGGCTTTTTCCAGCTGTCCCAAGGCAGGCGCGTCTGCGACTTGCCGTCGACGAAGCCCCAGTTGATCATCGCAACGCCATATTTCTTGCCCAGCGGCAGCGAGCCGTCGAAGGTCGATCCATTGCCGCGCGCCATATATTCGGTGCACAGCAGCGGCCGGCCATAGACCTGGAGCTGCTTGACGCGGCGTTCGAACGTCTCGGGCCAATTATAGTCGTGGAAGGAAATGACGTCCGACTGCGCGACCTGGATCTTCTCAACCGCATCGAGCTTGTTCACGTCCGACCATTCGTCGCCGATCCACAGTCCGCTGGTCAGCGGCTGTTTCGGCTTCGCGCTCCGCGCCCAGTCGAACACCTGGCCGAGCAGGCCGGCGACCATCGCCTTCTTGTTCGGCGTCGGTTTGTAATTGCCGCCACCGTCATTGTTCGGCTCGTTCCACACGTCCCAGACAAGGACGCGGTCGTCGTTCGCGAAATGACCGACGATATCCTTCACATAGGCTTCGAGCTTGCCGTGCTGCGACTTGTCGGCAAGCCGCGCGGCGCCCGGCGCCTGCATCCAGCCGCTGTTATGAACGCCGGGGATCGGCGGATGCTGCGGGCCCGCAACGGGATTCGGATCCCAGCAGCTGTCGAACAGCACGAACATCGGCTTGATCTTGTGCTTCGCCGCGATGGCGAGGAACTGGTCCATCCGCTGCTTCAGCCCTTCGGGATCATTTTCCCAGAGCAGATTGTGCAGATAGACGCGCATGGTGTTCATGCCCATCGCCGACGCCCAGCCGAGCTCCTTGTCGATCGTTGCGGGATCGAAGGTTTCCGCCTGCCACATCTCGAACTGGTTGATCGCGGTCGCGGGGTTGTAGTTGGCGCCGACGAGCCACGGCTGCGCCTCGTACCAGCTGTGCGCCTGCGCCTTGGTCCAGCGTTCGGCGGCATGCGCGGGCGATATCAGGAACAGCGCGGCGCAGACCAGCGCCATCAACGAACGAAGCATCTCACTCTCCGAAAAAGAGACGGTAAACCATCTTGTTTATATAGGTTTGGCCCGGGGCCAGCCGCGCCGAACCGAGCGCGGGCTGGTTCGGCGTGTCGGGAAAAATCTGCGGCTCGAGCACGATCGCGTCGCCTTGGCGATAGAGCTGGCCCGCCTTGCCGACGACGGTGCCGTCGAGGAAGTTGCCCGAATAGAATTGCACGCCGGGCTGGTTCGACCAGAGTTCGAAGCCGCGGCCCGAAACGGGCTCTTCGACCCGTGCGAGCTGGCGCAGCGCCTTCGACACGGTCTTCGCGACGACGAAATTATGGTCATAGCCCTTGCCGATCACGATCTGCGGATCGCTCGCGTCGCGCACCCGCTCACCAACCGCGTGCGGCGTGTTGAAATCGAACACCGTGCCCGCGACGGGCTGGAACACGCCGGTCGGGATCAATGTCTCGTCGACCGGCGTATAGGACTGGGCGGGGATGGTCAGCACATGCCCCATCGCCCCCTGCCCCGACCCCTCGCCGGCGAGATTCCAATAGCCGTGGTTGGTGATGTTGACGATCGTCGGCTTGTCGGTCGTCGCGCGATATTCGATGCCGAGCTCGTTCTTCTCGTTGAGCGAATAGGTCGCCAGCACGGTGAGCTTGCCCGGATATCCCTGATCGCCGTCGGGGCTGACATAGCGCAGCGTGACCGACGCGGTGTCGCCCTTCTTGACCTCGACAACCTCCCACAACACTTTGTCGAAACCGGCGGTGCCGCCATGCAGCGAATTGCCGATGTTATTGACCGGCGTCTGATAATGTTTGCCGTCGAGGCTGAACTTGCCCTTCGCGATACGGTTGGCGAAGCGCCCGACCGTCGCGCCGAAATATTCGGATTTGGCGAGATAGCCGTCGATCGAGGGATAACCGAGCTGGACGTCGGCGACCTTGCCCTGCTTGTCGGGCATCATCAGCGACTGGATCGCGGCGCCCCAATTGATGATCGTCGCCGAAACGCCCTTGGCATTGGTTAGCGTCACCGCCTCGACCTGCCGTCCGTCGGGCAGCGCACCAAAAGGCTTTCGCTGGGTTTCCGCCGCGCCGGCGGGGGCAAGGGCCAGCGCCCAGCCGGCCGCCCCGATTGCGAGCGATGCCGCAAGCTTCGCCTTCATGATGAACTCTCCCTATTCATGGTCTATCACGCACCTTTTTGCGAGTAAAGCCGTTTAATATGATAATTAACTTGCGAATTGGCGCGGGGCAAATCCGCGGACCCCGGCATCGACCTCGAACAAGGCACCGGCGTGCGGCGACGCGGTGTCGTCTTCGGCGGCCGAGGTGACGAACAGGCGGTCCAAATCGGCGCCCGCGAAGGCGCAGCTGGTGAGTTGCGACGCGGGCAGCGCGATGCTGCGGTCGAGGCTGGCGTCGGGGGCATAGCGTTCGATACGCCCGGCGCCCCAGAGTGCGATCCATAGCCCGCCTTCGGCATCGAAGGTCATGCCGTCGGGGGTGCCGTCGCTATCCGCGAAATCGAGGAAAATGCTGCGATCACGCAGGCTGCCGTCGTCGGCGATGCGATAACGATAGACATGACCCAGCTTGCTGTCGGTATGGAACAGATGCTCGCCCCCAGGCATCAGCGCGGGGCCGTTCGCGATCGTATAGCCGGTATCGACGCGGGTGACGCGGCGATCGGGGTCGAGCCGATAGAGGCTGCCGCTCGCGCCCTCGCAATCGAACGGCATCGTGCCCGCCCATATGCGCCCCGCGTCGTCGGCCTTGGCGTCGTTCATCCGGTTCGCGGGCAGCTCGGGCTCGGGGTCGTGAAACGGTGTCACCTTGAGGGGATCGAGCCGCAGCTCGGCGAAACCGCTCTGCAGCCCCGCGATAAAACCGTCGCCCGGCGCGCGTTCGACCACCCAGCCGATGGGCTCGGCGAGTGTCCAGCGGGTTACGTCCCCGCCCGCGAGGTCGAACCGGTTGAGCGCGCAGCCGAGAATGTCGACCCAATAGAGCGCATTGTCGCGCGGCGACCACAAAGGCCCCTCGCCCAGCCGGTCGCGCGTGTCCCGCTCGACGATTTCGAAAGCGCTCAATGGCTGTCCCTCGGCAGGCCGGCCTTTTGGGCGAGGCGCTGAAATCGGGTCGCGTCCTCCAGCGCGGCGCCGCTGTCGAACTGCCCGACCAGCTGGCGCTGGATTTCCTGCCACGGCGTCTGCGAAGCCGGATAGGCATAACCGCCAGCTGCCTCGAGCCGGCTGCGCCGCGCGGCAAGCTCGGCGTCGTCGACCAGCATGTCGGCGGTCCGGCGGACGAGGTCGACGCGAATGATGTCGCCCGTCGCCAGCAGCGCCAGCCCGCCGCCGGCAGCCGCCTCGGGCGATGCGTTCAGGATCGACGGACTGCCCGACGTGCCCGACTGCCGCCCGTCGCCGATGCAGGGCAAGGTATGGATCCCGCGCTTGATGAGCGCAACGGGGGGCTGCATGTTCACGACTTCGGCGCCGCCCGGATAGCCGATCGGCCCGGCGCCGCGGATGACAAGAATGCAATCCTCGTCGATGCCGAGCGCCGGATCGTCGATGCGCGCGTGATAATCTTCGGGACCGTCAAAGACGATCGCGCGGCCTTCGAAGACATTCGGCCGATCGGGGTTCGACAGGTAGCGGGCGCGGAAGGCGTCGGAGATCACGCTCGCCTTCATCACCGCCGAATCGAACAGATTGCCGCTGAGCACCATCAACCCCGCATCCTCGCGAAGCGGCGACGCAAAGGGCCGGATCACCGCCGCGTCCAGCGTCACAGCTTCGCCGCAATTCTCGGCGAGCGTGCGCCCGTTGGCGGTGAGCACAGTCCCGTCGAGCAGCCCTTGGCGCAGCAGTTCGCCGATCACCGCCGGGACGCCGCCGGCGCGATAGAAATCCTCGCCGAGATATTCGCCCGCGGGCTGCAGGTTGACGAGCAGCGGAACATTCTCGCCTTCGCGTTGCCAGTCGTCCATCGTCAGCTCGACCCCGATATGCCGCGCGATCGCATTGAGATGGATCGGCGCATTGGTCGAACCGCCGAGCGCGGCATTGACCTTGATCGCATTGAGAAACGCGGCACGGGTCAGGATGTCCGAAGGCTTGCGATCGGCGTGGACCATCTCGACGATCGTGCGGCCGGTCTGCCAGGCGCATTCCTGGCGGTCGCGATAGGGCGCGGGGATCGCCGCCGACCCCGGCAACGCCATGCCCAGCGCCTCGGCCAGGCTGTTCATCGTCGTCGCGGTGCCCATCGTGTTGCAATAGCCGGTCGAGGGCGCCGAGGAGGCGACGAGTTCGACAAAGCCCTTATAGTCGATTTCGCCCGCCGCGAGCATCTCGCGCGCTTTCCACACGATCGTGCCCGACCCGGTGCGCTGTCCCTTGTACCAGCCGTTGATCATCGGCCCGACCGACAGCGCGGCCGCGGGGATATTCACCGTCGCCGCGGCCATCAGGCACGCCGGGGTCGTCTTGTCGCAGCCGATGGTGAGGACGACGCCATCGAGCGGATAGCCATAGAGCGTCTCGACGAGGCCGAGATAGGCCAGATTGCGGTCGAGCCCCGCCGTCGGCCGCTTGCCCGTTTCCTGAATGGGGTGCACCGGAAATTCGATCGGGATGCCGCCCGCGTCGCGAATCCCCTGCTTCACCCGATCGGCCAGAATGATGTGGTGGCGATTGCACGGCACAAGATCGCTGCCCGTCTGCGCGATCCCAATGATCGGACGGTTCGACTGCAACTCCTCGAGCGACAGGCCATAGTTCAGGTAGCGCTCGACATAGAGCGCGGTCATGTCGGGATTATCGGGATTGTCGAACCACGATCGCGACCTCAGGGCCGGCCGCTTCGATCCGCCGTCTTGCTTGTCGTCCGTCACTTCATTTCCTGACTTGGGCTCAATGTCATTTGAAGGCCGCGACCAGCCGGTCATACTGCGCCTTGCTGATCTCGATCATCGATCCGTGCCGCGCGCCCGCGGGCACCGCGTAACGATTCCATTCGGTCACGCCGCTGTTCCCCGACATCTGGAACCACGGCCCCTCGAGCCGCGGGGCTTTCGAAAGGCCATAGCTGGTGCCGGCATATTGCTCGTAATAGAGCAGCCAGTCGGCGCCGTTCGGGGCGCGGATGATCGTCGGCGCCTCGCGGAAATTGGGGCTGAGCGCCGGGCCGGGGGTCGGATAGGGGCCGGTCATGTCCTTCGCGCAGGTGATGCGGACGGTCTTGCCCGTCGTCCAGGCGTATGAGGGGTAACGCTCGTCCTTCAGGAGCGCGCAATAGCCGCCCTCGGGGTTCGGCTGGATGACCGTGTCGATCGTCGCCATCTCCCATTCGAACAGGCGCCGCGGCGGCCCGGCAAAGCTTTTGAGGTCGGGCGACAGGACGTAAAGCGTGCGCTGGCTTTCCCAATAGCGCTCGGGGTCGCTCGCCGACCCCGGCACGGTCGGCGTGTGCCAGCTCAGCAGAAAACGCTTCGACGGCTTGTCGAAATAAAGCTTGGGCGCGCCGATGCGTTGCAGCGGATTGGCGAGACCGACCGCGGACTGCAGGTCGGGTTGATAGGTGCCATAGGGCGCCCAGTTGACCAGATCGTCCGACACCCAGAAGCGGATCAGCGGATCCTCGTCGCTCTTGTTGCCGACCAGATAATAGCGCCCGTCAGGCCCCTGTGCGATCGAAGCGTGGCCGTGATAATCCTTCGACACCGGCTTTCCGCCGTTGAGCTCGGTCCAATAAAGGCCGTCGCGGCTGACCGAATAATAGAGGATGCCGTAATGACCGGTCTTCATATGCGCGAACAAATAGGCCTTGTCGGGATGGACATAGGTGTCGGGCGCCGAGGCCGGCTGCGTGTTATCCTGCGCCAGCGCCGGCGCCATCAGGGCGGCGAGCGCGAAGCAAGCCATCGACAGTCTGCGAAGCGGCATAAACTCTCCCCTGTGCGGACCTTGCGCGGCCCCTTGCATAAGCTCCAATCTCGTATAAGCAGATATATATGATAAATAAAGAGGACGCGATGGACGAGAGGAAAGATTTTTCGAGGGCGAGCGAAGGCGCGGAAATCCGCCTCGCACTGGTCGGCATCGGCAAGATCGCACGCGACCAGCACCTGCCGGCGATCGCCGCCGATCCGCGCTACCGGCTGGTCGCGACCGCGAGCCGCAACGATTCGGTCGATGGGGTGCCCGGCTATCGCAACATCGACGAACTGCTCGTCGGCGGCCTACCGCTCGACGCCGTGTCGCTGTGCACGCCGCCCGAAGGGCGCGCCGATATCGCGCGCCGCGCGATCGATGCCGGCCTGCACGTGATGCTCGAAAAGCCGCCCGGCGTCACCGCCGACGAGGTGCGCGCGCTGGCGCGCCATGCGGCGGCAAAGGGCGTCACTTTGTTCGCGTCCTGGCACTCGCGCGAAGCCGCCGCGGTCGACACCGCGCGCGACTGGCTGTCGGGCCGCGCCGTCACCGGCGGGCGGATCATATGGAAGGAGGATATCCGCCAGTGGCACCCCGGGCAGGAGTGGATCCTCGAGCGCGCGGGCATGGGCGTCTTCGATCCCGCGATCAACGCGCTCTCGATCCTGACCCGCATCCTGCCGGCACGCTTCGAGGTCGAGGCCGCCACGCTCGACATCCCAAGCAACCGGTCGGCCGCGATCGCCGCCGCCTGCACGTTGCGCAGCGCCGAAGGCTATACGATCAAGGCCGACCTCGATTTCCTGTTCGCCGGCGCACCACGCTGGGACATCGAAGTTGCGACCGACGCCGGGCGATTGATCCTGCGCGACGGCGGCGCGACGGTCGAGCTACCCGGTGCCGCGCCGCATAGCGGCGAAAATTGCGAATATCCCCGCCTCTATGGCCGCTTCCACGCGCTGATCGAGGCCGCCGAAATCGAAGCCGACACCGCGCCGCTCGAACTTGTCGAACAAGCATATCGCCTCGGCGCGCGCCGCAGCGTGCCACCGTTTGAATTTTGAGCGGAAACCGGCAGGAGATCGTGATGCCGAAAAATAGCGAAGCGCTCGACCGGCGAACCCTCCTGCAACTGGCCAGCGGAGCGGCGCTGGCGATGGGAGCGTCCCGCGCGCTTGCCGCAAACCCCGCGCCAACCGACGTCGCGCGAATCTGGCCGGGCCGCGAACTTGTCCGGCTCTGGCCCGGCGCGGCGCCGGGCACGCCCTCGCGCCTGCCGCCCTTCAAGATCGAGGACCGCGGCACTCCCACCTTCCTCAACCGCGTCGTGAGCGGAATCGCCGATCCCGCGATGATCGTCTGCCGTCCCGCCAGACCGAATGGCACGGCGATATTGCTGATGCCCGGCGGCGGCTATGGGGTCGAATATGTCGACAACGACGGTTTGCGCGAGGCCGACTATTGGACGGCCCGGGGCATCACCGCCTTCATCCTCGTCTATCGCCTGCCCGGCGAAGGATGGGTCCGGCATTCGGATGTGCCGTTGCAGGATGCGCAGCGCGCGCTGCGGCTGATTCGCGCTCGCGCCGATGGTTATCGCATTGCTTCCGACCGGATCATGCTCCTCGGTTCGTCGGCGGGCGGGCACCTCGCGGGATCGCTCGCAACGCGTTTCACCGAAGACGTCTATTCCCCTGTCGATGCCGCCGACCGCCAATCGGCGCGGCCCGATCTCGCGGCGTTGCTCTATCCCGTCATCTCGATGCAGGCGGACATCACACATCCCGGTTCGCGCGCGGCGCTGATCGGCGCGGCCGCGGGTCCGTCGCTTGTCGATCGATATTCGGTCGACCGCCGCATTACCGACGATACCCCGCCCATGTTCCTCGTCGCAGCGGGCGATGACAACATCGTGCCGGTCGAAAACAGCATCCTCGCCTATCGGGCGATGCTCGCGCACGGGCGCAGCGTATCGATGCACCTGTTCGAAACCGGCGGGCATGGCTTCGGGCCGAACCTGCCCGCCGCGAGTCCCGCGTCGCGCTGGCCCGACCTGCTTCTGGCCTTTGCCGCCGCCCACCGGCTTCTGGGATGATACCCGTGCCGGACGCGCCTAGCGCGCGCGGCCACCCGACGGCACCGGAAGCCTTTTTGCGATGGGGACGGGCTCACCGAATTCGGGCCAGCCGGCGTCAGTCCAACCGAACCGTTGGATATGCGGTGCCCGCTTTGCGGTACAGCCCATGTCTGGGCCTGGGTTGGCGTGATAGATGATCCAGTTTTCCAGGCCGTCCGGCGATCGGAAAAAGCCGTTGTGGCCGGTTGCGTAGACGCCGTTGCCACGCTTGAATACCGGCTGCGCGCTCTTGCTCCACGCGGCGGCGTCAAGCGGATCGGCGCCCGCCGATGCGCGGAGCAGCCCCAGCGAATAATCATCCGACCAGCAGGCGCTGGCCGAATAGGTCAGAAACAGGTCGCCTTTGGGGCCGGCCAGAAATTCGGGGCCCTCGACGATCTGCCGGCCGCCTTGCCGCTCCCATGGCCGATCGGGGCGCGCGATCACGACCTCTTCACCCTTGAGCGTCCAAGGGCTCTCCATCTCTGCGATCGCGATCGCGCTGTCGGGTCCGATGTACGGCGAATAGACGAAATAACGTTTACCGCCGTGGTCGAAGACAGTGCCGTCGATCCCGGCATGCGCCGTATTCACGCGGCCGCGGTCGATCCACTTTCCGCGCATCGGATCGGGTCCCGTGTTTTCGAGGACAAAGACCGCGCGATGATCGTCGTCAGTGAAACCGCTCGCGGTTGCGGAATAATAGAGGAGCCATTTCCCATCGATGCGATGCAGTTCGGGCGCCCATATCGAATGCGCGTTCGCCCCCTCCTTCGGTGGCGTCCACACGGTCACCGGCGCGACCTCGCCCAGCTTCGCGACATTGTCGGTCCGCCACAGCGCGATCCGGTCGCCGAGCGTATGGGTGTAATAATAATATCCGCCGACCTGCAGGATCCACGGATCGGGCCCCGAAGGAAGCAGCGGGTTGGCGAAGGTGGCGACACCCGCCTCCTCAGCCGCCGCGGGCAATGCGAGACCGCCGATTGCCGCGACCGCAACACCCCACGCAATCCGCCGGACGACGCGGCGCGCAAGACGGTTGGCCGAGCCCGAAAAAAGCATGCGTCTCTCCTCCTTATTGTCCTGATCCTTATTTATAATATAAGTATGATCAAATTGGCAACCGGCGACTTGGGCGCGTATGCGTGGATGCGTTCTGGCCGGTAGCGGCCTGTCAGCTTTCACTTCGGAAATCGTGAGCGCGGCCGCCCAATCACGCGGGGATTTCGCGCTCCATCCGGACTGTGGCCTTAGGGCCACAGCGCCGCATGATTCGTATGCGGCGGGAGCTTGGCGTTCATCCTAACCCTTTTCCCGAGCGTTGCTGACGCGGCTGCCGGATTTCGGCGACCGCACACATATGCCTGAAAATAACAGGAGGAGAGGATAATGACCCAATTCCAGCAATTTGCTCGGTCGGGAACAGCCGTCATCGCCGTCGCGGCAGCTCTGGCAAGCGCCGCCCCCGGCAACGCACAGCAATCGGAACCGCTTCCGCAGGACAGCGCGGCCGAAACATCGGGGGACACCATTGTCGTCACCGGTTCGCGCATCCGCCGCGACCCGCTGGATCAGGAAGCCCCGATCGCGTTCATCGGTCAGGAGGATATCGCGAAGACCGGTCTCAATTCGGTCAACGACGTGCTTCAGCGGCTGCCCAGTTCGGGCGGCGGTCTCAACAGCAAGTTCAACAACAGCGGCAACCTCGGCAACCCGCCTGACGGCGGCGGCGTCGGCGCGGGCGCGGCGGAAATCGATCTGCGTTATCTGGGGTCGCGCCGCGTCCTCGTGCTCGTCGACGGCATCCGCTATGTGAACGGGGCTTCGGCGAGCGGCGTCCCCGGATCGACCGACCTCAACTCGATCCCCGAAAGCGCGATCGAGCGCATCGAGGTGCTGCAGGACGGCGCCTCGGCGATTTACGGTTCGGACGCGATCGCGGGCGTCGTCAACATCATCACCAAGAAAAGCCAGGAGGGGCTGCGTGCCAGCGCGCAGGTCGGCGGTTATGGCCAGGGCGACGGCTTTACCAAGAGCGCGCAGGTGAGCTGGGGCAACGGCCGCGGCCCGACGCAGATCGTCGTCGGCGCCAACTATGTCCAGCAGGACGGCGTCCTCGCGGGCAGCCGCGCAATCTCGCGCTTCCCGGCGCCCTATTCGAACACCTGCCTCGATGGCGGCTGCTCGGGCTTCGTGCCGCTCGGACGCTTTATCGTCTTCGGGACGCCCGATGCGCAAGGGCAGATAGTAAGAAATGATTTGACCCTGCGCGGCCCGGTAATCGGCCGCAACCCCGTGTACAACGCGGGCAATCCAACCGACCCGGCAAGCGATTTCAAGGCCTTTGGCAACGCCGACCGCTTTAATTTCGGCCCGTTCAACTATCTCCAGATTCCGGTCGAGCGCTATGGCGCCTTTATCAACGCCCGCCAGGAAATCTCCGACAGCATCAATTTCTCGGTTCGCGGGATCTGGAACCAGCGTAAATCGAAGAACCAGGCCGCGCCGCTGCCCTTTGGTTTCGGCCCCGCCGCGGGGCTGACGCCGGTGCTCGACGCGATCACCGTCGATGCGACCAACCCCTTCAACCCGTTCGGGGTGACGCTCGACGCGAGCAACACCGATCTCGTCTATCGCCGCTTCATCGAGGGCGGCCCGCGCCGCTTCAACCAGACCGTGACGACCCTCTATGGCGTCGCGACGCTCGACGGCAGCTTCGAGTTCGGCGGCGGGCGCAAATGGTATTGGGACGTCAACGCCGCCTATGGCCGCAACAAGGCGAAGCAGACGATGTTCGGCAACATCAATTCGGATCGCCTGCGCCGCGCGCTCGGTCCGGTCGCCGCCTGCACCGGCGAATGCGTGCCGTTCAACATCTTCGGCGGGGTCGGTTCGATCACCCAGCCGATGATGGACTATGTCATGTTCACCCAGCGCGACCGCAGCCGCCAGTCGACCTTCAGCGCCTCGGCCAATTTGACCGGCAGCCTGTTCGATCTGCCCGGCGGGCCGCTCGGCATCGCGGTCGGGGTCGAATATCGCAAACTGAAAGGCAGCTTCGATCCCGACCCGATCGTCGCCGCGGGCTTCAGTTCGGACATCCCGGCGCTGCCGACGCGCGGCAGCTATAATGTCAAGGAAGCCTATGCCGAACTCAGCGCTCCGGTGCTGTCCGACACCCCCTTCTTCGACCTGCTCGAATTCACCGGCGCGGTGCGCTGGTCAGACTATTCGACCTCGGGCTCGACGACGACGCTGAAGGGCGGGGTCAACTGGAAACCGATCCAGGACCTGCGCCTCCGCGCTTCCTATGCCGAAGGCTTCCGCGCGCCGTCGATCGGCGAATTGTTCGGCACCCAGTCGCGCTTCGACCAGCAGATCAACGATCCCTGCTCGACCTCCACGACCACCGGCCAGAACTGGAACAATAATACAACCGTTCGGACCAATTGCATCGCGCAGGGGGTTCCGGCCGCCGGCTATGCGCAGGCCAATCCGCAAATTTCGGTGCTCGTCGGCGGCAATCAGGATCTGGCAGCCGAAAGTTCGAAGAGCTGGATCTTTGGCGGCGTTTACAGTCCCGGTTTCATCCCCGGCCTGTCGATCGAGGCCAATTATTACGACATCAAGATCAAGGGCGCGATCCAGGCGGTGAATGCCGAGATCACGCTGGCGCAGTGTGCCGGGCAGAACGATGCCGACGCCTGCGCGCTGGTCACCCGCGCGGGCGGCGGACAGCTGACCTTCGTCGAGGGCCTGCTCCAGAATATCGCCGGCATCCGTACCAAGGGGATCGACGCCAACCTGACCTACCGGACACAGAAAACGTCCGCCGGGCGGTTCGGCTTCACCTGGAACAACACCTTCCTCACCCAATATGACGTGATCGTGCCGACCGCCGACGGCTCGCTGGTCGTCAGCCGCGAGGGGACCGAACAGGGCAGTCCCAGCCAGGCCTTCCCCAAATGGAAGTCGGTCGGGATCCTCGACTGGGACGGCGCATCGATCGGCGCGACGCTGACCGGCCGTTATGTTTCGGCGATCCGCGAACCGCTGGCCAACGACAACAAGTTGAAGGCGCGCTTCTACACCGACTTCCAGCTGCGCTGGTTCCCGGCGGAGGACCCCGAGGCCTTCGGCTTCGCGCTCGGCGTGAACAATCTGTTCAACGTCAAGGCGCCGGGGTGCATCAGCTGCGACATCAACAATTTCGATCCGACCGCCTATGACTTGCCCGGACGCTATTATTACGTCCGCGCCAGCTTCAAGATGTAGGCATTCGCGCTTGGAGGGTGATCGATCTCGCGCGAGACCGATCACCCCTTCGTATTGAGAGCCAATATCCTCTATCTGACGGGCGGAACGAAAGAGGCGGAAGCGCCGATGCGCGGCGCGATCGACCTGACCGCCTCGCTCGATGGCGAAATGCGCGCCTTGCCGGCCGTGTGGGGCACATTCGGAGAGGTGCTGGCAGGCCGGTGCAGGCCAGCAACGCGTTCCGAGGCGTCGGTAGCGCTGCTGACGGCGATCGAATTCGGGCAGGCCGAAAAATGGTGCACCCGACTGGATTCGAACCAGTGGCCCCCAGATTAGGAATCTGATGCTCTATCCTGCTGAGCTACGGGTGCATGTCAGAAACGCCAGCATTTCCGGGGTTGTCGCTAAGGGTGGTCGGGAAGCCCGTCAAGGGCCGGTAGGAACAAAGCGTAAAAACGCGGCACAGTGTGGCACACTGGCGGCACATTATGCGGCACAATCAGCCCCGCCCCTTCTCTCGACGCTCCAGTTCGCGCTCCACAGCCTCGCGGATAAAATCAGCGCGCTTGCCCTTGGCCGCCAGCGCGTCGATGCGCGCCAGCATTTCGTCCGACAAGCGGACTGCGGTGAATTTCCCAATCGGAGGCCTTCCCATGCGGGGCGCGCTAGCCGTTATCGTTTTTTTTGCCAAGTGCATCATTATTTCCGTTATCGCCTATTGACTATATCCGTTATCGGATTTAGATAGACGTTATCGGTTACGGAGTAAAGAACAATGAGCATTCAAATCGAAGTTGGCGACATCATCAGCGTCCCCCTCGCAGGGGCGCTTACCTCTGGCGGCGCACTTTGCTGCGCTGGTTTCAGCGGTGACGTTGTTCAGGCCACCGAGAAGGCAATCAAGCTGAGCGGCACGACCGAGAGCGGCAAAGAGATTTCGGCATGGTTCCCGCGCAAAGCTTTCGTGAAGCCGACTGACCGCGGCATGTTCGGCAACCAGCGCACTCTCTCGGCAACTCTAGCTCGCTGGTTTACACCTGACGGCTGGACGGCACGCTTCGTCCAGCTGACCACCGAGAATAGCACGCTGGTGGCGGCATGAGCGCCGCCGCCGAGCGCGCATGCGAATACGTCATGCGCCGGATCATCAGTGACGGGCAGGTCGCCTATCTGATGGGTCCGTTTACCGAGGGCTATAATCTGCTCACCGAGGCTGTTGCTGAAATGCGCGGCAAGACTGTGGCGGAATATCGCGCCGAGATCGAACAGCACATCAAGCCCGAGGCGATCGTTCCGCGATGGATGCTGGAGGACGCCCAAAGGCCTGTGCGTCATTGCGACGACTGCGGCTACTCCACTACCGAGGCTGACGTGACCATCTGCCCCGACCAGCTTTGCAGGGGGCATGTCGGATGAGCGGCCCCGTCACCTATCGCGGCTGGAACGTCCACTACGACAACCCGCCGATCCCGATCCGGTCAATGGACTGGTCGGCGACCTCCCCCGACTATGACGTTGACTGCGACGATGGCGTGTTCGTCGTCTGCGCTGGCCAACAGGTTCACGCCGCGACCTATGACGAACTGGTCAAGGAAATCGACGCGGCCATTGATGATGACACCCCCTCCCCCAATCCAGAAAGCTATCATCATCATGGGTAATGATTCAAAACTGCGGGAGACGGAAATCGTGTGGATATGCCGCGATGCGAACTTCGCCAAGTCGGTCGCGGACAGCGATAGCGTGATGGCGGTCTATGCGGCGCCAGAATTCGATGAACTGTCCGAGGATGGGCAGGCGTGGATCGAGGCTATCGTGAGCGAGGCTGTTTCGCGCCTGTCGTATCGCGCAGACGGCGAGCACGTGACCCGCGTCGTCGAGGTGACCAAGCCTGACATTGTAGCGGGCGATGACGGCTTGTTCGTCTTCTGGCCCACTTCAAACAAGGGTGCGTTGACCGCTCGCGACCTCCGCATCATAGCCGATGAACTAGATCGCGGCAACGCAGGTTGGCTGGATAAATTAGCGAAGGAGCTTTCCCAATGATCGACGAAATCGAATGCGCCGACTGCGACGGCGAGGGTGTCGTGAAGAACCCAAGTCTCTACGGTCACGGCTTCCGTCCCGATCCTGCTGATACAGCGCCTTCTCCCGAGCCGACCCGCA
The DNA here is from genome assembly GCA_005503215.1 of Sphingomonadaceae bacterium 3R27C6. Classification (GTDB taxonomy): domain Bacteria; phylum Pseudomonadota; class Alphaproteobacteria; order Sphingomonadales; family Sphingomonadaceae; genus Sphingopyxis. Next base: position 31,188 of record SCNS01000010.1, on the reverse strand, counting down.
CCAATTGCGCTGCTTGCGGTGGCGAGGGCTGGCGCGCTCCTACTGATGACGAGCTTGCCGACATGGCCGAGCGTCAGGCGGAAGATGCTGCCAGCGGAGAACCGCCTGTGACGATGCAGGAGCAGTATATCGATGCATGGACGTTGAAACAGGCGCTTCGGTCATGAGAGCGATGCGCCAGATCGACTTGGACATTGACCCCACCCGTGTTGCCGAAATGCGGCGCCGACGCGAGGCCTACCAGCAAGAGACGGCGGCATGGGGTGTTCCCGCGCGCTGCCAAACCAATATTTGCGACGGTGACGGTTCTTGTGTCGCCTGCGGAGCGGACCAAGGCGTATCCTGCCGACGCGAGCCCCTCACCACACCGGAGAAGCCATCATGAGTGAGCCCGTGCCTGACCCCCGAGACGACTTGCGCAAGATCGAGCGCGGCATCCGTCATCACCTGATGACCGGGCTTATCTATCGCGAGACGAGTAAAGACCCCAAGGGCAACGGCTTTTCGTTCGCGGAAGTGGCTGACTGGCAGCTTCGCGACTGGCTGGCAGTGATAGAAGCTGCCCTCCCCACCCCCAATGAAGAGTGAGGCGGCGAGCCGACCGGGAACTCCCTGTCCAAACTCGCCGCCGTGCGCGAATTTCGGCAATCCAAACGCTAGCGTAGGCGATGACCCTTTTCACCGCTCTTTCATGGACTAGCCAGCTTGCAATGTTGAGGTTGCCGCTGGTTCTCGTTGACGAACTCAACTGTCCGCCGCGCACTTTCTTGTAGCAGAATCGCGCGGAAACGCTAGCTTTTTCTCGGGATTATGGTAGGATTTGATGATGGCCAGCAACCCATATGTCGATATGTACCAACGCGAAGAAAGCGCCGCGGAGGTGGTCGAGAACGCCAAAGGATGGCGCGCGCGGTTTGCCCGTGACGCGCGTCTTTCAAGGTCCATGTCTTGGTGGCAACCCTTTAAAAGGGGCCATTGGTCTTGGACGGTGACAAGGGCTCAGTATAAGAGGTTTGTGAGGGCTGACGACCCTTTGATGGCATATCCTGACGAGATATTCGACGGCTGGGTGCACGACCCTTGGGTGGGCCTGACGAGCCGTGAACAGAAGCGCGTCTTTGACAAATATGTCGCCAGCCTCACCCCTGTCAGCCCCACGGAAAGAACTTAGACATGGACGACTGGCCCGATTGCCCGGTTCCGGGGTGCCCGAACAAGATATGCTTGTCGCTCGACAGCGATAAATGCTTCCCGCACACCAAGGGGAATCAGCATGTGAAGCGGTGGAAGATCGCCGCGCGTAACGTGTCCATAAGAGGCGGTGAGATCGAGGTCGCAGAGATTATGGACGCGACGAGTTTTGAACCGCGCATATGGCCCGCCACGACCGATTGAACGCCGCGATCGCTAGGACCGTCTCAGCCGTATCTAGCTTGTTTCCTGCGTCGTCAGCCTTCTCTTGCCCCGCCTTCGCGTTGGCATAGGTCAGCGGCGAGAATGACAGGCAGGAGCTATCAACAGTTCTCACGGACTCGACTGTCTTGCAGGCATTCAGCGACGGTAGGGCCATTACGGCGCACATCGTCAGCAGCAGCTTTGGCTTTCTGGACATTCTCGATAACCTTTCCTTGGGCCTCAACCCGTTCGGTGGTGACGCCCTGCTTCACGCCCTCGTCGCGAGCATCGTCTACGGTGTCAGTGAACCACAGGAGCGCGGCACCGACGAGCAGCAGCGCAAGCAGGGCCACAATCGCCCACGATGCGAGCTTTGCCACCCTTGGGCCTAAACCCGTCTCCATGAGCTTCATTGCGATAAGGGCGATCATGTCGGTTCTCCCTCTGTGGTTGGAACGGGATCGCTCGCCGGGTTGGTCACGCGGACATCGGTCGGTGCGTCGTCCTTGACCTTCCCGCCCGACGAGCTGCCCAGCCAGAAGCCGAACGCGAGTAGCGCGACGTTCTGCCAGGTCGCAACGATCCCGCCCTTGGTCACGTCGTCGTCGGTATATCCGAGGACGTAGGCGCTGATCGCGGTGAAGCCGAGGATAGCGGCGCTCGAGACGGCCACGACCACGCGGAGGTGCGGGATTTGGCGAAGGTTCATCCTGCCGCTCCCAACGCCAGAGAGCGCACTTCCTCAACCCGGCGCGTCCAGCCTTTCCCGAATGTCGGGAACGTGGCCAAGCCGCGCAGAAAGGCCATGCGCGAGTTGCAGATTTCGTTGATGATCGCCGCCGGCTGTTTCGCCTTAACCGCGGCGATCGTGGCGGGGCCGATCTTGCCGTCTTGGGCGACGCTCACGGCGCCTTGCAGATATTTCGCAGCCCGGTTGATCCCGCTGTTCACCGCGAAGTCGAACACACAATAATCGACCCCGGCGGGGAGGTCGTCACCCTTGACCGCATCCCAATAATCGCGGCGGTAGATCGCTGCCACCTCGGCGTCGGTGATGTTGCGGACAGACTGGCGCGGCTGGCCCTGTCGATCCCGCCAGCTATCATAGGTGCGCTGGATGATTCCCTTGTTCGTCGCGCCCCCGGGGTCTTTGGGGTGGTTTACATAGCCGCCCTCATGTTTCAGGATATGGGGCAGCCATCGGTCGAAGGGGGCAACCTGTGCATTTTCTGCACTAGTTGGTACAGGCGCCGCCTCCCCCGCAATCGCCGCGTCCAGCGCGGCAATGCGGTCAGGGGTGAAGCCCTTCGCGTCCAGCCACGGCCGCACGGTTTCGAAGATAACGCGGTTGTCGGTCATTTCTTCTTCCGATCGTCAAGAATGATGTCGAGCTTGCCGTTGATCGCTCCCAGCTCGCGTTCGAGCAGGAGGATGCGCGTCTCTTGCAGGCGGTTGTCCTCGCTCGCCCGCGCGACATCGCGAGACAGCCCGCCTGCGACGAAGACGCCAAGCGCGAGCGATATGAACAGCGAGGCCCACGCCGGGACGGAACCCAGCTTGCGCCCCTGCTTCGCCTGCCAAGTATCCCACGCCCGATCGAGGATCATCTCGGTCTGCGTCTGGTTTCCGTCAGGCAGTCCCATCACAGCGCCCCGATGTCCGAAGGATCGCCCATCACGGCGTCGGTTCAACCTGCGCAGCGACTTCCGCCATGACCTGTGCGGGCGTTGGCTTTGGCTCTGGCGCCTCTTGCGTAGATTCGGCCAAAAACTTGGCGTTCGCCGCAGCCATCATCTCTTCCATGGTCATGTCGTGGTCCTCATAATCCCGGCGGCTTGAAGAGCGTCGATGATCGAAGAGATCGATGTCAGGGCCGTGGGCAGGTCGGTCGGATCGGCCACCAGCGGCTGCATCGGAATGGGGAGGACCGGCGTCATCTGCCTGCCAAACTGCGCGCCCAGATAATGGATGTCGTATTGCGCGCCCGCCTTGGGGTTGGTGACGTGGAAATAAGCCACACCATCGGAACCGACGATAACCGCCCCGACTTCGACAAGCCCCTGGCCGCCGTAGATGCGGCCTTGATTGACGCCTAAACTGGTCTCCGCCGGACCCATAAAACTGTCGCCCGCGGTGCCGGTCACTTCGCCGATCATAATCATAGTCATCGGGCGGCCGTCAAACTCCGCCCCGGCCATCCCCGCAAGCGATTGGGTGATATATTTCACCCCGCCCGTGTCCGACGCGACCGTAAGGCGAAGGATATTCCCACCAGGGACGAACTTGTTTCCCGCCACCAGCGTTGCGGTCAGCGCTCCATCGATCGACCACCCCGTCAATCCGTCGACGAAACCGGGGTTGCCGCAGCAATTTCCGACCGGGTTCATAAATGGAACGTCGATCATAGGCTCCCCGCCGCCAACGTTCTGAATTTCCTTGACGGTAATGTCTTCGTCCAGCGGGAGGCCCGCCGAATAGAACTGCCGCAACCGGTCGATGCGAAGCGGGCTCTTGTTGGTGCGGGTGAAAAAGTCCCACCATTTCCCGGTAGAGGTAGTTGGTTCGAACGCGTCCATATGGAGGTCGGAATTATCGAGTTCGATCACGCCAGAGGTCAGGGCCGTCACGAACATGGAGCGAACCGAACGAGTGCCGTAACTGTCCTCGACCTTGAGCATCGTATTGAACGCGGTCAGCTCGTTGTAATATTCGTTAAACAGCGTGTTCTTCGCGTTGATGACGTGAACGCTGTCCTTGTTCACATTGCCGTTAAGGTCGAGAATGACCCGGTTGCATGTGATGTTCGTGGTCGGGTTGATGTTGTCGGGATCGCCAAGCACCATCAGCGGCTCAGTGGTCGAGCCAGTGAAGCCGGTTTTATCGAGATTTTCGATGGTGATGAAATGCCCCTGTACCGACAGGATTTGCTCAACCGTGCCGACACAATGGAAGTTCTGAATGAGCGCCTGCTGGGAATAGACATCGCCGAGCATGACGCCGTAGGGGCCTGCGAAGCTCACATCGGTGAGGCTCCAGTTCGTCATGAACGAGCCGCCCGGATCGTTAAAGTAGCGAGGGAAGTCCGGGTTCTTTCGAACCAACGCGCCATCGGCTTTCAGGATGTTATAGGCCCCGCCGATGATGTTGTTTTGGTTGCCCCATGCCGGAAGACCGGTCGACCCGCCAAACTGGAATATCGTATCGTCCGTGGCGTCCGCTGCGAGCGTGAGGCCTGAGTTGAGCCAGTTCATGGCGACAGCCGAAGTCTTGGCCCACAGATTGACGAGGTTCTTGATGACGTATTGGCCCGCGATCTGGATCGACTTGCGCGGGTCCATCGGAATGGTCGTCGGGTTGTAGCTGATCGACGTCGACTGCTTCTGCTCATCGAAAACCGTGGCGATGGTCGGGCCGTTGTCCGCCGCTGCCGCTGCTGCGCCGTTGTCGCCGACCGACTTGGTTTCTTCAAGGCGGCCTTTGACATTCTGATCGTCCGTAAGCCCCACCATCTCCCCGCCAGTGGGAGAGGCGAGAACTGCCTGCGAGACGCCAAGGGCCGCGATGGCCTGGGACACGCGGAGGGGCGACATGCGCCCCGTGTTGATCAAGCCCGCCTCTGCCTCAGACTGCGTGTTGATCGGGGCGCCTGCATCCACGACATTGGCCGGCGTGCCCTTGAAGACGCCATCTTCGTTGTCGACGATGATCGCGGCAGCGGGGTTGATAACGCCGCCTGGGATCGCCGTGAGGTCGCGAGGGAGTATCTGAGCCATTAGCTGTTACTCGCTTTAATTATCTTGGTGAAGATGATCGTCGGCTGGACGTTTGGATGCGCCTCGCCGTTACCCGCATTGGCTGCGCTGACAGCGATTGTGTGGGAGTGAGTGCCAGACGAAGCGGTCACCGACGAAACCCCGCCTCCCAATGCCGTGCTGCCGCCCGAACCTGCGGTGACGGGCGTGTTCGGCGTCGTATAATTATGCTGGTGGGCGCCTGCTGAGTTTGTGCTGCCAGACACTTCATGGGTGTGCGTCGGCATCTGGCCAGTCGTCAGCGTGACCGCCTGATCCCCACCGGTGGCGCCAAGGGTTTGCGAATTTGGCGTCGTCAGCCGACCAGCAAAGCCTCCCGAATCGACGTCGCGACCAGCGACAACACGGCCGCGCGTGTCAGGAATGTTGAAGGTCGCCCCGGAAGGTGCCCCGTAAGCCGTGCCGATCGCTGCGAACAGGTCGGGATAGTCAACACGGCTGAGAGCCTGACCGGCACAAATCAGCCAGCCGGTCGGCGCTGCGCTACCAGCGAAGTCCACGACGGTCCCGGCGGGAACACCGCTCCCTGCCGTCAACTGCGCCATGATCACCGCATCGGTGGGCTGGACACCTGCGGCAAGATTGGTTGCACGGAACCCGCCGCCGTTGAAGGCGGCGCGCATCGCGCCGAGCCCATCGCGTGACAAGCTGCCGGTCATCGCCTGTGCGATATCGGTCAGCGGCGGGTTGTGCTGCGAGGGGACGATATCCTCGCCGACATTGACCAAGCTCCCCGCCGGCAAAGAGTAGTTGCCATCCGATCCTCTAGGCATTGTCTTCGCTTTCGTGTATGGGGGGCGTTATGGCATTTGGACCCGCCGAGATGGCAGCCGTCGCGCTAGGCGCAATGTTCCGCGACCAGATATGCGCGGTGTTCTGCTGGCCCTTCAAAATGGCTTGGCGAGGCATGAAATCACTCATTGGCAAGCAGCCACGGGATCGAGCCGGCGCCTAGCGCGCTGCCCCCACGGCCTCCAAGATCGCGAAGCTGATAGACATATTCCCCGGCGTTCCTGAGGGCGTCGGGGCGGTCCAACAACGCGCGCTGAATAGCGCGTTGACCCGTTTGAGTTGATGCGCCGCCTAGGCCGAGAAGGACCGCAGCCAGCAAGGGATCGTCGGTAAGGCCGCCAGCCGCCGCAGCGCCACCGCCGAGCGCAGCCGGTAGAAGCCACGCCGCCATGCCCCGATCCGCCGTCCCGCTGTTGGGAATTTGCGATGGGAGAACCTCTTGGGCGGCGCGCTGCAACTCTCCGCCGGGAATGTCGCCACGCGCAGCCGCCGAACGTCCGCCAAATTTCTTGGTGTTGTTCACCGCCGCACGGCCATATTGAGCGGGAGTAAATTGGTTTCCGCTGTTGGCGCCCGTGATAGATGCGTTCTCTATTGGGACGAGTCCAGCGTATGCCTGGTTGGCGCGGCCTAGTCCCTCGATGGCATCCGGGGCTTGGCGCTCAACCATGCCCATAAGAGCCGCTTCGATGTCGCTAATCGCGTCACCGGCCATGCCGCCCATAGCGCCATCTTTAGCGAAGTCGCTACGAGCACCCCGGAGCGTTTGGAGCGTGTCTTGAAACCCGCGACCGGAAACAACGCCATTCGGCGGGAGATTAGGCGCGACTTGGCGATCCATGATGGCGCCGAACTCTTCACCGACGCGCGGAACTGAACGGCCCGCATCCAATGCGGCGGCCAATTCATCGACAAATTGAGGATCTGACTGAAACGTGCGGCCATCCAAGAAGCCGTAGGCGTCGCCGACCGCCCGCTGCGCGCGACCAAGCATGTCGCCATCGAATTGGTCGCCAGCTGCATCAAATCCGATTGAGCCGAGATTTTCCTCAAGCTGCGCGCGACCATATTCGCCAACGCCCTGCATCCGGCGGTCGCGGAAATTGCCGCCAATGAACGGGACGCTCTCGATGGCATTCTCAAGAGCGCCAAGACGGCGACCAATAAAGCCGTCTTGGCCAAGGATTTGCCCCGGCGTCATGGAAATCCCGCGCTCGTTCAGGAGTCGCACGGCCTCGTTCGAGACGCCACGCGTCGCACGACCAGCACCGCTGACAACGCCGCGCCCCAGCGCATTGCCGCCGCCCGCCGCCGCGAGGCCGAACAGCCCCCCGACAGCCTTTTCACCAAGGCCGCCTTCGGTTTCAGAGGCGCCGCGCACGCCGCCATAGAGCATGTCGCCGCCGATGCCACCTGCGCGCGTCAGTCCAGACAGGCCAAGGCGTGTCGCGCCTCCGCCAAGACCACCCATGGCCAAGCCGCTGCCGACGACATCGCCGGTGAATGCCGCCAGCGGATTTTCGTCCCGCGATGCGTTCAATACCGCCCCAGCGTCGTCACCGGCCAGGTTCCCGAGATTCCCGAAGGTGACGGCGTTGCCCGCAGACATGATGCCAGCGCCCAATGGCGACTCCGCGATCGCCCCGCCAAGTGTCCAGCCCTCGTCTGGGGCCTCATAGCCTCCGAGGCGCTCGAATCCGGTGATAAAGTCGGATAGCGGGCGGTCAGGGCTGGCGCGGCGCTTGGCAATAGCGTCGTCGAAGAACGCCTGCTGATCGGCGCTGAGGTTCAAGCGCCCGCCATGCTCGGTGGACGTGTCCGCGTACCGCTGCGCAAGGAAGTCCTTGACCTGCTGCGAGGACGACCCGCTTTCGATCATATCCGCGACCTGCTGACCGATACCAGCAAGGCTGGGCACCTGCGTGAAGCCGCCGCGCGAGGTTACGCCGCCAGTCGGGCCTACCCCTCCGCCGCCACCGGAAGGTGGTGAGGCGGCGCCGCCGGTCCGCGCCTCAAACGCCTTCATTGCGGCGTCCCCGGCTAATGGATCGCGCTCGGGAGTGATGCCTAGAATCTGGCGCCCCTGCCCCTTCGCTCGATCGATCAAGCCCTCAAGACGGTTCAGCTTTTGAACAATCTGCTCGTCGCTATCCGTCGCCTTGGGGAGAATGGAACCGATGAAAAGCTGCTGCTCGCCGGGCGTGTTGAACTGCTGACCGGAAAGGCCCAGCGCAGCGGCCACATAGGCGGAAAGCCCCCCGGAAGCGTCGTTGAAAACAGCGTCCTGAGGGCGGAACTTGCCCACCATGCCCTCAAGCGGGTTCTTGCCCTTGAGGTTTTCATCAAAGAGCGAGCGCAATTCGTTCACGCCCGACGCCAAATTGCCAAGCGTGCGATATTGGTTCAGCAGAAGGCCCCGCTGCTCGTCAGTGTAAGCAATCCCTCCAGAGATGTCCTGCGCCTTGCGGGCGGCGATGGCGGCCTCCGCGCTGGTCTTGGCGATTTCGGAGGGCGCTTTCGACACGTCCGCTTGCGCCCGAGCCACATCTGCGGCTGCCCGCTGAGGTGCAACGCCCGCCTCCGCCTGAGCGCGGATAGCCTCTGCCGTCGCTCGGTCCGCATCCGCGCCTTCCTTGCGCTGCGTCGTTTCGCTTTTCGGGATCATGCGGCCGCCAGCACCCACGCGCCGCCATTGCTCGCCGGGACCGCTGCGCTGATAGGTCACGCCGTTGAGGGTCTGGGTTTCCATTAGCGGGGGACCATTCCGTTAAGCTTCATCCATGCGTCCGCTTCCGCGCGGGCCTGAGCCATGGCGGCGGCATCCGGGGGAGGGGGCGCGGCAGAGACGGGAGGCGCGCCATCGTCAAAGAAGTCAGGCGGCAGCGTGTCAGGGGCATCGGCGACAGGCGCTTGGCCATAAGCCATGCCAACGCCCGACCGAGGGCCGACATAGGTTCCTCCTGGAAGGCCGGGGATCACAATCTCGGGGTCGTTGAGTGCCTTAATGCGGCCTTCTGCTGCCGCGCGTTCGGCAGGGGAGCGGCTCTGGTCGCCCGCGACCTGCGCCAGCCGCACGATCTCGGGCTGCTCGCCATATTGCGATTGCAGCACCTGCTTGCGTTCGAAATCAGCCATGTCGAGCTGACGCTTCGCCAGCGCCTTCACCTGCGGCGACGCATAGGGATCGCCAATGATCGCGGCGAACTGGCCAGTGTTCGCCCCCGGTGCAGGGGAAGCGACACCGGGGGCGCCCGATGCGGAAGGGACACCGCCGGGGTTCATTAGCGACTGCAAAATCTGGTCGCTGTAATCGAGGTTGGCGCGTTCGGCCTTGTCGGCCTTTCGGTTGCGGAGACCTCCAACGACGTTTTCGGCAACGCGGGCAAGACCCTGCCACGGCGAATAAACCGGCGACGCGTCAATCCCCATCATCGCGGTGGCAATTTCGCGCTCGCGGGCAATCTGCTCGGGCGTCATGCGCTTGCCGCCCCGTCCCCACTGGAAAGGCGCCTGCATCGCCTGCTGTTGGGGGATGGGAGCGAAGGCCTGGCCGTCGCTGAGGTTGTGCCGGTTCATCGCACAGCCTCCGCGTAGCGCACCGCTTTGAACCCGTCATGACCCTCGACAACGGCAGCGGGGTGAAGTTTCTCAACCTCGTCGGCCATCAGGCCAAGGTGCGTCGCACCGCCTGCCTTATAGCGATAACTGTATACGTTCAGGCCGTTATCCAGCTTTCCGACCAGCTTGATATCCGTTTTCAGGCGACGATCCGACATCATCGCGGCCTGAGCGCCAGCGCCGGCCAAGCCGAACAGGCCGCCCATCTTCTGCCCGTAGGCGTTCATCTGATTCTGGTAATTCGACTGGACCTGACCGGCATAGTCCACGCCACCGACCTGCGTTTGCGGCGTCGGGCCTGACATCGAAGCCGGGTTCGATACCTGCGAGCCGGAAAGCAGCGCGGTGATTTCGTTGATTGGCTGGTTGCGCGTGGCAAGGTTCTCGCTGAACGCCTGTCCCCGGCCCGTGAGCGCGAGCTGGTTGAGTTGATCGGTGCCCTGGCGCCCAAGCCGCTCCATCTCCATGTCATAGGCTTGGGTGCCGGGACGAAGCCCGCTGTTGATCAGTTGGGTGCGGAGGGCTGCGTTATCCTTCTGCTGCTGCTGCAAGATGCGCGGCGATGCAAGATCATACGCCCACTTCTCGGCGTCCTGATTGGTGAACTCAAAGGGCTTGTCGAGATAACCTTGCAGGAACTCCGACTGATCCGCTGCGAGGTTGGCAAGATTGCCTTCAGCCTCTTGCGAAGCGTCGAAGATCGCTTGCTGCTCGGGCGTGAACGTCGTGGTCTGGGTGAATTTCGGGACGCTGTAGGACTTGCCGTCCGCGCCTACGAATGAACTCGATCCGTTCGGGGAATAGGTGGTCGAACCCCAGGGGTTCTGCTGGTCCACCATGTTGAGAAGTTGCGACTGAACAGCCGTGTTCTGGTTGAACTGGCTTTGAGCCTGCGCAGTGGCGTACGGATCGGGCGCCTTGGGACTTTTGATCGGACTTACTCGCGATGATCCAGCGAAATAGCCAGAAGAGTAAGTCCAACCTCAGGCCCGCACCGTTTCTGGCACAGGCTTGGAACATTGTCAATCTTTCAGGTAGGCAAATTCGTCACGCAGAACACCGATGATGATAGCATCCCTGCCCGGGCCGAAATGGGAGCGCATCAGCCCCTCCCGCTGGCCCCCGAGCCGTTCGGCATAACGCGCGACGTGATCGCTTTCAGTGGTGAGCGTCATCCTCTCGCACCCGAGCTGGTGATAGACATAATCTCCAAGCGCCCGCATAAAAGGCAGCGTCCAGCCTGACCCAGCCGCGCTAACGTGGACATTCGCGCCCTCGAACTGGTTGAACAGGCACGCTCCGGTGATTTTCCCGTCCCGCTCCACCCCCATGACGGTGAATGGCGGCGCTGGGATAAACCCCAGCCTCTCGGCGACAAATCTGGCAGCACGACCGTCAGTGACGATCACGTTATGCCCCCGGCGACCTCGTACAGAATTTCCGCCGAGATAATCTCGTCATCAAGGGGCTGCGCTTCGGCGCTGGTTACTTGATAGGCGATCGATCCGGTGTACCCGCTTCCGCCGAGCGATTTCCATCCATCGTTGACGAGGCGTGGCAGGCTTTCCACCCATTGCGACTGCCCCCAAATACCCTGACCCCAGACGCTTCCGCCGACGAGTACGGTTGCATCGGGCGCAGCAGGGAGTGACTCGTTGAAATCGCCCTGCCACGAAAGGCGGGCATTTACCGTCGTGGACGCCCGCGTAATATAGCGCCCCACTCGCGGAGACTTGCGCGCCGCAGCAATGCCGAAGTCGTCGAACAGCGGGACGACAACACCAGTATATGGTGCGCCATCATCCGATCCGGTTTCGTTGGCGAGGAACACGCCCCCTTCGGCTGATCCGAACAAAAGCCGCCCCTCAAAGACCGTCATGCATCGCACATCCCATCCCGTAAAGCGTCCCCATGCGCCGGTTTCGGTGTTGGCGACGAACAGGACAGGCGGCAGGCCAGCGCCACCAGTAGGAGGGGCAAATGCAGCAATCTTTTCCTCAGGCCACACTTCTCCGTGCCAAGCCTCTAGGCCGCGCTGAATGACCGCATTGCCCCAGGCATCCGCGATGGGATAGGAGATGCTGGCAAGGCTCAGCGCGGTCAAATCCAGTTCGATGGCTTTCGACAACGGAACCAGGCCGACCGACGTTGCAATGGCAAGATCGCCCGCTCCTCGAATGAATGCATTTTTCCCAAGCGGACGGCCGATGCGATAAGTGCCGGCCTTTGCCCATGTCGCCGCCTCCTCTGGCGAGAGGCCTTGATAAATAGCTACCTCACCCTCGCTAGAGACAAAGGCGCATTGCTCGGAAAGCCCACCGTCCCCACCCGAAGCGAGTGACCAGCGCTGACCAAACAGCAATTCGCCGCCAAGAGACAGCACGCCCGCAAGAGGGAAGACGGTCGCATCGCCCCCGATCGCGTCGATATCCATGTACCAAGCGTTCATCGTGCCTTTTTCGACGAACCAAAGCCGATTCTTGTAGACCCAGACAAAACTCATTGCCGCCGTGGTCAGGCCGTTCGGGAACGTAACGCCAGGAATATGGATCGCATCGACGCCATTCGAGGTCGCTGCGCCACCGCCGGTATCAGTTAGGGGTTCATTGTCGACGAACGGGCCGCCAGTGATGTTGTAGATGTAGAGGACGCCCGCGCCGCCGCCTAGATCTTCAACCTGCCAAATCGTTGCCGCTGCACCCGACGTGCCACCCGTGACGACATCGCCAACCGTAAATTCCGACACTTCTGCATCATAAGCCAGCGTGCTTACGCCACCCGCTGTATATGGGAAAAACACCGCGCCATCATAGACAAAGCCCGTGTTTTCACCGTTGACCCCGATAAGATAAACTCCCCCCGTCGTGGCGAACTGGACCGTCGACCAATCGCCGCCGGTGAAGCCGCCCATCACGCTTAGGAACTGAGTGGACGACCAGCCGAACGAGTCGCCATTCTCGTCAACGATCAGGTCGCCGTCATCGGTCCCGATCTCCGCATCGGTAGCGAACTCGACATCGGTGATGTCGTAAATAGTCGAGGCCGTCGTGCCAAACAGCTTGCGGTTTGCGCCTTCCTTATAGGCAAAGAGCGATGTGGTGTCTTCGTCCCCGGTGCCAAGCGTGCAATGTCGGCGCTTGCCGCGGCGAAGAATGACGCTGGTGGCCTTGGGGATGAAGTTGTCGAGCAAGGCCGCGCCCTGCTGCGACTTACCGTCCTGCCCGTTGGGAACCGCTAGGGCGCGGTTCGAAATCCAGCCAGCGATCGGGCTGGCGAACTTCTTTACCTCGGAAATGCGCTGCTTGGGGCGTTGGTTCGTGCGAGCATACATCAGGCACGCACCCAGGGCCACGGACCACGGCGATTGAAGAACCTGCCCCCGTAGCGGATAACTTTGGACCCAGCATCCTTCGATGCATATTCGTCCAGCGCCTTGACGAAGGCCTCTTGGTCGCCAGAGAAATCGAGCTTCTTCTGTTCGCGCCAGCGCCATACTAGGCCCAAGGTGATGAGGCGACGACCTTTTGCAGCTCGTAAATCAACAAGGATGAAGTCGTCGGTATCGGCATCAAACTGCGACTTTAATTCCATCGTTGCGCTATCCAGCGCATAGTTTCTGCTAATGTAAGGAAATGATGCGTCGCCAGTCGGCGGGGGCGTGAAGTGCATCTTGCCGCCATAGATCGTCCAAGCTCCCGGAGTCAGAATCATGCCCCGCTGGCGTTGGTAAAGAAAGTCGTTGATGTCGGTGATATGCTCGTATCCCCATGCCCAAGACTGCAAGTCCTGCACGTCGGCGTTGAGAAGCTGGCGATCGTAGTCATCGGGAAAGTCGAACTCTTCGGTCGAGCCGTCTCCGGTAAGGCTGTGAACCTTGGTTAGCGTCTGCCAGTCCTGATATTGGGAGATGTCTTCCGCAACCTCATTGGCGAGGTCGCACAACTCCATCTCCAACAGGCCCGATGAGCCATAGAAGCTAGATGGTCGCTCCCCTGAAACGCGCAGAGCAGCGGCTTGCAGGGAAGCGAGAATTGCCAATTATTCGGCCTCCGCCAGCATGGAGAGCAGGGTCGCGCGCGACGGGTTGCCTTTTGGACGCGCGCCGAACCGCTCAGCGATAGCGTCCTTCAGGTCCGCATCGCTCTTGTCGGGATAGGGGTCGCCGGGATCTATCTCAGGCGGAACCTTGTTCTCCACGATGGTGCCGCCCTGCGATGCGAGAAGCGCCCTCACCTGCGCCTCCAGTTCAGCGATACGGTCGGCGTTCTCAGCCCCCACCGCGGTGTTGCGGGCCTCGACCCATTTCTGGGCCATCGGGATCATCTCGTTGCCGACGACGCCAAGCCGCTTGCGAGCCGAGCCCTGCAAGTCGTTCAGCGCCTCGATGGTCTGGATGTTGCTGGCGCGGCATAGCGAAATCATGGCCGGGGTTGCCCCGTAAGCCTTCAATTCTTCCAGCGGCGTGCCGATAGCGTGCTGCTGCTCGCCGTTCAGGAACGCTTCGCGCTGCTCCTTCCACCGCTCGGCAAAGGTCACGACGCGCCCGTTGATCGTGCGCCACGTCGCCTCCACCGGGAACACCGGGCGATAACCCGGGTTTTGGGCAAAGCGAAGCTCGACGACCTCGCGAATGTCGATCACCGGACGACCTTCGTCCAGCGAACGATTCTGGTTCAGGATGCGCTCATATTTAAAGACCGGAATCGTCTGCTCGACAAATTCTTCCCCCGGCAGAAAATAGTGCTTCTTATCGACGAGTCCCTCGTCATCATAAGCCAGCGTGGTCATATCTTCCCTTTCGATTGTGGAAGGGGAGGCCGAGACCTCCCCCGCCGGTTAAACGACGCCCTTGCGCGCCCAGAAGAAGTCGCCATCGGCGATGGCCGTACCTTGGGTGAAATACCCGGTCGTGCCGCCAGTGGTCGCCTCGAAAGCCGCCGAAAGCGCAATCTGGGTGGTAGCGGCAATGGCGCCGCCAGCCTGAACCCAGATATATTCGCGTCCGTCGCTGCCGAACTCCTTGTTGCCAAGCTGCGGGCTGCCGATCGTGCCCTTGCCGGGAATGTCGTACCAGACATCACCAGCGGGGATCACCGCGTCGAGAGCGGGGCCAAGCTGCGGGGTGGTGCGGAATGCCATGATCCTATCCTTTCATTAAGCCGGGGGATCGGTCAGCACGCGGGCCGAGTAGCGCGGGTTCTCAAGAACCAGCTCACCCTCCCACATGATGCCCTGCGCGATGGCGTCCTGATTGATCGGCTGCATCCCCTCACCGGAGAACAGCAAATCCCAGCTTGCGCCGGGGCGCTCGAACACGCTCAGGGCTTGCAGGTCCAGAGCGTAGGCGGTGTTGGCGGGCATGACCGTGCCAACACCAGTTGCGCAAACGACATCGACGTTGCCGGCGGGAGTTGCGACTTCCAAGGCGTTGTAGCCATAGGTCGCCGAACCGCCGTCCGACTTCACGATGCGCTGAATCGCGACCATGCCAGCCGAAAGGGCCTGATAGCTGTTCAGGTCCATAATCCACAGACCCGGATAGCGATTGCCCTTCGAGCGCAGCGCCGTAACCCGCTCGATGATCGCGCGTGCCGTGGTGCTGTCCCAGCCGGTGATGCCCTGTGCCGTGAAGTCCGTGTTGGCGTCGAAGGTGGACGTGCGCCAGATAGCGTGCGTGCCGCGATCGATGCCGCCATAGACGCCCGAGGTCGGGATGATCGGCAGCGCGCCGCCGAATCCGATCATCTCACGGCCAGCGGCGGTCGTGCCATCGCTGTGCAGCGAGATTTCCCACAGGTCTTTCGCCGAGTTTTCTACGTTCTCCATATAGGTGGAGAGCAGGTTGTGGACGCGGGTACGGTTGCCGCGGTTCGCGCGGATTTCCTGACCCGTGAGCGAGAACGGAACGACAAGCGTCTTCGGGGTGAAGACGGCGTCGTTGACGATCTCTTTCGCCTGGATGTCGAATTTATCATATCCGGCAATCCACTGACCGTCGAACTTGTCGATCATCAGCGAGACGCGGATTTCGGGGCCGTCGAACTTTTTGAAGCGGCCACGCTTGCGAAGCTCGGCGGTGACGGGGTTGCTGTTGAAAACGAGGTCCTGAATACCGGGAAGGCGGTAAGCCATCGAGGTGGACAGAACCTGACGATAGTTGATGTCGTCGGTAAGCGACATATCCTTCGGTCCTTATCTAAGGGCCGCCATTGCTGCTGTGATTGCGTCGTCTCGCGACATTACACGCTTGGCTGAACCCTTGCTGCTCCGAGAAGGTGGAGCGCCTCTGATTGATCGGGAACCGCCGTTGCCATCGACCCGGCGAGGGGTGGCATCTTCCTGCTCATCAACCGGGGCTTGCTCGTCGTCGGCAGACGGGTTTAACCGAACCGCCATGTCATAAGCTGCCGCCAGCCGCTCTTGCGCGGGAAGGCCTTTGTCAACCATATCAGTTTTCAATATCTTTGCAATAGACTGCTGGATTTCCCGCTCATTGAACCGCGGGTTTTGCGCCGCGAAAGGGCCGATGATCGCGCTGCGGGTCTGATCAGCCTTCAACTGCGCCAATTCCGAGCGCATCTGCTCGATTTCCGGGTTAGCCTGCTGCTGTTGCTGCGGGCGAGCGGTGACTGCCTTGTGATAGCCCTCCTGCCCCATCTGGACAATGTGCGCGGCCATCTCGAACAGCGACACGGGCTGGCCGTCCGCCTTGCGCGGGCCAGAGCGGAGCAAGATGGCATTGAGGGCGGCGAGCGGGTTCGCCTCCATCATGTCCTCAAGATTTTTGACCTCCGCAAGCGTCTGCCGAAGGTCCACGCCGTTACTCGCCGCCAGCTCGTCATATTCGCGAATCTGGCTGTATCGCTCGGCGATGGGGCGATAGTATTGCGCCTCGCCCTCATATTCCTTGATCACGCGCTCGATATCGGCGCGCACGACATGGGGGACGCTCGGCCAATGCTCCTTGGCGGCAGCGTCGAACTTGTCGGGGGGCGGGATCGTCGGGCGCGTCGGCTTCTTGGGCTTGGCCTCTTTGGGCTGCGCGGCTTCTTCGGCGTCCTCGTCCTCGTCGCCCTGCTCGTCGTCGCCTTCCGCCCCCTCTACCGGCTTTTCAGCCTTCGCAGGCTTGGCAGGCTCGGGCGCGTCGTCGCCATCATCTTCTGCGACAGCATCCTTGCCCTTCGCCTCCGCCTCGTCCAGCGCCTTCGCAATGGCGTCGTCGCGCGTCTCAGGCTCCTTGTGGGCCGGGGCCGGACCGCCGGTGACTTCCGGGTCGATCGCGGTGCTGTCCTGCGGCTCTGCTTCGATAGCTTGGTTTACGTCATTCATCCCCTGGAACTCCCTTATAGTCCATGTTCGTCCAGTGCGCGCGAGATTGCCGCGTGCGTTGCTTCGTCGTCTGCCTTGGTGCGTGAAGGGCGGGAAAACGGCTCAATCGGGGCGTCCCCGACGATCTCGTAATTCTGCCCCTGCGGGTTGCCGTCCGCCTTGTAGGTTTTCAGCATCTCCGACTTGCTGTCGTACCACTGGCCATCGGCCATGGATTGCAGCGGGGTCAGGAGATTATCGCTGTGGATCGCCGGACACGGAAAGTCCGACTTGGCGACGGGAGCGGGGCGAGGCTTGTTCATATCCACAAGGCGCTTCCTGCCCGGTGAATACTCAACCCACACCTTCCCCTGCTCCCGCCAATAGGGGTCATCGTCCCTTCGAGGCTGACCCCATGCCGTCATTCATCACCCTTGGGATGACGAGCGAGCGACTGCGATGCGGGGTCCGCGCTGCCCGCCTCGTCTGGTTTGTCGCCGCGCTTGGGCGCGGGGGTAGGCGTGTTGTCGGGATCATCCTTTGCGGGAGCCTTGGCTGGCTTAGCCTTGCCGCCGCTCACGACTGGAGCGCCGTGATGATGGTGTTGATCTTCGCCTTGCAGATGTTGACCAGCGCCATCGTGGTAGCGGGGTCGATCGCATCGGCGGTTGCGATAGTAGTCAGCGCAGCCACAGCCGTATTACCAGACACCGCGCCGTCAATCTGCGAAGCGGCTTCGGTTGCAAGCTCGGGCGACATGCCCAAGGCGGTCAATCGTCGAATATCAGCCATTTCATTCACTCCTCAACAGGAAGGCGCTCGATCACGACGGGGGTCGCGCCTTCAACGATGGTCACAGGGATGCCGCCCGCCGCGACTTCGGTAAAAACAGGTGCACCGCTTGCGACTTCCGTGACCGGTAGGCCGCCAGATTCAACAATCACGATGGGAGGCCCGCTCATTCACCTTGCTCCGCCGTGCGTTCGGCAAAGTCCTGGCTGCGATCCGCACGGCTCTCACCACGCTCGCGGAACTCGGCGTCTCGCTCGCTCTCGACAGCCTGCCGCTGGCGATCCTCCGCGCTCATGGCCTGATCGACCTGACGCGCCTCTTGGTCGGCGACCATGCCTGCCGCCTTCATCTGTTGGTCATTCTGGCGTAGCTCGATGTCCGACACGCTCTTGAACTCGTCGAGCGCCTGTTTATCGACAGTCACGCCAGCGTCGGCCAAGGTCTTGACGATCTGGGCGCGGAGTAGATCAACCTTCGCCAAGGCTTCCTGCGCCTTGATACCGTTGACCTCTGCCGACTGGCGCAGCTTCTCGGCGTCGCCCATCGTCTTCATCTGGTCAGACTGCGCCTTCTGCTGGAATTCCATCATCTTGCGCTCGTTCTCGGCCTGCTTGAGCTGGCTATCGGCCTGAACCTTGGTCATGGCCGCCTGAGCCTTCGCCATCTCGGCCTCTGCGAGCTTGCCCTGAGCTTCGGCCAGTCCCTCGCCATCGTCGCTGGCGCCCATCGCAGCGGCGATCTCAGGAGCCGCTTCCACAAACTCATCAATGGTCGCATCAAGATCGCGGGACACGTTGAAGGGTTGGAGCGCGAACTTCATCATCGCGCCCGCTAGCTTCGCGCCCTTCTCGCCAGCGGCCATCAACGGCTGTGTTGCGGAAATCGCACCTGAGAACGCATTGAGGAACTCGGAGCGGGCCGCTTTCTCCGCCATCTCGTCGGTCATCACCGTGCTATCGGTTTCGACGTCGATGATCAGCGAGCGAGCGCGGTCGTCGCGGACCAGCTTCATCACGTCCTCAATCACAACAGCCTGTTCAAGCTGCTGGAACTGCGGTGAATACTTCTCCTGGATCTGCTGCTGCGCCTGCTGCAACTGCGCCTGCATCTGCTGCGCCTGCTCCTCGTCCTGCGGCTCGTCCATACCCTCGGTTAGCTGCTCCATTTCAGCGCGGGCGGCTTTCTCAAGGTCTTTGATTGACTTATCGACTTCCCTGCGCGTCGGGATGTCCATCTGCGAAATCTCAAGCAATTCCTCTTGCGTGAAGTTGTCGCAGATGATCTCGCCAGAGATGCGCGCGGCATCGCGTGACAGCCTGATGAGCTCATCCTTCTTGTCGCGCACCCGAACCGAGCCATATTGCGACTTGAGACGCTGAGCGCCCAAGGTTTCCTCCGCCTCGGTTTCGCCGCGCATGATGTCCGAAATGCCGGACAGCCGGTCGAAGTCGGCGAACAACTGCGCGCGGGCATCGATCATGCCGGTGATGGTCGTGGCGATCACGTCGAGCGGCAACCACGCGATCATGTTCGCGGCGCCGCCTGTAGCTGTCAAAGCGGCCCCAGGCACAGGAATGATGATTGCGCTGGAATCCACCTCTGCCAGTGCGGTTTGCACGGCCGAGCCAACATCGCCGCCACCAGCGATAAAGCCCATTACGCGGATGCGATCGAGCAGGTCATAGATACGGCGGGTCAGGTCGTTCACCTGATCCAGATGCACCGCATACCGCTTGTAATCGGGCTGCGGGATGAGGGTGCGGCGGATCAGTGTGCCATATGCGGGACGCGGGCACGGGAAGAAGTCGCTGAGGTTCAGATGCGGCTCGGCGTCGTCAAGGAACTCGTCAATCCCCTCGACAACCCAGCGCACCCGCTTTTCATTGCGGTCCCACACCTCCCAAACTGCGGCCTTTTCAGGGATGCAGGCGTCATCGCCATAGTGGTAGCCGCCGTTATCCCGCTTCTCGCCGAAGAAAGCCTTCTGCCAGAGATCGTCGCTAACACCCTCAAAGCGCTCCTTCATCTCCTCAAGCGTCAACCAGGCGCGACGAGCGACCCAGCTTACATCGCGCCAGCATCGTGCGGGATCGTGCGCGAAATCCTCACGGTCGAGCCATTCGGTGCAGACCGCGTTGCCGTCGCCCTCCTCATGCGTGACCCAGAGGACGCCGCGGTTCAGCAGTGCCATGTCATCGCGGACCATGAGCATGGATTCGTTGATATGCCCGCGCTCAAATTCGCTGTTGATGACGCGCTCCAATAGCTCGGAGGTCATCTTGTCGGTGGCGTTGGCGTCGTTGAAACGCGGCTTCACAACGACAGCCGGCGGCTGCGCGTAGATCGCGGGCTTCAATACCTCGATGCTCGACCAGAACAGGTCATAGCGGCGATCGGTCAGCCCAATCACCCCAAGCGTCTCGCCCATCTCGTCGCGGTCGGAATAAATCCGGTCGATGCGGTCGCAGAAGTGGTTGTACGCCTTGAACGCGCGCTGGCTGGTCAGGATGTTATCCAGAACCTGTTCGGCTTCGGTGCGGCCCTTTTCCTCGTCGATCACCTGCACGCGCGGGCTCCTTTGCGGATCATGTCCAGCGTCATCCGGTTGTCGGCCATGTTGAGATTGGCGGCCTTGGGGGGCGGAGGCGCGTAGGCCTCACGCCATGCGAGCGCCAGATAACGGAACGCGTCCGCCAGATGGCTTGCCCAATTGTGGAGCGGATGCTGGCGAAAGACCTTGTTGTCGTCGTCCCACTCGCGCTGATACTGCTCCAGAGCGGCAATGCCCAACTCCTCGCAGCGTTCATGGAACACGACACGGGGCAGCGTGCGGCGGGCAGCGTTGATACCGTCGAGCACGGACATGCCTTCGACGACTTGGGGTTTGAGCCCCTCCTCCTGCATCGTCTCAAGGCGGCCTTTCTTCATGCCCCATACGCGCTGGCGGGCGTCGTGCGGGACAAAGTCAATCGGGCGCTCCAAGGCGCCGGTATTCCAGCCATGTTCCGCGTCCTTCTCCGCGATCATGCTGGCAAATTCGGCTATGTCGCTGACGCCAGGCTGGCTGTAGCAATCGAGGATGAATATCTGCGAGCCGACGACCTGGAACCACCAGATGGACGTGTCGTCGCGAACGCCGATGTCCCAAGCCCGGTGGACTGGAATGCCTTCGACGGCCTCTAGGGTTGCGTCGATGCGGCCCTCAGTGCGAACCGCCATGATCTCGCGGCCATAATATGCCCCAAGGATCGCAGCGTTCCAATCGCACAGATATTCTTGGTTAAAGAGCGCGGTGCCTTGGCCCTCTCCGTAGAGGGCGACATATTCGTCAAGCGCATCTTTCAGCTGGTTGTCGTTGAGCGCGCCGGTCTCCGTTGCCGGGAGATACTCGGTATGCCAAGCCGACGACTTCTCCGCATATTTGTAAAGGTTGTGGAAGTGATTGCGGCCGCGCGGTGTCGAGATGGCCCAAAACCAACCCCCATTTTCACGAAGCATTGGCGAGAAGAACGCATATGCGCTGGGATGGGATAGCGCGTGTTCCGATGACACAATGCCGCGCAGCGAGGCACCGACCATGCGGTTGTAGTTGTCCGATCCGAAGAATGTGACGACCGAACCGTTGACCAAGTTGAGGCGCATCTCAGTCTCGTTCGGATCGCTCGACAAGACGTCGGGCGTAAATGTCTCCAGAATGCGCCGCTTGCCCGTATGAGGGTTGACCGCCTGCCATATGGCGCGACGGGCGTGGGCGCTTTCGGGGAGCATGTAGGCGTAGCTGGCGGGATGCTTGAGCGCCTGGACGAGTGAGGCGTTCAACAGAACCTCATCCTTGCCAGCTCGTCGGTGCATACAGGCAACCGCGCTTCGCCCCTCCACTGCGGTCGCCTGCCATAGCCCCCGCTGATAGTCACGCAGGGCCCAATCGGCACGAGGGATAACCACCTCACGCATTCTTGTTCGCGTTCATGTCGCGGAGAACGAAAGCGACAGCGCCGCCATCCTCATCGCCTTGGATAATCGTTGCCGCTTTCCCGTAGCCACGATCCAGAAGCGAATTGGCGGCTGAGACGCGAGCGGCGGCGGGCTCATCGTCATTCGACAGCACAGCGACAAGGGCGTTGATTGCCTGATCGGTATACTGGCGCGAAATCTCGCGGATCGAGGCCGTCGCCTTGTTCGGAGAGCCCGCCTTTCTGCCAGCCCCCGAACGTCTGCCGCCGTGGTTTGATTTATCTTGATTGTTTTTCGAGGTGGACAGGCCCGCCATAAGGCAGACCAATTACAGCATTAGAATCCGCTGCGGGACGGGGTATTAAATCAGGGGCGCACCAATATCCGTTCGCCGTCATAGCGCTGGACGATCTGTCTCGCCTCTCCGCCGGAGCGATCAATTTCGAAATGGAGCGGAGGATAATCAGCCACAACGGCATCCACCCAAATCTTTACCCTGACCGGATAATCTTCGATGCCAAGCAGGGCTGGGACGGCGACGGCTGCCGCGATATATTGCGTGGTCTCTACGGAGAGCTTCTGGGCCGCTCCGCCATTAACCGAAATGTCGAATATGCTCATATCGCACCCAGCCTCTTCAAGTCCGTCACGATCCTACGCGCATCGCGGTAGTCGTGCAATCCACAGCGGCGGGCAATGCGAGCGAGGGATACGCGCTCGCCATCCTGCGCGGCGTCGATATACTCCTCAAGCACCTGTCGGCGCCTGTGGGTCATCTGTCCGGAGGGGCGCCCCCGTGCCATTATGCCTTGCCCTTCCCATTGTTGCTGGCGATGCGGCGCGAAAGCTCGTCCATCGCCTCAAACGTCTTGTTGAAATGCACAAAGACCTCATCGAAAGCCTCGCTCTCGTCGTCGGTCATCGGCCGCCCGATGTGGATTTCAGCGCGCGGGCCGAATAAATCGCGGAGGCGTGTCCAGAGGCTCATTCCCCCTTCTCGCTATCGAGAGGGCCAACCGTCTGAATAGCTGGCATAATGTGGTCATGGGTGGCGGCGATCATCGCGCGCCAGATTCCTTCCGCTTCGGCGGGACACGGCTCGTTGGCGAGCATCCCCTCAGTCGGCTCTACCGGTACTATCGCGTAACCGGCTTCTGTTATGACGGCGAGAGCGGCTTGGGCCTGTGTGCCGTAAGCGGCAATTGCGCTATAGCACCGCTGTTTGTGGCAGAAGCCGACGCACAGGCCGCCATCTCGGCAGAGGCCCCGCGCGATTTCCTCGATCAGTGGGGTGGTCACTGGACGGTCGCCCGCACCGCCGCGTCCTTGGCTTCCAGTAACTTGCGCAGCGCGACCGACCGCTCGGCGTTGCGCGGCAGATTCGAAACGACGATGCGAGCCATGTTGCAGAAGTTCACCGACATGGCCTGCAATGCGGGCGGCAGGTGGCTGTAGTGGAAATACCGCAGGATCGGATCGTCGGCCAACTGTTCGGCGGTAAACTCGACGGGTGCGGGATGGATTGCGTCAGTCATCTCAATTCTCCTCTTTCCAAAATGCTATGTCGAAATCCCAATTACGGTCTGACCAGTTGAGGGACTTCGGCGGGTAGGTGTGCTTCGATGCCTCGCCGTTGCGGAAGCGAACGCGGACGTTGCTTTCGGTGCGGGGTGGCTTGCAGTTGGTGGGGGTCATGGGCTATCAGGGGTGATCGCCTTGCCTTTGAGCGAGGCGACCAAATCGGCCATCATCGCCGACACCTCCTCGCGGTCGGCAGCCAACGGGTCCGCGTCAGGCTCGGCAACCGTGAGCCGCGGGGCGTTGCGATTCCGCCAAGCGGCCTCTTCCTCGTTGCGGCGACGGATAAACAAATCCGTCATGAAGGCGCTTTCCTTGATGATCGCGGGGACGATCTTCGAAGGGTGATCAACTATCTTGCGGGCAGCGGCACAAGCGCCCTCAAACGTGCCAGCAGGAATGTGGGAGACTTCGGCCCAAGCGGTTGCCAGCCATACGGCTCGCTCATCGCTGGACATACCCGAGGGCGCGCACAGGGTCAGGCATCGGGTCAGCTCGCCAATCATCTGTTCCCGCGGCGGAGGTGCCGCATTTTTCCGGGCCTCCAGTAAGCTCAATGGCTCGGCGCATTGCGTCGAGGGTTGATGCAGGGCCGTTACGTTGTTGCTGTTTTCCATGTCCGGGGTGCCACTTCTCTGCGTTTTCGATCCATTTGCGGAATGCTGCCTGCCAGTCCCTCGAGGTCCGGCCCTTATCGGCAGCGTGGTCGCGGAAGGTCGCCGCCTCCCGCTCGAGGCGACCAGGGGGCCAGCCATCGACGACGCGCTGCGCCGCTGGGGTGAGCAGAGGCTGCCAATCATCGGGAAGGGATTTCAGCGGAGCGCTTTTGCGGGCTTTGGGCGCACAAGAAGCGTTAGCTTCTTGTATGGTTCCATGGTTCAATGGTTCTTTTATGTCCCGCCGCTGTCCCGCTGGTGTCTCGGTTGCTGTCCCGCCGGTGTCTCGGGCCATGCTTTCCAGATCCTGATATTTGTTGTAATTGCAGATAGTTATGACCAGTCGCCCGTGTCCCGCTTCCGTCTCGACCATTGTCTCGGTTTTCAGTCGGGCAACGAACCGCTCCACAGCGCTTTTTGACATGCCCCATGCCTCTGCGAGCTGGCGCACAGAGGCGCAAAGTTGGCCACGCTGGAGGGTGATGATCTTCCCGCCGACGTCAAAGGGCGTGGGACGCCATGCTGCTCGAGCGACAAGCCAGAACCATGCGCGAAAACGCTCCCCGTCTTTCAGTAGAGGGTGCTCGAGCGCTTCTCGCTGCATGGTAATGAAGCCGCTCATCCGAACGACACCACGCATTCGCCAACCGTGCGGTCGCGGTAGACGTGAAGCTCGTTCACCCACTGGTCGCCGTCGATGACCTTGTGTTTGACGAGTAGATCCAGAACGGCCTTGCAGCGATTGTCGATATCGCCGCGATGGTCCATGTTGAGGCGGATCGTGACGTTGTAGGGCTTGGCCGGCATGTCCCACGACGCGAAGGTCAGGGCGGCGCTCGCACGCTTCTCCCATGCCTTGTAGGCGCCAGAGCGGACGCGACCCCGACCGGGCAAGTTGATGAACAGATTGTTCGTGCTTGGGGGCAGTGGGAGTTCGATCACCCTGCCCTCCGCAGCCCGTGGAGCACGGCGGTATGGTGGCGGTTGATGATGAGCCCGATGGCGGGGAGCGACAGGCCGCGCTCGCGCAGCACTTCCATGACAGCACGGCGGGCGCGCACGACATGGGCGCGGCGACAGGGGCCGCGGATATCGGCGGGCGTCAGCTTGTAATGCGCTGCGACCTTGCCGAGCACTTCATGGCGGGGGATGTGGGAGAACCAGGCGGGGATCATGCGGCACGCCTCCCGTGATTAGGGTGATAGCCCAAGCGTCGCTCCGCAGCCTCGCGAGCGGCGACTGCCTCCGGCATGCTGAGAAAGCTTCCGAGGTGCATCATTCGGCGCTCGCCAGTGATGTAAGCGACCCACCTTCCCATGCCGGGGTTGAAACGGACCCCAACGCGCCCGCTCGTATTGGTCGATGGAGCAGCGGAGTTACGGGCGTTCAGAACGTCATCAACTGCCCGCAAATTTGAAAAGCGATTATCCGAACGAATGCCGTTTATATGATCCACCTTGCGCGGTGTTTCCCCGGTCATCATTTTCCATATGATACGGTGGGCGCGGTGCTTGCGGTGAAAAATGGCGCCAGCCCGATACCCTTCGCCGTCGATGCCGGTGAGGGCGGGCTTTCCCGCATAGCGGGTGTTCCACTTACGCATCCCAGCCACAGAGGACCACGCAGGGGTGGCCTCGAACATTTCCGCGGGTCGGGCGAGCCAAATCAGCTCCCCGGTCACAGGATTGTATTCCAATAGCGAAAGTAAGACGCTTTGTTCAGGGATCGGGCGACAATCAGCCATTGGCTTGCCACCCCATCGATCGGACAATCTTGCGCCAGCGACCGACAACAGCATCCTTTGTGCGGCCGATCCGAGTAGCAGCTTCGTGATAGCTGCAATTGTCCGCCATCGCGTCGCAGAGAGCGTAGTCGTCGTCCTTCGACCATGCGGCGCTATGCTCGGCGCAGAGGCCGGTCTTGTTGCGCTTGTCGAGCGTGGCGGGGCATTTGGTGCAGGTCGTCATGCGGCTTTCCTTTCGGTCCAGTGCGGCGCATAGACCTTGCCAGCCGTCGCCTTCCCGGTGGCGCGGATCGTGACGATGCGGGTTGCATTCGAGCGCGAAACGACGATCATCCCGCACGATTCTAGAAAGTGCAGCGCGTTCACGATCACGGTAGTGCCCACGCCGAATCGCTCGGCAAGGGTCACGTTCGACGGGCAGCATTCGCCACGATCCGCAGCGTCACGGATCACGGCAAAGATGCGCGATGCTCGCTCTACGGCATGTTCGCGCTGTTCGGCCGACGCGCTCATCCGCCGACACCCTCACGACGAGTGCGCCATCCACGCCGAGCCCCCTCCCCCTTTGCATGACGACGGGCTATCAATGTATCTAGCTCGTCAGAATTGCGGACTACCGGAAGACGACCTGCGACCGTGAGTTGAGGCGCGCCGAGTAGCTTGAGGATGAAGCGGCGGATCATGCTTCACCTTTGAGGATGCGCGCGATCCGCTGGACCGTGGCGTTAGCGCCGGGGGTCACTTGCTCTAGAGCGCGTTCAATTCGGGCTTGCTTGGCGGAAGCGAGGCTGGATGCGCGACTGTGAGCGGCGGCGTTGTCAATCGACGTGTCGAGCGCGTGCTTCCACATGGCCTGCCAGTGGACGGCGCTTTCGTATTCTTCGGCGCGAACGTCAGCCACCTTGCTCATGGTCATCATGGCGCAAGCGAAGAACCCGACGCCCCCTCCGATGAACAGGCAGGCAGCGTAAGGGAGATAGGGGGTGATGGTGTCGATCATGCCGCGATCCTTTCGACGTGAAAGCCGCGAGCCTTCATCTCGGCAATCAGGGTGTCCGTCTGCTCGTTGCGGAGGGGTCTCGCGCATATGTCGCGGGGGCGAAGCCGCGGACGCGGTGTTTCGAGAATTTCTATAGCGCGGGCGCGGTCATGGATGCGCTGAATGAACCCGCGCTCCTCCAATGCGCTGAGCAGGCGATGAATGCCGGACTTGGACTTGAGCCCCATAGCGTCCTTCATTTCTTCGAATGAAGGCGAGACGCCATCGACAGCCATGCGCTCGCCGATGAAGTCGAGCAGTTCACGCTGCTTGAGAGTGAGGCCCATCATGCTGCGGCCGCCCGCGCAAACTGGACAACCTTGCTGTCCAGCTCTTCGCGCTCGCAATCGGCGATGTCCCGACCGGCGGGGCTATCGACCTTATGGGCGTCCTGCTTCGACTTCACGTAATCCGCGGCAAGGTCGCTCAGTTCGTCGTGGTCAATTTCTTCGGGAACGCGCACGACCAGATGCCCGGCGGGCAGCAACAGCGAGAGAATGTCGTTCGGGATAGCGCCAGCGAGGGCAAAGATTGCCGAGCCGGGAATCTGCGCAGGTTCGCGGTCGCCATCCGCCGGGAAGTACGTCAGCAAGGTCCGGTACTCGATACCGCTGTCCTGCGAGATTGCCTTGAGCGCGATACCCCGGCGATCGATCTCGCGTCGCATGGCGGCCTGCCGCTCGCGGATGATGCGAACGATGCTGCGTTCGTCATGAATGATCATGTTGCTTTCCCTCGCTAATCAGGGGGTCATGGAAAGTGGAAGTGCAGAAGGGCCGGACGATGGTGCCCAGCCCATGACGAGCGATGCCGATCAGGACGGCCGTGCCCGATTGATCGGAGAGGTTATCGAGGCCGTGGTTTTGGGCCTCGGGCGCAATCAGGCGATCATGCCGAGCGCGCAGGTTAAGTTTACCCCGATCCGACGCGACGGAGATTGCATCGGATCGGGGCTCCCGCGCGGAACAGGGAGGAACGCGCTGGGAATTGCGGACGATCATGATAGGCTCCCCGGCAAGGGGGATTCGCTATGGATAAATACGAACCGGTCGGCAGGATTGCCGGTGATCTCATATTTGTTGCGATCAAAGCTGCATTCGAGGCTTACACCGCGTGCGCCAAAGCGGGGCTTGTCAGCCCTGAAAGCGTCGAAGCCTTTTCGGATTACGTTACCGACCATATCGTCCCCCACCCAGAAACCGGAGGAGACGAAGCCGCCAAGGCTGCGCAACTCGAAGAGGTGCGCGCAGTTCTCGACGTGCAGCTTCTGCCAATGTTCGCAAGACTTCGGGAGGAGTCGCGACGAAATTGGAAGGGGTAGCCCCCTCCATGAAGCCCGCAGCCCGCAGCTCGTTCAGCAAAGCGTTGATGCTGTCCCGCGCGTGTTGATCCCCCGCGTTCATGGTCTACAAACCCGAACGGAGGGCGGTTTGCTCGCCCTCTTTAGGGAAGTTCAACGCTGCGAAGGCTCCGCGCCGTTCACGGACTGCTTGGTCGTAGGCGCGGGCAGCTTCAACTTCGGTTTTGAAGTGCCCCAGACCGATTTGTTTGGGACCGTCATAGATGCACGCACGCCAGCAATTGCCGCTGGGCCTGACGCCCTTGTAGGCGCTGGAGGTGTGCTTGTATTTGCGCGAGTTCCAAGCATTCTCCCGTCGCGTCGCGTGGCGAAGATTGCAGCGCCTGTTGTCGAGCCGGTCGCCGCTGATGTGATCAACGACCATCCCCTTGCGCCGCCCCAAAATGACAACACCGAGCGCGACCTCATTCTTCGCGCCACCGTTCCAATACTGAACGAGCGGCCTCAAATACCCTCCAGCGAAACTGAGGCGAACGCTGCCCGTCAACGCGTCAAAATCGCTCTCGTCCATCAGGATGGTTCCGTGACTGCGCTTGATCTCGACGACGCCATCGACACGACGAGTAATGCCAACACGTTTCGTCATGCTGCGGCGCCCCAAGGCTCAATCGTTTCGAGCGTGGCGATCTGGTCGTCGGTCAGCCCATTGAGGACGTCGTGACGCCATCCTGTCTCGCGCAAAATCCTGATTGCCAGCCCCCGCGATGGGTCGCGGCTTTTGTTGAGGATCATGCTGGCGTAGGACTGGCTGATGCCGGTCGCCGCTCGGAGGTCGGAGATGGTTGGGATGCTTTGCATGGCCCAGATACATCACATATTGTGATGTTCGATGCAAGCCCTCATTATCACAATCTGTGTGGCGCGGGCGTCATCACATTTTGCGATAATAGGATCATGTCGAGCGATGATAAAAACGGCGGTCCTAACCACCTCAAGGCATGGCGCGAGTTTCGCGAGCTTTCGCAGCAGCAGCTTGCGGACGCCGTGGGCACAACGCAGCACCAGGTTGCTTATCTGGAATCTGGCGAGCGCGGGCTGTCGGCAAAGTGGCTTCGCAAGCTAGCGGTGGCGTTGGACACCACGGTCGGAATGATCCTCGACCACGATCCGCACGAACTGGACAGCGATATCGTTGAGATATGGGCGACCGCCAGCAATCGTCAGAGAAAGCAAATCAGCGAGATTGCGCGCACGATCCTGAAAACTGGGACTGACGGCGACTGATTACCATCGGGGGGTGGCATGGCTAACGACGATAGCAACGGATTCCTGTGGGTGCTTGCGATAGGCGCGACCGTATGGGCGTGGAGCAATCACGAAAAACTCAAGCAAGAGCGGATCGAGCGGATTGACGCTGTTCAAGTTGCCTACAGCGACGTGTCTAAGATGGATTTGAGGATCGCTGATCTAGAGCGCGAGCTGGCCTTTACGAAGAAGACAGCGGGGATTGCCGTCGAAGCCGTCGATGCGGTTTCTGAACGGGTCAGTAAAAACGCCAAGGTGGCCAATGAGAACGCCATCGCGGACATGACCGAGCGGGGCGTCTGCGGGCGCGAGACGATCTACCATGAAAATGGGGGATGGAGCGTTCAAAACCGCAAATGCACAATCAAGGACTTAAAATAGGACCGCGAATCAGTCGGCTATGCGGGCTTTTCCTATTTTATCACAAAATGTGATTTAGGGTCTTGCGGTAAGCATCACAATATGTGATACACGGTTCCAGACAAGGAGCCGTGAACATGACGACCGACACCACAGCAGACGTCAAGCCGATCACCGACGCGCTACTCGACCAGCTACAGGACGAGATGCGCGAAATGGCCATCGAGCTTCGCAGCGAAGCACGGGCCTGCCTGATCGAAGACGGCGACATCCGCGCTAATCGCGATCTTGCCGACATTCTCGATTACGTTGCCGAGAACCGCCCTCTGCTGGCCCGCTTCGGTTGTACCCTTCGCAAGCATCACACGCGCCATGCTGCAATCCGCGCGCTGACCGGCGGTGCAGCATGAACGCGCCCCTCCACACCAAAGCCCTCAAGATCGCCACCGAGATAGGCAAGCCCGAGCGTCAGCCGCTTATCGAGCGGCAGTTGCTGGCCAAGGCGTTTGAAGCCAATCGTGCGGCGATCGATGCTGCCAACGGCCAAGCCAAGACCCGCGCGCATATCGACGGCACGGCCTACACCCATCAACGCATCCTCCGTCGCGAGACCATTGAAACGGCTCTCCGCTATCGCGCCGCCCGCGTCCTCGGGAACCGCGACATGATGCGCGCTCATGGGATGGCGCTGCGCTCGCTCAATCGCCTCCGCCGCGAAATGCGGGATGCATACCCCGGTGCAAAGCCCTTCCATTTGGGAGCGGCGGCATGATCCGCGAAACGCCCCTCCAGTCTGCCGAGCAGCTTCACGATTCCGCCCTGCGCATGGGCGATGAAGTCGAGGCTCTCCAGCACTTCCTGAGCGACCAAATCGCGCTGAGCGATGCGCGGCTCGCCCCATGTGACTGCGGACATATCGCACTTTTCTGCGCCTGTCCGACCAACCATTCCAGCCAAACCTAAGGGGAATAAACATGACCAAGATCATGAAGCTTACGCCGGAACAGGAAGCCGAGCTTCCGCGCTTCCGTCAGCAGTATCTCGACATCGCATGCAGCGGCGGCCGTGCAGATCGCGCCAAGCTCCAAGCCGCGGTGAACGACGCCTACGCGGTTATCGGCAAGCCCGCACCGATGCTCCTCATTATGCCAAGCCCCGCGAGTGTCATGCTGGCCCTGTCAGCCCTCAAGCACTTAACGGGCGACAGGGACCAGCTCAGGGGCCAGCTCAGGGGCCAGCTCTGGGGCCAGCTCTGGGACCAGCTCAGGGACCAGCTCAGGGGCCAGCTCGGGGACCAGCTCAGGGACCAGCTCAGGGGCCAGCTCGGGGACCAGCTCAGGGACCAGCTCAGGGGCCAGCTCAGGGGCCAGCTCTGGGACCAGCTCAGGGACCAGCTCAGGGGCCAGCTCGGGGGCCAGCTCGGGGGCCAGCTCAGGGGCCAGCTCGGAGGCTATCTGCTGCGACACGTCAGCGATCACACATCAGCTCATACTGGGTGACCGCGGCGCGACCGACTGTAGCACCAAAGAAGATAC